>WTFG01000009.1 GCA_009835005.1 Flavobacteriaceae bacterium Ap0902 | reverse complement strand
ACAAGGGAGCGACTATTAATGTTATTATATAAATTATAAGATAGGTTTATTCCCAAAAAGACCATTCATCTCCATTAAATATGGCTAAAGTATCACTATTCATATCATAGCAAATGGTTCCAGGCTCTGGGCTAGGTAGTTTAGTTACATCTGGAACTCTAGGTAGTGCTAAAGCTTTTTCTTTAGAGACTAATTTTAGTACGCCGTCGGTGTCAGATGTAGTTGTATTATCATCAATAGTTACACCTTCACCATTCCCTTCTGTAAAAGTGTATGCAGGAACACCTCTGGTGTATTCATTAGTTAATGATTCCCATTGGCCTGTCTTGGCATCATAAAATGCTACTGTGTTAGTTTCGGTATCATAAATAAGTTCTCCTCCCAAAGTAGAGCCTGCGTAAGCATTTGACTTATCAACTCTAGGTAGAATGATCCCACCATCTGCATTGTCTGGGAAGAATAACAATTCTCCGCCTTTTGGAGTGTCGGCTTCAATACCAACTTGTGCATTCATTGTCACCAATAAGAATGGTAGTAGTATGAATATGCTATATTTTTTCATTTCTTTTAATTTTAGATATTAATGATTTTACTCGTTACAACTTTGTTGTAAGCAATTACTCCAAGCACGGCTAATAGCATCGCTTTGATAAATTTTCAAACATTGTTCTGTGCTGTCCCAAATTAGCATCCCTTCAACTGGATTTTGTACCTCAGTCGGGTTGGTGTGTTGCGTAATGGCAAAACCTTTTTTAGTAGATTCTAATACTAGATAGGCTCCTAATTTGTTTTGCGTATCATCTGCCAACCAATTTTCTTTATTCCTATTTAATGTAGAAATACCGACTTGGGTTGTTCTAGGTGTTCCGTCTGGAGATTCTTTATAACACACAGCCATTTTATCTGTTGCAGTAGCAGTAAGAGCGTCGCTAAAATTATCAGCAGTAAATGATACTGTGTTCACCTTTTCGAAAGGGTTTAGGTCTGTTACTCTAGCTTGCATAGTGAATTTTACAGTTTCGCCAGGAAAGATTTCTATATTTTCACTTGGTCTAATGATATTTTCTTTTTCATTCACAGTGTCTGTAACTTTTTTCCTTGCATTTGGATCTCTATATTCGTAAGTAATAGATATTTGTGAAGTGATACCATAATTATCAATACCACTCACAGTATTATTAGCATCATACCATTGCAGATAATATCTACCTACGGGAGTGCCAGAAATGGTTGGGGTATTCTGTAATGTGAGGGTTTCATTTATCCCCATGGTACCATTGCTTGCACAAACATCACTATAGTTATAGGTCTTAATTAAACCACTAGGTCCATAAAACCTTAAATATAAATCATTGCAATTATATGTTGTACCCGCGATTTGTAAATTAATGGATGTAGTCTGTAAGTCCTCCACTCCTTTGATATCAGGAATCGTCAACATCTGAGAATTATATTGCCCATTGGCATCAAAACTAAATGTTCCAGTATTAGTTCCATTATCATCAGAGAATTTTGTTAATGGGATAGTTTTTGATTGCACTTCACTATTGTTAATATAGTACTCTCTATTCGTAGGTCCTATATATTCTACACCAGCAGGAAGTTGGTCTTCTACGTTGATTAAGTAAGCAGGTTCCTGAGCATTTGGGTCGTTAGTC
Source organism: Flavobacteriaceae bacterium Ap0902 (assembly GCA_009835005.1). Lineage (GTDB taxonomy): Bacteria > Bacteroidota > Bacteroidia > Flavobacteriales > Weeksellaceae > Profundicola. The sequence continues at coordinate 98,599 of WTFG01000009.1, read as the reverse complement.
ATTTCAACAGTATAAGTAATTATATCCCCAATATTCAATCTTTTGCCAGCTTCTTCATAGTCAGATGTTTTCGTTACATTCATCTCTGGTGTGTAAGTGTCTGCTGCCATCACAATGGTATTAGTGATAATCATATCTCTACCTGTACCCGCAGCTAAAGTTGCAACTTTATCCCCTTCATTTAAATAGGGACCTACATCATAGGTGTCAATATCTACTCCATATTCTGTTGCACTGTTGCTAGCGGGGAATTCAAAATTACTTCTTGTGCCATTATAAGCGTTACCACCTGGGTTAATCTCATCTGTTAGAGGGTTTCCGTTAAGGCTTAATATTTCAGAGTACCCATTTTCACCTCCCGCATATTTTTCATCTCCTTCCCAAAAGATTCCTGTTACTTTACCTTCTGCTTGGTCTGGTACATTTAAGCCAGAAAGATTGTAAAAATGTTGGCTATAACTGCTAAGGTCAAAGCCCTCATAGATATTAACTTTCTTTTGCCGTGTTTGATTCAAGTCTTTATAAACAACAACAATAGACCAACCTGCTAATACTCTTTCATTAACACAATATTTATCAGCAGTAGATACTTCAAAGTCTGAAATTGTATAATCAGAATTTCTGTTTGCTTCAATAATATCTGTAATATCTGCAGTATAGGAGAAGTGATATAGCAAACTATTATTACTATCATTATTTCTGTATTCACTTCTATATTGGCGTATAGGTGTAGGTGTGTGATTTGTGCCATTTACTGCTAATGTAACTTCTTTATCAAACCCCTCATAACCCGATCCGAAATCTCGTGATCCACTTCCTGCCCAATATAAATAAGCCTTTTTAATGGTTGCATCTGCTGGAATTCCTTCTAAAGATGTCATGTCAGAACTTTTGATGGTGCAAGCATTTGCGGTACCGTCAGCTCCAACCCTCAAACTACCACCTGTAACCGTATAATTGTAATATCCTGTATAGGATTCTATGAGTTCAAGGGGCTCGGTCTGTAGAATCTGTTGTCCAAATGATTGGGCACACCAGATAGTAAGGAGATAAATATAAATCTTTTTCATAGATAAATAATTTATGCAAATATAAAATGATATTTTTTTAATCTAAATACACATGTTAAAACTTTGTTATTAAATTGAAAAGTATTATCTTAATAGATTAGATTGTGTTAAATAAACACTTTTTTGTTAAATGTTTACATATATCACAATTATCATGCCAGAATTTTATGATTAATTTAACTTACACTCATTCCCCGGTCTGTTATACCACATAGCGAGAAACTGTTTGGTGCCCATCATCCGTGCGGCGTTTTTAGCTCGGTCTGCTTTCTCTCCTTTGAATAGTTCTCCTATGGTTTGGTGCCATAAAATAAGCCATCGCCCAAAGTGTTTTTGGGTAATACTATAATTAGCTTCTTTATCTACATTGATATGCTTAGCCGTAGGATTGCCTTTAAATTTGGGGATGCCAAATAAATTGGTCTCCCAGAAATTACCAATCTTCACTAAATGCGCTGGCCATTCATCTTCTGCAATATGATGGTTAAAGATGGGGCCTAAAAGATCATCCTTGCGGATCTTGCCATAAAACTTCTCCATTAAAAGGTCTATATCTTCTCTATTTTCTATATCGTGTTTCATAAGGGAATTTGTATGGAGACAAGTTAAGGATTTATGGTCATGCATTTTATGATTGAGACAATGAAATAAAAGATTTCTTTTTTTAACCATAAAACCGGCCTAATTTCAACATCAAATTGGGACGGTTGTATTATATTTATGCTTTATAAAGTTTAATTTACTTCATCTAATAAAACCTCAACAGCTTTTTTTAGTTGCAGATCATCATCGCTCAATAATGATTCTGGCGTATTATATACCTCTACATCAGGCTCCAGCTGATTGTTTTCCATCGGAACCCCTTGCATATCGGTCACGGTAACTTGTGGGATACCAAAAACGATGCTTGGATCAATTTGGCGTTCCCACCAGACAGCCGTCATGGTTCCAGGAACTGGCGCACCAACTAATTTACCAATTCCTAAAGTTTTATAAACCCATGGGAAACCATGTGCGTTAGAGTAATTTCCCTCACTCATTAAAACCACAGATGGTTTGGTCCACTTATTAAATGGATCACTACCTATATAACGGCCTCTTGGCGTAAATTGCTGGTATTCTTTTCCGCCTAAAAGCGTTACGAGATCATCGTGCAACCATCCACCACCATTAAATCTGGTATCTACTACCACGGCTTTTTTGTCTCTGTATTTTCCTAATAAGTTTTTATAAACTTCTCTAAAGCTATTACTATTCATTCCTCTTACATGTACATAGCCAATTGCTCCGTTTGAATATTTTGCAGTCAATGTTTCTCTTTGCTTCACCCATCGGTCATATAGCAAATCACTTTCTTTACCATAAGAGATGGGTTTCATTTTTTCTTCAAAACGTTTTTTAGTTTGAGGATCGTAAATGCTTAGAATTACCGTTTTCCCTGCTTTATCCGCGAGCAGATGCCAATAAGGTTGATTGGCTAAGATTTCTTCTCCATCAATGCGTTCGATGATCATACCTTCCTTTACACGGTCTTCTGTATAATTCAAAGGTGATCCTGCGATGATTTCTGCGATCTTCAACCCGTTACCTCTATAATCTTCATCATAAAATAAACCTAAAGAAGCAGTTTGTAATCCATCATAATCATAAGAAAAGCGCGCCCCCGTATGAGAAGCATTTAATTCTCCTAGCATCTCTGATAGCATTTCTGCAAAGTCAAAATTATTATTGATATGCGGTAAAAAACGCGCATAATTTTCTTTGTAAGCTTCCCAATCTACGCCGTGCAAGTCTGGGTCATAAAACTTATCTTTTACTTGTTTCCAGGCGTGATTAAAGATATATGTACGTTCCTCTGCACTTTTATGCTCAAATGGAGCTTCGTAAGCCACATTCTTCAATTCATCATCTTCTAACTTTTTGATTTGGTCATTGGCTAGTATAAATAAAGTATCCTCTTCATCATTCCATTCCAGGCTACCATAGCCTACATCGTCTGCGATTTGTTTAGTTGACTTTTCTACGATATCATAAGCATACAAATCAAAACCCTTATCAAATCTTGCGAGGTAATAAAGTGTAGTTCCCTCTTTATTCATTACCGCCTCTGCCATCCTTGCAGAATTTCTAGTAAGCCTTACCGTTCTGTAATCTAAATCATCAAAATTTAGTTTTAAAGGCTCAACCTTCTTCTTTTTATCCTTTTTCTTGTCATCTTTTTTATCATCCTTTTCGTCCTCCTCTTCTTCTTTCTTATCTAATTCTCTTTCCTCTTTGGTTCTATTAAATTTCTCATAGGCTTCATTATTTAAAAAAACGAGGAAGATATCATCTTCTGCACCCCAACTACCATGACTTCTAAAACCAGCTCTATCAGAAAATAAAAGGATTGCATTACCGTCTAGCACCCATCTTGCTTGATTTTCTGAATAGCCACTTTCCGTAATGTTATGGATTTCGCCCGAACCATCCGCTTTTACAACCGCCACATCTGTGTTATTCCATCCACCAATGCCAATATAATTAGTCGCAATCCAGTGGCTATCTGGAGACCACTGATACCATTGATCATTATCACTATAGGAATAGTTGAATTTACCATCTAGTACTTTGTAATCTTTTTTAGTTTTTAGGTTATATGCCCGAATTTCTGTCCTATTTTCTAAATAGGCAATCTTGTCCCCATCTGGTGAAAAGAAAGGTTGGAAAGAAGGTAAGTTGGTATCAGTGATTTGTTCTTCTTCAATTGCTGCCGCGTACACAAAAGTCTTATTTTCTTCACGTTTAATTTTAGCGGTAAACACATTCCATACCCCATCACGCTCTGCGGCATATACAAGCGATTTACCATCTGGTGAGAAATGTACCGAACGTTCTTGGGTTGGGGTATTGGTGATTCTTTTTGTAGTTGCATAATCTGCTGAAGTCACATATACCTCTCCTCGGGCAATAAAGGCAATTTCTTTTCCGCTAGGAGAAACAGACATAGATACCGCATCGTCTTTTAGGGTTTGGTAATCTACTTTTGGTTCGTAATTATCTGCTATGATTTGGACATTTACTTTAGCTGGTTCCCGATTTACGGGCTTATAATAAATCTCACCATTATAAGTGAACGCTAAATTCCCAGCATTATCGATAGAAAGAAATCTTACTGGGTGGTCTTTAAAATTGGTGATTTGTTTTGCTTGACCTCCATTCAAACTGTTATGGTAAATATTAAAATCTCCATTTTCTTCACTTAAATAATAAAAAGAATTTCCATCGGGTGCAAATACCGCATTTCTATCTTCCCCCTCAAAAGTTGTGAGCTTTTTATAATCTTGGGTTTGTGTATTATAATGCCAAATGTCACGCGTTACAGAAGAAGTATGGTGTTTTCTCCAAGGATCCTCATAACCTTTTTTATCGGTGTATAATATCTGGTTTCCATTTAAATTTATATCCTCCATGGTGATAGCTGAAAACATCTCTGGTCTATCTGCAGAGGTGTGTACTTGATAAATTTGTTTAAAAAGACTAGAGGGAAATGCTTGATTATCCTTTGCAGGCTGTATGTAGGATGAAAATAATATGGTAGAATCATTCAAATAAGCTTCTGGGGATTCACTTTTTGAATGAAACGTAAGACGTTTGGCATTTCCACCCAATTTTCTTACTTCATACACATCAAAACTCCCTTCTCTATTAGAAGAGAAAGCTATTCTTTTTCCGTCGGGTGACCAGATGGGCTTGGTATCATAAGAAGTATATGCTGTTATAGCTTGTGCTGTACCTCCCAGAGGATTTACTGTATAGATATTTCCTTTATACGTGAAAGCGATTAAATCGCCTTGGGGTGAAATTTGAGCATCTCGAAGCCATAATGGGTTCTCTTGGGCGCAAATAAAACTAAAAACAACACTTAAAATTAAAGAATAGACAGTCTTCTTCATATCATTTAAATAAATCTTAAAATTAGCAAAGACTAAATTTAATAAAATTTAAATGAATAGGGTAGTTATAAAATTTAAACTAGCCTTTCACTACCTACTTTTATGATTAATTCAACAGACTGGCTTTAGATGTATTTAAATTTATTTATTAAAATATCCGACGCATTCATTGTATATGTTTAAAAATATTTATATATTTTCAACATATTTATATGGAATATCACTTTTCAACATATTATTCTGAATTCTACAAGTTGCCCAAGCCGTTTGCTTTCGTGGATTTAGATGCTTTTGATTATAACTTAAAGCAATTATTACAAAGAACTGGTAATAAGCCTGTCCGATTAGCGACTAAATCTGTACGCTCCGTGGCTATGCTAGAGCGTGCTAGAGATTTAGGGAAAATAGAGCGTTGGATGTGTTTTACGCTTTCAGAGGCTTTGTATTTAGAAAGTTTAGGATTTGATGATTTAATGGTGGCCTATCCAAGTGTGCAAGAAACAGGGATGGAACGATTGGCAGATGCCTTAAACAGGGGTAAAAAGATTTATTTAACAGTAGATACTTCTTATCATTTGCAGAAACTGCAATCTTATGCAGAGAAATATGATATGACCATGCTGCTTTCTATGGATGTAGATGTGTCCATGGATTTTATGGGGGTTCATTTTGGAGTGTATCGCTCATCAATTCATAGCGTAGAGGATGTAAAGCATTTTCTTACAGAATTAAAGAAATATCCTGGTTTGGCATTAAAGGGCGTAATGACGTATGATGCGCAAATTGCTGGGGTAGCAGATAGCAGAAAAGGCAATGTATTGAATCCTATTTTAAGGTTTTTAAAGAGAAAATCTTTACCCGAAATAGAAAAACAACGTAGAAAGGTATTAGATTTAATCAAATCAGAATGGTTTACGCTCGATTACTTTAACGCTGGGGGTACAGGAAGTATAGAAATTGTATCACAGGATGAGGTGGTGACAGAAGTCACTTTTGGATCTGGTTTATATCAACCTTGGTATTTTGATGGATTTCATAACTTTAATCACCAACCAGCCGCAGGTTTTGTATTAGAGTTATGCCGTAATCCTCAATCCAATTATTATACAGCCCTGGGTGGTGGGTATATCGCTTCTGGAAAAATTGGGATAGATAAACAACCATTATTAGTGTATCCCAAAGGGAAATTGGTGAAAGAAGAGGGGTGCGGAGAAGTGCAAACACCGATTCAAGTAAAAGAACTGGTGGATTTAAATCAAACCAATTTTGCGGTTTTTCGCCATGCAAAGGCTGGTGAGTTATGCGAAAGATTCAAAGAACTAAAACTATTTTCTGGGGGAAAATTAGTAGATACCGTGACCACTTATAGAGGAGATGGTCAATGCTTTTTATAAGTATATTCAAGTATAAGTACCTTAAAATTAAATACCATGATCTGGAAGAATTGGTCTGAAACTGTGAAATTTGAGCCTAAAAATTATATCGAAGCCAAAACCATAGAGGAGGTGAAAGAGGCTGTTTTGATGGCTAAAGAAGAAGGACGGAAGTTGCGTGTTGCGGGTTCTGGGCACTCATTTAGCAGGGTATGTGAGACCAAAGATATTTTATTATCTATTGATGCCATGACGGGCATTGTAGAAGTGCATAAAGAGCAAAAGCAGATTACTTTTTGGGCAGGAACCACCGTGAGGCGAGCAGGAGAATTATGTTTGGAACATGGTTTGGCTCAAGAGAATTTAGGTGATTTTGATTTGCAAACTTTGGCAGGTGCTACCAGTACAGGAACGCACGGAACGGGAATTAACCTGAACGGGATTTCTCATCAAATTGTCGCTTTTTGGGTGGTAACTGCCGATGGGGAATTGCTGGAATGTTCTAAAGATAAAAACCCAAAAATCTTTGAGGCAGGGCGTGTAGCCCTGGGTTTGTTTGGGGTTATCGTTAAGGTGAGGTTGCAATTGGTAGATGCTTATAAATTAAAGGTAGAGAAAAGTTTAGTCAATTTCTTTGAGATTTTACCTCAGATCCCAACCATGCTTCAAAATCATAGAAATTTAGAGTTTTTCTGGTTTCCGATGACAAAGAAGGCCATGATGAAAAAGATGAGTGTTACCGATGAACCTGTGGATGACCCGCAATGGAAGAATTTTATCAATCAACATATCATAGAGAATTATGCGCTGAATGCTGTGTGTAATCTTTCCTACCGTTGGAATTTGAATGCCAAGAAGGTAAATCAGTTGATGACTAAATTTGTGGGGAATGATATCCGAATCAATGATTACAACAAAATTTTGGCTACAGAACGCATGGTGCGTTTCAAAGAAATGGAATTGAATGTACCAGCAGAACATTTTGAGGCGTTCTTTACAGAAGTGAGCAACATGATCAATGAGAAACAATATCCTGTGGTGTTCCCTGTGGAAATTCGGTGGGTGAAGGCAGATGATATTTGGCTAAGCCCTACCTATCAACGGGATGCGGTCTATTTAGCATTCCATACGTATTGGAAGAATCATGTGCCAGCGTATTTCTATGATATGCAAGAGATTGCCAAAAAGTATGAAGTGCGTCCGCATTGGGGTAAGATGCATAACCTAGAGGCTGCGCATTTTGAGAAAGTATATCCCAAGTGGCATGATTTTATGGAAATCAGAGAACGATTAGATCCAGATCAGATTTTTGTGGGGCCGTATATGAGTAGGTTGATCAAGGATCATCATCAACCGATGGCAGATCGATATTATAATTTATAATTTTAGATTTAAATAGGTTTTAATAGAAAAATACCACATGATCAATTTAATCAAGTGGTATTTCTAGTTTAGAATAAGGAAGGTTTATTTAAAAATTCCTTCTATAACTTTCTTCACCCAACTTAATTTTTCTTCTGAGTAGGGCGGGTATTTTAAGTTAGGTTCTGCCCAAGTGGCACGGTGTAATATACTTTTTTGATGAGAAAATGCCAAGAAACCATGCTTACCGTGGTAGTGACCGATTCCAGAGTTTCCAACCCCACCAAAAGGCAAATATTCATTACTCAAATGCATTACAGTATCATTGATGCAACCACCACCAAAAGATAGTTCTTCTGTGAATTTCTCTTTTTCTTGGCGATTATTGGTAAACATATAAGCAGCCAATGGTTTTGGCTTTGATTTAATGGCTCTATAGGCTTCGTCTAGTGTGCCAAAAGTGAGAATAGGCAAGATAGGACCAAAAATTTCTTCTTGCATCACCTCATCATCCCAAGTCATCTGATCCATTACAGTAGGTTGAATGTAAAGTTCTTTTTCGTTGGAATTCCCACCAAAAACAATCTTATCTTTTTCTATAAACGCTGTAAGCCTTTCAAAGTGTTTCTGATTAATGATTTTGGTGTAATGTTCACTATCTTCTTTATAGTCAAATTTCTTTAGATATGAAGTCACATGATTCAAGAATGTTTCTTTCACCTTTTTATCTACATATACATAATCGGGCGCCACACAGGTTTGGCCAGCATTCAGGAATTTACCCCAGACTACTCGCTTTGCAGCCACTTTTAGATTGGCGTTTTCACTGATGATGGCCGGTGATTTCCCGCCAAGTTCTAAGGTCACAGGCGTTAAATTCTTGGCGGCAGCCTCATATACAATTTTACCAACACGTGGGCTACCCGTAAAGAAAATTTTATCAAAATTCAGTTTTAGAATCTCTGTAGTCTCTGGCACACCACCAATGGCACAATATAGATAAGAAGCATCAAAATTATCATTCAATACTTGTTGCATTGTATGCATGGTATGTTCTGCCACCTCACTTGGTTTTAAAATGACGGTGTTTCCTGCAGCCATGGCAGCCACTAGAGGCATTAGGGATAGATAGAACGGGTAATTCCATGCACCAATAATCAAGGAAGAACCTAAAGGCTCTGGGTATATACTGCTAAATCCCACTTGGTTCACTAAATTAGTCGGTACACTTTCTGGTCTTGCCAGATATTCAATATTCTTGATATAGTAATCGATATCGCTATAGATAAGCGAAATTTCTGTGGTATAGGTATCAAATTTAGACTTACCAAAATCCTTATGAATGGCTTCATAGAGCAGATCTTCATTAGATTTAAGTACTTCTTTTAATTTAATCAATTGTGCTTTTCTAAAAGAGATATCTTTGGTAGCATTGGTAAGAAAAAATTCGCGTTGCGTGTTTAATATATTTTGAATATCCATGGTTTTTTGTTTATAAAACTTAAAAATAGATTGAAAAAAGGTTAGTCATTTCAATTTAAGAACAAAATCTCAAATATCATAACCAACCTTAATTGATAAGTTTCTATCTGAATAAAAACAAAAAATGTGCCCTAAGCCTTTTTCACAAATTCAGACTTCAATCCCATTTTTCCAAAACCATCAATTTTACAATCAATATCATGGTCGCCGTCTACTAGACGTATATTTTTCACTTTAGTTCCTGCTTTTACAGGTTTGGGCATTCCTTTTACAGGAAGATCCTTCATTACAATCACATCATCACCATCATGTAATTCATTACCATTGATATCAAATGTTTTATTGGCATTCTCCTTCTCTTTGGCTAATTCTTCTGGATTCCACTCATAAAAGCATTGGGTACATGCCATAAGAGGTGGATTCTCGTAAGTAAACTCAGAGCCACATTTTGGGCATGGAACAACTGTTTCAGACATATTTCTATATTTAAGTTTTAATTATTTGAATAAATATCAGATAAGAGTGGATTACACATTAAATCTAAAGTGCATCACATCACCATCTTGCACTACATAATCTTTTCCTTCTATACTTAATTTACCTGCTTCTCTGGCTTTTGCCTCAGACCCATATTTTTCATAATCATCAAAATGAATCACCTCTGCACGGATAAACCCTTTTTCAAAATCAGAGTGGATCACACCCGCCGCTTGCGGTGCTGTATCTCCTTTATGGATGGTCCAAGCACGTACTTCTTTAACACCAGCCGTAAAATAAGTCTGCAGATTTAAAAGTTTATAAGCAGTTCTAATCAATTTATTCACCCCAGGCTCATCTAATCCCAACTCATCCAAGAACATTTTGCGATCTTCATACGTTTCCATTTCCATGATATCGGCTTCCACTTGAGCAGCCAACATGATTACTAACGCATTTTCATCTTTTACATTTTCTTTTACATCTTCTACATACTGATTGCCAGTTTTGATGGAAGCCTCATCTACATTACACACATAAAGCACAGGTTTGGCGGTCAATAAATGTAATTCATCAAAAATCACTTGTTCTGCGTCGCTCCATTCCAGTTGTCTGGTATTTTTACCTTCCTCCAGGTGGTCTAGCGTTCTTTGATACACATCTTGTGCAGCTTTCGCTTCTTTGTCTCCTGTTTTTACTTGTCTTTTAATTTTTTCTAATCTAGCCTCAACAGTTTCTAGATCTTTAAATTGAAGTTCTGTGTCTATAATATCTTTATCACGAATAGGGTCTACACTTCCCTCTACGTGTGTGATATTATCATTTTCAAAACAACGCAATACATGTATAATGGCTTGACATTCTCTAATATTAGCCAAGAATTTATTCCCTAGACCTTCTCCTTTACTTGCCCCCTTTACAAGACCCGCAATGTCTACTATCTCTACGTTGGCTGGGACAACACGTTCTGGGTTCACATATTTTTCTAAGATTGGTAATCTGGTGTCTGGTACTTGCACCACGCCTACATTGGGTTCTATGGTACAGAACGGGTAATTGGCAGATTGGGCTTTGGCACTAGATAAACTATTGAATAATGTTGATTTACCAACATTGGGTAATCCTACGATTCCACATTTCATATTTTGTGATTTTTGAGATGGCAAATTTAGTGATTTATTTACAGATGATTGGATCTAAAATTTGTACCTTTTGAATATCGTTTTAAATTAGTACTTTTAAGTCAGAAAATAGAACCAATTATGCACGTAGACAAGCCAATCATAAGCATTATTATGGGGAGTAAAAGTGATTTGCCCATTATGAAAGATGCAGAAGAAATTTTACAACATTTAGGGATATCCTATGAACTTACCTTAATCTCTGCCCATAGAACACCCGATAGGATGTTTGAATATGCCAAAGGGGCAAAGGAAAGAGGGATTAAAGTAATAATCGCTGGAGCAGGCGGTGCAGCGCATTTGCCAGGCATGGTAGCCGCTATGACCTCTCTTCCTGTGATTGGAGTGCCTATTAAATCAAGTAACTCTATAGATGGATGGGATAGTATTTTGAGTATTTTACAAATGCCCAATGGAATCCCTGTAGCCACCGTAGCACTAGATGCAGCTAAAAATGCTGGTTTATTAGCGGCTAGAATCGTGGGCAGTTTTGATGACAAAGTAGGATTGGTTATGACCGATTACAGCAAAGAATTGACAGAAAGAGTAGAGGAAGATATAGATGAGGTAAAACAATTTCACCCCAATGGATTTGATTAAACAATTCTTATACATCAAAAAAATCCGAGAAGTCATTTTAGATTTCTCGGATTTTCTATTATAATTAAAAGGGAATTACTTTTCCTTTTTACCGTATCTCACATTAGTAAGTTCCTGTGAAACTGCTGATTTCTCAAATCTGATTTTTCCAGCATTGGTTTCTATCGTCACTACACCTTCTGATATCTCTGACACCTTGCCATGAATTCCAGAAGTCGTCACAATGCGGTCTCCTACTTTTAAACTTTCTTGAAAAGCCTTTTCCTTTTTCTGTCTTTGCATTTGTGGACGAATCATGAAGAAATACATCACTACGAACATCAATCCAAAAAATACAAAAGTCATCATACTATCACCTCCCATCATACTCTTATCTTAATTATTAATTTACGTTGCCTAAGTTTGGTTGAGGCAAACTAGGTGCTGGAGCTCCTGGTTGCGCACTTCTATCATTACCACCCACCACATTGGCTTTGATTCTAAAAGTCTCTATTTTCTTTGCGGTGTTGGTATTCAAGGTAACTGTTTTTGTCTGTAGTCCATTCATTGGAGGTGCAGAGAAAGATACCGTTAGTTGTCCTTTCTCTCCTGGCGCTACGGGTTCTTTAGAATATTCTGGTACTGTACAGCCACAAGTGGCGCTTGCACTTTGTATCAACAAAGGTGTTTTACCTGTATTCGTAAATTCAATCACTCTCTCTGTCTTACTACCTGCTTGTACATCTCCATAATCATAGACGTCTTCTTCTAGAGCCATGACAGGAGCCTCCTCTGGGCTAACAGCTGGCATTTGATTCTCTGCCATCGTATGCGCATGGTCTGTATGATCCACGCCATCTTCTGTCACTACGCTTGTGTCTTGTACAGTAGCTGCATCAGTAGCTTCACTTTTCTGATCGCAAGAGATTGCTAAAGAAGCAACCAATGCTATAAATGTTAATTTAACTATTTTCATAATATTCCTTTTATATTCACAAAGTTAATAAATTACATCATTCCTCTAGCACTCTTTCGGATTTTCCCTTCCTCTTGTAGATCCTTCAGGGTTTTATCCAAGATACCATTCACGAATGTTTTACTTTTTGGGGTAGAATAACTCTTAGACATCTCCACGTATTCATTAATTGTAACCTTAGGAGGAATACTAGGGAAATACAAGAACTCCGTCAATGCCATTTGCAGGATTAATCTATCTATAAGTGCAATACGTTCAAAGTCCCAATTTTGAGCCTTCTCATCAATAAGTGCTACCAACTCTTGTTCATTGTTAATCGCTTTCTTCAATAAATTTTTGGTGAATTCTAAATGTTCCTCATCCAAAAGAAGCGTGAATAGGTTGTTTAAACCATCTTCCTTAAAAGTTTTCAACGTATTCACCACCATTGTATTGGCGATATGCAGATCATCTGCCCAATTGATATTATAATCCTCAAGGAAACTTTCCACCTCCTCATTTCCAGCAATATAATTAATAAATAGATGCAAAACAATTCTTTTATGATCCTCAAAAGAATTTTCCTCAGACTTTAAATAAGATTTATAAGTTTTACCCTCTGTAAATGCTTTTAGAATTTTAGAAGGATATATACCCTCTACCGTCCAATTTAATTGTTTGTTCCTCTCGCTAAAATCCTTTAGGTCTTCCTTGCTTTCTAGGATATCAAAGATGGGATTATGGATGAATTTTCTGTTAGGTTTTTTTTCCTCTTCTGTGGGGAAGTTTTTGGCTAATCCCACCTCTATTTTCTTTTCGGCTTCGTCTCTCACAGCAATGAGCAGCGTTAATAATACGAAGTATAAATCTTCTACATCTCTAATACCCTTCAACATATTATTTTCTACCAATCGCATATCATGATTCCCCCGATAATATGCATATAACGCTTGCATTGCCTTGGCTCGTAACTGTCTTCTCCCTAACATAAAGAACTAAATTTGGTGCAAAAATAAGGTTTTATTATTTAGGACAAAGATTTTTGAACAAATTCATTTTTATACGGATTATTTGGGCGGTTAAAAGGCTTTCTGCAGTAGTCCGCACCAATCCCTACACAAAACAAAGAAAGCTCGGAGTTCCACATCCATTTCACTCGGGCTTTCCTTGTTTTGTAAAAGTAGGTCTTGTCTTGCGGGCTACTTGCTCCAATCCTAGCCGCAATTACACCTCTAATTCATTAAAATCAATACCTTGTTTTTTCAAAATAGGTCTAGAACTAAAAGCATAGAACATAAGGTAAGAGAAACAAACTACCCCCATAAAATAACTCATATTAATACTCACCACATCTCCAATATAACCTTGCAAGGCAGATATAATACCACCCCCACAAATCATCATAATTAGATAACTACTACCTTCATTGGTGTGTTTTCCAAGCCCAGCCACCGCAATGGTAAAGATGCAAGGCCAAAGCGTACTACAGAAAAGACCAACACTGGTAATGGCATAAATACTCACCATCCCCGTGGTAAAAATCCCAATAAGCAAGGCAACAACCCCCAGCCCACTAAAGATCATGAGCATACGGATAGGGTCTCCTTTACTCAACATATCTGCAAAAATGAGTACAAGAATTACAAACGCATAAGTGAAGAAAGGACTCAAATCATGATTAGAAATAGCGTTGACAACTAAGAAAACGCCAAAAGCCAAATAAGGCGCCAAGAATTTCAAAAACTTTAATAACCCAGTAGAAGGGTTAAATGCCTCTACTGCACCAGACCATCTACCAATCATTAAACTTGCCCAATAAAGCGAAACATATGGCGCTACATCTTTGGTATGGAAGCCCATGGTAGTTTCCATATAGGCAGGTAAATTAGCTGCAGTAGCAACTTCCACGCCCACATACACAAAGATACCAATCATACCTAATACCAATTGGGGATATTTGAGCGCAGAAGAACGTGTTGCCGTTTTTAATCCCTCGTTTTCTTCTTCTACAATCTCTGTCTCTTCTTTGTCTGGTAAATTGGTAAATTTTAATATCAATGCTACAAGTAAGAACGCTCCTCCCAAATATAAATAAGGCGTTTTTACACTCTCTATACTTGCTGTCTCGTTACCAGAAAGCACACTACCAAAGATGGCATACGTTACAATTAGGGGTCCAATTGTGGTACCTAGATTATTGATACCTCCTGCCAAAGTCAATCTTTGAGATCCTGTTTTTTTAGGCCCCATGAGGATAGCCAAGGGGTTGGCTACGGTTTGTTGTAAAGAAAACCCTAAGCCTACTACAAACAACCCGCCCAGCATAAGTGGGAAAGACCTTGTATTGGCTGCTGGGATAAATAAAAGCGTCCCTAGAGCAGAAATTACTAAACCTATAATGAGTGCATTTTTATACCCGATTAGATTGATGATATCTTTACCTCTTATTTTAGAAATTCCCATATAAATGAGTGAACCAATGGTATAGGCAATATAAAAGGCAGAGGCCACCCATTGACTTTGGAAATTGGTTAAATCAAATTCCTTCTTAAACACTGGAATCAGAATATCATTGCTCGCAGCAACAAATCCCCAAAAGAAAAATACAGATATAAGAGGGAAAAACTGTCCCCAAATTGTTTTGGTAATTGTTGGTTTAGGGGGTGTAGTGGTGTTTGTCTGCATAGTGTAATTTTTAAAACCTTATAAAAATACAATTTATATTTTCTTTAAGAAGTTTACCATGTTTTCTTCTGGGGTTGCCCATGAAGTAACGAGTCTTATAGCGGTTTGATTGTCATTGATTTTGGCCCAACGATGAAAAATATAATCTTTTTCTAATTCTGCGATGATCTTGTTTTCAAAAATCGGAAAAATTTGATTAGTGGTAGGAGGGAGCCAAAATGAATATCCTTTTTCTTTGATACCTGCTGCAAGTTTCATGGCCTTTTCATTCATGGCTAGACCTATTTCAAAAAATAAACCGTCCGTGAACAAAACTTCAAATTGAATTCCTAACAATCTACCTTTGGCTAAGAGGGCTCCCTTTTGCTTAGCATGATAGCGGAAGTAGGGTTGTAGCAGAGGGTTATTAATAACAATAGCTTCTCCCAGTAATGCGCCATTTTTGGTGCCACCTATATAAAAGACGTCTGTTAACTGGGCTAAATCCTTTAAGGTTATATCATTGGCAGATGAGGTTAGAGCACTGCCTAATCTGGCGCCATCCATAAAGAGAAGTAAATTATTTTGGTCACAAAACGCTCTTAATTCTACTAACTCTTTTTTGGTATAAAGGGTGCCTAGTTCTGTGGTGTTAGAGATATAGACCATTCTGGGCAACACCATGTGTTCAAAATAATGTTCTTTTAAAACCTCTTCTATTTGAGGCACTTGAATTTTGCCATCTTTTGTGTCTACAGTAATTACTTTGTGTCCTGTCGCTTCTATAGCACCTGTCTCATGCGTTGCGATATGCCCATAATTTACAGCAATTACAGCTTCATGGGGGCGGAGCATGGCAGAAACCACTAATAAATTGGCTTGCGTACCACCAGAAACTAAATGAATCTCACTCTCTGGGTTTTGAAGGTGTTTGTGAATTAATTTTTTGGCATTAGCAGTAAATCTATCTTCTCCATAGTTGCCTTCTGCCGTTTGGATAAGATTAGTTTCTGTCATCCTTTGGAGAATATTCGGATGACAGCCCTCGCTATAATCGTCTTTAAAAGATATTTTCATAGGCTAAATTTAAGAACTCTTTTAAATTAATTGGAGGTTAAAACTAAAAGTAGCCGTCTCAAAACCTCGTTTTTGTCACCCTGAATTTATTTCAGGGTCTCATAATAAACTGGTTATCAATTTAATAAGATTCTGAATCAAGTTCAGAATGACTGGTTTTTAAGGTTTTGAGACCGCTACATGTTTTGATTTGTGTGTATTTAAAAAATGGAATAGCCCAAAATTACAGAAATTGTCTTGTAATTGGAGTTCCAACTTATGTATTCCCCAAGAACATCTCTCCCAGATTGATACTTTAATTCTACAGAATATTTATCTACATATTTATAACCTACGCCAAATCCAAAATTGGTGACAAGTGTATTGTATTCAATCGGTAATTCTAGTCCGCTTCTATAAGTTAATTTAGAGTCCAATGCGAAATCTAAATTGATACTGGCGTCTGCGAAAAACTTAGAATCCTCATTTAAAAATAGATAATGCCTTACGCCAATAGGAACCTCTATAGAACTGTAATCTGCTTTGGAAGTGTTATATGCAGTATTTCCTTCGGAATCTTCTGAATCTGCTTTGAAGGATTGGTAATTGGGATCCATAAAGAGAGCCCATTTGTTTCTATTAAAAGGGAATATATATTCTAATTCTACGCCCAATCCAAAACTTAAATGGCTATCTATTTTACTTTCACCACTTTTCCCTGTTCCTGGCTTGAAATCCATTGAACTGATGTTAACTCTAGGTCTTACCGTTAGATTAAATTCTCCTTTTTTAGTTTCTGTTGCAAAATCTACATTTCCTGATTGATTACAATTATTATATAATATAAAATAATCCGTTAAATCCTTTTGGTTATAATCCAAGTTTTCTATTTTGTCCTTGGGGATATGAGAGCATTTAAGATTATTCCAGATTTGCTTTTTATATGCATTGTTTATAGAAACAATATTAGGATTAGATTCATATGGTTTATATACCAATTGTTTTATACTAGAATCACTTGTTTTATAAAAATATCTTAACAAGTTCCCTTCTCTGTATTCATATAAATTGGCGTCTCTCTCTATCAAAATTTTTAGAAACAAGGTCTCTTTTTGGAAAACGGGGTCTTTTCTATAATCTAATTTACTGGCTATACTGCTAGACCTATCAATATCAACTTCTGTCCCTATGTATTTAACTTTATTATCTATATTAAATGCTTTTACTACATCTGGGGTTAAAGTTTGAATAGATGCATTGTCTAATGAAGATTTAAATTCAATCGAGTTTGGATTGTTTCTCCAATCTCTATTTTCAATAAAACCATCTATTCGTTGGTTCGCATTGTTGACGTAATATCCTTTTTCAAAATTAATTTGAGCATATCCTTGCAATGAAAGAGCCATAAGGAAAAGCAGAGCATAAAGGTTTTTCATTGTAATCGTATTTTAATGATAAATTTGTTAATTTAATCACAATGTACAATATTAATTTTTAACAAAAAGATATGTAGATAGGGTTATTTTTAAAATGTTCGATATATTGGATGGGATTAACTCTGGGTGGGTTGAAATTAAAATTGTAGAAATTAAAAGTATTGAAATTTAAATAAAAAAAATCCTGCGATTGCACGCAGGATTTATAAAATTACATTGGTATTAATTTAATTATTGAGCGTTTTGCTTTTTAATTAAGTTAAGTGCAGAACCTTCATTATACCAGTCAATTTGACTTTGGTTATACGTATGATTTAATTTAATGGTGTCTTTAGAGCCATCTTTATGGGTAACTTCTACCGTTAATTGTTTGTCTGGTGCAAACTGATCTAAATCTATGAAGTCAAAAGTATCATCTTCTTGGATTAAATCATAATCAGCTTCATTAGCAAACGTTAAACCAAGCATTCCTTGCTTCTTGAGGTTAGTCTCATGAATACGTGCAAATGATTTCACGATTACAGCTACAACACCTAAATGTCTTGGCTCCATCGCTGCATGCTCACGAGAAGATCCTTCACCATAGTTGTGATCTCCAACGACTACAGAAGGTACACCTGCCGCTTTATAAGCACGAGCGGTATCTGGCACAGGACCATATTCACCGTCCAGTTGATTCTTCACGAAGTTAGTCTTCATGTTATAAGCATTTACTGCACCAATCAAAAGGTTGTTGGATATATTGTCTAGATGACCTCTGTATCGCAACCATGGACCTGCCATAGAGATATGGTCTGTGGTACATTTACCATAAGCTTTGATCAATAATTTCGCATCGTGTACTTCTGTTCCAATAGGTTCAAATGGCTCTAGTAGTTGTAATCTATCAGAATCCTCTGCCACTATGATGTCTACTTTGGATCCATCTTCTACTGGTTCTTGGTATCCTGCATCTTCTACATCAAAACCTTTTTCTGGAAGTTCCATTCCACTTGGTTCGTCTAACATTACTTCTTCTCCGTCTGCATTGATCAATTTATCTCTGGTTGGGTCAAAATCTAATCTACCAGATATTGCAATAGCTGCTACCATTTCTGGGGATGCAACAAAAGCGTGTGTATTGGGGTTTCCATCTGCACGTTTGGCGAAGTTTCTATTAAAAGAGTGAATAATAGAGTTCTTAGGTGCATTTTTAGGGTCTTTATATCTAGCCCATTGTCCAATACATGGTCCACAAGCATTGGTGAATATTGTAGCTCCTAAATCCTCAAATTGTTGTAATAATCCATCGCGTTCTGCTGTAAAGCGAATTTGCTCTGATCCTGGATTAATACCAAAGTCTGCTTTTGGTTTTAATTTTTTGTCCAAGGCTTGTTTTGCAATCGACGCTGCTCTGGTCAAATCTTCATAAGAAGAGTTGGTACATGATCCAATTAATCCCCATTCCACTTCTAATGGCCATTCATTCTCTTTGGCTTTTTTAGTCATGTCTTCTCCAGTAACTGTCGCTAAATCTGGTGTAAAAGGTCCGTTGATGTGTGGCTTTAATTCATCTAAGTTAATTTCAATCAATTGATCAAAATATTTTTCTGGTTCTGCATAAACTTCTGGATCGGCAGTTAGATAATCTTTGATTTCATTGGCAGCATCAGCAACATCTGCTCTCTCTGTGGCTCTTAGGTATCTCTCCATGCTCTCATCATACCCAAAAGTAGAAGTAGTAGCACCAATCTCTGCACCCATATTACAGATTGTACCCTTACCAGTACAAGAAATAGATTTAGCTCCTTCTCCAAAGTATTCTACAATAGCACCTGTACCTCCTTTTACCGTAAGGATATCAGCTACTTTTAAGATTACATCTTTAGGCGCAGACCAACCGCTTAATTTACCAGTTAATTTAACACCAATAAGTTTAGGAAATTTAAGCTCCCAAGCCATACCAGCCATTACATCTACAGCATCTGCACCCCCAACACCAATGGCTACCATTCCTAGCCCACCTGCATTTACGGTATGGGAATCTGTACCAATCATCATTCCGCCTGGGAATGCATAGTTTTCCAATACTACTTGGTGAATAATACCTGCACCTGGTTTCCAAAAACCAATCCCATATTTGTTGGAAACTGATTGTAGGAATTTAAATACCTCTGAACTTTGATCCATCGCATGTTGTAAATCTTCACTGGCTCCATCTTTGGCTTGGATCAAGTGATCACAGTGGACGGTTGTAGGAACTGCTACTTGGGGTTTGCCTGCTTGCATAAACTGCAATAATGCCATTTGTGCGGTGGCATCTTGACAAGCGATTCTATCTGGGGCGAAATCTACATACGATTTACCTCTTTCAAATTCCTTGTCCGCATCACCATCCCATAAGTGTGCATATAAAATTTTCTCTGTATGAGTCAACGGACGACCCACTACTTCTCTTGCCTTGTCTACTTTCTGCTTATAATTAGCATAAGTAGATTTTATCATGTCAATATCAAAAGCCATATCTTGTTTGGTTTTAAGTTAACTTGTCTTCTATACAAATTTAAATTATTTGCAACGGATTTCCTACTTTGTATTATAAAATGAATTTATTCTATGATAAAACCGTGATTATTTAGAAATGATTTAAATAATTACAAGATAATTTGATAATAAGGAAGGCACGCTAGTTTTTTAGCCCAGATAGAAATGGCATTGGGTGAGATATAGGCGCAAACAAAATTAGACATACAAAAGTGTAAAGTCGTGGAACTCTTTGTATGTCTATTTTTGTAAGCCTATGAGCATCCAATAGAATGGATAGCTAGAAATTGCTCCTTAAATTTATATTTCTTTTCTTAATCTTGCGACAGGAATATTGAGTTGTTCTCTGTATTTGGCAACGGTTCTCCTGGCAATGGAATATCCTTTTTCTTTTAGCATTTGGGCTAATTTCTCATCGGTTAATGGTTTGCGCTTGTTTTCTGCATTTACAATGTCTTCTAGAATTTTTTTAATTTCTCTTGTGGATACTTCTTCTCCGTCATCATTGGTCATGGACTCAGAAAACAAATCCTTGATTAAAAATGTTCCATAAGGGGTGTTGACGTATTTGCTATTGGCTACACGCGAAACTGTAGAAATATCCATGTTGATGATCTCTGCAATGTCTTTTAGAATCATGGGTTTGATTTCTCTTTCGTCCCCAGTGAGAAAATATTCCTCTTGATAATCCATGATAGCACGCATGGTGACTTCTAAGGTGTTCTGTCGTTGTTTGATTGCATCTATAAACCATTTGGCGGCGTCTAATTTTTGTTTTACAAATAATACCGCTTTTTTCTGTTCTTTGGACTTTTTGTCTGTCTTTTTATAGGTGTCAAACATTTCTGAATATTGTCTGGAAACATGCAGCTGAGGCACGTTTCTACCATTCAGAGAAAGTTCTAGTTCACCGTTGACAATGCGAATCGTGAAATCTGGAACGATGTGCTCTATTATTTTGGTGTTTCCGCCAAATGCTTTTCCTGGTTTTGGATTCAAACTTTCTACCTCGCTTATGGCATCTCGCAATTCATCTTCTGTGATGTTATGCTTTTGCATAAGTTTGGTGTAATGCTTTTTGGTAAAGGCATCAAAGGATTTGTCTAATAAATCATAGGCTAAAGCTACCGATTCTGTTTGGTTTTTATTCTTTAATTGAATGAGTAAACTTTCTTTTAAGCTTCTGGCACCAACACCCACGGGGTCTAGTCTTTGGATATAGTTTACCAATAAATCTTCTACTTCTTTGACGGTGGTGCTAATGTTTTGGGTAAAGGCTAAATCATCTACGACAGCTTGTAAATCGCGTCGCAGATATCCTTCTTCATCTAGATTGCCAATAAGGAAATCTGCAATTTCTAGTTTGCTATCAGGTAGTCTGAAGGTGTGTAGTTGTCTTATCAAATGATCATAGAATGAAATACCTTGTGCATAAGGTACTTTCTTGTCTTCATCGTCTGAACTATAATTACTTGTATATGATTTATATGATGGGTATTCATCATCGCTCAAGTACTCATCTACATTGATATCTACTTCTTCTATGGGTTCTCTTTCCCTATCCTCTACGTCATTATCAAATTCTGTAGCGTTTTCAAGATCTCCATTCTCATTGCTAAATACATCTTCCTCATCATAATCTGGCTGATCGTCCAATGCTGGATTTTCTTCCATTTCCTGCTTGATTCTCTCCTCAAACGCAACGGTAGGCAACTGCACCAATTTCATCAACTGAATCTGCTGTGGAGATAATTTTTGTTGTAATTTCTGTTGTAGTTCTTGTCTTAACATATTTCAATCAGCTTAAAAAGCTGCATTTTTAGGCGTTCTTGGAAATGGTATTACATCTCTAATGTTACCCATTCCAGTTACAAATAATACTAATCTCTCTAATCCTAAACCAAACCCACTGTGGGGTACAGTACCAAATCTACGGGTGTCTATATACCACCACAATTCTTCTGAATCTATATGCATGGTCTCCATTTTCTCTTTGAGCACATCTAATCGCTCTTCTCTTTGAGAGCCTCCTATGATTTCCCCAATTCCTGGGAATAGAACATCCATCGCACGTACCGTCTTTTTATCCTGGTTCAAACGCATATAGAATGCCTTGATGTCTGCAGGATAATCAAATAAAATGACAGGGCTTTTAAAGTGCTTTTCTACCAAATAACGCTCATGCTCTGATTGTAAATCTGCACCCCATTCTTCTATAGGATATTTGAATTTACCTTTTTTATTTGGTTTAGAGTTTTTTAATATTTCGATAGCCTCTGTATAGGTAAGTCTAACGAATTTATTCTTTAAAATATATTCTAATCGCTCTATTAACCCAAGGTCTGAACGCTGATCTTTTGGTTTTTGGCTTTGTTCCTTGTTGAATCTTTCATCCAAGAAGGCTAAATCATCTTGGCAATGGTCTAAAGCGTATTGGACGACATATTTCATGAAGTCTTCTGCAAGATCCATATTGTCATCCAAATCATTGAATGCGACTTCTGGTTCTATCATCCAAAACTCTGCAAGGTGTCTAGAAGTGTTGGAGTTCTCTGCACGGAAAGTTGGTCCAAAAGTATATACTTTACCCAATCCCATAGCAGCAGCCTCTGCTTCTAATTGTCCAGAAACGGTGAGGTGCGTTTTCTTACCAAAGAAATCTTGTTTATAATCTACAAGGGAATCATCTCCTAAGGGGAGGTTGTCCAGATCAAAGTTGGTGAGGTTGAACATTTCGCCTGCCCCTTCTGCATCAGAACCTGTGATGATAGGTGTATTGATGTAGAAGAATCCGTGATCATTGTAGTATTTATGGATAGCAAACATCAGGGCATGACGCACACGCATGATAGCTCCAAAGGTGTTGGTGCGGAAACGTAAATGTGCTTGTTCTCGCAATTTTTCTAAGGAATGCTTTTTGGGTTGTAGGATGGTTTCTTGTAATTCTTCTGGATTAACGGCTCCATAGATTTCAATCTTCTTCGCTTGGATTTCTATTTCCTGTCCACGACCTTGGCTTTCTACAACCTCACCCTTAACCTTGATAGAGGCACCTACAGAAATTTGATTTAAGATTTTTTCTTCTAAGCTCTCATAGTCTATAACTACTTGAATATTTTGGATAGTGGATCCATCATTTAATGCAATGAAACGATTGGATCTAAAAGAGCGTACCCACCCTTTAACAATCACTTCTTGATGCACTGCGTCCTTACCTTTTAGAATTAATTCTTTTATGCCGTATGAAACCATATTCACTCTTTTGTTGGAATACAAAAGTAATGAATTCTCTTTAGTTTAGCATACCTGGGTACAATTTTTGAATATGACCTTCTAAGATTAATATTTTGGTTCTATGGGTGAGGTGATTACCAAAACACTTAAATATGCTGAAATTGGTTTATTATTCTAAGAAATAGGAAATCATATTTTTCTAAATCTAGTTTTTTGCTAATCTTGCAAAGCTATGAATTATTTTAAATTTTGTTCTTCTAAGAATTAGATTATCTAGAAGCTATGGTAATCCCATCCATCACTTCTGTTACTTCCACTTCTTTTTCTGCATTCGGGTCTGGGATGTCTGTTCCAGGCATGCTATGAAGATCTGTAAGCGGCAGGTAAGTTGATGCGGTTTCATAAATTAATTCGGAATTCTTAGAAATCCCGTGGATGAATCTATTGGATAGAATAATCACAGTGAAATCATCTTTGATATATCTGGAGAATATCCCTTGATATCCATGCCACCAACCCGTGTGATAGGCATATTTTTCTCCATTCGGGAAAGTACGTAAACGCCAGCCTAGACCATAGTTTTTAGAAACTTCCCATGGGCTACGAGGAGTGAAAGCGTCTTCTTTGGCTTTGTCTGATAAGAAATCATTGCTATATAAGGCTTGATCCCATTTGTATAGATCTTCTGCGGTGGTGTAAATGCCTTTGTCGCCATAAACCCCGTCTTGATGGGTATTTTGCCAATTAGAGAAATTAGCCCTGTAGCTTCTGGCATAAGGAAAAGGGTATTTATCTGCTGGATCATAAACAAAAGAATTTTGCATATCCAACGGTTCAAATATATAATCATGAATAAACTTTTTATAAGACATTCCAGATACGCGCTCTATAATCAAGGCCAGTATGGCATAATTAGAATTGCTATAATCAAATTTACTACCTGGCGTGAAATTTAACCCAAATTTATAGTCTCTAAATTGATTTAAAACCTCCTCATTATACATAGGTTGGGATGAATTCCAGTATCTGCCACTAAATTTTAAATAATCTTTTAGACCAGAACGGTGAGATAATAAATGCTCTATCGTAATATGGCTGTACGGGAATTCCCACAGGTATTTCTGTACATTGTCCTTTATGTTTAAAAATCCTTTTTCCTGCAACCAAACAATAGAAGTCCCTGTAAAAGTTTTGGTAATAGAGGCTACCTGGGTGGGAGTAGACATCGTGTTAGCCAGTCCTGTAGAACGATTGGCTACACCAAAAGCTTTCTCATAAATTAATTTACCTTGATAGCCCACTAGAATACTACCATTGAATTTAGGGTTTGTTTCTCCAATATTAACCTGATTGATAACTGTCTTTAACTCTTTGTAAGGTGATTTTAAAGTGTCTTGAAAAGTTAAGCCACTTGGGGCATTGCTGTATTTAACAGGCTTAACATCAAAGATAGGTGGAATGTTTTCTACTGCCCAAGCGCTAGAAACTAATAAAAAACTGCAAGTGAATATAGTTTTAAATAATAGCCGTCCAATCATGATCCTTCTACATTTAATGTGGTGTACAACAAAAAAACGAAATTTTTTTTAGAATATTTTACAAGGTTTTGTTAAATAACTTGCTTATGATGGATTCAAAGCGCTTAAAATATGAGACTATATCACTTCTGCAACCACAAAAGTGCTGCCTCCAATATAAATAAAATCATCTGCTCTGGCAACTTTTTTTGCTTGGGATAAGGCATTTTCTATGTTGTCAAAATAGTGAACTATGAGGTCAGGTGGCGTTAGTATTTTTAAATCCTCTACAGATAATTTCCTTGGAACTTTTGGTTCTGATAAATAATAAATGGCGTCCTTGGGAAACATTTTTAAGATGCTAGAGACATCCTTGTCATTTACAAACCCTAGTACCAAATGTAATTGATTGTATGGAGTAGATTTTATTTGCTGAATAATCTGTTTAATGCCTTCTGCATTGTGTGCCGTATCTGCAACAATGAATGGTTTACTTTGTAGAACTTCCCATCTCCCCCTTAACCCTGTATTGGCTACAACATGATTGAGCCCGTCTTGAATATGCGTTTCTGAAATTTCCCAACCTTTGTTTTTTAATACCCTTGCGGTGCTTTGGGCAGTTATTGCATTTTTGGCTTGATATATACCTTTTAAATCTGTTGTGTATGTAGGTAAAGTCATTTCTTCTGCAAAGTATATAGGAGCATGTTTATTTTTCGCAAACGCTAGGAATATGGGTTTAGTTTGGATTGTTGACTCGCCGATCACAACGGCTGTATGCTCTTTCATAATCCCTGCCTTTTCTTTGGCTATGGCTGGGATATCATCCCCTAGAATAGCTGTGTGATCTAGTCCAATATTGGTAATAATAGAAACTTCTGGATGTATAATATTGGTAGAATCTAATCTACCTCCAAGACCAGTTTCTATGATAGCCATATCCACTTGCTGTGTGGCGAAATATTCAAACGCCATGGCTACTGTAACTTCAAAGAATGAGACAGATAAATTTTCTATAAAGGCTTTATGTTTTTCTATAAATTCAATCACAAAAGTCTCTTCCATCATTGTCCCATTAATTCTGGTTCTTTCTCTAAAGTCTTTGAGATGAGGTGAGGTGTGAAGTCCAGTTTTGTATCCTGCTTCTTGTAAAATAGAGGCTATCATGTGAGAGGTGCTGCCTTTCCCATTAGTGCCAGCCACATGAATGGATTTAAACTGGTCTTGTGGATTACCCAAATAAGCACAAAAGTTGATGATGTTGTCTAAATTGGCTTTATACGCCGCTTTTCCCTGTCTTTGATACATAGGTAGTCGCTCAAAAAGCCAATGAATGGTTTGATTATAATTCATGGTTGATTATCGTAAATTAACGCGGTATAATCCCTTTCTACCATCTGCACCAGGGTAGGCGCGTACGTATTGCATAACAAGCTCTCTAGCGCGTGTTTTTAAACAAGGGTCTGCAGAAGTAGATCCCCTTACACCAGGGGTAACAGATTTAATTCCCCCAGAACTATTTACAATAATTTCTACAACGATGGTACCAGAACTACTACAATTATGTTGTTGAGGTTCTGGAATAGTAGACTTCCAATTCTCTCCAATCCCCATTCCTTGGCTGGCACTTCCCTTAGGGTCTCCTACATTTCCTGCAACGCCATCGTTTCCTTGCCCACCTGCATTGGATTGTCCTTTTCCACTTAATATACTGCTCAAGGCATCATTGGCACGTTGATTTCCCTTTGGTTTACTTTCGGTAGGTCTGTTCTCTGGTTTGTTAGATGTTTTGGGTTTGGTAGTAGTTTGAGGAGCGGCTACTGGTCTATTTTCTGCGGTATGCTGCGTAACGGCTTGCCTTGTTGGCGCTGTTGGTGTGGGCGCTTCTGTTTTGGACTCTACAGATGCTGCACTAGCAGCAGAAGCAGGAAGCTCATCTGCAGGAGCAGGTTCTTCCTCTCCTTGACCTACGTCTGTATTGCCAAAGTTCATAGCAATTTCTATAGGCGCTGCTTGGGTTTTTGTAATATCGAATGAAAAGGTAACTAGCAATAAAAGTAAAGACAATAAACCTATTATCACAGTGATGATAAAACTGTGATTCCCTGCCTTAACTTCTATATCTCTAAAATCTTCCATATATAAATTAGTCCTTAGGCTGTGTGGCAAGTACCATTTTATAACCATTGCGGTTGGCGATATCCATCACAAATACAATATCTCCTGTTGTAGATTCTTCTTCTGCTTGCAAGATAAATGCTGCATCTGTCTGATTATTTAAAAGACCTTTTAGGTTTTCTTCTAATTGAGCTCTCCCGATTTGATTTTCTCCTAAATAATATAGTCCATTATTATCAATACTCACTGTTACTTGCTCTTGTTGTACAGATGTCCCATTGGCTTTAGGTAATTTTAAATCCAAAACATTCGTAGGCACCATGGTAGAAGTGAGTAAGAAGAATATCAATAACAGAAATACAATATCTGTCATAGAGGACATACTAAAATTAGGATCTATCTTATTTCTGCTTTTTAAATCCATTATTTAATCACTGGTTTGTTCAACAAATCTAAAAATTCTGTGACAGAGGATTCCATAATATGTACACTTTTGTCCACCTTCATCACCAAATAATTATAGCATAAATATGCAAAGATACCCACTACCAATCCAGCAGCAGTGGTGAGCATAGCTACATAAATGCCACTAGATAGTAATTTGGGGTCTACTTGCCCTTCTGTATTGGCAATTTGAGCAAAGGCCATAATCATCCCAACTACAGTTCCCAGAAATCCAATCATTGGTGCTGCTCCTGCAATAGTGGCTAAATAATTAATATTTCTTTCTAATTTATAAACTTCTAGCTTCCCTGTGTTTTCTATAGCATCGCTAATTTCTTTTAAAGGTCTGCCTATTCTTTGTAAACCTTTTTGAATCATTTTTGCTTCTGGGGAAACGGTTCTACGGCATAAATCTAAAGCAGATTCAATCTTATTGTCATGGACAAAATCACGAATGTTATCTATAAAATCATCATCTGTTTGAGATGACCGTCTAATGGTCAAATACCGTTCTATAAAAATATAGATAGCCAATAATAATAGAAGAAACAAAATAGACATGATAATTACACTGAATGCACCCCCAGATAATATCATATCATAAATAGAAACCTGTACGGAGGTGGTTTCTGTTAACACATTTTGTGTTTGTAAAGAATCTTGAAATTGCTGCATAATTAGATATAAATTTTAGACAAAATTAACCCCTTTTTAAATGGCTCCAAATAAAACGTACAATTAATCAAAAGATTGTTTTATTCATAAGTTTTTATGGCGTTTGACGGTTCAAAATATAGAATTCCGCGAGTTCTCCTGTATTAGGCGTTCCGTCTGGATTCAGGTATTCTACAAAATTTTTGCGTACTCTAAATTTGTTAGAAATTGTGTCCACTTCATTTAATATAATGGTCAAACTATCTGTACCCCAACCGATTTCTCCAGAATAATCCACTGTTTTATTATTTCTTGGATTTTTCTCTAAATAAGTAATTTCTAAGTCATAGGTGCTAGACGGTTTCAAGGATAACCGCATATCCATAGCAACACTGGTTTTAGAAGGGACAGTACCTTTATAAATACCTGTCCAACTAGCGGTGTCTTTAGACGGAATGGCTTTGCTTTCCTCTAATTTAATATGGGAACGTTCTTCTCTATTTTTACATTGAACAAAAAAGAAAAGAATAAAAAATAGATAAACGAGTCTCACTTTAAATAGATTTAAATGTTTTTCTTTTTCAAAAGTTAAGCCATTCTATTGATTTAAAAAAGTTTTATGCGTAATATTGATAATAGATATGATTAGATTCTGGTTTTTAATTTTTGGTTTGCTTTGCATAGTGAGCTATGCGCAAGTTGATTCAATATCGTATCACGTTCAATATGATGCGAGTTCACCCTTGCTTAGGGTAGAACAGGATATGTATTTGCAGCGTGAATATACAGATTCTGTTTATTATTTTTATGCATGGGCCAATGCCTATAAAGATAGAACTACTACCCTTAGCAAAAATAAGTTAAGACAAAGAAATGATGATTTATACTTTGCTGCGTTAGAGGATAGAGGTTGGATAGAAAATATTCAATTTAATTTAATATCCTCTGGTAGAATAGGACAAAGACTCAAATTTAAATATTTGGAAAATGAGTTGATAGAAATCACAGTGCCCAAGGAGGAAAAACTTCATATTAAAGCGAATTATTTCATTCATTTACCTTCCAAGAGATTTACGGGATATGGGAGAGGAGAGGATGGAAGTTTGTTATTGAAATACTTTTTTATTCAACCAGAGGTGAGATTAGATGGTCTAGTTTTAAAACAAAATTACAAAGATTTTGAATCCCTGACTGCCAATAATACTAATTATAGCTTAACCTTTGATGCCCCAACGGATTATGTGCTCTTAACAGATTTGCAGCGCAAAGATTTGAATGTATATATGGCCGAGAATCGTGATTTCTTTCAAATAGCGCTCAAGAAAAAAGATGCTACCAGAATCTTCCATACGCCTTACGGTAGTGTGATTATTGATAGGAAGTTCCCAGAAGAAGAAAATGTGCTCATCCAGAAAATAATCAACGAACAATTAAAATTTCTACATACCCGATTGGGCAAGATAGATGAACCTTTATTTGTATCTGGGAAGAGTTATAGAAAGAACAAATTTGACGCGGTACAGGATATCAAGATTCCTATCTTGAATAGAACCTATCATATATTTGATATAGAAGATAGGATTAAATTGGAGATGATTTCTCAACTCACAGATGCTTATTTAAATAGGAAAGTCAAAGTAAACATGCAGACAGATCATTGGCTTTCTAATGGGTTGCAACATTATCTTTTGTTAGAATATTTGGACCAAGAATTACCAGAATTGCGAGCAGCTGGTAATATACCAGATGATGTACGGATATGGAATTTTAAACCTTTAAACCTTTTACAAGCAAGTAAAGTGAAAATGAGAGATAGAAGCATGTGGCTCTATCAAATCATATTGCGTGGAAACTATGATCAAGCAATTAATACTCCCTTGGATGATTTGAGTAATGTCAATCATGAAATGGTGAGTGAGGTTAAAACAGGATTATCTTTTCAGTATTTATCTTCTTATTTAAATGTAAATGAATTTGATAGTATCATAAAAGATTGGATTAATAGTTCTCACGAAAGATTGAATATGCAGGCTTTTAAAAGTTATTTGGCCCAGCATGCGAGCAAACCTACGGATTGGTTTTTTGAGGATATGGTAAAGAGTATCCAATGGTATGATTTGGCGATTGAGAAAGCCGCTGTTCAAGAAGATTCTTTAGTAGTTAGAATTAAAAATAAAGGAAGAACGAATATCCCTTTTAAATTGAGCGCTTATACAGAGAATGAAGTATATGAAAAATGGATTCAGAACAATCAGAAGGTCTTTGAAATAAGGTATCCGTATGCTGATTATAAGAAATTGATTATCAATGATTCTATTAAATTACCAGATTCTGATATAGAGAATGATGTCTATCATTTAGGTAGTTCATTCAGGCGGAAAACTAGATTTGGTTTGGTGACAGATATTCCTTCTAAAGAATATAATCAAATATTTTTATTTCCAGATTTATCATGGAATAATTATGATAAATTACAAATTGGTCTATCTATTAGCAACAAGACTATTTTGCCACAGAAATGGAGTTATAAATTTAATCCCCAATATGCTACGGGAGAGAATAGCCTGACTGGTAAATTCGCTTTGAGGAGGAATATATACCCCATGAATCATTTCTTTCGCAAGGTAAGTATCAATTTACGTGGAAGTTATAAACATTATAATGAGGGTTTGGCTTATAGAAGTATAGGGCTGGGAATACAGGGTGTTTTTCCAAAAAAAGCAAGATCTACCAAAAACAGAAGTGTTTATACCTATTATCAACAAATAGACAGGGAGGTGCGGGATACAGACCCTTTAGAGGAACAAGAGCTAAAGGATTATGGTTTGCTAAATGTGGGTTATATCTATTGGAATACAGATAAAATTCATGAAAGAATATGGCTTATGAATCTGCAAGTATCTAATACATTTAGCAAAATCTTTGGTGAATACTATTATAGATGGAAATTTTCACCAGATCAGAAAATAGGTGTTCGTCTATTTATGGGGGCTTTTATTAGCCATGATTTGAACTATTCAGAACATTTTGATTTTGGGCTAGATCGCCTTTCAGACTATTCTTATTCTTATCCGTTGCTTGGCAGATCGGAAACCGCTGGGATTTTAAGTCAACAATTTGTTTTGGCAGAAGGAGGATTTAAATCTAATTTCTACAAAAAATCTAATCAATTGATATTTACAACAAATTGGGAAATTCCAATTTGGAAAATGATAGATGCCTATGCAGATTTTGGATATTTAAAGAATAAATTTCAAAAAGGTGAGTTTCTTTATGATACAGGGATTAGGGTGAGATTGATTCCGGAATTTGTGGAATTGTATTTTCCCGTCCAATCTTCTTTGGGTTTTGAACCTACCCTTGGAGCTTATCATAAAAGGATTAGATTCATGTTAAATCTTGATTTAAACAAATTAGTTGATTATTGGAAAAGAAGCAAAAACCTAAAGTAGCCAGATCTTTGGGATATGACTACTTAGACTTCAATTAGTTTTAAATCCTCATCATAAGGCTTTATATATTAAATTATTATTCATTCTCTGGTGCCTCATCTTCTGCTACCAAACGGAATCCCTCTCCATGTATATTTACAATTTCCACATCTGGATCATCTTTTAGATATTTTCTTAGTTTTGCTATATATACATCCATGCTCCTAGAAGTAAAATAATTATCCTCATTCCAGATTCTGGTAAGTGCAATCTCTCTTGGCATCAAATCATTCTTATAAACGCATAACATCCTAAGTAGTTCATTCTCTTTGGGAGACAGCTTATGCTCTTTGCCATTCACATTCAATTGTCTCAACTTCGCATTAAAATGGAAATTACCAATCGTGAATTCATCTTGATTGAATTTTTCTTCATTAATTCCATTGCGTTGGATAATAGCTTTGATTTTATAAAGAAGCACCTCAGAATCAAAAGGTTTGGTAATATAATCATCTGCACCTAATTGGTAACCCTTTAATACATCATCTCGCATGTTCTTAGCCGTCAAAAATATTATGGGGATATCTGGATTGATAGCCTTGATTTCCTTAGCCATCGTAAATCCATCCTTTTTAGGCATCATTACATCTGTAATGATTAGATTATACTTACCTTTCTGGAACATCTCCAGACCTTCTACACCGTCTATGGCATGATTTACATCAAAATCATTGACCTGTAGGTAATCCTTTAAAACTGTTCCAAAACTTGGATCATCCTCAACTAGTAATATTTTTATATCTGACATCGTATCTATAAATTAGATTATTGGTATTTTCAAATAAAATGTGCTGCCTTTTCCTTTTTCACTTTCTACGTCCACTTGCCCACCATGTAGATGGATCACATGCTTAACATACGCCAAACCTAAACCGTGACCTTTGACATTGTGAATGTTTCCTGTTTCTTCTCTATAAAATTTATCAAAAATTTTACCAACAACATTTTTAGCCATTCCGATTCCTTCATCGGAAATTTTGATTACATAAAAATCATTCACATTGTAAGTTTCAACAGTTATTTGTGGCGTTTCAGGGGAATATTTATTGGCGTTTTCCAAAACATTCAAAACAATATTCCCAAGGTGAAAACGGTCTACTAACAACTCATCTCTATCTGCATGTATATTTTCAAAGATTGTGCCATTACGATTTTCCACAATTAAACGGATAGATTCTACACTTTCTTTTACAATTTCATTCACGTGGGTTTTGGATCGCTCTAATCTAATTTGATTTTTTTCTAATTTGGACATTCTAAGCACCATCTCTACTTGATGGTTCATTCGCTTATTCTCTTGCTTAATTAATTTTGCATAATGGACTACCTTTTCTGGGTTAGAGGATATTAACTTATTTTTAAGCGCATCGGAAGCCACAGATATCGTAGCAATAGGAGTTTTGAACTCATGGGTCATATTATTCATGAAATCTGTCTTCATTTGAGAAACTTTTCTCTGTCTCATCATGGCATAAATAGAAGCAATATAAATTCCTAAAATAATTAAAGTAAAAAGAATCGTGACCCCAAAAAGCGCAGATATATTAGAGAAAATAGCTTTATTCTGCTCTGGTAAATATGCAGAAAGGAAATAACTAGGTTGATTCTGGTCATCTCTAAAAAGCGGAGTGAAATGGTTTTTTGCTTCTTTGATATATCTTTTAGACTCCATGGCAATTGTGCTGGAATCTGCGCCTAGAATAGCCAATTCAAAAGGTGTGTCAATCTTCCATTTATCTAGGTTTAATTGAAAAATAGAATCTAGAGTTTCCATATTCACCCTATGAGAAATCGGTTTATTCCCTGCGTCAAATCTAGCAAAACGTTCTAGAGAATAACTCGCATCTCTAAACTCTGATTCTAAATTTACAGGAATAGGCTGGAAACTCTTGATAGAACTATCTTTTTGCAGTTTGATTCGTCTTTCAGATGCATAAAGTTCTGTTACCTTCAATGAATCATTATAAATTCCAGAAACGGGAAGTTTAATTTTGTCCATCATATAACGGGTCAAAAATACATACTTCACATTGGCAGAATCACTTTCTATTTGTGAGGTGATAACTTCTAGCGAATCCCGTTGCTCTTGCAAGGTTTTACGCGTCTCATTAAATAAATCATAATATTGATTTAATTCATTTTCATTCACCGTGGTTGCGGTTTCGTCCAAGGCTTTTAAAATTCTACTATTAAATTCATTTTTCCCAGATTCAAAAGCTTGGTTTAACCAGTAAATCTGAACTGTAATGAGCCCAATAATAGAAAATGTCATAAGGACTATTAAGGTGTTGAAAAAGCTCTTCTTTATCATAATTTATTGATCTGTGAATCTTTCTTTTAAAGTAATATATAAATTCTTTACTTGTTTTTCTAAATCTGCTAAATTGCCATCATTGTGGAGAATGTAATCTGATTTAGCTTCCCTTTCTTCATCCGTCCATTGCTTGCTCATTCTATCTAATACCAATTGACGCGTGGTATCATCTCTATCCATCACCCGTTTGATCCTTAATTCTTCAGGTGCAGAAATGGTGATGATAGCATCACAATCTGTATGTGATTCCACTTCTAAAAGAATAGCAGCTTCCTTAACTATAAAATCTGTATTTTGCTCAGAAACCCAATCATCAAAATCTTTAAATACAATGGGATGAACCAATTTATTTAGCCTTGTGAGTTGTTCTCTATCTGCAAAAACCGCTGCACCTAACTTTTTTCTATCTAAAAGGTTATTCACATAAATTTCCTCTCCATACCACTTCTTTAAACTCCTAATAATTTCTGGAGATTCATTCATAATTTGTCTAGCACGCAGATCAGAGTTATACAAAGGCATACCATAAGACTCTAATATTTTACCAACGGTACTTTTCCCCGATCCGATACCTCCTGTTAATCCGATGATTGTCATACTCA
This sequence comes from Flavobacteriaceae bacterium Ap0902, assembly GCA_009835005.1. Lineage (GTDB taxonomy): Bacteria > Bacteroidota > Bacteroidia > Flavobacteriales > Weeksellaceae > Profundicola. The sequence goes on along the minus strand of WTFG01000009.1, from coordinate 64,132 downwards.
TTGATTCTGTTTAAAAAGGTAGGGCGTAACCAATAGACCAATTAACGCCTAAACTTAAATTACTACGGTCTGTTCCAAATCCTGGAATGACCAGTGGGTCTATGTGATAAGGATTATTATCTGTAATATTAATTTTAAGTCTAATGCTGGCGTCAATATAAAAAGGAGATTGGAATATGGACACCCTACCTCCAGCTAGTGGTTCAAACCACCAAGCAGACGCCTTATGTTCTGGAAGAGATGAGGTGGTGTTATTCCCATCACTTCCTTGAACTAAAAAGGAATGGATAGTTTGTTGATAATTCGCATACGCAAACCTACTTCCTAAATAGAAACCCATCTGGGAGTCTTTATTATCTAAAGATATGAAATATTGAGCTCCCAATCTGGCAAAAGGTCCCGAAACTTCTGCATCCCAACTATTCTCCATGTATCTATTTTGCTCATATCCTACTTCTGCGGCCAAATGTAACTTTCTTTTTAAAGGATACGTGGCTAAGATTTCTAAGCCCTTTTTATCTGTAAACAATCCATAAATAGGTGAAAATAAATCGAGTGCAATAAAGGCAGAAGGTTCTTTCTGCATCTTGATATCAATACTATCTAACGCCTCATTTATTTGCCCATAGAGCATATAAGGACTAATAATTAAGCATAATATGATCAGCAGTTTCACTGGTAATTTCATTTTGTAAGGTATCTATAGAATTAAAATAATGGTTTGTAATATCATAGGAAGTATTTAAATAGTTAACTCCATAACCACAGGCTTTAGAAATAAACTGCAAAGTATATTCATAATTTATAGTGAGCGTATCCTGATTACTAGAGTCAAAAGTCCTAGTGCCAATAATGAATCTAGCTTGGCTTCGCTCTTCTACAGGAAGCGACACTTGTATAGAATCTATGACCAATCTTCTAGTTATTAAATCAAATTCTCCTTCCCTGTTTTCTCTATAAATAATCAAGGAGTCCATGACTTTGTCTGGCGTTATTTGATTGAATCTAAGGTTTAATCTGGGCGTAGTTTGCTCTACACAAATATCATCGTCCTCACAATTCAATAGAAGGAAACAGAAAACGGTTAAGATTAATAAATACCGAATCATTTATTTCTTTTTAGTTAATAAAGCCACATTTTCTACATGATGCGTTTGTGGAAACATATCCACAGGTTGAATTTTCTCTATAGCATAATGTTCTTTCATTAAGGCTAAATCTCTTGCTTGGGTTGCAGAATTACAACTTACATAAACCACTTTTTCTGGTGCAATATTCAAAATGTTTTCAATTACCTTTTGGTGCATTCCATCTCTTGGCGGATCTGTGATAATCACATTTGGTCTCCCGTGTAATTGTACAAATTCATGGGTGAAAACATCTTTCATGTCTCCACAAATGAATGCCGTATTTTCTATACCATTGGCTTTGGCATTTTCTTTGGCTGCATTTATGGCTTCTTGTACAGATTCTACACCTACTACTTTCTTCGCCTTTTTAGATACAAATTGTGCAATGGTTCCAGTGCCCGTATATAAATCATACACCACTTCATCTCCCTTTAAATCAGCAAAATCCCTAGCCACATTATACAAAGTTTCCGCTTGTTTAGGATTGGTTTGATAAAAACTTTTAGGCCCAATTTTAAACTTTAACCCTTCCATTTCCTCTGTGATATAGTCTTGGCCAGCATAAGTCTGGATATCCAAATCATATACAGAATCATTTCCTTTGGGATTAATCGCATATAAAATACTTGTAATCGCTGGGAATTTAGACTGAATATGATTCAATAAAGCCTCACGTGCATCCTGGTCCTCTTTAAATAATTGAAATAGAACCATCACTTCTCCAGTGGTGGAAGTTCTGATCATTAGCGTTCTCAAAAAACCACTTTGCGCTACGGGATCAAAGAATTCCAAATCATTGGCTTTGGCATAATTTTTCACCTCATTTCTAATTGTATTAGAGGGATCTGTCTGTAACCAACATTTTTCTATGTCTAAAATTTTGCTCCACATTCCAGGGATATGAAAACCTAATGCATCACGGTCTTTTATTTCTTTACCACTTTTGATTTCCTCTTCTGTTATCCAACTTTGGTTAGAAAAAGAAAATTCCATCTTGTTTCTATAAAAATAGATTTCCTCTGAACCTATAATAGGTGCCATATTTTCTGTAGAAACTTTCCCAATACGCTCCAGGTGATCTTTGACTTCTTTATGTTTGTAATGTAATTGTATGTCATAGCGCATATTCTGCCACTTGCATCCGCCACAGATGCCAAAATGATGACATTCTGGTTGTTTTCTGTATTCAGATTTTTTGTGTATGGCTACTACAGTTCCCTGTATATATTTTCTGTTCTTTTTGGTGACGCGTATATCCACTACATCCCCAGGCACACCGTTTTTCACCAATACGGTTTTGCCTTCCTTGGTTTTGCCAATAGCCGCACCTTTAGAGCCAGCGGTAAATAGTTCTATATCTTGGATAATAAAGGGTCCTCTATTCTTTCTACTCATATTAATCTTTCAATTCTTGTGGGATTTCTGCGACAGGGATGGGTTTAATTTTATGTTGCATGGCGCGATTAAGTCTATTGAATATTTCTAAAACTTCTCTTTTTCTGCCTGTGAAATCCGCTGGTTTTTTTTCTTTATAAATCTTCTGGGCCCATTCTAATTCATCATAAGTGGCACCCATCTGCTCCTCATCTGTTCTCTCATCTGCCCAAAGCCCGTCTGTGGGCTGTGCCTGTTGGATAGATTCTACAATGTTTAATTCTCTGGCCAAGGCAAAAACTTCACTTTTCAGCAAATCTGCAATAGGTGAAATATCTACGCCGCCATCACCATATTTGGTGAAGAATCCAACGCCAAAATCCTCTATTTTGTTTCCTGTACCCGTAACTAAATAACGGTGAAGTCCCGCAAAATAGTATAAGGTAGTCATGCGTAGCCGCGCTCTGGTGTTGGCCAAAGATAATTCCCACTCTGGGTCATTCTCATCCACGTCTACTGCCTTCACCAACTCATCAAAAGTTGCTGTAAGATCTATTTTCGCATCGCGTACATTATCAAATTTAGATTTAAGCCATGCGATATGTTCTTGTCCACGTGTAACTTGATCTTGCGCTTGATGAATGGGCATTTCTAGTACCAGCAAGGGTTTTCCTGTCATAGCGGCTAGGGTAGAGGTAACTGCGGAGTCTATACCACCAGATATACCAATCACAAAACCATTCATTTGCGCATTGTTTACATAGTCATCCAACCACTGGACAATATATTTTATCACTTCTTTCGTCTGCATTTTTGTAAGTTTGTCTCTTAGAAATGTAAAGGTAATGAATGTAAATAAAGTTTTAGTTTTATTTATTTTAATCTTAACGTGGAGTTGCTCAAACAATTCCAAAGAGCGATGGGATATAGAAGTAGAACCATTGACAGAAGATGTGGTATTGAAGAATGTATCAAAATCCTATTATAATTTAGAGGTATCTAATGCGTATTTGAAAAATCAATTCCCAGAATTTTTCTTGAACGCACCAGATTCACTTTTGAATGAGCGCAGAAGGGATGAATTTAGTCATACATTAAATGAGGAGGTGAATCTAATCTTTAAAGAAGAAAGTATTCAAGATTCTTTGCAAGATATATTTGTTCGGCTCAAACATTATTATCCAACCTTTGAGCTACCTCAAGTATATTTATTCACGGGAGAATTAGATTACCAAAATCCTGTTTTGTATTATCCCAAAACCAAAGAAATGGTGATTGGTCTTGATTGGTTTTTGGGAGAAAAAGCAGAAGCATATAATCAAATGAATATTCCTGGATATTTTAGGCAGCAGATGAATCCTGCAGATTTTAAACCAAAAGTAGTGAGAAGCATAGCAGATCACATGGTGAATTATGATATACGCAAAAGACGGTTCATAGAAAAAATGATTTATGAAGGTAAATTATTGATAGTTCAGGATGCTTTATTACCCAAAACTTCCGATGCTTTAAAGATAGGTTATACCCAAGAACAAATAGATTGGGCTAGGACCAATGAAGCGAATGTCTATATGTACTTCACAGAACAAGAGTTATTCTACAGCGATGATAAAAAATTAGATGCGAGGTTTATAGATGAAACGCCATTCTCTAAATTTTATGCAGATAATGATGCGGAAACGCCAGGTAAAATCGGTGCTTGGATGGGGTGGCAAATTTGCCGTGTTTATTTAGAAAAACATGAGGAGATTACGCTACAAGAATTTTTAGCCGATGAAGATTATCAAGCGATATTCACAGCATCTGGTTATAAGCCTACGAAATAATATGTAAATAAAAACACTTATTAAATTAAAATATATGAAGAAATCAAATATCAATATAGAAGTAACTTTAGATGAGAATCATGTGCCAGAGGAATTACATTGGTCTGCTAAGGATGGGGGCATAGAGAAGCAAGAAACCAAAGCGCTAATGCTCACCGTCTGGGATGAGGAAAAAAAAGAGGCATTACGCATAGACTTATGGACCAAGGAAATGCCTATGGATGATATGAAGATATTCTTTCACCAAATGTTTGCAACCATGGCCAATACCTATGCACGAGCAACTTCAGAGGATGACGTGGCACATAAAATTAGATTGTTTGCAGAGGAATTTGCAGTGGAAGCAGGATTAAGAGAGTGATTTATTTTCCGAAATGCTCTTTTAAAGATTCTTTCGTCTTAGAGCTACTGCCAATGAAGATTTCAGTATTATTTACTAGAACAGGGCGCTTTAAAAAAGTGTAATGTTCTAGTAAATATTTTTTATAATCATCTTCTGTCAACGCTTGATCTTTTAATCCTAGTTTTTTATAAAGTTGTGCTCTGCGAGAAAATAGAGATTCATAACTACCCGCAAGATTTTTTAAATATTCTAATTGTTCCGCTGTCAACGGATTAGATTTAATATCTTGTAACTCAAAATCAGATAGATCCAATTCTTTCATTATATTTTTGCAAGTAGTACAGGTAGATAAATAGAAAAACTTCTTCATAATTATTTTTTTAAGAAACAATGCATTGCAAATTCAGTACGCAAAAGTACAAAGCATTCTTTTCTTATAAAATCTTGAAATTAGAGATGAAATTATAAGCACAATCAATAATTATCAAATTTTGTTTAGCGTAATTTAATACCATCATGTATATTTACATATCAAGATATCATTATGGAAAACCTGAATCAATATTTAGATTTATTTCAAAAGAATTTGCAAAAACACGAGTTTCAACAAGAACCTCAGAAATTGTACGAACCTATTAATTATATATTAAATCTTGGGGGCAAGCGATTAAGGCCCATTATAACGCTATTGACTTGCGACTTTTTTGGTGGGGATTTACAAGAGGCTATTAAACCAAGTTTGGCCATAGAATTCTTCCATAATTTCACACTTATGCATGATGATATTATGGATAAGGCACCTTTAAGAAGGGGTAAAACTACCGTGCATGAGAAATATACCGTGGATAGTGCTATTCTTTCTGGTGATGCTTTATTAATCAAAGCCTATCAATACTTAGAAGATTTGCCAGCCGATAAGTTTAAGAAGGTTTGCCAAATATTCTCTGAAGCGGCCATCAAAGTTTGTGAAGGACAACAATATGATTTAAATTTTGAAACCCAAGAAAAGGTTACAGAAGAGGAGTATCTACAGATGATTTATTATAAAACTGGTTCGCTTGCTGCAACAGCTTTCAAAATTGGGGCTGTAATTGCCAATGCATCAGATGAGGATGTTGAGCACATTTATAACTTTGGTAAAAACTTGGGAATTGCTTTTCAATTAAAAGATGATTTACTAGATGTATATGGGGACAAGGATTTAGTAGGAAAAAAACATGCAGGAGATATTTTTGAAAATAAGAAGACGATTCTATATATTAAAGCCATGGAATTGTCAAACACAGAACAAAAAGAAGAATTGACTTATTGGTATAATAGCCAGACAGATAACATAGATAAAATATATAGCGTAGAAAATATATTTAAAGCTTTACGCATAGATAAAATTGTAGAGTTTGAAATAGAAAAGTATACGAGAATCGCTAATGAAGAACTTCATGAAGTCAAAGGAAATAAAATGGATCTTAGCGTTTTAGAGGAGTTTAATGCAAATTTAATTGGTAGAAGTTTTTAATGAAAATGAAACTTTTTTCTGAAGTTCCTATTCAGCCGTCTATTTATAAAATTAATCATCAAAGCAAGATTCTCTGTATAGGATCTTGCTTTGCTGCAGAAATGGGGCAACGTTTAATGGATGCTGAATTTCAAGCGATGGTGAATCCTTTTGGGACTCAATTTCACCCTATGGCCATAGAGAATACATTCAATCGTATTTATGCAAGAGAGCATTATCTAGAAACAGAAATTTTTCATCATCAAGGGTTATACTTTAGTTGGGATCACAGTACACTATTTTCTAACCCTAAAAAAGAGATTATACTCACGACAATTAATGAGAAGATAGATGAGGCTAATTCTTTTTTGTCAGAAACTGATGTATTGATTTTCACCTTTGGCACGGCTTGGGCATATTATTTAACACAAGGAGCGTTTTTTGTGAGTAACTGCCATAAGATTCCGCAAGTTAATTTTGAAAAAAGATTGCTTAGCCCAAAAGAGGTTTATGATTCAATCAAAAAATTAATCCTAAAGGTTTTTGATGTTCTACCGCATGCGAAGATTATTTTTACAATAAGTCCCGTTCGTCATATTAGGGATGGATTCAGAGAAAATAATGTGAGTAAGGGTATTTTACATACAGCTTTACACCAGGTTTTACAAGAGTTTTCAGAGGTTCAATACTTTCCATCTTATGAAGTTGTATTAGATGAGTTACGGGATTATCGTTATTATGCAGATGGTTTAGCGCATTTAAATGATTTGGGATTGCAATATGTTTGGAATAAATTTAGTGCATCTTATTTCTCAGAAGAAACGATTTCATTCAATAATCAGATTGAAAAAATTCAAAAAGCAGTTGCACATAAGCCAGTTAATCCAACCTCTATGCATCATAAGAAGTTTTTATATGAAACACTTAAAAAAGCGCTGGAATTAAAAAAACATTTAAACGCTAGTGCTTTAAACGAGGAAATACAAATATTAAAAAACCAAATTCATGTTGATTGATACGCATAACCATATATATTCTGAAAAGTTTGATGAAGATAGAGACAAGGTCATACAAAGAGCCTTAGATAGTGGAGTGGGGGAGTTTTATCTGCCTGCGATTGATTCCACCTATACAGAAAGAATGTTAGATGTAGAGCAAAAATATCCAGAAATAATGCATCTCATGATGGGGTTGCATCCAACTTCTGTCACAGAAAACTACCTAGAAGAATTAGAAAAAGTGAAAACATGGTTAGATAGGCGTTCCTTTGCTGCAGTAGGTGAAATTGGCATTGATCTATATTGGGACAAAACATTTTTGAATCAACAACAAGAAGCTTTTTCCATTCAAATTGATTGGGCAAAAGAGAAAAAACTGCCGATTGTCATCCATACTAGAAACAGCTTTTTAGAAACTTTTGAAGTTTTAGAAAACAAAAACTCAGCGGATTTATTTGGTATATTCCATTGCTTCACAGGAACTATAGAGGATGCTAAGCGTGCCATTGATTTGGGATTCGCCTTGGGTATTGGGGGCGTGGTTACCTTTAAAAATGGGAAAATAGATAAATTCTTGGATGAGATAGATCTAGAACATATCGTATTAGAAACGGATGCGCCTTATTTGGCGCCAGTTCCATACCGTGGCAAAAGAAATGAACCTGCTTATATTCCGCTGGTAGTGGAAAAACTATCTTCTATATATCAGGTTTCACCCAAAGAAATAGAAGAAATTACAACCCAAAATGCCAAAAGAATTTTTAAATAAACTCTAATATCTTTTCTAATGCCATTCCACGAGATCCCTTGATTAATATATTTTCTGTTTTTGGTGGGTTATTTTTAAGATATTTGATGTAATCTTCTCTGGTTTTAAATTTTAGAATAGAAGAAGGAGCCTGGACGTGATGGAAATTTTCTCCTATTAGGAATATTTGTTCAAAATTCAAAGACGCTGCTAAGTCACTTATACGCTGATGTTCTTTTGCAGAGGATATCCCAAGTTCAAACATATCACCCAGAATAGCTGTTTTAGTTCCTGATTTTTGGGAGAAATTGGACAATGCCACTTCCATAGAACTAGGATTGGCATTGTAGGCATCTAATAAAATTAGAAAACCAGATTTTTCTATTTCTTGTGAACGGTTAATCTTTGGAATATATTGACTTAAGCCCTTTTGGATTTTCTCTATTTCAATGCCAAAATATAATGCTATCGTTACTGCTGCAGCGATATTAGTCTCATTATAAGCGCCAGAAAGATGAGATTCTAATTCTTTTCCATGATATGAAATTCCAGCATAGCCATGCTTACTGTTTTGCTTAAAATTATATTGTGCTTCCGTATCAAAACCAAATGTTATCTGATCCAATCCTTCTGATTTTTCTATTTGGATAGGGTCATCCAGATTTACAATAGCAGTTTTATTATGGGCTCTTAAATAATCATATAATTCTGATTTACCCTTTACTACACCTTCAAACCCACCGAATCCTTCTAAATGTGCTTTCCCGAAGTTCGTGATATAGCCATAATCAGGTTCCGCGATAGCGCATAACAATTCAATCTCTTTTTGATGATTCGCTCCCATTTCTACAATGGCAAAATCATGTTCTTTTGTAATCTTTAATAAGGTTAAGGGTACCCCGATGTGATTGTTGAGGTTTCCTTGGGTATAAGCTACTGTAAATTTTTGAGAAAGGCAGGTGGCAATGAGTTCCTTCGTGGTAGTTTTCCCATTACTCCCCGTGAGGCTAATAATGGGTGTCTTTAATTGTCTTCTATGGTGTTGGGCAAGCAATTGTAAAAATACCAAACCGTCTTCTACTAAATATATCTTGCTCGTTTTAATCGCATCATTCTCTTCATCTACAATGGCTGCAATGGCTCCTTTTTCAATAGCAGATTGTGCAAATTTATTTCCATCAAAATGATCCCCTTTTAGGGCAATGTATAAATTACCTTTTTTTAATTGTCTGGTGTCTGTACATACGCCTGTAGACTTTAAAAATAGGTTATATAGTTTCTCTAAATTCATGCGCTAAAGATAAAAAATTAAATAAAAAAAGAGACTCTAATTTAGAGTCTCTTATATGAAATTTGATAGAAATGGATTACAAACCACGTTTCTTTCTCTTGCTTCCCATTTCCTCATTACCTGTATAATCTTGTGCTACACGGAAACCAACCCAAGCTGCACCAGTACCCTCACTCATGTACCTTCTTTGACCTGGATCTAACCAGTAGATATCATCTTTCCAAGAACCACCTTTCACTACACGCATGGAATTATCAATATCAGAAGTTCTCTTTTCTGTATCTTTCTTCAAAACTACTCTACCATCATCAGAAACTGTAAAATCTTTGACGGGAGAATTATACATGCTTTGGTTGGTAGCGTTAGGATCTTTATCTGTAACAGCCATCTCTAGAGATGATCTATAATCGCCATCACGGTAATCTCTAGCATCTTCTATCACTTCTCTCTTGTATTGCCCAGGTAAGCCTCTTGCTAATAGCTGTCCACTATCTAGTGTGTCATATACTAAGTCGTTTTCTTCATAAACCTCAAAACCACCTTGTCCATTTTCTATTCTCTTTGTATAAATATTCCCACGGTAATAGTTGAAATCATTGGCCTCATCATCTATAATAGGGCGGTAAACATCTGCGGTCCATTCTGCAACATTGCCCAACATTCCATACAATCCAAATGGATTAGCAGGGAATTTTTTAACATCATTGGTGATAGCAGAACCGTCATTCCCCCAGCCACCAATGCCAGAATAATCACCACGTCCTTGTTTAAAGTTAGCCATGAAGTCACCACGTCCTCTACCTTTCTCTTTTCTAAGATTATATCCTGCTATGTCTTTCCCCTCGTATTGGTTATATTCTCTATCAGCAGGTAAAGCTAAAGCCGCATATTCCCACTCTGCCTCTGTAGGTAGTCTAAACTTGGTTACAAGATTAGAGTTCATAGAAGCACGGTAATTAATTCTAGGGTTTGGATTCTTAACCTTCACATTCTTTAAAATTCTTGCCGTATCAATGACATTAGCACCTTCAAACACCTCATTTGGTGTTTGTTGGAACCTCTCTGTATTAAAATGGTTGGATCCTATATTTATATCTGGATTTAAATATAAATCATCGCTAATGTATCCTTTGTCCATCATCGCTTTTTCATTGGCTCTATCTGTTAGCCAATCACAATACCTATCTGCCTGCAACCATGAAACGCCTACTACTGGATAATAATCAAAAGAAGGATTTCTCAAATATTCATCTACAAAGATGTCATTTCTAGAGAGTTTATTTCCCCAGACCAAGGTATCTGGCAAAATTCCTTCATTAATAATTCTATTTTCCTCATTATTAGGTGGGAAAACGTAGGTCATCCAAGTTAAATAAAGGCGATAATCAAAGTTAGTGACTTCCGCATCACCCATATAGAAAGAACGAACTTGCATTCTACGCGGGGTATTATTCCAATCCCGCATCACATCTGTTTTCACTTGACCCATGGTAAATGACCCACCTTCTACATGTACCATTCCTACCCAAGCCTTTTCTTTCTCTTTTTTACCTGTGAACATCCAACCTTTGGAATCGTTTGGTTTCCAACCCGTTCTACTTGTGAAGTTTTTGGTACCTCCACCTTGTCCAGATCCGCCTCCGCAGCTAGTTAGAATTAGAGACAGCATGATACCAAAAGATAAAATGAATTTAGTTTTATTCATTTGATTATATATTTCCATTCGTAATGTATATTGTGCAAAGTAAATTATTTACATTTAGATTTGCAATTTTACTTTGTGTCTTAACAACGTATAATTAAGTTTAATATTGTAATGAAATAAAAATTGTTTTTTAACGTTTTTTTAAATGATGAAAGGTTTTCTATTAATAGTTTCTCAAATTTTACTTTTGAGTGTCATGCATGCTCAGGTATTTCAAATCCAGTGGGACAGCCAACTGAGCGCCCAATCAGTAGGGGGTGTTAATTATTTTGTGCCTAACATTTCTAATGAAACCTCTTATCATGATGGCGCTAATTTACCACATTTTTATAAAAATGAAGTGGTTTCAGCTAATGCAAAACTAGATTTAAATATTTTAACAGAAAAAAACGTTGCAGTAAGTCAATTAGGTGACGTTAAACCAGAGGATATTCCCAATGAACCGACTTTTGATGTTGGGGTTTATAAAAGTAGAAATACGTACTATCAAGTCATTGATGTGACGGGCTTTTATAGAGAGAAAAGCACTATAAAACAAATATTGTCTTTCGAGATTACAGCTTCTAATCGCTCTAATCAAAGGACTTCTAATACAAGGCAGGTCATAACTCCAGTTTTAGACAGGGCGAATGGGCAATTTTATAAAATTAGTGTAGATACTACTGGTGTTTTTAAAATAGATAGACAATTTTTGAGAACTAATAATTTACCCACAACATTTGATCCTGCTTTATTTAAAATATATGGAAATGGAGGAATGATGTTACCAGAAAGACCAGGTGCTTTTAGGTACAATGAATTACAAGAGGTTGCTATCCAGGCGGTAGGAGTAGAGGATGGTAGTTTTGATGAGGGGGATTATTTTCTTTTTTACGCACAAGGACCACATGGTATTGTAAGGCAGCCATTGTTACCTGGTGATAAGGTGGGAGATCATTCCAAAAATTTATATGAAGAAAAAGCCTATTATTTTATCAACTTTGAGGGTTCTACGGGTAAAAGAATACAAGAACAAGTGGCGATTCCTGCTAACCCAGTACAGGTATTTAATGATTTTGATCAAGTCTTATTTTATGAAAATGATTCCTTGAATTTATATAATATCGGTAGGCTTTGGGTAGGGGAAGCTTTTTATGAGGAACCGTCTTTTCAGGTTCAATTTGCAGGAATAGGTTCCGTTTCAAACCCCACGTTGTCTTATCAAATGGCTGGCACCAATGCTGCGGGTGTTTCATTTGACATGGTAGTGAATGGAGAGCAAGCCGCTCAAGGTGCCTTTGCAGGCGGTGAATTAAAATTAAACGCAGGTACTCAGAATATATCCAATACCAGTTATCCCTTGACCATTCAAGTCAATGTAAATAATGTTAACAATCCTGCCGCAGGAGTATATTTAGATTATTTGAGACTTAACTTCACTCAGGATTTAACATTTAATGATAGCCAACTTGGTTTTAGATGGCTTCAAGGAATCAATAGAGATAGTAATTATGGTTTTATTCTAAACGGGAATCCAGAATTTGTTTGGGATGTTTCTGATAGGATCAATGCAGAACAAATGATTGCGCAAAGTGGTAATCGCTATGCTTTCCGTGCCAAATCAAATGCTACTTTGGAAGATGGTAGGCCGTATTACCCCAATGAATTTATTGCATTTAATGCAAATCAAGCTATGATTCCAGATTTTGTAGGGTCTGTACCTAACCAATCCTTAGCATCACTTTCGGGCATAGATTATGTAATTGTCACACATCCAGATTTTATATCACAAGCACAACGTTTGGCGAATGCTCATGAAAGAAGATCTAATATAAAAGCAGCCGTAGTGACAACAGAACAGATTTATAATGAATTTAGTTCTGGTTCTCAAGATATTGCTGCTATCAGGGATTTTTTTAAATTTTTGTATGAAGATAATCCTAATTTTGGTCATGCCTTGCTATTAGGCGATACGAGTTATGATTTCAAAGATAGAATCCCAAATAATGAGAATTATGTACCATCTTATCAGAGTAAGGCAAGTGTAGGTTTATCCTCTACCTTTGTTACAGATGACTTTTTTGGCATAGTAGGGGAGACAGATAGTGGTCTAAATTTATCTCAATTAGATATTGCTGTGGGGCGTTTGCCTGCGAGGAGTGTCAATGAGGCAGAACTATTGATTGGTAAAACTTTAAGTTATATCAATAGTAATTCATCTTATGGATCACCATTTGGGGATTGGCGTACAAAAATTACGTTATTGGTAGATGATGATAACCCAGGACCTGGTAATGCTTTTCATCATACGGTGGAGGCCAATACCGCACAATGGTTGGCGCGTGAAAGACCTTTTTATACGATAGAAAAATTATATGCAGATGCTTTTGAACAGGTTGGAACCTCTGGCGGAAACAGGTTCCCTGTATTGGAAAGAACCTTGGTGAATTCAGTTGAATCTGGAACTGTTTTGTTTAATTATTTTGGTCATGGAGGAGTCAATGGTTTGGCACAAGAACGCATATTTACTCAAAACCATGTACAAGAATTAACTAATTATAATAGAGAATATGCACGATTGCCCATAATGTTGACCATTACTTGTGAATTTACTGTATGGGATGTTCCGCAGCTTACGTCTGCGGGGGAATTAATGCTCAAAAATCCAGAGGGGGGAGCAGTAGCCATGCTAACAACCAGTAGAAAACTAAGTGTTTTCTATGGATTAAGCATGAATCATGTAGTAGTAGAAAATCTGTTTCAACAGCAAGGTGATAAGTATATTTCTATTGGTGAAGCAATGCGCCAATCTAAGGTGGCTAATGGCGGATCACAGGCCCTGAAGATTAATTTGTTAGGCGATCCATTGATATCTTTGCCTCGCCCTAATAGAAAAGTCAACATAGATAAAATTAATGGGCAAGATGCCAATCTATTTGATGGTACCATCAGTGCATTGGATTTTGTGACCATAGAGGGAAGTGTACTCAGAGATAATGATAACATGGTTGATACCTCTTTTAATGGGAAAGTTGCGGGAACTTTGTTTGATAAAGTGGAGGAAAAAACTACTTTGAACAACGATGGCAATATAGATGTTTTGACTTATGAAGAACAAACCAATGCGGTATATAAAGGAAGTTCTACCATAGAAAATGGAGAATTTACCTTTGAATTTTATGTGCCCAAGGATATTAATTATGACGTGGGAGACTCTGGTAAATTATTATTATATGTAGAAAATGGCAGAGAAGACGGCGTAACTTTTAAAAATGATATTAAAATAGGGGGACTTAATGAGAATAGTGAAGTGCTGGATGACGATGAAGGTCCAGTAGTTGGATTATATATGAATAATTTAAACTTTGCTAACGGTGGAATTACGGATAGAAGTCCCTACTTGTTAGCTTGTGTGACAGATAGCACTGGGATTAATGCTACAGGTTCTGGAATTGGCCATGATATTACCCAACTGTTAGATGCCAATATTAATTCTACCACGGTATTAAACGATTTCTTTGAAGGAGGTGATGCCTCCCCTTGTTTAAACCCCAATGTGAAGGATTTCCAGAAAGGACGAGTCTTGTATAAATTAAATGATTTAGATTTAGGAGAACATAGCATTACTTTTAGAGTTTGGGATATCAATAATAATTCTACCACAGAATCGTTAGACTTTATGGTGATGGAGGACGGAGAGCAGCAATTACATATCAACCGATTGCTTAACTGGCCTAATCCCTTTACCACCCAGACATATTTTCATTTTGAACATAATTGCCCAGATATACTAGAAGTGCAGGTACAAGTATTTTCCGTGGCTGGAAAATTGGTAAAAACCATAAGACAAACGGTTACTTCTGCACCTTTTAGAGAAGGATATAGAACAGATAAATTTGCCATTCCTTGGGATGGATTGGATGATTATGGCAATAAAATCGGAAAAGGTGTCTATATTTATAGAACCACAGTAAGGGGTGCCAATGGAGAATCTTGCAAAGGGCAAGTTTCTGCCACAGAAAAGTTAGTTATATTAAAATAAATTATATTTTTGAATATTAAGAATTAAAAAATAATCAATTAATCATATGAAAAAACTTGCAATTACGTTATTTTTGGCTGGAGCCTGCGTATGGACAACGGCTCAAGAAGAGCCTGTCAACAATACGACTCCATCTGATAGACCCGTTATCACAGGAGCACCATTTTTAAGAATTTCACCAGATGCCCGTGCAGGTGGATTAGGAGATATGGGAGTAGCAACCTCACCAGATGCATTTTCCCAGTATTGGAACCCAGCTAAGTTTGTTTTCTCTAGAAGTTATTCTGGTGTGGGAGTTTCTTATACGCCCTATTTGAGCAATATTACAGATGATGTATTCCTTATGAATGCGGCATTTTATACCTATCTAGGAGATGAGGAACGTAGTACCGTTGCAGCGAGTATCTATTACTTCAATATGGGAGAAGTGAATTTGTCTCAAATCCAGGCTGGGCAAATTCAAGAAACGGGTATTGCCAAGCCAAATGAATTTGCAGTAGATGTTTCTTATGGACTAAAACTAAGTGATAGCTATGGTATGGCTGTAGCCGCCAGGTACATTAGATCTGATTTGTTCAATAATGATGGAGATGCCTTAACAGATGCTGCTAGTAGTTTTGCAGTGGATGTAGCAGGTTACTACGAATCAGAGAGATTGAATATGAATAGCTTTGATGGTAGAGTACGTGCAGGGTTCAATGTAAGTAATATAGGTCCTAAATTAAGCTATTCTGATTCAGAAGATGCAGAAAATTTCTTACCAACAAACTTGCGTGTTGGGGGTGCTTTTGATTTTATCTTAGATGATTATAATAGGGTAACTGCAGGTTTAGAGGTGAATAAACTATTGGTTCCAACACCAAGTGTTCCCGTTGAAGATGCAGATGGTAATATCATTGCCTACCAGACCCCAGATGATGGTGTGGTATCTGGAATCTTCAACTCATTTAGTGATGCACCAGATGGGTTTTCAGAAGAATTAAAAGAATTTACATGGGCTGTATCTGGAGAATATGTATATAACAATGCCTTTGCCTTCCGTACTGGTTACTTCCATGAGAGTTTAGAGAAAGGGGGCAGACAATACGCTACTTTAGGTGCGGGGCTCAAATTTAATGCATTTGGTCTAGATGTATCTTATTTATTCCCAACCAACCAATATAACAATGCACTGGAAAATACCCTGAGATTTGCATTGACATGGGACTTTGGTGGAGAAACTTACAATAGCAATTATTAAGAGAATTCAATTTATTTAATAGCCAACCGCTTCTGATTCAGGAGTGGTTTTTTATTTAGTTAAAAATAGGAAACTTATTTCGTTTTAAAAGTTTTCTTATTAAATTTGCCGCTCTTTATACAATCATGGTTAGAGAACAAATGATACAAGCCATCAGCGAAATGTTTTATCAAGTTGGGTTTAAAAACCTCACGATGGATGATATTGCGAATTCGTTGGCCATATCTAAAAAGACTTTATATGAACATTTTGGTAGCAAAGAAAAATTAATATCAGAAGTCCTCCATCATAATTTTAAGGATATTCAAGACTATTTTTCTAACATTCAGCAAAGGGAATTGAATGCTATAGAAGAGTTGTTAATTCTAAAAAATTATGTAGATAGAAAGTTTTATGCGATACAAAGACAAAATTCTCTGTACCAATTACAACGCTATTATGGCAAATTGTATAGGAAGATTTTTGTGACACAGATTCATGAAATCAGAGATAGGCTCACACATAATTTTATAAAAGGACAAAAAGAAGGATTATATAGAGAAGATATAGAGCCAGTGTTTTCTGCATTATTATTGATAGAAATACAAAATACATTAAAATCTAATCCAGATTTCAATCAAAATATAGAACAGCAATTAGCTTTGATGGATTTACATTCAGATATATTTATGCGTGGTATTCTGAGTCCAGAAGGATTAACGCAATATGAAAAATTAAGACAAACTTCATGAAAAGACAAATCACCCTCATGTTATTAAGTATAGTTGTATGGTCCATAGCACAGGAAAGACCATCGCATTATACCTTAGAAGAAGCGATAGAATATACTCTGGTACATAATTATGATATTCTGGTTGCAGAAAATGAAATAGAAAAAGCACAAAAGAAAATTTGGGAAACCACGGCGGCTGGATTGCCACAAATTGATGGAACTGTTGATTATATGTATAATATTCAAAAAGGAACGATGTTCTTGGATCAATCCGCATTTAATCCTAATATCCCAGCAGATGCTCCTTTAACGGCTATAGAGATAGGACAAAGGCAAACACTATCTGCAAAAGCACAAGTTTCCCAATTGGTTTTTAGTGGATCCTATCTTGTAGGTCTACAGTCTGCCAAAGCTTTTAAGCAAATTTCTCTTATGTCCAAAGAAAAAGCAAAAGCTGTATTAAAAGAAGCGGTCACTA
Organism: Flavobacteriaceae bacterium Ap0902; assembly: GCA_009835005.1. Classification (GTDB taxonomy): domain Bacteria; phylum Bacteroidota; class Bacteroidia; order Flavobacteriales; family Weeksellaceae; genus Profundicola. Next base: position 46,771 of record WTFG01000009.1, on the reverse strand, counting down.
ATGCCTATGCTGCTGTAGTGGTTGCAGATGAAAACCTAGTGATTTTGAATAAAAACTTAGAAACTGCTAGTAAAAATCTTTATGAAATTACAGAGATTTATAAAGTAGGTTTAGGGGATGAACAATCTGTGGATCAGATGAGTTATAATCTTTTAAGTCTAGAAGCAGCTAAGAATTATGCAGAAAGACAAAGACAAAATGCACTGAATTCCCTTAAATTTATCATGGGATTAGATCAAAAAGACGCTTTGGTTTTAACCACTACGATGCAGGAAATTGTAGAAGAAGATTTATTATTGCCTGCAGATCAAATAGAGGAGTCTACTGTCATAGATAATCATATAGATTATAAAATTGCAGCACATCAGGTGACAATCAATGAACTCCAGGTTAAATATCAAAAATCAATGGCGCTCCCTACCCTAACCACATTTCTACAACATTCAGAGAATTGGTCCACAGACTATGACCCGTTATTTGAGGAAATGAGCAATCACTATCCTGCTACAATCTGGGGCGTTTCTTTACAGATTCCGATTTTTAGTTCCCTGCAACGTTCTGCCATTACACAACAGGCACAATACGATTTAGAAATTGCAGAGATAGAACGTCAAAGGACAGAACAGCGTTTGGTACAAGAGGTCAAGAATGCTTACCTGAATTATGAAAATGCGGTAGAGAATTATCAAACCAATCAAGAGAGGGTTGCTCTAACGCGCAAAATCTATGAGAAAGAACAAATCAAATATTTTGAGGGTCTATCCTCTAACATAGATTTATCTAATACAGAAGTGCAAATGTATGAGGCAGAAAATCAATATATCACGTCTGCTTTGGAACTCATAACAGCCAAAACAGAATTTTATCAAGCCTTGGGTAGATATTAATTAAAACATATTAGATTCAAAATTACTGCGCTTTAGAGGCGGTCATTTTACTTAAACTTTAAATAATGAAGAAACTACTTATATTTTCAATCGCCCTTTTAACCATCGGATGTCAAAAGAATAAAGATCAATCCATAGATGAAATCATAGAAAGCAATGATGTGGACGCATTGCGCCAAAAACAATCGCGTTTGCAAGAACAGGCAGATAGTTTGCAAAGTTTATCTGTGAGACTTTCAGAGAGAATTGCAGATATCAACCCAGATGCACCAAAGCTAGTTAAGTATAAGGTTGCCAAAGATTCTCTATATTATCATTATGTGAATTTGCAAGCCAATATAGAAACGGATCAGGACGTTCAAGTAACACCAGAGTTTGGTGGTGTACTTTCTTTGTTAGTCAAAGAAGGAGAATATGTAAAAAAAGGACAATTGATTGCTAGAATTTCTGATGGGGGTTTGGCAGATCAAGTGAATCAGGCCAAAATTCAAGTGGATCAAGCAAGAGCACAATTGCAGCAAGCAGAAATTCAAAGAGATTTGGCTAAGATTACTTTTGAAAAACAACAAAGTCTTTGGAATAAAAACATAGGTTCAGAAATTCAATATTTGCAAGCCAAGACCAACTATGAAACCGCTCAAAAACAGGTTTCTGCTGCGCGGCAACAAGTTTCTGCAGCACAGCGAGGTGTCTCTGGTTCTGAATCGCAATTAGCGAAAACCAGGTTAAAAGCACCTTTTAGTGGTAGAGTAGAACAAGTTATCACCCAAAATGGGCAAGCGGTTGGGCCTGGGACCCCGATTTTGAGATTAGTGAATCCGTCTAATATCAAGGCGGTTGCCAATGTGCCAGAAAATTATTTACCAAAAATCAAAGAGGGTACCAAAGCTATTATTTCGCTGCCAGCTTTAGGGAAAACCATCGATTCGCAAGTCTCTTTAATTAGTGCTTCTATAAACCCTGCCAACAGGACATTCAGGGTGGAAGTACCTGTTCCGGATAGAGACGGGATGGTTAAACCCAATTTGAATGCAGAACTCAGATTAAATGATTATACGTCTAGCAATGCTATTATAGTTCAAGAAAATGTAATTCATGAGGATGGAGATGGCACATTTGTCTATGTGGCAGAAAATGTACAAAATGATACGGCAACTGCCAGAAAAGTTCATGTAGAAGTGGGCACTCCAACCAACGGAATTATAGAAATTAGAGATGGTATCAGAACAGGGCAGGTAATCATCACAGAGGCTCCATCTAAATTAAAGGAGGGAGACAAGATTGAATTAATCAAAGCAAATTAAACATGAATCAAGATAAAAAAGCGCCTGTTACAGCAGAAAATGACAAAAGTTTTTCTATTTCTACATGGGCGATTCAAAATAAAATCACTGTTTATGTGATTATGCTCATTATTATGGTGGGTGGTACCATGGCTTTTATATCTATGCCTAGAGAGTCATTTCCAGAAGTCATAGAGAATAAGATTTATATATCTTCTGTATATCCAGGAAATACGGCAGAGGATGTAGAGAAATTTATCACAGAACCTATAGAAGAAGAAATTCAAGGGATTTCTGGGATTAAAGATGTAGAATCCATTTCTTTTAATGATTATGGGATGACGATTGTAGAGTTTACAGATGATGTGACCCTAGAAGAAGCCAAAATCGATGTGAAGGACAAGGTAGATTTAGTCAAAGCAGATGCTAACTGGCCTACGTTAGATACAGGTGCTAAAGTGGAGCCTAATGTTTTTGATTTAAATATCGCAGAGGAATTTCCGATTGCCAATATTAACATTACGGGAAATTATACTTTACAGCAATTAAAAGATTTTGCAGAAGAATTACAGGATGATTTTGAATCGTTACAAGCCATCAAAGAAGCGCCCATCCGCGGGGTCAATGACAAGGAAGTTGAAGTAGCATTAGATGTTCATAAAATGGCTGCTGCTCAAGTGAGTTTTAATGACATCGCTCAATCCATTTCTGGTGATAACAAAACAATTTCTGGAGGTAATATTATTAACAATGACCAAAGATTAAACATCCGTGTTGTGGGTGAAATCATGGATCCACAGGAATTGGCTTTAATTTCTGTCAAAGAAAGAGGGGGTGTGACTTATCTGGGAGATATCGCAGAGATTAATTTCAGAGAACAAGATAAGACCACTTATGCACGTGCTGCTGGAGAACCAGTAATCATGATGGACATCAAAAAGCGTAGTGGAGAGAATATGATAGCTGCTATCACAGAGGTAGAAAACTTGATAGATAATGCCAAAATGGAATATCTGCCTACCGATGTACATGTGACCATCACCAATAATCAGGCGCCTAAAACAGAGAATCAGGTGAAAGATTTGATTAACAACATTATATTTGGGGTTATTCTGGTGGTTGGTGTTTTATTGTTTTTCTTAGGATTAAGAAACGCAAGTTTTGTGGGGATGGCTATTCCTTTATCTATGCTCATGTCTCTAATGATTCTTCAATTTATGGGCGTTACTTTGAATACCATGGTTTTATTTGGACTGGTAATGGGGCTTGGTATGTTGGTGGATAATGGTATTGTGGTGGTGGAGAATGTATATTCTTTGATGAACGCAGGATATAGTAGAAAACAGGCCGCTATTCAAGGAGTTGGAGAGATTGCATGGCCTATTATTGCCTCTACAGCGACTACGCTAGCAGCTTTCTCGCCCCTTGCTTTATGGCCAGGAACCATGGGTAAGTTTATGATGATTTTCCCTATGACTTTATCTGTTGTATTAGGTTCCTCTTTATTTGTAGCATTAATCATTAACTCCATGATTACGTCTGAATTTATGCATACGGAATCAGAAGATAAAAAAGAACCAAACAAGCGTAAGATGGTTATTTCATCTACTATTCTAATCGTTTTAGGCATTATGCTAGTGGTATCTGGATATGTTTGGGATTACACGGTTTTGCGTGTGTTTGGAAATCTAGGAATTTTCTTTGGCATTATGATTTGGGTTTATGAATTGGTGTTATACCCTTTGAGTATTTGGTTTCAAGACCAAGGTTTGCCGTGGTTAGAGGATAAGTATAGAAATTTCTTGAGTTGGGGATTAAAAGGCAAAAATCCTATCTGGTTAATGATAGGAATGATTGTTTTATTCATGGCAAGCATTGTTCTCTTAACTATTGTAAAACCTAAAGTTTTGTTTTTCCCAGAGAATGCGCCCAATCAAGTGATTGTTTATATAGAATATCCAGAAGGAACAGATATAGAAAAAACCAATCGATTGACTCAAGAAGTAGAGCAAGAGGTAAGAGAAGTTATAGATAATTATGTAGTTAAAGAAGACGGAGAGGATTACAATTACATGGTGGAATCCAGTATTTCCCAAGTAGGAGAAGGAGCAGGTAATCCACAAACAGATGCAGGCTCATCTGCGGAGATTCCGCATAAAGGAAAGGTAACGGTATCCCTTAGAGAATATAAATTCCGTAGAGGAGTAGATAGTCAAGAGTTTTTAGAAGAAATCAGAATGGCAGTTAGAGGTCATGCAGGCGCTTCCATAACGGTGGAAAAAGACAATGTGGGTCCTCCAGCAGGATACCCCGTGAATATTGAAATTAGAGGAGAGGATTACCAAGAAATGATGGATGAGGCAGAAAAAATGCTGGCTTTTATAGAAGAATCGGGTATTCGGGGTCTAGAGGAGTTAAAGATTGATGTGTCTAGAGATATTCCAGAATTAAGGGTAGAAGTGAACCGTCAATTAGCCGGTGCTATGGGAGTCACCAATCAAATGGTAGGTGGGACACTGCGCCAATCTATCTATGGTTATGAGGTTTCAAGGTATAGACCAGAGGGAGATGATGATGATTATCCTATCAATATTAGGTTAAATGAAGAGCAGCGGTACAATGAGAATACGGTATTTAATCAACCGATTACTTATACCAATCCCGCGAATGGGCAGATTATGCAAATTCCAATTGCTGCGATTACTTCTAATTCTAAAGTCAAACAATTTAATAAGATTAGACGCCAAGATTTTGAACGTACGATTACTATTTACTCCAATGTATTAAGTGATTATAATCCAACGGAAACAGTCAATCAGATCAAGCAAAAATTAGAGAATTCTGGTTATCAATTACCTAAAGGGATGACGTATCAATTTACGGGTGAACAAGAAGAACAAGCAGAAAACATGAGCTTTTTAATGTCTGCCTTGCTCATTGCGATTGCAGGGATTTTATTAATTATTGTAGCTCAATTTAATTCGGTTTCTAAACCGTTTATCATTATGTCTGCCGTGGTGCTTAGTTTTATTGGAGTTTTCCTTGGTTTAATCGTTAATGGAGATGATTTTATCATTATGATGACCATGATGGGGATAATTTCGCTGGCTGGTATTGTGGTGAACAATGCCATTGTGCTAATAGATTATACGCAATTACTATTAGATAGAAAGAAGAAGAAATTTAATCTGCCAGAAAACATGATGTTGCCTGTGGATGAAATGAAAGAGTCTATGGTCAATGGCGGAGCATCCAGATTGCGTCCTGTATTACTTACAGCAATTACTACCGTATTGGGATTGGTTCCGCTAGCCATTGGGTTGAATATTGATTTTGAAGAATTATTAGCTAATTATGATCCAGATATTTATATGGGTGGAGATAACTCCATATTCTGGGGTCCATTAGCCAAAACTGTGATTTATGGTTTAATTTTCGCCACTTTTTTAACCTTGGTGATTGTGCCTGTGATGCAATATTTAATCAATAGATTAAAATTCCGTGTGCGTTATGGCAAAAATGGAGAGAAGTATGAACAAAAGCTGGAAGAAGCGAGAACGAATTAAGCTTAATTTTTAACTAAACTTAATTTTATAGCTTAGAGAGGGAATTTTCTTTAGATAAATTAAAGGTTTTATCTTTACATTTAAACTTAAACAAATTGACGGATAAACTTGCGGATTTATTAAAAGTGGCACAGAAAGCATCCTTTGAGGCTGGGAAGCGTATTTTAGAAATTTATCATACAGATTTTGAGGTAAATTTCAAAGAAGATACCTCCCCCTTGACTTTGGCGGATGCATCTGCTAACAAGATGATTATGTCTTATCTTCATACTACAGGCATCCCTATAATAAGTGAGGAAAATCAATTATTACCTTATTTTGAGCGGAAACATTGGGATACTTTTTGGCTTGTAGATCCTCTGGATGGGACCAAAGAGTTTATTAAGAAAAATGATGAATTCACAGTGAATATTGCTTTAATAAAAAATGGAAATCCTGTATTAGGCGTAATCTACGTTCCTGTCAAGAGAGAACTATTCTACGGAACACACCAGGGTGCATTTAAAGTGGAAAATATTTCTAATTTTTCTGAACTTAATTTAGCAGCCAAAGTATCTTTAAAACCAAAAAAAACCACCAGCGACATAGTGGTAGTGGTGAGTCGTTCTCATTTATCTAAAGAGACAGAAATATTTATTAACCAGATTAAAGAAGATAAGACTATCAATTCGGTTGAAACCATTGCCGCAGGAAGTTCTTTAAAGGTTTGTATGGTGGCAGAAGGAAAAGCGGATGTTTATCCCCGATTTGCACCCACCATGGAATGGGATGTGGCTGCTGGGCATGCGATTTGTAATGCAGCAGGTGTCGAGGTTTTAAATGTGGACACAGGCGGTACTTTAGAGTATAACAAAGAAAACTTATTGAATCCATCTTTTGTAGTGGGAGATAGGTTTGGTTCAATTATAGCATCATTGCATATTTAAAAAAGGAATATTTTGTCAGATAATAGTTCAGAAAATATAATTAATCAGGATTTTAAAATCACGAGAACAGATAGAGAAGCTACATACGGGCATAGAGCCAAGGTGTTTTGGTTGACTGGATATTCTGGTTCTGGTAAATCTACTTTGGGCAATCGGTTAGAGGAAGTTTTGTTTCATCAAGGGATTAAGACGTATGTGCTAGACGGCGATAATTTGCGTTTAGGATTGAATCAAGGTTTGGGATTTAGCCCAGAAGACCGCCAAGAAAACCTGAGAAGAGTGGCAGAGGTTTCAAAACTCTTTATAGATGCTGGGCTCGTAGTCTTAGCCGCCTTTATATCGCCCTTAGAAAAGGATAGAGAAATGGTCCAATCCATCATTGGAAAAGATGATTTTATAACCATATTTGTGGATTGTCCTATAGAAGTTTGTGAGCAGCGTGATGTTAAAGGTTTATATGCAAAAGCCAGAAGGGGAGAAATTCATCAGTTCACTGGTATATCTGCCCCTTATGAAAAACCCAAAAAGGCAGATTTAATTTTAAAAACAGCAGAAATGAGCAAAAATCAATGTGTTCAAGATCTTTTAGCCTTAGTTTTGCAAAAGATTAAACTGGAGAAGTAAATCTGTGGTATGCGTTATAAATTATCTCATTTAAAAGAATTAGAAGCAGAGGCTATTTATGTCTTTCGGGAAGTGTATGCTCAATTTGATAAGCCTGCTATTTTGTTCTCTGGAGGTAAAGACTCTACCGTACTTATTCATTTGGCCAAAAAAGCTTTTTATCCTGCCAAAATTCCCTTTCCTTTAATTCATATAGATACTGGGCATAATTTTCCAGAGACGATTGAATTTAGAGATCAAATAGTAGATGATTTAGATATAGAATTAATAGTGGGTTCTGTTCAGAAATCAATAGATGAGGGCAGGGTGAGAGAGGAAACAGGAATTTATGCAAGCAGAAATGTTTTGCAATCTACTACTTTGCTGGATACCATAGAAGAACATGGATTTGATGCTGCCATTGGTGGTGGTAGAAGGGATGAGGAGAAATCCAGAGCCAAAGAGCGGTTTTTCTCTCATAGAGATGAGTTTGGCCAATGGAATCCCAGAAATCAAAGACCAGAACTTTGGACGCTCTTTAATGGACGCAAAAAACAGGGAGAACATTTTAGGATTTTTCCTATATCTAATTGGACGGAATTAGATATTTGGAATTATATTGCAGCAGAAAAAATTGAATTACCATCCTTGTATTTTGCCCATCATAGAAAGGTGCTTTGGCGAAATAATTCATGGATACCAGATTCAAAATTTTTAACTTTAAGAAATGGAGAATCTTTGATAAACAAAAAAATCAGATTTAGAACTTTAGGGGATATTACCATAACGGGAGGTATTGAGTCTGATGCGCATACGGTAGAAGAGGTTATCCAAGAAATTTCTGCTATAACTACTACAGAACGTGGGCATAGAGCAGATGATAAAAGAGGGGAAACCGCAATGGAGGACAGAAAGAGAGATGGATATTTTTAATCTATCTGCCAGTTTACTATTCAATAGAATCAGGGAAGATGAATAATAAGAAGAGAGATTTATTGCGATTTATTACCGCTGGTAGTGTAGACAACGGTAAAAGTACTTTGATTGGAAGGCTGTTATATGATTCCAAATCAATTTTTCAGGATCAGTTGAATGCTATAAAATCTTCTTCTAAGAAAAGAGGATTGGATCATATTGATTTGTCCCTATTTACAGATGGATTAAAAGATGAACGTGCACAGGGTATCACCATAGATGTGGCTTATAGATACTTCTCTACACCCAAGAGAGCTTTTATCATTGCAGATACCCCTGGACATATTCAATATACCAGAAACATGGTCACAGGTGCTTCTACTGCTAATTTAGCATTGATTTTAGTTGATGTGAGAGATGGTATCATAGAACAGACCAAACGGCATTCATTCATTGCGTCACTTTTGCAAATTCCACATGTCATTGTCTGCGTAAATAAAATGGATTTAGTGGATTATAGCGAGGAAGCCTTTAATGAAGTGGTAGAACAATATGAGGAATTCTCTGCCAAACTCACAGTGAAGGATGTTCGGTATATACCCATTTCTGCATTGCATGGCGATAATGTGGTGAAGCGCAGTAACAATATGCCATGGTTTGAGGGTAGACCGCTTATGAATATGCTAGAGACTATTCATATCTCTAGTGACAGGAATTTTATAGATATGCGCTTTCCTGTGCAGCATATTATAAGACCGCATTCTGATGCATTCCATGATTTTAGGGGCTATGCAGGTAGGGTAGCGAGTGGGACTGTCCGCGTACAAGATGATATTGTGGTGTTGCCTTCTGGTTTTGAATCTAAAATTAAATCTATTGATACCTTAGATGGGGAATTAGAAGAGGCTTTTCCACCTATGTCTGTAACGCTAACCTTGGAGGATGATATTGATGTAAGCAGAGGGGATATGATTGTAAAAGTGAATAATAAACCCACTCAAACACAGGATATTGATGTCATGCTTTGCTGGTTTAATAAAGCATCCCCATTGCCTAGTGCTAAATTTTATTTAAAACATACAACCCATGAGGTAAAAGCCATCATCAAAGAAATTATCTATAAAGTAGATGTGAATACGTTGCATAAGATAGAAGATGACAAAACTTTAAATATCAATGATATCGCAAGGGTAAGACTAAGAACCACGCAACCCCTCTTTATAGATAAATATAGTCAAAATAGAATCACTGGATCACTCATTCTTATTGATATTGACACCAATGAAACGGTGGCAGCAGGGATGATTAATTAGGGGTTTAGTTATTTAAGATTTCTCTAATTCCATTCTCTTTACAGTGCATCCCATCATAAAAATATGTGTTGTCAAATCCTAGTTTATATGGATTAAAAGTTCCATAAATTTTTATTTTATTATTCATAGCAAATTCTTCTATTTGACTTTCAGTTTTTAATACGTTAGGGTAGTCAATAGAAACTTTGTCATAAACTTTTGGAGGATAGGGTGCTAAAAAGAATTCTACTTGAACATTGCTAGTTTTTAAATTTTTCACAAGAGATTCAAATTCTGACCATAATTTTTCTGATATGACATTAAAATTTCCTAAACTGTATATATTACCAATGATAAAATGATCTATTTTGGCATCAATGTCATTCTGTGTTGCGTTTCGAAATGATTCACCATATACTAGTGATCCATCATTTAATTTTGTATTTGTCTGGTTATATTTAATTTTTGTAATTAATGGTCTAGAATTCTTAGCTAGGACATCAGGTAATGTTTTTAGTGATGCTTGGAAATACGACAGGGATAATAATTGTTTGTACTTATATAGCGAATTTATATTTATCCTATCTCTTGGCTCATAAAATGATGCGATAGATTTCCATCTATTCTGACCATTATTTTCATTAAATAGCCATGGATCAATGCCGATAATTATTTTACTAGGGTACGAATGGTGATACGTTTTATAAATATTTAATATTGCCACTATATCCTCCATACTTGCACCAGATACTGAATTATTGAATATATTTTGATTCGAAAAATAAGAAGAGTTAATGAGCATTGTTCGACTAGACCCCAAAATCAGTAATTGAGGAGGTTGACTCATGCCTTTAATTAATTCCCTCTGAAGAATTCGATCATCGTAATTTGTAATATTCGTTACAAAGTTTCCGTCTAATATAATTTTTGAAATTTCTTTTTCATATTTTTTGTTGAAAATCTTTGCAGCATCTCCGATATAGTTTATGCCTACTAATAATATCAGAATTGGTAGGGCGGAGTATATAATTTTTCTTATAAAATATTTCATAATCTAAAATTGAAAATATATAAATTGATTTTCCTGAAAATTACCAAAATACATGATTGACAATACAATTAAATAATAAAATATATACCTCATTGGTCTATTCCATTTCTGTCCAAATTTCTCAATCGCAAATTGACTCTCTCTACCCTGCCATTCAATTAGTAAGAATATAAACACTAAAATAATCGTAGTTAATGCCCCTAACTTATTCTCTGGATTAATACTTGGTATCTGAGCGATAGACTTAGAGAATATACCACCAATATAACTAAAAGCATGCGTAATGTTTTCTGCTCTAAAAAATATCCATGCAAAAACAGTTAGGGCAAATGTTGTTGCCATCATGTACAATTCTCTAAGTGTGGGTAGAGATTTACCCTGGGCGACGGTCTCCATATTTTTTCTATTGTTCTTGGTAACAATTAAAGGGAGAATAAAAAATGCGTTTAGTGCACCCCAGGCAATAAAAGTCCAATTGGCACCATGCCAAAACCCACTTACTATAAAAATGATAAAGGTATTTCTTACGCGCATCCAGGTACCACCTCTGCTACCACCTAATGGAATATAAAGATAATCTCTAAACCATGTAGATAAAGATATATGCCAGCGTCTCCAAAACTCTGCTATATCTCTAGAGAAATAAGGGAAATTGAAGTTTTGCATTAAATCAAAACCAAAAAGACGAGCGGTACCAATGGCTATATCAGAATAACCAGAAAAATCTCCATAAATCTGAAAGGTAAAAAATATGGCACCTAGTACCAATGCACTACTGTTCATTTCTGCAGAATTATTGAATATTTCATTAGCATACATAGCACAATTATCTGCAATAACCACTTTTTTAAATAATCCCCAAAGAATTTGTCGCATACCATTTACAGCCAAAGCATAGTCAAATTTTCTTTTGGTATAGAACTGTGGCAATAGATGAGTCGCTCTTTCAATAGGCCCTGCAACTAATTGTGGAAAGAAACTTACAAATGCAGAAAAAGCAATGAAGTCTTTGGTGGGTTCTAGTTTTCTTTTATATACGTCTATAGTGTAACTTAGAGTTTGAAAGGTATAAAAACTAATCCCAACAGGGAGGACAATATTCAAAGGTCTTGCATCTATTTGATAACCTAAAAAAGTGAAAGCCGTTATAAAATTGTCTAAGAAGAAATTATAGTATTTAAAGAAACCTAAAAAGCCTAAATTAACTAAGATGCTAATCCATAACAGAAGCTTTCTTTTAGTTTTATTTTCTTCTCCTTTTAATTTAATCCCAATCGTATAATCTACAATAGTGCTGAATAAGATTAAAGAAAGAAAACGCCAATCCCACCAGCCATAAAATAGGTAACTTGCGGCAACAATTAATAAATTTTGAAGCTTTAAATTCTTATCTGTGATAAACCAATAGAGAATAAAAACTATAGGTAGAAATATGGCAAAATCTAAAGAATTAAATAGCATTCGTTATTTATAATAATTTAATTTAGCAAAAGTATAAATTAATAATTCTCTAACATATAGATAAAACTAAAATAATTCATTTTTAATATTCAACGTTTAGAGATTTGACGTAAAAATGATAAAATAAAAACCTGTATAGAATTATATTTTATATACAGGCTGAATTATAAGTGATTCTATTAGCATTACCTCCCAATCCCAAAGTATGTAAATCCTTTTTCTTCTAGTCTTTCTCTTTCGTAGATATTTCTACCGTCAAAGACTACATGAGTTTTCATTAAACCTTTAATTCTATCCCATTCTGGGAACTTGAATTCATTCCATTCTGTTACTAGAGCAATGGCATCAGCATCTTTCACAGTCTCAAAAGAGGTTTCGCACCAAATTACCTTGTCCCCAATAATATGCTTGGCCTCTTCCATGGCGACAGGGTCAAAAACTTTGACAGTAAAACCTGCTTCTACTAATTGATTGATAATTTCTATGCTTGGCGCCTCACGCATATCATCTGTATTTGGTTTGAATGAAAGCCCCCAGATAGCAATCGTCTTCTTCTTATCATCTTTAAAGTAATCTTTAATTTTATATGCTAAGACTTCTTTCTGTAAGTTGTTTACCTGTTCTACGGCTTCTAGGATTTTAAGTTCATATCCCAATGACTTCCCAGTGCGTACCAATGCCTTCACATCCTTTGGGAAACATGAACCACCATAGCCAACTCCAGAATATAAAAACTTTTTACCAATTCTTGGGTCTGATCCTAATCCAGCTCTCACATAATTAATATCTGCACCTACCAGCTCACACAAGTTAGCGATTTCATTCATAAAACTTATACGCGTCGCCAACATGGAGTTTGCTGCGTATTTAGTGAGCTCTGCAGAAATGATATCCATGTGGATGATTCTATATCCATTTAACTGAAATGGTTTATAAATGCTTTCTAAAACTTCTCTCGCTCTTTGGCTATCAGTACCAATCACTACACGGTCTGGTTTCATGAAATCTTCTATCGCAGCACCTTCTTTTAAGAATTCTGGGTTAGAAGCGACATCAAATTCTATTTCTGCATTTCTTTTATCTAATTCCTCTTGAATGGTGTCTCTCACCATGATAGAAGTTCCTACGGGCACGGTACTCTTTGTGACTACTACTAGATAGCCATTCATGGACTGGCCAACTTCTCTGGCTACATTCTTCACATATTGCAAATCAGCGCTTCCATCTTCTCCAGGAGGCGTTCCTACCGCTATGAATACAGCCTTAACATCATCTAGATTCTCTGATAATTTGGTAGAGAAATGTAATCTGCCAGCTTCTACATTTCTTTTTACAATCGTTTCTAAACCAGGCTCATAAATTGGGATAATCCCATTTAATAAACCTTCAATTTTATTTTTATCTATGTCTATACATGTTACCTGCACGCCCACATCTGCTAAACATGCTCCTGTTACAAGCCCTACATATCCTGTTCCTACTATGGTTATTTTCATTTATTTAATTCTATCTAGTTAAACAAAATTACAAAATTAATGTGATTGTGATTGTTTCAAGATTTTATTAATCGTGAAATGAAAAACTAATTTAAATATCTATTAATTAATTGATCATATTCATTTTTCAAAGCATCCCAAACCTTTTGTTGTTCGAACTTTTCCACAATAGTCTTTCTTGCTTCTTTTCCAAATTTATTTCTTAATAAAGGTTGATTTAATAATCTCTCCATCTGGATGTATAATGCATCTTTATCTTTAGTTGGAACTATTATCCCATTTTCTTCATTTTGAATAATTTCATTAGAACCACTAATGTTTGTGACGATGCAGGGAAGTCCCATAGCACACGCTTGTAATACAACGTTTGGAAATCCCTCTCTGTGGCTAGGAAAAACAAAACAGTCACTGAGCTCTAAAAAGGCTTTGATGTCATCCTGCCAACCTACATGAATAATAGATGGATTTTGTTTAATTTTTTGTCTAAGTCTTTCATTGATTTCTTCACTATCATCCAAAGCACCTATTAAGAGAAGATTGATCTTATCATTTTCTTCATAAAGATTATTAAAGGATTCAAGAAGTTCATTGATTCCTTTCTCTAAGCCAATGCGACCCACAAAACAATAGATAAAATGATTTTCAGGGATATTATACTTTGCTCTAATTTCTTGCAACGTTTCAGAGGGAATCGTGTTAGGTCTAAAGAATTTAATGTCCACACCATTAATATTGCCATTGGCTAATACCTCCAAAGGTTTTCTGGTAATATTGTATTCAATTAAATCATGTTTAACACCTTCTCCTTCTGGTATAATTTTCGTCGCAGATGCGCAAAGTAACTTATCCATCAAGATAAGCAACCTCTTCATGCTTCCCTTTGAATAGGGGAAGATTAACCCTGTAAAGGTATGAATGCGGATGGGGACACCAGCCATCTTAGCTGCTAACATAGTGATAAGCCCTGCCTTGGGTGTAATAGAGTGTACTATGTCTGGTTTTTCTTTTCTGAGTAGGAGATACATACGGACAAGAGATATAATATCCTTGAAGATAGAAATTTTTCTTTCCATTGGCAGATCAATTACATCTACACCTTCCCTTTTTTTAACATTTTGTAAATGCCTGTCATTTCCAGAAACTGCTTTAACCTTATAAAACTGATTAAGGTATCTGAGTTGTCCTTTCAGCAGAACATCTAATGATAGAGCAATAGTAGATGTACGAATTATTTTAGCTCGTGAGTCCTTCATATAATTCAATGTGTTGATTGATCATTTTTTCTATATCAAATTCACTAGCTCTCAATTGGCATTTTTTTACAGTTTCTTGGTATAGTACTGGGTCGTTTTCTAATTGCAAAATTATATCTGCTAATGCTTTTTCATCCTTATCAGGAAATAACAATCCATAGCCCTTCACAATTTCAGTCAAGCCTGGCACATCACTAGCTATAAATGGTTTACCAGATGCCATACCTTCTATACTAGACAAAGATAAGCCTTCAAAATGAGAAGATAAAACTACGTAATCAGTACTTTTTAATAATCGTGGTACATCATTGCGTTTACCTAAGAATATAACGTTATGGGTTAGCCCTAAATCCTCTGCCAATTGCTCGCAATTCTCTCTTTGCTCACCATCACCCACTAATATTAATTTAAAATTTTCTGGTAGATGCTGCATAGCTCTAATAGCCGTTGGTTGATCTTTTTGCAAACGAAAAGCCGCAACTTGAATGATTAACTTATCATCAATATGAATCTTATCATCAATTGTATTTTTTTCTAGAGGCTTTGCAGTATAAATTTTCTGAAGATCTATACCATTATGAATGACAGGTAATTGATGCTCTTTTGCATTCACATGATTTTTAAGAATATCTTGAATTTCTGGTGTAATACAAATGGTCTTATCATACCCGTTATATACAAGTTTCTCTAATGGCTTAAAAAGTCTACTCTCCATTCTCCTATTAAAGGTACAATGTTCTGTGAATAAAAGTTGAGCTTTATTTTTATTGATTTTATTGGCAACCAGAGCATAATATTGTGCAGGGAAAAGGTGAACGTGAACCAAATCATAATTTTTCATCAACCTAGCAAGTGGCAAAATAGTTTTTGGATTATAAACAGAGCCACTACCCAAAATGAAAATTTGACCCTTAAAGTCTTCTTTTAAGGATTTTAAAAAAGGATAATCATGATCTACAAGAACTGCTAGATCTATGTCCATTCCTTTTTCCTCATATTTAGGCAAGGTGTCTAGAATTAATTTTTCTGCTCCACCTGTATTTAAACTATTGATAACTTGGAGTATTTTCATGATACTTTTCTTTTATCTTTCAAATGCATTAATAATCCTAGTGGATAGGTAATGGGAATCATCCAGCGTATACTCATATTTATTTTCTCCTTTAAAGACCAATCTTTATCATTAAAACTGAATCTCCAAAAGTTAATAGATGCTTTTAATTTTTCTTTTAATGGAATATGATAATTAGCCAACTCACTATAGGTCAACATACTTGCTTTTGGTGAATTCATCCTTATTTTTATAATCTGATCTGTTAACCCACCTGATTGATAATCAGCAGTATAAATAGACTTGTCGAAGAATAATAAATCATAATGGAAAGCTATACGATTCCATACGAGTATTTCTGGACAAAATTTTTCATTTTTAATCTCAGGAAAAAGGAATTGTTTAAAAACTGATGTTCTAAATACTTCTGTTAAATCCCCTTCTATACCATATTTGTATCTAATATCCAATGAATTAGTAATTAGATCATTAAATTGATTTTTATTCCCAATAATTTCACCCTGTAAATCTGATTTTCTACCCACAACACCGCCTAATTCAGCAGGTAAGTTCTCAACTTTTTGGGATATAATAGTTATTGCGTTATGGGGCAACGTATCATCAGAGTCTAACATTAAGATGTATTCTCCGCTAGCTTCCTTCACTCCAAGATTTAAAGCTGTATGCTTTCCACCATTTTCTTTTTTTAAATATATAATGGGGAATTTTTCAGTATTAAAATGCTTTATAACTTCTTCCGTATTATCAATGCTACCGTCATCTATAATCAGCCATTCAAAATTTAGATTGGATTGGCTCAATAAACTATTATAAACTCTATTTAATAAATGAGCTCTGTTATAAGTAGGAGTTAATATAGAAATTTGGGGGTTCATTTGAAGTAATTTTTTCTATATTCCATAAATTCCCATATTCCCCCTCTATCAAAGTCTTGAAAAATACTTTTATAAGGCATGAAATCTCCACCATCATATAGAATTAATAACCTAAAAAAGACTAGTGCGTAATATATAAATAATAAGTTTTTAAATAGAGGTTTAAAGCCTGCATTTTGATACTTATAAAAATAATAAATATAAGGCAACGCAATGACTACAAAAATAAAATAGTACCAAGAGAATCGTATAAATGTGGCATTTGTAAGCCCTGCTAAAATCGTCAATGAATACATAAAAAAGCCATTGAATATAACGGTGGTATTTCTGTTATAATAGAAATATTTTTGAAACAAAAGAGCCAAATAAACGCCTATTCCACCCTCTATTAAATAGAATATATTTACCCCACCCGATCTAGAAGCATAAGCAGCAAACTTTCGCGATTCGGAAACATCCCCCACAAACCCTAAGGCCATATCACCTAACGGTGTTAGAGATATAAAAATGATTAGAAAAGCAATTAACCCTAACTGTAAGTTGTTGAATTGGCGATGTGCTATAAATAGAAAAGGAATAAATACGATGGAGGATCTGTGAAACATGAAGGCTAAGGCGGCCAATAACGCTACTTGCCAATACTTTTTATTAATTAAAAAAGAAATAGCAAGCCATATAACCCCCATGGCCAGGCCTTGTCTTAAATAAACAAAGGAAAAAAGAAAAAACTTGCAAAAATAAATAAACAAGGACATTCCCAAATTAGGAGAATATTCTTTTATGCTCTTAAAATGCAGCAATGTCATGATTACTGCTGTCGCAAAGAACATAAACTCTCTTTTACCACTTATGAATTGAAGCAAATAATAATATCCTAGGTATCCCTTTTCAAAATATGGATATAAAAGAAGGTCTGAGCCTTTTAGAACCTCATAAACCTCAGAGTAAATATAAACGTCAAACCCACCTATCATATCTCTAAACCCCGCCAAGCCAATAAAAACCAATAAGAATACAGTAACTAATCCACTGCGCCTTTTGGGCATGGAATAGAAAAGTATAGCTGCAATTAAGAATATGATTAGGTATGGGAACATGAATTATTTCCGCATTAAATTGATTTGTGTCAAAAGTAAGAAAATTTGTTTGCTATTTACTAGAATTCTAAAAGCTTTTGCTTTAAGATTTAAATTTGTGTCTATAGAAATCGGATACAAAGATTTTTGTTTATATAATTTTATAATCTTTTTGGTATAATCGATTGGATATTTTTCTTTTAACAAACTGAAAAAGAAGCCCAAAACACTATGCTTTAATTTAGTATCTATGACTTGATAAATTTTAGAATCCTTATCGAAGTTATCTCTATATTTTTGTAATGCGAGTTGTACATTGACAGAACTCTCCCCTTGTTTTAAGCGGTTTTCTAAACTTGGTTTTTTAGAGATAGAATTCTCATTGAAATGATAGACATAGACGATCTCCTTGAATGCCGCTACAGTTTTTGCCATTGTAAAAGCCTGAATGTTGAAGAAAGAATCCTCTAAACTCATCGATTGGCCCAAAAACCTTAATCGATTTTCATCAATAAAAGATTTGCGATAGATATTACACCATAGGTATAGTCTCCCATCATTATGTTGTAGGAATTCTAAACCAGATGTGGGATATCGTATGGCTGGGGGTAATATTTGAGAAAATGTATGATTGGCATTCTCTACCTTGTAGCCTAGGTTAAGAACATCTATTGATTTAGATAATTTACCTTCAATCTTGATTAGCGTGTTATTTTCTACGGTATCATCGGCATCAATCAACCAGATAAAATCTCCAGTTACTAATTCCAATGCCTTATTTCTGGTTTTATAAACGCCCTGATTAGGATGATCTATGATGTTGATCGGGCTAGGGTATTTGTTTTTTAATCTTTTTAAAATGCTTAACGTTTGATCTTTAGATCCATCATTACAAAGCCATATTTCTAATTCTAGTGAGTGATTTTTCTGATTAAGAATACTATTTACACATCGCTCTATATATTTCTCTGCATTATAACATGGAATAATGATGGACAGTTTCATATGCTATTGATAATTTTTATATAAAATTCTTCATAGATTTTTTGAATGTTTTGTACAGAATATAATCTTTCTATGATTTTTCTATTTGTGGCAATTGTTTCATTATCCAAGAGAGAAGATAATTCATTTGAATTTAATTCCTTTTCTATTGAATAAACCCTAACATCAATAGATTTAAAGTATTCGAACATTGGATTTTGTTCGCTTAAAAATAGTTTGCTACCAAGTAGTAGAAATAACAGCGCATTGCCAAGACCTTGTTGTCTTTTATGATTCATAATGCAAAAGCCACAAGACTTAATATTATTCACATATTCTTCTAACGGAATGAAATCTGTAATGCCAATAAAGTTTTCATGGAATATTTCTTCACCAAATTTTTTAACTTTGAGACCATATGTGTCTGGTTGCCCATAACTAAGAGGTACAATAATTTTTCTATCATTAATTTTCAATGCCTTTAGTTTATACAGTACATCAAAATGATTGGATTCTGGTGTTGCAGAGTTTCCTATAAAGATATTATTATATAATTTATTCCCTGTCACTTGTATATCTCCAATTATCGTTTTTAGACTAGCGTAAGAATAATTTACTGCTTTCGCGTTGAAAAATGAAATATTTTTGGCAATATCATATTCTGCCGGTACTATCGGACTGAAAAAATTAACATATTTTATTACATTTCTTTGCGCATTTTTTAATGTAGATCCATATTTTAAAAAGTGAAATAAGGGGCGTACTTTTGATTTGAAAGTTGTCTTGAATGATGTGTTTTGAATATTTTTAGCAGTCTCTGGTTGGTAAGGCTTAAAATCTAACCACTTCAGAGTATAGAAATCGACGCCCCACATACACCAAACAATCTTTTTGAAATTCTTTAAGATATTCTGTAACGCGAACGCTTTGTCTTGTGTGAGACAGTGTATTATAAGGATATCCCATTTTCCTTCATGAAGAGTTGATTTATATTGACTAAAATTAGCTTTTAAAATTAATTTATCTTGATGTTTTTTTGTAAACTTATATTTGGTATTAAGCCCTAAGAATGTGTGTTCAAGAGAATATCCATTAATTGATTTGATCTGAAGATTTTCAGCAATAATAAAATCAGTAAACTTTTCATCATCTATTAAGTGCAATACTTTCATCTTTCTTTCAATTTCTTAGCCGGAACACCTGCTACGATTGTATTATCTGGAACATTTTTTGTTACAACTGCACCTGCTCCTATAATGCAATTATTGCCAACTTTTATTTTAGGTAATATTACGGCGTTAGATCCGATGTGGGTGAAATTCCCAATTTCTGAATTACCTAATAGAGTGCAGTTCGGGGAAAGCTCTACAAAGTCACCAATAATCACATCATGGGTTATCACAGCATTATAATAGATTAAACAAGCTGTACCAATCTTTACATCATTGGAAATCATAACATTTGCAAAAATATTACTTCCGCCTCCAATTGATACATTCTTTGATCCGATATAAGCCCTACTACTTATGGTCGACGCAATTTTGCCATTTAAAGCCGAGAGTTTTTTGTGAAAGTTTACCCTATTTAGTACTCCTCCAATAGCTATTGTGTACTCATGCGTTTGCAAAAGTTGATAAAGACTATTATCATCGTGAATAATAGGGTAATGGTCGTATAAGAAGTTTTTATTCATATTCCAGTCATCATAAAAATAGATTTCCTTATTCACCAAACTTTCTGATATGATTTGGAAAACCTCTTTTGCTAAACCTCCTGCACCGATTATAATCATACTTGTGTTTTATTTATAATCGATGCAATTAGTTCAATAGATGACCTATCCAAATTAGCCGATAGAGGTAAGCATAATGTTCTTTTTGAAATAGATTCTGATATAGGCATTGTGCTTTCTTGTACATAAGGAAGCGTGTTTAATGAAGGATAAAAGTATCGTCGTGGAAATATCTTTTCTATATTTAAATTTTCCATAACGGCTAGAAGTGTTTTTTCACTGTCACATACGATAGGGTAATAGTGATAATTCCATTGAGTTTCGGGTCTTATTTGTATTAATTTTAATGATGAAACATCATGTAATAACTCATTATAATATGCAACCGCGGTTTTACGCCTATTTAAAATTTCATCAATGTGGTCAAAGACCGCTAAACCTAGAGCTGCCTGCAATTCACTCATTTTTCCGTTAATTCCTAAGCCATGAAATTTCGTTGATCCATTATGCCCAAAGTTATGATGATAATAAATCTTATCATGTAATTCTTTGTCTTTTGTTATAAAACATCCACCTTCTCCTGTATGAAAGATTTTAGTTGCGTGGAATGAGCAAGTACTTACATCACCATAGTTAAAGACACATTCTCCCTTATACTTTACACCAAAACAATGTGCGGCATCATATATAACTTTTAGGTTATGTCTATTCGCAATCTGTTGTATTTTTTCTATTTCACATGGATTTCCAAATACATGTGTAGCTAAAATTGCCGATGTCCTTTCTGTAATTGCCTTCTCAATTTTCTGAGGATCTATCGTAAGAAAGTTTTCTTCTATATCCACGAAAACAGGGTTGCAATTTTCCCAAACAATAGATGAAGTAGTAGCAACATAACTGAAAGGAGTTGTTATAATTTCCCCAGTTAAATCTAGAGCTTTAATGGCTAATTGTAAAGGTAATGTTCCATTTGTAGTTAATGTCAAATTTTCAACAGATAAATATTTTTTTAATTTATTCTCAAGTTCAACTACTAATTCCCCCCGATTGGTAAGCCATTTTTTATCAAATGCTTTTTGCAGGTATTTTGTGTATTCTTCCATAGGTGGAAGAAATGTTTCGGTTACATTTAACATATGGTTTCGAATATTTGCAAATGTATAGATAAAATATTTACCTGCTGAAATTTAAATCTAAAATTATACATTTGTGACTATAATTTAATATGTCAGATTTAGGCTATTGCTTAAATTATAAATTAAGATTAATATTTAATTTGTTTAATGAATAATCATAAATGATTATCTAGGAGTTATCTTTTTATGTATAAAAAACTTTTTTCCCATTCATTAATATATGGCTTAGCTCCTTATATTCCATATTTGGCGAGCATCTTTATTTTACCACTTACTACACCTCATCTGACTGCATTTGATTTTGGAGTTTTCGGAATTGTGATGTCCTATCTTGGTTTTCTAAATGTTTTGCAATATTTGGGACTACATGTAAATTTTAATAATTCATTCTTTTATAGCCGACTTAGATATAAATGGTTGTGGCGGCAAATCTATGGCTTTTTATATATCTGGAATTTTGTCTTTAGTATCATAATTGCTATCATAATATATTTTATTCTGCCTACAGAAATTATGGCAGATTATTCTCTAATAGCCATATTAACTGTAATACCTTTTGTTCTATTTGGACCTATAGATTTAATAGCGAGGTCATTTTATCAATTAAATAAGAAACCATTTCCTATTGTTGTACGTAGTGTAGTATTTGGTTTGATGACAGGCTTATTAAACTTAATATTTATAAAATACTTACAAATGGGTTATATGGGCTGGTTTTGGTCGCTGGCAATAGTTAAATGTTTAACAGCATTATCTTGGATATATCCCATAATTATTAAAGAAAAAATTACACCCATATATAATTTCAAGAAAACGACAATTAAGAGGAGTTTGTCAGTAAGCTTACCGCTAGTTCCTCATGCCAACGCTCTAATGCTTTTAAATCAGTCTGATAGGGTAGTGATGGATTTTATGAATGTGAGCGCTAATCAAATAGGAGTATATACGGCTGCGTATAATTTGGGGTCTACTGTGGACGCTATTGGTAATGGTTATAATAAGGCTATTACACCGTTCTTTTATCAACTTTTGAAAGAGAAGAAAGAAAGGCAAATAAGACAATTAATCTTTATTTCCCAAATAGCCTTTTTTCTTATTGGACTTGTGTTTTCATTAATTGCTAAAGAATTCATGGAATTTTTAATACGTAATGATGAACTGAATAATATGTATCCATTAATGGTGGTAATTGCGATGGCGGTAATCTTTAAACCAATGTATATTGCATCGACTATTAGATACTTTTATTTCGAAAAGACTAAACTTTTCGCCATTTATTCTTTAGCCGCAGGGATTATCAATATTCTTCTAAATATAATTTTTATTCCAATCTTTGGTATTGAAGCTGCAGCTTTTTCTACTTTCGTAGGATTTATGTTATTATCTTATTCACGTTTTTGGCCCAAAAGTTTTAAAGAACTTTCTCCATTACCTTATTATGAACACTTTTGGATGATAGCTAGTGTTGTAGTTTGTTTATTAGGTTATTACATGAGTCAATTAGATTTAAATATTCGTATTATAATTTTTCTAATTACATTTATACTGTTAATGCCAGTTTTCTATTTTATTTATAAAAAGACACGCCAAGTTAAATGAAAAAAGTCATAGTAATAACAGTTGAAAGATATTCTCAGAAAACTTTGAATAAAAATATGAAAGATGACTTTTTAAATGCGGGGTATGATTTTGAGTATTGGTATATAGGTAATTTGAAGACATATTTCGGGCATGTAAAGTCAGAAGTTAAAAAGGGAGAAAATGACGAATTTCGATTCTTCCAAAATATGCGTCAGTTATTAGATGCGCTAGATCAAGAGAAAAGTGGGTTCGTTTCAATTATTCAATTTCCTATCAATATAAATACAGAAAATTTAATTAAACTAATCGATAGAAAAACCTCTAAAATCGTAAATATAGATTTGAATCAATCCTTATCTAACTTTGGAGCTTATCATGATAGTCAAAATTATTATTTGTCTTTAATAAAGAACCCAAGAAAATTAATCTTTAACTTAAGGAACAAATTTGCTCTTAGAAGATTATCATCTGAGGGTATTCTTGATAAAATTATCAAGTTCCAAACTGGAGCTAAATTTTCAGATGATAGGTCAATAACTTTTGACGATGTCTTTACCTATTTAAAGATTAAAAGGAACCCAAGACTTATAGATCAAAATTATATAGTTTTTCTTGACAATGCATTACCTTCACACCCAGACTTTTTAAGAGCGGGGGTGGAAACCATTTCATCTGAAATATATTATGATAAAATGAACAAATTTTTTGATCAACTAGAGGAGGCGTTTAATTGTGAGGTAGTAATTGCCGCTCATCCAAAATCTACTTATAGTGAACAATATGGGTCAAGAAAAATTATATATAGTAAAACAGCAAGTTTAGTCAAAGATTGTCAATTTGTGATTAATCATTATTCTTCTACTATGAGTTTTGCCTGCTTATTTAAGAAACCTATTCTATATATTTACACGAACGAATTTTTGGACTCTAACAATTACACTCTTCAGCGAATATATAATCGTATTCTCTTTCAATCGGCCTACTTCAAAATGTCATCTATTAATATTGATCAATATAAGGGAAATACGAATATTATCAATAGTATTAGCAACCAGGTTTATGAAAACTTTATAACCGATTATTTACTATCATCTAAGTATCCTATGTCTAACTTCGAAGTTGTGAAGCAGTTTATTTAAATTTATTTTCTGGTTATTAAATACTCACAATATTCAAAGTCATCAATAGTGTCAATGTCTATAGAAGATTTCTTGTCCATAATGTATGCGTAAGAATTTTCTGTATAATAGGTGTTTTTATAAATTAAATTTTTATTAAAGATATATATAGCTCCATTTGCGTAATAAGAAGGTCTAATCTCTTGCCTATTTTGCAGTAAGGTTTTACCGAAAATGTCCTCAAATTTACCTTCTTCATCTAAATATTTATGCCAGAATATGGGATGTTCTTCTTGACAGTAACTTATTACAGAGTCGGCTTTTTTCTTTTGAAATAGTTCTATCGCCCCATCTATATGTTGTGCTGCGCGTAATGGACTTGTAGGCTGTAAGACTACAAATTCTTCAATTGTTTTATCACTAGACTTTTCTAATCTTTCAATCGCATCTTTCAATACATCAATAGATTTGGCAGTATCACTCGCTAATTCTTTTGACCGCATAAAGGGAACTTCAGCACCAAATTTTAATGCAATTTCACCAATTTCACCATTATCTGTATTAACTATAACTCTGTTAATATATTTCGCTGCTAAGGCTGCCTCAATGGTGTATGCGATTAGTGGCTTTCCATTCAATAATTTAATATTTTTTCTGGGAAGACCTTTAGATCCACCTCTTGCTGGAATAATTGCTAACATCCGTTTAAAGTTTTATGTGTTTAATATCTTCTTGTGCTTTTTTAAAGTCTTCTGGTTTTCCAATATCCAGCCAATAACCATTGATAGGGTAGGTGATTAGTTTTTTATCCATTGCTAGGACATTCTCCATTAAATCTGTTATATCATGGAACTCATCTTTAGGTATCATGTTCAATAATTCTTTTTTCATTAAATAGATACCAGCATTAGAGTAATAAGTATATCTTGGTTTTTCTTTTAATGATTTTACCTTTTGATTTACGTCAGTTTCTAATACAGCGTAGGGTACATCTACATTATAGGATGTCGCAGCAACAGCCATGTCTGCCCCAGAATTAATAAACGAATTATAGAAATCTGCAAAGTCTATATTGGTTAATAAGTCACTGTTCATCACCAATATGTCATCATGTGTAAATTCATTAGCTAAATGAATAGAACCTATCGTACCTAGTGGCTTGTCTTCTCTAAGGTAGGATATGTTTAATTTCTTATGCGAGCCATTTCCAAAATAATCTTCTAACTGTTCTCCAAGGTAGTTAATACTAATATGAATATTTTTGATACCAACTCTGGCTAATCTATCAATGTTATATTCGATGATAGGTTTGTCTCCGACTTTCAATAATGGCTTAGGGGTTTCGTTGGTAAGAGGTCTAAGTCTAGTCCCTTTTCCACCAGCCATGATAACTGCGTCAGCAGGGATTATAGTTGATTTGTAATCGAAGTTTAAGATATCAATAATCTGATAATCTCTATTAAGTATTGGTATAATCTTAAATTTATTTTTCTTTAAAGACGCTAACTTATCCTGATCATACTCATTTTCAAATAAGTATTTTGGATTTGGTTGGATGAACTCTAATAGGTTGCTATCAAAATCTAGCCCTTTAATAAATCCTCGTCTTAAATCACCATCTGTTAGAGATCCAATTAAACTATTATTTATATCTACAAGAAACAAGATGGCATTTGACGCTAATTTATCTAACTTTATTAAAGCGTCTCTTACTGTTTTATTCGATTGTATAATATGTTTATCAAGCATAAATTTTACGTTTATTTGATTAAGTAATAATTTATTTGTTCTTTAACATTAATAAAACCTTAATTACTTTAGAAATGGAGTCACCACTGCCATAAATATTTTCTGGCAAAGAATTATTTTGTTTATTATTGATTAACTTTATTATTGCATCTTCAACATTCTGTCTCTCTGCTGGAACATCTAAAACGAGATTATCTTTCTCTCTACCTTCTTGTCTTGAACCTACGTTAATAACCATTTTATTGAAGTAAGGGGCTTCTATAATACCACTACTGCTATTACCTAATACAAACATACAATCTTGTAGTGCAATATAGTATTTGTAAGCACCTAAACTTTTTGAAGTAATAACATTTGGGTTTTGTTCTAATAATTCAATCTCTTTTATGATAGATTTAGAGCCCGTATCATTATTTGGGTATGTAATTAATACTTTTACTCCATTATCTAGTAGGAAATTTACAGAAGTCTTTAACATTAAAGGGATGTTTTCCTCAGAATTAGTTGCAGAGTGATATGTAATTAACACAAAATTATTTGGCTTTAAATTTTCAAAATAATCTGAAATGTTTCTTGTATTTTCAATTTGAAACTTTTTAATTGAGTCAATTGCTACAGAGCCAGTAAAAAAAATATTTTCTTTTTTTAAGATTGGTAATTTCATTAACCTATTATAGTTTCCTCTTGAAGTTGTCAAATGATAATTAGCGAGATTTGAAATATTATATCTGTAAATATTATCATTTGCCCCCTTTGTAAGGGTACCACCCCCTGAGTGAATGATAGAAGTATTAGTGAGGTGTGCCGCTAAAGCTGCAGAATATGCCTCTAATCTATCCCCTACAATAAATAATGCATCATATTTATCTAATGTTAGATGCTCTGAAATCATATTAATAGCTTTGGTGAAATTGTCAAATGTTGGTTCGGCATTATTACTGTAAAAATTTAATTCGGCATCTATTTTAAAACCATCTTTTCGTATTTCTTGAATTGTATTTCCATAATTAGCCAATAAATGCATACCACCAACTATTAAAGAGATTTCAAAGTTTGAATTTTCTTGTAATTCAAATAATAGTTTTCTTAAAATGCCATACTCTGATCTGGCTCCAGTAAAAAAAGCTATTTTTATTTTTTTATTCAAAATCCTCTTTTTTTATCACTCTATTTTCTTTCACACTTTTTTTTAATATTTTGCCTATGTAATTATTTCTTTCTAGCGGTGAAATACCTATCCCTGGTCTTTTAAAAGTTATATCTTCTTTTTCTAACACATGGCCAGAAGGCAAGTCCTTAGTTGCAACAAAACTTTTTCTTACAGCTTTTTTAATTTTTAATTCTTCTTCTGAGAGTTTTTTTTCTGTACTACCTAGCATTTTTTCAACATTTCTAATGGATTTAACAAGTTCTCCAAATTCTTCTATTGTAATAGATGCTTTGTGGTCTGGTCCTGGTAGAGATTTATCTTGTGTTACATGTTTCTCAATTATACTAGCACCTAATGCCACAGCTGCAATGGAAGCATCATTACCGATAGTATGATCTGAAAAACCGATAGGGTAATCGAAACGCTTTTTAAGTTCAAGCATTACATTTAAATTCACATCCTCATAAGGGGCTGGATAATTACTAATACAATGTAATATTGTGATGTCTTTCTTGAAATTTGAGTTGATTAATTCAATTGATTTTTCAATTTCATCATAACTAGCCATTCCTGTTGACAGTATGAAAGGTTTATCATATTTTGCCATGTATTCAATTAAGTCTACAGAGAAAATTTCTCCTGAAGGTATTTTATAGAAAGGTAAATTAAAATTTTCATTTATAAATTTCAGGCTTTCCATTTCAAAGGCAGAGCATAGATAATCTACTTTGTTTTCTAGGCAGTGTTGGTACAAGGTAAAATGGTCTTCAAAAGAAAGTTTATAACTTTTTGACATGTTAACGGCGGATTCGCCAGAATTGGATTCTTTTTTCTGATAGTCTGCCTTAAAGGCATCTAGTGAATATGCATTCTCTGGTACTGTAATCTGAAACTTAACTGCATCCACGCCAACCCTTGCCAGTTGCTCAATCATATCTAAGGCCCTTTGAATTTCACCATTATGATTTGGTCCTATTTCTGCAATTATGTATGTATGATTTTTATTTGTTTCCATGGTAATATAGTTTTAATCCTTTCATCCCTGTTATTGATTTTTTAAATTTAGGGAGTTTGGCTTCTCCATTTTGATGAGAATCGATTATGAATTTTAAGTAATTAGCCCCAGATAAATGGGTGAAAGGATATCCTCCTCCGAATCTAGGGTTAAAGTCAATGAAGTAAATGTTTCCATCTGGATCTCTTATAAAATCAATATCCATATTTCCTCTATGCTTAAATACAGAAGATATTTCTTTCGCAAGATTTTCTAAAGTGGGATCTATAAAGGAACTTGCTTTATCTGTTTCACCTGCACGCATTAATATTTTTTTTCTTGCACAAGAATGAATGTAGTTTCCGTTATAATCATTGAAGATGTCCATTCCATATTCTGTACCTACAATTAATTCTTGTAACATATCTTCTCCTTGAATAAAAGAGTAGTTTTGAGATTTGCCTTTTATTATTTCAAGCCCAACACTACCACTTCCAAATATTTTCTTTTTAATTAATGGAGGAGTTATATCATTGTTAAAATAACTTTTAGGAACATTTATATTATTATCTAAACAAAAATAATAATTAAGTTCTTTGTTCAAACAATTCATAATTGTATCATGATTAGATACCCAGACTTTAATTTGATGATTCTCAAATTTAGTTATGTTTTTAGATAAAATAGGTAACTCAAAATCCATCAATGGAATAATTATGTCTATACTGTTTTTTAAAGACTCTTCTAAAAGAATATTTAAGTATTCTTCTTCATTTGTAGATACCATAGGGGTAATAAATCTCTTTATGGAACTATCAACATTCATTGCAGCAGTATCGTATGAGGTATCACAAACAAAAATATTTAAGTCATATCCTCTATTTTTTAATTCTAGGGCATATTCTATTAAGTAAGTTCTTCTACCAGCATTTGTAAATAGTAAATTCATTCTTAATTAATTTAAAATTTCCATTTTAAAACTAAAGTGTCTTTAGTTAACTTCAATGTATTATTTTTTAATACATTCTCTACCCAAATACTATAAAATATACTATAACTTACTATCCAACTATTTTCCCATGTTGGGTTTGATATTTCCTTTTTCATTGAATTATCTATAAAATCCGGAAATTCAAAACGTTTAAAATAGTCTTTTAAAGGACCATCAATGCAAAACCTAGTTCTAGGAAGAGCCCCGCCTAATTTGGGGTTATATATGTCATAACTTTTCACCCTATTACTTAATATTTTTTTTAAAATAGGTTTCGTGCCAAAAGTCGTGTTATAATACCTCTCTTCTAATGGGATTTTAAGACTAGTTTTTAAAATGGATTGATCTAAGAAAGGAGAAGAGAATGATTTGTTATAATGGTCTCCAATTTGTCTAAATATTGATAAAAGATTGTTTGTATAAAACCCTATTAGACTACCAAATTCAATATGGTCATAAACTGTAATACTTGTGTTTTTTTGATTAACTAATAGATTATTTATATATGTAGATCTTTTTTCTAACTGAAAATCAATCTTTTCTTTACCAAAAATTTTTTCCACATATCCAAGGTTATCCTTTTGTGCAATAACAAAATTCATTGAGGCATAGCCATATTTATCACTAACAGATTTATTTATTAGATCTCCAATATTAAAATTAGATTTTACTAAATTTTTGATTTGTGATAACCCAAATATTGAGTCAGCATAAATTGATGTAATAAAGTGATTGTTACTGGTTTTAGATAATTCGTTTGCAATTATAATGTTTGGTAAGTCGGGTGATGGCTGTCCTAAAATAATTGATGCTTCTATAAGATTAGTTAAATAATCTTTTTCTTTTAAATTAATAAACTCATGTTCTGTATTTATTAATTTAGAAGCGTTTTTCGCATATTCTATTTCATTTTTAAATTCTGGAGAGTCATATGCAATACTTATAGACTTATTGTTATCTAAGTAGCTCTGTATCAAGCTCGAGTCCACTCCCCCCGACAAAGTGTTAATTGCATTATGGTTATTGTTTAATTGAGTTGATATAGTTTCTAATAAGTTATCTAATAATACACTACTTTCTTTAGATAAATTAAAAACGCTATCTAATTCTAATTTTTCAATTTGTTGTTTTTTAATAATATCAGTTTTATTCATGTAGCTGATATATTCTCCATGCCCAAGTCTAAATACATTTTTTAAATATGTTTCTTGACTAAAGTTTCTTTGATATAAGAATAAATCTATTAAAGCATTTTCTGATACTTCCCTTTCACTAATATCTTTTTTTGAGAGAATATTTTTAAATGAGTTAGAAATATATAGCGTATCATTTAGGCAATAGAAAAGTTCAAAACTTGATGTTATACTTCTAAATGCACTTATTTTTTTAGGAATACCTTCATGAAATGAAATACGTATTAATGAAAACTCACCAAAGATTAAACTTATCTTCCTTATTATTTTAAGATCATCGTCAAAATCTGATAATAATAATTTTTTCAGCTTTAATTTATCAATTTTATTGATACTAAATACGATAAATAAATCATCTAAAACCTCTAATCTAGTGAAATCTTTTCCACTTAACAATACTTCTAAATTTTTACTCATACTATATTTTTGTTAATAAATTATTCAGCATTCCGCCGGTATTAATGATAAGCGTATCTTTCATCTTATTCTCGTAATAATGGTAGATAACCTTGCTATTGTATATAGGGTCTGGCAAAATACCTGTTTCATTAAAAAACCTCCATCTGTAACCTTCTATTATAGAATCTGTATAGTCATATTTGTTTGAGAATGTGTCTATAACTTTTAGATTTTTAAAAAAATTAATATTCTCAAGACCTTTAATCGCCTCAAAGCAATGTTTTTTATCTCTTGATACAGAAACTCCAATTACTTCTATATCCAAATTATGTTTAATAATAGATTTCCAAATACCATACGCCGTTGTTCCCGTACCGTAGGGTAGTATTATTTTCTTTATTTCTTTTAATAATCCTTCATCGATTATCTCGTCAAACAAATTTTCATAAGATCTAGCAGCCTCAAGTGTGTGCGCTCCACCTGGTATCCATTTGTAGTTAGGATAACTTCCTTTCCAGTTCTCAATAGTAGAATATGCTATATCACTTTTTGTTTTAATCAAATTTGCCCCAAAATTCCTACTCATTTTAAGGTGAGGATAATTATCAAGAATTATGTCATTATTATCAATAATAACTCCTATAAAAGGGATTTCTAATAACTTAGACCACCATGCACAGGCTAAAATATGACTTGAGTATTTGGACCCAAATGAAATTATACCTTGAATAGTCTCTTTTTCATCTTCAATAATAGCTTTAACTTTTCTATACTTATTACCTGAAATAAAACTATTGTTGAGGTTTTCATCTAAAATTAGAGATGAATTTATTTTCTGTATTTTCAAAATATTAATCTTAAAATAATACTATTTGTCTCAGTAGAACGATTTGATTTTTTACCAACTATTTCAAAATTGAACTTATTAAATAATTTTAAAGAATTATTGTTGTTCTCCCAGGTTTGTGTTTCAATTCCTTTTGCGCCTAATTTTTTACAATAAGCAATCATATCATTTACAAGGAGGCTTCCTATACCTTGATTGTTTAAAGTTGTAGCTATATAACTTAAAAACGCATATTCAAAATCTTTAGGATTACAGTAAAAACAAGCAGTTCCTATAATTTCATGATTTTTATTTTTTGTTAATATAATTACAGCCTCATTTGTTAGTTTATTTATGTATTCGTCAATATTTACTCTATCACTTATGGGAGGGTTGAATTCTTTTTCAGTTTTAAGAATAAAGTTTTTAAATGATTCAAAATCTTCTGGTTGATAATAAAAATTAGATATCTCCATCATTTTATATAACTACTTGGTATATTAACTACTCTTTCTTCTAGCCATTGACTATTTTTTAAGCCATCATTTTGGCAGTCTTTAAACATCGGTAGGGTAGACATAAGATCCCAAATAGGTCTTGTCATCACACCGTTCTCATTGGTTTCTTTTAAAAATAAATCTCTTTGTTCTCGATTTTCTAAAAGCACTGCATTTAGCCAGTAATTAGAGGTTGAGTTTTCAGGTTCGGTAATGTATTTAATGTTTTTGTCTTTGAAGAATTCAGTGTATTTGTTGGCTAATTTTCTTTTACCTTCTAAGATTGTATCTAACTGTTCAAGTTGAGCACAAGCCAAGGCAGCATTGATGTTAGGCATTCTATAATTATAGCCAATTTCATCATGACGGAATTCCCATTTATGCGGAATTTTTGCTTGGGTAGTTAGATGCTTTGCTCTTTTCGCAAGATGTTCATCGTTGGTGATAATGGCTCCACCGCCACCACTTGTAATGGTCTTGTTCCCATTAAAACTGAAAACGGCTGTTTGCCCAAAGTTTCCTGTATGCTTTCCTTTAAAAGAACTACCTAGGGATTCTGCAGCGTCTTCAACGACTGGAATATTCCATTCATCACATATAGCAATAATTTTATCAATCTCGACAGGGAATCCAAAAGTATGCATAGGAACACAAGCGGCTATTCTTTTACCTGTAGATTTGTTATACGTATAGCCATCTGCTTTCTTCTCGGCATTCTTATTTAAAAAATTCTCTAGTGCTTTGGCCGACAATCCTAACGTTTCTTTATCAACATCTATGAAGATGGGTTTTGCCCCAATATATGAAATAGCATTGGTGGTAGCAATAAAGGTAAGTGCCTGCGTAATCACTTCTTCTTGTGGTTTTACGCCAGCAATAAGCATGGCTATATGCAAAGCATTGGTTCCGTTTACGCAAGCCACTGCATATTTAGCACCCGTATAGGAAGCCAACTCTTTCTCAAATTGATCCACAAAGGCTCCCACAGAAGATACAAACGTAGAATCTATACATTCATTCAAGTATTTCTTTTCATTACCACCAAAATAGGGGGCATGTAGTGGTATGAATTCTTGGGTGTTAAAGGTAGATTTTATAAAATCTATGGTGTCTTGAAATTGTGCCATATTACATTTTTGAATCAAGATATTTACCTGTTTCTTTGTGGTTAAAGTTAGGAATCATTTCATTAAATAGGGTAACGATTTCCTCTTTTTCCCAAACGCCTGTTTCTTTGATAGAATTAATTTTGTCTTCGAACATCTTTAATTTATCATACTCAATATTTAGATCATTTTTGATGATGCCTAAATTATCAAAACGCTTCATGTCTAACGTTTCACTCTCTGTGAAAAATTCTTCAAAGTCTTTCTCGCCTGTAGTATCACTTTTCACAAAAAGGCATGGCCATTTTTTATTCTTGGCTAAAGAATCGACGCTAGATCTTGCTTCATCTTCAGTTGCTACAAGATGGGGTTCATAACCAATTTGTCTTAAATACTTTTCGGCAATTTCAGCAAAAGTGATTAAATGAAGCTGTTCGCTTAGTTTAGGAAAGAATATATCTCTAGTTTCCCCAAAAATAGTAGACATCAGGCATAACTCTCCCGCTTCTTTAGGAATTACAAAGTATCTTTTGATATCGCTAGGTGCCACAATAGGTTGCCTTTTTTGAATCCTCTGATTAAAACCGTGCAATAAAGAACCATCAGAAAACGCAACATTCGCAAATCGGGCAGTTGAGATATCAATATCTTCACTGCGACGCATGAGGAACATTTCCATTATACGTTTAGAGGCTCCCATCATATTCACAGGGTTGGCTGCCTTATCGGTAGACACGCAAAAATATTTAGAGGTTTTATTGGCTATGGACTGTTGTATGGTTTTGTCTGTATTAAAAATATTTACTTCAATCATCCGCATTAAAGTAAAAGGATCCTTTTCACTACGTACATGCTTCAGGGCAGAAAGGTTTAATACATAATCATATTGTCCATCAGATTTGATAAATGCATCATAAATTGTAGAACCACAATCTAACGCAAATGTTTTGAATTCTCCAGAAATATAGCCGAAAGAACTTCTAAGATCTCTCACGAGTTCCACTAAATTATTCTCGCTAATATCTACAACATGCAACTTTTTAGGATTTCTCTTAAAAATCTCTTTCGTCACCGCTTGCCCAATTGAACCAGCACCACCAATCACTAGAAAATTAGATTTAGAGACTATCTTCTTAAGTTCTTGCTCATGTGCTTGAATATCGGATAAAAATAATTCTTGCTCTCTGCCAATAAGGTTCAGCATATTCATTGTGGATGTTTTTGCAAATCTAATAAAAATGAACTCCTGAAGACTTATTTTCAGTAAAATTTATATAAATAATATGATACGATAGGTATAGGTGCTTTTTTATAATTAAACTATAATCAATAAATCATCATTGAATGTCAGTGGTGAAAACTATTATATTTAAGCATTATAACTACTACTTAATATATTAAGAAAGATCCTAAAATATTTATTGTTTTCGTTTTAAAAAAGACTTGATGTTGAGTCGTTTGTCAAGTTCAATATAAGAATATATTGATGAGATAATTATTAAAATGGTACCAACCAAGTAGACATAAATTTCATTGAATTGCTTTACAACCAAGTAACAAACTATAGCTAAAAGAAGTTGTATCCCAAAAATCTTCATAAAAGGTGTATTAAATGAAAATTCATATTTCCGGCTTGCTAATATATACACTTGTACGAGGTATAAAATGTAAGTTATTAAAAATGAAACCCCTAGACCAGATAATCCATAGTATTTATAACCAATCATATTCAGCAATAGCATATAAGCATTGAATGCGAGTTCATTCCAGAAAAATAGTTTTGTGTTCCCTTTGGCTAAAATTACATAGGATATAGACCAACTTACGGCTTTAAACAACATACCTATTGCGGCATATAATATCATATCGTTGATCGGAGTAAATTCTTCTGTGTAAAGCAGTATGACTATCCAGTTTATATAAACTAAAAAAAGTAGTAATATCGGAGCTAATATCAAAATAGCGATTTCTGCTTGTTGATTAATAATGGTTTTACTCTCTACATTATCATTCGAGACTTGTGATAATCTAGGGTAATAATCGGTACCCATTGCTGTAAATATTAAACCTACATAAGTTCCTATGATAGAAAACCCAGCATTATATAAACCCACATCATCTACATCGCCAGTTTGCGAAATAAATACACGAACAAAATAGGAAACTGACATAGAAATAAAACCGCTTAGCGAAAGCATGATTCCAAGCCTTAGCATTCCCTTTCCTTCTGCTAAAGCTTGCTTAAAAGATAGGGTGATCTTGTCTATTTTTACTTTGTTGCCATAGAAATATTGAATTCCCAATATTGCTAAAGCAGTGATTACTAGAGAGGGGACTATCCCATCCACACCAAAGTTGTAGTATAGGGGGACTGTAATTATTAAACCAACGATAGAGCCTAATATATTCGCTTTGGCAAGCCAAGGAAGTTTGCGTAGACCCCTTAATAAAATATTTTGTCCAGAGGTTAATTGTCTTACCAAAACTACCAAGGATAGGATGATATAAGCGATTGTGTAATCGTAATTGCCAAATGTTATTTTACTAAGCAACGGCGATAATATAATGGTAATTACCATTCCTAATAACCCAGTTAACCAGACTAACTTTTTCATAATAGAAACAGTTCTGTCTATCTTATCTTTATTATTGGTATTTGTTGCCTCTGAGATGTCTCTGATGGCACTTGTGCCTAACCCAAAGTTGGTAGCCGTTGAGATTAACCCTAATGTCGAGTCTAATAGTCCGATTATACCCATTCCTGCAGGGCCAAGAAGGGTTGCTACGATTTTAGATCTTATCAATTTTAGAATAATATCAAATACTTGGACACCTCCAAAAATAGAAGTTGCCTTCATAATTTGGCGATACGAAGAGCGCTCCTTAGACATTTCTTAAAATTTATTCAAATACTCGATTATCTCGTCTACTTCGTTATCCGTCATTACAGGACTAATTGGTAAACTTAAAACTTCCCGATGTATTGTCTCTGTAATAGGTAAACTGAAATCTTGTAATTCTGGATATGCTTTTTGCTTGTGTGGAGGAATAGGATAGTGAATTAATGTTTGAACATTGTTTTTTTCTAAATATTCTTGCAATTCTTTTCTTTGTTTTGTTCTAATCACGAAAACATGCCAAACATGTTCTTTCATATCTAATGGGATGGAAGGCAAGGTGATCTTCTCATTTTTAATAGATTTAATATATTTCTCAGCAATCTCTCTTCTGCGATTATTTTCTTTATCTATATACTTTAACTTAACTCCTAATACAGCTGCTTGTATTTCATCTAATCTTGAATTTAGTCCTTGATAAATATTAACGTATTTCTCTTTAGACCCGTAATTAGCAATGGCTCTAATTGTTTCTGCAAGGTTAGAGTCGCTTGTGGTTACAGCACCAGCATCTCCTAATGCGCCTAGGTTCTTGCCAGGGTAAAAACTAAATCCAGCTGCATCCCCCAGCGCGCCAGTTTTTGTTCCACTAAAACTTGCACCTATAGCTTGTGCGTTATCTTCAATAATCTTTAAATTATAACGTTCTGAAATTTCTTTAAGTTCATCAGAGAAAACAACACGCCCGTACAAATGGACAATCATTATGCCTTTGGTCTTAGAAGTGATCTTTTCTTCTATTTTAGAAATATCAATATTATAATCTTCAATACTGGGTTCTACCAACACAGGAACGAGCCCATTATCTGAAATGGCTAAAATAGAAGCAATATAAGTATTGGCTGGGACAATGATTTCATCACCCTTTTTCATAATACCTATCTCTATGTAGGCTCTCAAAATCAACCTCAATGCATCTAAACCATTACTCACACCTATAGCATGTTGAGTTCCGATATATTCTGAAAGGTTAGTTTCAAAAGTTTTAACTTCTTTTCCCAATAGATACCATCCACTTCTAAACACTTCTAAAAGTTTATGCTCAATTTCAACTTGATGCTGTAGGTTAATTTTTTGTAGGTCCAAGAATTTTATGGGCATGGGAGTAGGTTTATTACGTTTATGTTATTTAATTTCTTTGCATAATAATTTATATTATGACCTCTAGCATCCTTATGATTCCATTGGATGCCTTTTGTATTTTTTAATATATATTCTAATATAGATGTATCATTATTCAGCGAAGCATGTGTCATCACATACATAGCGAAACTTGTAAGGTTGTTATTGGTTGTGTTTACATCCCAACCTACGTCTTCTAGCAACCACCTGATGATGTCTAGGTGTCCATTATAAGCAGCCAGAATTAAAATATCCCACCCTTCCTTGCTTCTTTGGTTAAGAGGGTAAAGGTTGGCGTGAAATTTCTTTATCAGTTTTAAGTCCCCCTTTTTACTGGCTTCTAATAACTCCGATCTTTTATCCTTTAATAATTTTAAATCAAAATCTATCGTGCTAATGGTAATGGAAAATTCATCTTCAAAAAGTATATTACCTGGCTTTGCTACTGTCTTGCTGGTAAGTATAATGGAGTTGTATATTTCTGAATCTTTGATCAATGGCAATTGGTAAGCGGGAAATGAAAACGCTCTAATCTGATTATGCACTTCATTGGCAGTTTTATTGATATTTATTGTTAGGTTCGCATAGTCAATCGAATTCTTGTCATAATAACTTGATTTCACGTGAGATTGGACTTTTACATCATACTTACCCGTAAGTATATTTTCTAAATTTTTCTTAACGATTCTAGTTCCGTACTCTATATATTTTAAGTATAAATCTTGACCAGTCCAACTGGGATTAAGTTTAAATTTTTCTTGATCGATGATGTCTCCAGTATCAATTCCTGTGTCTATCAAATGTAAAGTCACGCCACTATATTCTTCATTATTTAGAATAGGCAAAGCAGATGTGTACATTCCTTTATATGCTGGTAAGTAAGAAAAATGAATATTAAATAATTCCTTGGATTTGAACCTAGAAGGTTTAATTATTTTATCAAATTCTAAAGAAATAAAATAAAGATTTTCTATCTCATAGACTTCATATAGCGATACTACTTCTATATCATTAATCTCACAATAATGTTTGAATGATAACTGAAAGTTGTTATTACCATAATCATTTTGATTGGTAATAGCAATTAATTTATAGTCAGGATATTTATAAGCAATGTACTTCGCAATATTAATAGCGATATTGTTTTTACCTGCTATACAGATTGTCTTACTCATGCTTTCTGTAACTTATAAATTTTTTATAATCCCTTATGTAATCTTCTTCACTAAAGGGGAGGGAGGCTAAAACTAAGCACACGCTACCACTAGAAAAGTCTTTCATCTTTCTCCATATGCCAGGTTTAATGTGTAGGGCTTTATTAGGGTGATTTAAAAATACTTCTTTTTTACTTTTCCCATCATCTAGAACAAATGTAAATGATCCACTTGCTGCAATAACGTATTGTTCTAACTCATAATGTGCATGCCCACCACGCTCACTACCCATAGGCACATCGTATAGATAATATACTCTTTTAATATCAAAAGGTATATTATAGTTATTTTCTAGAACTGTAATGTTTCCTGATTGATTGTGTACTATTGGTAATTGAACAATCTTACAGTCAGTAACTTTATACGCTTTGCTCACTCTTCAATTTTATAAAATCTTCAAAATATCTAATATAATCATTTTCTGTAAAGGCTTTATCTGAAACGATCAAGGCCAATGCATTCGTTGAGAAGTTTTCTATACTTCTCCATATCATTTTAGGAACATAAAGTCCGTAGTAGGATCTGTTGAGAGAATATTTTAAATCTTGCTTGCCATCGTTTAAAATAACATCAAAACTTCCTGAAAGTGCAACTATAAATTCTTGTTGCTCCTTAAAAGCATGACTGCCTCGCTTTTCACCTCCAGGGACATCATATATCCAGTAGGTTCTAGCGATTTCAAATGGTAAATAATTTGGGTGTTCAAAGAACGATAA
The DNA here is from genome assembly GCA_009835005.1 of Flavobacteriaceae bacterium Ap0902. Lineage (GTDB taxonomy): Bacteria > Bacteroidota > Bacteroidia > Flavobacteriales > Weeksellaceae > Profundicola. The sequence continues at coordinate 7,610 of WTFG01000009.1, read as the reverse complement.
ATTCCCTCTTTTATCTATAATTTTAGGGAGTTCAATTATTTTTGGCTTGCTCATTATTACTTAACTAGTTTCAATAGATATTGTCCATAAGTACTTTTCTTTAGCGCTTCTGCAGATGATATTAATTCTTGCTTAGATATATACCCTAATTTATATGCAATTTCTTCTAATGCAGCAATTTTAAGACCCGTTCTGTTTTCAACGGCCTTCACAAACTCCGTGGCTTCTACCAAAGACTCGTGGGTTCCTGTATCTAGCCAAGCAAACCCTCTACCTAGTTTCTGTAATTTTAACTCTTTTAAATTCAAGTATGCTTGATTCACAGAAGTGATTTCCAGCTCGCCACGATGAGACGGCTTTACATTTTTGGCTATTTCTACAACTGAATTAGGATAATAATATAACCCTACCACAGCGTAATTAGATTTAGGATTTTCTGGTTTTTCCTCTATACTTAGGACATCTCCATTTTCATCAAAATCTGCAACACCGTATCTTTCTGGATCATGAACATTGTACCCAAAGATGACAGCAGATTTTTCGTTTTTCACTAGTTTTACTGCAGATTTAAGTTTTTCACTTAGTCCTGCACCATAGAATATGTTGTCACCAAGAACAAGGCATACATCATCATCGCCAATAAATTTCTCACCAATTACAAAGGCTTGCGCGAGCCCATCTGGTGAGGGTTGTTCTGCATATTCTAGTCTAACCCCTAGTTGACTACCATCGCCTAATAATTTCTTGAAGTTTGGTAAATCATGTGGTGTAGAAATGATCAATACTTCTTGAATCCCCGATAGCATGAGAACTGATAAAGGATAATATATCATGGGTTTATCATATATCGGTAGTAACTGTTTGGATACGGCTAATGTTAAAGGATGTAATCTCGTCCCTGATCCTCCTGCTAGTATGATTCCTTTCATGCTATGTGATTTAGTAATACAAATGTATGAATTCTATAATGACTTATTGAAAGATATGATTATTTAAACCTTACGTGTAAATGTAAGTCGTTGTAATATCTTTGATTGCTGTGTAATGATATTATATACTCAATGAATATCAATTGGGTAAGCACACGATAGATTTATGTACTCTGTTTTAATGCAGTAAATGACTATCTAATTATATTCTTCAATTTCATTAATATTTTATACTTAAGCGGTATACGCTGTAAGTCTGTACCTCTATAAGTACCTGTATTTAAATCTTTGGGCTCAAAATATTGGTAACGTGTACCAAAAGTATTCATATAATAACCGAATTTTCTGGCGCCAAGATTATCTTTTGGCTTCAAGTCTTTATCTAATAATAAATCTTTGAATTCTTCTTTGCTCTGTGGAAAGTAAGTGCTCCCTAATCTATGATAGTTAGACTTAGATAATTGGATAATAGGCTTATTGTAATAAGCTGATTCTATGGCCGTGCTAGAAAGAAATGCAATATTCAAATCGGAATTGAGCATCATGGCATAGGTGTCAACTTTGGAGTCTGCGTGTATTAGATTTATATGAGGATTAGACTCTAAACTCATCCATAAGTCAATTTCTCGTTGACTTTGATTCATTAAGTTGGGGTGTAGCCTTAAATAAAAATTAAATTCTGGTTTGTTTTTTATAGTCTCTATAATGTAATTGATGGCTTCTATTTGATCCTCAAATACTGGTTTTTTATTATTAACTTTTGATATCGCTACATATTCACTAATGGAAGAATTAAAGAATGTAATATTATGTTTAGCGTTATCCCAATTTTCTGGTAGAATATCTTTTTTCTGATTATCTAGATAGGATTGCCATGCTTGTTCTACTCCAGATCTGCGATCTTGATAAAATTGAGCGGCTATTTTTTCTCTCTTCTCTGTGTTTTTTTCTGCTTCCCAAGCATCAATTATTTCCTGATTTACCATTTCAAAATTATGACGAAGATCTGGGCTCGTCACATAATGATACTTGTCATTGCCTCTGTCATGAATTAGAAAGTTTTGATCTCGCTGTTCGCAGATACGCAAAACAGGTCTATATAATGCAACTCTACCATTTCTAAAGTAAACCAAATCAGGTTTAATTTTGTCTAACCATTTTTCAAAAGAAAGTGCTACAATTTTAGCGGAATCTATGATGTTTTGAACACCTCTTATATATTCATTTTGTATGTCTGGTTCTAAATCATTGGTTACTGATATAAGAGAAGAAGTTGTTGCCATACCGATGTCGATCCCTTTCCATTCATAGTTCTTTAATTCTTCTAAACTTTTGAATGATATTTTTTCTAGTGCATTTTTTATTTCTGAATCAGACAGTAATGTTTTGTAGTTGAAATTAATATTTTTGTTTATGACTTTTTTAGCACGTTCCATTTTAGAATCAAAAAGCAATTTTCTTAGGATTTTGCCAGTTTTGCTAAATTTTGCATTAGGTGAGAATTGCCATTCTACAAAAGGTAAAAAACCGCCTATATTAACATAAGTTACTTTATCACCCTTTTCTGCATGAATCTCTGCAATCTCTAGTCCTGTTTCAAATTGAGGTGAATTGTTCCAACTTTCAAAAATTAAAATCTTCATGTTAATTATTTAGTTTTTAAATGGTAATCAATTAATGAGTCAACCATGTCTTCTAGTTTATATTGAGGTTGCCAATTCGTTAGTTTCATAAAACTGCTAGAATCCATTCCGAATTTTAAATGAGTATTACTTTCACTAATAATCATTTTGGATTGTTTTTCTAATCTGTTATTAAACCTATCTAATGTAATATTTGCAATATCTCTCAGAGTATATACTTGATTTATACCGAGGTTGTAGTAGATGTCCCACTCTTTTGGATTTGTACTCAAAAGGGATGTAATGGCTGTTATTACATCTCTTATATCTATGAATTCTAATTTCTGATCACCTCCTTGAATATTTAAATCATTGCCTTGTAGCAATTGATTGACTAATTTAGAGGGTAAATCTTGAATTACTGCGCCAGCTTGCCCTCCAGTTACCGCTGCTAAACGCAAAGAGGTTGCGCAAAGGTGTGGGTTAAAGTTTAAAAGAGATTCTAATAATAGTTCTGTAGAAAACTTGGCTTGACTGTAAGGCATTTCTGGTGCCGCTAGAGTTTCTTCTGTCCAAAGTGGAGTAGTGGATTGACCATAAATGCTTTGAGAAGAAATATTAATTATAGTGCCGACCTGATTTTTAACTGCTTTAGCAAATAATTCATTGGTGAATTTTAAACTCGCAGCAATTTCTGAATTTGAGCAATGTGGTCTTGCAAACCCAAGATGTAATAATATATCTACATTTCCTATAGATAAATTGCCATCCTTGAAATCGTTGTAATCAAAGAATTGAATATTCTCATATGGTAGCGTCACATTAGCCTTTGATTTATCTCTTGTAAATGCCCATATGTCATAAATGCCAGCATAATTTGCATGTAACTCTCTGATTAAATTTTGACCTATAAATCCTGTGGAACCTGTGATTAATATATTTTTCTTTGTTTTTAAAGAGCCGCCATTTAATTTTATGGAAAGATCTTTAACTTTTTTGTTCCATTCTAGAGAGATTGCTTTGTCTGCAGTCTGGCGTATACCAAAACTATTTAAATTAATTTCTAGAACTTCATCTTTACTTCTTATACCAAGCCATTCCTTGATGCATGCCTCTACTTCATTAAAGCCCATATAAGCCCTAAGTCCAGTAATGCCAGTGAAGCGGGCATTCATTTCAAATAACTTTAAACCATTATCTGTGATTCTACCTTGTAAGTTAAAGGGGCCTTTTAATCCTAACTTCTTGAAGGTTGGAATAAACTTATCTAATTCTTTCCACACCAAATCACTTTCTATGGGTATAATTTCAATTGGCACACCATTATTTAATTTGTTGTAAGAAATCATTTTCCCTATGATCTCTCCATCTTTGCCTGCAACTATTTGAATAGAAACTTCTGCAACTTGCGGATTAATTTTTTTTGAGATTGATCTATCTACATAAGCACGTTGTGGATCACCTTTGTGTGGTATCGCCAACTCTTGAATCACATCATTGTCACTAATCCTTTCGAAATCGTCTTCTTCTGCAATAATACGAATACCTTTAGATGCATAACCATCAGACGGTTTAGAAATTACGGGTAATGTGATTTGTCTATCCTCATAAGCCTTAATGAAGCCGTCCTTATCAAAAGATTTGACAAAAATTGGAGAAATTTCATTTAATACATTGCTCATCTTCTCTTTGTCCCTACATAAATCAAGTAGTTCTTTACTAGAAACGACAACTAGAATATTATTTTTTTCAAATATTTCTATATTTTTAGAAACAATATGAGCATCATCATCATGACCTGGAAAAAAAATATCTACTTTTTTGGCCAAACAATGTTGGATTATATTATCTATATAATCAGCATCATAGAAACTCTTAGTAAACGCATAATCATCACATTCATATAGTCCATAGGCGAGTGGATTGGTGCCCAATCCTATGGTGTAAAGTGGGAGGCTAGAAAGGTTGCAGGAGTTGATTACAGATTGCCCTACGCCACTACCAATAGATGATATACCAATTCTAATCTGTTTCATTAAGATAAATTTTCTAGAAGAATATCCGTAATATTTTTTATTTGATCCGTATTCATTTCTGTGAACAAAGGTAAGCATAAAATTCTCTTTGCAATAGATTCAGATATTGGCATTGGTTTATATACAACATAATCTAGTGTATTCAATGATGGGTAGAAATATCGTCTTGGATATATGTTATGATTATTCAATGCATTCTGTACGCGTAGTAATTCCTCCTTACTCTTAAAGATGACAGGATAATAATGATAGTTCCATTCTGTATTGTTGCGAATCTTCAATAATTGAATGTCTTGCCCATGTAAAAACTTATTATACGTTGCTATGATGTTTTTTCTATTCTCTAAGATTTCATCTATATGATCAAATACGGCTAATCCTATAGCCGCTTGTAGTTCGCTCATTTTTGCATTGATGCCCGCATCGTGAAAACTAGTAGGTGTTTTATGACCGAAGTTATGCTGATAAAATAAACGCTTGTGTAGTTCATCATTTTTGGTAATTAAACAGCCACCTTCGCCCGTATGGAAGATTTTTGTAGCATGGAAGGAACACGTGCTTATATCACCGTAATTAAAAATACTTTCACCATTATACTTAACGGCGAAACAATGAGCCGCGTCATATATTACTTTCAAGTTATGTCTTTTGGCTATATTTTCTATGGCTTCTACATCACATGGATTTCCAAAAACATGAGTGGCAAGTATGGCTGATGTCTTGTCCGTAATGGCTTTTTCTATTTTATTTGGATCAATGGTTAGATATTCTGATTCTATATCTACAAAAATAGGACTGCAGCTTTCCCACACAATAGAGGATGTAGTAGCAACATAGCTAAATGGTGTGGTAATAATCTCATTTTTTAAATTCAACGCTTTGATAGCAATTTGTAATGGTAATGTACCGTTGGTGGTTAAAGTCAAATTTTTAACTACCAGATATTCTTTTAGTTTTGCCTCTAACTCATATACAAGTTCTCCACGATTGGTCAACCATGCCTTATCATATGCTTTTTGTAAGTATTTTACGTATTCCTCTATATGAGGAAGAAAGGTTTTGGTTACATTCATTCTATTCCGATTATCTTAAAATAGTTATTAATTTTAGAAAGCTGCGGTACGTTGGCTATGATGTCTTTAAAATTTGTAAAGGCCTCTGTCTTTAATATTGCATTTAAATATAGATAGACGATAAGATATGTAAAGATAAAAAATATAATTTGTAGAATTAAGTACCATTGATCAATCTTTGGATAAAATATTATGAAACAGGATAGTATTGCGAAAACAATAATACCAGGTAACATTGTAAGCAACATATCTCTGGTTTGATCAGAGATTTTATAGTTTAATTGCCTTGAACCAAAGTACATATTTATAAATAAGGAGATAAATGAATGTATTACTAAGCCAATGATTAATGGAATCATACCAAACCACGAGGTGGTTCCTATAATGATCAACAAGTTTATTTTCTTGTAGGTTTCTGCTAATAAAAATTTACCTGATTCACCATAAACTTTTAGTACATTTAAATTATATGAGTGAATTGGGTATAGAATACCAGTTATGCATAATAATTGAAAATATATTACAGATGGTAACCATTCTTCTCCGAGCAATAATAAGAAAAGAGGTTTGGCAATAATTATAGCTAGAAGCATGATAGGTGTCATAATGAAAACAACCAGGTTTTGAATTTTTTTATAGGCTGCTAGAAGTCTTACCTTATCAGATTTAACAGAAGAGAAAAGCGGATAGGTAACTTTATTTAAAGCAGTGCTAATATTCAAGACACCGAAGTTTCTCATGTTTCCTGCTCTTGTATAATATCCTAATTGTGCAGGGGAATAGAATTTACCAATAATTACCGTGACAATACTAGATATAACTTGCGATAATAAACCAGATAGGGTTAACTTGTAGCCAAAATTAAAATGATATTTAAATTTTTCTTTACTGAATATGAATTTGGGTCTCCAACCTGTGAATGTCCAGTATTGCAAGGCTAATACGAATGCTTGTGACACTTTGGAAATTACAAGTGCCCATACCCCGTAGCCCATATAGCCCAACGCTATACCAACTATTCCAGATATTATGATTGATGGTATTTGTATGTAAGCCTGCTTCTTGAAGTTTAGCTCTTTGGTGAGTCTATACATCTGTATTGTAGAGAATGAACTAAAGATAATAGCCAAACTATATACCCATAGTAAATTGGTAATGATGGGTTGTTCATAGAAGGAAGCTATGAAGGGACTTACAGCGATTATAACTAAATATAAGGTGATAGAAAGCCCGAAATTTGTCAAGAAAATAGTTCCATAGTCTTCTTCTTCTAGATTGTCTCCACGAATGATACTTTCTCCCATTCCTGAATCTGATAATGAGTTTCCTATGGTGTTAAAAACTAATAGTAAAGCGAAAATACCAAACTCTTTTGGGGCGATTAATCTTGCAAGTATTATAGATACAATAAAACTAATACCAGAACTCCCAAACTGTTGAATAACAGTCCAAGTCATACCACTTATGGCCTGTTTTTTTAAAGACATAATTGGTTAATTTATATGAGATAATTTTTATAAAACATTTTTTGGTGTGATAATTTATAAAAGTAATGTGCCACTTTTTATACTAAGCTTATATACAAAAGTAAGTAATTATTATAATCATGTATTTTTATGAAAAGGATGAGGTTGATGATAATATTATGGGTAAAATGAAAAAGCCGCCTCTATAAAAGAAGCGGCTTGTAAGGTATGGGAGAATTTTTACTTCTTCATTAATTTTTCAGAGGTTACATTGCCCTCTATATCAGTAATTTGTATAATGTATTGTCCTGGGTCAAGATTAGAGATATTAATCTCATTGTTTTTAACATCAGATGAATATACTACACCACCGTGCATTGCAAAAATCTTTACACTTTTTACAATTATACCGTCAAACTGAGCAATGTCATAAGCAGGGTTTGGATGTACACCCAAATTACCAGCTTTTGGAAGAACAGTTGGT
>WTFG01000008.1 GCA_009835005.1 Flavobacteriaceae bacterium Ap0902 | reverse complement strand
AAAATTATAATCCGCATCCACATATCAAGGGAAAAGTGGCGGTCTAATATTAGAAAAAACAATTTATGAAATCAGCTTACCAATTTGAATCTGCGCAAGATATATCACCAGAGATTTTAGAAGCTATTAAAACTGCTTTTGGCAATAGACCAGTAAGAATAACAATAGAGTCTATGGGAGGGGTATCAAACGCGAAAAGTGTGAATGCTTCTAATAAATCTACCAGATCTAATAAGTTTAATACAGAGATAGCAGAATCTGTAATAGATATTATATTAGCACAATTGAACAAGAAATCATCTAAAAAATCATGATGTATTAAAGTCCTTTTTAGACTTCAGAATAATGTAGATACCCGATATTTTAAGTTTTATAATTTTTAAACGCTATTTAATATGCATCAACTTCCATTAATTGAAAAAGATCCTCTTCTTAAACCCTATGAAAGGCAAATTATCAATAGGATTACCTGGTATATTCATACCAAAAAATTTATAGAAAAGCATTTTGGCAGTATTAGTCAATTTGCGAATGCACATAAGTTTTTTGGTTTTAATTATGATGAAAAAAATAAAGGATGGTGGTTCCGTGAATGGCTACCCAATGCACATTATGTTTCTTTAATAGGAGATTTTAATGAATGGAATAGAGAAGCTACTCCACTCAAGCGTGGAAATTTTGGTGCATGGGAGGTTTTTCTGCCAGATAGTGAATATAGAGAGCGATTAATACCAGGCTCTAAAGTTAAAATGCACGTCCACGGGGATAATGGACAATTGGATAGAATTCCTGTTTTCATCAAACAAGTAGTGCAAAAAGAAGATCATACTTTTGATGGTGTTTTTACAGGGGATTCTACCTATGAATGGAAGAATAAATTTGCTGCAAAACAGGTGGAGAATCCGCTAATATATGAAGCTCATGTAGGTATGGCTACAGAGGAGGAAAAAATAGGCAGCTACCGTGAATTTGCAGATCAGGTTTTGCCAAGAATTAAAAAAATAGGGTATAATTGTGTACAATTAATGGCTATTCAGGAGCATCCCTATTATGCATCTTTTGGCTATCAAGTTTCTAATTTCTTTGCGCCTTCATCTAGGTTTGGTTCACCAGATGATTTAAGGTATTTGATAGATCAAGCACATGGCATGGGTATCGCTGTAATCTTGGATGTTGTGCATAGCCATGCTGTTAAAAATAGAGATGAGGGATTAGTAGAGATTGATGGTACCGAACAATATTTTGCTGGCTGGCATCCTGATTGGGACTCTAGAATTTTTGATTATAAAAAAATAGAGGTTAAAAGATTTTTAGCATCCAACCTTAAATATTGGTTAGAGGAATTTCATTTTGATGGCTTTCGTTTTGATGGGGTAACAAGTATGCTTTATAATCATTTTGGTCATGTGTCTTTTGACCATTATGCTAAATATTTTGAGGATACTAATAATGATGCTATTATATATTTGCAGTTGGCCAATGATATTATTCATCAGCTTAAACCTGATGTGATTTCTATTTGCGAGGATATGAGCGGAATGCCAGGTGCCTGTCGTCCAGTAGAAGAAGGAGGATTAGGTTTCGATTATCGCTTAGCCATGGGAATTCCAGATTTTTGGATGAATACACTAGAACATAAAAGGGATGAGGACTGGGATATGGGAGCGTTATTCTGGGCTTTAACCAATCGGCGCTATACAGAGAAAACGATTGCCTATGCAGAAAGTCATGACCAAGCATTGGTGGGGGATAAAACCATTGCATTTTGGTTAATGGATCAGGAAATGTATTTTAATATGAGTGTGCATACACCTAGCCTGATTATAGATAGAGGGATAGCGTTGCATAAGATGATTAGAATGGTGACTGCTGTTTTGGGGGGCGATGGTTATATGAATTTTATAGGAAATGAGTTTGGTCATCCAGAATGGGTGGATTTCCCAAGAGATGGCAACGATTGGAGTTTTAAATATGCAAGAAGACAATGGTCCTTGGCAGATGATGAAGATCTCAAATATAAGTTTCTAGAAAATTTTGATGAAGCCATGATTCACTTTTTAAGTGAAAATCAAGTATTGCATCAAACCGATGTCTATAATTATTTAGAGGATAATGAGAACAAAGTTCTAGTTTTCAGAAAAGGTATTTTGTATTATTTATTCAATTTTGGGCAAAAGAGCTTGCCAGATTTTAAAGTGGATTTAGGTGAAAAAGCTCACTTTAAAGTTATATTTTCTTCTGATGATGAGCAATTTGGTGGTTTTGATAGAATAGATAAAAATTTGACTTATTTTTCTTTGGATGGTGTCTTGCCCATTTATTTACCTAATAGGACACTGTTGGTTCTACAAAAGAATTAGAAATATTTCTGGTAGATTAAAAACCTAATATAATATTGGAGTAAAAGCGTTATTTGGTTTAATTAAATAACGCTTCTGCTTTTTCTACACTTTCTGGCTTACCCACATCTACTAAATGATAACCCGTATGATCAAATCCTTTAATGATTTGTGAACCCATCAAGTCCATGTATGGTTTCATGATAGAAAATTTACCATGAAAAGTATTTAATTCAAAAAAATCAGGCTCTATGATATGCATCCCACTAAAAGCAAATTCATGCGTGTAATTTGGATTCGCAATTATTTGATCGCCATTGCGTAAATCTTTCCATCCACATAATCTATAATTGGCATCAAACAATAATTTTCTTGTGCTCTTTCTGTCACTTATGGCTAGAGAAACTAACGGTTTTTCTTTTTGATGAAAGGCAATCAATTTATCCACAGGTAAGTTTGTCAAAATATCAGAATTCATTACCAAAAATGGTTTATCCTTTAATAAATCTTTTGCTTTTATCAATCCACCTCCAGTTTCTAATAATTCTTTAGATTCGTCTGAAATATGAATCTTAACATCAAAATTATGATGCTCTTTTAAAAAGATTCTAATCTGATCTGCAAAATGATGTACATTGATGATGAAATCATTAAAGCCATAAGATTTTAAATATTCTATATTGCGCTGCAGAAGCGGTTTGCCATTTATAGGGTATAAAGCCTTGGGAGCAGAAAGTGTAAATGGCTTTAATCTAGTGCCTAAACCTGCGGCAAAGAGCATAACCTTCATATTAGTAGGTTTCATTAATCCAGTTTTTTTCTTCTTGAATCAAGTGTATAATATGGACGTGCGTATCTACAGGATATTTTTCTTGTATATGCTTTGCCATTTGGTCTGCGGCATACACAGAGCGGTGTTGGCCCCCAGTGCAGCCAAAATTAATCTCTAGATTCGTAAACCCTCGTTCTATAAAATCCGCAATTGTAATATCTATCATTTCATACGCACATTCTAGGAAAGTTGACATCTTCGTATTTTCTTCTAAATATTCAATAATCTCTTGGTCTCTGCCAGTTTTTGTTTTGAATTGCGCTATTCTTCCTGGGTTCAAAATTCCCCTACAATCAAAGACAAAACCACCACCGTTTCCAGATGGGTCTTCTGGTATTCCTCTTTTATAAGAAAAACTTCTTACGTTTATATTCAATTTTGCCATGAGTTCATATTTAGCATAGAATCACTCTCTAATTGATTAAAGATATCTCTAAGGGTAGGGAATTTATCCATAAAAGTTTCATCCTTTATTGTTTTTAAATTATGGATTCCAAAGGAAATACTCTCTTTAAAATGAGGTTTGTTCCCAATGATTCCTAATTTACCGTATGCTCCTAACACCTGCAAAAGTCTTAAAATTAAACAATGATTATAGTCTTCTATGAAGGTAGTCATATTAAAATCATTAGGCAATAATTCTTTGATTTGATTGGTGTAAACCTGTATTAAATCATATTTTTCTGTTGCCTTTAATGCTGCTTTGGCTTGCCATAATATAGATACTAAATCATAGGCAATAGGTCCTATCATGCCATCTTGGTAATCTATAAAATAAGGTTTATCATCTTTTATCATCACATTTCTCCCCTGAAAATCCCTAAAAATGAAGTATTTATAATGAGAATCCATCACTTTTCTAACCAGCTTTTGAAAATCCTTTAATAGCTTGGACTGTAAATAGCCAGTGGGAGTAAAGTCTAGAAAATAATTTTTAAAATAAAATAAATCTCTGTAAATCAATGGTTCATCTAAGGACGTGGAATCATATAATTTGGATGGATCTATGATTTGAAAGGTTGCGACTTGTAATTTGGCTAATTGTTGTATCGTTCTTTTATAATCCTCTGTCGCAGCTTCATTCTCCAGCCTCTTTTGTAATAAAGTTTTATCTCCTAAATAAGATTGGATATACATGGTCTTATCCTTGCTTACGGCTAAAACTTCTGGAACATTTCCATTAAGGCTTTTTAAAAGGTCTGTTAAATAGAAAAAACTTTCATTCTCTGGGACATTATCATTAACCGTAAGAACATAAGTATTTACATCGGATGCCACGATATAATTAACTCTGCCAGATCCGCTTACCGCGATTTTATGGGCAGAGTTAATATTTGAATCAAAGTGATTTAAAAATGTGTTGATTAAAGAATTCAATATTATTTATAAGGTTTTTTCAATTTATCACTCAATTTTTCTAGCATAACCTTCGTCATTTTTTCCAAATCATATTCTGCCTTCCATCCCCAGTCTCTATTGGCTACATCATCATTAATGCTATGCGGCCAAGAGTCTGCAATTCTCTGTCTATAATCTGGGTTATATTCAATTTCAAAATTGGAAATATGCTTCTTTATTTCCTGTGCAATCTGCTTTGGTGTAAAGGCTGTGCCGTGAATATTATAGGCAGAATGCACACTAATATTTTCTTTTGGAGCTTGCATTAACTCTATGGTTGCCCGCACAGCATCATCCATATACATCATAGGCAGTTCTGTATCCTCTGATAGAAAACAACTGTAATACCCTTCTTCTAATGCTTTGTAATAGATATCTACGGCATAATCTGTAGTGCCACCGCCAGGCAAAGTTTTCCAACTGATGAGCCCAGGATAGCGTATACTTCTCACATCTACGTCATACTCTTTGTTATATAATTCACAAAACCCTTCTCCTGAAACTTTGGCAATCCCATAGAGACTTTGGGGGTTTTTTCTAGAACCTTGCGGGGTGAAATCCTTAACAGCATCTCTACCATATACAGCAATGCTACTTGGCCAGAAAATTTTTTCTATTCCAAGATCATTGGCCATGTTCAATAAACCTAAAAGAGGCGCAGTATTTAATTCCCATCCTTTTAATGGGTATTTTGCGGCAGTAGCAGAAAGCATGGCTGCAAGATGATACACTTCTGTTATTTCATTTGATTTAATTAAATCTGACCAAGTTTCTATATCTGTAACATCTAATTTCCTATAGGTTACATCTAGATGATTATCCTTTGGGTTTTTAATATCTGTAGCAATTACATTATCCTTCCCGTATACTTCTATCAATTTGGTGGTAAGTTCAGAACCGATTTGCCCTAGAGCACCAGTAACAAGTATCTTTGTCATAGATTGTATTTTTTCTAAATTAAACTCAAATATAAATCTATTATTGCGAATAAATTAATTCTATTTATAAAATTTAATTAAATCTAACATTTATCTACATATACAGCCGATTAAAATTAACAAACCCTAAAGATAAAATTAACTTTTATTGTGAAAATTCATAATTTATTGTGAATATTCCTATCATAAACTTATATTTGCCCGTTATTAGGAAACCAAAGAAAAAGAGAATGCAAGGAAAAGGTTTAGTGCTCACATTTGCCATTATATTAGGCTTGTTGAGTGTTTATTATTTAAGTTTTTCGTGGTACACGAATAAAGAGGAGAAAAAAGCAGAGCAAGAAGTGTCTTTTAAAATGGACTCGCTGCTGCAAGTTAACCCTGATTTATCTGTGTCGGAAAGGGAATCGTATCGTAGTTCATTTTTTCAAAGGCAGATTGAAAAGCAAGCACAAGACACCTTAAATTTGGGTTTAGTTGCTTATGATTATCACAGTGCAAAAGAAAAAGAAATGTCTTTGGGGTTAGACCTCAAGGGTGGGATGAATGTTATCCTACAGGTTTCTGTACGTGATTTAATCCATGATTATGCTGGAAAAAGTGTAGATGAAGATTTAAAAACAGTTCTGGATAGAACAGATGAAGTTCAAAAGAGCAGCAATGCGGAATATATAGAAGACTTCTTCAATGAATATTATCGTTACAAAGAAGAAAAAGGAGGACTAAAATTATCTTCTCCTACTTGGTTTGGAACCAGAAATAATGCAGAAAGTATTAATATCAATACCACAGATGCAGAAGCAGAAAGAATCATAAGGGATTATGTAGAGTCTAAAGTAAACACAGCTTTTCAAGTAATTAGAGCGCGTATAGATCAATTTGGTGTAACACAACCCGTGGTGCAAAGAATTGGTGAGAGTGGTTCTGGTAGAATCTTAGTAGAATTACCTGGGATCAAGGATGCTGATCGTGTGAAGAAATTGCTTCAATCCACAGCCAAACTAGAATTCTGGGAAGCTGTTAGATTAGATGATTCTATTAATAATTATTTTGTTAGTTTAAGCAACAGGTTGGCCGCGGCACAGGATTCAACTTCTACAGTAAGACCTTTGACTAGCCTATTAGGACCTGGTTCTCCAGGTATATTTAATGTACGCGTATCAGATACTGCATTTGTAAATCGAGCTTTGAAGAGTCAAATAGGAATGCAGGCTAGACCAGCGAATTTAAAATATTTTAAATTTTTATGGGGAAATAAAACTTTAAGAGATGCTGCTGGAGCAGAATCTGATTTATTGCCATTATATGCTATCCGCGGAAATGCCAAAGATGAGCCTTTATTAGATGGTGCAGTAGTTACCTCTGCAAGTGCAGATAGACAGACCCAAACCTTCAGTAATGATGTGGTGGTATCCATGCAAATGAACTCTCAAGGAGCACAGCAGTGGTATGAAATCACCAAAGAGTACACCAACAGGCCCGTTGCTGTCGTATTAGATGATTTAGTATATACTGCTCCCAATATTAATGGCGCAATTCCCAATGGGAATTCACAAATAACAGGGAACTTCACCATGAATGAGGCCAAAGATTTGGCTAGTGTTCTTGCGGCAGGTAGTCTGCCGGCTTCTGCCAAGATTGTACAGGCAGATGTGGTAGGTCCTTCATTAGGTAAAGAGGCGATTCAAGCGGGTATTTTATCCTTTGTAATTGCTTTGTCTATCGTATTCTTATATATGATATTCTTCTATAATGGGGCAGGACTTGTTTCTGTTGTTGCATTAATGGCCAATTTATTATTTCTGTTTGGAATCTTGGTTTCATTTGGAGCTGTATTAACATTACCTGGTATTGCTGGTATTGTATTAACGATAGGTATGGCGGTTGATGCCAACGTGATTATTTATGAAAGGGTCAAAGAGGAGCTCTTTAAAAATAAATCTGTAAAAGAGTCTGTAAATATCGCTTACTCTTGGAAGGGGGCAATCTCTGCAATTGTAGATGCCAACGTGACTACTTTGATAACCGCGATTGTATTATTCTTCTTTGGAGAAGGGCCAGTTAAAGGGTTTGCGGTAACTTTAATGATTGGTATTTTTACTTCTTTATTTACTTCCGTTTTAATTTCTAAATTATTAATTTATAATAGATTAGGTAAAAATAAGAAGATTACATTTGGAAATAAAGCAACGCTTAAATTTTTACAAGATTCTGCTTACAATTTCTTGAAATATAAGAAAACAGCCTACATTATCTCTGCTGTATTAATTCTAATTTCCTTGGGCTCACTATTAACTAGAGGTCTTAATTTAGGAATTGAATTCCAGAATGGTAGGGAATATAAAGTTAGATTTCTAGAAGAGGTTTCTGCCAATGAAGTAGCAGGTGATTTAGCAGCCGTATTTGTAGCAGAAGATGGTACACAATTTAGACCCAATGTCGTAACTATTGGGAATTCCAGCCAGGTTAAAATTACCACCAAGTATAAGAGTGATGATGATAGCCAAGAAGTAGATGATGAGGTAGAGCAGAAATTATATGACGGGGTTAAAAAATATCTTCCTGCGGATTTAACATTTGATGAATTTGTGAATGTGGGTGAATCCAATGGACAAGCATTAGGTCTAGTAGAATATAGAAAAGTAGGACCATCTATCGCAGATGATATTACGACAAATTCCTTCTACTCTGTCGCGCTCGCTTTGTCTTTGGTATTCTTATATTTATTGATAAGATTTAGAAAATGGCAATTCTCTCTTGGAGCGGTTGCTGCAGTTTTCCATGATTCATTGATTGTATTAGGTTTATTCTCTCTTTTACACGGAATCGTACCATTTTCATTAGAGATAGATGTTGCCTTTATTGCAGCAATTTTAACAGTAATTGGATATTCTATTAATGATACGGTAATTGTATTTGACCGTATTCGCGAATTTATGTATGATCATCCAAAAATGTCTTTTGGTAAATTGATTAATGCAGCGATTAATACCACATTAACACGTACCATGAATACGTCTTTAACTACACTATTCGTGATCTTAGTAATCTTTATCTTCGGTGGAGATACGATTAGAAGCTTTATGTTCGCTTTATTAGTGGGTATTGGGGTAGGTACATATTCATCTGTATTTGTAGCATCGTTTATTATGTATGACTTTTCTAAGAAATCATTAAAGAGCAGACCACAATAGTGGGATTAATTTAAATTAATGAGGTTTTAAAAAATCCCGTTCAGTAATGAGCGGGATTTTTTTGGATAAAAAGTTGTCCTGTACTAAAATAGAGGCAGCTATTTCAAAACCTATAAAAAAATCCTACTGTACTTGATTCAGAATTTCAATAATTTAATAATCAGTTTATTATGAACAGTTGAAATGAATTCAGAGTGACAAAAGTGATGTTTTAGGATGGCTTCTTGTTTGATTTAAATATCTATTTCTTTTAAATAAGATATGTGTACTAAATTTTAATTAAGCTGATTTGCGGAAATACTTTGCTTTAAGCCAGAAAGAAACTCTCACCAGTAATATCAGGGCTGGGACTTCTATCAAGGGACCAACGACCCCTACAAAGGCTTGTCCAGAATTTAAACCAAAAACCGCAATGGCTACAGCAATCGCAAGTTCAAAGTTGTTACCAGCGGCAGTAAAGGCTACAGAAGCTGTTTTATCGTAAGTAGAACCTGTCGCTTTGGTTACAAAAAATCCAATAATAAACATCAAAGCGAAATATATTATAAGAGGAATCGCAATGATTATTACATCTTGTGGAATTTGAACAATTAATTCACCTTTTAGTGAGAACATGATGATGATGGTAAATAACAAAGCAATCAATGTAAGCGGAGATACTTTAGGAATAAATACCTTCATATACCATGCTTCTCCCTTAGCTTTCACAAGAACATATCTAGTAATAATTCCCATAAGAAAGGGGATTCCGAGGTAGATAGCTACAGATTCTGCAATGGTGGCTATTGAGATGTCTACAATAGCACCCTCAAAACCGAAAAGAGGTGGTAATTGCGTGATAAATAACCAAGCATAAAAACTATACGCAAAAACTTGAAAAATACTGTTTAAGGCTACTAAGCCCGCACCGTATTCTGAACTACCTTCTGCTAAATCATTCCACACCAATACCATGGCTATACACCTGGCAAGTCCTATGAGAATAAGACCCACCATATATTCTGGGTAGTCTTGTAAAAAAATTAAGGCTAAGGCAAACATTAAAATAGGTCCTACTATCCAGTTGAGGATGAGGGAAATCGATAAAATCTTCACATTGCTAAATATCTTGGGTAATAGCGCATAATTTACCTTCGCCAAAGGTGGATACATCATTAGGATGAGACCAATCGCAATAGGAATGTTGGTGGTTCCTTGATTAAAACTGTTTACAATTTCTGGAAATTCAGGAAAATAATATCCTATACTTACACCTATCAACATGGCCAAGAAAATCCATAAGGTGAGATTACGGCTCAAAAAATCTAATTTTTTCATTTTAGTTTTTATTTAATTGAGAGAAAATATATTTCATTTCCGTTGCTATTTGATTGCTACGCCTTTCATAGGTTTCTTCCATGGCTGGTGTATCATCAGAAACTTTTGGATCCATATAATCCAAGGCAACACGATACACAGTTCCTGGAATAAATGGACAAGCTTCATCTGCCTGATTACAAGTCATCATCGCTATCAAATTAGAACTGGGATTTACAAAATCATCATACACTTTAGAAAAACCAAATATGGGGTTTTCATTGTCTGCATACTTGATGGCGTAAATAGGATTTGAACCTTCTGCCAGCCTTTTTACTTTAAACCTTATATTCTCAAATGTTTTAATAATCTGTGGGTAAATCGCAGTAGCTTCAGTTCCACCAGAATAGCATTCAATATTTCTAAAACCAAAATGACGAGCAACGGTTTCTGCCCAAACTTGGCTCAAAATACTGCGTCTAGAATTATGGGTACAGATAAAATTTAATCTAATGATATCTGTTGGTTCTGTTGACTGTAGAAAATCAATAAGGGGGTCTAGAATTAATTTTCTATCCTCAGAAATGGAGCCCGTGGATAGATTCTCTATATAATCCTGTATTTCTTTAAACATCTTATGAATTTAAAAAATTAGCAACATCCAGAACTAGGAGTACAAGCGCTGTCTTTATTTAAATTGGATAATTTAATTTTTGGTTTTTCTGTAGGAATACCGCATTTATCTGGTGCTAAACAATCTGTAAATTTAGATTTTAATAAAAAGTTAATTCCGTCAAAATCTATATCATAGGTTTCTATGGTATCACCTTGGTATTCAACTTCTATTTCTGCATCTTCTAAGTTTAATTGACCTTGTGATAAGTTGATGATATCTAGGAATTTTTGAGGGTTTAAACGATGCTCATAATCATTGGCACTCCATAATTGTAGTGATATCATCTTTTCATCTCTCAAAGTACCTCCACAGTCTATGTATTTCTTTTGGGTTTGCCCTACTTCTGTGATATGAAAATGAGGTTCTACCATTGTACCAGAGGGCAGTTTAAAGGTAATTTGGTCTAAATTATTCAAGTGGTTTTTAAGTTCAGATAATTTCATAGTTTAACAGCAATTAGTATTAATATTATTTTGATGATTTAAAAATGGTTCTATTAGCCCCCTCATTTGATTCCATTCTTCTTGGTTAATACAATAGCAAATACTGCTACCTTCAACCGTTCCTTGGATAAGCCCAATGGATTTAAGTTCTTTTAAATGCTGAGAGATAGTGGGTTGTGCCAAACCGATTACATCTACTAAGTCACCACATACACATTGATTGATGTTGATCAGATGCTCTAATATGGTCAATCTGGCAGGGTGTCCCAGCACCTTGAAGTAAGCAGAAAGTTGGATGGTGGCTTTAGAATAGATGTCTGTTTTGGTAATTCCCATGTGGCTAAATATTGTTTCATTGCAATATTACGATTAATTAGAAAATAAAAACAAATAATATCATTCAAATTTGATTTTACAGTTCTAAAAATTTATACCTTTGTATTTATGTTTTTAGCACTCATAGCATTTATAGGTTTTCAAGAAGTGACCATGATATTATTCATTTCTGTATTGGTATTTGGACCTAAGAAGATTCCAGAAATTGCGCGTGGGCTTGGTCAAGGGCTTCGAGCCATGAGGGAGGCTACCGATCAGATCAAAAGAGAAGTGATGGATAGTGCAGATAAGATTGATCCATCTGGTGAGATTAAAAAAACACAGCAGCAAATAGAGGAGGAGATTGCCAATGCCAAGAAAGAAATAGATGAGGCAGTAGGTCCCATCAAAAGAACCAAGTTATAATGGATGTTATTGCTTGGGATCAAGAATTATTCATTTATTTGAACAATCTAGGAACACCCACTTGGGATTCCTTTTGGTTATTGATTACGGATAAAAAGACTTGGATTCCGTTATACATTATTTTAGCATACTTCATTTATAGAACTTTTGGTTGGAAGAAAACTTTAATCATTCTTGCTGGCGCAGGTCTTATGATATTATGTGCGGATCAAATTTCACATTTCTATAAAGATATTTTAATTCAAAGATTTCGACCCTGTAGAGATCCAGAAATAGCACCATTCACAAGATTAGTTAAAAATTCTTGCGGGGGTGATTATGGATTTTTCTCTGGACATGCAACCAATCACATGGCCATGGCGGTGTATGTAGGTTTAATCTTCCGTCAACAGAAATGGCTTCTACCCATTCTAGTTCTATGGGCCATGATGGTCGCGTATAGCCGTATTTATATCGGCGTACACTATCCTTTAGACATTCTCACTGGGCTGCTCATGGGGTCACTGCTTGCTATCTTCTTTTATCAAGTTCAACGTATTTACACGAATAAATGCTAACGTCTAGCATTGCATTATTTAACCTTTAATTAATATACTCTATCTGGTTATTGATTAAATTTATATAAATTATAGATGGTGTAGTAACCAATGGATTTAATAATTTAGCACATGATCAACCTTTCTTTAGAGGAGCATTTAAAGCTGCTTTAATCGGTGGTGTAGGGGGTTACTTTAGTAATGCCATTGGTACGGCTGTACAGGGTATGTCTGGGGTTGGTAAAATTATTTTACAATCGGCCATGCATGGGCATGTGAATGGGGTGTTAAGCGGATTAGATGGTGGTTCATATCAACAAGGCTTTTTCTCTGGTGCAGGTGGTTCTATTGTTTCTAGCGTGGTTAGTGGGTTGGTTGTAAGCAACGTACCTGGCATGAGAGGAATATCTACTGTGGCCGCAGGGGGAATATCCGCAGGTATTATAAGCAAAGCCTCTGGCGGAACCTTTTGGCAAGGATTTAGAATGGGGGCGATTACTGCGGGGTTGAATCATGGTTTACATAGTGGGTTATTTGGCAGGAATGCGGCTATTGCAGCCTTGACGGGAAGATTAAGACATTTATGGGGTCCTGATGCTTTAGGTGTTTTAGGTTCAGGAACAGCAAGTTCATTAGTCGCTACAAAAATATCGAAAGGGAAAGGGATTGTTCTAGCTGGTCCTAAAAAAGGAACCTTATTTGACTTAAATGATTTAGGTATTGGTGTAGGGTGGATAGACACAAGTATAGAATTATCCAAGAGAATATGTTATTGGCATTGGTTCAAGCATAGGTGTAGGTGCTGATTTACCTTTTAATGGAACAATAAACTATAATGTTGGCCAAACCACCGAAAATTTTAGTGATTTAAAGAATATGTATCGTAACTTTATAAACAATTAAAATTAAAATATTCCTTATAATTTTGATGCTATTTCAGTGTAAACCAAGACCAATTGAAGGTCTAGTTCACAAAGGGGATAAGATAGATAGTGTTTTGATTGATAATATATATCCCTCTAGAAATGCATTCAGATTAAATAATAATCATTCAATTTTCACTGATTTCTATTATATGGTAGAAGAATCGTCTAATTATGTTACCAAAAAAATAAAGCATGACGTGAAAGAAGAATTCACATATGAGCAATATGCAAATATAAGTTGCTGATAATCAATTATTATTTATTGGCGTTTTGGCTTATTTTTGAGTTTTTGTACCAGTTTCGTACTCGTTTATGCGTTTGTCTAACTCCTTGAATATCTCATGGTTTAACTTCTTGATTTCAGAAAATGGCATCTTATCTAATCCGTAATTTAACTTAGTATAATTACCCGTGATGAGATAATTGAGGTCTACTCCTAGCCTATTGTGTAACAATGCCAGTTTGTCCATGGTTAATGATTGCGTGCCTTTCTCTATAACGCTGTACTGTGATTGTAGCATATCCATAGCTAATCCCATTTCGGTCTGGGTTAGATTTCTCCTTAATCGCTCCATTTTTAATCTTTCGTTGAAGGTCATAGATCGCTATCCTGTTTTAAATTTTCAAATAATCCATTGGTAATGTTAATTGTTCTAGGTTCACCTACTCCAAGTCGTGATAGTTCATTTAAGAAGAACTCGCCACTTACAGAGCCATCTGAATCAATTTTAGTAATTTTCACATAACTATCTCCTGTAGGGTATCCAAATTGACCAAAATCAGAAATAGTTACATACGCGCTAAAGTCCGTAATAATATCACCTGGTTTAATTGCAACTCTATTAAAATATATCTTCAATGTAGATGATTTATCACAATTAGTGCAATCCAGCATGCCATACAATCCTTGACTTATAATTATGTCATTATTCTTACCAACCTCCCAATGGATATAATCATCATCAGATTCAGAATAATTTTGATTATCATAAGAAAAGGATAATACTTGATATGAATCATTTGGATTCTTAATATCATCTATAATAGAATCATCTGAACTACACCCAAGAACAAACAAAAACGGAATAAGTAATAATAATTTTTTCATAATATAATTTTTAAAACATTGTATTTTTTCTGATACTAACTTTAACCATAGCCATGGCTGTAATGCGATCTAGTTTTATATCCTTTGGCTGATGGTGCTGGTTTTGACTAACCAATTTTACATAATCGCTTCCTAAATCTGATTTTTGCACGTATTTCACAGTCACCATTTCCTCAAACTCATCTACCATCACACCCAATAAATACATCTCACCAAAGAAAATGCTAGGCGTCTCAACAGGAATTTGTTTGTACATAATTATATCGCCAGATTTTAACAACGGATACATACTATCACCAGTTATTGCAATAGCACCATCACAGGCGGGAATGTTGGGTATTTTGATAGTACTCATCAAATGTAATTGCTTACTATTCTTAAATAACTCATTTAAACCAGCGGTGGCCTCAAAGTCGTATAAAGGAACTTCTTGTTGTTCTAAAACTGCATCTTTTGTTTTTCGACCTTTCTGAATTAAATTAACCTGATCACTTTTCAGCATCTCACCATTTCCAGTTAATAACCATTCTGGGTTAATATCTGGACACATGGTCAATATATCTTCTATTGCGTTTGAGTTTAAAGGTGTATTTTTTGATTTCCCTTTAAAATTGCCATAAGACATATTGATTTCGCTAAAAAATTTTTCTTTTGCAACGCCTTTAAATGTAGCGACTTGCAATACTCTTTCTTTTATGTTAGTAGATTTATCAGCCATTTATTTGGTTATTAGTAGATATATTTACTATATTTGCATTACAATAATGATACTCAAAAATACATATAAGAAATGGTATTGGTACGAGATTCATAATCTTTAAAAGTTTTATTACTAACAGTCAATTTTTTTATTGACAAGGCATAGTCCAATGCGTCATTAGCAGATATATTATTACTAGAATTTATTTCATCCTGTATTTCAAAGGGGCTTAAACCACGTTTAAGTAAGTTTTCTAGTGAATCACGAAGAGCAGTAAAGTGTATTAACCTCTTATCATAGGATTTATACTTTCTGTTAAGATTAAATGTAGGAGCCTTAATGCGCTGCATTACTGGCTTACCAGTTTTTGTTTTTTTGAAAGGATGCTGATAAGAATAATAAACATACCATGAATCTGTACCGTTCTTACCTCCTTTGTAGATTTTCGGTGTGGTATATTTTTTCACTTTTGTACCAGTTTTGTACTCGTTTTCTAATGCTGAATTAAAAAAAGTCATTGATATTTCGCTGTGTTTGCGACTATCAACGACTTTTATTTTGTAGCGAGGAGCAGAATCGAACTGCCGACCTCCGGGTTATGAATTCAAAAGGTCTAAAATAAAATATACTGACTATTCACTTTATTTAATGCCAGAGCCATTTGTACTTTGGAAAAGAAGTAATAACGATACCAAATAACGATACCATATATGCCTTATATAATGATACTATTATAACTAAGTTTATGTTAAATAAAGAGAAATTTCACAGATATCAAAGAGATAGCACTGAATTTTTTTAAAATCCGTTTATGTTTATTCTAATTTCAATAATTATACTCTTTTTCCCTATAATTGTTTTTCTAATCTTTAGAATAAGGAAATTTAAGATACCTTATGAAATAAAAGAGAAGTATAGATACTATAATATAGGTTATAAGGAGGTGGGGTATTCTGGGTTCTCTTCTTATGGTGGAATTAAAATGAGTGTAAGACTATATGTATTGGATAATGGCTTCGTAATTTATCCAAAAAATAAATTTGTAGCAGCTGTTGCTTCATATATGTTACCATTTAAATTCGAGCTTAACCAAGAAAAATATACTTATCTGAAAGAAAATTCTATAAAGATTTTTTCAAAAGGTAGCATAAGAAATTATGAACTTACATTGATATTTAACTCGAAAGAAGATTTTGAAAATTGCGTATCTCATCTATTATATAAAAAATCAACACTTTAAGGATCAATGGACTAAAATAATCATGCTATTATTTGTGCCATTTTATGATCTATATTTTATTTGGTTTTATACAAAAGAAAAGAAAATCAGAGCTGAGGGTGAATCAGCATCATAAGTAAGCACCCAAAATTCTTCTTGCATCCTATATTCCTAAATTTTACCCCTGATTAAATTTAAAAATTAACAGTAGGTTAAATTTATTCTTTTATTTTTGCTAGACTGATAAAATTTATATGAAATCAATTATTAAAGGTATGGGACATTATGTCCCAGATAATATCGTCACCAATGATGACTTGGCGAAAATAATGGATACCAATGATGAATGGATCACAGAACGTACAGGTATCAAAGAGCGTAGACATGTGGGCAGAGATGGCGATGAACCCACTTCTATCTTAGGTTATAAAGCATCTTTGAAGGCTATTGAAAATGCTGGAATCGATAAAAGTGAAATCGATTTTATCATCTTCGCGACATTAAGCCCAGATTTATATTTTCCGGGTTGTGGCGTGCAATTACAAAATTATTTAGAATTAGATACAATCGGGGCATTAGATGTTAGAAATCAATGTTCTGGATTCATTTATGCGCTATCTACGGCCCATGCTTATATACAGGCAGGTATGTACAAGAATATTTTGGTGGTAGGGGCAGAGAATCACTCTTTTGGCTTGGATATGACTACCCGTGGACGTGGTGTATCGGTAATTTTTGGTGATGGGGCAGGGGCAATGATTGTAAGTGCGAGTGAAGATGATTCATCCGATGGAATACTGGCTTGTAACATGCACTCAGAGGGTAAATACGATGAGGAGCTTACCATGGCATTTCCTGGAACTAAATACGGTTGGGTAGATAAATTGTTAGATGAAAATTATGAAGTGGATTATCAGAAAATTTATCCTTACATGAACGGAACTTTCGTCTTTAAGCATGCTGTGACTCGTTTTCCAGAAACCATTAAAGAATCTTTTGAAAAAGCTGGAAAGTCCATAGAGGATCTAGATATTTTGATTCCACACCAAGCGAATCTGCGCATTAGTCAATTCTTACAAAAGAAAATGGGATTGCGAGACGATCAAGTGTTTGATAATATCCAAAAATATGGAAATACCACGGCCGCCAGTATTCCCTTGGCTTTAAGTGAGGCGGTGGAGCAAGGTAAAGTTCAAAGAGGTGACTTGGTATGTTTGGCTGCTTTTGGAGCGGGGTTCACATGGGGTAGTGTTTTATTAAGGTATTAATCATTAGGTATTGAACTAAAATAATATACCATCAAAGTAAATGAACAAAGTAAAATCGGCTATTAATTTAAATTGATAGCCGATTTTACTTTGTTTAGATAAAACAAGAAATATTACTTTTTAGATTTTCTCTTTTTATGTCTGCTCTTTAATATTAATAAAACATCTCTAAGTTTATAGCCTCTATCATGCAGGGACAATAAATAATAATAAAGAACATCAGCTGCTTCTTCCAGGAATTCAGAATCATCATCTTTCTCACTGGCAATCACCATTTCCACCGCTTCTTCTCCCATCTTTTTAGCAATTTGAGAAGGTCCAGATTTAAATTTCCTTTTTAATCTGGAGTCTTTGGCATTGATTTTTTTTGCCTCATCCATCTTGCGTTCTAACTTCTTTAAAAACGGAAAGCTTTTTAATTCTTTTTTAGGCTCTTGATCTTCCATTCCCTATTTATTTCTTCTTTTTCTTTTGAAGTTCTTGCTGTTGTTGTGCTGTTTTCATGGCGTTCTCCAATTTAGCAGCCCATCTATTTTTCTTCTTATTCTTTTTAGGCTTGGCTTTATTTGCCTGTATTTTAGCATGAATCTTGTCATCATCTATCAGCCAGTTTTTAATCACAAATACGAGCCCTATGTTAATCGCATTAGACACGAAATAATATAATGAAAGTCCAGATGCATAACTGTTCAAAAAGAAAATAAACATAATCGGCATCAAATACATAATGACCTTCATATTAGGCATACCTTCTTGTGTGGGAGCATTCATCATATTACCAGAAGTACGGAAATATATAACCATGGTGATTACATATAACAATGCAAATAAAGAGATATGATCTCCATAAAATGGAATACTAAACCCTAAATCCATGATAGAATCATAGGCAGTTAAATCCTCTGCCCACAAGAAGCTTTTTCCTCTTAAATCAATTATATTGGGGAAGAAATTAAACAAGGCATAGAAAATAGGAATCTGTAGCAAAGCTGGTAAACATCCCGCAAGTGGGTTCACACCAGCAGTACGATATAATTTCATCACCTCTTGCTGCTTCTTCATTGCATCATCCTTGTCTGGATATTTCTTATTCAATTCATCCATGTCTGGTTTAAGCACACGCATCATCGCGCTTTGGCGGTATTGCTTGTACATAATAGGAGAAGTGACCAGTTTGATTACGATGGTAAGCAAGGCAATCACCCAACCATATTGAAGACCCCATGTCGCCATGAATCTAAAAGTGGGCAGAATTACCCATTCATTGATCCACCCAAAAATACCCCATCCAAATGGAATAATATGTTGAAAATCTTTGTCATAAGATTTAAGTAAATTGAATTCTAATGGTAGGAAATGCCATGTATAACTTTGATTTAAACTTGCTGTAGTTTCAACAGGGGCATTAAAAGAAAAGTATTTAGAGAATTTAGGGTCATCATGATCCTCATCCTTCTCAAACACATCCATAGTCACACCTTTTAACCCACCATCTTTTTCTAAAATAGTCGTAAAAAACTGTTGCTTAAACGCTACCCAGTCTAACGTTTCATCACTATCTGCGGTGAAATCACTGCTGGTATAATCCTCATCAGAATAATTATTTAAACTATAATGAATATCGGTCGTTCTTTTCTCCCATGCTTTTCCTTTCTCTTGAGATATCGCATTTAAAGAAAAATCTATATTTGCATCTGTAACCTGTGTAATGCCTGTAGAAACAACATCAAATTGCAACTCATGTGCGTCATTGATTGTATAGATATATTGCACTTGGCCTTGGTCCACTTGGGTAGTGAAGATTACTTGATCTCCCTTTTGCTCACCAACGAATTTCCTTTTAGATAAATCTAATGTAACCCCTTGGTTATCTGTAAATTTTAATCCAAATTTAGCATTACCATCGTGGATGATATATAATGGTTTCTCATGATTTTCTGCTACATCATCATACGCTTGAAACTTCTTGAGTTCTACTTTAGATAATTGAGCCCCGATATTGGTTAACTCAATAAGTAAATTTTCATTCTCTAAGGTAAAAGTCTGGTTGCCTATATTTGCAGAGATAGAATCTGTAGTGGCTACTGTGGCAACTTCTTCTCTGGGTTCTACAACTTCACTTTGCTCTTCTGCTGCTAATTGTTCTTGTTCTGCCTCAAGAGCCAGACGTTCTTCTTCAGAAGGTTGAGTTAGGAAAAAATACCCTATAAATAAGGCTAATAGTAATCCAAAACCAATAAGTTGGTTGACATCAAATTTCTTTTCTTGCATTGGATAATTTTTCTTGTTTTTGATTTTTTAAAGCGGCTTTCAAAAATGCTTTAAATAATGGATGGGGTGTGGCAACGGTACTTTTATATTCAGGATGAAATTGAACGCCCAGATAAAAAGGATGTTCTGGTAATTCTAATATTTCCACTAAACCCGTATCTGGATTTATACCTGTAGGAATAAATCCACTGTTCTCAAAATCTTTAAAATATTCGTTATTAAACTCATAACGGTGTCTATGTCTTTCAGAAATTAATTCTGTATCATAAATCTCTTTGATAATAGAATCACCTTTCAATCTACATTCCCAAGCGCCTAAACGCATCGTGCCTCCTTTGTTAGTGATGTTTTTTTGTTCATCCATCAAGCTTATCACAGGATAGGGTGTTTGGATGTTTGTTTCTGCTGATTCTGCCCCTTCAAATCCTAAAACATTTCTAGCATATTCAATGGCCATCATTTGCATTCCTAAACATACCCCTAATAATGGAATGTTATTTTCTCTAGCGTATTGTGCTGCTATAATTTTACCTTCTATTCCACGATCACCAAAACCAGGTGCTATTAAAACGCCATCAACATCAGATAAGAATTTCTCACAGGTCTCATTGTTAAGATCTCCAGAATAAATCCATTTTACTTTGACTTGCGCTTTAATCGCAGCCCCAGCATGTATAAATGCCTCTGTAATAGATTTGTAAGAATCTTGCAATGAAACATATTTTCCAACAAGAGCAATGCGGATATGATCTTCTGGGTTTTTAAGGTTATCCAAGAATGATTTCCATTGATTAAGTTCTGGTTTAGATGCTGTAGATAATTTTAACCCTCTCAAAACAACATCATCAAAATCCTGTTCCCTAAGCATTAAAGGAACATCATATATGGTTTCAGCATCCAAACATTCTATCACATTGCCTTTTTTCACATTACAGAATAAAGCCAGTTTAGAGAACATTTCTTTTGGAATCTCATGTTCTGTACGGCAAACCAAAACATCTGATTGAATCCCACTTTCCATGAGCAACCTCACAGAATGTTGTGTGGGTTTTGTTTTTAATTCTCCACTAGCAGCCAGGTATGGTATCAAGGTTAAATGAATAATTAAAGAATTATCTTCTCCTAAATCCCATCGTAATTGGCGAACAGCCTCTATATAAGGCAATGATTCTATATCGCCTACGGTACCGCCAATCTCTGTGATGATAATATCATAATCTCCAGAACGATTTAATAATTTAATTCGCCTTTTAATCTCATTGGTAATATGAGGGATAATTTGTACTGTTTTCCCTAAATAATCACCTCTTCTTTCTTTATCAATAACAGATTGATAGATCCTACCTGTAGTTACGTTATTTGCTTGAGATGTGTTCTGGTTCAGGAATCTCTCATAGTGACCTAAATCCAAATCTGTTTCTGCTCCATCTTCTGTCACATAACATTCCCCATGTTCATATGGGTTTAATGTACCTGGATCTACATTGATATAAGGATCCAGTTTTTGAATTGTAACCTTGTAGCCTCTTGATTTAAGAAGCATTCCCAAAGATGCAGCCACAATACCTTTCCCTAAAGAAGATGTTACACCACCGGTTACAAAAATATATTTGGGCTGACTCATAATTGTAAATTGTAATAAAATTTTTAAATCGCAGCAAAAATAAGGTTTATTTATCTAGAGACAAAGGTTACAAAAACAAAATAACCATATATCTATCATAATATTATTGCAATCATCTATATTAACTAGAAGACCGAAAGAATAAACCCTATAAAAACTTGAAATATTAAATGTGAAGAAATTAAAAAGGCAAGCGATCTACATCACACCGCTACGACCGCGTACCCTTGCTACGTTCCCGTCCTGGGGGATTCAGCAGGAGCTGGTTGTGTAGGACTTGCCTTAGGCTGCAAATATAAAACAATTTTAATAACTATAAAATTTTAATTAAATATATCTCATACATTTTTCTATTCTGAATTGTAACTTATCTTTGTACCAAGATTAAACGTTTGAAGATTTCTAAAATAATTTTTGATTACCTATTAGCTATAATACTACTTATAGCGCTATTTATCCCCTTATTTATATGTTGGGTGGTGGCATCCATTCAAACGGGACAAAATGGTATTTTTGTTCAAAAAAGAATAGGACAGTTTGGGCATCCATTTTTGATTTATAAAATTAGAACCATGCGAGGTAATTATAACAATCCTGTTACCACAGAAAATTCGCATGATATCACGAATTCTGGTAAATTTTTTATTCAATATAAAATAGACGAATTACCTCAATTATTTAATATTCTGAATGGTACTATGAGTTTCGTAGGTCCCCGTCCAGATGTACCAGGTTATGCAGATTTATTGGAGGGTGAGGATAGAATTATACTTACAGTTAAACCAGGTATCACTGGTCCAGCACAGATTAAATACCGCAATGAAAACAAAATTTTGAGTGAATCTAATCATCCCAAAAAATTAAATGATGAGGTTTTGTGGCCAGATAAGGTTTGCATTAACAAGGAATATGTCAAAAACTGGTCTTTTTTTAAAGATATTCAAATCCTATATAAAACATTTTTTTAATATCTTACCCAAATGAAATTAAATAGATACTATCAACAGATTTTTGAGGAGGAATTACAAAAAGAGATATTAGAAAATGCGACAGCCTACAGTTTCAAAGCAGAGGATGAAATAATTGGCTATAATGATACAATGTCTTTTATACCATTATTACAAAATGGAGTCATTAAGGTTTTCAAAGAGAATAAGGATGGGGATGAGATTCTACTTTATTTTTTAGAAACAGGTGAGACCTGTGCTTTCACATTACAATGTATTATAACCACGGGTAAAAAAAGTGAAATAAGAGCAGTTGCAGAAACAGATGGTGATTTGCTTAGGATTCCAATGAATAAGATGGAGGAGTGGATGTCCAAATATACCACATGGCGTCAATTTATTCTGTCTAGTTATCAATCCAGGGTGTATGAAATGTTGGATGTAATAGATTCTATTGCTTTTCAAAAATTAGATGAAAGGTTAATTAATTATTTAAAAGACAAAGCAATGGTGAATCAAACCATGTATTTAAATCTCACCCATCAACAAATTGCCAATGAGTTAAACTCTTCTAGAGTGGTAATTTCTAGAATGCTCAAAAAGATGGAAACCAATGGCTTAATTAAGACAGGAAGAAATTACATAGAATTAAAAGATTTATAATTAAAAGATTTGACATGAATCAAGAAAATAAAATAGGATTAGTTCTTTCTGGAGGAGGCTTTAGAGGTGCAGCCCATATAGGGGTGATTAAGGCGATGAATGAACGCAATATTGTTCCTAGTTTTATTTCTGGTACAAGTGCTGGTGCCATCATCGGGGCCTTATATGCGGCTGGTTATGAATGGCAGGATATGTATAAATTCTTGAAAAGCATTGATATTTTTAATTTTAAGAATTATACCTTCAATAAAGCTGGGATATTAGACAGTGACAAGTATGCCAAATTGTTTCAAAATAAATTTCCAGATAATCGTTTTGAAGCTTTGGAGATTCCACTTTTTATAGCAACTACAGATTTGATAGAAGCAAAAACTAGATTCTATTTTGAGGGTGAATTAATCCCGCCGTTGGTAGCCTCTGCTTCTTTGCCAGGAATATTTTCTCCTGTTAAATTTAACAATAGGTTGTTATGTGATGGTGGCGTGACAAATAATCTGCCTGTAGAACCTTTGATTTCCTTTTCGGACAAAATTATTGGCGTTTATGTTAACCCATTACAAGAAATGGCACCATCTAATTTAACGAGTACTAGAAGTGTGTTAGAAAGAGCTTATCTAATTATGCGAAATTCTATATCACAAGAAAATTTAAATAAATGTGATATCCTCATAGCTCCAGAAGCATTAAATAATTTCAATATTTTATCTAAAAGTAAAATTAAATATATTTTTCAATTAGGTTATGAAGAAGCTTGTAAAAAACTAGATGCCTATTTAGAAGAGGAAGGCAAATTTTAAATCTTTAAAACATTAATTCATATAAAAAGTAGCCGTCTCAAAGTATTGCTTTTGTACTCTTGAATTTATTTCGGGGTCTTATAACAAACTGGTTATTAAGTTTATGTGATTCTGGATCGAGCTCAGCATCATCAGTTTTAAAGGTTTTGAGACGGTTACTTTCTGTTTATATTTTTAAAAATAAACGTTTAAACTATATTAAACTTGGATAACCCCAAGGTTAAATTTCTTTTCTATAGGAGCGTGATCTGCAGCCTCTATACCCATAGAAATCCATTTTCTAGTTTCTATAGGGTCTATAATTTCATCTACCCAGAGTCTTGCAGCTGCATATTCTGGTGTAGTCTGTTTGTTATATCTATCCGTAATTTTATCTAATAATTTTTGCTTGTCCTCTCCAGAAAGTTCTTCTCTGGCAGATGCTTCCTCTATAGACAATAATACTTTGGCAGCTTGTTCACCACCCATTACAGCGATTTTAGCAGAAGGCCATGCAAATATAAGTCTAGGGTCATAAGCCTTCCCGCACATGGCATAGTTACCTGCACCATAAGAATTACCTATAATTACAGAAAATTTGGGCACTACAGAATTAGAAACAGCATTCACCATTTTGGCTCCGTCTTTAATGATTCCGCCATGCTCAGATTTTTTACCCACCATAAATCCCGTTACATCTGTCAAGAAGACCAATGGAATTTTCTTTTGATTACAGTTGGCTATAAAACGAGTAGATTTATCTGCAGAATCAGAATAAATTACGCCACCAAATTGCATTTCTCCTTGTTTAGATTTTACAATTTTGCGTTGGTTGGCAATAATACCTACAGCCCAACCTTCTATACGGGCATAGCCACAAATAATGGTTTGGCCATAATCGGCTTTATATTCAACAAAACTATTGGCGTCCACCACACAATCTATCATGTCGTACATGTTATATTGTTCTGTTCTGCTTTCTGGTAGAATACCATATATATCATTCAATGTTCTTTTGGGTGGTACCGCATTTTCTCTATTGAAACCAGCCTTATCATAATCTCCAATTTTGGACATGATAGAACGGATTTTATCTAAGGCATCTTTATCATTTTCTGCCTTATAATCTGTGACTCCAGAAATATCACTTTGTGTTTCTGCACCGCCTAAAGTTTGCGCATCCACATTTTCTCCGATAGCCGCTTTTACTAAATAGGGACCTGCTAGAAAAATAGTTCCAGTTTCTTTTACAATTAAAGCCTCATCACTCATAATGGGTAAATAAGCACCACCTGCAACACAACTCCCCATGATAGCAGCGATTTGCGTGATACCTTGAGAACTCATAATAGCATTATTTCTAAAAATTCTCCCAAAATGTTCCTTGTCTGGAAATATTTCATCTTGTAATGGGAGATAGACTCCTGCAGAATCTACCAAATAAATAATTGGTAACTTGTTTTCCATCGCAATTTCTTGCGCTCTCAAATTTTTCTTGCCTGTAATAGGAAACCATGCGCCAGCCTTTACTGTCGCATCATTAGCTACAACGATGCACTGTTTGCCAGATACATAACCAATCTTAACCACAACACCACCAGCAGGGCATCCACCATGCTCCTCATACATATCATATCCTGCGAATGTACCGATTTCTATCGCATCTGTATCATCATCTAATAAGTAATCTATTCTCTCGCGGGCAGTCATTTTGCCTTTAGCCTTATGCTTTTCTATTCTCTTCTTTCCGCCGCCTAATTCGATTTTGTTTTTCTTATTATTCATGGCACTCACTGCCATTTTATTAAAATCTTCTCTCTTGTTGAATTTAATATCCATATATATGTATTGATTCCCTAAAAATATTTAAATTAATGCAATATTGCAACTATAATATTTAATGGATGATTTCTTGGTGATTCGTATTGGTGTATTCTTCTTTGTATATTTTTACCAGTAACAAGAATAAACTCACTATCAAAGGTCCGAATATTAATCCAAGAAATCCAAATAAGGGAATCCCTATAATTACGCCTATAAGTGTAATCATTGGATGAATTTCTGCAAGTGATTTTTGAAGTACCATTCTAAATAGATTATCTGTTGATCCTACAATCGTCACACCGTAAATTGCTAGCCCAGCAGCCTCCCAATCACCACCCTGTGCATACATAATCAATATTACAGGTACCATCCCCAAGGCGGTTCCTACAAAAGGTATCATCGAGCCTAATGTTGTTACCGCAAACCAAAACCATGGATTGGGTGCTCCAAATATAAAAAAACCAATGAGTGCCACTATCCCCTGTAATATGGCCACCAATGGAATGGCAATTGCATTTGATTTCACCATTTCCTCCGCTTCTTGGCTCACTCTATCATAATTGGATGGATTGAGGGGTACAAAACCACTTACTGCTTCTTTGATTTTATCAAAATTGATGAGCATATAATATAAAGAGAAATACATGAGTCCAAATATGATGGTAAAGTCTAAAGTATTCCCTGCTAAACTCTCTATTAATCTAGCTGCTGTATCTTTTAACTGTCCAGCTTGTAAACTTTGCGTCAAGTCATAACCCACATAATTTTCAAATTTAGCTATGTTGGATTCCAATATATAGGTGTATTTCACGGAATTCTGCATCACCTCTTTAATTCTATTAATTAATAGAAATACAATGAAAGTAATGGGCAGCATAATGATGAGGATTGTTGTTAAAATCATTAAAGCAGCAGAAAGCCATCTTTTCCACCCCCGTTTTACTAATTTTTCCATCCATCCTTTGGTCAAAACATACATAATAATAGCACCAAAAATCCCAGATATATAGGGTAACATAGGAGTGAATATTAAAATTCCAAGCAGAATTATAACCACAAGCGTAAAGAGCTGACGCATCACCAACGGTTTAATTATATCTTTGTTTGACATATTTTATAACTTATGATTTATATATGTAGAGTAAATTTAAACAAATATACCCCGTAGTTTATTATGATTTAAGATAAAAAAGATTTTCATATTACTGATGATCTAAATGTGCATCCAGCTCCGCATTAAGCATGTGCTCAACAGCCCGTTTGTGCATTTGTTTAAAGAAACTTGTCAGATCTTCTCCGTTCTTAAAGGATTTGTAAAACTCCTTGTCGTTTAATAATTCTTCTTTGTTTATCATAATCTGTATAATGTTTAAAAATAGTAAAAAGTTATTGCCGAAAAGTTTTTTTGAGCTTTTAAAGGCTCAAAACTTTTCAGCAATAACTTTTTAACTTACACAGTTTATGAAATACTACCTTATTTTAAGGATTATGATATAAATTTATTAAAAAAATTAATACCTGTAACTGATATTAATCTTTGGGTTTTCTTCTAATATATCTTTTTCTATCAAAAAACCATATATTTTACTTTCTATTTCTTCCTCTTTACGTGATAAATAAACTGTGAGATCAAACCTTCCATCACCTCCCCTTATTAAACTATATTCTTCTGGTGTCTTATAAAGTTTAAGAACTATCAAATCATATTTTTCAAAATCTATTAAATCTTCACATCCATTATCTATATTAGAGTTAAAGAATGATAAATTTTGTATTAATAATAATTCCTCAAAATCATTTTTTGGTTTAAGTAAACTCTGACTACAATTATAAACTGAATCTATCTCTATGAGATTTATTTTCTTTATAGAGTCATCATCTTCATTACAACTTACAAAAAGTATTAAAGAAAACATAAATAGAGCCATAATAGTATTTTCTGCAATTTTTCTTATTCTTTTCATTATCATAAATTTTAATTACTGTTGAATGCTTACTCTTAACAATTTTCCGCCAAACTCGTCTACTCTTTTCTTTGGTGTCGATTTTCAAACACTCGACTTTGGATAGTCAATTCTTTTTTGACCTTTTTAATTTTAACTATTGTTAAACGTCACTCAAATTTATATATATATAATATTATCATAATGAAACGTTAAATAATTATTTTTATAAGTATATTGAGCTATAATTTATTGAATAATCATAGTAATGTACAGATAAGTATATTTCATTTTATCTGGTCCATATTCCTATTCCCAAATTTTTACTCCCAAAAGTTAATTGAATCTACTAAAATGCCATTTCAATGATGCACGGGAGCTTCTTATATTATTTCTGTCAAGATGATTACCTAAAAGAGGGTTAAATAATCAAATTTGGACAAAATGGCAGACTAAATTCTAATTATTATGACATTTCCATTAAAATTTTGAATGGTATATGATTTGTTT
Organism: Flavobacteriaceae bacterium Ap0902; assembly: GCA_009835005.1. GTDB lineage: Bacteria > Bacteroidota > Bacteroidia > Flavobacteriales > Weeksellaceae > Profundicola. Next base: position 77,209 of record WTFG01000008.1, on the reverse strand, counting down.
TATATACAGCAAATTAAAAACAAAAATTAAGAAATTTAAGATATGAGTAAAATTATAGGTATTGATTTAGGTACTACAAATTCTTGTGTAGCGGTAATGGAGGGTAATGATCCAACAGTTATCCCTAATGCAGAAGGTAAAAGAACTACACCTTCTGTAGTGGCATTTGTAGAAAACGGTGAAAGAAAAATTGGTGATCCTGCCAAACGTCAAGCGGTTACAAACCCAGAAAAGACTATATTCTCTATTAAAAGATTTATGGGAAGCAGCTTTAAGCAAGATGAGGCAGATCGCGTTCCATATAAAGTTATAAAAGGTGCCAACGATACGCCTCGTGTCAAAATTGACGATAGAGAGTATACGCCACAGGAGATTTCTGCCATGATACTTCAAAAAATGAAGAAAACCGCAGAGGATTATTTAGGACAAGATGTGACCAGAGCGGTGATTACTGTTCCAGCTTACTTTAATGATTCACAGCGTCAAGCAACCAAAGAGGCAGGTGAAATTGCTGGCTTAAAAGTAGAAAGAATTATCAATGAGCCTACTGCTGCAGCATTAGCGTATGGTTTGGATAAGAAATCTACAGATCAAAAAGTCGCTGTATATGATTTAGGTGGTGGTACTTTTGATATCTCTATCCTAGAATTAGGAGATGGTGTATTTGAGGTTTTATCTACCAACGGTGACACGCACTTAGGAGGTGATGACTTTGATGATAAAATCATAGACTGGTTAGCAGATGAGTTTAACAAAGAAGAAAGCATTGATTTAAGAAAAGATGCCATTGCTCTGCAAAGATTAAAAGAAGCTGCAGAGAAAGCAAAAGTTGAGTTGTCTTCTTCTACACAAACAGAGATTAACTTGCCTTATGTTACTGCTACGGCTTCTGGTCCAAAGCACTTGGTTAAAACTTTGACAAGATCCAAATTTGATCAAATGACAGAGGGTTTAGTTAGAAGATCAACAGATCCATGTCAAAAAGCATTGGATGATGCTGGACTTAAAGCGTCTGATATAGATGAGGTTATATTGGTTGGTGGTTCTACTAGAATTCCTGCCATTCAAGAAGCAGTAGAGAAATTCTTTGGTAGAAAACCATCTAAAGGAGTGAACCCAGATGAGGTTGTAGCAATTGGTGCGGCTATTCAAGGTGGTGTTTTAACTGGTGATGTTAAAGACGTACTGTTATTGGACGTTACACCATTGTCTTTGGGTATTGAAACCATGGGAGGTGTTTTCACAAAACTTATTGAAGCTAACACGACTATTCCAACCAAGAAATCAGAGGTGTTCTCAACAGCTGCAGACAATCAACCAGCAGTAACCATTAGAGTTGGTCAAGGTGAGCGTTCATTATTCAATGATAACAAAGAGATTGGTAGATTTGATTTGGTAGACATACCACCTGCACCTAGAGGAGTTCCACAAATTGAAGTAACATTTGATATTGATGCCAATGGTATTATGAATGTTTCTGCAAAAGATAAAGGAACTGGAAAAGAACAATCTATTAAGATTGAAGCATCTTCTGGATTAACAGATGAAGAAATAGATAAAATGAAGAGAGAGGCAGAAGAAAATGCTGCTCAGGATGCTGCCGCTAAAGAAAAAATAGACAAGGTGAATGCTGCGGATAACATGATATTCCAGACAGAAAAACAGTTGAAAGAATATGGTGATAAGATCAGTGCAGATAAGAAAAAACCTATCGAAGATACTTTAGAGGACTTGAAAAAAGCACATGAGTCACAAGATGTTGCGAACATAGACACAGCCATGGAGAAGCATCAAGCAGCTTGGACAGAAGCATCTCAAGAATTGTATGCTGCCATGAATGAGGGGCAAGCAGGAGCAAATCCTGGTAACCCAACAGCAGATGCAGGACAATCTACGGATGGATCAACTGCCGCAGGTGATGATGTAGAAGACGTAGATTTTGAGGAGGTTAAGTAATATTAATCTATCTAAGTTATAATTAAAGACGCCAAATTTTGGCGTCTTTTTTTTATACTTATAGAACTTATGAACAGAATTCTAATACATGGTGTATAACAATAATCTTAAATAATTCTTAAAACCCTTATCTTAGTGAACTCACAATAATTGATAAGATTGAAAGATTTATAATGGCAAAGAAAAAAGCAGAAAAGAAAAGTAAATCAATAGAAGAAACGCTCTGGCAAGCAGCAGATAAATTAAGAGGATCTGTAGAACCATCAGAATATAAACATGTCGTATTAGGACTTATATTTTTAAAGTTTGCTAGTGATAAATTTGAAGAGCGTAGAAAAGAATTGATAGAAGAAGGCAAAGAGAAATATGTAGAAATGAGAGATTTCTATAATATGAAAAATGTATTCTTCTTAGAAGAAAATTCCCGATGGTCTTATATTATCAAGAATGCTAAACAAGATGACATTGCCATTAAAATTGATACCGCATTACACCTTATAGAGAAAAATAATCCTTCTTTAAAGGGGGCTTTGCCAGACAATTATTTTTCTCGCTTGCAATTAGATAAGTCCAAACTTGCCTCTCTTCTAGACAAGATTAATGAGATAGATACCATCCAAGATAATAGTCAAGATATTGTGGGTCGTGTTTATGAATATTTCTTGTCCAAATTTGCATTAAAGGAGGGGAAAGGTAAAGGAGAGTTTTACACCCCTAAAACCATTGTCAATCTTATCGCAGAGATGATAGAGCCTTATAAAGGTATCATTTATGATCCTGCCGCTGGTTCTGGAGGTATGTTCGTGCAATCCATCAAGTTTATAGAAAGTCATCATGGTAGTAAGAAAGAGGTTTCTATTTATGGGCAAGAGTTTACCAATACAACTTATAAACTGGCTAAAATGAATTTAGCCATTCGGGGCATTTCTGCTAATTTAGGAGAACGTGCTGCCGATACCTTTAGCCAAGATCAACATAAAGATTTAAAGGCAGACTATATTATGGCTAACCCTCCCTTTAATCAAAAAGGATGGCGTGCAAAAAATGAGTTGATAGATGATCCTCGATGGAAGGGGTATGATGTCCCACCAGAGAGTAACGCCAATTATGCTTGGATATTGAATATTGTAAGTAAACTATCAGAGAATGGTGTGGCAGGGTTCTTATTAGCCAATGGCGCATTGAGTGGAGGAGGAGAGGAATATAAAATCCGTAGAAAGTTAATAGAAAACGATTTGGTAGAGGCTATTTGTATTCTGCCACAAAATATGTTTTACACTACCAATATTTCTGTAACGCTTTGGATTCTAAATAAAAATAAGACCAAGCATACCGTTGAATTGCCAGATATTACAAGAAATTATCGAGATAGAAAGAATGAGATTCTCTTTATGGATTTAAGGGAGATAGGAGTTCCTTTTGAGAAAAAATATATTCAATTCTCTGAAGAGAATATCGCACAAATTTCTGATACTTATCATAAATGGCAAACAGAAGATTCTGAGTATGAAAATGTACCAGAATTTTGTTATAGTGCGACTTTAGAAGAAGTAGAAAAAAAGGATTTTAGTTTAGTTCCTAGCAAATATATTGAGTTTGTCAATAGGGATGAAAATATTGATTATGATACCAAAATGAAGGAATTACAATCAGAACTTAAAACGTTGTTTGCAGAAGAAGAACAATCTAAAACCGATTTATTAAAAGTGTTTAAGGAACTTGGTTATGGATTATAGATCAGAGCACAAGCGTTTGGGAGACTATATTACAAGACTTAAGCGTAGAAATACAGAAGGTTTGATTAATAATCTACAGGGAATTAATATTAACAAATATTTTATGCCATCTGTTGCAAACGTTATTGGAACAAACTTAATGAGATATAAAGTAGTTTCAACTAATCAATTTGCGTGTAATAGAATGCATGTGGGGCGAGATAAGAAATTACCAGTTGCAATTTCTAAGTTTTCTGATGATATTATTGTATCACCTGCTTACGATGTTTTTGAGATTGTAGACACTAATCTATTACTACCAGATTATTTGATGATGTGGTTTTCTCGTGAAGAATTTGATAGAAACTGTTGGTTTTATACAGATACCGATGTGAGAGGTAAGTTGGGTTGGGATATGTTTTGTGATATGGCCCTTCCTGTTCCTAGCATTGAAAAACAAAGGGAAATCATTGCAGAATATAATACCGTTACCCATCGCATTGCCCTCAATGAAAAACTAAACCAAAAACTAGAAGAAACTGCCCAGACCTTGTATAAACATTGGTTCGTGGATTTTGAATTCCCGAATGAAGATGGAAAACCTTATAAATCCTCTGGTGGTAAAATGATTTATAATGAGGAATTAGATAAGGATATTCCAGAAGGTTGGGAGGTGAAGCAAGTAAAAGATTTTTGTAAAGAAATGAAATCGGGAGGAACACCTAGTAGAGCTAAGAAAAGTTATTGGGAAAAAGGGACAATTCCTTGGTTAAAAACAGGAGAGGTGAAAAATAATATTATTATATCGACGGAGGAATATATAACAGAAAAAGGATTAAAAAATAGTTCTGCGAAGCTTTTGCCAATAAATTCAGTTTTGATGTCTATGTATGGGGCTAATGCGGGTGAGTTAGGTTTTTTAAAGGCTGAGGTTTGTACTAATCAGGCTTGTTGTGCTATGATTTGTAATGATGTAGATGAAGCTTCTTTTTTATACTATCATCTTGTAGAAAATCAAGAATTTAATCATTCTCAAGCTATTGGAGGGGCTCAACAAAATTTAAGTAAAAATTATATTGAAGAAATCTCTCTTTTGATTCCTAAAGAAAAATTTAAAAGTTGGAATTACTTCACTATAGTTGTAAAACAAAAAGAAAATTTAACAAGAGAAAATCAAAAGCTAAGTGAATTAGCGGCGGTTTTGTTGAGTAAAATGAGTAAATAGAATATAAATTTATATGGCGGAAGAAATCAGAATTGTTAAATAAAAAGAGTAATTATCAAACTTTATAATTAGTATTCAAATGGTTAAACAATCTAAGAAAAAATATACTATCCCGAAGGGGTATAAAGGTATAAGTAATACTATAGTTTTAGAGTTTAATACGCAGTTAGCTGTTATAACGGGCCTTAACGGAAGCGGTAAGTCTACAATGCTTAAGTATTTGTATGAGAACTATCCAGACAGAAGTAAATGCTTTATCAAGACCCCTCAGAATACGAGTCTCTACAATATTGAAAGGAGAAAACTTTTGTACAACAGGAACTCTAGCGATGAACTTTCTTTTGATAGTGTTATGCAGAGAATTGAGGAGATAGGATTTGGAAGAAGAGGGAGGATTGATTCGCCCTTTCTGGAAAAAACGGATTTTTATTCTTCTTTATTTGATGAAAACTCACTTAGATATGAAGTCGGCTACAAATTTTTAGAAATGATTGCTGATTTATTAGCTAATTATCAACTGGAAGATATTAATTATATTAAGCGAGAATTAGGTGTAGTTACCGATAATGATGTTGAAAAGGAATTAGTAAAACATTTAAATTTAACTAAAGATTCAAATCTAGAATATTTCGGATACAAGCGTGGAAGGAAAATTATTGAAAAATATAATTCATTAGAGTTGGATAATGAGAAAATTAATTTTCTAAATAGAAAAAAGAAATTAATTGAAGAGAACTTAAAAAAAGAATTCAGATCTAAGGCTAAGATTAAAAGCGAACAAGCTTTAAAGCAATACGTCTATGATTTAATAACAAAAGAGTTCCGTTCTATAGAATCTATAGTTCTTAAGATGTCGAATAAAATTTTTGAAGACTTTAAAACAAAAAGTTCGAAAACAAAAACTAAAAAATTATGGGAAAATATAAATGCAGAGCTCAAAAAGTATTATGATAAGGGCTATTTTAAGTACAAATTAGTGCCACCACAAATATATGAATCTTACTATGAAATAGCATTTAAGCCATTTGATAAACCAGCAAACACTTATATTCATTATGATTCACTATCAAGTGGTGAAAAAATTATCTTCGAGTTAATATGTTATTATTTTGCAGCTCAGGAATCTAAATTAGAGATGATAATGTTGGATGAGTTTGACGCCAACTTGAATCCGCAATTGGCGGAAAGATATATTAAAGTAATTAAAGAACAGTTCAAAAATATTAAAGTTGTTCTTACCACTCACTCTCCATCAACAGTCGTAGAAGTAGAGCCTAATGAATTATATGAATTGACTGATTCCCGAGAATTAAAGTGTGCCTATAATCAAGATGGTAAAAGAGATATCCTAAAGAGATTAGCACCGAAATTTGTTTATCACGGTGAATTCGGAATTTTAGAAGATGTTTTTAACGAGAAGTATGAACTTATTGTCTTTCTCGAAGGCAAAAATGATGTAAAGAATTTTGAAAAAGGTCTGCATGATGAAAAGTATAAGTTTATTGATTCCAACGGAGTTGGGAATATGCCCAATTTAGTAACTATCTTTAAAGCAATGCCATTTTTTAGAAATTTAGCAAAGCAGAAAAAAATTATATTTTTATTTGATTTTGATGAAGATGGTATTCAAAATCTTTCAAAATGTTTAAATCGGGGCATTTCAGGTCAAGACGTATTTGGTAATTTCACTAATAAGGATAAATATATTTCAAAAATTGATAATGATATGAATCTTTACGTTTCACATTTAATACCAAGTAAAGATCACTCTTGGAAAATAAATAATGTATATAGGCATCAAGAATTAAATAGAGAAGGTGTTGAAGGAATAGAACGACAATTTGATAATTTAAAGGATATACTTGAAAATTATTAAATTCGAAACTAAAAAAAACGCATAGAACTAATAGCAAAACTTATTTGCTAATGGTAACCAGAGTTTTCATATCTCCTAAATTTCTTCTCAGGTGTTATAAGTTTTTAATTCTAATGTAACTAAGATAGTAACTATGAAGGTAACCAAGATAGTAATATAGTGTAAGATGAGAGAAAACCAACGATTGTCACAAATATTTGCAAAATTTGTGACAAATAAATATCTTAAATGATATGCATAATTCTGTAAATCAGATTTAAAACAAAATGATGATAACATTAAAACATGAATTGTTTTTCGCTAAAAATTTAAGATTAGTGGAGCAATTAGGTTCTGGAATTCCAAGGATATTAGAGTATTATGATAGAGAAAGTTTTCATTTTTCAGAAAATTTTGTGAGAATGATTTCCCCTTTTTCTGTACAAGCAGGAATAGAAAGAAAAATGGATAGTGTTATTTCATAAAAATTAATAACAATGAGTAAATTCACAGAGGCGAGTTTAGAACATACGTATTCAGAATTGTTGGCCAACGAAGGTTATCCGCATATTTTGGGTAATACCATTGCGCGATCTCCAGAGGAAGTTTTGATAGAAGATGATTTGATCTCGTTTCTGCTTACGCAATACAAGAAAGAAGGACTAACACCCACAGAGGCACAATCTATTGTTTTACAATTAAAGACACTTCCTGCATCTGATTTGTATGAAAGTAATAAAACCTTGATGCAGTGGCTATCAGATGGTTTTAATCTAAAAAGAGAGGATCCTAAACAAAAGGATATTTGGATTTATTTGATAGACTATTCAAAAAAGAATCAGAATCACTATAAGTTCGTTACGCAATTAAAAATTGAGGGAACAGAAAATCGAATACCCGATGGAATTCTATATATCAATGGAATTCCTGTAGTTGTTTTTGAATTTAAAACTGCGGTTAAAGAGAATACTACCATTCATGATGCGTATGTACAACTAACGACAAGGTATAGGAGAGATATTCCAGAACTATTTAAATACAATGCATTTTGTATTATTAGTGATGGTGTAAACAACAAAGCGGGTTCTTTCTTTGCTCCGTATGAATACTTTTACGCTTGGCGCAGAATTACAGGACTCACCAAAGATGTGGATGGAATCAACAGTATGTTTACGTTGATACAAGGAATGCTGCATCAAGATAGGGTTCGGGATATTATTCAAAATTTCATTTACATACCAGATTCTTCTAAAAAAGATGAAAAAATTGTATGTCGATATCCTCAATATTATGCCGCAAGGGCGTTATTTGACAACATAAAGAAAGCACAAAAGCCAGAAGGTAACGGAAAGGGTGGTACTTACTTTGGTGCCACTGGAAGTGGGAAAAGTTTTACCATGTTATTTCTTACCAGGTTATTAATGAAAAGTGCCTATTTTGAAAGTCCTACGATCGTTTTAATCACAGATAGAACAGATTTAGATGACCAATTAGCTGGGCAATTCACCAATGCTAAAACCTATGTTGGTGATAATCTAATCAAGAGTGTGGAGAGCAGAGCAACGTTAAGAGACTTACTACAGGGTAGAGCTAGTGGGGGTGTTTTCCTCACGACGATTCATAAGTTTACAGAAGATATAGAATTGCTTACAGATCGTACCAATGTTATTTGCATATCGGATGAAGCACATAGAAGCCAGACCAATCTAGACCAGAAAATTAGAGTAACAGAGCAAGGAGTGACTAAAACTTATGGCTTTGCCAAATATCTACACGATTCACTTCCCAATGCTACTTACGTAGGTTTTACAGGGACGCCAATAGATGCAACATTAGATGTATTTGGAAAAGTGGTAGATGCCTATACCATGAACGAATCTGTGAAAGATGAAATCACAGTGAGAATAGTTTATGAAGGGCGTGCAGCTAAAATCGCATTACATAATCAAGAATTGCAAAAAATTGAGGAATATTATGAAAATGTAGCGGCAGAAGGAGCTAATGAATATCAGATTAAGAAAAGTAAGGAGCAATCTGCAAGTATGTATGCTATATTAGGTGATCCTGACAGGCTAAAAACCTTGGCAGCTGATTTTGTAAATCATTATGAAAAGAGGATAGAAGAAGGAGCTAGTGTAAAAGGTAAGGCGATGTTTGTCTCTAGTTCTCGTGAAATCGCCTATGAATTTTATAAAAATGTCATAGCGCTTAGACCCGAGTGGAATGAGGTTAAGGTGGCAGCAGATGGTGCAGAATTATCTGAGCAAGAAAAGAAGGTGATAAAACCTATGGAGCATATCAAGATGATTATGACTCGTGGGAAAGATGATCCAGAAGATATGTACAACCTCTTGGGTACCAAAGAATATAGAAAGGAATTAGATAGGCAATTTAAAAATGAGAAATCTAACTTTAAGATTGCTATCGTGGTCGATATGTGGCTTACTGGCTTTGATGTACCGTTTTTGGATACGATATATATTGATAAGCCATTACAACAGCATAATTTAATCCAAACAATTTCTAGGGTTAATAGAAAGTTCAAAGGTAAAAATAAAGGACTTGTAGTTGATTACATTGGAATCAAAAATCAAATGAACCTAGCATTAAAGCAATATGCTGAAGGGGATAGAGATAATTTTGAAGATGTAAATCAATCAATAGTTATTGTAAGGGATCATTTAGATTTATTAGCTAAAATATTGCATAAGTTTGATTATTCTAAATATTTCACTGGTACTCCCTTAGTACAACTAGATACTTTAAACAAAACCGCAGAATTTGTGCAGCAATCCAAAGAGATGGAAACGCGCTTTATGGATTTGGTTAAAAGACTGAAAGCTGCTTATGATATTTGTGTAGGTACTGGGGAGTTAAAACAAATCGAGCGAGATTATACTCATTTTTATCTGGCTGTAAGGTCTATCATATTCAAATTGACTAAAGGAGATGCTCCTGATACCGCTCAAATGAATGCAAAGGTTAGGGAGATGATTAAAGATGCATTGCAGAGTGATGGGGTAGAGGAACTCTTTAAAATGGGAGAGGAGAATGAAAATGAACAAGATCTGTTTGATGAAGACTACCTTGCCAAAATTGAACAAATTAAACTACCTAACACCAAAATCAAATTGCTTCAAAAACTACTAGCCAGAGCGATTGGTGAAATGAAAAAAGTAAATAAGGTGAAAGGCGTTGATTTCTCTAAGAAGATGGAATCTTTAGTTCAAAAATATAATCAGCGTGATGCCAATGATATATTTAAAAGTGAGGTGTATGAGGATATGGCAGATCAATTGACAGAACTCATTTGGGATGTGTATCGCGAATTTAAGTCAGGTGATGAATTGGGAATTGATATCGAAGTAAAGGCATTTTATGATATTTTAAAAGACCTATGTGTGAGGTATGATTTTACTTATCCAGAAGATAAATTATTACAATTATCTAAAGAAGTTAAAAAATTAGTGGCCGATCAAATGCAATTTCCAGATTGGAATAAAAGAGCAGATATTAAATCAGCCTTAAAAGTTGGACTCATTTTATTATTAGATGAATTTGGCTATCCGCCCGTAGAACGGGATGAGGTGTATCAAGAAATATTTGAACAAGCAGAGAACTTTAAGAAATATCATTAATGTAAAAAATATCAAAGTAGATATTTACTTAAAATTATACGATATTTTTTCTAAAAATAAATGACAGTAGGTTATTTAGAAGAGATAAAGTAATTGTTTTAAGGAAAGTTCTTACGTGTTTAAATTAAAAAAAATAGAGCAATAAAACCAAAGTTCAATTGCTCTATTTTTTTATTTAACGATTCCCTAAGAATCTTTCTCTAACGTACCGCTAAAGAAAGAACCGTTTTTAACCAGTCCTTTTACAAAAATTCCTCTAGTTTCATCGCGATTCCAATCTCTTTGTAATTCACAAATATATTGGGTTACAGAGGATAATTTTGCGCCCGCTTGTTCTATTCTGCGCAATGCTGTATCATGTGCCATTTTGGAAGTTCCACCCACGGCATCCACAATGGTATATACCTCATATCCTTCTTTTAAAAGATCCAAAGTTGGGAAGGAAAGGCATACCTCTGTCCACAATGCACAAATTACAAGTTTTTTTCTATCTAAGGCCTTTACAGCCTCTTGAAACTCTTTATCCTCCCAAGAGTTGATAGAGGTTCTATCAATCTCTGGTTGATTAGGGATTACATCCTTTATCTGTGGAATGGTTGGCCCATTAGCGCCAGATTCCACATTGATGGTAGATAAAACTATAGGTACATTAAAACCATGTGCTACTTGCGTTACATCTGCAATATTATTTACAAGTTCTCTCTTATCCATAGAGTTGATAGAGTTCACCTGTGTTGGTTGATAATCAATAATGATTAAAGCAGAATTTTCTGGTGTTAATAAATGATCCGATTTCGGGTCTCTGATAGGCGTAATACTACTCATAATAAAATTTTTAAAAGGTTATTCTATGACTCAACGCTTATGTCATTTTCTAAAATTTACTCATACTAATTTCGTGATTTTTGACTGAATTAATTTAATATTTGAATGTGAAATTTAGGTTAAATTTTATTTCAATCTATCTAACAAGTTGTGGGTTGAATATATTATAAAATAAATGGCTTGTTTTTGTAGAAAAATTTTAATGTAATTATTTTTGTGGTACAAATATCATTTTATTGAAATTTAACGCAATTATATGATATCAAATTCTTTAAACAATCGTTAATTTGTATCTTGCACAAAATTTTTTAGAATGAAGAAAGTGATTTTAGTATGTGCTATGACGGCGGCGATTATTTCATGTAAAAATGAAGATAAAAAACCTCCCGTTATAGGTACAAATGAGAATGGAGAGGAACTTGTGGTTAATGAAACGGGCGATACGGTAGTCTATACACCGCCAGTTAAAGAGGATAATGTAGAATTAGATGAAGAAGAGAAAGAAGATGTTGCTTTTGAGAAAGATGCGGATGGCTCTTTTCATTTTAAATTCAATTTAGAAAAAGGAGAAAAATATCCTTTTAAAATTGTTACAAATGCTACCAATGTGCAATCTAACGGAAAAGAAAGTGCCACATTAACACAGGAATCCACAACAGAATTGGAATACCAAGTGAAAGATATAACGGAAGAGGGATTTGTGATGGATGTTCAATATAAAAGGTTTGCAGAGAAGATGTCAGATGGCACCACCTCTGTTAGTTTTGATACCAATGGGGCAGAACCTAAAGAAGATGCTGCCAAACAGCGATGGAAGTTTAATAAAGCGATTATTGGTAATTCTTTTAATATGACCATTGATGAGCATGGTAAAGTTCAGGATATTTCTAATTTATTTAAAGTTAGAGATAAAGTGAAAACAGAGATGAAATCTGATTTGGAACCAGAACAATTGAATATGCTAGATGAATTTTTGAACGCCGCTTTAAGCGATGAAGCGATGAAGCAAATGTTTGAGGAATCATTAGCCTATTATCCAAAAAAGCCTGTGAAAAAAGGGGATACTTGGTCTATTAATAACTCAGAAGGCAATGCAAAATCAGATATCAACTATACTTTTGATGGAATCAATAATGGTGTGGCTACCATCAAGATTTCTGGGACAAGCAGTGGTTCTGATTCCCAAACAGATCCTAATGGCAGTGGAGTGAAGATATTCCGTAGTTTAGAGGGTAAAGTCAATGGTACAGCCCATGTAGATCAAAAGACGGGTTGGGTTAAGAATGCTGTGATGAACAAAGAAGAAACAATGCGGATGACACAACAGTTGAATGATCAAAAAATTAATTTGTCTTCTACTAGCAAGTCAACGACCAAAATTAATTAAATATGTCTGCAGTTATTAAGATACTGTTATTTGCCATTATATTGTATTTTATTTTAAGTTGGATTCGATCTCTAATTAGACCTACTAGACCTAAATCAGATATGCAATCCAATGTTAGAATCTTTAAGCAGGGAGACGTAGAAAAGTCTAGCATGCAAATAAGAGACGCGGAAACCGTGGAATATGAGGAAATAGAAAACAAAGAATAAGTAATGATTAAAGCTATTCAAGAGCCTTTTAGATTAATTCTAGAAGGCTTTTATAATTTAAAGTTGATTTTTCTTTTATAAATTAAATCATCCAATTTTATGTAAAGCATAGATGCCTAAAAAACTTTAACTTTGGAAAATTAGAAAAAAGCCCAGAATGCAAAACGTCAATAAAAACCTACTTTTTAGTATTGTTTCTCTCATCATTTTTATCATTATTTCTATGGTCTATAATGCTCCTGTGATTAGTGGAGATGTAGCTATATCCCAGCCAGACATAGTTAATTACAAAGGGAGTGCACAAGAGATGGTGGAATATAGAAATGCTACTGGAGAAGAAACCTACTGGTCTGATGCCATGTTTGGAGGAATGCCCACCTACCAAACTGGAGCACAATATGATCATCATTATATTAAAAAAATAGATGAGGTTTTTAGATTTTTACCTAGACCAGCAGATTATATGTTCTTGATGTTTGCAGGGTTTTTCCTATTGGGCATGGTTTTATTTAAAAATTGGAAATATGCTTTTCTAGGCGCTTGTCTTTTTGCTATGGGAACATATTTCTTTCAATTGTATGAGGCTGGACATAACTCTAAAGTACATGCTATCGCTTATTTTGCCCCTCTTACGGCGGGTATTATTTTATTATATAGAGAAAAGTATATCATTGGATTTTTGTTGACTTCATTTTTTATGGCTTTGGAACTTGTTGCGAACCATCCACAAATGACATACTATCTTGGTTTGGCTCTCATTATCTATGTTTTGGTAGAATTATATGATAAAATCAAGAAAAATGATATAAAGACTTTTGCGATATCCAGTGCTTTGGCATTGTTTGCTGTTATTTTAGGTATCGGGATGAATGCCACAAGCATTATGGCTACCTATGAATATGGAGCGCAATCTACCCGTGGAGAGAATGATGTGACTTTGTTTGAGAATGCGAATGAGAGTGGTTTAGACAAAGATTATATCACTCAATGGAGTTATGGACAATTAGAAACTCTAAATCTATTGATTCCGAATTTAATGGGAGGAGGGAGTATCGCAGCGCCTGATACCAAGGAAAACTTAAAAAAATCAATAGAAAGGAATGCGCAAAGCCCAGAGGAATATCAATATTTTTCTCAAGCGATTGATATGATTCCAACGTATTGGGGTAATCAACCTTTTACAAGTGGTCCAGCGTATCAAGGTGCGGTGGTCATTTTATTGTTTATGCTAGGTTTGTTTTTAGTTAAAGGTAAATTTAAAATATGGCTAGGTTTAGCCACCTTATTAAGTATTCTATTGGCTTGGGGTAAGAACATGATGTGGTTTACAGATATCTTTATAGATTATGTTCCTTTGTATGATAAATTCAGGGCAGTTTCTTCTATTCTGGTCATTGCAGAATTTACAATGCCACTTTTGGCTGTATTAGCGGTTTATCAATTCTTTAAGGATAAAAGTTTAAACATAACTTATAAGAAAAAAGTTTTGCTGTATGCTGGTGGTGGAGTTGTTGCTTTTTTACTCACATTATACATTGCTGGTGAGGGCTTATTCGGATTCAAGAGTGAATTTGATCAGCAATTACCTATGTATATGCAAAAGGGGATTGTAGCAGATCGCGTAGCGATGTTTAAGAGTGACTTGATAAGAAGTTTGATTTTCGTGATATTGGCTTTGGGTCTGTTAATGGCTTACGTTTGGGATAAACTTAAACAGAGAGAAATCGTTCTTGCAGGATTAGCGGTATTAACCTTGATTGACTTGTGGGGTGTGGACAAAAGATATTTAAACAAGGATAACTTCATTTCCAAAAGATATGTAGATTATCCATTCCCTACAGAATTGACAGATAGATTATATGCAGATGCACAAAGTAATCCAACAATTATGCAAATTGCTGCAAAGGTCCCAACCAATCAAGTCTTAGCAGAGATTAAGAACAGGGACCAAGGACATTATCGTGTATTTAATGCGGCGACCAGTACTTTTAATGATGCTTCTACTTCTTATTTTGTGAGTTCTGTAGGTGGTTATCATGGAGCCAAACTTCAAAACTTTCAAAATGTCATAGACGTATATTTTGCTAGGGATTCCGTACTACAAAAAAGATTAAATGTAGTAGGTGGGGAGCAACAAGTCCTGGATATGCTAAATACTAAATATTTTGTGGTTAATGCAGAGGATGGTCCAAGCGTTATGCCTAACCCAAGTGCTTTGGGAAATGCTTGGTTTGTGAATCATATTAAAAAAGTTAAAAATGCCAATGAGGCCATTGTGCAAATCGGTAAAATAGATACCAAGAATGAGGCTGTGGTTATGGATGATTTAAGTGATCCAGTATCAAATCAAAATGCTTCTATAGAGCTAATTTCTTATGCGCCTAATCAATTAGAATTTACCAGCACCAATCCAAACGATGGATTCGCTGTTTTTTCTGAAATCTATTATAACAAAGGTTGGGTTGCAACCATAGATGGGAAGCCAGCAGAAATCATTCAGACGAATTACTTTTTGCGTGGTCTGGAGATACCTGCAGGAGAACATACAATAGTGTTTGAATTCAAGCCTAAAGTGGTGGAAACTGGCGGAGTTTTATCTCTTAGTTCTCATATTATATTTATTCTATTCATGTTAGGCGGGGTTTATGCTATGATTCAAAAGAGAAAAAATACATTGGATAACGCTAGATAATAATTATTTGGTCTATCGTTATAATAAAAATAAATATGATGAAACAGAAATTACACTTAATTCTATTGTTAGGAATTTTCTCTATATTGAATAATTCTTGTAAAGATTCTCAAGATATTTCTTCTGGTCAAGCGATGAGCATGGTAACCGATTATGTAGCAGAAAATCCTATTTTTGAAACAGGAAAATTTCAAATAAATAAATTCAAATTAAACTCAACCAAAGATCAAGATTTAATTGTAAAACTGCAAGAATTGGAATCGGAAGGGTATATTGAAATTATTGACGAGAAGAAAAGAAGAAAATGGTTCTCTAAAGACAGTGTTTTTATCATCACACCAACGCTCACAGATAAATCCTACCCTTATATCGTTAAGCAGAATAGAAATAATGTGGAGGTGAAAACTTTAATCTATGAAATTGATTTAAAACAGGAAGTGAATTTTGAGAAGAAGACTTCTAAACAAGCTACATTTAATGTATTGTTATTAAAGGAGAAAACACCATTCTATCAATTTGGAAAAGATTCAAACCCAAATTCTGATTTTATCACCAGGAAATTTAAAGCCAGATACACTCCAGAAAGAGGTTGGCAATTGGTTAAATAATAATTTAATTATGGGTTGTAATATTTAATTCAAAATAAATAGAAAATCCTGATTTCATTGGAAATCAGGGTTTTCTGTTTTAATAATGTTTTGATAATCTAATTCTTACCACTGAAACAATGGGTACTCGCTCATCATCGCATGAACATCCTTGCCAATAGCATTTAATTTATCCTCATCCCTATGATTTATAATAGCCTTGTCTATAAATTCTGCGATTGTTGCCATATCATCTTCCTTTAAGCCACGAGTTGTGATAGCAGGCGTGCCCAATCTAATGCCAGAGGTCACAAAGGGTGATTTATCATCAAATGGAACCATATTCTTATTACAAGTTATATCTGCATTAACCAAAGCATTTTCTGCATCCTTTCCAGATATATCTTTGTTGCGTAAATCAA
Source organism: Flavobacteriaceae bacterium Ap0902 (assembly GCA_009835005.1). Classification (GTDB taxonomy): domain Bacteria; phylum Bacteroidota; class Bacteroidia; order Flavobacteriales; family Weeksellaceae; genus Profundicola. The sequence continues at coordinate 60,698 of WTFG01000008.1, read as the reverse complement.
TCAACATACAATGATTGTCTGTACCACCCGATACAATTTGGTAATCTTTCTTAACTAATGCTTCTGCAAGCGCGTGAGCATTTTTAATCACTTGTTGCGCATATCCTTTGAAATTGTCCGTCAAGTCCTCTCCAAAAGCAACCGCTTTCGCAGCAATCACATGCTCTAAAGGACCGCCTTGATTTCCTGGGAATACAGCAGAGTCCAAAACTCTGGACATCATTTTTGGTTTTTTCTTGAAAGTTTGACCCCATGGATTTTCAAAATCTTGTCCCATCATGATGATTCCCCCTCTTGGTCCACGTAGCGTCTTATGGGTAGTAGAGGTAATAATATGACAATGTGGTAATGGATTGTTTAATAAACCAGCGGCTATCAATCCTGCTGGATGCGCAATATCAGCCATTAATAATGCTCCTACTTCATCTGCGACCTTTCTAAATCTTTTATAATCGATGTCTCTTGAATACGCAGAAGCACCACAAATAATTAATTGAGGTTTCTCTTTGCGTGCTGTCTCTTCCATTGCATCATAGTCTATAAGACCTGTTTCCTTGTCTACTCCATAAAAACAAGTTTCGAACCTGATTCCAGAGAAATTAACAGGAGATCCATGGGTTAAGTGACCTCCATGAGATAAATCTAATCCCATGATTTTATCTCCAGCTTTTAGACAAGCCAAATAAACGGCTGCATTCGCTTGTGAACCAGAGTGAGGTTGTACGTTGGCATATGCTGCTCCAAATAATTCTTTTAATCTATCAATGGCCAGATTTTCTACTTTGTCAACCACTTCACATCCTCCATAATATCGTCTGCCAGGATAACCTTCCGCGTATTTATTGGTAAGTACAGACCCCATTGCTTTTAGGACATCTTCACTCACGAAGTTTTCTGAAGCTATAAGTTCTACTCCGTTAATTTGTCTTTGTTTCTCTTCCTCTATTAATTGAAATATTCTATCCATTCAGTATATTTTTTAATGTTTATCAAACTTAATAAAAATTTGCGCCTTATCCATACAATCTGTCAGATAATAAGGATACATTAAATTATAGTTAATATGATAAAAAACAGGCTTTCTTTTTTAGAGAATCCATAAAAGTATGCGTATATTTGCAGTAGCATTTAAGGGTTTGTTAATGCTTACTCTAAATTATTAATTATTTTTAAAAAAATAATGTTATGAAAAAAATTATTCTATTATCAGGTTTTTTACTTTCATCTGCGTTGATGAATGCGAATGCTATCAGTACCAATGTAAACTCTGATGATGACATCATAGCAAGAAAACAGGTCATCGCTTATAATACACAAATCTTCAAAACACAGATTTTGAAAATTCAATTAAAACAAGCGAAAAGTCTAGATCAGTCAATTAGAATTTTAAAAGAACTTAAAAATACCGTAGAAAATATGGAAATGAGATTAAAATAGTTTTTACTGTAATTTTTGTTAATCAAGCTACTTTGGGATTTATGTAGAATTCTAGAGTAGTTTTTTATTTTAAACTTTTTAAAAAACTTTTAACTTCAGATTCAAAGATGTCAATTGGAATTCTATGTTCTAAATTTTCTATCCAATGAATTTTCAGGACAGATTGAATTCCTTCATTATGAATCAGATAGTTTTTTGTCGCCCTAGGATTCACCACTTCATCCTTGCTGCCTAATGTGACATGCAGTAATACTTTTCTTTTTGGTAAGTTTTTAATCCCTTTGATATAATCTCTATGTGGAAGCGCTGGATTAAACAATAAGGCGGGTACTTGCTTGAGTCCAGAAATATAATAGCCAATCAATCCACCAGCACTAGAACCAATAATTAAATCAGAATCAAAGGTTTCTATTAAATCAAAAAGAGCGTCAGGATTATTTTCATAATCCATTAAAGGTGCTTTGATTTCTAAATTACATTTTTTTAAAACTTCTCTACGATCATCATGTAATTGGCTGTTCAGGCCGTGCAAGTATAGGACTTTTTTCTTCAAATTAAATTTTTTTAAGTGATATGATTAGCTTCTATGGGCATAGTGTTGTAGGCATAGGATTTCTGCTGAGTATATGGATCTAAATAGAAATCAATTCTACCTAAATACAATCCAGCCCAGCCTACTTGGTTAATTAAGACAGTTTTGCCTTCTGCATTTTTTTCTTCTACAGGCGCTGGTAGGAATGTATGCGTATGCCCTCCAATAATCAGGTCTATATCTTTGGTTTTTTGGGCTAAAACCATATCAGAAATTTTATCCTCATTTTTATATTCAAATCCTAAATGTGACAAGCAAATGATTAAATCGCACTTTTTATTTTTTAACTCTGTAGTAATGCCTTGGGTGATTTCAACAGGATCTAGATATTTAGTTTCTTTATATAAACTTTTGGAAACCAAACCATCTAATTCTATTCCCAAACCGAAAATCCCGATTCTTATACCGTTTTTCTCAATGATTTTATAAGGTTTGAATTGTCCTTCTAAAGCAGTATTAGTAAAGTTATAATTAGCACAAACAAAATCAAAACTGGCATGGGGTAATTGATTTTGGAGACCTTCTAAACCGTTATCAAAGTCGTGATTTCCAATAGTTGCCACATCATAATTCATTTTGGACATCAATTTAAATTCTAATTCCCCACCATAGAAGTTGAAATATGGTGTGCCTTGGAATATATCTCCTGCATCTAATAGCAATACATCATTTTCTTGTTGTCTGATATAATCAATCAAGCTTGCTCTTCTTGCAAAACCACCTTTATTAGAATATCTATTGTTATCTGAAACTTCAAATGGTTCTATTCTACTGTGTTGATCATTGGTATGCAGGATGGTGATTTTCTTGGTGTTTTCTTTTCCAAGCATAGATACTGCTGGAAGGGCTGTAAATGCTGTGGCAGCGGCTGATTTTTGTATAAAAGATCTGCGATTCATGCGATTTAATTTAAAATGTAACGTGGATTCTTATTGATTTTAATTGTATCTATTTGTTGCAAACTTTCTATAAATAAATCTCTAATCTTTAAATCAAAGTATTCTGTGTTCACCGCATTCTTAAAAAAGTCCATATCATCTCCGCCTTTTTGTAGATAATCATTGGTGACTACACGATAGGTTTTATTAGGATCTAAAGGTTTGCCATTAATCAATATATTCAGAACCTCTTGATTCTTATTAAAAGAAAAGCCTGCAATTGGGTGATTTCTATCTGATTTCTGTAAAAACCGCACCATCTCCTCAAATTTGTCTGCGGTTAGCGTAACTACCACCACCTCATTCTCAAAAGGCATGAGCTCATAGATAGAGCGAACAGTTAAATCCCCTGGCGTAAAAGTTCTTCGCAACCCTCCTGTATTCATTAATACCGCATCTACTCGTTCTCCTGGATGTATTTTGCGATATCTATCATTAACCTCTTTCAACATTAAATCAGTCACAAAAATTCCCAAGGTAAAATCCGCTCCATTTTTATCTAGAGTGATAGGATTATAAGCTAAAATCTGATTCATTTTTTGGTCTAATTCTATTTTATAAGGTCTTATAAGATCAGAAATTTCTTGTTTTTCTGGAATAGAATCTGATATGGAAAAATTATGCTGTTCTATTCTTTGAACCGTGAGCGGTGTCTTACAAGCCAACATAATACTTGTAATAATACCAATGGCAACTAATTGTTTAAATTTCATAAAAATTTAATTATATAATACAAATATACATAGGCTATATGAGTCTGGCTAAAATTAACAATATTATGGTGATTTAGAAGGTTCAATGTTTAATTTGGCAATACTTTAATAAAATCAAAGCCGTAAACATTAGCTAAAATTGACTAAATTTGTTACCTTATAACTCAATATATTACAAGAAGTGATTCATAAATTTAAAGGGACAGGTGTAGCATTGGTAACCCCCTTCAATGCGGATAAAGAAGTTGATTTAAAAGGCATAGAAAATCTGGTAAACCATAGCATAGATGGTGGTGTAGAGTTTTTGGTTTTAATGGGTACTACTGCAGAGTCTGCTACACTAGATGCAGATGAGAAGATCAAGGCCATAGACAAGATTAAAGAAGTAAATAACAGCCGTGTTCCTATGGTGATTGGAATCGGAGGGAATGATACAAGAAAGGTGAGTAAACAAATAGCATCGTTTGATTTAAATGATTTTGATGCGGTATTGTCCGTATCTCCTGCTTATAATAAACCGACACAAGAAGGCATATACCAACACTTTAAGGCTATTTCTGAAAGCACAGATAAGAGCATTATTTTATATAATGTACCCAGTAGAACAGCTTCTAATATGTTGCCAGAAACAACGATCAGGTTAGCTCAGGATTTTGAGAATATTGTAGCGATTAAAGAAGCTTCTCCTAGCTTTGTACAATCTACGGAAATCATTAAAAATAAGCCAGAGGGATTTTCTGTACTGTCTGGGGATGATGAATTTGCATTGCCTATGACTTTAGCTGGAGGGGATGGCGTGATTTCTGTGATCGGCCAGGCTATTCCAGCTTATTCAGAAATGATTAGATTGGCATTGGATAGAAAAGTGGATGCAGCTTATGAGATTCATTACAGATTGATGGATTTAATACGTTCTATCTATATAGAGGGTAATCCTGTAGGAATTAAAGCATTATTAGAAATCCAAGAGGTATGTACTAGAACCACTAGATTACCGTTAGTAAAAGCAACAGATCATCTAACTCAACAAATAGAAAGACTTTATGCACAAACAAAATAAAGTTTTAGTTCTCTTAAAAAATCTTATTTTTGCAGAATGATTAAAAATGTGATAATTGGAATATTCCTAACGCTTTTTCTTGTGTCTTGTAACAGGACCTATGAAAAAGGAATGAAGAGTAAAGACCCAGCTTTTATTTTGAATAGTGCAGATAATTTGTACGAACAAGAGAAATGGGCCTATGCGATAGAATTATATAGAAAAGCAGCACCTTCTTATGCTGGGAAAGAGGAGTCAGAGAGGATTGCATTAAATAGTGCTTATGCTAATTTTTATGATAAAAACTATGAACTAGCAGCTAAGCAGTTCAAGAATTTTTATTTATCATTCAATAATTCTCCTGTGGCAGAGGAAGCTTTATATATGTCTGCTTTTAGTTATTATCAGGGGTCTCCAGATTATAATCTAGATCAGTCTAATACGTATGAGGCGCTTAGAGAGTTGCAAAATTTTATAGATACTTATCCAGAATCAGAAAGGGTTGAAACCGTTAATGGGTATATTGATGAGCTTCAAAAAAAGTTGGAAAGAAAAGCATTTGAGATTGCTAAATCATATTATAATACATTGAAGTACAAAGCAGCAACTGTTTCTTTTGCTAATTTCATGGATGACTTTCCAGATTCTTATTTAAGAGAAGAGGCGTTTATTTATTTATTACGTTCACGGGCAGAATTAGGAATTCAAAGTGTCTATGATAAGAAAGAGAATAGATTAAAAGATGCTGCAACAACCTATAGATTATTTGTTAAAACTTTTCCAGAGTCATCTTATTTAGATGAAGCAAATGATTGGAGCGATAGAATCAATAGGGAAATTCAGGCTCATCAAAAATTACAGGCAGAAATTGAAGAGCGAAACGAGCAAAACAATCAAATTAATTAAGAATTTAAATTACCATGGAATATAAAAACGTAGAAGCAGAAATTACCACAAGAACTTATAATCGTGACATCATTCAAAAGCCAACTGGCAACATTTATGAGGCGATTGCTATTATGGGTAAACGTGCAGAGCAAATTAAAGCAGAACTTAAAACAGAACTTTTAGAAAAACTAGATGAATTCGCAGCCCATTCAGATTCATTGGATGAGGTTTTTGAAAACCGTGAGCAGATAGAGGTTTCTAAATTTTATGAAAGATTACCAAAGCCTACGGCCATAGCTGTGAAGGAATGGTTAGACGGAGAGATTTATTATAGAAAACCAGAAGTGGAAGAAAATAATTAAAAATAATTAAAGCCGCATCTATTGCGGCTTACTCATTTAAATTAAAGAAATTGTCTGTATTTAAAGATAAAAAAATATTGGTTGCTATTACCGCTGGAATTGCTGCCTATAAGACCACTTTCCTGATTAGATTATTAATCAAAGAAGGAGCGGAGGTAAAAGTTATTTTGACGCCAGACGCTACTGCATTTGTTTCGCCTTTAACATTGTCAACACTTTCTAAAAACACCATAGCCTATGAATTTAATAAGGCAGATGGAACATGGAATAATCATGTGGAATATGGTTTGTGGGCAGATATAATGTTGATTGCGCCACTTACAGCTAGAACTTTGTCTAGCATGGCCACGGGCTATTGTGATAATCTAGTTCTTGGCACTTATTTATCTGCAAAGTGCCCTGTCATAGTAGCACCTGCCATGGATTTGGATATGTATCAACATCCCACTACGCAAAGAAATTTGGAATTGATCCAAACGTATGGGAATATTATAATTCCTGCGACAAGTGGTGAGTTAGCCAGTGGTCTTAGTGGACAAGGCAGAATGGAAGAACCAGAAAATATAGTTGAATTCCTAAGAGCCTATTTATCTAGTTCTCTCAAATTGCAAGGTAAAAAACTTCTAATATCTGCAGGGCCAACGTATGAGTCTATAGATCCTGTGAGGTTTATCGGGAATCACTCTTCTGGCAAAATGGGCTTTGAACTAGCCAAAGCTGCAAGCAACATGGGAGCGGAGGTGATTTTGGTTTCTGGCCCTTCTAGTCAATCTGTAGAAGGTTTTCCTATACAAAGGATTGACGTGACTTCTGCTTTGGAAATGCTGGACGCCATGCAAAATAACTTTGACGAATCGGATGTGGTGATTATGTCTGCTGCTGTTTCAGATTATCGTCCTCAGGATATAGCAGATCAAAAAATCAAAAAGGATTTAGACGAAATGACCATAAAACTCGTTAAAAATCCAGATATTCTTCATACTTTAGGTCATATAAAAAGGAAGAAATTCATAGTGGGCTTTGCATTGGAAACACAAAATGCTATAGAAAATGCAAAATCTAAATTAAAGCGCAAGAATGTGGATTTAATCGTTTTAAATACCCTGGAAGATGCTGAGGCAGGCTTTGGGAAAGACACCAACAAGGTAACTTTTATTACCCAAGAAGATCAACCACAGCAATTTGCTGCGAAATCAAAAGAAGGGGTGGCCAAAGATATTTTAAATTATATTGCAGAAAAGATTAATTAAATGAAACATTTATTATACATTATACTAATGCTGACCACAACCATGAGTCTTGCACAAGAGTTTATGGCAGAGGTTAAAGTAGATTATTCTAATGTACAAGGATCTAATACAACGGTTTTCCAAAATCTGGAGAAGAGTTTAAAAGATTTTATTAACACGACTAAATGGACGGACAAAGTCTACAAACCACATGAGAGAATAGAGAGTAATTTTACGATTGTAATTAATGAAATACAAGGAACCAATAATTATGGTGCATCCTTATTAGTGCAGAGTAGACGCCCTGTTTTTAATTCTAATTATTACAGTCCTGTTATTAATCTAAATGATGATAATTTTAGTTTTTCATATACCAACTTTGAGCAATTAATTTTTAACGAAAGAAAATTTAGTAATAAAAATCTAACAGACGTTATTGGCTTTTATATCTATTTGGTGCTGGGCTATGATGCAGATACCTTTTTAAATGAGGGGGGTACGCCATACTTTGAAATTGCACAACAAGTGGCATCTAACGCCCAAACATCTAGTTTTGCAGGATGGTCTACGATGTCTGGTCCTAGAACTAGAACCTCTTTAATTAATGAAATCTTGAGTGCAGAAAATAGAAAACTTAGGGGCATTACCTATAGTTATCATAGATTGGGATTAGACCAAATGCAAAAGAATGAATTGAATGCAAAGAATACAATTGCTAAAGCATTGATGGAATTAGATTATTATAAAAAAAGTAACAATTATGCACAAAATTATCCATTAGATATATTTATTCAAACTAAGAAGAGTGAAATTGCTCAAATTTTTTCTGGGGGTACACCTACAACAACGCAGTTAACTAAATTAAAAACATTACTGAATGATATAGCACCCACCAGCTCAAATAAATGGAATCAGATAGAAAAATAAATGTTAATAAATCTATTTATATCTAATTATGCCCTGATAAAGCAACTAGAATTAAATTTTAATTCTGGTTTAACCACAATTACTGGAGAAACAGGTGCTGGTAAATCTATTTTATTAGGAGCATTAAAACTAGTATTGGGTGAAAGAGCAGATCTCCATGCTATAAAAGATAAAGAAAAGAAATGTGTTATAGAAGCAACCTTTGATATTACAAATCTAAATTTAGAAGATTATTTTGAGACGAATGATTTGGACTATGAGGATTTAACCATTTTTAGAAGAGAAATTTTACCTTCTGGGAAATCTAGAGCTTTTGTGAATGACGTGCCTACGAAATTGAATGTTTTGTCTACTTTAAGTTCTAAGCTTATCGATGTTCATTCTCAATTTGAAACAGCAGATTTATTAAACCCTTCTTTTCAATTTCAATGGGTGGATGCAGTTGCGGGTCAGCAAGCAGAAATAGAATATTTTAGAAATTTGTTAGAGGTATATCATGCTACTTTGGCTGATAAAAAAAAACTAGAAAGGGAGAAATCAACTTACCAAAAAGAGTTGGATTATAATGAATTTTTGCATAATGAACTCTTGGAAGCTAACCTGGAGGATTTTTCACTAGAAGAATTAGAAAATGAACAGCGTTTATTAGAAAATGCAGAAGAGACTGCTATGCGTTTATCAGAGGCATTTCAAATTTTGAATGCAGAGGAATTGGGCGTAGTGGATTTGATGGCACAAGTTCAATTAAAAGCTAAACAATTCTCTGAATATTTAACTAATTCTGATCTTAAAGCTAGAATTGATTCTCTTCTGATAGAAACCATAGATATCACATCGGAAATTCAAGTTAAGTTAGAGGATATAGAGGCTGACCCCAATAGATTAATGGATGTACAAGCCAAGTTAAATCAACTTCATACCCTTTTACAGAAACATCAAGCAGTAGATATAGCAGAGCTTATTAAAATTAGGGATGATATTGCTGTTAAAATAAAGAAAAGTTTTTCTGTAGAAGATGATATTCAACGGTTGGAGGATGAGGTTTTCAATTTAGAAAAACGATTAAATACGCTTGCGCAATCAATTCGTAAAAAGAGATTAGAGGTAATCCCATCGATTGAAAAGGAGATTACAAAAACGCTAAAAGAACTAGGCATGCCAGATGCCGAATTGAAGTTTAGATTAACAAAAAGCGATATTTTTAATAATTTTGGTCAAGAGGACATTCAGCTATTATTTACTGCAAATAAAGGCATGCCTCTTAATTTGATAGAGAAATCGGCTTCTGGCGGGGAACGTTCTAGGTTGATGCTTGCCATCAAAGAATCGGTATCAAAAAACAAAGAATTACCTACATTAATATTGGATGAGATAGACACGGGTGTTTCTGGAAAAGTGGCTGGTAGCATTGGTGCTGTAATGCATAGAATGGGCAAGCACATGCAAGTAATTTCCATTACGCATTTACCCCAAGTAGCTGCTTATGGGCAGACCCACCTAAAAGTGGTTAAGTCTAAAAAGGACGATACAACAGTTACCTCTGTTATCAATCTAAATCATCAACAGAGAATTGAGGAGTTGGCTCAAATCATGAGTGGATATATTATTACAGATGCTGCTAAAAAACAAGCAGAAGAGTTGTTGAAAATATCTGTAACTACTGATTAATTCAAAGTATTAGTTTAAAATAATTTATATGAAGATATTCAGAACATTGATAGACGTGCGCGCCAATTGGGAGTTTTTAGAAGAACATGTAGAAGGAAGTATTAATATTCCCTTGGATGAGATAATTTCTAGATTGGATGAAATTAAACATTTGTCACAGCCTATTTTAACCTGTTGTGAAAGTGGAAATAGAAGTATCGTGGTGACCAATTATTTAAAAGGGCACGGATTGGATTGTGAAAGTGGTGGCGGATGGGAAGAAGTACAATCTGCCATAGAAAATAGTGAATTATTTATAGAAAAAGTTTAGATTAGAAATTCTATGGAGAACATGGGTTTTCTATGTTTGCATAGAAATAATTAAAAGATTTAGAGAAGCATAAATGTTAAAATTGTATTATTTTTGTATCTAAGAATAAAAAGGAGATAGCTTAATTGCTTTTAAATGATTACTTGATTAATAATAATTTTAAAAATTTTAAATTATGTCATCATTACAGGATATTTTAAGCGGAAACAAACCAGTAGTTGTTGATTTTTTTGCAGATTGGTGTGAACCATGCAAAATGATGACACCTATTTTAAATGAACTCAAGGAAAAATTTGACGATCAAATTACGATAGTTAAAATAGATATTGAGAAGAACAAAGAATTTGCGGCTAAACATATGATTCAAAGTGTTCCAACACTCATTATTTTTAAAGATGGAGTAGAGCAATGGCGCCGTCTGGGCGTTTCAAAATTAATAGAATTAGAGAATCATATAGAAAACTTGATATAAATATTATATTAAACCAGTATCATCTTTTTGGCGGACATTCGGCGCTTGGGTTATGCTATTGTTTTTCTATTGCACCAGGTAAATTGGCATTTAATTTTTTGCTTTTAATTGATTCTAGTGTGTTTGGTCATAAGTTAATTTATTTTGATTCTAGCCAGAGAATATATCAAAAGTGCGCCTAAATCTTTTAAATTGACCATTGGTTAACAGTTAAATTAAAGGAGAGGTAAAATAACAGTGTAATATGGATATTCTAATCCCAAAAGGAATAGCATTTTCTATCAATTCCATGTGTTTTGGTGAATTGGTAATTTCTTATATTGAATTATTTAAATGAATCCCAATACATTTTAATAGCCCCAACTACTAAAACCGTAGCAAAAATTCTTTTGAGCAATTTCTGGTCCAAGGATATAGCTAATTTTGAACCTAAATAGCCTCCAATCACAAAAGAAACAGCGAGGAAAGCCACATATTTCCAATTAATGTAACCAGCCTCATAATAGTTATAGGCTGCCATTGCTGCGACAGGAAGCATTAACGTACCAATGCTTGTTCCTTGTGCTTCATGTTGTGTCATCCCTAGGAAAATCATTAGGAATGGTACAATGACAATCCCTCCGCCAACACCAGATAGACCACCTATAAAACCCGCACAAACTCCTGTTAATATTAATAATAAAATCTGCTCCAATTTCATTGATTTTAGCGTTTAGAACTGCGTGTAAAGTTAATAACGTGTTTGGTTTATGCCAAATCTTGGATTCATATTTATTCAAAAAAATTCCTATCAAAATTAATTCTATTTAAATGATTAATTATCTTATTTTTGTTTGGAATTATGGCTTCACAGACCAAAGAAAATTATATTAAAACAATATATCATTTACACCAAAAAAATGAGGAAATATCCTTATCTGATATTGGTGAGGAACTAGGGGTGAGTAAACCCACAGTGAATAATATGATTAAAAAACTAAAGGAGGAAGGTTTTGTGGATTATCAAAAATACAAGCCGATCAAAATTACACCCAGAGGGAAGAAATTTGCTGCGGAAATTGTGCGTAGACATCGTTTGTCAGAGATGTTCTTAACAGAGATTATGGGCTTTGGTTGGGAGGAAGTTCATGAAATTGCAGAAGAATTGGAACATATAAACCCAGAGAAACTCTTTGATAGGATGGATGAAATGCTGGGGTATCCCAATGTGGATCCTCATGGTTCTCCAATTCCAGATAAAGATGGGAATTACACGAGGAATAATTATATTCCTCTTTCTAAAACAGAGATTGGAAAGAAATATCAAGTTAAATCCTTAAAGACTTCCACCAGTAATTTTTTAATGTTTTTAAATGAAAAAGAGATTCAATTAAACACTATTTTTCATGTTCACCATATAGAAGAATTTGACGGTAATATCACCGTTTCTTATGATAATCATGATCGTGTTGTATTAAGTTCCACCGCTGCAAACAAACTCTTAGTAGAAGAAATCAATTAATGAAACCTATTGTATATTTTTCTTTGTTTTTTTTGATAAGTATTGGTCTACTGTCCTGTGATAATGCACCAGCCATAGATGAGAATAAGGTATTTAGACTTAATAGATATGAGAATGTTTCATCTCTGGATCCTGCCTTTGCTAGGAGTAAATCCAATAATTGGATGAGTAATTTGCTCTATACAGGTCTTGTTAATTTTGATAAAGATTTAAACATTATACCAGAAGTTGCTAAGTCTTGGGATATCAGCGAGGATGGTAAAACCTATACGTTTTATTTAAATCAAGATATTTACTTTCATCCACATCCAGCCTTTGGTGCCGATTCTACAAGAACAGTGATTGCAAAAGATTTTGTTTATAGTTTTAATAGATTAAAAGATCCCAACATAGGTTCTTCTGGAGGGTTTGTTTTAAATAATGTAGAAGGTTATAAAGCGCTCAATGATTCTACCTTACAGATAACTTTGAAATCACCTTTTCCACCATTTCTAGGATTATTATGCATGAAATACTGCTCTGTGGTACCAGAGGAAATCTTTAACAACCAGAAGTATAAAAATGATTATATAGGCACTGGACCTTTTAAGTTTCAATATTGGGAAGATAATGTGAAGTTGGTTCTTAAGAGAAATGATTTATTCTATAAAAAAGATGAAAAAGGCAAGCAGTTACCTTATTTAGAATATGTTTCTATCCAATTTTTGCCAGAAAAGCATAGTGAATTTCTGGAATTGATTCAAGGTAAAATAGACATGATGTCTAGTTTAGATCCATCTTATAAAGATGAATTAATCACAGCCAGGGGAGTATTAAGCCCAAAATATCAAGAAGACTTGGTTATGATTAAAGCGCCTTATCTAAATACAGAATATCTGACTTTTCTCATGGATCAAAATCAACCTGTGCCTTTAGAATTAAGAAAAGCCATTAACATGGCGATTGATAAATCTAAAATGATTCAATTTCTCAGGAATAACATTGGATTTCCAGCGCATGGCGGATTTATACCAAAAGGATTGCCAGGACACCAGGAATCTTTAGGTGATGGATATAATCCACAAGCCGCTAAACAATTGATAGAGAACTATAGAAATGACAATGGCGAATTACCGCGACTTTCGCTTGTCACCACCCAAGAGTATGCAGATATTTGTGAATTTGTACAATCAGAATTAAACAAAGTTTCTTTTCCTATTCAAGTGAATGTGGTGGATCCAGGCACATTGAGAGATGGTAAAGCGAATGGGAAGTTTGGTTTCTTTAGAGCTAATTGGGGAGCTGATTATCCAGATGCAGAAAATTTTTTAAGCTTATTCTATAGCGAAAACTTTGCACCGAATGGTCCTAATTATTCTCATTTTAAAAATCAGGAATTTGATGCATTATATCAGAAATCACTTCAAATCAATCATCAAGAAGAAAGGAAATTAATTTATCAAAAAATGGATTCCTTGGTGATGAATGAAATGCCAGTGATTCCTACTTTTTATGATCAAAGCACCACCTTTTTGCGCAAAAATATCAAAGGGTTTAATAATTCTGCCATAGATATGTTAGATTTAACCAGGGTATATAAAACGAAGGATTAAATTATTCTTTTCCTTTGGCAATGGTCTTCTTATTTCTAGACCATTCGCTCCAAGAGCCTACGTATAAATTGGGGATTTCCAATCCTGCATAGTCCAACGCTAATAGAGAATGGCAAGCTGTCACGCCAGATCCACAATGAAAAATCATGTCAGACGCTGATTTGTTCTTAAAAATGGTTTCATATTTCTTCTTTAATTCTTCTGGAGACAGAAAAGTCCCATCCGCATTTAAATTTTCTAAAAATGGTATATTAATCGCATTCGGAATATGACCTGCTATGGTATCTATAGGTTCTGTAATCCCTTGGTATCGTTCTGGTGACCGCACATCTACAATGGTTTTATCTCCAGATTTAGAAGCTTTCTCAACCTCATTTATGTTGGTTAGTGGTAACTGCCATGCATTAAAACTGAATCCACTATTTTGATTTTTCTCTTTTAGTTCACGGTCTGTTTCTATTCTTTCTTTTAGTGCTGCTTCTAATCCACCGTTTAGAACTTGTACTTTTTCTAAGCCTGCAGCTTTAAGCATCCACCAAAGTCGTGCAGCAGTCATAGAACCATTCAATTGATCATATACAATGATATAGCTATCTTTTTTGATTCCTAAAGAAGATAATAATTCAGAGAATTTTGCTGGAGAAGGCAGTGGGTGGCGTCCACCTTCAGCAAAATCAGGTTTTATATCAGATAGTTCTGTATTTAAATCTAAATGAAAAGCACCTTTTAGGTGTTGTTTATGATAAGATTTTAGACCTGGTCTTGCATCAATTAGAATTAAATCTTCTTTGCAAATTAGTTCTTTAAGTTCCTCAGCAGATATAATTGATTTCATAAATGTTCATCCTTCATAAATTTGGTAATTTACTATCTCTACATCTGTCTTCGATCATTTTTTTACTTAAAAGATGGCGTTTTCTCTGCAATTTCTATTAGCGTATCCATAAATGCATCAATTTCCTCTTTCGTATTATCTATAGAAAATGAAACACGCATAGGTGTTGTGTGGTCTATCGTCTCTTGTGATAGGATAGTAGATAAAACCTTAGAAGCCTTCGCTGCTCCAGATTGGCATGCACTCCCTTGGGATACTGCAATACCCCTCAAGTCCATTTCAAAGCCCATCATTCCATTCTGGAATGGGAGGGATAGACTAATCAATGTATAAAGACTGTTTTCTAAATCGTCACTTTTACCATTAAATATAGTTTCAGGGAATACCTCTTTTATTTTATTTATAGCGTATTGTTTTAAATCGGTAATATATGCTCTATCCTTTTCATAATCTCTTTGCGAAATTTCAAAGGCTTTACCCATACCCAAAACGCCATGTAAATTTTCTGTTCCAGAGCGCATATTACGTTCTTGTCCGCCTCCTGTAATTTGTGCTTTTAGTCCTGTCCCCTTTTTTATATATGCAAAACCAACACCCTTAGGACCATGAAATTTATGAGCACTGCTGCTTGCAAAATCTACAGGCAGATTTTCTAAATCTATGATATAATGTCCTAGCGTTTGCACCATATCACTATGATATAACGCGTTGTACTGGTGTGCTATTTCTCCTATTTGTTTGATTGGATTTATATTTCCAATCTCATTATTAGCATGCATAATACTCACCAAAGTCTTTTTGTCACTGTGCTTTAATAAAGATTCTAAATGATCTAAATCTATTTCGCCTTTCTCATTATGTTGGACATAATCTATTGTCACATTCTTAAATTGCTCTAGACAATCTACCGTTTGCATAACACAACTATGTTCAATAGGCGAAGTTATAATACGATCAACACCCAAAAAGTCAACACTAGAACGCAATATTAAATTATTGGATTCTGTGCCGCAAGAAGTGAATACGATCTCTGCAGAAGTAACATTACAAAAAGATGCTATCTTTTTCCGCACATTTTCTATGATTCCTTTAGCATCTCTCCCAAAGAAATGGGTAGAAGAGGGATTCCCAAAATTATGACGCATACTCTCTGCCATGGCATCTATAACTTCTGGAAACATATAAGTAGTTGCTGCGTTATCTAAATATATTTTTTGGTTTTTCATAATTATTTAACCTGTACTTGATTTACATTGGTTTTATTAATCTTAATAAACATAAATGGCCTTGTCATTACTGCCATCCTCATCATTTCCTCGTCTTGACTATGTTCGATTACTTTGACAATTGCAAGGTTTTCTTTTAGGCTAATATCCTCTATATTATATACAAATCCACCATAGTTATGTTCGCCGAAATCAAGGAATATGACACGCTCTTTGTTAAAATCTATTGTGGGAATAGCAGGAATGGGACTCATTCTAGCATGAACCTGTTTCCAGGCCAATTCAAAACTAGAATCGTTATGGTAAACCTTTTGGTCCGTTACAATTCCAGAGCCAGTCTCGCCATAGGTTAATAGTTCATAATCAACGCTCTTCGTTGAATTTTTTTTATCATAATCTATTGAGCGGTTGGCACAACTGTATAATATGGAAGTGAATAGAATTAATATAGTGATATATTTATACATCAATTAAATTTATTTAAGTAATCAAATTTACAGAAATATTTTCATTACTTTATGATAAGTAATCCATGATCCGCTAAATCTTAACCAAACTTATTTGGAATTTTTTATATTAAGGCTCTACATGCCAACAAGAAATAATCAAAATGATTACAAAAAAGCAGCCATATATATTTAGAAAAAAAGAAAATCTACCAAGTTGCTATTTTTTTCTAATGTAAGTGAATATTAAATATTAGGCAATTTCGTCTATACTTATAAAGAATTTAAAATAAAGTTGTTATCAATAATGACTATGATCACAAATATGCAATGCATCAATAAAATTATCTTTATAAAAATGTTGATAATTCTAAAATCAGGAATGAATTAAAAGGTGCAGCGAACCTAATTATACCTAATTATACATACGTTTAATTTTAAAAAGAAAAATTCAAATAATTCGCTTGGGTGTCGTCTGCAAGTTTTTTATAGATGTCATGACTAAACATATAGAGTTTGGCAGGTTTTTTTGCTCCTTTGATTGCTCTTTTTTCGGCAAGAGGGACGATGTAGGTCTTATTTAAAGCTTTTTTTCGGAAGTTTCTGTTGTCAATTTCAATGTTTAGTAAAGATTCATAAGCGAAGTGCAAGTCATTTAATGTGAATTTATCTTGAATTAAATGAAAAATAATTGGGGTCGTAGTTGCTTTGATCTTTAAATCTTCAAGGGCTCTTCGGATGATTTTTTCGTGGTCAAACCCTAATTTAGGCAGGGCTAAAACCGAATGCCACTTGGTGTCTTTTGCAATTTTAATAACTTCTTTAGAAACCAAAAAGTAATAGGCTACAGAAATAATACGATGTTTAAGTCCTTTGCTTTGTAAAAATATAATATCCTGTTCGTTGTGAATTCTCTCTGGGCTTCCAAAAGTCTTAAACTGTTTTTTGTAAGGATTATTATAAGTAGCCGCTTGATTGAATATCCTATCTGCTGCAAGGTCTAGCTTTTCAGAGTTCAGCACTTGATCGCCAATTACCGTCCAATCATCAATGTCTGGTTGGTTTGCTTCAAATAATTTCAGCTTTCGTTTTCTGAGTAAAACTTCCATGCCAGCTTCACCCAAAGTGAGTATCACGCAATCTACAGAGATGTTTTCAATTTTCCTAAAGTCCATATAGCGTATTATTTACGTTTATCTTGTTTAGATTTAATGTAAAAATACATTAGTTTAAGTTAATCTGCAAGGGGTATTGTTAAAGTCTTTAAGATTTAAAATATGATAAAAATCCTTTTTAAGTTTCTAAATAAATGTAAATCAATTATTTGTACTTACTAATCTATCTGGTGATAATAAAGTTATAAGCATCGAAAATAAATAAATCTTTTAAATTTTTGAATTAAATGAAAAATATATTATACATTTGTATAAGAAACGTATAAAGTACGTTTGTTAATATTTTCATAGAATGTAATTAAAATTTCAATACAGTTCAACACTTCAAAAGATAAAACTTATGAAACCACGGACCTTCAAAAACTTTGAGAACTTAGATATGGAGCAATTGCCCATTCCTATACACAAACTGCATGGCGGGAAACATTTTGCAGGTTTGTACGCGGGTGAGCACGTTGCCGCCACAGAATTTGTAATTGGTGCCACATTTGTTGTGCTAGGAGCAAGTACGAGAGATATATTGCTTGGATTGTTGATTGGTAATATTCTAGCGGTTTTGAGTTGGACATTGCTCACTGCGCCGATAGCGGTAGATACACGTCTAAGTTTATATACTTATTTACAAAAGATTGCTGGCGATTCCATGACTAAATTATACAATTGGGCCAATGCAATTATTTTCACGGTGATTTCTGCTGCCATGATCACTGTATCTGCCTCTGCTGTACGGTTTTTGTTTGGTATTCCTGCTCAATTAGGATGGTATTCTACCAATATTTGGTTTATTTTAATTGTCTTGGCCGTAGGGACTATTGTCGTTATTGTGGCCATGTATGGGTTTAATACAGTAGCAGATTTTTCTACAATTTGTGCACCTTGGCTTATGACTATGTTTGTCTCTGGTGCTTTTGCTTTATTGCCTATACTGGCTTATTCGGTCATTGGAACCACAGAAATCACCAGTTTGAATGAATTCCTGCAAATCGGGGATGAATCCATTTGGCGAGGAGTCACCAATACGGGTGAAGAAGGAATAGGATTGATGGAGGTGATAGGTTTTGCATGGGCAGCCAATACCATTACCCATTTTGGGTTGATAGATATGGCGATTTTCCGATATGCTAAAAAACCAAGTTATGGTTTATACACCAGTTTTGGGATGTTGTTCGGACATTACATTGCTTGGATCGCTGCAGGAATTATGGGAGCTGGAGCAGCCGTAATTTTACAAAAACCTGTCTTAGCATTAGATCCTGGTGACGTGGCATATTATGCATTAGGACTATCTGGTTTTGTAATTGTTTTAATTGCAGGTTGGACAACAGCCAATGCCAATCTATATCGTGCTGGTCTAGCCGCACAAGCCATATTCAAAACACAATCTAGAAAGAAAACGACCTTGATTGTTGGGATTTTCACCGTAATTGTCGCTTGTTTTCCATTCGTGTTTACTAAAATGTTACCGATGTTGACTTATGCAGGGTTGTTAGTCGTTCCTGTAGGTGCGATTGTATTTGCAGAACATTTCATATTCCCAAAAATAGGACTTACACGATACTGGGCGCATTATAAAAATTTAGTGACCAGTAGGCCAGCTATAGGTTCGTGGATTTTAGGGCTTGTGTTAGGATTTGGATTAAATTATTTGAATGTAATGTCTTTCTATTATCTATTTCTTCCCGTTTGGCTATTTACAATCCTCGTTTACACGCTTTGGGCTAAACAAGTTGGTGCTAATAAATCTTATCCAGAGGCAGAAAGAGCCGAAGTGGAAAGAAACCAAGCCATAGAAGAATTTCAAGAGGAACAGGCTTTACATGAACCAGCAGAAATAAGAGACCATTCTATATTTTCTAAAGTTTTAACCTTTATTTCTATCGCTTGTTTGGTCACATTGCTTGTTTTAGCCAGTAATACCATGTTCAATAGTCCAAATTTAGAAAGTTACGAGTATAATAAATCTTTGTTTCATGAGGTCGGAATCTTTTGTACTCTTGGGTATTTTGTTTTTGCCTATTGGAATTTAAGAAGAAAAAAAGCACTTAATGCGGTTGTGAAAGATTAAACTAAAAACACCGTATAATTCAATTTTATTTAAAAAAAATTAAAAAACTAAATATATTATGAAAACTTCCATTCCATTGAATCAGGAGAACTTAAAAAAATTACCATCTCAAGTAAACGTGCCATCTTACGATCGAGATAAAGTTACGACCAGCATTGTGCATATTGGTGTTGGGAATTTCCACCGTTCTCACCAAGCCTATTATACCAACAAACTGATGGAAGAGTATGGAGAATTAGATGGTGGAATCTGCGGTATTGGGTTATTGGATTATGATCGGAGAATCTATAATATTTTGAAGGATCAAGATGGGCTATATACACTAATGACCAAAGAGCTGGATGGGTCTCTGCGGGCAGAGGTGATTGGCTCTATTGTAGAATTTATTTTTGCCCCAGAAGAATCCAGAGCAGCAATCGAAAAAATGGCAGATCCTAATATTAAAATTATTTCACTTACCATTACAGAGGGTGGCTATAATCTAAACGAAGCCACAGGTAAATTTGATTTTAGTAATCCCGTGATTGTAGAGGATATGAAAAATCCTATGTCACCTAAAACGGTCTTTGGATATTTAGCCCAAGCCTTAAAATTAAGAATGAAACGAGGTTTAAAGGGTGTAACCATTCAATCTTGTGATAATATTCAAGGAAACGGGGATGTGGCAAAAAAATCATTACTTAACTATGTAGAAAAAGCAGAGCCAGAATTATTACCGTGGATAGAGGAAAATGTGAGTTTTCCTAATGCGATGGTAGATAGAATTACGCCAGTTACGGTAGCAGAGGATATTGAGAATTTAAAAGATCAATTCAATATAGAAGATCAATGGCCAGTAGTGTGTGAGCCATTCATTCAATGGGTGGTAGAGGATAAGTTTGTAAATGGCAGGCCTTCATGGGAAAAGGTTGGCGTTCAATACGTAGTAAATGTTGTGCCTTACGAGAATATGAAGTTACGCCTATTAAATGCTGGTCATTCTGTGCTTGGAATGCTTGGAGCGGTACATGGATACAATACCATAGACGAGGCTGCAAGAGATGAAGACTTCAAGAAATTTTTAAGAGATTTTATGGATCAGGAGGCTACCCCTACTTTAGGAGATTTAGGCGGCATTGATTTAGAAAAATACAAAGATAGTTTGATTGCTCGCTTCCAAAATGTGTATATCAAGGATTTAATTGCTAGAATTTGTTTAGAAAGTTCAGCCAAAATTCCAATTTTCTTATTACCTACTATCAAATATCAATTGGCAAATAATGGTGATTTTGAGCATGGTGCTTTTGTGATTGCAGCATGGTGTAGATATAACGACGGTGTAGATGAGCAAGGAGATTCTTATCAAATAGAAGATGCTATGAGTAATGAATTGATTCGTGCTGCCGCATTATCTCACCAAGATCCAATTAAATTCCTAGAGATAGAACCTATTTTTGGTGATTTAAAAGACAATAAAGTTTTTGTAGAGGCATATTTGAAATCGCTTGATATGATACGTAATGATGCTATAAAATCTTGTGTGCAAACGTTGAACACCCAATTAAATTAATATGAAATCTGTCGTATGTTTTGGAGAAATCCTTTGGGATGATTTCCCCACAGGAAAGGTCGTTGGGGGTGCACCTTTAAATGTGGCTTTGAGGTTGTCACAGCTAGGGGTAGATGCCAGTATCATCAGTAGAAGAGGCAGGGATGATAATGGCAAAGAGATTAGTGAATTTATTAAAGAAAGAGGGTTAGATACAAGTCAAATCCAAATAGATGAAAAATATCCTACTGGCCTGGTAAAAGTGATGCTTAATGAAAAAGGTTCTGCCTCTTATGATATTGTGTACCCGTCCGCATGGGATAAAATTCAGATAAATCCTACCGCTCTTAAAAAAGTTCAGTCTGCCGATGCTTTTGTTTTTGGTAGTTTGGCTTGTCGGGATATGAGTTCTAGGGATTCACTTTATAAGTTGATAGATCAGGCGAAGTATAAAGTATTTGATGTGAATCTACGTCCCCCGTACTATGATATCGATATCATTGCAGATTTGATGAATAAATCTGATTTTATCAAATTAAATGATGATGAATTATATGAAGTAGCAGAAAAATTGGGCTCACCCTATAAATCATTAGAAAAAAACTTGAAATATATAGCGGATAAAACCAATTCAACAGAAGTATGTGTGACCAAAGGCCGACATGGGGCAGTATATTTAAAGGATGATCAATTTCATTATCATAGTGGTTTTAAAGTGAGAGTAGTGGATACCGTGGGATCTGGTGATAGTTTTCTTGCGTCTTTATTATATAAAATATTGAATAAAGTAAATCCAGAAAAAGCGCTTGAATTTGCTTGTGCTATGGGTGCCTTGGTGGCATCTCAAAATGGTGCAACAACGCCTATACCGATTGCAACAGTTGAGGAGTTTATAAATCCACTTGGGAGTAGTCAGGAATAAATAAGTTTATTAATTATTTGTCTGTATAATTTTTCATGATTGATTTGATAGCAGTTTAGGATTCATATTCTAAACTGCTTTTTTTTATTCTTTAAACCTTTCAATTTCTTAAATCTTCTTAAAAATCGTTAAATTGCTGTTCATTCTTTAGATTTGGAACATTTATGACAACTGCCGACTATATTAACGTTCTCAATAGACACTATCAACAGGGAAATGCTACAGAGCATACTTTTCGTGGAGATTTCTAAATTTATATAGAAAGTCTAGTACCAGAAGTTCAGGCTACTAATGAGCCTAAGAGACAAGATCCTCGGTTTTGAAGATATTCTGCATTATCAAAAAAGTAACGTAGCTCTAAAGGAGACGAAAAGAATCATGGAGGAGATTGATGCAGTGGAAGTTATTGATATTAAGGAAGAAGATTAAATATGAAAAAAGATATTGATAAATGATATCGAATTAAATTTACTATGGATTTTGAAAAAATATATGCACATACTATAATTAAGGAACTTCCTACAGAAGGGCATAGTCCTTTATTAGTTGTGGGTAGTAATTATAAACTGTACGTCGCAAAGAATGACAAAGGTAAGCAACCACCATATTCAATTATCAATGAGTTATTTGCATCATTTTGTTTTGAAAACTGGAAAATTGATTCACCAAAGACAAAGATCATTGAGATTTCAAAAAATTTAGTTTCAATGCAGGAAGGTTTGTCCATTCACCATAAGCCTTATTATTATGATACGCTTTGCTTTGGCTCTGAATATATACAATATGCTCTAGATATTAACAATTTATTCATGAGTGATAGTAAAAAAACTTTTAATAAATTAAGAAATCATCAAAATGTTTTTCACATTACATTATTCGATACTTGGGTTGAAAATGATGATAGAAAACCAACAAACTATAATATGGTACTGCAACCAATAGAAAATCAGTTCATCATAATTCCTATAGATAATGCATTTATATTTAGTACTATGTCGTATACCGATTTAAATCCCGAGTTTGTATCAGTTAGTTCTAATGATCATTTGCTAGTGTCAGAGTTAGGACACTTAATAAAGAAGTTTACTACGATTGACGAAGAGTTTATTAAAAATGAGAGAAAATATTTCTACCTTTGCATTGAAAATTGTCGAACAAATTTTGATAATTTTATTAGCAATTTAAGGCTTTTTTATACTATAGATGATTCCTCTGTAGTAAGTTTAAAGAATTTTTTATTTAATGATGATAGAAATAATAAAGTCTTCGAAGAATACGTTTATAGATTAAGCCAATGAGAAGTTTTTATTCAATCATAAAATTATCACCTAATATCGCTACAGAAGATTCTATAGCGATAGGTATGCTATTGTATGATGGCGAAAAATTCCTATACTTTTTTTCTGACAAAAAAGAGAAATTAGCTAAGAAACTTTTAACTAATGTTGAAGTTAATTTAGATTTTATTCTGAATCAGATTAGAAATAAATTGGATTATATAAATAATGATAAAACTGAATTAAAAACTTTTTATAAATATGATAATTTATCTGATGTAAAATATTTCGAGTATTTAAGTAATTACTCCAATGGACTTTTGCAATTTTCCAAGCCAAAGATTATCTTTAATGAGATTGACAATGATTTTTTTGAAAATTTAGTTCGGTTTTTCTTCAAAGAAGATATTCATAATGAAGGATCTCCTGAATTGAGTAAAAATAATTCAATCTATGATTTAGTATGGAATAAATTAATAGTTAAAGTTGCTGAAAAAGTTCACACAAACTATAAATTTAAACCTAAAACTTTCCCGTCCATTTTTTTTAACTATGAATTGGATTGTATAGGATTGAACGGATCTTTAATAGGAGCCAAAACTTTAGATTTTGATAAATCGACAGCCACATTAGACAAAAATATTAGTCATTATTTTACATTGATTTCTTCACTTACAGCAAAATATAATCAATCGTTAGATGATAATAATTTCTTTTTAATTTCTGAAGAACCTGTAGAAATTGGCAGCAAAGCGCATCAACTTTGGGAGTCTGTTAATTATAATAATTTAATTTCTATTCTTCCCCCAGAGGATTCTGATAAGGTAGCGGATTTAATTTTAGAAAAAAAGGCTTCTAAGTTTTTGGATTAAATAGAATAGTATACTATAAAATAAGAAAAGCTAACCCAGACATTATAAATGCTCTGGGTTTTTAATGCTTTAAAATTCATTACATATAATCTGTAACATTTTCTATAAAACATAGACTTATAAGAAGTATGAGGATTAAATGGTGTTATAAAAGATGCTATTTGTCTTATATTTATAAAGTTATTCATGTTAACTAGAATCTCTTATGATTACCATCAAAGCGCTTAGAAAATCCTATAAAATGGGTAAGAATAAACTTGAAGTCCTTAAAGGGATTGATCTTGAGGTGCAAGAGGGAGAATTTGTTGCGATTATGGGATCTTCTGGTTCTGGTAAATCTACTTTATTGAATATCATTGGAATGCTAGATGTACATGATTCTGGCTTATATGAATTAGATGGTATTGTTATTCAAAATTTAAATGAATCGAAAGCCGCCACTTATAGAAATAAATTTTTAGGATTTATATTTCAATCTTATAATTTGATTGGTTTTAAAAATGTATTGGAAAACGTAGCATTGCCTCTGTATTATCAAAAAATACCTAGAAATAAACGCAATGAAATTGCCTTGCAATATGTAGAAAAAGTAGGCCTTGGAGAGTGGGCAAAGCATATGCCCAATGAATTATCTGGTGGGCAAAAACAACGTGTGGCCATTGCGCGTGCTTTGGCTTCTCAACCGAAATTGTTATTGGCAGATGAGCCTACAGGTGCATTGGATTCTGTAACTTCTCATGAAGTGATGCGATTGATTCAGCAGATTAATGATGAAGGTAAAACCATCCTCATGGTGACGCACGAAGACGACATTGCACATATGTGCAAACGAATTGTTCGGTTAAAAGATGGTGTGATTTTGAGTGATGAAGAAATAACGCAAACCCGTGTTTAATCATGTTTGATATAGACCGCTGGCTAGAGATATGGGCCTCTATAAAGAGTAATTTACTTAGAACTTTTCTCTCTGGGTTCACGATTGCATTGGCATTATTTGTTTTCATTACCTTATTTGGTCTTAGTAACGGTTTGCAAAAAGGTTTTGAAGAAGAGTTTTTTCCACCAGGGGTCAAGAAGGTTTCCTTGTATACAGGGAAAACCAATATTGCATATAGAGGAAAGCAAAAAGGGAGAGAAGTTGAATTAAAACTAGATGATTATTACTATATCAAAGAAAAATATGGTGATCAAATATTGAGTATAACGCCCTCTATTACCAAAGAAATTTCTGCCAGATATGGCAGTGAATATGGAAGTTATATGATACAAGGGGTTCTGCCGAGCCAGCAACAAATGGCAGAAAATACAGTAATTAGTGGACGCTATATCAATGAGGAAGATGGTAGAAATTTAGAAAAAAATGTTACAATCGGTCGTTTAGTAGAAAAGGATTTATATAAAAATGAATCTGCAGTAGGGCGTACGATTCAATTAGGAAATACACTCTATCACGTAGTAGGTGTTTTTTCTGATGAGGATGGGGATGATGAGGAAAGAAAAATCTATTTACCGATCCAAACCATGCAAGTGATCTATGGAACAGATAAAATAGATAGGGTAGATTATTTACCAGCAGAGGATTTAACTTTGGCAGGGATTAAAGAACTATCCAGTGCAGTAGAGCAAGATTTAAAAAGCATCCACCAAGTGAGTCCAGAGGATTTGCGTGGACTTAGGGTAAGAGATAACACAGATGGTTTAGAGCAAACAGAGTTATTCTTTTATCTATTTGCTGTAATTGTTTTTGTGATTGGCGGTGGTAGTTTGATTGCTGGCGTGGTGAGCATCAGTAATATGATGGCCTATAGCGTGAGAGAAAGAACCAAAGAGATTGGCGTAAGAAAAGCGTTGGGAGCCACCCCTAAAAGCATTATTGCCTTGGTATTGCAAGAAACTTTAACGGTTACCTTTATTTTTGGATTTATAGGTGTCTTGTCTGGTGTATTACTTACCAATTCAGTCGATGATCAACTTACACAATATTTAATTTATGACCCTTCGGTTGAGAAGAGGGTCATCATCATGGCCGTAGTGATTTTGTTTTTAGCAGGACTTATTGCAGGGTTTTTACCTGCAAGACGTGCCGCTAATATTAAACCAATTGAAGCTCTAAGAGACGACTAGCAGATGATAGATACTTGGAATGAAATATATCATGCGTTAAGCAAAAACAAATCCCGAACCTTCATCACGATGATTGGGGTCGCTTGGGGGATGTTCCTATTTATCTGGTTGCTAGGAATGGTGAATGGTATGCGCAATGGTTTTGATAGAGATTTAAAAGGTTCTAGTACCAATAGTTTGTTTATATGGGCAGAACAAACAAGTGTTCCGCATAAAGGCTATGGTAGAGGACGAACGTTTGATTTGGTGTTGGATGATGTAGAGGGATTAAAGAAAAGATTTCCAGAGATTAATTTGATTGCACCTAGAAATGTGACTTTTTCTAGGGTACGTTATAACACCAGTAGTGGGGAGTACCAAGTTTTTGGAGATTTCCCAGAACAGAATCAAATGTTCAAAAAAACCATTACGTATGGCCGATTTATCAATCATGCGGATATAGAAGCGAGTAGTAAAGTCTGTGTGATAGGGGAGGATATTGTAGAAGAACTTTTCCAAACGGATATTTCTGAGGTCGTTGGTAAATCTGTAGTTGTGAATAATGTTAATTTTAAAGTGATTGGTGTCTATGAAAATAGAGGCGGCTTTGAGGGTGGAAAAGTGCTCTTTATGCCCTTTAGTACTTTTGCTAAATTATACAATGAGCCCAATCGCTTGGGTTGGTTAGCGATAAATATCAAAGATTCTTATGACATTAAAGAAGCAGAAGAAAAAATAAAAGGTTATCTGAAAGAACAGCATGATATTGCTCCAAATGATACGCAGGCCATTGGAGGTTTTAATCTGGGAGAAATGTTCGGGAAGTTATTTAGTTTTATGAGTGGTTTAGAGTTTTTAACGGCCATTGTTGGATTTTTAACCTTGTTTGCTGGATCCATTGCGGTGAGCAGTATTTTGTTGATTACTGTGAAAGAAAGAACACAAGAATTTGGAATCCGTAGAGCATTGGGCGCACAACCAAAACAGATTATCACCCAGATTATGTTAGAAGCAGTCACGGTGACTATAATTTCTGGTTTAATGGGGGTAATATTCGGTACGGTGTTACTCGCCATCATTAATACAATGGTAGATAATATGGAGGATTCTAATATCCCATTAGTCAATAGTTCTGTAGATGTTGGGATCATTATAGGAGCCTTTGCCATTATTGTGTTGATGTCCTTGCTGGCTGGATTGCTACCCGCATGGCGAGCCATTCAGATAAAACCCATTGATGCTTTAAGAGATGAATAAAAATTATTATAGAAAATACGCATGAAAAAAATATTAAAAATAGTATTAATCGTCTTGGTCCTAGTTGGTGCGATATGGGCTATATATTATAATTATTCCAAAAATGCAGAAGAAGTCACTACGTACAAAACCGTGCAACCAGAATCTAAAAGCATAGAACAGGTAGCGGTGGCAACGGGCGAGATTAAACCCAAAGAAGAAATTGAAATCAAGCCTAATATATCTGGTATTATAGATAAGATATACGCCAACGAAGGCGATGTATTGGAACAAGGGCAGATGATTGCATCCATCCAAGTGGTGCCAGATGTAAATTCGCTAAATATGGCTAAACAGCAAATTCGTACTGCTAAAATTGCCTTGGAAAATGAAACCAAGAATTTTAATCGGGTTCAATATCTATACGATCAAGGCGTGATTGCCAAGGCGGATTATGATAATGCCGTCAACGCTTATCAACAAGCCAAGGCTAATGTGGCATCTGCGAATGAGAATTACCGTGTGGCAGAATCTGGCGTGGCCCCTGGATTAGAAAGTTATGCAACCACCCAAATCCGTGCCACTATCTCTGGGATGATATTGGATATTCCAGTAGAAACAGGGAATATGGTACAGCCGATCAATAACTTTAGTACAGGTACTACGGTGGCTACAATGGCAGATGTAAATAAAATGATTTTTGAAGGGATGGTAGATGAATCAGAAGTGGGTAAGTTAGAAGAGGGGATGCCTTTAACGATTAAAATTGGTGCGTTACCAGAAGAAAGTTATAAAGGAACACTCTATTTTATTTCACCTTCTGGAGTTACAGAAAACGGTGTGGTTCAATTTGAAATTAAAGCGAATGTATTATTAGACCATCAGAATTTTATTCGTGCTGGTTATAGTGCCAATGCAGAAATTGCGATTGCAGCCACCAATAATAGTCTGTCTTTATTAGAATCTGTGATTCAATATGATGAGGATGGAAGTCCTTATGTGGAAGTGCAAACTGCTGATGGTTGGGAGAAAAAATCAGTGAAACTTGGCGTTTCTGATGGATTGTATGTTCAGGTTTTGAGTGGTGTATCAGAAGATGATCAAGTAAAGGTTTGGAATACTGATTCGAAAGTTGGTAAAGAGGGAGATAGAAGACCAAGAAATTAATAGAAATAAATGAGCAATTGTATGAAGTCCATTTTTAAATTAGGTTTAATATTACTTTCTATTGTAGTAAATGCACAACAAACCTCACGAGCGATGAGTTTGCAAGATTGCATTGATTACGCACTAGAAAATAATATAACCATTCAACAAAATATCTTACAAGAAGAAATTGCTGAAAATGAAATTACACGAACCTCTGGTAATTTATTACCTAAATTAAGTGCTGGGCTCTCAGAATCTGCGAATTTATATCATAATTCAAGAATGAGGGTAAATAGTTATACCACGCAATTTGATTTTGTACAAGCCAATTGGACGGTTTTTAATGGTTTCAGAAATATAAATCTACAACAGAATGCTATTTTAGATCAAGAAATTGCTAGTAAAAATGTGGATATTTTGAAGAATGATGTTGCATTAAACATTGCTAATACGTATTTGCAAGTTTTATTTAACCAAGCATTGGTAGAAATTGCAGAAAGTCAACTTCTTTTATCTCAAAAACAATTAGAGATCGTTACGATTCAGTATAATGGGGGGGTAGTACCAGAAGCCAATATTGCGGATGCCAATGCAGCGGTAGCGCAAGATGAACTTTCGCTAGTACAAAGAAAAAATAATGTAGAATCGGCTTTGTTGCAACTCAAAGCACTCTTACAAATGCCGCTAGATACACCACTAGAAGTGCAAGATGTGGATGCAGAACGGTATATTGCTCAACTCGGTTTAGGAATGACTTCTGAAATCTTCCGACAAGCGATGGAAATACGTCCAGAGATAGAACTTAGAACCTTGCAAGTAGAGAAAGCAGTCAATGAACAAGCCATTGCAGAGGCTGGTGTTCTGCCAACTGTTTCTCTTGGTTATGGTTTTGGTACAGGTTATACTTATTTTAAAGAAAACCCGAATGGTAATTTTGGCGATCAGTTTACTGATAATCTAGGCCATGCTTTTACAATTTCCATTAATGTGCCTATTTTTGATGGTTATCAGAATAAAACCAACATTGCCAATGCACAAATTAATCAAGAAAGTGCGCTGCTTGATTTAGAAAATGAGAAATACAAATTAAGGCAAGAGATAGAAGCGGCTTATTTAGACGCCGTAAATGCAAAGCAAACCTATGAAGCCTCGTTAAAAAATGTAGAAGCAAGAACGATTGCATTGGATTTTATGCAAAAACGTTATGATGCAGGATTCTCTAACATTTTAGATTTTGAGATGGCTAAAAATAACTGGGTAGCGGCCAAAGGAAACTTAGCACAGGCTAAATATGATTTTCTATTTAAAGTAAAAGTTTTAGAATTCTATACGAGTAATCGGTTTGAGATAAACTAAGTAAACTTCAATATTAATCAAATTATCTTGATAGATAAATTGGTTTGTATACCTTTCAATGTCTAGGTTGGAATCGCATGATGAATGATATAAACATTTCTATCATATTATTTTTAATTAAAGTTTACAGGCACAATACATTCTAGAAAAGCCCTAACCTTAAAACAAATCCTTAAACTTAGGTTTTTCTTCCTTTTCTGGCTTCTCTTCTTCTGGGAATTCTTCTAGGTATTTTTGCCATAAAATCTCATCTTGAATGTTATAATAATCTTTTCTGTGCCAAGGAAATCTCTTCTTTTGAGGACCAATTTTGCGCCATTTGTAAGAGAAAAATAAACCTACCATAGCACCGAACAAATGACTTTCCCAACTTATATTTGCTTGCTCTTTGCTATAAATGATGACTTCCTCTGGGAAAATTCCCCACAGCATGCTTCCATATAAGAACACCACAATGAGTGAAACGGCAATTAAGGGTAAAGAACGTCTGAAAATCCCACTAAAGAACACAAAAGATGCCATCATGTACACTATACCACTAGCGCCTATGTGACAACCTATATGGGTGTCAGAGGGCAGAATACCCATATCCGCAAATAACCAAACGAGTATACCTGTCAGCATCCAACCTAAAGTCAAAAGCAAGTAAGCAATTTTCCGGTAAAATGCAAAAATCATAAACCCTAAAATTAAAATAGGATAAGCATTATTAAATAAATGTTCCCAACTAGAGTGGAATAGTGGGGCTAATAAGACACCTCTAAATCCTTGTAAATATCTAGGGATAATGCCATAACAACCAGGCAGATTCATGAGGTGAACTATGACCAAGACCAAAATTAATAGGGTAGGTATAAGAATGGCCTCTCGTATTTTTGCTTTCTCGTTCAAAGGTTTTATTTAAACTAGCATAGACACAATTTGTTCCAAATTAGAGAATTGACAAATTTGCAGGCTTATAGATGTTTAAACACAATATTGGAAAATTCTCCGATAGGAGTTGTTTTAGCTCCATTTTTAATATTGTGCTTTGCAATTTTGTATTGAACATCTAAATGTCTAACCACTTCTTTATATGCGTCTATAATAGAATACTCCTCATCATATATATGCGTAGCTTCAGAATTAGCACCATTGATTTCTAGTACAATAAATTCCCCTTTTCGAAATGCCTCATCACTTTTTGCCTTCACATCCAATCTCCCATAATAGAATCCTTCTACGTTGGATGCTATATTCTCAATGGCTGCTTCTAAGGCGGGAGTGATTAAGCTAGAATTATCATAGAAATAAGTCCCACGATGATGGTTTCCTATTCGTTCTAAAATCATTTTTTCACCAGCAGGCAAGATTAAATTTTGCTCCTCATGGAACTTCATATACAGATAAGATTTATTGAAATAAGCTCTAGAGTTAGATTCTATAAATTCTCTTAAGCTAGTTGTTCCATCCCCCTGGTAGGTCAAAAATTCTTTGCCCGTGATAGATAAAATTTTACCTTTAGATTCATAGGGTAATTTTGCGTAAAATACACCATACTCTTTGGGTAGATCAATGTATTCTTGAACTATGATATTCCCTTTGGCATTTCTTTTATAAATCTCCCATTCTCTATCACTATTAATAATTTGTACACTAATTCCGCGTTGTCCTTTTTCTGGTTTGGCTATAAAAGGATAATTAAACCCAAGATCTAGAGAATTGTTTTCAGAGGTTATTAATTGGTGCACTGGTCGTGATTTTTCTGCTATCTGTTCTTGAATTTTAAATTTAGAATATTCAAAAAAACCGCCATGCTCTATTCCAGGGTTGGTAGCAGTAAAATAAGTTAAAGATTTGGCTTTTAGACTATGATATAACCATACGGGAATCATAGGAATATAAAACACCCAAAATTCCCAATATTCATAATGCGTAATCTTTTTTAATTCGTGCTTTACCATAGAAGGTTTATTTTGTAGTAGCGTTAAAGTTTCAAGATTAAATTAAACGGTATCCATATTTAATTCAGAATAATTTGATTCATATTGAATATAGAAAGAGTCATAATCCAAACATCCCAGAAAGACCTCTTTATATTAATTTGTTACAAAGATATAATTTTATCACATTTGCTCTATGTGTATTTTTAGTTTGTATAGAAGAAAAGAAGGGCTTATTCTAACCCATAATAGAGATGAGGACTATAGAAGAGTTTCTTCCCCCACGTTAATAAGTAAATATATCCATGGTGTAGATGCGACTTATCCTTTGGATATTCAGGGAGGTGGGACATGGGTATTGACCTCTGACTTGTGGACAACCACCATACTAAATGGTGCCCTAAAGCCTCATATAAGAAAGGAATCTTATAGGCAAAGCAGAGGTGTTTTCCCATTTGAATTAATCAAGTATAGCAATGTTCAGGATTATTTTGATGATTTAGAACTAGAAGGCATAGAACCTTTTACGCAAATGATTTTGAATAACCAGACATGGGAGGCATGGTGTTTGCGGTGGGATGAGAAGGATAAAACAATGTTGAAGATAGAGGATGAGATCTTCGTTACAAGTTCTGCTACCCTTTATGATTATAGAGAGAAGGCATATCATGAGCATCAAATTAAATCACTAACTACCTTTAATGCTGACAATTTGACAGATAAACATAGTGATCTATTCTGGAAGAAAAAGGAAGAGATTCCCGTGGTTAAGACTACCTCAATGGTTCAATTGCAGATAGATAATCATCACAAAGAGATGCGATACACTAGACTAATCTAAATTAGGGTATGCCAATTTATGCAGAAAGTCTGCATTTAAAATATGGCACAATTAGTGCATTTTATCCAATAATATTATATATTTAGATAAGAGAGAGTAAAACAATGAACGATAATTTTTCAAAAAGAGTTAAAGAAGTGATTGCCTATAGCAAAGAAGAAGCTTTAAGATTAGGTCACGAAAATATAGGAACGGAACATTTAGTTTTGGGGATTTTAAGGGATGGCGATGGAAAAGCGGTTCAGTTATTACAGTCTCTAAATGTAAATCTAGATGAGGTGCGTCAAAAAATTGAGGTTCTTAATCCACCAAAAACTACGGTTTATGAGGAATCTAAGAACTTACATTTGACCAAGCAGGCAGAAAGAGCTTTAAAAACAACTTTCCTAGAAGCCAAATTGTTTCATAGTAAATCTGTGAATACGGCGCATTTGCTATTATGTATTTTGCGTAATGAGTCTGATCCAGTAACAAAATTAATGAACAAATTTGATGTAGATTATAATACATTAAAAGAGGAATTTAAATTTCATTTTCAAGAAGAAACCAAAGGACCTTCTATGGATGCCTCTTTCTCTGATGAAGGAGCAGAGGATATTCCAGAAAGAGGACCAGGATCAAGATCAGGGAAAGGAGCAGGAGCGTCTGCTAAGTCTAAAACGCCTGTTTTAGATAACTTCGGTAGAAATTTAACAGATTTGGCCGCAGAAGGTAAACTAGACCCTGTAGTGGGTAGAGAAAAAGAAATAGAGCGTGTTTCTCAGATTTTGAGTCGCCGTAAGAAGAATAATCCACTCTTAATTGGAGAGCCAGGGGTTGGTAAATCTGCTATTGCAGAAGGTTTAGCCTTGCGAATTATTCAACGCAAAGTTTCTAGGGTATTATACAACAAGCGGGTGGTTACGCTGGATTTAGCGAGTCTAGTTGCTGGAACTAAATACCGTGGTCAATTTGAGGAGCGTATGAAAGCCATTATGAATGAACTAGAGAAGAATGATGATATCATTTTATTCATAGATGAGTTGCATACCATTGTTGGTGCTGGAGGTGCTGCCGGAAGTTTGGATGCTTCTAATATGTTTAAACCTGCGTTAGCACGTGGGGAAATTCAATGTATTGGTGCTACCACATTAGATGAATACCGTCAATATATTGAAAAAGATGGTGCCTTAGAGAGACGTTTCCAAAAAGTAATGGTGGATCCAACTTCTCCAGAAGAAACGGTAGAAATTCTAAATCAAATTAAAGATAAATATGAGGAACATCATAATGTCATTTACACAAAAGATGCCATTGATGCCTGTGTTAGTCTAACATCTCGATATATTACAGATAGATTTTTGCCAGATAAAGCTATTGATGCTTTGGATGAAGCAGGTTCCCGTGTTCACATTAAGAATATAAAAGTTCCGCAAGATATTTTAGATTTGGAAAAACAGTTAGAGCAAGTTAGAGAAGATAAAGCTAATGCTGTTAAAGGTCAAAAATATGAGGAAGCTGCCAAGCTGCGCGATGATGAAAAAAATGTTGAATCTGATTTAAAATCAGCACAAGATAGATGGCAAGCAGAGGCAGAGGAACATAGAGAAACAGTTTCTGAGGAAAACGTAGCAGAAGTGGTTTCTATGATGAGTGGAATCCCAGTGAGTCGTGTGGCAGAAGGTGAGATGAAGAAACTTGCGGGTATGTCCGAACTGATGCAAAAGCAGTTGATAGGTCAAGACAAGGCGGTAGAAAAAGTGGTGAAAGCTATTCAACGAAACCGTGCTGGGCTCAAGGATCCTATGAGACCCATTGGTTCTTTTATATTCTTGGGTACCACAGGTGTAGGTAAGACCCAACTGGCCAAAGTACTAGCAAGAGATTTGTTTGACTCAGAGGATGCCTTAATCCGTATTGATATGAGTGAATATATGGAAAAATTTGCTGTGTCCAGGTTAGTAGGAGCACCTCCAGGATACGTAGGATATGAAGAAGGCGGACAATTGACAGAACAAGTTAGAAGAAAACCATATTCTGTGATTCTATTGGATGAGATAGAAAAAGCACATCCAGATGTATTTAATATCTTACTACAAGTATTAGATGATGGACATGTAACAGATAGCCTTGGACGTAAGGTTGATTTTAGAAACACAATTATTATCCTAACTTCTAATATTGGAACCAGACAGTTGAAGGATTTTGGAGATGGTGTAGGATTTGGAACTTCTGCTAAAATTGGTTCTGCAGATGAAAGAGCAAAGAGTACCATAGAAAATGCTTTGAAGAAAACCTTTGCCCCAGAATTCTTGAACAGAATAGATGATGTGGTAATCTTTAATCAATTAGATAAGGAAGATATTCTACAAATAATAGATATTGAGCTTAACAAATTGTACAAACGTTTAGAGGCTCTTGGGTATAAGCTAGAACTTTCAGAAGAAGCTAAAAACTTCATAGCAGAAAAAGGTTATGACAAGGATTATGGTGCAAGACCATTGAAGAGAGCAATACAGAAGTATATTGAGGATCCGATGGCAGAGGAAATCGTTAATTCAGAGATCAAGGAAGGTGATAGTTTATTGCTTGAGATGAATGAAGAAAAGGATGGAATCAAAATCTCTGTGAAGGAGTCAATGGAAAATTAGGATTAAATTCTTAAAATAAATCTTTTAAAATCGGCTTTTACTTTGGTGAAAGCCGATTTTTTTGTACCAAAAACTTGGATAATAATGTTAAGTGCTTAAATTGTAGTATTATAATAATCAAACAGTCTTTAAAATTATAAGTATGAAGTTAAAAGATAAACGAGTGCTAATCACTGGCGGTGCTTCTGGTATTGGTAAAATCATGGCGCGCTTGATGTTAGAAAAGAACGCCCAAGTTGTACTTTGGGACATTAATCAGCCTAATTTGGACGCAACCCTTATGGAATTATCCAAACTAGGCTCTATTGTTGGATATCAAGTAGATGTATCAAATATCAATCAAATCAAGCAATCTGCTAAGCAAGTCAAAGAAGAAGTTGGTAAAATCAATGTTTTAATTAATAATGCTGGTATCGTTGTAGGTAAATACTTTCATCAACATAGCACTAAAGATATTACAAACACGATGGATATCAACGCCAATGCACCTATGTACATAACTGCGGAATTCTTGAATGATATGTTAGAGGATAATATAGGACACATTTGTAATATTGCCTCTTCTGCGGGGCTTATTGGTAATCCAAAAATGTCTGTTTATGCTGCAAGTAAATGGTCTTTGGTAGGTTGGTCAGAGAGTTTACGTTTAGAAATGGTACAATTGGGCAAAAATGTACAAGTAACCACCGTGATGCCCTATTATATCAATACAGGGATGTTTGATGGGGTTCAATCAAAAATTCCTATTCAAGACCCAGAGAAAGCTGCTCAAAAAATTGTGAAAGCCATAGAAAATAACACCCAAAGACTCACCATTCCTGGTTTTATCTTTAGATTTACTAGGCTTGGACAAGCGCTTATGCCTAATCGTATTTTTGATTGGTTTGCAGGAAAAGTATTGGGTATATATGATACCATGGAGAACTTCAAAGGACGCAATTAAATTTTTTTAATTTAATTAGTTTTATGAGAAATAACATTATTAATCAATGCTTGAATATCCAAATCTGTGAGGGAGGTTGGAGTTTGGTCTTCTTTAATTTCATTCTTCATGTTCTCATAGAGAAATAGTTTCCATTCTTTGTCATTGTACTCCAGGGCAGAAAGACTCTCTACCCAATCTCCAGAATTAAGGTAGATGGTGCTGCCATTTTTATTTTGGATCTTTCTAATTTGAGGTTGATGAATATGACCACAAATTACATAATCAAAACCGTTTTCAATGGCCAATTCAGAGGCAGTATCTTCAAAATCCGTGATATATTTCATGGCATTTTTCACAGATTGTTTAATCTTTTTAGACAAGGAATATTTTTCTCTTCCCAATTTCAATAAGAACCAATTGATCGCACTATTGATGACTATAAGTAAATCATAACCCCATCCTCCCAATTTGGCCAACCATTTAGAATGTTGAATAGAAGCATCAAATACGTCTCCGTGGAAAATCCAAGCTTTCTTGCCATCTAATTCCAGAACCAATTTATTAACAAGGCTAAAATTCCCCATCTTAAAATCTGTGAATTTACGCAGCATTTCATCATGATTACCTGTGATGTAGATCACTTGGGTACCACCTGTAATGAGTTCACTTAATTTCTTTAAAACAGTGAGATGAGATTTGGGAAAATATCGTTTGCTAAACTGCCAGATATCTATGATATCCCCATTTAAAATCAAGGTTTCTGGCTGGATACTATCTAAATAGAGTAAAAGTTCATCTGCTCTACATCCATAGGTGCCTAAATGAAAATCAGATACTACGACTAATTCTACAGTTCTTTTCATACAATAGTGCTAAATTAGTCTAAAGTTTTTGTATGTTGTATTATATAATGGTTAAAGGATAATTAAGTTATGATTAAATTTAAAGTAGGACAAAGGGTGAAAGCATTAAATGACAATACCCATGGAGTTATTACCAAAATAGAGGAAGATCAGATTTGGATAGAAAATGAATATGGTTTTGATGAATCTTATGATTATAATGAACTTTTGCCAGATTTGGAATTAGAAGAAGAGATAGAAATGGAAGAGGATCCTGTTAGGGTTGAACCGTCTCAGAAGCCATCTTTTAAAAAGAAGAAAAAGAAGATTATAGCACAGGAAGATGATTTTATGGCTGAGGAAATTTCAGAAAAACAACTAGAACTTAAAAAATTAATAGAGAAGAACCTCACGCGTAATGCAGAGGATTTTAGACAAAAATTAGAAGAGAAATATAAAAATGAAATTAAGAAAAGTAAAAAGAAAAAGGGGACCTTTGTGTTAGACTTGCACTATGGTAATTTAGAAAATTATAGCAAACAATTACCCACCAATCATATCTTAGAAAAGCAAATTGCAGCCGCTATTAATGGAATAGAAAAAGCCAAAAGTGAGGGTTTTGAAAAGATAATTTTAGTGCATGGCAAAGGAAAAGGTATTTTAGAAAGAGAAGTGAAGAAGTATTTAGCAGGTTATGGCTATACCTTTTATGATGCCAACTTTGCTCAATATAAATTAGGCGCAACAGAGGTAGAATTATAATTAGATGATATAAAACTTGTTTAAATTAAAAGTTAACCGTCTCAAAACCCAACTTTTGTCACTCGGATTTCATTTCAGGGTTTCAGAATGATTAGTTTTCAAGGTTTTCAGACGGCTTCAATAATATAATTTTCACTAAAATTATTCTACAATAAATTTACCATGCATAGAGCCATAATGTCCTGGGAAAGTACAAATAAAATCATACGTACCAGCTTCTGGTGCTTCAAAAGTAATTGTAGTAGATTCACCACCTCCAATCATTTTTGTAGCTGCAATAAACTTTGTTGTGTCCTGTGGTAGATAGTTATTATCTACTTCTTTCATAGCATCCATTGCAAAATTAGGAATGTCTGTTCCAGGTTTTAATAAAACCCAGTTATGGCCCATTGTTTCAATAGGCATTTTCCCTTCATGGTGAAATGTAAGTGTTACCGTAGAACCCGCAGGTACGCGTAATTCATCTTTGGTGTACTTCATAGCATCTGTTCCACCAATTTCTAGTGTAACTTCTTGCCCTTCTCCTGTAGTAGTGGTTTCTACTGTGGGTGTTTCAATAGATGGTGCTGTTGTTTCTGGCACTGTCGTTGTTTCTTCTACTGTTTTATTGTCATTACCACAACTAGATAATAAGAAAACAGCTGTTGTCATTAAAATAATTTTTTTCATAATCCTTGTTTTTAAGTTTATTTAATTAAATAGGTTCTAAAACTATAAGTAAAAGGTAAATCATTTTCCCAGTTCTTTTGATCTTCTATGCAAATAAATCTCTCTGGGATCGGTGGGAAAAATGTATCTCCATCAAATTTAGCATGAACTCTGGTGATATCCAATTGTTGGGCAAATTCCATGGCTTGTTCATAAATAGATCCCCCACCAATAATATAGATAGTATCATCAAGTTCCTTGCCTTTCTCTATCGCTTCTCTTAAACTTTTTACCCACGTTATCTGTTTTGTATTTTCTTTATCAGAAGAGGAGATAATGATGTGTTGTCTTTTGGGTAAGGGTATGCTACCAAAAGATTCAAATGTTTTTCTACCCATAATAATGGGATGGTTTAAAGTTAATTTTTTAAACCTTTTTAAATCTCTTGGGATGTGCCATAGCAATTGATTGTCTTTGCCAATTGCATTATTTTCTGCCACTGCGGCAATTATGTGTATCATACTGTAGTCTTATCTATTTTAATTAAAGAAACAATCACACCACCAGTGAGACTTAAAAATATAATTCCTAAGGATAGCCATTCAGGGATTTCATAATGATGCATTAATATGAGTTTAATACCTATATATAGCAGTATAACAAAGATACTATAATGTAAATAATGAAATTTTTCTAGCATATTCGCTAAGAAGAAATACATAGACCTTAGTCCCAGTGTGGCAAATATAGTTGCATAAAAAACTAATAATGCGTCTTGTGTTACGGCTAAAATAGCAGGGATACTATCTACTGCAAATAATATATCTGTAAATTCTATTAAAATCAAAGCACCAAACAGAGGGGTTGCCATCTTGGCACCATTCTCTATGGTAAAAAATTTATTACCATCTAAGTTTGGGCTGATTTTAAGATATTTACGCATAATTTTTTTACTCTTAGAATCATCAAATTCTTCTGGTTTCTCCATAAGTTCATCATATAACATTTTGAAGGCTGTATAAATTAAAAATCCACCAAATACATAAGGAATCCAACTAATTTTCTCAAAGAGAACAACACCCACGCCAATCATGGCTCCTCTAAATACAATGGCTCCCAGAATTCCCCAAAAAAGTGCTTTGTGCTGATATTTCAAAGGAATATGGAATGATTTGAAAATCATTGCGATTACAAATAGGTTATCCACAGAAAGAGAAAGTTCAATGAAATATCCCGTAATGTATTTGAGTACGGCATTATGGGGCGTGAGTCCCGTTGGGTTTCTAACTAAATCATTTGTATAGAGCAAGTAAATCACAAGAGACTGTGCTATAGCTACCAATATCCAAAAGATGGTTTCTTTGGCAGTTTGCTTATTAGAAACTTCTTCTCTTTTGTGAAGAACGAATAAATCAAAAATTAGGAGTAGGACAATAAATATAATTAACCCAATCCAAACGTATAGATTACTTGTCATACCTACAAAGATACAACTACTCCACCAAACGGACGAATTCCACTGCTGAATATGCTATCATCTTCATTGTACAAAACATTATACATAATACCCGTTTGGAATCTGACGCTGCCTGTACTTTGATAACCACCACCAATCCATAAAGCACTTTCATCAAAGCTAAAGGAATTTCCAGTATTTCTATATTCTAAATCACCTGTATAATACTCATAATGCCCTCTTATAAATAAAGAAGGAAACGCATAATAATTCACATAGGGTCCCCCAGAAAACAAATTGGATTTTTGGTAATCACTTTTACCGTATTGATATCCAGCCGTTAAACCTGCTTCTAATTGGGGCGCCAAAGCATAACCCACGAAAGGAGATATATTAAACCCAAAGTAAGAATTACTACCAAAATTGAGACCAATACCACCGCCAACACGTAACTTATTATAATTGCTTTGGCTGCTAACAGCCACCTGTGCTTGAATAGATACAGTCATTAAAATAAACGATAGCGTAAAAATAATTCTTTTCATATTTAAAAATTTCATTAAATTTAATAATAATTTTAAACAAAAATAATCTATTCTTCTATAAATGACAGAACAGCAACTGGAATTAGAAAACAAAGAAATAGCATTGCGTTATAAGCAAATGCTAAATGACACCTATAGGCACCTTACAGATGATGATAAAGTTTTAATTAGAAAAGCTTTTGATTTAGCCCTGGATGCCCATAAAGACCAGAGAAGAAAAACTGGTGAACCCTATATTTATCACCCTATAGCTGTGGCCAAAATCGTAGCAGATGAAATTGGTCTTGGAGCAACGAGTATTGCCGCTGCGCTAATGCATGATGTGGTAGAGGATACTGATTATACGCTAGAAGACATAGAAGGATTATTTGGCAAAAAAATCGCTAAAATAATCGATGGCCTTACTAAAATTTCTGTTTTAAATAATCAAGAACTATCTATACAGTCAGAAAACTTCAGAAAACTTCTACTTACCTTATCAGAAGATGTACGTGTAATTATCATTAAAATTGCAGATAGACTCCATAATATGCGAACGCTGGGAGCTATGCCAGAAAGTAAACAACGTAAAATTGCTTCTGAAACCATTTATATATATGCTCCTTTGGCACATAGAATGGGGCTGTATAATATTAAAACAGAATTAGAAGATTTAAGTTTAAAGTTCACAGAACCAGATAGATATTTTGAAATTGCTAAGAAATTAAAAGATTCAGAAGAAGAGCGGAAACAATATATCCATGAATTCAAGAATATGATTTCTGCTAAATTAGATGAGGAGGGGTTGAGGTACCAAATTAAGGGAAGACCCAAATCCATTCATTCTATTAATAAGAAAATGAATTCTCAAGGTGTTCCTTTTGAGGAAGTCTTTGACAAATTTGCTATAAGAATCATTTATAATTCAGACAGAAAGAATGAGAAATTTCTAGCTTGGAAGATTTACTCACTGGTTACAGATGTGTTTAATCCCAATCCTGCTAGATTAAGAGACTGGATTACGCATCCTAAATCCACAGGATATGAATCCCTTCATACTACCGTGATGGGGCCAGAGGGAAAATGGATAGAGGTACAGATTAGATCTACTAGGATGGATGAGATTGCAGAAAAGGGTATTGCTGCTCATTATAAATATAAAGAGAATTA
This sequence comes from Flavobacteriaceae bacterium Ap0902, assembly GCA_009835005.1. Classification (GTDB taxonomy): domain Bacteria; phylum Bacteroidota; class Bacteroidia; order Flavobacteriales; family Weeksellaceae; genus Profundicola. The sequence goes on along the minus strand of WTFG01000008.1, from coordinate 19,120 downwards.
TGAAGTAGAAGATTCTAAGGTAGATCAATGGATAACACAGGTTAGAGAAATTTTAGAAAATCAAGATTTACAAAACACCAGTGAATTTATAGATAACTTCAAGCTTAATCTATATGCCAAGGAGATTTATGTCTTTACGCCACAAGGAGATATTTTATCCTTACCCAAAGATGCCTCCTCACTGGATTTTGCGTATGCTATCCATACCAATGTAGGGGATACTTGTTTGGGAGCCAAAGTAAATGGTAAATTGCGACCACTCAGCTATAAGTTAAAAAGTGGAGACCAAGTAGAGATTATAACTTCCAGTAATCAAAAGCCCAAACAGGATTGGTTGGATTTTGTAATCACAAGCAGGGCTAAATCCAAAATTAAAAGTGCCTTGAATGCGGAAATACGTGAAAGGGCAGAAGAAGGCAAGGAAATTTTAGAAAGAAAACTGCGCCATTTAAGAACTAAACTCACAGAGAAGATGCTGAATGATATGGTGATTTTCTTTAAAGAAAACTCTTCTCAAAGTTTATTTCTACATGTAAAAGAAGGCATCATCAGCAACACAGATTTAAAAAGGTTTGTAGATAGGAATACGGGAGTAACTGGGTTTATTAATAGATTTAGAAAAAACGCTACCAAAAGCCCACTAAAGAAGAAAGAAGAAACACAAGGGAATGTTGATTTGATAGTATTTGGTAGTGATCACAAGAGATTGGATTATACATTAGCCAATTGTTGTAATCCAATCCCAGGAGACAAGGTCTTTGGGTTTACTACTGTGAGCAGAGGGATAAAAGTTCATAAAATGGCCTGTCCCAATGCGGTAGAGTTACGGGCCAATTATTCCTATAGGGTATTGGAAGCCAATTGGGTGGATTCTTCTACCATGGATTTCAAAACCACTCTTATTGTACAGGGTATAGATAGGATGGGGTTGGTGAAGGATATTACAGATGTATTATCCAATAATTTGCATATCAACATTAAAGGCTTGAAGTTTTCATCTGATGATGGCATATTTAAAGGAGAAATAGATGTTGTGGTAAGCACAAAATCTCATTTGGATGTGGTGATAGAAAAAGTAAATAAAGTAGAGGGAGTGAACAAAGTAAAAAGGCAAGATTAATTCCTTATCTTTGTAATTAAACTAAGCTTAGAATCATGGATGAGCAAGAAAATAATATTAAGTTAGAAAAAAGACTAGAGACGGTTAAAGATGTTTTAACCAAATTTTTGGATGAAAATAAACACCGCAAAACACCAGAACGTTATGCTATTTTAGAAGAGATATATACTTCTAATGATCATTTTGATATAGACGAACTTTATATGAGAATGAAGGATAGAAAATATCGTGTGAGCCGCGCTACGCTATACAATACGATGGAACTCTTGATTGATGCCAAATTGGTTAGAAAACATCAATTCGGGGATAATCAAGCGCACTTTGAGAAAAGTTATTTTGACAAACAGCATGATCATATTTTATTAACAGATACGGGGGAAGTGCTGGAATTTTGTGATCCACGTTTACAAATCATCAAAGATACGATAGAGGAGGTATTCGATATCAAAATAGAAAACCATTCGTTATATTTCTATGGTACTAGAAAACCCAAAAATGCATAGAATTGTCATTGTATTTTTGTTATTACCTATATTATTTTGGGGTCAACAAACAAACAAGAAAGAAAAAGTAAAACTAGTACATTCAGACAAAATAGAAAGCAGACCAGATTATTTTGATGGCAACACTTTCTATAGTGGCTCAGTAGTTTTTCAACATGCCAATGGAACGCTAAGTGCGGATACCATTGTAGTGGATCAAAATGAAAAGATCTTAACTGCCTTCTCTAATGTAAAGATGATCATGGATAACAATGAACTCACAGCAGAGAAGGTCACTTATAATAACAATACAGAAATTTCTACAGCCACAGGAGATGTAGTTTTAAGGAACCCAGAACAAACCTTATATACAGATAAATTAGAATACAATAGAAATACCAACCAAGCTTATTATAATACTGGAGGCACCATAGTTTCTGAGGAGAGTACCATTACCAGTCAAATTGGAATTTATAATCTTAATACCAAGAGTAATACTTTTAATGATGAGGTACGTGTGACCAATCAGGATTACTACATAGAGAGTAAAAATATCAAACATTACTCAGAGGGAGATTATATGGATTTTAATGATGAAACGTATATTCAAAACCGTAAAAATCCTAGACAATATATAGAAACTACCAAGGGCAGATATTATTTAGGCAAAAAAGAAGCTTATCTAGAAAACAGATCTTCTGTTTATAGTGATGGCACGGTGCTTACTGCAGATGACATTTATTTCAATCAAAATACTGGATATGGAATGGGAGAAGGAGATGTCATAATAGATAATCCAGAGGATCAACAGTATATTAGAGGTGGATTTGGAGAATTCTTTAGAGAAAAAGATTCCGCTTATGTAACCCAACAGGCCTATGCCGTGAAGGTGTTTGAGAATGATTCTTTTTATTTACATGCAGATACCTTGATGTCTACTAAACGTTTAGAAAAAGGGTTGATCAGAGCCTTTCATGCTGCTAAATATTTTAAAAGTAATTTGCAAGGCAAGGCAGATTCTATTTCCTTTTATGAGGGAACAGGAGAATTGAGATTTTTTAAAGATCCTGTCGTATGGAGTGGAGTTAGACAAATTACAGGGGACACTATTTTTGTATATTCTAATGTAGAATTAGAGAGATTAGACTCTATCATGATACGGGAGAATGCTTTTGCTATTTCCAAAACAGATTCATTGACACAAACCCAGTTTCATCAATTAAAAAGCAGAAGAATGCTTGGCATTTTCATAGAGGAACAATTAGATTGGATTTTGGCAGAAGGAAACGCTCAATCATTGATTTATGTAGAAGAAGAAAATGAGGAAAAACCTTTGGCGCCCAAGGAGTTAACGGGAATCAATAGATCTGATTGTGGTATTATAGAGGCTGATGTAGAGGATAGGGAAATTAACGTAATTTCTTGTAAAATAAAAGCAACCTCTAAGTTCTATCCACCAAGTAGAATTCCAGATAATGAAAGAAAATTTCCAGGATTTTTGTGGCGATCAGATGACAGGCCTTTGGTTTGGCAAGATATATTCAATTAGCTTTAAGCGTTCACTCTTTTAGATTTTAAATTTTCTCCATCGCTCTCATGCAATCTTCTAAATACCAGAGCAGATAATACCGTCATGCACCCGATAAAAACAAAAGTTACTTGAAATCCTCTATGCGTATCACCATGGGATATCCATTCTGTCTCTTGCATAATTTGTAAGGTTGTAAGCCCTATCGCAATACCAAATCCAATGGCCAGTTGTTGATTAACACTTAACAAGCTATTTCCACTGCTATTTTGGTGGTCTCTAAGATTAGAGACTGTAATAGAGTTCATGGCAGTAAACTGTACGGAATTCAGAATACCCATTAATACTAATACAGGTATATACCAGTAAATAGACATATGGATACTAGGAATAGCTAGTGTACTAATTAGAATTCCTAATAGGACGGTGTTAAATGTGAGAATATTTCTATAACCAAATCTATCTATAATAGTTACAACAAAAGGTTTTGTAGAAAGAGAAGCCAATGCCATAGGTGCAATAATCCACCCAGAAGTAGAAGCCGACGCTCCATATTCTAATTGAATTAATAAAGGAACTAACAGGGGGATAGAGCTAATTCCTAAGCGAGTCAATAAATTTCCCACAATACCAATCCGGAAGGTTCTAATCTCAAATAAATTTAAGGGAAACAGTGCGTTATTGTTCTTTTTGGCATGTCTATAATAGAAATAAAGCATTAGAAAGCCTATGACAATCACAATAGAAACAATGGTAAAACTACTGGAATGCCCCATTAATTCTAAACCAACAGATAACAAGATAGAGGCACTACCAAAGATTAAAAAACCCACAACATCCAGTTTAGGATTCTTTTCTCTATAGTCTGGCATATATTTAATAGCAAATAAAATTCCTATTAACCCCATAGGAATGTTAATTAAAAAAATCCAATGCCAACTGACTATTTCTACGAGATATCCACCAATTAAAGGACCTAAAATAGGACCAATTAAAGCTGGCATAATAGCATAATTCATAGCTTCTACCAGCTCGTTTTTTGGAAAAGTTTTAATCATAGCTAATCTGCCTACGGGTGTCATCAGCGCACCTCCCAATCCTTGTATAACCCTGGAAATGTCCAATAGGATTAAAGATGTAGACATAGCACAAAAAAGAGAGCCTAAACTAAATACAAAAAGAGATAGTATAAATATTCTTTTTGTACCAAATCTATCTGCTAAAAAACCACTTACAGGGATAAACAAGGCAAGGGTTAGTACATAACTAACAATAGCCGATTGCATATTATACGTACTTTCATTCAAATCTGCTGCAATAGCTGGTATTGCAGTATTAAGAATAGTAGAATCAAGCATTTGCATAAAAATAGCCGTCGCTAATAAATAAGGCATGAATTTTTTGACGACTTTCTTGTCTTGGATAGTTCCCCACATATATTTATCGTCTTTCTAATCTATCAATTAAAATATCTAATGCCTTATTACTCTCTTCTGTTTTTAAAGTCCCTTGTTTCTTTTTTAATCCTGATATAGTATCCTTTACGCTTTCATAATTAATTCCAGTAATATCATCCATCAATGAGTCAATTGCTTGTTCTTTGAAATTAGCAAGTTCAATCCTGGCAATAATTGCTTGTATATCCATAGCTTTAATTTAATTGTTTCAACCAGTTAATTACATCTATATTATCTGCATAATCCCATAATGCTGGTTCTTGTGATTTACCAAATGGAATCATGCCTTTGTCTTTACCAACTACACATTGTATTTGATTCTGATAATCAAGCAAAAAAGATTCCACTTCTTCCTTATTTTTATATTCTTGATAAAAAATAGTAGATAAAGGGGAAAATAAACCTTCATCGTTCTTCATAATCACAAACCCATTCTCTTTAAAATCTAAACCTTTCATTAAATAAATAGCCTTGTTATAATCATAATTATTAGCATATTTATGGTGGTTGATGATATCCGCCCAAGGAAATAAAACTTTAAAAATGTGATTTATATCATAATTTTGTGGAACCAAAAGTTTCGTTACATTTCTACATCCCAGGCCATAGTGCATTAATACATCCTGTGTAAGCGCTTTCAATTCCTCTTCACTTTCGTTCCCATCTATAACAGCAACAGAAGTTCTGTTTTTTCTTATAATATGGGGGACATTTTTAAAATAAGTTTCAAAATACCTAGCCGTGTTGTCACTACCCGTTGCTATTACAGCATCATAATCTTTTAATTGTTCTATAATTTCAAATTGATTTTGAAAATCAGGTTCCGTCTGCGTCAAATTTTTTAGAAGATAAGGAATCAAAACATCATCGCTAGAAGATAATTTAATCAATGCTATATGACCAGTAATCAAGACGCTTAAAATATCATGAAAGCCAACCATAGGAATATTACCTGCAGCTATAATACCCACCTTTTTAGGCGTAACATCCTCCTTTAATTCATAAAGATTTAACCATGTATTTAAGTTTTCTTCTTTTAATATTTTAGCCCAAGCATTCAGTGCATATAACTGGTTTTCTATCGTGAACCAACCATTTTTGGCTTTGGCTTGTTTTAAAGTATACTCAAATTCTCTTTGTTCTTCGTTTGGGTTATTTTGATTATAATAATTAATGAATGATTCTAAATTATCTCCTAAAATAGAAAATGCTTTTATCCTTTTAGACTTTTGCATAGATATTGATTAAATTTGTACAAATTTAAGACAAAGAATTATGGCAATCAAGATAACAGATGAATGTATAAATTGCGGAGCATGTGAGCCAGAATGCCCCAATAATGCTATTTATGAGGGTGCTATGGATTGGCGATTTTCTGATGGCACAGATCTAAATGGCTATGTTGTTGGTAGAAACGGACATTCTGCGGATGCAGAAGATCCACAAGAACCCATTAGTGATGAGGTATATTATATTGTAGCAGACAAATGCACGGAATGCAAAGGGTTTCATGATGAGCCCCAATGTGCAGCGGTTTGCCCTGTAGACTGTTGTATTCCAGATGAAAATAATGAAGAGACAGAAGAAGAATTATTGGAGAAAAAAGAAATGCTTCACCTGTAATTAATGGATTCAAATACTTTAAAATAGAACCATCAGGCAATTTCTGTTTGATGGTTTTTATATGAATTAAAATTCCAAATAAATTTACTATTTAATGATTTTATGAAAAAACATAACTTTTCTGCAGGACCTTGTATTTTGCCAGCATCCGTATTTCAAAAAGCATCAGAAGCTATCTTAAATTTTAATGGTTTAGATTTATCTATATTAGAAATATCCCATAGAAGCCCTGATTTTATAGCCGTATTTCTAAAAGCACAACAACTTGTCAAGAAGTTATTGAAATTAGATGATAGCTATGAGATATTATTTCTACAGGGAGGTGCTAGCTTGCAATTTGTCATGGTTCCATTTAATTTAATGCCACAGGATAATGGATATGCCATTTATTTGGATACAGGAGTTTGGGCTGCAAAGGCTATCCAAGAGGCTAAGAAGTTTGGAGAGGTAGAAGTAATTAAAGATGAAAATTATCAATCTAATCCAAAGCATATAGATACATCATTATCTGCTAATTATCTGCATTGTACATCTAATAATACTATATATGGAACCCAGATGAAGGAGTTTCCAGAAATCGATGTGCCTTTGGTTTGTGATATGTCTTCTGATATCTTTAGCAGGGTAATCGATTACACTCAATTTGATTTAATTTATGCTGGAGCACAGAAAAACATAGGTCCAGCTGGTGCTACATTGGTAGTTGTGAAAAAAGATATTTTAGGCGAAACAGGAAGGGATATTCCATCTTATTTAGATTATTTAGTTCATATAGATAAAAAAGGAATATTCAATACCCCGCCAGTATTTTCAATATATGTGTCCATGCTCAATCTGGAATGGTTAGACAATCAAGGTGGAGTAGAGGCAATGGAAAAATTAAACCAACAAAAATCAGATTTATTATACGCCGAAATTGATAGAAATCCACTTTTTAGAGGTTTCGCAAGCCAAGAAGATAGATCCATGATGAATGCTACTTTCTATTTAGAAGATGAATCAATGGCGGAGGCTTTTGATGCCATTTGGCAAAATGCTGGTATCAACGGACTACATGGACATAGAACAGTAGGCGGCTATAGAGCAAGCATGTACAATGCGCTACCTTTAGAGAGTGTACAAATTCTAGTGAATTGTATGAGGGAATTAGAAAACAGAAATTAGTTCATATTTTAAATGTATTGATAGAGTTGTAGGCCCTTTTGCCAACTTATTTTTACTTTTGTGCATAATTATAAAAATTCTGAATGAAAATATTAGCAAATGATGGTATCGCTACACAAGGTCTTGAAATATTGACAGAAAACGGCTTCGAGGTTATCAATGAACATATACCCCAAGAAGAATTAGCCGATTTTTTGAATGAAAATAATATAGATGCCATTTTAGTGCGTAGTGCTACAGAAGTTCGCCAGGAATTAATAGAAATGGTTCCTTCCTTGAAGCTTATAGGCAGAGCTGGAGTGGGCATGGACAATATAGATGTAGATTATGCCAGAGAGATGGGATTGCATGTAATTAATACAGCTACTGCCTCCTCTAAATCTGTGGCAGAATTGGTTTTTGCACATATGTTTACCATGGCTAGATTTTTACATGATTCTAACAGAAATATGCCTTTGGAAGGTGATCTAAACTTTGTTGCTTTAAAAAAATCCTATCAAAATGCTATTGAACTCAATGGTAAAACCTTAGGAATAATAGGTCTGGGAAGAGTTGGAAAAGAAGTGGCTAAAATAGGACTAGCTTTAGGAATGCGTGTGATTGGTGCAGATAGTTCCGATACAGATGGTATTAGGACATTAGATTTTAAGTTCCCAAATGGACAAGATTTTAAATATAAAATAGAAGTCAAAAAAATAGAAGAAATTTTAAAAGTTTCTGATTTTGTATCACTTCATTTACCAGCACAGCATCAATATATCATTAGCAGAGAACAATTAGATATGATGAAAGATGGAGCTTTTTTAATCAACACATCCAGAGGAGGAATTGTGGATGAAGTTGCACTTATAGAAGCTTTAGAAACAGGTAAACTTTCTGCTGCAGCTTTGGATGTATTTGAAAATGAACCTACCCCAGAAATTCAAATTTTGATGCATCCCAAAATATCTTTAACCCCTCATATTGGAGGTTCCACGCTAGAAGCGCAAGAGCGTATAGGTACAGAGCTAGCACAACAAATTATAGGATTATTAAACGAGGATTTATATTAAAGAGATGAAAGCAAGTTTCCAATCATATAGATTAAATTTTAAACGCCCAGGAGGAACCTCCAGAGGTGTATTGCATGAGAAAGAGACTTTCTTTTTAGAGTTAAAAGAAGGCAATCAAGTAGGATTGGGTGAATGTAATTTATTTAGAGGATTAAGCGCGGATGATTTGCCAGAATATGAATTGAAATTGGCAGAATTTTGTGATAAAATCAATGATGGAGAAGAAGTCAATTGGGAGGATTGGAGAATGTTTCCCTCTATCCAATTTGGTTATGAACAGGCAAAATTGAGCTTAAATGCAGAAGACCAAATATTGATTCCATCTGATTTCACTGCAGGTAAAAAAGGAATTCAAATCAATGGGCTTATTTGGATGGGCGATGCTGACTTCATGAAAATGCAAATTCAAGAAAAATTGAATGCAGGTTTTCATTGTTTAAAGTTGAAAATCGGGACGAATTGGTCTGCAGAAATAGACATATTAAAGACACTTAGACAACAATTTTCTGCAGAAACTTTAGAGCTTAGGGTAGATGCCAATGGTGCTTTTGATGAACATTCTGCACCAGACGTTTTAGAGGATTTAGCGCGATTAGAAGTGCACTCTATAGAACAGCCAATTCGTCAAGGACAATGGGAAATCATGGCAGATTTATGTGCTAAGACGCCAACGCCAATTGCTTTGGATGAGGAGTTAATTGGTATATTTGAGAAAAATAGAAAAGAAGCGTTAATAAAAGCGATTAATCCCCAATATATCATTTTAAAACCAGCTTTGGTAGGCGGTTTTCTGGGAAGTGAAGAATGGATTCAATTGGCAGAAGAAAATCAAGTGGATTGGTGGATAACCTCTGCTTTAGAGAGTAACATTGGCTTGAATGCCCTAGCACAGTGGACTTTCAATCTTGGCAACCCCTTACCCCAGGGGTTGGGAACTGGAGGTTTATATACCAATAATACCCCTAGTAGATTAGAAATTAGAGGAGAAGAACTATGGTTCAAGTAGAATAAAGGACATAGGTTAATACCATTTTATGACTACAGATATACTCTACATTGATTTTTCTAAAGACCAATATACGCTTCCAAAAGTTAGCGAATCTTGGCAACAAGAAATTATTGATTTCATTGAATATTATCAAGGTCATAATGAAATTCCTGTCCAAACTTCTGGTTCAACTGGTGAGCCAAAACAATACAAGTTACCCAAAAAAGCAATGCAACAATCGGCACAACGCACTGCAGATTTTCTGGATTTAAAAATAGGTGATACTGCAATGTTATGCATGCCTGTGAGTTACATTGCGGGTAAAATGATGATTGTTCGGGCGATGGAGGTGCGCATGAAATTGATATGTGTTGAACCCAAATCTAAAATTAAATACACTGGTGAGATTAATTTTTGTGCTTTAACGCCTATGCAGGCAGAGGCAAGTTTGGATTATTTAAAATCTGATTTTATAATAGATAAATTAATTTTGGGAGGTGCCAAAGTTTCAGGATTTTTAGAGCAAAAATTGAGTTCTATAGATACAGAAGTCTATGAAACCTATGGCATGACAGAGACCATTACGCATATCGCCATGCGTAAACTAGGTGAGCAACAGTATTTTCACACGTTGAAGGGGGTTAAAATAAGTCAGAATGGGGATGGTTGTTTACAAATTAAAACTTCTTATTTTCCCGATGTTATAGAAACTAATGATTTGGTGGAAATTAAAAATGATTCAGAATTTAAAATTATAGGGAGAGTAGATCACATCATTAATTCTGGTGGGCTCAAAATAAATCCAGAAGATTTAGAACAAAAGCTAAAACCATATATCCAAGAACCTTATATCATTCACTTTAAACCAGATGACCTGCTAGGGCAACGTGTAATTTTATTAATTGAATCAGATAAAGAGATTGCCGTGGAATATCCAGCAGATCTAATTCCTAAAAACAAACAGCCCAAGGAAATTCATTATATCCCAAGTTTTCCACGAACCAAAAGTGGGAAAATTCAAAGAAAAAAAATTAAATTATAAGAAGACCGTGATTGATTCACATTGGAAAAAACTCCCTCTGGAATTTTATCAGAGAGAAGATGTTACCCAAATTGCCCAAGATTTATTGGGTAAAAAACTTTGTACAAATATCCATGGTGCTTTTACAGCGGGCAAAATTGTGGAGACAGAGGCCTACCATGCACCTGAAGATGCGGCTTCTCATGCATATTTGAATAGAAAAACCAAAAGGACAATGCCCTTTTATCAATCGGGAGGCATTGCTTATGTTTATTTAATCTATGGCGTGTATAAATTATTTAATATAATCACCCATATAGAAGGTGTTCCGCATGCTGTTTTAATAAGGGCGATCGAACCTATAGATGGAATAGATATAATGCTCTATAGAAGGAATTTGAATAAAATTCAAAGAAACTTGACAGGTGGTCCAGGTCTTACGAGCATGGCACTAGGTATAGATATGACGCATAATGGTATATCCATGACAAGTGATGTTATATGGATTGGGGATGCGCCCAAAGTAGATGAACATGAGGTTATTGCATCGCCTAGAGTAGGGTTAGGGAAGAATGTGATAGAGCCTTATTATTCTATTCCTTGGAGATTTAGATTGAAAAATAATCCCTTTACAAGTCCAGCAAAATAATTTAAGAAGAACTATTTTCCTTATAGAGTTGCTCATACAAAGGCAGGATATTCTCTAAACTAAACTTATTAGCATGGGCTCTTGCATTTGATTTAAATTGGGCTAATAAGCTTTCATTGGTAAGCAAACTTATCGCATACCCAGCCATACTTTCTATATCTCCCACATTAGATACATATCCAGTTTCACCATCTACATTCACCTCTGGGATTCCACCAGCATTAGAACTAATCACGGGAACGCCAGCCGCCATGGCTTCTAAGGCTGCTAACCCAAAACTTTCTTGTTCGGACGGTAATAAAAACAAATCAGAAACTTTGAGGATATGCGTTAAGTTTTTCACTTTTCCTACATTTCTCACCATTTTTTCTAGCTTATATTTTTGAATAAGCTGTATTGCATTTTCCCATTCGGGGCCTTCACCAACAATGATAAGTTTAGACTGTACAGATTTTTGAACTTTATTAAAAATTTCTATTACATCTGTAATTCTCTTTACTTTTCTTAAATTAGAAACGTGAATCAGTATTTTTTCATCTGGCTCTGCAAAATTTGTTCTTAGGCAGGAACCGTTCGGTTGATATAAATGGGTGTCTATAAAGTTAGGAATTACCTTAATATCTTTTTTGATATTAAAAACCCTATAAGTGTCTTTCTTTAAGCTTTCACTTACTGTGGTTACTACATCTGATTGATTGATGCTAAACTCTACGGCAGATTTATATACAGGATGTTGTCCAACCAGCGTTATATCTGTTCCGTGAAGGGTGGTGATAATGGGTAATTCAATATTTTTTTCTTTTAAAATTTGTCTTGCAATATAGGCAGCATAAGCATGGGGTATGGCATAGTGTACATGAATTAAATCTAGACCAAACCTCTCTGCTATATCTACCATCAGAGTACTAAGAGCAAGGCTATAAGGTTGGTAATGAAATAAATCATATTCTTGGATATTCACTTGATGAAAAGTGATATTAGGAATCGTCACATCCAATCTCGCTGGCAAGCTGTAGCTAATAAAATGTACTTGATGTCCTTTCTTGGCCATTTCCATCCCTAACTCTGTTGCCACAATGCCAGAACCTCCGTAAGTTGGATAACATACTATTCCTATTTTCATAAAACCTGGTATATTTTTTCTAAGATCTTTTTGCGCGTTTTCAACTGGATGAGTTTTCTATTTTCTGCAGAAGGGTGAATTCTATTGGATAAAAATACAAAAACTAAATCTTTTGCAGGGTCTACCCATACCAAAGTCCCTGTGAATCCTGAATGTCCATAAGCATCACTGGACGCTGCAGGAACCGCTGGTCCTTGGCTGCCTAATTGTTTATCAAACCCAAGACCACGTCTATTGCCCTGTCCTCTATATTGAAATTTAGAAAATTCTTTTAAGGTAGATTCTTTTAAATATTGCTTGCCCCCATAAAATCCTAAGTTCATATACATCTGCATTATTTTTGCCAAATCATTCGCATTAGAAAAAACGCCGGCATGTCCTGCAATCCCGCCAAGCATAGCTGCACCTTGGTCATGAACATAGCCGTGAATGAGTTGGTTTCTATAAATTTGATCATTTTCTGTAGGAACGATTTGGTCTAGAGCAAATTTGTTTAACGGATTATAGGTAGTTAAATTCATTCCCAAACTTTGATAGAAATATTGTTGGATTTGTTGGTCTATGGGCAATAATTTGCTCCTTTCTAGAAAATCTTTGAATAAATAATAGCCCAAGTCACTGTATTTATATCTTTTGGGTATACTCTCTTTAGAAAAGATTTGATTCAACATAGAATCTGGATAATAATTGACTAAATACAAATCTTTAGCCACTTGTATTTCAAATCCAGATTTTAGGGTATTACGATAGTATTTGCGTAGAGGTTTGTGATTGAGGGAATCCAACGTATTTTTATAAAAAGGAATCCATGGATACAATCCAGCTTGATGTGCTAAAATCTCTCTGGCAGTAATATTGCTTTTATCACTAAAAATTGCTCTTGGCACCAAGTTTCTTAAAGGCTCATCTAAAGAGAAGCCTTTTTTTTCTATCTGATCCATTAGAAGAGGCAAGGTACTTACAACCTTGGTTATAGAAGCTACATCATAGAGGCTGTTCCATGAAACCGCTTTTTTTTTATCATAAGTATGATACCCATAGGATTTATCATAAATCACTTTACCTTTCTTGGCTACTAGAAGTTGAATGCCTGGTGTGGCTCTTTGACGGATAGCATCCAGAGCAATCTCATCTATTGCCTGTAAACGGACGCTAGAAGAACCTACATTTTCTGGCAAGGTATAGCCTAATCTATTAATTGGTTTGGTCTGGATACATGTTCCATAAGAGTACTTAGCATTTAATGTCACAGGTAATTTTCCTCTAAAAGGAATTGCTCCGAAAATTAATTGCGGTACCGCTTGCATAGCAAATTCATGATTTTGATAGGCTACAATGATGGATTCAATATTCAAATCCTCTACATTTTTTAGTGCATAAGGGCTACCAAATACCGTTAGAATCACTTTAGAATGCTGGGCTATTCTTTGAATTAAAGTACGTGATTTATTAGATATCTTATAAGATTTATAAGGTGTAGCATTGTCTTTATGTACAGATAGAAACACATAATCATATTGATTCAAATCAGACAAAATTGATTTTGAATTGGGATTAATTTTATCTACTTGGGTATACTTATTTAAATAGGTATAGAAAGTATCTTTATGCCCTTCTTCTAATCCAATCCAAGCAAATTTCTTATCTTTTAGATTAACAATAGGTAACAAGTCCGCCTTGTTTTGAATTAATGTAGCAGATTCTTCAAAAATCTTTTGTGTAATGGCTAGACTTTCTTCATCATTTAAATCTCCGCTTAGATTTTCTGTAGAAATTGGAACAAATTCATTTAGTCCAACCCAATATTTAGCCATTAATATCTTTTTCACGCTTTCCTCTAAACGGGATTCTGTAATTTTACCTTCTCCAATAGCGTTTTTAATTTTCTCTTTACCAATAGAAACCGCTTGTGAGAAAAGCAATATATCATTTCCAGCTTCAAAAGCCATGTAATCAATTTCCCCATTCGGGTAATTTTTAGTTACGCCCTGCATATTCAAAGCATCTGTAATAATGATGCCCTCAAATCCCATTTCTTCTTTTAACAATCCAGTTACAATATTTTTGGATAATGAGGCAGGAATACTTTTATTAGGCTCTAAGGAAGGCACATTCAAATGGGCAATCATGATGCTGCTAATACCACCATCTATTAATTTTTGAAAAGGCTTTAACTCTATAGAATCTAATCTTTCTCTGGTGTGTAAAAGCGTAGGTAATGTCTTATGTGAATCCTTGTCTGTATCTCCATGACCAGGAAAATGCTTGGCAGAGGCTAATATCTGTTGGTTCTGCATAGCCGTAGCATACGCTAGACCTTTAGCAGCCACATTATCTGGATCAGAACCATAGGCACGGTTTCCAATAATAGGGTTAAGAGGATTCACATTCACATCTGCCACAGGAGCAAAATTAAAATGAGCGCCTACACGCTGGAGGTGCTCACTCACTTTATTTCCCATCGCCATTAATAAGTTTTCATTGCTTAGCGCTGCACTGGTCATAGCCCATGGAAATTGGTTGGTGTTTTTGAGCCTCATAGATACATCCCATTCGGCATCCATGCCTATCAATAGGGGGTATTTGGTTAAAGTTTGATATTTATTAATAAGTTGCACTTGGCGGGTAGGATTATCTTGCATGAATATTAAACCACCAATATTTTCTTTTTCTATTAAATCTATTATTTTCTGTTCATGGCTATCAGATTTATTAGAATAGGCAGCCACCATAAATAGCTGTCCTATCTTTTCATCTAACGTCATTTCCTGATAGAGGGAATCTACCCATTGCATTTGAGTGTCATCTATATATAGGGGAGAAGAGGTTTGGGCACTTGTTTGGAATGTTAAAAACATCATGAACAAGGCTAATATTTTATGAGCCATAGGTAATTTTAATATCTAAGATAATTACAAAAGTAACAATCTTTAGGCAGAATATGTGGGATAGTTAATATTAATAAGAGCCTAAACAATAATAGAAGGAATATAAGAATTTTCTAGTATATTGGATGAATTAATTAAAGATAAGTTGAGAACTAATATTAAACAAGCCTATTTATACATATTAAAATTACAATTTTTATCTTTGCAAGATATTTCACTTATATGACAAATGCAGTAATTACCGGTTCAGGACATTTTTTACCACCTAATGTGATTAAGAATAGTCATTTCCTTGATCATGAATTCTATGACGAGGCTGGTAAGAAGATAGATAAAGACAATCAAGAAATAATTAAAAAGTTCCAGGAAATCACAGAGATAGAGGAACGCAGATATATAGATGATGACATGACCAATTCTCAAATGGCGGCCATTGCAGGTCAAAGAGCCTTAGAGGATGCAGGTGTAGACAAGGAAACTTTAGATTACGTAATTGTAGCTACCAATTATGGAGATATCACCAAAGAAACACAACAGCCAGACATGGTTCCATCTATATCTGCCAGGGTAAAGCATCATTTGGGCATAGAGAATATTCGTTGCAAGCCTTATGACATGATTTTTGGTTGTCCAGGTTGGAATGAAGGTTTAATTCTAGCTTCGCAGTTTATCAAAGCCAATATGGCCAAAAGAATTTTAGTAATAGGTTCAGAAACCTTGTCTAGAGCGATAGATAAATTTGATAGATCTGCTATGATATTTGCAGATGGTGCGGGAGCAGTGGTTCTAGAAGCAAAAGAATCAGATAAAGAAGAAGGGGTGATACATCATCTTACCGCTTCTCATAACATGGAGGAAATGAATTATTTGGTGAACACACCCTCATTTAATCCAGATTATAGACCCACTTCTATAAGTATTGGAATGAAAGGAAGAAAAGTGTATGAATATGCACTCAAGAATGTGCCAGCCTCTATTAAACAATTATTAGATGAGGCAAAAGTTGACATCAAACAAATAGACAAAATTTTGTTGCATCAAGCCAATGCCAAAATGGATCATGCCATGATTGCAAGACTTTATAAATTATTTAATGCAGCACAACCAGAAGATGTAGACCCGATGACGGTTCAAAAATTTGGAAATTCCTCTGTAGCTACGGTGCCTACCATGTTTGATTTAGTTAAAAAAGGGGCGTTAGATGATTATAAATTCAAACCAGATACGTATGTTGTCTTTGCTAGTGTAGGCGCAGGGATGAATATCAATGCCATACTTTATAAATTTCCAAAGTCTGAATGATACAAATTTTAAAATTAATCCTAATCCCAATTCTAGTCATCCTATTAATTGTGGATATGGTATCTTTCCGTTTTTTGCCTAAACTTATGGGTGGAACAGGAATTGTTTTCTATTTTATTTTAATCATTCTAGGATTGGAATATTATTCTTTTCAAGCATTTAGAAATGTCAATCAGAATGTAATAGCCCTTTGGGTTTATATCCTTATACATGTTTTACTCTATGGTGGTCTATTATATATGAATATAAACGGTAGAGCACCTGCTTCTTCCGCTGCCATGAGAAATTCTCTCATTATTCTTTCGCTATTGGTAATTCCTAAAATCTTCATTGCCATTATTTTTATCATAGATGATATACTTAGGCTTATCCAATATGGTGTGTCCTCCCTTGGAAACAATACACCAGACATGCCATCCCGCAGAAAGATGATCACCTGGTTGGGGCTGGGTATTGCAGCTATACCCTTCATAGGAGTGTTAGACGGGATTATTTTTGGCAAATACCGTTATAGAGTTATAAGAAAACAAGTATTCTTTGATGATTTACCAGAAGAATTTGATGGGTTTACCATTACCCAAATATCAGATATTCATAGTGGCAGTTTTGACGACCCAGAAAAAGTTAAATATGGTGTAGAATTAGCCAATGCACAAAAATCAGATGTATTGGTTTTCACAGGCGATATGGTGAATAGTGTGTACACAGAATTTGAACCCTATGTAGATATGTTCTCTGTACTAACAGCCAAAGAAGGAATGTTTGCCATCCTAGGGAATCATGATTATGCCGTGCATAGCAAGTTGGATGCAGTGGAAAGACGGGAAAGCGTGAATAAACTGCAGGATTTACAAAGAAAAGTAGGGTTTGAGCCGCTAAACAATGAAATGAGAACCATCGAAAGAAATGGAAAAAGATTGAATATAGTGGGCGTAGAAAACTGGGGAAATTCAGAACATTTTCCAAAAGAAGGAGATTTAAAGAAAGCAACGGCAGGTGTAAAACAAGGAGATTTCAATGTACTCCTTTCTCACGATCCATCCCACTTTGATCATGATTTAAAAGAATACGACAATGTCATTAATTTCCCAAAGAAGATGCATTTAACACTGTCTGGTCACACCCACGGAATGCAATTTGGTATAGAAATCCCAGGATTGGTTAAATGGTCTCCTGTCAAATATCGTTATCATAATTGGGCTGGTTTATATGAGGAAAACCAAAGAAAATTATATGTCAACCGTGGATTTGGATACCTTGCTTTCCCAGGTAGAGTAGGGATATGGCCAGAAATCACGGTACTGGAACTCAAGAAAAAAGTTTAGAAATGAAGATCGGTATCTTAGGTTGTGGATGGTTAGGTAAAAAACTAGCTCAATGCTTATTAGCAGATGCACATGAGGTTTACACCAGCAACACCAGAGCATCCAAAGCCCAAGAACTGGTCCATATGGGTTGCCAAAGTTATGTTGTAGACTTCTTGTCAGACGATATTGATATGGAAATAGCCCAAACTTTCCAATCACTAGATTACATCGTGATGAGTGTCGCAGTTTCCAGAAGAGCCGCTATAGAACGGCAAGAAAAAATGTTCGGTCAAGTGATTCAGTTTTTAGAGGGATATGTAGGAAACACCGTTTTGTTTACTACAACAGGTATTTATCCACAGGAAAATCAACGCATAAAAGAAAATACTTATCGGGATAATCAACTACACCCAACGGTGAGGACGGTAGAGAAAATCATTCAAGGAGGTTTGCCACAAACCAATATATTAAGACTTAGTGGCCTATTAGGAGCAGATAGAATTATGTCCCATTGGTTTCATGAAGTTTCTCAAATTTCTAATCCAGATGACCCTGTAAATCATGTACATTATGAGGATGTCATAGCGATAGTTAAAAAACTAATGCAGTCAGATATTCGCGGGGATATATTTAATGTGACTGCACCAGAGCACCCAACCAAAAAAGAAGTTTTTTTAGGCAAATCAACGCAGATTACACATGCATCAAAACACAGAATCATAGATGGCAGTAAACTAGAAAATAAACTACCATATACCTACATTCATCAAGATCCTATACACTTTAAATAAAACGATATATTTTGGCTAAAATTCCTAATAATGAAAAGCAAAGAGAGCGCATTCAGCAACTCTTAGATCAGAATTATTATATTGGTAACCTTAGCAGTAGAGGGTTCATTATCAAGCGTAATTTTGGTATTCGAAGACTTCCCTTATATGGTAAATTTGAAAAAGATACCATTCAAATAGAAATCAAAAATGAATTTGTACATCAAGTATTTTATATCTTCGGTATATTATTATTTATCGTGTTAATCGTATTTGCACTCTATCAGACCAATTATTTAATGGCTGGTATGGTATCTATTATTTTGGTTCTTTTGCTGTTAGATGATTACCATCGCAAGAATAAGGAATTGAAGATTTTCTTAGAAAAAATAAAAGAAGTTTAAACCAACATTTGGATTTGGGCAACTTAATCCTGCTTTACACAAGTAGTACGCAGAACAAAACTTACAAAAAATCAGTCTAAAAAGGAGTTCCACTAGCGTTCCACTCTTGTAGCCAGTTTTTTGTAGCCGTTTTGATCTTTACGCGCTACTTGCTACAATCAGGGTTGCAGAGACTGTCCATCCATCAATCCCTTTAATTAAAAGACATAAAAAAAACCTAATTCAATACAGAATTAGGTTCA
>WTFG01000007.1 GCA_009835005.1 Flavobacteriaceae bacterium Ap0902 | reverse complement strand
TTGTGGGAGCGACTATTAATGTTATTATATAAATTTTTCATCAGCTTTTTTTTAATTAATACTTCTGCAATGATACATTAGGGAAATATTGCAAAAAATTAAATGTTCTAAAACACTTGTTTTTTGTTCAAAAATCATTTAATACTTAATTTATTATGAATGCATGTTTAAAAACCGCCTATGAATTACTTTAGATTTAATGTTATCTATATTAACTTTTAATTGTGCAGCTAATCAATTTATTTATAATATTTTTGTACATTCTTTAGAAGAGCTGAAACCTATTTCTAATCTAATTTCTTAATTTAAATATGTTTGACAACATATTTCATATTTAAATATGATACAATTCATTATGCCAACCAATCCACCAAAAAACAATAATAAGCCATCAGCCATTAAATCAAATTTACACCCCCGTAACAAGAATATAAATAGATATGATTTAGATGCTTTAAAAACAGCCGTTCCTGCACTAGAAATGTATGTGAAGCCCAATAAATATGGTAGTGACTCTATAGATTTCGCAGACCCAAAGGCAGTTAAATTACTGAATCAAGCATTGTTAAAACACTATTACGGGATAGATTTTTGGAATTTCCCAGAAGAGAATTTAACACCCCCCATTCCAGGTAGAGCAGATTATTTGCATTATATAGCAGATTTATTAGCTGTAGAAAATGAAAAAGAAATTCCAACGGGGAATCAAATCAAAGGTTTAGATATTGGCGTAGGAGCAAGTGCAATCTATCCAATTATTGGCGTTAAAGAATATGGATGGAAGTTCATTGGAAGTGATATTAGTGATGTTTCGCTTGCCTCTGCACAACAAATTATAGATAAAAATGAAACAATTAAAGATCATATCGAATTACGTAAACAAGAGGATTCCACTTTAATTTTATCCAATATATTAGAACCTAATGAAAAAATAGATTTCATTATGAGCAACCCTCCCTTCCATGCAACTCAAGCAGATGCAAAAAAGGAATCTAGAAGAAAAATACAGAACCTCACTAGAAAGAAAATATCCAATCCTCCACAGAATTTCGCAGGAATTCATAAGGAATTGGTTTATAAGGGTGGAGAATACCAGTTCATAAAAATCATGATTAAAGAAAGTAAAGACTTTTCTGATAATTGTATGTGGTTTACAACCCTAGTGTCCAAGCAATCCAATGTGTCTAAAATCAGGAATATTTTAGAAAGGTCTGGCGTAGTGGACATTAGAACTATTAAAATGGGAACTGGTAACAAATCTACACGTATCATGGCGTGGACTTACTTATCCAAAGCCGATAGAAGAAAGTGGACTAAAGAGCGTTGGAGCTAATTATAATCAATTTTAGAATTTATGATCTTTAAAGGAGGACATGTATTAATTTACTTGTCCTTTTCACGTTAAAATCATTATTTCTGGGAATGTAGATTTACATATATTCACTAACTTTAATAGCTCAAAAGATTTTTATTGTATATTTTTAATCCAATATGGCGGTGGACTGATTAGTCTTATTTATGTGATATGTCTTTAGAAGAATCAATTATCATAGCGGTTATTTTTATTATTGCCTCTCTACTGCATGGGATTAGTGGATTTGGGATAACCTTAATCACAACTACTGCACTTGCAAGTATTTTCCCACTAGAACATGCATTATTTTAACTATTTTTCCTTCGTTAATCCTAAACGCAATGACATGGCTTATAGGTGGCGAACGTTCTGTCCATAAAATTGCACAAATCATCATTCTACATGAATCCATTCAAGACCTATCCACCCATGATTGGTTGTTAATAGTATTGCTCTCCGTAATATCTGCCGTTACATTATTATTTGGAATTAAATTAAGAAGTCGCTTATCGCAACAACGATTCCGCCAATTGGTTATGCTAATTCTAGTAAATCTGGGCATTAAGGTAGGGTGGCAAGGATTTGTAGGATTAATGGCTTAAAATATCCGAAAAAGAAACGCCTTCTATTGGGGCTCTTCACAGAGATTCCCCATTTGATTATGCGCTTATTTATCAACTTTAATTTAATTCCTTTTGACATTTTAGATTTTGGCAATATATTTGCAAATGAATAAACGTTCATTTATTAATTAACCATGGCAAGGATTACAGATGAAAATAAGATGAAAGTTGTAAAGCAAACTTTGTTAGATATTATCGTTCGTGATGGATCTAGCAATGCCTCTATCGCCAAAATGGCAAAAGAAGCTGGTGTTTCTGCAGGGTATTTATATAGACATTATGACAGTAAAGAAAGTTTACTACAAGCTTTATATTTAGAGAAGTTTGATTTAATACATTCCATCTTATTAAAGTCTATACAAAGCAATCCAACTTTAGAAGGCTTTCTAAATCACTTCTTTGCCGAAATCGTAGAACTTACCAAAGTCAATGAAAATGAGGTGTTATTCTTATTAAAAATGATGACTGATTATTCTATAAAATTAACTTCAGACATGAAGGGGCAACTAAGTCAAGCAGTTAAAACCTTTAAAGAAACTTATAGTAAAGAATTAGACTCAAATATTAATGCGGAGCAAATATTCACTCAAACCCTCGGTAGCATCTTACTATTTATCAACATGAGAAAGCGTGCTGTTTTTACCTCCAGCTACATTTCTAAACAGGACATTCAAACTTATACAAAGATGATTTTAAAAGCACTTCAATGAAAAATTTGAAACTATATACTCTATTTATTCTATTAGGATTACTGCCTCAACTCCAAGCACAAGAACTTTCCTTTACAGAGGCTGTGCAATGGATGCAAACCCATAATGAAAAATTGCTAGGAACACATAAACAAGCAGAAGCTGCACAATTAGGCGCCGAATCTGCCAAAGGTTTGCGCTGGCCTACCTTATCGCTAGAAGGAAACTATATTTGGATGAATGATGATTTATATTTAAACTTTAATAAATATAAATATGCTGTCTCTGGAATCACAGGTTTAGACCCTGCCCTATTAGGGGATTGGAAAGTGAAATTCCAAGACTACAACGTCGGAAGATTATCCGCAGATTTTAGTTGGCCTATTTTTACAGGAGGTAAAATTAAGGCGGGAGTTAAAGCAGGACAGTTACAAGCAGATTTCGCCAAATTAGAAATAGAAAAAGTAGAAAGTAATTTAATTAAAGATCTAGCTAACCGATACTTTCAGACTCAATTGGCAAAAGAAGCGATTTTGGTAAGAGAACAAGCGTTAGCGTCAGCAGAAAAGCATTTATACAATGCTCAGAAATTAGAAGAAAATGGAATGCTAGCACCTGTTGAGACCATGCAAGCACAAACTGCCGTAGCCGATGCAAACCGTGAACTCAAGGCTGCGCAAAAAGATGAGGAACTAGCAAGAGCAGCGCTATTTGGGTTAATGGGGATACCAGAAGATTCTGTGCAATTGTCTACCCCTCTTTTTGAGGTAAAAAAACTAGAGTCACTAGCATATTATCAAGATTTAGCTAAACAGAATTTCCCTGAGATTGTACAGGCGAGAATAAAAAAACAATTAGCAGAGCAAAAAGTGGCTGCAGAAAAAGCCAACTTTATTCCTGACATTGCCTTGGTTGCAAAACAATATCTATTAAGTGACAATCTACCTATTACAGAACCTGACGGCTATGTAGGCATAGGAATGAAGGTAAATATTTTTAATGGTTTTCAAAATAAAAGGAACTATGAACAGGCCGTAACCGTGAGTGAAAGTGTGGATTTATTGACTGCACAAGCAGAAAGGGATATCCAAACCTTGGTCAAAAAACACTACACAGAAATCTTAAAACAGCAAGAACAACTCACAAGTTTAGAAGAAAGCATTGCATTTGCAGAGGAATTAGTACGTGTAAGAGAAAAAGCATTTGCGGCGGGATTTGCTACTTCTACCGATGTGGCTGATGCTAATTTATATCTAGCCTCCATAAAAATCAAGCGATTGCAAGCCCTGTATGAAATAGATAAGACGCTAGCAGAACTTCTGGAAACTAGTGGTGTTAGTGCTTATTATTTAGATTTCATCCTTTAATATTTAATAAAAATTCTAAAAGATAAACGCATGAAAAAGAAAGATGTCTTAAGTTTATTGATTGCTGTACTCGTATTCGGGGCAGTGATTGCGCTTTCTCTATATTTCTTTAATCAAAAAGAACCAAGTTACTTGCAAGGACAAGTGGAATCCAAACAGATTAATGTTGCTCCTAAAGTTCCTGGCAGGGTAAAAGAAATATATGTGGTAGAAGGAGATTTCGTGAAAGAAGGTCAACTACTTCTAGAATTAGAAAGTACAGAAATTGATGCGAAGCTTGCCCAAGCAGAGGCTGCAAAATTGGCTGCTTTAGCACAATCTAATAAAGCACAGGCAGGTGCACGGTCAGAGGAAATACAAGGAGCATACAATCAATGGCAACAGGCCAAAGCTGCTGCTGAACTGGCAGAAAAAACGTATGAACGTGTGAGTAACTTATTTAATGACAAGGTACTGCCTGAGCAGAAAAAGGATGAAGCTTACACCAAAATGCAAGCCTCTAAACGACAAGAAAGAGCAGCCTATTCTATGTATCAAATGGCCAAAAATGGAGCTAGATCAGAGGATAAAGATGCAGCCTCTGCGCTTGTAGCACAAGCAGAGGGCGCTATATCAGAAGTTGAAGCTTATAAAGAGGGCGCAAAAGTTTTTGCCCCTGCAGCAGCTGAAATTCAAGAAATTATCCCGAATCAAGGAGAGATTGTGAATGCGGGATATCCTGTAATGAATTTGATAGACACCAAAGATACTTGGGTGATATTCAATATTAGAGAAGATAAATTAGCAACTTATAAAATAGGAGATAAGTTTACGGCGACTATTCCTGCACTAGGCAATCAAACCATAGAATTAGAAGTTAAACACATTGCAGCACAAGGAGACTTCGCTACTTGGAATGCGACCAAAGCAAGTGGAGATTTTGATAGAAAAACTTTTGAAGTCAAGGCATATCCTACCACAGACATCAAGGGTCTAAGACCAGGAATGAGCGTTCTAGTACTGGATGACGCACAATAAAAGCATAATTACAGGTCATGAAATACGGATTCCAAAGAGTATTTAAAGAAGAGTGTAGAGCACTGATTCGTGCTCCTAAAAGGCTATTCTATGTCTTGGTGTTTCCGTTGATTTTATTTGGTTTTTTATCAGCCATTTTTATCGAGGGTGTTCCAAGAGATTTGCCTATTGCATATTTAGACCAAGATCAAAGCAAGATGTCTACGCAATTAGTTAGAATGATTGATTCTTCTCCCTCTATTGCCATGGCCACTAAAGTATTAAACGAAGCAGAAGCACAACAATTCATTCAACAGAATAAAATTTATGGTTTTGTCGTCATCCCCAAAGATTTTCAAAAAAGTATTTATAAAGGGGTACCGAGCGAAGTGGTATGCTATACCAACAATCAATTTTTGCTACCTGCGGGTTTAATCCAAAAAGATTTTCAACAAATTATTGGGACTTTTTCTGCGGGAGTTGCTATGAATAAATCTATGCAGCAAGGGAATCAAGGTGAATTGGCTTATGCCAATCAATTGCCTGTGCGTACGGATATTCATGCCTTATTTAATCCGTATGTGAATTATGCTTATTATCTCTTGACTGCATTATTACCCATGATGTTGCAAATGATTGCCATGATGATTACTGTATATGTGATTGGTATTCCTTTAAAGTATCGTACGGGAGAATATTGGTTAAAATTAGCAGGGGGCAGTGCCTGGAGTGCACTTTGGGGCAAACTCCTACCCTACACCATTTGTCTTGCTTTTGTAAGTTGGTGGATGAATTATCTATTGTTTGAGTTGATAGGGGTGCCTCTAAGAACAAGTATGCTAAGCGTTACCTTAATCACATTTTTACTGACATTTATTTATCAATTATTGGGAGTAAGTATTATTTCAATCAGCAAGGATTTAAGAACGGCCATGACCATGGGTAGTGGTTTTACAGCGATTGCCATGTCATTTGCGGTATATACATTCCCGATAGAAGGTTTGCCTAAAAGCATGCAATATCTTGCAGAAATTTTCCCGTTCAAGCATTATATGGAATATTTTGTAAATAGAGCGATTAGAGGCATTCCATTATCTTGGACTATAGAACCAATGCTAGTCCTAGCAGGGTTTGCATTCATCTTTGTATTAACATTCCCATTGTTTGTCAAATTGATTAAAAAAGGTGGTTATGAGCAAGTTTAGTAAAAGAATAAAATATGATGCGCGAGCCTTCTTGCAATCTATGCTGTGGGAGTTTAAATATATCATCAAAGATAGCGCGGTATTCACCTCCTTCATCGGTGTAGCAATATTGGTATCCTTTTTATATACCTACATTTACGCTAATGAGACATTACCTGCATTGAATGTGGGTGCCGTAGATTTAGACAACAGCACCTATAGCCGTCAATTTTTGCGTATGGCAAGTTCTTCTGGTGATATCCAAGTTCAAGGGCATTATACCGATTTAGAAGAGGCGAAAAAGGCTTTCACCAACCAAACCATGCATGGAATCATCATCATCCCAAGGGAATTCTCTAGAGATTTACAAAAAGGGAATCAGCCTGTTGTTTCAATTTACGCCGATGCATCGTATATCTTATATTACAAGCAAATCGTTACGGCTACACAAATTGCGGCTACCTATATGGGAGCAGGAATTACTTTAAAGAAAAACATGGCCGAAGGCAAATTAGCAACAGAAGCCATGAGCCAGACAAGACCTGTAAGTGGCACAGTAGTTAGTTTATATAATCCATCTTCGGGTTACGGTACATTTCTAGTTCCTATTGTGCTTGTCATCATATTCCAAACTACGATTCTTACGGCTATCGGAATCCTTGGCGGAACCATGAGAGAAGGCGGAAAATTCACCAAACTATACCCAAACGCCAACTACTTTCTGGGCACATTGCCTATCGTTATGGGAAAAGCGACTACATATCTAATCATCAGTTTAACCATATTGATGATTATGTTGGGTATTGTGATGCCTACCTTCCATATCCCGATGCGTAATGGAATTTTACCAGTCATTATATTTATGATTCCTTTTTTTCTATCCATCGTGTATTTAGGAATTTTCTTACTTTCTTATTTTAAACGCAGAGAAGATGCGATACTTTTTATTATGTTTACCTCTATTCCTACCTTAATGGTCACAGGCTATTCTTGGCCTTTAAAAGCAATGCCAGATTGGATCAACATCATCAGTTACCTATTCCCAAGTACCTTGGGAAGTAGAGGATTTGTAGCCATGACACAAATGGGTGCTAGTCTGCAAACGATACAACATATTTGGGTAGAAATGTGGGCATTATGTTTGTTTTATTTAATCTTGGCTACCTTGGCCATGAAAAAAATTTATTTAAATGAAAGGAAATAGAAACACTTGACGGATAAGTGAAATTATGACGGGAATAATATCATATTTAATTATGATGAGGCTTTCGCAAATTTAAATTATAATGTCTAAAGTTGGCTAGTATTTTGAGTGCTTATAATCATCTCTATCTTTTTTATAAAATTTAAAAGACAGCATGGCAAATACATCATTTAAACGAACGAAAGGATTAATTGGCATTTATAAGCAGTTGATTCCGTTTATAAAACCCTACAGAACCATTATCGGCGTCACGCTTTTCTTGACGCTTTTAGGAGCATTGGCTTCACAAGTAAATCCTCTTGTGCTCAAATACACAGTGGATGAAGTTGAAAGATTAATGCTACAAGAAAATCACTGGGAAGGTGGTTTACGGGTTTTGACAACCATCTCTATCATTTTATTTGGGAAAGAAATCCTGAATATTTTTATTCAATTTGGGCAAAAATATTATGGGGAGAAGATTAGAATTAGCATCAGTACGGTTTTAGCACAAGCAGCAGTAGATAAAATATTAACGTACAAAACTTCCTTTTTCCAAAATGAAGATCATGAAACGGGTAAATTGCAAACCCGTATAGACAGAGGGGTGGAAAGCCTAACGCGATTGGTTCAGAATTTTTTCATTGATATTTTACCCTTATTCTCTAGTGCGGCCATTGCCTTGGTGATTATGTATTCTGCGAATTTCTATGTGGGGCTCGTGGCCACATTGATCTTGCCGATATATTTTTGGGTAAGCCAAAGACAGGCCAATAAATTGCGTGGTGTTAGACGAGAACTACGTGGTCAACGTGAAAGCAAATCTAATGGACTCATCAACATCATTCAATCCATTTTGGTAATCAAAAGTTTTAATAGAGAAAATTATGAGGGAACCAAACAATATAACCTGCAACTAGATTTGATGAATAGCTTGTTGTACACCAGAAAAACGAATTTCTTGTATGATGCCATCAAAACATTTTTAGAACAAATAGGCGTAGTTTTGATCATTCTTTTAACGGTATATCTAGTATTAAATGAAACAATGAGTTTAGGTTCTATCATGCTCCATATCATGTTGTTTAACAATGTTTCTGCACCTATCAGGCAATTGCATAGAATCTATGATCAGATGAATGACGCACTCATCTATGCAGAGGCCTATTTTGATATCTTGGATGCCGATGATGCTATTGAGCCATCGGGTGATTTAATCCAAGAAAAAATTAAAGGTGAATTCGAGTTAAAACATGTAGATTTTGCTTACCCCAACGGAACCAAAGCTTTGCACGATATTAATATGATTATTAAACCCAATCAAACCACAGCACTGGTTGGGCTAAGCGGTGCGGGGAAAAGTACCATCGTGAACCTTTTATGCAAGTTCTATGATCCGAATGCAGGTGAAATTCTACTGGATGGAATGAATCTCAGCCATTATGAAACAGATTATATAAGAAGTCAAATAGGTTTGGTGCTACAAAAGAATCATATTTTTTCTGGAACAGTGATGGAAAACATTCGCTATGGAAAAATGGGTGCTAGTGATAAGGAAGTGATAGAAGCGGCTAAACAGGCTAATCTTCATGACCAAATCATAGATTTAGAAGACGGTTATGAACACAATGCCAATATGCTAAGCGGAGGACAGCAACAACGTATTGCTATTGCAAGATTATTCCTAAAGAACCCCCCGATAATTATATTGGATGAACCAACTGCAAGCTTGGATGCCATATCCACAGAGCAAATTAAGATAAGCCTAGATGCTATTAAAAAAGATAGAACGGTACTTATCATTTCTCATAACCTATCCCAAATCATAGATGCAGATAAGATTTATGTGATGGAGAAAGGTAGCGTTGTCGAAAATGGTACGCATCAAGAGCTATATGAAAACGATAGTGCTTATAGAAAAATATTTGATGCGGCAGCGAGAAGTATGAATTTAGAGTTAATGGCAGAAACATTGGCAGATAATGATGAACAGGATTCTATTTCCTAATAATTTAGAGTGAATACAATACTATGGACAACCTTTATTATGAAAAAGATATACTCGGCGATAGGTTTAAAGCGCTAACGTTAGAATTCCCAGATGATTATGAGGGTAAAGTGATTGCTACTTTAATCAAAAGAGAAAGTGAAATTCAAACCACAAAAGCTATATTATATATACATGGTTTTAATGATTATTATTTTCAAAAAGAATTAGCGTTATGGTTCAATGCAAATCATTTTGATTTCTACGCCATTGATTTGCGCAAATATGGTCGTTCATGGCTACCCCATCAAAAACTAAATAATGTAAGAAATCTTAAGGAGTATGATGCAGAGATAAGAAAAAGCATTCAAATTATGCTACAAGAAGATCATGATGAAATTATAATGATGGGACACTCCACTGGTGGGCTTATTCTTACCAATTTTGTTTCTAGGTATAACAATCCAGCAATTAAAGGAATCATATTAAACAGCCCATTTTATGATTTTAATTTAAATGGTTGGGTGAAACATATAGCCATTCCACTAGGTGATAAGCTAGGGACATTATTTCCTAATATCAAAACTGGAGGCGGTTTTAATGAATTATATGGAAAAGGACTGCACAAAGACTATGAAGGGGAGTGGAAATATAATTTAATTTGGAAACCTAATGTACCGCCTAAGGTAAATTTAGGATTTATCCATGCCATTAAATCTGCACAGGATGAAGTAAGAAAAGGGATTGAATCGCCTTACCCTTTTTTAATCATGCACGCTGATAAATCTACATATCCCAAGGAAATGAATCAAGATGTCTTTACATCAGATATTATTTTGAATGTAGCGCATATCAAAGAAGGTGGGGAAAACATCCAAGGTTCTCTAAAAGATGTTCCGATTAAAGACGGTATTCATGATTTAATTTTATCCAGAAAAAAAGTAAGAGAGAAAGTATATGAAACCATGGGAGACTTTCTTAAAACACAAGGTCTAATTTAATCTTAAATCCTATTGTAGTCATCTTCTATACGTACAATATCATCTTCCCCAAAGTAAGTACCATATTGTACCTCTATAAAGACACAAGGTTCATTGTGTTTATTCTCTATCCTATGTTTCATCCCTTGGTGAATTTGGATAACCTCACCTGCCTTATAGTCTTTTACTTTGCCATCTAAAATTACTGTACCGATACCTGATACGATAGTCCAAACCTCTGAACGTTTATGATGAAATTGATAAGAAATTCTTTGACCTGGGTTCACTACTATTCTCTTGACTTTAAAAGATTCACCCTCATCTAAAACAAAATATTCACCCCAAGGTCTTATGTCGTGTTCAATATACTGCATCGGCGCTAAATTAAACATTTTGCTTGACATATAAACACTGTTCAGAATATGAAAAGCAAACACTGTGCTTAACTTAATGAATTTTAGATACTTAATTTTGAAAACTTACTTCAACACAACTGGTAACACTTCACCAGACATTAAAGCAAACTTTTGTTGCTCATCAGAAGTAAAATTGCCTGTACCATAATCCGTTCTAACTTTAAAACCCACGTTGCGCAGTTTCTCAAAATAATCTAAGCCATACCAACGTACATGGTCGTATTGACCAAAATGTTTCTGTCTTTCTTCTGGAGAAGTGATAGAAAAATCCTCATAAGTGGTTTTCAAGTTATACTTCATAGGAACTTGGAATATCCCCCAACCACCTGGTTTCATGACGCGATATAGTTCTTTCATAGCTGCCTCATCCTCTACTATATGCTCTAAAACATGGTTACAAAAGATTACATCATAAGAATTATTTTCCAGCGGCAAATTGCGAATATCTGCTTTGATATCTGCAATGGGAGATTCAATATCAAGGGTAGTATATTCTAAATTCTTCATTTTTTTGAACTTAGATAAAAAACTTTGCTCGGGAGCAATGTGTAAGACCTTTAAATCAGCCGTAAAAAAATCAGTTTCATTTTGCAGATATAGCCACATCAAACGATGACGCTCTAGCGATAAACTCCCAGGAGCCAATACATTCTCTCTGGTTTTAGCATATCCGTAAGACAATAATTTACGATAAGTCTTCCCATCAATCGGATCCTGAAACTTATCTCCTTTTAGCCATAAAATTAGAATAGGTCTAGCCCAATAACTCAACCGAATAAGCCATGGTCTTGGAATCGTGTTTAATGCAGTTTTCAGTATCGAAATCATTAATAGGTTTATAAAATATAAGGGAGAGAAATCTATTGTTTCTTCTCCCTTATTAATTCAAGTAATCATATCCTTATTTATTTTTAAAAGCATTCTCGAACAGGAACTCGTCCTCCTCATTACTTTCAATGCCTAAAGCTTCATAAACATATTTGAAAGTTGATAACAATCTAGGTTTCCCATCTATCATCGCTGCATCATGTTCAAAATGGGCAGAATATTCATTGTCTCTAGTAGTTACCGTCCAACCATCTTTATGAAACTTAACACGCTTGGTCCCCCGATTGATCATCGGTTCAATGGCGAGTACCATTCCGTCTTTTAGAGCTTTTCCTGTTCCTCTTCTACCGTAATTAGGAACCTGAGGGTCTTCATGCATTTTTCGCCCAAGTCCATGTCCTACTAATTCTCTTACCACACCATAACCTTCTTTTTCACAATAAGACTGGATTGCATAACCAATATCTCCTACTCTATTCCCCGCACGAAAAGCTCTTATCCCTTCGTACAAACTTTCTTTAGTTATCTTAAGCAATTTTTCTGTTTCTGGACTAACTTCACCCACAGCAAATGTATAGGCATGATCCCCATAAAAATCATTCATATACACGCCACAATCTACAGAGACAATATCTCCTTCCTTTAATGGCTCATCATTAGGAATCCCATGTACTACCTGCTCATTAGGAGAAATGCACAGCGATTTAGGGAAATCATACATGCCTAAAAAAGCAGGATATGCACCGTGATCTCTAATATATTCATCTCCTAAATCATTGATTTCCTGTGTCGTAACACCAGGTTTAATGATTTTGGCAATTTCGCCCAAGGTTTTAGATACCAATTGAGCGCTTTGATGCATTAATTCTAGTTCCTCTAATGTTTTAATTATAACCATAATATTTTTTTAAAATCCGAACCAGCCTTTTTTCTTCACAGGTTCTGCTTCTTTGCCATCTCTATCTAAATCAAACTGAATATTCTCTGTGATGATTCTATAAACTTCTCCCCAACCTGGGAAACCACCAAGATTTCTATCATCTATAAAGATATCTGCATTCAGTTTTCTACTTGCTTTCTCTGGACTAAAGTCCTCCCCTGCAAAACTATGATTGATGGCGTAAAACTCAATGCCATTTTCTCTACAAAACTCTACTGCCTCATCTAATGTTTTACCATGGCGATAGGTCCAAAGAATTAACCTGTGCCCATCTTCCTGCAATTTTTTAAGAGTTTCAAAAGCAAACATTTTGGCTTTCCCTACTTTCGGATAAGCATCCTCTGCTATGGTACCATCAAAATCTACAGCAATAATTTTACTTTTAATCATATATAAATATTAAAAGCTAGGACATTTTCATATCCTAGCTATACAACTACTTTTTACTTCTTCTCTATTATAATATCACCTGTCATCTCTGCTGGGATATCCATACCCATCCATTGTAAGAAACTAGGTGCTAAATCACCTAATTTACCATTTTTAATTACTGCATCTTGATTTGGTGTCAAGTAGAAAAATGGTACTGGATTGGTAGTATGTTGTGTATTAGGTGACCCATCTGGATTAATCATAATATCAGAGTTACCATGGTCCGCAATTATCGCTACAGAATATCCATTCTCAACGGCAGTCTCTGCAACCGCCTTTGCACATTCATCTACTACTTCCGCTGCTTTCACCGCTGCCTCAAACACCCCTGTATGGCCTACCATATCTGTATTGGCAAAATTTAAGCAAACAAAATCTACTTCTTGTTTTTGCAACTCAGGAATGATTTTATCTCTAATATCATAGGCTGCCATCTCTGGTTTTAAATCATAAGTGGCGACTTCTTTTGGCGAAGGACATAAGATTCTCATCTCCCCTTCAAATGGTTCTTCTCTACCACCATTAAAGAAGAACGTAACGTGCGGGTACTTTTCAGTCTCTGCAATTCTTATTTGTTTTTTGTTAGCATTAGCCAAAACCTCACCCATTGGCATTTTCACCTGATCTTCTCTGTAGATTACGTGTACATCATACTCCTCGTCATAAGAAGTCATGGTAACAAAATATAAATCTAGAGGCTCCATATTATACTTAGGGAAGCTTTTAATAAATAAAGCTTCTGTAATTTGACGTGGCCTATCTGTTCTAAAGTTAAAGAATACGACCACATCTTTATCCTGAATTTTAGCCAATGGTTCGCCTTCATCTCCCATGCAGATAATAGGTTTTAAGAACTCATCGGTAACATCTTGATCATAAGATTTCTGAATCTCTGAGATGGGATTATTGGTTTGAATACCCATACCATTTACCATCGCATCATAAGCTAATTTTACGCGCTCCCATCGCTGGTCACGATCCATGGCATAGTATCTACCCGTAATCGATGCCAATTCGCCCACCTTAGAATCCATAAAAGAAATCATATCGGCAATAAAGCCTTTACCACTTTTGGGATCGGTATCTCTACCATCTGTAAAGGCGTGCAGGTAAACATTTTCTAGTCCAAAATCATCTGCAGCCTCTATCAATCCTTTTAAATGATTGATATGCGAATGTACCCCACCATCAGACACCAAACCTATAAAATGTAGATTTACGTTATTTTCTTTTGCATGTCGAAAAGCTTTTTGCAACTCCTCTTCATTGCCTAAAGTTTTTTCTCTAACAGCACGGTTGATCTTTTCTAAATTTTGAAAAACTACTCTTCCCGCACCTATATTCATATGACCAACTTCTGAGTTCCCCATTTGCCCTGCTGGTAATCCTACGTCTTGTCCAGAAGTACTTAATTCTGCATGCGGATATTTCTCATAACAAGAATCTATAAATGGTGTATTGGCTTGCGCTATTGCAGATACTTTTGGGTCTTGGGTTTGTCCCCACCCATCAAGAATCATAAGTAAAACTTTATTTTCCATGACGTATATTTTCTCTTGCAAAGTTACAAAAACAAATAGGCTTTATAGGATCTTAGCCACTTTTATCATAAGCTCCTCTAGAAACTCTTGATCCCCTGGCGTGATAGAATCTTTAAAATGAGAATCAATATCAATCTGTCCTATGTTCTCTCCATCTTTAAAAATTGGCACTACTATTTCTGCTTTCGTATCTATGCTACAAGATAAGTAGTTAGAGGCTGCACTTACATCCTGAACCACATAAGTCTCATTAGATTCTGCCACTTGCCCACAGATACCACGCCCATAGGGTATGATGGTATGGTCTGTTGCCGCACCCTCATACGGTCCTAATTTAAGCTCATTTTTATCTCCATTTTTAAAGTAAAAACCAACCCAGTTATAGTGCTCTACCTCATCAAACAATAACTTACAAAGCTGTTGTAATTTCTGATTCGTTCCTTTGTTAGCGTTTAAGAGTGTATCTATTCGTTTATTTAAATTTCGCATAAAATAATTTTTACAAAAATAATCAAATAAAATCTTAGTAAATTTGCAATCTATGTTAAAGGAGTTTAAACCTATATTATTTTTTATCGCCAAGTTTTTTGGGGTTTATATCTTGCTTACTATCCTGTACAGCTTGTACCTTCAGCCCTATCTACATGAATTGGAAGTGGCTGATCCTATAACCAATTGGATGACAGATCAAGCGGTGTGGCTGGCAGAAGCATTCGGTTTTAAAGCCCATAGCGTGCAGATAGAAGGAGAGGTATGGCGTAGATTTATTTTAGAAGATAAATATGTAGCAAGAGTCAATGAAGGCTGTAACGCAGTTTCTGTAATGATTATTTTTGTATCTTTTATCATAGCATTCTCAAGAGGTTTTGCTAGAACAACTTTATATATTTTAGGAGGGCTAGCAATCATGGTTTTATCTAATATCGCCAGAATATTCCTCTTAACGTGGATTTTTAGATTCCATCCTTCTTACTCACAAATGAGCCATGATTATCTATTCCCTGCCATTATCTATGGAACAGTCGTTATTTTATGGCTTGTTTGGGTTAAATTTTTTGCATTTAAAAAAGAATGAAAATACTTCGTTGGTTTATCGTAGCATTGTTTATCCTAGGATTAATTCTAGTCAGAAAATTTCAAACAGAATTATTTTACGATCCTTTACTTGAATATTTTCATCAGGATTTCCTCAATATTGACTTTCCACATATAGACGTGGCAAAACATTTCGGGAGCATCGCTTTACGTTACTTCATCAACAGTCTATTATCGCTAGGCATTATATGGTTTATCTTTTTAGACAAAA
This sequence comes from Flavobacteriaceae bacterium Ap0902, assembly GCA_009835005.1. Lineage (GTDB taxonomy): Bacteria > Bacteroidota > Bacteroidia > Flavobacteriales > Weeksellaceae > Profundicola. The sequence goes on along the minus strand of WTFG01000007.1, from coordinate 135,741 downwards.
AGGTAGTGAAATTTTCAGCCATCATCCTTGCATTCTTTTTCTTTATATTTCTAGCGCCTTATTATTATTTTATTGCTACAGAATTTTCCCAATTTTACACTGCAGGATTTTATGTGAGAAGATTACTTATTCAACCTGTGATGCTATTGATTTTGATTCCAGCTATATGGTATTGGAAGAATCAAAAGCTGGTAAAGTCAGCATAAAACAACTCCCATTATTTAATTATCTTTACCCTAAAATATTAAAATACCAACATGAACAATATACAATCAATCATAGAAAAGGCTTGGGACAACCGAGATTTATTAAAGGAAAAAGAGGCAGTAAACGCAGTAAAAGAAGTTGTTAACTTATTAAACGTTGGAGAATTAAGAGTTGCAGAGCCTACTACAGATGGTTGGCAAGTGAATGAATGGGTAAAAAAAGCGGTGGTAATGTATTTTCCTATTGCGCAAATGGAAACCATAGAGGTTGGTCCTTTTGAATTTCATGATAAAATTCCATTAAAGAAAGGATACGCAGAAAAAGGTGTCCGTGTAGTGCCTCATGCCATTGCCAGACATGGATCTTATTTAGCCAAAGGGGTGATCATGATGCCTTGTTACGTGAATATTGGTGCTTATGTAGATAGCGGTACCATGGTAGATACTTGGGCCACCGTGGGAAGTTGTGCACAAATAGGTAAAGATGTGCATTTGAGTGGTGGCGTAGGAATTGGTGGAGTGCTAGAACCGCTGCAAGCTGCACCCGTGATCATAGAAGATGGAGCCTTTATTGGATCTCGTTGCATTGTGGTAGAAGGTGTAAGAGTAGAAAAAGAAGCCGTTTTAGGAGCTAATGTCGTACTCACAGGTTCTACTAGAATCATTGATGTAACAGGTGATGATCCCAAAGAAATCAAGGGCTATGTCCCAGAACGTTCGGTTGTGATACCAGGCAGTTACACCAAAAAATTCCCTGCAGGACAATTCCAAGTGCCATGTGCTTTAATCATTGGTAAAAGAAAAGCATCTACGGATAGAAAAACTTCTCTAAACGAAGCTTTACGTACGCATAATGTTGCAGTATAAGATTGTGATTAATATAAATGAAATGTAACTGTCTCAAAACACCGCTTTTGTCACCCTGAACTTATTTCAGAGTGTCATAATAAACTGGTTATCAATTTAATAAGATTCTGAATCAAGTTCAGAATGACCAGTTTTTAAGGTTTTGAGACGGCTACATTTTTTTCTTTTCTCTAATTATTTCTTAACCTTTTTAATTCCGAACGCAGTCTCTACTTTTCTTTTGGCACGCGTTTCTTTGCGAATAGCATCATTGATTTCCCACATTTCCTCTTTCACATACCCTCTTGGATGATCTAAGTGAATACATATGGCTTTATAACGAATTTGTTTACCCTTAATGCCATTGTTCGCAAGGCGTTCACCCAATTCTCTATCTTCTCCACCATACTGCATACGCTCATCAAATCCATTCACACTCAAAATATCTTGTTTCCAACCAGAAGCATTATGCCCATTCCAAGTTGGTTTGGTAGGAGTAAGAAAGTTTAATAAACCTAATAAAACTTTATTCCTAGATAATTTCACATTTTTAAATGAATTCTTGAGTCCATTTTTCTTCAGCCATTTTAAATTGAAGCACTTTTGATTTAAGATATCCTCTTTACTTATGGCGTGAGAAGTATCTGTGGGGAGCATAAAATATCCGCCAGACAGGAATTTACCTTTTTCTCTCTGCTCTATGTGGGTTTGTATGAAATCTGCTCTCGGAATGCAATCACCATCGCTCATTAGAATATAATCCGTTGAAGTTTCTAGAATAGCTTTATTCGTAATCTTGGTCTTTTGGAACCCATCATCTGGATGCCATACATGTTTGATTTTGTAATTAAGATAAGGAGATAACGCCTCTATCATCTGCTTGGTCTCTACCGTAGAACCATCGTCTGCAATGATTAACTCAAAATTAGAAAATGTTTGCGCATGATATCCCCAGAGCGATTTTTCTAACCAATCTGGCTTATTATAAGTACTAATAATAACGCTTATACGATTTTCCACAAAAACAAAAATATTGAAATAATTGATAGATTCATGAGTTTTATGGATAAGATTATATTTATGTTCAAAATTAACTTCAAAATTTCATGCTATGGTAAGAAAAATTTTATAAATTTCTAGATATTGATTTAAATAAAGTTCTTCTGAAAAGTGAGTATCATATAAGTTTTTAATCCTCTCTGGCTCTACATCGGTGGCTTTCGGATAAGCTTTTATCCAATTATTTAGCTCAAAATCCCTTTGGACCATCCAAGGGAAATGTTGATTGATTACTTTTACAGCTTCTCCCACATCAGAGACTAGGCAAGGTAGACCTTGAGCCAAATATTCCATGATTACCAATGGATCACCCTCTGAGAATGATGTAAGCAAGCCTAACTCATATTTACCAAATTCTGCTTGCACATTATGGCAGCCCGTGATAAAATTTACTTGATTGGAATAATTCAAATCTTCTAATAATATCCTCAATTCTTCATAATAATCACCAGAAGCGTTGGAACAATAAATAGTTAATTTCTTATCCAATGCATGGGCTAAGCTAATGGCAAATCGATGGTTTTTCACTTCCTTTAAATTTGCTACTAGAACCAATCCGCTGCGCTTTGGATAATTAATTACCGAACCTGATTGTTGTAAAACAAAGTTATTTACAAAAAACACATGCTCTTCTTTCATTTTCACTTTCCATCTAGCCCAATCTGTGAGGAGTGTGGTGCAACCTATATAAAAAGTTGGTTTAAATAAATTTTTATAAAACAGAGGAACCTTTTTATTAATTCCAATTTTGCCATAATGATCATGCAAAATCACTTTTTTTCTCTTTCCAAAAATTAAAAATGCTTTTTGAATGAATCTGTAGGTTTGTCGCATGTGCACATGAATGATGTCATAAGCTTGGACTTCTTCTACTATTTTTCTATAAGCTTTTAATTTACCCTCTTTCTTATTTAGAACAACAACTTCTACATTGGTATCTATCAAGTCAAAGAAAGATCCTATTTTATCAAAAACTATGAGTTTAACTTCAAATCCATTTCTAGCAAATAGATTAGTTAAATTGACACAAACTCTTTCTGCTCCGCCAGTTCCTAATTGATCAATCACTTGGGCAATCCTCATCTTCTATTTAATTTAAAATCAACTATCATACGTGTTATTCTTTGCAGCATTTCTTGTCTTATATTAAGTATAAACAAATTTACCGCCAAAATCTATATTAAAAATATTCTTTTACTAAATCCTTTTTTTTTGCTAGACCAACTGAATCCATTGCTATGTAAACAAATAAATAGTTTTATCTGAATACCCCGTTTAATATGAACTTAACTTATTTTGTTTTAAATTTGCATAAATTAAGCTGTTATTAATTTAAATTTATGACAAACAAACTATCAGCACTGCTAATTTCTTTCAACGAGAAAGATAACATCCGCGGATATTTGAATAATTTTTCTTTTGCAGATGAGATTATCGTTGTAGATTCTTTTAGTACTGATGGTACGGCAGAAATTATTAGAAAAGAATTCCCAGAGGTAAAATTAATTCAGCGTAAATTCAAAAACTTCACAGATCAGAAGAATTTTACGATTAGTCAAGCTACGCATCCATGGACCATATTTTTTGATGCAGATGAACGCATAAGTAAAGAGCTACAAAAAGAGATCATAAATATCATTAATAAACCAGAGGCTAAAAACGCTTATTACATTCATCGTCAATTTTATTTTTTGAATAAACCTCTCCAATATAGTGCTTGGCAAAATGATAAGGCAATCAGACTTTTCAAAACAGATAAATGCAGTTATGATGCAACTAAACTCGTGCACGAGACTATGTCTTGCTCTGGAGAAGTGGGGTATTTAATAAATAAACTCCAACATTTTTCATTGACTTCTATACAAGAGTATAATAAGAAATTGGATATGTATGCAGATTTAAGAGCAGAAGAACTATTCAAAAAGGGTGTCAAACCCAATATATTTCATTTCACTATAAAACCTGCTTGGAGATTCTTACATCACTATATTTTTGGCTTAGGGTTTCTAGATGGCAGGGAAGGTTATTTGATTTCTAAAATTTATGGTCAACATGTGTATAAACGCTATGTCCTATTAAATGAAAAGTGGAAAAAATCTAATTAACCGCTAAGATTATATGATTGCTTTACCTAAATAACGCGTTTTGATAATAAACCTGGAATCTATATTCAAATTTATTCCATAATTAAGAAATTTGGTCTCCTATGGATAATTCAATACGCATATTAATTTTAGGAAATTATATTTCTAGTAAGAATGTTTACTATTCGGAAATTGAAACCTTTATTGGGCTTCAAAAAAAAGGATTTCATATTACAGTTGCGGCCAATGAAAATTCAGAAATTAGAGCTTTTTTTGAAAACCACCATATTGAATACATTTCCATAGAACCTAAAAAAAAGTTTGATAAACACTTCGCCAACGGAATTGCCGATATCATTACTTCTAAAAGCATTCAAATTCTATACGTTCGTAATGGGAAACACCTAAGAAGCTTCCTCCCATTTATCAAAAAGAGAGATTTTAAAATTGTTACTTATTATGGTTCTGCAAGTCTCCATTGGCACGATCCATTTGCTTATCTCTCTTATTTAAATCCTAAAATAGATAAAATTATTTGCAACAGTGAATATGTATACCAACATGTGAGAAAGCAATTGTTTGGCAGAGCTAAAAATAGAGCTGTAAAAATTTACAAAGGATATAGTACGAAATGGTTTAGCGATGTTAAACCTTTTAATTACACGCTATTAAATATTCCAAAAGATGCCATAAAAGTCATTATGGTTGGCAGAAATGATAAAGTCAAAGACATTCCTACTTTTTTAAAAATGACAGCATGCTTTAATAATGATATTCATTTCATTTTAGCGGGTCACCATCTAACGCAAGAGCATTTATCTGCTTATTCGCAAATTATTCAGCAAAAAAACATACATTTACTCGGTTTTAGAAAAGATGTACCAGAACTCATTAAAGGAGCAAACATTTATGTACAAACCTCTATAAGTGAGGGTCTGGGAAGAGCTATTAGCGAGGCAGCTGTAATGGGCAAACCCATCGTTATGACAGATGCTGGAGGATGCACAGAATTAATTGATGAGAACCAAAGTGGTTTTGTAGCACCCATCAAGGATTATATAAAATTAGCAGAACATATTCAGAAATTAATAGAATCTCCAGATTTGAGACGTCAGATGGGGCAAAATGCTATTCATAAAATTAAAACAGAACTTTCAATAGATAAAACAATAGAAGGTTTTTATGAACTATTCAAAGACTTATCATAACATGCAAAAAGCCATAGATATATTACAAAATTCTGGTGTAATCCTAACACCCACGGACACAACTTTTGGATTGAGTTGTATAGCCACAGATCAAAAAGCAATTCTGAAAATCAATCAGATTAAAAATCGCCCAGAGAATAAAAATTTCATCCTATTGGTGGATAGCGATCGTCATTTAGAAAAACTAGTGGACGTGCCAGAATTAGCCTGGGATATCATAGACCTTTCTGACAAACCTCTGACTATTATCTATGATAAAATTATAGACATTCCTGATTTTTTGATTTCCCCAGCAGGCACTATTGGGATCCGGATAGTAGATTATCTACCTTTAAAGAAAATTATTCAACGTGTAAAAACACCTCTTATTTCTACCTCTGCCAATCTATCTGGAGAAAAACCACCACGCACTTTTAATCAAATTAATCCACAATTATTAGAAAAGGTAGACTATATAATGCCAGAAACAGAAACCTTTGCCCCACCCTTTGAGGCTTCATCTATCATAGAAATTAAACATGATGGCCAAATTAAAGTAATCAGAGCTTAGGTTACGCTCTGCGATTAGCACAAAGAACGCATTTTATAAAACCATCTACAAATCATTATATTTGCAAAATGAACCTGAAAGAAGCATTAGACAATCACGTTTTTGAAGTGATTGGGGAAATCGGAGATACTTTGAATCAGAAAACTTTTGTTATAGGCGGTTTCGTGCGAGACTATTTGCTTCAACGGGAATTGAAAAAGGATATTGATATTGTAACAGAGGGGAGTGGAATTGCCCTTGCCAAGGAAACTGCTAAAGTATTGGGTAACACATCTTCTGTAAGTTTTTTCAAAAGGTTTGGCACTGCTATGTTTAGGCACAAAGACATAGATTGGGAATTTGTTGGCGCAAGAAAAGAAAGTTATTCCAAAGATAGTAGAAAGCCTGCGGTAGAAGATGGCTCTATCCAAGATGATCAACTTAGGAGAGATTTCACCATCAACGCATTAGCCATTTCCTTAAACCAGAAAAACTATGGAGAGTTTGTAGACCCATTCAATGGGATGCAAGACCTGCAAGACAAGGTCATTCGCACACCATTAGACCCCAATATCACTTACTCTGACGACCCCTTGCGGATGATGCGAGCTATCCGATTTGCGAGTCAATTAAACTTTGATATAGAAGCAGATTCATTCCATGCCATTCAACAAAATGCGAAAAGATTGGATATTATCTCTATAGAAAGAATTATGGCTGAATTTAATAAGATTTTATTATCTCCCAAACCTTCCTATGGGTTAATTTTGCTAGACAATGCGAATTTATTAGAAAGATTTCTGCCAGAACTTACAGATTTAAAAGGAATAGAGGAAAAAGAAGGACAAACACATAAAGATAACTTTTACCACACTTTTGAGGTGGTAGATAATATCTCCAAACATACAGATAATCTATGGCTTATATGGGCAGCTCTGCTCCATGATATCGGTAAAGCTCCTACCAAAAAATTTGATAATAAAGTGGGATGGACGTTTCATTCCCACGAATTTGTAGGCTCTAAAATGGTTCCAAAAATTTTCCGTAGACTTAGACTTCCTATGGGGAATGAAATGCAATATGTGAAGAAGCTGGTAATGCTGAGTTCTAGACCCATCCCCTTGGTTAGTGAGGAGGCTACAGACAATGCATTGCGCAGACTATTATTTGACGCAGGGCAGGATTTAGAAGATTTATTTACCTTATGCAAAGCAGACATTACAACCAAAAACGCCAAAAAACAAGCTAGATTTAAAAATAACTTCAATAAGGTAGAGGAGAAAATTAAAGAAGTAGAGGAAAGAGATCATATTCGTAACTTCCAACCGCCTATTAGTGGAGAGGATATTATGCAGGCATTTAATATCCAACCATGCAGGGAAGTTGGTATGATTAAAAATAAAATCAAGGAAGCAATTTTGGATGGAGAGTTGAAGAACGATAGAAATGAAGCTTATGCATTCATGCTTAGACTGGGGAAGAAAGCAGGCTTTAAAATTCAGAAAAACCTATAAAAATGATACATAAGTTCCGTATAATTCTAGAAACAGATGAAGACGTATTTAGAGATATTGAGATAGAATCCACCCAAACGTTATTAGATCTACATAAGGCTATTAGGGATGCTTTTGATTTAGAAGGAGAAGAACTAGCTTCCTTTTACCTTTCTAATGAAGATTGGTTTCAAGGCAGTGAAATACCCCTTCTAGACACATCAGAAGATGATACAGGTGAGGTCATGGACGAAATTAAAATTGGTGATGTGCTACCTCAAAAAGGGAGCCGCGCCATTTATGTTTATGATTTTTTAGAAATGTGGACTTTTTATTGTGAGGTGGTGGAGACGCAAGTGATCTCACTACAAGGCAAATTCCCTTCCGTCGTTTTTGAATTTGGGAAAAGACCAGAAAACGCACCAGAACAAAATATGTTTGGTGATTTAGACTTTGATGCTGATTTTCATGATGATGAGGAAGAAGAGGTTGATGATGAAAGTTATTATGATCCAGATAATTATTATTAAAACTATTTAAAATATCCAATTAAAATGTTTACAGGAATCATAGAAGAAATGGCCACTGTAGAGAATATTGTACAAGATAAGGGCAATACTCATTTTACATTACGCTGTAATTTCACAGATGAATTAAAAATAGATCAAAGTGTTTCTCATAACGGTGTTTGCTTAACAGTAGTCTCGCTTGAGGATAATCAATATACAGTTACAGCGATTGAAGAAACTCTAAAAGTTACGAACTTAAATACTTGGAAGGTTGGCGATAAAATAAACCTAGAACGTTGTGTCAAGGTTTCTGATAGACTAGATGGGCACGTAGTACAAGGCCATGTGGACCAAATTGGAATTTTAGAAAAAGTTGAAGATGAAAATGGAAGCTATAAATTATTCTTCTCTTATGAATCTAGTGAATTCATCACTGTAACAAAAGGCTCTATTTGCGTAAATGGCATTAGCCTCACCGTAGTAGATTCAGGACCTAATGGGTTTTCTGTTGCTATTATACCCTATACTTGGCAACACACGAATCTGCACATGTTAGAAATAGGCTCAGAGGTTAATCTTGAATTTGACATTTTGGGTAAATATGTACAAAAACTCATGGAGTCTAGGGCATAGCATCATTTTTGATTACCATCATACTAAAAATAACTTTTGAATTTATTAAACAAACTATCTTTAAGGTTTCGGATTTTTACTGCATTAATTATCATGATTTTGATGACGGCAGTAACAGTAGCATTATTGACTTTTTTCCATTTCCAAGAAACCACCAAAGAGTTTCATGAAGATAGATTGGCTAGCAAAGAAAAAACTATCATAGAGACTATTGATTATGAGACTACAGATTATCATGAAGAAATCAATCACAACAATATTAAAAATGTTTTAGAAAGTAGAATATTTGAATATGCTGACATTAATGATGTACATATATCCTTGTATGGCTTAGATGGAAAACTTTTATTAACCTCAGAGGCTAAGCTCACCCCAGAGAGGAAAGAAGTGCCAGAAGTGATTATGCAAAACATCACTCCTAACAATGACAGATTTGAAGTTAGAAAAACAGAGGGAGATAAAACCTTGCTAACTTCTTATAGGTTAATTTATAACCTTAATCAACAACCCATAGGTATTATTAGTATCCCCTATAAGCATGATGATTCTTTCTTGCAAGAAGCCTTAATAGATCTTTTGGAAAGACTTTCTGGAGTAATCATCATTGTCCTTGCTCTTGGAGCCTTAGTTTCTTGGTGGATTTCTAAATCAATCACTTCTAGACTGCAGGAAATTGCTTTTAAATTTGAAAACACCCATATAGCTCAAAAGAATAAACCTATTAAATATAAATATAATGATGAGGTGAGTGTGATTGTGGACTCTTATAATGAAATGGTAAATAAAATTAATGAACAATCAGAACAATTATTACAAGTAGAGAGAGAGGAGACTTGGAGAGAAGCCGCCAGACAAGTAGCCCATGAATTAAAGAACCCACTTACACCTATGAGGCTGCAAATGCAAAGTTTCCAAATGAGATTTGACCCAGAAGCTCCAGATATTAAAGAAAAAGTCAATGAATTATCTAAAGGGATTATACGCCAAATAGACACTTTGAGTGATATCGCAGAGGCCTTTACAGATTATACTAAAATGCCTGTAAGAAGAGATAAAACCATTGAATTAATAACAGAAATTGATATTGCACTAGAGCTATTTGATGAGGACTCTCTAACTTTTAAAGCGCCCAAAGAACCTATCTACATCAATTTTGACCCTAACTATTTGGTGAGGATTATTACCAATTTAGTTAAAAATGCTAATCAGGCTATCCCTATTGGGAGAACACCAAAAATTGAAATCGAATTAGAAAAAAATGAATCCCACGTAAATATTTTAGTAAAAGATAATGGCTCTGGGGTTCCAGATGAAATTGTAGACAAATTATTTGTTCCTAAATTTAGCACCAAATCCTCTGGTTCTGGACTGGGATTACCTATGGTAAAAAAAATAGTAGAAGAATATGATGGTACCATTCGGTTTAGAAATAATCAAGGAGATGGTTCTACTTTTATCATCACACTACCATTCAATATCCATACGCAATAAAGATATGACACTTTTGAATCTTCCCATTACAAAATTTTAAAACTCATCCCTTAAATCTAATCCCATCATTTTAAATAAACAGACCTCCCTATTAATGAAAGTTTTTGATAACTTACCTATCAACATCCGCTTGTTCATCATTATTTTTATTTTGATTCTTTTTACAGGCATCACCACAGGACTAATCACTTTCTTTCATTTTAAAAACACCACAGAAACGTTCTATACCAATACCCTAAACCGTAAAGAACAGAATATAAAAACAGCCTTAGAAAGACAACTGTCAAAGAAAAACCAGGAAACCTCTAGGGACGATCTATATACAATATTTAAAAACAAAGTTCCAGAATCCTCTGCCATACAAGACATCCAAATAGATGTTTATGACTTAGAAGGATTACTTTTAACATCTTCTAATCCAGATCTATCCCAAGTAGAAAAATCTATCCATAAAAATGATTTGGCAGCTATTACCACTACGCATGATAACATCAAAGTACCCAAGGCAATCAATGAACAGCCATATCTAAAATCTTATAGCTATCTTTATAATGATAATCAAGAACCTTCTGCCATTCTAGGTATTCCATTTGTTCAAGATCAGAGCATTATTAGTAGCAAAATATTTGATTTGTACAAGAACCTTGTCATAGGTAACGTGATCGCTGTATCTCTGGCTATCTTATTAGCGTGGTGAACTACCATAGCATTTCGCAAAACAAGTGGCTCATGAAATTAAAAACCCACTCACACCTATGCGTTTATTAATTCAAAACTTTCAACGCCGTTATGATCCAACTGCTAATAATGCCCATGAAAGAGTTGACGAATTATCCAAAGGGCTTTTAAAACAAATAGATTCATTAAATACAATAGTGTCTGCTTTTTCTGAGTTTGCCAATCTACCAAGTCGCCATGATACCAAGATAGACTTAACGCAAGTGATTTGCAAAAGTCTATCTATTTTTGATGAAGAATATATTAACTTCAATGCGCCAGAAGAACCTATCTATCTCATCATAGATGAATCCTCTCTGGTGCGGGTCATCACCAATATTGTGAAAAATGCATTCCAGGCCATTCCGCATCATAGAAAAGCACAAATTGACGTGACCATTACAAAAGTGGATAAAATTTTGCAGATTACAATGAAGGATAATGGTATTGGTGTTATGGATGATTATAAGGATAAACTTTTTATTCCAAAGTTTACCACAAAATCATCTGGTTCTGGAATTGGTTTGCCGATGGTTAAGAAAATTATGGAAAGTTATCAGGGAACCATAACTTTTAGAAATAATAGAACTGTAGGTACTACATTTGTTATAACTTTACCTATTAATGAAGTTTAATTATGAAAGAAAATTTTAAATCAGGATTTGTAAATATAATTGGAAACCCCAATGTCGGGAAATCTACATTGATGAATCAATTGGTGGGTGAGAGATTATCTATTATCACCAATAAAGTGCAAACAACAAGACATAGAATTTTAGGGATTGTAACTACGGATGAATATCAAATAATATTTTCTGATACCCCAGGGATTTTAAATCCAGCCTACGAACTTCAAAATAAAATGATGGGTTTTGTGGATGAGGCATTCAAAGATGCTGATATTCTATTAATGGTGGTTGAACCCACAGATGAAGGTTTAATCAATGAGGATTTCAACGAGAAATTAAAAAAAATAGAGGTTCCGCTTCTTCTATTGATAAATAAAATTGATACCATAAGCCAAGAAAAAGTAGAAGGATTAGTGGACTATTGGCACAAGCAATTACCGAATGCAGAAATTTTACCTATTTCCGCTTTGAGTGGATTCAACACCAATTTCTTGGTAGAAAAAATCAAAGAATTATTACCAGAAGGTCCATTATATTATCCAAAGGATCAATTAACAGACAAGTCCGAAAGATTTATAATCAACGAAACTATCAGAGAGAAAATCCTAGAGAATTATCAAAAGGAAATCCCTTATGCGGTAGAAGTAGTTACCCAACGTTTTCTAGAAGAGCCAGATATCATCAAAATAGACGCAGACATATTCGTGGAAAGAGAATCACAAAAAGGAATAATTATTGGACATAAAGGACAGTCTCTAACTAAGGTTGGCAAGGAAGCTAGAGAGGATTTGGAGAAATTCTTTAATAAAAAGATATTCCTAAAACTATTTGTTAGAGTTAAGAAAAATTGGAGAAAGAATGATAATGAACTAAAAAGATTTGGCTACACCAACTCATAAAGTTTATTATGCATTAAGTGCTTTTTAATCCAAATATTTTTAGTGAAATATCGTATTTTTGTACAATCAAAAGAAATTTGCATGCGCTTCAACATCAAAAAGCAAAAGAAATATAATTATATAGAAGAAGGTGAAGGTCATCCCATTGTTTTATTACATGGTTTAATGGGGGGATTAAGTAACTTTGATGCTTTAACCAAATATTTTTCTTCTAAAGGCTATAAGGTGTACGCACCAGAATTACCCATTCTAGATCTGCCCATTATCAGTACCAATGTAAGTAATATTTCTAAATTTGTTACTAACTTTTTAAAAGAAGTAGTCCAAGAACCAGCAACATTGGTTGGTAATTCTTTAGGTGGACATGTGGGTTTGGTTACAACTTCAGATTACCCAGAATTAGTGCATAGTTTAGTCCTTACAGGAAGTTCTGGATTATATGAAAAGTCTTTTGGAGAAACCTTCCCTAAGAGGGGTAGTTATGAGTATGTTAAACGCAAAGCAGAAGAAGTGTTTTACGACCCAAAAGTGGCTACAAAAGAAATCGTAGATGAGGTCTTTGAAACAGTTAATGATAAGAAAAAGGCAATTAAAACTTTATATATTGCAAGAAGTGCGATTAAACATAACATGAGGGATCAATTAGATCATATCACGACTCCAGTATTACTCATTTGGGGGAAGCAAGACATTGTTACGCCGCCAGAAGTTGCTATAGAATTTAATGAGGGATTACCAAACGCTACGCTGCACTGGATAGACAAATGTGGTCATGCTCCAATGATGGAGCACCCAGACTTATTCAATGAACTCTTATTTGAATGGTTGAACCCAATGATTACAAAATCATAATGAAGATTAAATCAGCCGTATTTGTAGAAAGTAACACAGATTGGAGAAAATGTCCAGAGCCCATCATGCCAGAATATGCTTTTATAGGTCGTTCTAACGTGGGAAAATCCTCTGTCATCAATATGCTGGTAAATAATAAAAAGTTAGCCAAAACCTCCTCCACTCCAGGCAAAACCCAGTTAATTAATCATTTTTTAATTAATGAAAGTTGGTATCTAGTAGATTTACCAGGCTATGGATATGCCAAAGTTTCTAGAAAGGATAGAGCCAAATTTGGGCAAATGATAGAAAGTTATATCTTGAATAGAAAGAATTTGGTCAACGTTTTTGTTCTTGTAGATAGCAGACATGAACCACAAAAAAATGATCTTTCTTTCATGGAATTTTTAGGCGAAAGTCAAATTCCATTTTCTATAGTTATGACCAAAATAGACAAAATAAATTCTGCTAAATTGGGGAAAAATTTAATGAAGTATAAAAATGAAATGTTAAAAACTTGGGCAGAACTTCCACCTTTTTATACTACTTCTGCAACCTCTAAAATTGGAGCGGAGAATATCCTTCATGATATTGGGGTTTATAATCAACAATTAGAAGACGTTTTCAAAAAAGACTAGCTTACCATTTCTTTATAAAATCAAAAAGGAGCATTTTCTTACAAAAATGCTCCTTTTTTAAATCAGTTCAATTGATTTTATTTATTTAACTTGATCTACAACTGCTTTGAATGCTTCCGGGTGGTTTAACGCTAAATCTGCTAAAACTTTACGGTTTAATTCAATGTTATTCTTTTTCACAGACCCCATGAATTGACTATATGTCATCCCATGTTGACGCGCACCTGCATTAATACGCATAATCCATAGAGCACGGAAGTTTCTTTTCTTCTGTCTTCTATCACGGTATGCATAAGTCATCGCTTTTTCTACTGCATTCTTTGCAACTGTCCAAACGTTTTTACGTCTACCAAAGTATCCTTTGGCCTGCTTAATTACTTTTTTTCTACGTCTTCTTGACGCTACTGAATTTACTGATCTTGGCATAATTTTAATTTTTTGACCGTGGGCGGATTTTCATCTCTTTTTATGAGCCGTCGGCCGGGTTAATACTTATTAATAAACCGATTAATTTATTTATAGTACGCCTTAATTAAAGGCAATAAAATATTTATCTTAATCCTAATTGTTGTTTTACACTTCTTTCGTCTGCTTTAGACACAAGTGTAGTTTTAGTTAGATTTCTCTTTTGCTTGTTTTCTTTTTTTGTAAGAATGTGGCTTTTAAAAGCGTGTTTACGTTTAATTTTTCCTGTTCCTGTTAACTTGAAACGCTTTTTCGCTCCAGCCTTTGTTTTTTGCTTTGGCATCTTAATCTATTTTTATAATTGAACTGATTCTTTTTATTAATGAAAGAAATTACAATCTCTTTCAGTCTTAAAAACTTTAAATTTCTCAGATGAGAAGTAAATCTCTATCCTCTATCTAGAGTTTTATAGTAATAGGTAAGTAAACTTACTTTATTTTTTAGGAGCCATCATCATTATCATGCGCTTACCTTCTAACTTGGGCATCTGCTCTACCTTACCCACTTCTTCTAGGTCTTGCGCTAATCTTAATAATAAAATTTCGCCCTGATCTTTAAACACAATAGATCTACCTTTAAAGAAAACATAAGCCTTTAATTTAGAACCGTCTTTTAAGAAACTTTCGGCATGGCGTTTTTTAAACTCATAGTCATGATCATCTGTGTTAGGACCAAACCTAACTTCTTTAATCGTAACTTTGGTTTGCTTGGCTTTCATTTCCTTTTGCCTTTTCTTTTCATCATAGAGAAACTTCTTATAATCAAGAATTTTGGCAACGGGTGGATTCGCATTTTCTGTAATCAGGACCAAATCCAAATTATATTCATCTGCCATTTCCAGAGCCTTTTTGGTAGGATATATCCCTATCTTGATGTCATCGACATCTCCTACAACACGTACCTCCGGAACTCTAATTTTCTCGTTGATTTTGTGTTGGTCTTCCTGTTGTCTTCTTGGCGGCCGGTATCCACCACGTCTTCTTATTGCGATAATTTATATGTTTTGGTTAAACTCTAATTCTTTTTCAAGCATTTGCTTGAAGTCTTGAATAGTGAAAGTTCCTAAGTCACCTTCTCCATGTTTTCTTACAGAAACCATGCCTGATTCTTCTTCCTTTTCTCCTACAATCAACATGTATGGAATCTTGGACATTTCTGCATCTCTAATTTTCCGTCCAGTCTTTTCAGACCTTTCATCTATCACGCCGCTAATATCGGAATTTTCTATGGAATTTAAAACTTTTTTACTGTAATCCACATACTTATCACTAATCGGAAGAATAATGAACTGTTCTGGGGACAACCATAAAGGTAAATTCCCAGCAGTGTGCTCTAGTAAAATCGCTATAAACCTTTCCATAGAACCAAATGGAGCTCTATGAATCATCACAGGACGATGTTTCTCTCCATCTGATCCTATGTAAGTTAAATCAAACCTTTCTGGAAGATTGTAATCTACTTGGATGGTCCCTAATTGCCAACTTCTACCTAATGCATCCTTCACCATAAAGTCTAGTTTTGGACCATAAAAAGCAGCCTCGCCATATTCTACAACGGTTTGTAGATTTTTATCTTTAGCAGCCTCTATAATTGCACTCTCCGCTTTTTCCCAATTCTCATCAGTTCCTATATACTTTTCTTTGTCATTTGGATCTCTTAATGAAATTTGAGCCGTAAAATTCTCAAACCCTAAATTACCAAAGACATAGAGAACCAAATCAATTACTTTCTTAAACTCATCTAGTAATTGGTTAGGCGTACAGAATAAATGCGCATCATCTTGAGTAAAACCGCGAACTCTTGTAAGCCCGTGCAGTTCACCACTTTGCTCATAGCGATACACCGTACCAAATTCTGCAAACCGTTTAGGTAAATCTCTATAAGACCATTGTTGAGATTTAAATATCTCACAATGGTGCGGACAGTTCATGGGCTTTAATAAAAACTCTTCGCCCTCGTTCGGTGTTTTTATGGGTTGAAAACTGTCTTCTCCGTATTTCTCATAATGACCAGAAGTTACATATAAATCTTTATGACCTATATGCGGTGTAATTACCATTTCGTACCCTGCTTTTTGCTGCGCACGTTTTAAAAAGTTCTCTAATTTAGAACGCAATGCCGCCCCTTTAGGCAACCATAAAGGAAGCCCTGCTCCTACTTTTTCAGAAAAAGTAAAAATACCTAATTCTTTACCTAATTTTCTATGGTCTCTCTTTTTAGCCTCCTCTAGGTTATGTAAATATTCTTTTAATTCCTTCTGTTTAGGAAATGAAATACCATAAACCCTTGTCAACTGAGGGTTATGCTCATCTCCTCTCCAATAGGCACCTGCAGCATTTAATATCTTCACTGCCTTTACCAAAGAGGTATTGGGAATATGTCCACCTCTACATAAATCTGTAAAATCATCATGCGTACAAAATGTGATAGTCCCATCCTCTAGATTTTCTATCAATTCTGTTTTGAATGGATTATTTTTATAGACTTCTAACGCTTCTTTTTTAGAAACTGGATATAGATTAAAAGTGCTTTTCTTTTTCGCATTTTCTAGCATTTTCTTTTCTATCTTCTCAAAATCTTTTTCTGAGATGCTATCTTTGCCAAAATCTACATCATAGTAAAAGCCATTTTCTATAGGAGGTCCTATGGTCAATTTGGCATTCGGAAAGAACTCTAAGATGGCCTGTGCTAACAAGTGAGCAGATGAATGCCAAAAAGCCCTCTTGCCCAAATCATCATTCCAGGTTAATAGGGTTAAGGTAGCGTCTGTTGTAATCGGGGTAGAAGTTTCTACCTGTTGTTCATTTACCAATGCAGATATAACGTTTCTGGCTAAGCCCTCGCTAATGTCCTTTGCCACATCCATAGCCGTAACAGCATGTTCATACGATCGAACACTGCCGTCGGGAAGTGTGATATTTACCATAAAAAAATTTTAGAAATACAAAGATAAATAAATATTCTGCGTTGTGAAAAGTTATATTGCAGTGGAATACAATAGGATAAGTTATTCTAAGTAATAATTCCCTTAATTTTAGGTAATTTTGCCACAATTTAGCTACCGAATGGCACGTTAAATAAAGAAGTTAATTAATTTTGATTCAAACTTTTTCTATGCGAAAAAAAACATTGGTATTAGGTCTATTCACTGTGGCATCTTCTATAACATGGGCACAGTCATCACAAATAAATTTTGATCATTTAAAGGAATTTAAACAAGCCAAATATCTCTATCTAACAGAGGTATATAAGGCTTCTCAAGATAAATTTGAAAAAGTTCTAGACAGAAAAGATGTTTCGCCCAACACGCGTGAAGAGGCGGAATTCTATGCATCCTTGGTGAATTTAGTTAATAACGAGCAAGGGGCAGAAGAGCGTTTCCTTGCTTTTGAGAAGAAATATCCACGCAGTATTTATATGCAAAATGCACATTGGGAATTAGGGAGTTTCTACTTAACAAATGGAGCCTATAAAAAAGCCTATGAATATTTGAGCAAAGGCGACTTATATGATTTGCCAGAACGCAAACGCAATGAATATCAGTTTAAATTGGGCTATGCTGCGTTTATGAATGACAAAACAGACGAAGCCCTTAGATATCTGGAACCATTGGTACAATCAGAACAATACCAAGATGCAGCAGCCTACTATACTGGACATATCTATTATGCACGAAAAAATTTTGAAAAAGCATTCAACTATTTTGACACCTTAAAAGTGCGAAATCCTGAATATGAGCCAAGGGTTTTACCTTATGTCGTTCAGATTGAATTTAACAATAAGGAGTATGACAAGGTAATTGCAGATGGTAGACAATTATTAGAGAGTAATAATGACCCTTTTATTCAATCAGAGGTTTCTAAAATTGTAGGTGAAAGTTATTTTCAACGAAGGAAATATGACGAGGCGATTCCTTATTTAGAAAATTACCAAGGAAAAAAATCCAATGCAGATTATTATCAATTAGGGTATGCTCATTATCAAAAAGGTGAATTTGAAACTGCGATTTCTCTTTTAAATAAAATTATAGAAGAAGAGAATGCACTTGCACAAACGGCATATTATCAATTAGGAAATGCGTACCTACAAACCAACCAAAAGCAGCAGGCTTTAACAGCCTATAAGTCTGCGTCTGAAATGTCTTTTGACACAACCATTCAAGAAGATGCTTTTTATAATTATGCGAAATTGAGTTATGAGATTGGAAACCCCTTTTTGGGAGCCCCACAAGTTTTACAAAGCTTTGAGCAAGTATTCCCAAATTCTAAATATCTGGCAGAGATTAACAATTATTTAATAGATGCTTATATCTCTTCTGGGAATTATAAAAATGCGCTAGAAGTGCTGGCTGCAATTAATCCAAAAAACCAAATTCAATCCAATGCAGAGCAAGAGGCTGCATTTTTATACGGTGTAAACCTTGTAAAGGATGGTGACATCAATCAGGCTGCAGATTATTTTTCGCTTGCTTCTAAAACAGGGAATAGTGAAGAGATTAAGACTAGATCTATCTTCTGGCTGGGAGAAAGTAATTATAGACAAAACAAATACCAAGAAGCATTACAATATTTTAATCAATTTGATCAATCAAGGCTCAACCTTCCAGAGAAAAAAGAGGTTAAATATCAATTAGGCTACACGCATTTAAAATTGAGACAATACACGCAGGCTATTCAAAACTTTGAAACTTATTTAGCGTCTAATCCTCCAGGAAACTTTAAAGCAGATGCCAGATTGCGCCTAGCAGACGCTTATATTGGAGCACAACAGACGCAAAAAGCCTTGACAATTTATCGTGATTTGGCTGCGCAGGAACCCACCGTTTCTGACGAGGCTGCTTATAACAGTGCCGTGGCGTTAGGTATTTTAGGAAAGCAAGAAGATAAAATTCAATCTTTAGAAAATTTTCTTAGAGACTATCCAACTTCTAGTTATTATCATATGGCTAAATTCGAGTTGGCATTGGCTTATACACAAAATGGCGGCACACAACAAGCCTTAAAGAATTTAAATGATTTAATTAAAAATGGAAATTCTGAAATGGCAGCAAGAGCCAATATGCAGAAAGGTGTCATTTATAACAACCAAAGTAATACGGAAAACGCATTAGTCGCCTACAAAAGTGCCGCAGAGGGTTATCCCAACACGCAACTCGCACGGGATGCTATTGATAATGTGAAGCGAATTTATTTAGAAAATAACAATGTCAATGCGTTTGAAAGTTGGGCGAATTCTCTTGGTTATTATCAAGTAGATCAAGCTGAATTAGAACTTTTGGCTTATGCATCTGCCAATGAAGCTTTTGATGAGAAAGATTATACGAAAGCAATAAATTTATTTAATTCATTCAATCAGAAGTACCCAACTTCTACCTATTCCGCTGCTACCAACTATAGATTAGGAGAAAGTTACTATCAATTAGGTGATTATGATAAGGCAGAAGAACCTTTGACCAAAGCGGCGCTTTCTAAAAATGAATATCAAGAAGATGCTTTATTAAGACTGTCACAATTATACATTAATCAAAATAGAGAAACAGAAGCATTATTAACACTAGAGAACTTAAATCAAGTAACTAATAATGCTTCTTATAAGACATTTACAGAGGTTCATCTGATGAGACTTTATAGCAAAAGAAACCAGCATAATAAAGCTGTGAATATGGCAGAAAACGTTTTATCTAATGCCAAAAATGAGCCAACTGTAATTCAAGAGGCAGAACTTACCAAAGCAAGAAGTTTATACGCCTCTAATCAATTAGATCAAGCGAGAGTGGCGTTTGAGAAACTAGAGAATTCTGGCTCTAATGCTATCAAGGCAGAGGCTTTATATTACAAAGCGTTTTTCTTAAATAAAGAAAAGAATTTTAAGGCTTCTAATGATACCGTATTCCAATTAGCCTCTAATTATGCAGAACAGCAATATTGGGGAAGTAAAGCGCTTGTGATTATGGCTCATAACTATTATAAACTGGGAGATTTATACCAAGCCAATACCACGCTAGATGCTGTGATAAATAATTACCAAGATTTCCCAGAGGTTGTGAATGAAGCCAAGAAATTAAAATCAGAAATACTGTCTAAATAAAATTAAACCAGATTAGAAATCAGGATTAAATCCCATATTCAATGAAACAATATTTTTTAAATATAGCAATCCTATTCGGTGGAATCGCCATGGCACAAATCCAGCAAGGAGAAACCACGGTGGGCAGAAATACAGACATTAAAGACGAATCTGTAGTAGTAGAAAGAGTATATGAACCCAAAGTAGAGGCTGCAGAAAAAATTAAACAAACGCCAGAAATCACAGACAGTAAAAAAGAAAAATTGCCTGTGACTTATGGTTTAAAAGACGTAGAGGCAGAGTCTGACTTTGAAACTTCTACTATCACCGCAGATGAATTACCCGTGCGTAAAATTAATCCTTATAACAATTATGTGCGTGGTGGTTTTGGAAACAGATATTCCTTTTTAGCAGATGGCTATGCAGCGTTTGAGATAGATGAGGGCAAAAAAGCAGGTGCTTCTTTAAATTATTATTCATCATCTGCAGACGTTAGAAATACGGTAACCGATAGCGATGAACTCAAATTAAACGCAGAAGGTTTCTTAAAACTGAATTTTGATGATGCCAGAGCAGATTTTAGATTAGGAGGAGGCACCCATCAATTAAATTATTATGGCATAGATAGAAATGTACGAGAATTAATAGAAGAGGGCACAGATGTAGCACAGACGTATAATAACATTTATGTCGCTGGTAAATATGAAACCTTTGATCATTTATTTCTAGAAAATGTGCAATTGAAAGCAGGTTACTTTAGTGACAAACATGATGCCTCTGAGTCTAGTTTTGATTTATTTTCTACTTTAAAGAATTTAGAACTTTATGATACTGGCGTTATGAATGATTTGCAATTAGGTGCCAAAGCAAATATAAATTTGAATTTGGCGAACTCTAAATTCGAGGCTTTATATAATGAGGAGTATCGTGTTTTCAACGCAGGTATTTCACCGCAAATAACCATGAACAATGATGCTTTTCAAATAAATCTTGGCGCAAACATTCAATATTTAAACACTTCTCATCCAGATATACTTACAGCGTATCCAGACATGGATAAAGTTCATTTCTTCCCTGCTGTTGACTTCTCATACAATGCCATACCAGAATTTGGTATTTATGGCGGTGTCGCTGGTGGTATTGTTCATAATAGATATGAGACACTTTATAATGACAATCCTTTTTTGCTGTCATCACAAGAATTAATACCAACCAAAAATAAATTAGAATTTTATGCTGGATTTAGAGGAGATATCGGACAGAACTTTAAATATGATGCTAGTGCTAAATTTCAGGATTTAGAGAATATACCTTTCTTTGCTAGATACAATATATTAGGAGTCTCTTATGCTCTGAGAAATTCTTTCAGTACGATTTATGATAATGGTGAAAAATCTACGATACAGGGTAGATTAAACTATACGGGTATTTCTAACTTAAACCTTGGAACGAGTTTAACTTTACAATCTTATAAGTTAGATAATTTAGAAGAGGCCTGGGATAAGCCATCTATTAAGACCTCAATCGACGCCAATTATAAATTATTAAATGAGAAATTAGTTCTAGGCGGTGATTTATTCTTCATAGGTTCTAGAAAAGGAACCGAACTGAATTTGTATACTATCTATCCTCATATTACAGATCCAGCCCAATTACCAGCATATAGTTTGAATTCTTATATAGATTTAAATCTAAGCGCTACGTACATGTTCTTAGAGCGATGGGGGGCATTTTTAGAAATCAGAAATGTCCTTAATAAAAATTACGAAAGATATTTAGACTATGAAGTGCAAGGCACAACAGGTATTGGAGGTGTTATGTTTAAGTTTTAAATTAAAAACTAATTGTCAATATCAACCTCAATCCTTAAAATAATAAAGAGCCACCCTAAAACCAAGGTGGCTCTTTCTATTTTATGCTTAACTTAATTCTAAGAAGGATTACATAATAGCATTGGAATAGGATTAGTCATATTGTTGCTATTCAATTAAAAATAAAGACACGGAAATCTATACGAGAAGCGGTAATTCCTTCTATCTAATATATTATTCTGCTGGATGTAATCATTATACCTAGGGTAATATTAACCTAATCCCAACAATTATATCATCTGTATCATATTCAATAAAATATATGCCTAAGAAGCACTGAGTTGAACAAAATAAGTGAGCATATGGAAACGTATTGACACCATATTTTACTGGGTATTTATTGCTTTAAGTTAGCATTCATAGACAATCAAATACTCCCGAAGATATGAAATCACTATATCCTTAGACGTTACATACATTAGATTATACCAACATTAAGACTATCACAACTATAAAATCGCAATAGATTCTAAAAAAGTATAGAACAAAAAAAGACCAAGCTAAGCCTGGTCTTCCAATTTATTATATCAATTATTTATTCTTATTTCTGAACAAATACTACTCTTCTGTTAGCATGGTTCTTCCACTCTGGACACTTAGTCGCAGGCACACACTCTGGGAATCTCAATTCATCTTTACCCATAGCTACAACATTCAGTTGAGAAGAAGGAATACCATGTTTCTCTACCAAATAAGATTTAACAGCCTCTGCTCTTCTTCTAGATAAATCTAAATTATAAGCCTGAGAAGCTCTTGCGTCGGTGTGACCCACTAAATCAAAGTTGTGATTACTGAAATGTTTCAAGTAATTTGCCGCTTGATCTAATAATGGATAGTAAGATGGAGAAATAACATCAGAATCTAAAGAGAACTCTAAGTTAGAAATAGCAAGATTTAACATTTGCTCTGCCTCACTTTCTAATGGACAACCATCATTATCTGCAGGTCCAGGAACTGTTACACACTTATCATGTAAATCAATAACACCATCAAGATCTGTATCTAATGCTCTACCCGCACCATCAACTCTTGCACCGAGTGGCGTATCTAATTCTCTATCCCAATCATCACAAACACCATCATCATCATTATCACCTTGAGCACAAACAGTTAATTTTTGCTCTGGAATTGGATAAATATCAGCTAAAGGATCAGCCCAAGCTAAATGTTCATGATGCTTACCAATTTTCCATACAAGACCCAAAGAGAATGTGAATAAACCGTCATCTTTACCTTCTTCTAAATCTGCTACAGTACCAGAAGGTCCAGAACCATCGAATTCTTCATCTCCTGTAAAATAATACATACCTTTTGCTTCAATATCCAAATCTTGGTTAATTTTATATCTTAAACCAGCACCACCATTAATGTATACTGAACCAAATCCACCAACGTCAGATATCTTTCTAAATCCTTCATTCGTTCTAGTATCTCTTCTGTATGCTTCATATTGTAAAGTACCAATACCTCCATAACCATGGAGTGCCCAAGCATATCTAGATTTATTATCTACTCTTCTTAGCAAATTACTAAAGTTAATGTCTCCAATCAAAGACCACATCCAGTAATCTGTATATCCACGGTAATTAGTAGCCTGCTGCTCTGTTCTACCCCAGTTGAATTGAGCCCCTAAACCGAAAGCATGAGAAATTTGCTTCGTTAAAACCCCTTGGATATCATAACTATACAAATTATCCATTCCATCAACCCAAGTGTTCAAATCGGAACCTTGTACAAGGCTCAACCCTCCATACACAGCTAAACTCCAATCATTAAATTTCTTCTGATCGGTTGTAAAATCTACATAGTTTTGATTCATTCCGTAATACAGATTTTCATCATAACTAACTTCCTCAACAGCCTCTACGTCGTCTGTTACCACCACTATGGTTTCTTCCTCTTGTGCGTTAACCGCAGTAATGCAGGAAAAAAGCCCAAGCAATGTAAATAATTTTAGTTGCTTCATAAGTTTTGTTTTTAATCATTAGTTTATTGTTGCAAATTTAGTATTACATTTCTCAATAACAAAGGAATTAACAAAGATTTTATTTTATTTAAATTAAAAATTACTATATCTTAGATGTAAACACCTCATCATTCATTAATTCTGTAACGAAAGCTCTGGTTTTAATCTGATTATGAGGAATGGTTAGTTTGCTAGAATTTACTTTCAAATTTTCATAAAATAAAATATCTATATCAATAATTCTGGAGGTATATGCCTCACCTTGCTTAGGCTCATGATATACTCTACCCATCTCATTTTCGATTCTTTTTACAGCCTTTAACAGTAAAAAGGGTGAGAATGATGTTTCTACCTCAACAACTTGATTTAAGAAGGTTGTATCAGAAGTGAAGCCAATGGGCTCGGTCTCTATGATTTTAGTCTCTTTTATCACCTGCCCTATATATCTATTAATATACGACTTAGCCTGAATTAAATTATTTTTTTTATCCCCAAGGTCTGTTCCTAGTAACAAAATGGTCTTATATTGCGTCATATAGACTGTAAATTTAATTAAATAAAAATTAATGAAGACTTTTTTGGGGCGAGTACTCGCCGTTGTAATCGGAATTGGAATATTTATGTTCCTATGTTTTATGTTTTTCTCACTTATCATCGCAGCATTCGGGCAAGAGAAAGAAGTGGATATAGACAAAAACTCTGTCTTGCTTATAGAGATGGATCAACCAATGATAGAAAATTTAACAGAACAGCGTAATTCTATTTTTGAAATAGGAAATACAGAAAACCCTACGCTGCTCAATCTACTGAATGCCATTGAAAAAGCAAAAGATGATGACAATATCAAAGGAATAAGTTTGGAATTAGATATTTCTATACCAGATGAAATTTCTCAAATTACATTGTTGAGAGAAGAGATTAAAAAATTTAAAGAATCGGGCAAGTTTGTTTACGCTTATACCAATCGCATTCAACAAAGTGATTATTATTTATCTACTGTGGCAGATTCTATTTTTCACAATCCTATGGGTACCATAGAACTAAAAGGATTAGCCTCTGAGATTACTTTTTACAAAAATATGGGTGAAAAGTATGGTGTTGAATTCGAGGTGATTAGACATGGCAAATACAAGGCTGCCGTAGAGCCTTTCATTAGAGAAAATCTTTCTAATGAAAATAGAGAGCAATTAACAGAAATCATCTCTGACATTTGGACAAATTTGGCAACAGAAATGAGTATCTCTAGAAGTATGTCATTACAAGAACTCAATAGCAATACAGATAGCCTTTCGGCCTTTCTTGCCCAAAGTGCACTACAAAACAAATTGGTAGATGTTTTAGCTCATGAAAGTGAATATCATGATTTTTTAAAAAGAAAATTGAGTATAGAGCTAGATGAGGATTTAAAAACAATAAGCCTTAATGACTATGCTAAAACTTTAGACAAAAAAATAACAGGAGAAAAAATTGCTGTTCTTTATGCTCAAGGCATGATTTTACCAGGAGATAGCCAATATGGAATACAATCGGAAGTGTACAAGGACGTGATTCGCGACTTAGCAGAAGATGATGATATCAAAGCAGTCGTATTAAGAGTTAATTCTGGTGGAGGTGATGCAAATACGTCTGATGAGCTTTTATTCGAACTCAAAAAATTACATGAGAAAAAGCCCATCGTTGTCTCATTTGGTGAGGTTGCAGCTTCTGGTGGCTATTATATTGCACAAGCAAGTGATCGCATTTATGCAGAACCCACTACGATTACTGGTTCTATAGGTGTTTTAGGAATGATCCCTAATGCAAAGGGCTTATTGAACAATATAGGTATTACACATGATTATGTGACATCTAACGCTAACAGTCTTTTTTATAGCCCTTTTCAAGGCTTATCCCCAGATGCTATGACCACGCTCACAAAATCTACAGAAAGCGTATATGAAACCTTCATCACCCACGTGGCAAATAACAGAAATATGACTGTTGCCCAAGTAGATTCTCTTGGAGGAGGTAGAGTATACACAGCACCAAAAGCTTTGCAATTAGGGTTGGTAGATGAAATTGGCTCTCTAAAAGACGCCATCGCCTACGCAGCAGAAAAAGCAGATATAGATGATTATAGAATTAAATCTCTCCCTGTTAAAGAAGATGAATTAGAAGTATTACTAAAAGAACTTAATGTTTCTGCCCAGGTTAAGAAAGAAATATTGAATTCTGCAGACCCAGCTGTCTTGGAAACTTATTTGAAGATAGAAGGTTTAAGAAAACTTAAAGGGGCGCAGGTGTTATGGCCCTATGATTTCAAATTGAATTAAACGTAATCCCATTAAATAATATTAAAAGTCAAAAGCCGTATTGGAAATCCAATACGGCTTTTGACTTTTAACTTATTCTTTCTTTATAACTCTAAGTTGAAAAAAGTTTATTTCTTTCTAAAATAGATTTGAATTGGCACACCCGTGAAATCAAATTCCTTTCTAATCTGATTTTCCACAAATCTCTTATAAGGTTCTTTCACATGTTGCGGGAAGTTAGCAAAGAAAGCAAACTGTGGAGTCCTCGTAGGTAGTTGGGTGGCATATTTAATTTTAATATACTTTCCACGTACCGCTGGAGGAGGCGTTTTTTCTATGATGGGAATCATCACCTCTATCAACTTGCTAGTTTTGACTTTTTTGTTTCTATTATCATTAACCATTAAAGCAGTTTCAACCGCTTTGAATATTCTTTGTTTGGTCAAAGCAGAAATAAAAACGATGGGTACATCTGTAAATGGTGATATTTTATTTTTGATTTTTTCTTCAAACTCTTTAACTGTAGAAGTGTTTTTATCCACTAAATCCCACTTATTCACCACAATCACAATTCCTTTACGGTTTTTCTGTGCTAGATGAAATATTTTCATATCCTGCGCCTCTATCCCTCTTTCCGCATCAATCATTAAGATAACCACATCGCTATCCTCTATCGCACGGACAGCACGCATCACAGAGTAGAACTCTAAATCCTCCTCTACATTTCTTTTCTTCCGCATTCCAGCGGTATCTACAAGCACAAATTCTTGCCCAAATTTGTTATAAACGGTTTCAATAGCATCCCGTGTAGTCCCTGCAATATCTGTTACTATATTTCTCTCAACACCTAATAACGCATTTGTAAAAGTAGATTTTCCAGCATTGGGTCTACCAGCAATCGTGATTCTAGGAAGTCCCTCTAATTTATCATTATGAATTTCGTCAGAAAAATGATTAACTACTTCATCTAATAAATCTCCCGTTCCACTACCATCTTGTGCAGAAATTGTAAAGAATTTCTCATATCCCAATTCATAAAACTCAACAGCATCTAATCTGTTTTTATTCGTCTCTACCTTATTCACAGCGAGCAATACGGGTTTATCTGTACGTTGCAAAAGTCTAGCAACCTCCTTATCCATATCTGTCATACCCACTTGATTGTCCACAACCAAAATTATGACCGTTGCCTCATCAATGGCTAATTCTACTTGCTTACGGATTTCTTCCTCAAATTTATCATCAGATCCTTGGATATACCCACCCGTATCTATCAAGGTAAACTCTCTACCATTCCAATAGGATTTTCCGTAATGTCTATCTCTTGTAACACCAGCAACGCTATCCACTATCGCTGCCCTTTTTTTAATCATTCGATTAAACAATGTGGATTTTCCAACATTTGGTCTTCCTACAAGTGCTACTATATTTGGCATAATAAATTTTTTGCGAATTTATGCATTTTTAAACTCATGAGCGCAAACATCTTACAATTAGCATTTATCTCTGGCGTTCCAATAAGCAATCTTCTTTATAAATATAGAATTCACGCTAAACAATTACTTACCAATCATTTAATTTTAACATTTCTTAAAATGTTCATATCCTCCCAAGTTTTCAACAAAAGTGGAGAAAAGTGGTAGAAAGTGGGAAAATGTAGTATAACTTTCTTATTTTTGTTGCAAACAAATGTAAGTGACCAATCTTATAGGAACATATGAATGTAAGGTAGATGCCAAGGGGCGTCTAGCATTACCTATTTCCTTGCGCAAGCAATTGGGAGATTCTATGTCCGATGGGTTTGTGCTTAAACGTTCAGTTTTCCAGCCATGTTTAGAGTTATATCCCATGGCAGAATGGAATGCTGTAATGCAAGATGTGGGCAAACTTAACAGATTTATTCAAAAGAACAACGAATTTATAAGACGTTTCTCTGCGGGCGTTAAACCAGTAGAGATTGATGGGAATGGACGCGTACAAATCGCCAAAGACTTGGTGTCATTTGCAAATATAGACAAAGAGGTAGTGGTTTCATCTGCTATCAATATTATAGAGATTTGGGACAAGGAATTGTATGAAAAAGCTGTGAATCCAGAGGAGGTGGATTTCGCAGCCCTGGCAGAAGACGTAATGGGAAATATAGAAGATAATGGAATATCATAAGCCAGTTTTATTAGATAAAAGTGTAGAAGCCTTAATCACCGATCCCAATGGAACCTATGTAGATGTAACCTTTGGAGGAGGGGGTCACGCTAGAGAGATTTTAAATCATCTAGGAGAACATGGTAAACTCATTGCTTTTGACCAAGATCCAGATGCTTATCAAAATGAAATCAAAGATGATAGATTTCATTTAGTGATGTCAAATTTCAGGTTTTTAAAAAATCAATTAAGGTTTTTAGGCATCAAGGAAATTGATGGTCTATTAGGAGATTTAGGTGTATCATCTTTTCAATTTGATACCGCAGAAAGAGGCTTCTCTACTAGGTTTAAGGGAGAGCTGGACATGCGAATGAACCAAAATCAAACTAAATCAGCCAAGACCGTCATCAACGAATACGAGGAGACTGATTTGGCTAGAATCTTCAAAGAATATGGTGAATTACGTTCTGCCAGAAAATGGGCTAACAAAATTGTTCATGAAAGGAAAACCAATCCTATTGAAACCACGACAGATTTAACCAACCTGTTCAAGAATCAAATACAAGAAAACAGAAGAAATAAAATTTTTGCCTTGCTCTTCCAGGCGCTACGCATAGAAGTAAATGATGAACTGGATGCATTGAAAGAATTGCTAGTGCAATCTGCAGAAGTCATTAAACCAGAAGGGCGATTAGTAGTGATATCATATCATTCTCTAGAAGATAGATTGGTCAAAAGATTTATTAAAACTGGCTTGTTTGAGGGAGAACCAGAAAGAGACATGTTTGGGAATTGGTATGCACCATTCCAACCATCACAATCCAAAGTAATTACAGCAGACGAGCAAGAAATTGATTTAAACCCACGTGCAAGAAGTGCAAAATTAAGAATAGGTATTAGAAATGGCGAAGAAAAGAAAAATTAACAAATCCAATATATCTATTAAAGATATACTCAAAGGGAAATTCCTAGTGGAGGAAGGTTCTTTTGGGAATTGGCGTTTTGTTTTTTTCTTGGCGATTCTGGCTTTCTTGAGCATTAGTAGTTCTCACTGGGCAGATAAAAAGGTAGTTAAACTAAGAAAGTTACAGAGGAATGTGGCTGATTTAAAATCAGAATATTCAGATATTCATAGGGAACTTATGCAGAGCCAAATGGAAAGTGCAGTAGCAGAGATAGTTTCAAAAGACAGTATAAGAAAATCAACCGTACAACCTTATATGTTAATTAATGATCAATAGTAAAAAAGAAATATTATTGAAAGGGTACATGGTGGCTTGCCTCTTAGTGGTAATGGCCATAGGTATATCCGTTAAATTAGTTAACCTACAAGCCAACCAAGAGGAAAGAGAAAGGTTTGAGGCTTTCGCACAGCGTACCAACTTTAGAGAGGCAGAAATTCCAGCACAAAGAGGTAATCTATACGCTGCAGATGGTAGTTTGTTAGCCACTTCTGTAAGACATTATGATATTGCCATTGACGGTAAGGCTATGCGTCAAGATCTTATAGACGCACACTTGAACGAATTAGCAGACTCTTTGAGCGCTATTTTTGGTAAACCATCTTCCTTTTATGCTAAAACGATTTTAAGTGCAAAGGCTGACAATAAGCAATATGTGAGACTTGCAAGAGATCTTAACTTTCGCCAACTCAATCGCATCAAAAAGTTTCCAATTTTTGATAAAGGTCAAATTAAAGGTGGATTTATCGTAGAAGATAAACTAATTCGGGAACGTTCTATAAGAGATATAGGGGCTAGAACTTTGGGCTATGTCAAAGGGGATTCGCTTAAAGTTGGTCTAGAAGGCGCATACAATGATTTACTAGCTGGTAAAAATGGAAGAAGACTAGAACAAAGAATGGGCGGTGGAAACTGGAGACCTATTAGTGTTTCTACAGAAATTGATGCTATAGAAGGGAAAGACGTCGTTACTACCATAGATATTGGTTTACAAAATATTGCTTATAACAAATTATACCAGCAACTATCTGAATACGAAGCAGATCACGGTACCGTAGTCGTAATGGAAGTAAAAACAGGGGAAATTAAAGCCATTGCTAATTTAACCAGATTAGCAGATGGAAACTATGCAGATATTCAAAATTTTGCCGTAGGAGAGGCGAATGAGCCAGGTTCTACCATTAAAACCATCTCTTTATTAGCAGCGTTAAAATCTGGCGAAGTTGACTCTGCCACTACCGTAGAAACAGGAAATGGTAGATTTAGATTGTTTGGAAGAACTATATCAGATTCTCATGGGTATGGCACCATCACTGCTAAACAAGTTTTAGAAAAATCTTCTAACATTGGAACAGCCAGACTGATTACAGATCTTTGGCAAAATGACCCAGATGGGTTTATGGACATTTTAAAAGATGATTGGAAATTAGACCAACCATTGGGCGTAGACATCCCTGGGGAAGCGACCCCTTACATACCAAGTCCAGATGATGAATCTTGGAGCAAACAAACCCTTTCTTCTGTGTCTTTTGGATATGAAAGTAAACTAACCCCACTTCAACTATTAACCTTCTACAATGGAATAGCCAACAACGGTAAAATGTTAAAGCCACTTTTTGTTAAAGAGATTAAAGAACGTGGAGAAGTCATTAAAAGATTTGAACCAGAAGTTCGCGTGGAGAAGATGGCAGACCTAAGTGTGATAAAACAAATACAAAAAATGCTAGAAGGTGTTGTTAAACAAGGGACTGGGCGTGCCTTTTATAATGAGCACTACACCGCAGCGGGTAAAACAGGTACTGCAAGAGCAGAATATTGGATTAAAAATCAACCTATTCAATATAGAGCCTCTTTCGCTGGATATTTCCCAGTAGAAGACCCTAAATATTCTTGCATCGTCGTAGTTCATAAACCTTCTAGGAAAAAAGGAATATATGGATCTGTTGTGGCTGGTCCAGTTTTCCAAGCATTAATGGAACATGTATATGTAAACTCACCGAAACTTTATACGCCCAAAGGGTCTAAAGGTTTAGAAAAAAGAGTAGCAAATAATCAGTCATTTAAACTAACAAATCCGCCCAAATCTTTTCCAAACCTTAAAGGTAAAAAAGGAATGGAAGTAATTCCTGCTTTAGAAAACCTAGGGGTCAAGGTTAGTTATTCTGGTGTAGGACATGTAGTGAATCAATCTATAGAACCAGGGTCAGCATTTAATAAGGGGCAAAGTGTTTATTTAGAATTAGAGCAATTATGAAATTAAACGATCTATTATACAAAGTTAGAATAATGAATCTTTTGGGTAGCAATACCCAAGAGGTAAATTATCTACGCTTTGATTCTAGAAAAATAAAAAAAGGTGATGCTTTTATTGCCATGTCTGGCACCCAAGTAGATGGTCATGAGTTCATAGATACTGCCATAGAAAAAGGAGCGGCTGTCATTGTTTGTGAAATTTTACCAGAAGAAAAGTTAGAACAAATCACATACGTTCAAGTTGAGAATGCTGCGATTGCCTTAGGGAAAATGGCGGCTAATTTCTTTCATAACCCGACAGATAATTTAAAACTTATTGGCGTAACAGGGACTAATGGAAAAACCACCACCGCTACCCTATTATATGAGTTAAGTGAGAAAATGGGTTATCCAGCAGCATTGATTTCAACGATAAATATTAAAATTCACCAAACAGAAATTCCTTCTACTCACACAACACCAGATATTGTAGAAATTAACAGCATATTGGCGGAGGCCGTAGAAAGTGGTTGTGAAT
Source organism: Flavobacteriaceae bacterium Ap0902 (assembly GCA_009835005.1). Taxonomy (GTDB): domain Bacteria; phylum Bacteroidota; class Bacteroidia; order Flavobacteriales; family Weeksellaceae; genus Profundicola. The sequence continues at coordinate 103,436 of WTFG01000007.1, read as the reverse complement.
ATGCTTTTATGGAAGTGAGTTCTCACGGAATTCATCAACATAGAATCGCTGGTCTTAATTTCGCTGGTGGTGCGTTTACCAATATTTCTCATGACCATTTAGATTATCATAAAACATTCAAAAACTACATAGAAGCCAAAAAGAAGTTTTTTGATGATTTAAACAAAAAGGCATTTGCCTTAATCAACCTAGATGATAAAAATGGTCTTGTAATGGCTCAAAACACTAAAGCCAAAAAAGTAAGTTTTGCCTTAAAAACAGATGCAGATTACAAGGGAAAAGTTTTAGAAAATCAGTTTCAGGGTATGCTATTAAATTTTAATGGCACAGAATTCTGGACGGCACTTGTAGGAACATTTAATGCTTCTAACCTGCTTCTTGTCTATGGTGTATCCCAAGAATTAGGCTGGGACAAAGAGGAAGTTTTGCAAACGCTTAGTGAATTAACCAACGTAGAAGGCAGGTTTGAAACTTTTACTTCTAAAGAAGGAATCGTAACCATCGTGGATTATGCCCATACACCAGACGCTTTAGAAAATGTAGTTTCTACCATTCAGAATATTAGAACCAAGAATGAGAAACTATTTGTCATCGTAGGATGTGGTGGAGACAGAGACAAAACAAAACGTCCAGAAATGGCAAAAGTAGCAACCACACAGGCAGACCAAGCCATTTTAACTTCTGATAACCCTAGGACAGAAGACCCAGAAGCTATATTAAAAGATATGGAAGAAGGTATTCCGCCGCAGTATTATAATAAATATTTAAAAATTACAGACCGCAAAGAGGCTATTAAGACTGCCTTTAAACTTGCTAGCAAAGAGGATATAATCCTAATTGCTGGCAAAGGACATGAGAACTACCAAGAAATTAATGGTATTAAATATCCTTTTGATGATATGGAAATTGCCATAGAAATCGCTAATCAACTTAATAAATAATCTATGCTATATCATTTGTTAGAATATTTAAGTACTTTTTTGGATATACCAGGCATCAATATGATGAGATCCACAACATTCCGGGCTGCAGTAACGGTAATGTGTGCCTTATTGATAGCACTTTTCTGGGGTAAAAAGATTATTAATTATTTACGCAAAAGACAGTACGGTGAAATCGTTAGAGATTTAGGTCTAGCAGGTCAAAAAGAAAAAGAAGGAACCCCTACGATGGGTGGTCTTATCATTATTCTAGCAACGATAATCCCGGTCTTATTATTCGCAAAATTAAATAATATATACATTCTGATTTTATTAATTTCTATGCTCTGGATGGGAGCCATAGGTTTTATGGATGATTACCTTAAATATTACAGAAAAAATAAAGATGGGCTAGCCGGGATATTTAAAGTATTGGGGCAAGTTGGTTTGGGAGTAATTGTAGGCTCTATGCTTTACTTTAATGATCAAGTTACGATTAGAGAACAAGACTATGTCTCTCAAGAGAGATCAGAAAGAGTTCTGTCTGCGAATGAACTATTCAAACCAGCAGAAAAATCCAATAAAACCACCATTCCATTCTTTAAGAATAATGAACTAGACTATGATTCTTTCCTATTCTGGATGAATCCAGAAGATGCTGCCAAATATTCTTGGTTAATCTTCATCCCTATAGTGATATTTATTATCACAGCCGTTTCAAACGGAGCCAACCTCACAGATGGTATTGATGGGCTTGCTGCAGGAACCTCTGTCATCATCATGGGAGCACTCGCACTCTTTGCATGGGTATCTGGTAACTTCATTTTCTCTGATTACCTCAACATTATGTATATCCCTAATGTAGAAGAAGTAATGATATTCTCTGGTGCTTTTATAGGAGCCCTCATAGGGTTTCTATGGTATAATACTTATCCAGCACAAATTTTCATGGGAGATACTGGAAGTTTAACAATAGGAGGACTCATTGCAGTTATCGCCATCATTGTGAGAAAAGAACTATTACTACCCATATTATGTGGAATTTTCTTGATAGAAAGCCTTTCTGTGATGATGCAAGTTTCTTATTTCAAATACACCAAGAAGAAACATGGAGAAGGAAAAAGAATTTTTCTCATGTCACCGCTACACCATCATTTTCAGTTACAGAAATATCATGAAAGTAAAATAGTAAATAGGTTTTTGATTGTTGGTTTTATGCTAGCCGTTATAGCCATCATCACATTAAAAATTAGATAAATTGAACAATAGAATAGTCATACTAGGCGGAGGCGAAAGCGGAACAGGTGCAGCATTATTGGCGCAGCAGAAAGGGTATGATGTGTTTTTATCTGACTATGGTAAATTAAAATCAGCGCATGAGGCAATTTTGAAAACCAATGAAATCAACTTTGAAACTGGAAAGCATACAGAGGAATTAATTCTGAATGCCCATGCGGTAATTAAAAGTCCTGGTATTCCCCAAAAAGCACCCATCATAGAAAAGATAAGAAACGCAGGTATTCCTACCTGGTCAGAAATTGAATTTGCCTCCAAATTCACTAATAAGATTATAATTGCCGTTACAGGAAGTAATGGAAAAACAACCACAACATCCCTGATTGCACACATCTTAGAGAAAACAAATTTACGTTATGGTCTAGGGGGAAACATAGGGAACAGTTTTGCCAAAATGGTGATGAATGATACGAATTATGATTTATATGTATTAGAAATCAGCAGTTTCCAACTAGATGATATAGAAACATTCAAACCACATATTGCTATTCTGCTAAATATAACGCCTGATCATCTGGATCAATACAATTACAATTTAGAAGAATATGCTGATGCAAAATTTAGAATTACAAAAAACCAAACCAAAGATGATTATTTCTTGTATAACGCAGAAGATGAGATGATCCGGAAAAGATTAAAAAATGTAAAAGCAAAAGCGCTAGGTTTCTCACTAAAAGACGAGACCCAACCTGCCTTTGCCAACGACACAGAATTTATTATTAAATATTACGATACATTGCATATGAAGATTGAAGATTTGGCTCTAATGGGCAAGCACAACGTATCTAACTCACTAGCGGCAGCGCTGAATAGCAACATCCTGAAAGTTAGAAAACAAACTATAAAAGATAGTTTGATGGATTTTGATGCCGTAGAACATCGCCTAGAAAAAGTGATGAAAATTCATGGAATAGAATTCATTAATGATTCCAAAGCAACCAACGTGAACTCAACTTTCTACGCATTAGAAAGCATGGAAACACCAACGGTATGGATTGTTGGAGGCAAAGACAAAGGAAATGACTACACGGATTTAATTCCTATGGTAAAGAAAAAGGTAAAAGCCATCGTTTGCTTAGGGGTGGATAATAAAAAGATTGTAGATACTTTTTCTCCGTTTGTAGACCAATTAGTAGAAACAGATAATATGAAAGATGCGGTGAATGCTGCATACCTGATGGGTAAATCTGGGGAGACGGTATTGCTTTCACCAGCCAATGCAAGTTTTGATTTGTTTGAAAACTATGAGCAGAGAGGCAAACTATTTAAAGAAGAAGTGAAAAAACTATAATGAACTGGGTTAACAAGATATTAGTTGGCGATAAATACCTGATTGCATTCATTATGCTTTTGGCTATATTCTCTTTACTTCCAGGTTTCTCTGCAAGTTCAAGCATAGAATATGCTGCACAAACAGGTACCGTGTTCGGCCAATTTGGCAAACAATTAGCATTCCTTATTATAGGATTAGTCATCATGTTCTCTATGCAGATGATTGATTACAAATATTTTGGTGGGCTCGCTGTGATTGCTTTGCCTTTTATTATCTTATTGCTCATTTGGACTAATTTTCAAGGAACTACCATAGATGGAGCCAATGCTTCTCGATGGCTCAAAATCCCAGGAATTCCACTCACGATACAAACCTCTACCCTAGCCTCTGTGGTATTATTGGTCTATGTAGCCAGATATTTAACCATTACACGCAAAAAGAAAGTGACTTTCGCAGAGACTTTGTTATACATGTTATTACCTGTATTTGTGGTGATTGGTTTAATTTTCCCAGCCAATGGTTCCACCGCATTAATATTATTTGCCATGGTAATGCTATTGCTTTTTATCGGGGGATACCCACTCAAATACCTTATGGTCATAGGAGGCGTATTGGTTTTCTGTGGTGGCTTATTCATCTATGGAGCCCTACAATATGGAGATCAAATGCCAGATACGCGTGTTCACACGTGGAAGAACAGAATAGAAAGGTACATGAATCCATCAGACAATAGTCTGGAAGAATGGCAAGAAACCAATGCCAAAGCAGCGATTGTAGAGGGTGGTCAATTTGGAAAAGGCCCAGGAAAAAGTGCTATTAAACACACATTACCACAAGCCTCATCTGACTTTATATATGCTGTAATTGTAGAAGAATATGGTTCTGTGGGGGGCATTGCATTAATATTTTTATTTATGCTGGTTCTATTCCGGATTGTGATTATTGCCACCAAAATACACACCTATTTTGGGTCCCTGGTAGTGTTTGCGGTAGGCATACCTATCATATTCCAAGCCATGATTAACATGGGGGTAGCCGTAGGGCTCTTTCCAACAACTGGCCAACCATTGCCCATGATTAGTTTTGGTGGAACATCTCTGTGGATTACATGTTTAGCCTTTGGAATTATCCTGAGTGTTAGTAGACAAATTAAATCAAAAGAAGAAATTGAAGAAGAAACTAAAAAATTAAGTGAAGCAGTCATCCAAGATATCGCCTAGATTCATCCTGAGTGGTGGAGGAACGGGTGGGCATATATACCCAGCCATAGCCATAGCCAATACGCTAAAGGCAAGGTTTCCACATGCCCAATTTTTATTTATTGGGGCACAGGACAAAATGGAAATGCAAAAGGTTCCCAAAGCAGGTTATGATATCAAAGGCTTAAACATTGCAGGGATTCAAAGGGATAATTTATTTAAAAATATCACGCTTCCATTCAAAGTAATAGATAGTTTGATTAAAACCAACAAAATTATTAAAGATTTTAAACCCAACATGGTGATTGGGACAGGTGGATACGCCAGCGGACCAACCATGTGGGCAGCAGCAAAAAAAGGAATTCCCGTTTTAATCCAAGAACAAAACTCGTTTCCAGGGATTACGAATAAATTATTAAAAAATAAAACTTTCGCTATTTGTACCGCCTATGACGGAATGGCAAAATATTTCCCTCAAGATAAAATCCATTTAACTGGGAACCCAATTAGAACAGATTTATTTACAAATCTGCCCAATCAAAAGGCATCTAAAGAAAAATTTGGTTTAAACCCCAATAAACCTGTGATATTATCTGTCGGCGGCTCGCAAGGTTCTAGAACCTTAAACAATACTTGGATAAAAGACGTTAAAAATTTGATCCAAGAAGATATTCAACTTATTTGGCAAACGGGCAAACTAGAATGGAACAAAATCAACGCCTTACAAGAGCCAAAGCATCCTAACATTCATATCACAGAATTTATTTATGATATGAATACTGCCTATGCTGCAGCAGATGTAATAGTATCTAGAGCGGGGGCTATGGCAATTTCAGAATTGACATTGGTTGGGAAACCGCTAATTTTAGTCCCATTGCCTACAGCAGCAGAAGATCATCAAACCAAAAATGCTCAAAATTTAGTTGACCATAAGGCTGCAAAAATGGTGAAAGATGATGTCGCAGTTGTAGAATTATCAGATGCTGCCATCACTTTGAGCAAAAATGAAACAGAGAAAAATTTATTAAGTAAAAATATAAAAGAATTAGCCAAACCCAACGCTGCAGAGGATATTGCAGATATTATTGTGAATAAGTTAAACAACCCAGAAGTTTAAACAATGAACATCAATCAATTCACATATTACTATTTTATTGGCATCGGTGGTATCGGTATGAGCGCAGTTGCTCGCTATTTCCACCAGATGAACAAGAAAGTAATGGGTTATGACAAAACTTCTACTACCCTCACAAAATTGTTAACAAAAGAAGGGATAAAAATTCATTTTGAAGATACATTGGAAGCAATCCCCAAAGCGTTGACACCAGACAACACTTTGGTAATTTACACACCTGCGATTCCAAAAAACCATCTAGAACTTAATTATTTTAAAGATAATAACTATAATATCATCAAACGTTCAGAGGCATTAGGCTATATCACACAAGAAACTACGTGTTTAGCAGTAGCAGGAACGCATGGAAAAACCACGACTTCTAGTCTATTAGGTCATATTTTAAAAGTTGCCAACCTACCTTCTACTGCTTTTCTTGGAGGCATCGTAGAAAATTACAATTCAAATATTATTATAGGAGGTAACGAAATTTCTGTGGTAGAGGCTGATGAATTTGATAGATCTTTTCTACAATTAAGCCCAGATTATGCTTGCATTACCTCTATGGATGCAGACCATTTGGATATATATGGTGATCAGTCTGAAATGGAAAAGAGCTTCTTAGAGTTTGCAAGTATCGTTAAAAAACAAGTTTTTGCGAAGACAGGATTAAACGTTCCAGGAGCATTGTCCTATGGAGTGGAAGAAAAGGCAGATTATTTTGCAGATAACATTCAGATTAAGGCAGATTATTTCATTTTTGATTTGACACATCCACAAGGAAAAATAGAAACAATTCCAATGCATTTGCCAGGCAGACACAACATAGAAAATGCTGTGGGTGCCATCGCCATGGCTATGAAAATGAATGTAGCAGAAAATAAAATCAAAGAAGCATTAGATAGTTTCCAGGGAATTAAAAGAAGGTTTACTAGACATAAAACTTCTTCTGGCAAAATTATTATAGATGATTATGCACATCACCCTACAGAATTAAATGCTATTATAAGAGCAACGCAGAATTTCTATCCCAATAAATCAGTAACTGCAGTTTTTCAACCGCATTTATTTAGTAGAACCAGAGATTTTTTAGACGATTTTGCACAAAGTCTTGCCGTTTTAGAAGATTTAATTATATTAGAAATTTACCCTGCCAGAGAAGAGCCTATACCAGGCATTACATCTTCTTTATTAGCAGAAAAAATTGAACTAATTAATGACAAAAAGCCTAAAGTATGCTCTCTGGAGAATGCTTTAAGAGAAATTTCCCATTATGACAATGATATAATATTGCTGATGGGAGCAGGTAATATTGACACATTATATGAACCTTTAAAAAATAAAATACAATGAAACGAAAGTGGATTTTATTAAAAATAGGTTTGTTTCTAGTAGCATTAATTTTTCTACTATCATTTTCCAATGCTAGATATGCTATGAGAGAAGTAATAAAAGTAGATACAATTATAGATTATAAAGATGGAAATCACTTTGTCACTCATCATCTGGTAGATTCTATATTAAAAAAATCACATCCAGATTATCCACAAATGCTCATGCAAAAAGTAAATCAACAAAAAATGGAAGAACTTTTGATACAAGATGATTTCATATCAGATGCCAATGTGTATCTAGAAAATAATGGGGTTTTACATACAGAAATTTCTCAGGAAGTACCCGTAGCAAGAGTTAAAAATGGGCATGATGAATATTATATTACTCAAAAAGGTAAAAGAATTCCTCTTTCTCCTTTTTTCTCTGCTCATACCATGTTAGTTTCTGGGGATATAGAACCAGAAGAATATTTAGACATTATACATCTTACTACCTTAATTAATGGTGATAAGTTGTTGAAAAACCATATCATTGGCATACGTAAAGTTAAGGTTAATTCCTTTATATTGGTAGTTAATGATAATGGTTATTACCTGGAACTTGGTCCGTTAGATCATTTGGAAAACAAACTGGATAATTACAAGGTTTTTTACCAAAAATATATTCTAAACAATCAAGATATTCCATACAAGAAATTGAATTTAAGGTTTAATAATCAAATCGTTGCAATAAAATAAATATGAATACAGGGAACACAAATCACGCGCAGACCATGGACGCGTCTTCTTTGAAGCCGGCGACAGATAACATTGCTGTAGGACTAGATATTGGTACTACCAAAATTGTAGCCATGGTAGGCCGCAAGAATGAGTACGGTAAATTAGAAATTCTGGGTGTTGGAAGGGCTAAAAGTTTGGGTGTACACCGTGGCGTGGTTAACAACATTGTCCAAACCATTAATTCTATCAAGGAAGCAGTTTCCCAAGCAGAAATTGATTCTGGATATAGAATTAAAGATGTCACAGTGGGTATTGCAGGGCAGCACATACGCAGTCTGCAACATAGTGATTATATTACGCGCAATAATTTTGAGGAAGTGATTGATGAAAATGATCTAAAGAAACTTATTAGTCAGGTTCATAAATTGGTCATGCTCCCAGGAGAAGAAATAATTCATGTGCTGCCACAAGAATTCAAAATAGATAGTGATGGCGGCATTACAGAACCTATGGGTATGTACGGTAGCAGATTAGAGGCAAACTTCCATGTGGTAGTTGGGCAAATCACTTCTATTAAAAATATTGCAAGATGTGTTAAAAGCGCGGGACTTAACTTGGCTGGCATTACCCTAGAACCTATAGCTTCTTCTATGGCATCATTGAGTCAAGAAGAGAAAGAAGCCGGTGTTGCATTGGTGGACATTGGGGGTGGTACTACGGATATCGCTGTGTTCAAAGACAACATCATCCGTCATACTTCTGTCATTCCATTTGGTGGAAACGTGATTACAGATGATATTAAAATTGGCTGTTCTATCATAGAAAAACAGGCAGAACAACTTAAAGTTAAATTTGGATCTGCATGGCCAGGAGAAAACAAAGAGTCTGAAATTGTATCTATTCCCGGCTTACGTGGTAGAGAACCCAAAGAAATTTCTTTAAAGAAATTAAGCCAAATCATTCATGCACGTGTTCATGAAATATTAGAACAAGTGCAAATGGAACTAAAGCATTATGGTTGTCAAGAGCAGAAGAAAAAACTCATTGCAGGCATTGTGTTAACGGGTGGCGGTTCTAAATTAAAGCATGTACGCCAACTTACAGAGTATATTACGGGCATGGATGCTAGAATTGGCTATTCTAATGAACATATTGCAAGTGGTCAGTCAGAAGTAATTCAAGGACCAGAATATGCTACAGCCGTTGGCTTGGTAATGAAAGGCATAGAACAATTAGAGGAAAGAGAATCTTTGAATATATCCACTAATAAACCTAAGCCACAAACCTCTCCTAATACAATGAGAGAAACTAATGCTGATGTAATAGATAAGGAAAGAGTAGAACAACCTCTTCAGTCCAGAACAGAAACACATAAAAAGGATAAAAAAATAGAACAGGAAGATATTGCACCTGAATATAAAAGCAAAAAAAGTATTTTTGAAAAATGGACAGATAAGTTCATTAAAATGATTAACGAAACAGAATAAATGACGTCTATGGATTTTAATAATATATCATTCGATTTGCCTAAAAATAAATCTGCTTCCATCAAAGTGATTGGTGTTGGTGGTGGTGGTAGCAATGCCGTTAATTACATGTTCCAACAAGGAATTACGGGCGTGGATTTCGTGGTTTCTAATACAGATGCGCAGGCATTGTACAATTCCCCTGTACCCAACAAAGTACAACTTGGGGCTTCTATTACAGAAGGACTGGGTGCTGGTGCCAACCCAGAAGTGGGAGAACAAGCGGCTTTGGAAAGTATAGATGATATCAAAGCCTTATTAGATAGCAATACCAAAATGTTATTCATTACTGCTGGTATGGGCGGAGGTACGGGTACAGGCGCTGCACCTGTGATTGCCAGTATCGCTAAAGAAATGGGCATTCTAACGGTAGGGATATGTACTGCACCATTTTATTTTGAAGGTAAAATGAGAATGGAACAAGCTGCCATCGGAATAGAAAAATTTAGAAATAACCTTGATTCCCTCATTATTATCAATAATGATAAATTAAGAGAACTCTATGGAAACTTAGGGTATAAAACTGGTTTTGCCAAGGCGGATGAGGTTTTAGCAACTGCAGCAAAAGGGATTGCAGAGGTAATTACGCACCACTACGCTACCAATATAGATTTACGTGATGCTAGAACTGTCTTAGCAGATAGTGGAACAGCTATCATGGGATCCGCAGAAGCAGAAGGGGAAAATAAGGCCTACAAAGCCATTGAAAAAGCATTGGACTCGCCTTTATTAAATGACAATAAAATTACAGGAGCACAAAACGTGCTTTTACTCATCGTATCTGGTGAGGATGAGGTGACTATGGATGAAATCGGAACTATTAATGATTACATTCAAGGTGAAGCAGGAAACAACGCCAATATCATTATGGGTATTGGAGAAGACCCTGAATTAGGAGAGAAAATGAGCGTTACCGTAATTGCTACAGGTTTCCCACAAGATCAAAAAGGTTTCAACGGAAAAGAAGAAAAAACCATTGTTCATAAATTAGAAGAAGACCAACCTTTAGAACAAGTTTTTTCTAAAAAAGAAGCGCAAATTAAAGAACCAGAGACCCCTCAAGAATCAGAAAAAACATCGGAGTTTTCTTTGGATGATGAGACAGAAGAGATGAAGTTGAAGGAATCTCCTATCCCTAATCAAAATGTGGAAACTAAATCATCATCTATAGAAAAAGACAATCAATTTAGAACTTTTGATCAAGAAGAAAAGGATTATACCAATGACTTTGATAGTGAACCCACTATAGATAATTCAACAATAGACTTCACTTTCAAGACGCATGAAAGCTCCAATCAACCTAAAAAACAAAAACAGGAAGATAAGTTTACGCTATTTACTTTAGAGGAAGATTGGGAAGAAGAGACAGAAACACCCGTTGCATTAAATCCGCCAAAAGATGAAATCAATTTGCAAGAGGAAGTGAAGTCCGAACAGCCCACACCAAGTCTACCAGAGATAAATCAGAAAGTAGAGGAACCAGTTCAAGAGCAAGAAAGGGATACAGAATTTGAAGACCCTTTTGATGCCCCTATTGATGAGGTTGTAGATCAGCAAATTAAAGAAAGAAGAGAAAGGTTAAAGAAATTTAACTTCAAATTCAAATCGGCCTTGAAGGATGTAGATGAAGCAGAACGTATTCCTGCATACAAAAGAAAAAACATCAACTTGACAGATCATTCAAGCCAAGGACCAAGCAACTACATTCTAGACAAAGATAGCAACGGAGAAGATAAAATTAGACCCAATAATTTCTTGCATGATAATGTAGATTAAGATGCACTAAAAGTCACATTTTATAAACTAAACACCACCTTGGTATTTGCTTGGGTGGTGTTTCTATTTAAAATATGGTTAAAGAATTATAGAAAAGCATAATTTTTGAATCCACCTAAAAAACGTATTTTTGAATCAACTAAAAAATTTAAACTATGTCATTAGAAAAAGATATCATGAGCGATATCAAATCTGCCATGAAAGCAAAAGATAAAGTTGCCTTAGACGCTTTGAGAGCTGTAAAATCTGCCATCCTTTTATCCAAAACAGATGGTAAAACAGAGGAATTAACAGAGGCAGATGAAATTGCCATCATCCAAAAGCAAGTCAAAATGAGAAAAGATGCTGCACAGCAATTTCAAGAACAAGGAAGAGATGAAATGGCAGAAAAAGAATTAAAACAGGCAGAAGTGATTGAAAGATTTCTTCCAAAACAATTATCTGCAGATGAATTAAAAACTGAAATCGTAGCCATAATACAAGAGACTGGCGTAACAGAAAAGAAAGAAATGGGTAAAGTAATTGGATTAGCGAACCAACGTTTAGCTGGGAAAGCAGATGGAAAAGCGATAGCAGACGAAGTCAAAAAACAGTTAAATAGCTGATTTTCAATAATTATAAAATTAGTTAACAATGTTTAACACAGGTTTAACAGCAAGGCTGTAATAGGCTTTAACACTTAATTCCAAGATATATTAAACTCCTAGAATCACCTTATTTAGAATGATTCTACGGTAAAGAGTAAGGTTGCAGTTACATTTGCAGTCGCGAATTAAAAACCAATCGCTATGAAAAAATTTTTAATTTACTCTTTATTGCTATTAAGTTTTAACTTATCGTTTGCAGGAAACACCAATCCCAACAACGATAAAAACAAGTCAGAAGAAGTAAAAGTATCTTGGTATGGTGACCGTTTCCATGGTAGATTAACTGCTAGTGGTACACCCTTTGATATGAATCAAATGACAGCTGCCCATAAATCACTACCATTTGGTACCAAAGTAGAAGTAACCAATATCACCAATGGTAAATCTGTAATTGTTACCATAAATGATAGAGGACCTTATGTTGGTAAGCGTATTTTTGATTTAAGTAAAGCAGCATTTCACCAAATTGCCAAAAAAGGGAAAGGTATTGCAACTGTAACCTATCGCATATTAAATTAAATATATAACAAAAAATACATTTCATACCCCATTAATTTAGAAAATTAATGGGGTCTTTTTATTTAGAATAAAAACGAATTAGGACATCGTGTCATTTATCATTGGTATAAGATTTAAGTAATTGTTAAATTTGCTTAAATGAAAAATTAAAACCAATGGCTCAAGGATTATTTAATTCATCAATCGGAAGAAAGTTTGCCATGGCACTATCTGCCTTTTTCCTTCTGATTTTTCTTACGCAGCACTTTTTCATTAATTTCTTGTCCGTAGTCTCACCACCTGCTTATGACCAAGCACAACAAATGCAAGCTACAGGATTATTTAATGATGTGTCGCACTTTATGGGTACCAATCCCCTGATTCAATTTCTGATGCAACCTATTCTAATCATAGGTGTTGTTTATCACTTTGTTATGGGTATTATACTTGAAGTTCAGAATAAAAAAGCAAGAGGTCCTGTAGGATATGTCAAGACAAACGCCTCTCGTAACTCAACATGGATGTCCAGAAATATGATTTGGACAGGTCTAGTTATTTTAGCATTCTTAGGGTTACATTTCTATGATTTTTGGATTCCAGAAATTACCCATAAGTATATAGAAGCAGCTCCAGCAGATACGGGGCGTTATTATGGTGAACTGGTAGAGAAATTTCAAGATCCTATACGTGTTGCACTATATGTAATATCATTCGTATTATTAATGTTACACCTATTACATGGATTCCAATCGGCTTTCCAGTCTGTAGGTGCTAACCATAGAAAGTATAATGGATTTATCAAAGCATTTGGTAAAGTCTATGCTATTGTAATCCCTTTAGGGTTTATTTTCATCGCATTATATCATTTTTTTCTTAATAAATAAGCAGTAGAATATGTCAGATTTATTAAACGCAAAAGTTCCACAAGGCGACATCGCAGATAAGTGGAAAAATCATAAAGCAAACATTCGTTTAGTCGCACCTAACAACCGTGACCGCATAGATATTATCATTGTGGGTACAGGACTCGCTGGTGGTTCTGCTGCTGCTACATTAGCAGAATTGGGGTATAATGTGAAAGCATTCTGTTACCAAGATTCACCTCGCCGTGCTCACTCTATTGCGGCGCAAGGAGGAATTAATGCAGCTAAAAACTACAAAGGGGATAATGACTCTATTTATAGATTATTCTATGACACTGTAAAAGGAGGTGATTACCGTGGACGAGAAGCCAATGTTTATAGATTAGCAGAAGAATCAAGAAACATCATAGATCAATGTGTGATGCAAGGGGTTCCATTTGCTCGTGAATATGGTGGATTATTAGATAATAGATCTTTTGGTGGTGTTCAAGTTAAAAGAACTTTTTATGCCAAAGGACAGACTGGACAACAGTTGCTATTGGGAGCTTATTCTGCAATGAACAGGCAAATCAACCTTGGACGCATACAAATGTATAACCGTCATGAGATGCTTGATCTTGTCATTGTAGATGGAAAAGCTAGGGGTATTATCGCTAGAAACTTACTAACAGGTGAACTTGAAAGACATTCTGGACATGCTGTGGTCATTGCGTCTGGAGGTTATGGAAATGTTTATTTCCTTTCTACCAACGCTATGGGATCCAATGTTACAGCCTCTTGGAAAATACACAAGAAAGGAGCTTTATTTGCAAATCCATGTTATGTACAGATTCACCCAACCTGTATTCCAGTTCATGGTACCAACCAATCTAAACTGACTTTGATGTCAGAATCTCTACGTAACTCTGGTAGAATTTGGGTACCTAAGAAAAAAGAAGATGCAGAAGCCATAAGAGAGGGGCGCAAAAAAGCAGTAGATATTCCAGAAGAAGAAAGGGATTACTACCTAGAAAGAAGATATCCATCTTTTGGTAACCTTGTTCCTAGAGATGTTGCTTCACGGGCAGCCAAAGAAAGATGTGATGCTGGTTATGGAATAGAAAATAATGATACCAATGAAGGTGTTTTCTTAGATTTTTCTACAGAAATTCAGAAAAAAGGTAAAGAGGTGGCTTTCTCACAAGGAAACCATAATCCTTCTCAAGAAGAAATTACAAAACTTGGTAAAAAATGGGTAGAGGAAAAATATGGTAACTTATTCCAAATGTATGAGAAGATTACAGCGGATAATCCATACGAAACCCCAATGAAAATATATCCTGCTGTTCACTATACTATGGGCGGTGTTTGGGTAGATTATAATTTGATGAGTACCATCCCTGGATGTTATGTTGCAGGAGAAGCAAACTTCTCAGACCACGGAGCCAACAGACTAGGTGCTTCTGCTTTAATGCAAGGACTTGCAGATGGATACTTCGTATTACCATATACAATGGCAGACTACTTGGCAGATGATATTAGAACAGGAGAAATCCCAACAGATACACCAGAATTTGACCAGGCAGAAAAAGAAGTAAAAGAAAGAATTGATTTCTTTATCAACAATAAAGGAACCAAATCTGTAGACTTCTTCCATAAGAGATTAGGCTTAATCATGTGGAACAAGGTGGGTATGGCTAGAAACGCAAAAGGCTTGCAAGAAGCGATACATGAGATTGCAGAACTCAGAGACGAATTCTATAGAGATGTATTTGTACCAGGTTCAGCAGATGAATTTAATGCAGAATTAGAAAAAGCAATGCGTGTTGCCGATTTCATGGAACTAGGTCAACTAATGGCAATGGATGCACTGAATAGAAATGAAAGTGCTGGTGGACACTTTAGAGAGGAATACCAGACATCAGAAGGCGAGGCTATGAGAGATGATGAGAACTATGCTTATGTTGCTGCATGGGAATATCAAGGCAAAGACATTAGCCAAGAGGTTATGCATAAAGAGGACTTAGATTTTAACTATATTGAATTGAAGCAACGTTCATATAAATAAGAAACTAAAATGGCAGATAAAAATATAAATATCACTCTTAAAATTTGGCGTCAAAAAAGTGCCAAATCAAAAGGAAAAATAGAAACTTATAAATTGAACAATGTTTCACAAGCAAGTTCATTCTTGGAAATGTTAGATCAATTGAATGAAGAACTCATCAATGGTGGTAAAGAGCCTGTTGCTTTTGACCATGATTGTAGAGAGGGAATCTGTGGTATGTGCTCCTTGTATATCAACGGACAGCCTCATGGTCCAGATAGAGCCGTAACTACATGCCAATTACACATGCGTAGTTTTAATGATGGTGATACTATCTATATAGAACCATGGCGCTCTGCAGCATTTCCTGTAATTAAGGATTTAGTTGTAGACCGCAGTGCCTTTGATAGGATTCAACAGGCGGGTGGTTATGTTTCCGTAGATACTTCTGGTAATACGGTAGATGCCAATGCTACACCAGTGCCCAAATTTGATGCAGATCGCGCTTTTGATGCTGCTGCGTGTATTGGATGTGGTGCGTGTGTTGCTGCATGTAAAAATGGTTCTGCCATGCTATTTGTAGGTGCTAAGGTATCTCAATTTGCATTATTACCACAAGGTAAAGTAGAGGCTACTAAGCGTGTGCAGAAAATGGTTGAGCAAATGGATGAGGAAGGTTTTGGAAACTGTACCAACACAAGAGCTTGTGAGGTAGAATGTCCAAAAGAAATTTCGTTAGAAAATATTGCTAGAATGAACCGTGAATATCTATCCGCAAAAATCGGTAGTGAACAATAAAATATAGAATAATATATTTATAAAACTTAAAATCCCGTACTAATCAACTAGAACGGGATTTTTTTATAGCTGTCTCAAAACCTATAAAACTGGACATTCTGAACTTGATTCAGAATCTTAATCATCTATTAACCAGTTTATTATGATACCCTGAAATATATTCAGGTTAACGAAATCAGAGTTTTGAGACAGTTACATTTTTATAATTTTCTAATACAATTATAAAGTACTACACGAAAATGATCGCGCTATGTTGATGGCTTTACTCCTCACTTCTCATTCACCCTTACAAGAAGAGAAATCATGGCTTTAGTTACTTTAACAGTTGGAAATTCATCTTTTGCTAAATAGACAAAAATAACAGCATGAGGGGTTGCTAATAAATGCTTATTGAGACGGTACGCCTCTCTTAATTGTCTCTTAATTCTATTGCGATCAACCGCTCTTTTAAAACGTTTTTTAGGAACAGAAAATGCGACTTGAGAAAATGAAGGAATACGAGTATTAGAGAAATTTTCCTGGTTGAATTCTATGTAAATGGCTCTGATAGGGAATTCCTTTGCAGAACTTCCATGAGCAAAAATGGCATCAAAGTAGTTTTTACTCTTTAGACTTTCTTTCTTTTTTAAAGTGTATCTCAAATTATAATTTTAATATTGAATATCATTCGTTTTCTCTATACAAAGCCAAAGAGTCTTTATAAATAACTTTCGTATCTTTGCGCCATTCTAATCATAGAATATAGTACAAATTTAATTTAAAAAAATAAGATTATGTATCCAGCAGATTTAGTAATGCCTATGAAGGCAGAATTAACAGAAAATGGCTTTACAGATTTAACATCAATAGAATCAGTCAATGAATTCCTTCAAAAACCAGGGACTACCCTTATCATGGTGAACAGCGTTTGTGGATGTGCCGCAGGTGGCGCAAGACCAGGTGTATTAGCATCTTTAGACAACGATAAAACACCAGATAATTTAGGAACTGTATTCGCAGGATTTGACATGGAGGCTACCAAAGCAGCAAGAGATGCGATGATGCCGTTCCCACCAAGCTCCCCTTCTATTGCTTTGTTCAAAGATGGAGAGTTAGTGCACATGCTAGAGAGACATCATATAGAAGGACATTCTCCTATGATGATTGCAGAAAACTTAAAACAAGCGTACAACGAGCATATAGACTAAATAAATTACATTCAATAAATTAAAATAGATGAAAGTAGCTGTAGTTGGAGCCACTGGCATGGTGGGACAAGTGATGTTGAAGGTTTTAAAGGAAAGAAATTTCCCCATTACAGAACTTTTGCCTGTTGCCTCAGAGAAATCTGTGGGGAAAACAATTGAATTTAAAGGGAAACCTATTAAAATCGTTTCTATAGACGATGCTATTGATTCTAATTGTGATTTAGCCCTGTTCTCTGCGGGTGGAGGAATCTCTTTGGATTACGCTCCTAAATTTGCAGAAAAAGGAACTACCGTAGTAGATAATTCTTCTGCATGGCGGATGGATCCAGATAAGAAATTAGTGGTTCCAGAAATCAATGCAGATGTTTTATCTCAAGAGGACAAAATCATTGCGAACCCCAATTGCTCTACCATCCAATTGGTAATGGCTTTAAAACCCCTGCACGACAAATATACCATTAAACGTGTGGTGGTTTCTACCTATCAGTCTGTAACAGGTACAGGAAAAAATGCCGTAGATCAATTAGAAGGAGAAATTAAAGGCGAAGAAGTGCACAAAATATATCCCTATCAGATATTTAAAAATGCTTTACCACATTGTGATGTATTTGAGGATAATGGCTATACCAAAGAAGAGATGAAACTTACCAGAGAAACCAAAAAAATTCTGGGAGATAACACCATTGAGGTTACTGCCACAGCCGTGAGAGTTCCTGTACAAGGAGGTCACTCAGAGGCAGTAAATATTGAATTTGAGAACGACTTCGATTTAAATGAGATTAGAAAAATCTTCCATGAAATGCCAGGTGTTGTTTTAAAAGACAATATAGAGACCAATACTTATCCTATGCCCTTATATGCAGAAGGAAAAGATGATGTCTTTGTAGGTAGAATTAGAAGGGATTTTTCTCAACCCAACACGCTGAATATGTGGATTGTTGCAGATAATCTGCGTAAAGGCGCAGCCACCAATACAATACAAATAGCAGAGTATTTACTAGAAAATAATTTGTTGAAGAATTAAATATAAAACGTTTTCATAAAAATTTAAGAGGTTTAGCGCAATGCTAAGCCTCTTTTTTTAATCCTTTAATTGCTTTTTAATTTCCTTAACCTCATCATAAACTTTTTGTAAAGTTAAACCCTGAATTTTATCTATCCCAAAACTAATGCGACTATGATATTCCCACATTTCTAGAATGTTCTCAATAGGGATTAAAGTAGGCTCATATTCAGGGTTTAATGAGATTAATCTTGCCTTTCTTTCTTCGTTCAATAATTGTACTTTTTTGAGCCGAATATTATCTGGTTCCACAACAATATAAATATTGTTATTCACGATATCTGCCGTAGAAGCCACAGCTTTGGCAAGCACCCAATCTCCAGACTGAACTAAAGGCACCATGCTATCTCCCGTAATTTCAAAACCTCGAAAACTAGCATTGCGGTAGGCTGGCAATGGAAAACCAAAAGCTGGTAAATTTTGCAGATAACCGCTATCATTCATATTCACAGCATAACCCGCGGCCGCCTTTTGGCTTACCAAAAGAATATTCTCATGACCGTCTTCATTCACCGTAATAGTTTTAGGCAACGGATCTGCCTCATAAGCTTTGAGATATTTCTTATCGCTTTCATCATACAGCCATAAAGGATTAATGTCGTATTGCTTTAAAAGTGTCATCAATACCTTGCCAGAAAGTTTCGTCTTACCACGCTCCATATCCGCCGTAGATTGGCTCTCCCCTAGCACCTCTGCAAACTCTGCTTGCGTGAGATTTAACTCTAGTCGCAGTTGTTTTAATCGCCTATTCTCTACTGGTATATCCATAATTCAAATATATAAAAATATTTTAAACTTATGGAATAATTCCAACAATACGGATATTATCCATTACATCTCTTTTAATAAAATAATTGTTTAATTCATTTATTTGGAGCCACTTCCCGCTTTACATTCCTATCTTTTCCCTATATGGCTTATAAAATCTTGCGAAGAATGAGCTTCCGCTGGTCGCTATTCCCTGCTGCATTTTATCAGCGCCCTATAGAAAAAAGGTTATCCATTCCAATCAGGGCTATCAAAAAACTGTGATTTTGCTATAAATAACACACTTTGAAATTAACCTCGATCACAGAGATCCAGATCACATCTTTACCCTCATACTTACCAAACTTAGAATCAAAAAGATTAAAATCCATCCCTGCGTATTTTGTATATTGAGAAAACTGATATAAAATGAATTAATAATTTCATATACTTTACGCATCTTACTGTAATTATTTAATAAATTATAAACCAATCAATTGCCCTACTCACAATTATTTTAACAATCAATTAGGATAATATGTAAACTTCCGTATATTTGAGTGTTATGGGCAATTAAGACAACCTAAAATGAAGTATATTTTAAGAATATTATTTTTTTACTTTTCTTTCCGAAAGCTTACGGACAGAATAACTTTAAAATATCGGAAAATTCTGACTTAACCATTTTGGCAAAAGTTGATTCAATCTTCACCCTAAATAACTCACATTACGCACAGATTAAAAAACTGAATTCCAATAAAAGACAATTAGTTAAGTTTAAACAAACTGTTGGAGCCACTGGACAAACTGTTCGACGATATAAAATTGAGCAAAATGATACAATCATTCTTTTCGCGGATATTGAAAATGACACCTTACTAAAAAACTTAGCGATAAATGAAAATTCTGAAATAATATACAATTCATTACAAGTTTTTAAAGAAAAAAAAAGAAATTAAAAACAATGAAATAAGATTAAATGAGTTCTTAACTTACACACTTTACGGGATAGTGTCCATTGATAGTTAAAATAGCTTGTCTATGGTCTTTTCCTATAATCAAATCAACTTCTAAATCTCCAAAGCATTGACGCTTTTCTACTATTTTAGGACGGGACATAATCAATAAAAAAAATAGACGTCTCAAAACTAATTGAAACGTCTATTTTTTTATTTCTTCCTGTATACTACACAAGCGTTACTTCTGTATATTTAATTCTCAATAATCTTACATAAGCATAGAGAGACTTTCTTTAAATTAGATTAAGAGATTATTTCCAAAAAGACCATTTTTCTCCATTAAAAATGGCAAAGACTTTACCATCTTTTACATAACAAATAGCACCAGGCTCTGCAACAGGCAAAGCATCTATATTCGCAACGCTTGGAAGAATAAGTGCCTTTGTATCAGATTTTAACTCTAACACTCCCACAGGAACAGAAGTATTGTTTGTGATATCTGTAATGAGTACCCCTTCGCCATTTTCTTTGCCATTGGTTAGAACTTCTATATCTGATTTCACATCAGTGGCCGCATTAGTTAAAGGCACCCACCCTTCTGTTGAACCATTCACCGTTTTATCACTATAATAAACTACAGTCTGTGTTGCTACATCAAAAGCCAAAGAACCTGGCTCTGTGCCGCTATTGCTAGTATTAGAATTTTTGGGTAATAGAATGCTTTTTTCAGCAGGGTCTGGAAAATCTAAGATAGCACCTGCTCTTACAGGAGTTGTTTCTATACCTACTTGCGCTTGAACACAAGAAAAACTTATTAAAAATATGGTAATTAAAATATATTTATTCATTTTATTAAATTTTTATTGATAACATCCTTTTTCTATACAATTCCAAGAGGTTCCATTATACAATTTCATACATTGGTCTTGCGTGTCCCAGATAATCATTCCTTCTACATCGTTCTCTATTTTAGATGAAGTGGTTCTGGTAATAACAAATGGTTTGGTATCTGACTCTAAGGCAATATATGCACCTTTTTCTTTTGGTAACCAATCGCTTGAGTTTCTATTTAAGGTGGTAATCCCTATTTTGGTTTCTAAGAGCGCACCTGTTTTAGGGTCTAACTCGCAAGGGCAAGTTGATACTTCATTAGGGTTTTGAGAATAACCAATGCCTTGAACACCTAACAGAGGTACACCATTGCTATCTGTGCATTGGTAGATACTTCTACTATCATTTTGACATAAATTTTTGTTTTCTGCCGAAGAACCTTCACCCACACTAACTATATTTATATCAGCATCTACTAATTGATTAATCTGAATATTGCCATCACCTTCTATAGCATCTAAACATCCATCGTTATCGGAGTCTAAATCTAAATAGTTAGGCAGACCATCATCATCTGTATCGCAATATAGAAGCACCGCAAAAGCAACTGCTTGTGTGCCATCATTTGCCTTTACTCTACCAGCATAGGTGCTTATATTAACTTTGTAAGAATTCTTGGTATAATTAAATTTGTCTGAGGTGCTAAAAATTGCATTTCTACTGGGTATAGATTTGTCTGCCTCTCTTGAGTTTACATATGTTATGGTTTTGGTCCCTTCTCCAGTGATTGCCTCTCTATTACCTGCCGTACCACCTAATTCTTCAAAAAGAGTGAAGTCGGTACCACCGGTGGTTAACTTTAAAGTTTCCTTAGTGTTTCGATAATTATTATTCGTTACTTGTGCATCCATCACAAGAATTTCTATAGGGTAAGAAACACCATTTTTAGTGGCAGTGAATTCAATGTCTAATGTAGCATTATCCAAATTTCTAAAAGCAAATTTAATAGCATCTGCATTACCTTCTGGATTGTATTTTTTATGTGCATAAGACGGTCTATGCTCGTCCATTCGCGTGGGTATTATATTAAAGTCAGCAGAACGATTTACATTTATTATTTTTGCCGTATAGGTAATACCATTATGTGTAAAAGAGGTAGAGTAAGAACCAGAATTTAAATCTGCCCCTGTTATCTTAAGCCCTGTCCAGTCAAAAAAAACAACGTCTTTTGTGTGAGCACCCACTCCAGCAATAGTTTGTGTATTTTGGTTTTCCTCACAAAGCACCTTTTCTAACTGATCTAAGATACCATCATTATCACTGTCAAAATCTAGTACTCCAGGAGGCACTGGAAATTTAAGGTTTTGTGCACACATGCCAACAGAAATAAAAAATAACATGGAAAATACCGTAAATTTATAGGGTAAGTTTAATAATTTTCTCATAAACATTATAATTTTATAATTAATTCTCTAATTTTATTGTATTTAATTAATGTAAGGTTACATTACTATTAAAATAATTTTCCGTAATATATAAAATTATTTACTATAATATACATAATTCTATAATTACCTTTTATTTATATTTTTATAATATTCTTAATTATTAAAGATATAATCTCACAAAAAATCTATTGATAAATGTATAACTTTTATAATTATAATTTAATTTTGTAATTTTATTAAATTATTGCTAGTATAAATAAAATGAAACTTTAACATTAAATAGTTAATTATTTCTTTAAAAATTTTCTTTTAGATATAAAAATTTCAAAATAGAACTTCTGTAATTAAAGTATTTTATTAGCCTATAATAGTTCCATTGTGTATTATGGCTCCTTTTTTAATAACTATAATACCGTCTATTATTTTATATTCATTGGTTTCTGTATCTGTTAAATGTTCTCCCCCTTGAATACTTACGTCATTACCTATTCTAATGTTTTTACTATTCTTTGCGTCCTATGGAATGGTTTTGCAATTACATAAGGGGCATTCTTATTGTTTACCCAAAACATAACATTAGTCGCTCGCCGATTGATTACTGTAACTCCTATTGTATCCTTATAATAATCCTCTGCATTTATATTCTGGTCCTCGTATTTTTTATTTTTAATCTCATCAATTTTAATTATTCAGTCTAAAGCAAGGGCCAATAATCCGCCATTTGTATAAACCAATACAAACCAGCGATTATTAAATTCTTTTAGCAATTGAGGATGAACCTCTAGCATTTTGGATTCAATAGCAGAAATGGATTGATACGTAATATTTACAACCTTCTTCTTCCGAACCGAATGATAAAGTTTAACAATGAATTCAATCTTATTTGTTTACATTTGATTGAATAAATCAAGCGACTGTGCAACAGGCACAATGTATAACCGCAATTACGGCACTAAATTTTCTGACCGAAAATTTATTCCCTATTGCCTACACCGTGATTTTGCAAAGACTTTTGTATCTTTCTGTCGCAACTGGCGACTATACCCGCCCGTTGTTGGGCATGATTTAAGCGGAAGGTATAAAAATGAAAAAACCTCTCGGAAATTGAGAGGTTTTGTGTATCTTTCACTTAATTACGTTTCTATAAAGAAAGAGGCTTGATTAAGCATTACAATACAAAGTAAGTGAATTATTTTGTAATAGACAAATAAAAGTAAAAGAATATTGGAATATAAAAAATTAGAATACTACTTATCTCAACCAAGATTAGACCGATTTTTAATCGCTACTGGAAACTCGAAATCAAAAGCACAAAAATTATATAGAATAAATTTAAGAGTTGCTCAATCGTTTTATCCTGTTTTAAATCTTTTTGAAATATTTTTTAGAAACATTGTAAACTATCAAGCTTCATCTCATTTCGCAAACCCGAATTGGATAATAGCAGAAAAGAATGGGTTTATGAACCATCCTTCACTAACTGGTTCTAGGTTCTTTTTAAAAAATTCAGTAAACAAAGCCGAAAGAACAATTAGAAGGAAAGGTGGAGTTGTAACCTCCGGAAAAGTAATTGCGGAACAATCTTTTGGTTTTTGGACAAGTTTGTTTGATACTCATCACTACAGGTTAATTGGAGGTGTTGTAATCCATTGCTTTCCTTACAAGTCAACTCATGTGAACAGAAATATTTTAAACCAAAAACTAAATAATATTAGAGAATTTAGAAATCGAGTTTATCATAACGAACCTATTTGTTTTAATGGAAACGCAATTGATTTTACACAAGCGATTAGTATTAAAAATGAAATTTATGAATTATTGGGATGGATAGATGCTGACTTGACCGATTATGTGGATTATTTCAATGGAATTGAGACTAAAATAAATATGATTAATAACCTATAAAAAACTACTTTCAACACCACTAGCTGATCCACAACTGTCCTTTTGATAACAATATTTAAGTTTTTCTATAAAACCAACCTTTTTTTAAATCTATTTAAGCGTTTATATTCTTTGCATTTTTCTTAAAGAAGGGAAGTTTTGAAGTAAGTGGGATAGCTTAAAGTGAATGATTTTCGCCTATTAGCCGAGTTAAGTAAAAATTACCCTTTAGAACTAAGATCTCTAGGCTTAAACTGTAAAATAATTTCGGCGTGAATTCTTTATTTCCCTACTTACTTAAAACTTCTAAACTTCAATATTTTATGCAATGACTTTAATTTTATTTCTTTACTTTTGGTTTGAGTTACAGAATAGTTGTGCAACAGGTACAGCATATTTATGAAATGGCGAGAAATGTGCTAAATTCACATTTATTTTCCGTAAGAAATTTTATCATGATAGAAAATACACAGTCTCGAAATCGCCTACTTTTCATATACTCACCGTTACCCACAATCAAAAAATATTCTTAAAAAAATAGTTACCATATTGGTTACTTTTATTATCTTTGTCAATAAGAATTAAAAGTGTGAGAGTTATCGCAAAACGAACATTAAGAGATTTTTGGGTAAAACATGCAGATTGTGAACAACAACTAAAATCTTGGTATAGAGAAACTGAAAAATCAGATTGGAAGAATATTAATGATTTGAAAGCTGAATATCCAAGTGCAAGTATTTTAAAAGAAAATCGAATTGTATACAATATTAAGGGAAACAAATATCGATTAATTGTAAAATTCAATTTTGAGATTGGAATTTGTTGGATAAGGTTTATTGGCACTCACGCAGAATATGATAAAATTGACGCTAATAATATCTGATTATGAATATATCACCCATAAGAAACGAAAAAGACTATCAAAATGCTCTTAATAGACTTGAGGAAATTTTTGAAGCAAAAAAAGGTACTGAGGAAGGCGATGAATTGGAGGTTCTTTCTATATTGATTGACCGTTACGAAAACGAAAATTTTCCAATTGAAATGCCTGATCCTATTGAGGCGATAAAATTTCGAATGGAACAATTAGGAATGAAGCAGAAAGATTTGGCTGAAGTTATCGGATTTAAAAGTCGTGTTAGCGAAATTTTGAATAAGAAACGAAAATTATCACTTAATATGATTAGAAATTTAAATACTGAACTCCATATCCCAACAGAAGTATTGATACAAGATTATTAAAATATGACTGTGGGTAACACGGTATAAGACGGCAACTCCGTGAGTTTGCACAAACTTTTGTATCTTTCTGTCGCAACTGCATTTATACCCACACGTTGGCAACCATTAAAAAAAACTTAGTGACTACGACTAACATTTTTACTTTTAATTTTCATAACTTTTTCAGGATTTGGACAATCAATTGATGATACTTTTTCTCAAAATAAAATGAAAAAAGATTTGGCTGTATTTAAAGAAATTAGACAGAAAGTAAATTCTGGACTTTACAAATACAGAACAAAAGAGCAAATTGATAGTATTTACAATTGGGCAGAAAACGAAATTGAAAATCTAACTACATATAGAGATTTTTACAATCTAATTGTTCAACTAACAGATTATGAAGGAAGTTTACACAACGATACTTCTATTCCAAACAAAAAATGGCAAAATTTAAGAAAGGAAAAGAGTGGATATTTTCCATTACCAATTAAATGGATAGAGGGAAAATGGATTGTCAATTTAGAAAATGGTAAAATTCCTTTAGGTGCAGAAATAATTTCCGTTAATGACATTCCAATTACTGATTTAATTTTCGAGTTAGGTAAATACTATACAACGGACGGAATAAATCTCACAGGGAAAAGACTTGGAATAAGAGCACATTTTGCCAGATACTTTAGATTAAACTATGGTTTAAAAGACAATTTCAAAATTATCTACAAAAAGCATAACGCTGATAAAAGTGAGGAAATAGTTATCAATAGTGTAAGTTATGCAAAATACTATAAGCGATTTAATAAAAGACACTCTCAACCATTTGACCAAATTTATTATGCAGATTTAGAACCAAATCAAAAATATTCATTCAAGCAAATCAATTCTTCGAGTGGTATTTTAAAAGTTCATTCTTTTGGTATGGGAAATATAACTTCCAAAGAACACAAAAAGTATGCTAAATTTTTAGATAGTGTTTTTACACAAATAGAAAAAAAGAATCTAAAAAACCTGATTGTTGATGTTCGCCAAAATGGTGGTGGCGATGACCCAAATGATTTAATTACATACTCTTATTTAACACAAAGAAAATTTCAAGAAAACAAACAAGCTTGGATTAGCTTTAAAAAAATACCATTGTTAAAATATTACAACATCGGAATACCAAAGTTTATTAGACCTTTAGTAGTTGGAAAGTACAATAGAGAACTTCAAGAAATATTTCCATTAGAAAAAAATGGAAAATATTACCAAGATGAAAATAGAGACGACCATAAAATTAGATTACCAAACGGAAAGGCGTTTAAAGGAAAAATTTATCTACTAATAAGTCCTGCGGTTGCTTCAGCAGGTAGTTTATTTGCTTCAATGGTAGCTGGAAATAAAAACACAACTGTAATCGGAGAAGAAACAATGGGCGGTTATTATGGTCATAATGGACATACACCTTTAGAATATAAATTGCCCAAATCAAAAATAGTTACTAAATTTTCAATCGTTAATTTAGAACAAGATGTATCTGAAAAAGCAAATCAATATTATAATAGAGGTATAATTCCAGATATTGAAATTAACCAAACTTATGATGATTTTTTAAACAATAAAGACACACAGTTAAATTATATTTTGAATTTAATAACAAGCGAATAAAAACGTATGCTAACAACGGTAATCAATGAACAACTCCCTTTTTCATAAGCAAATAGCATTTTTTCTATAAAACCAACCTTTTCTAAGCCTTTCTAAGCGGTTTTATTCTTTGCGTTTTTCTAAATGTGCGGAAGTTTTGAAGTAAATCGCATGGCTTAAAATGTTTGATACCGCCCATAAAAAACACCCCTACTCGAGAGGTGTTTATAACTAATATGAAAAAAACTTACTACTAAACTAAAACCGCAATTACACGTCTATATTGGCATAGATAGCGTTTCTTTCTATGAAATCTCTGCGTGGCGGAACGTCGTCTCCCATGAGCATAGAGAATATACGATCGGCCTCTGAGGCGCTTTCAATATTGACTTGACGCAGGGTTCTGAATTCTGGATTCAGGGTAGTATCCCATAATTGGGCAGCATTCATTTCCCCAAGACCTTTATAACGCTGTACGCCTACGCCTTTTCCTGTTCCGTCTGCAGATAATTCTTTCTGCATGATTTCTCTTTCTTTTTCATTCCAAGCATATACTTGCTTGCTCCCTTTCTTTAATAAATATAAAGGTGGAGTGGCTATATAAATGTGCCCCGCCTCTATCATCTCACGCATATAGCGGAAGAAGAAAGTCAAGATTAATGTCGCAATGTGGCTACCGTCTATATCCGCATCGGTCATAATCACGATTTTATGATATCTGAGTTTGGTAAGGTTCAACTCTTTGGCATCGTCTTCTGTACCAATGGTTACACCTAAGGCTGTATAAATATTCTTGATTTCTTCGTTTTCAAAAACCTTGTGTTGCATGGCTTTTTCTACGTTCAAGATCTTACCGCGCAATGGTAAAATCGCTTGGAAATGGCGATCTCTACCTTGTTTGGCTGTACCACCCGCCGAATCTCCCTCTACAAGGAATAACTCTGATTCATAAGGATCTTTGGATGAGCAATCGGCTAGTTTTCCTGGCAGTCCGCTTCCACCCATTGGGTTCTTACGTTGTACCATTTCACGAGCCTTTTTGGCCGCTTGTCTGGCCTTCGCCGCCAAGATTACTTTGTCTACAATGATGGAAGCTTCTGATGGATTTTCTTCTAAGAAGTTTTGAAGCATTTCGCTTACAATCTTATCTACCGCTCCACTCACTTCTGAGTTTCCTAATTTGGTCTTGGTTTGCCCCTCGAATTGTGGTTCCATCACTTTTACAGAAACTACCGCTGTTAATCCCTCACGGAAGTCATCTCCCGTAATCGTGATTTTATCCTTATCCTTGGCAGACATATTTTCGTCTGCATAGCGCTTCAAAGTTCTAGTTAACGCTCTACGGAACCCTGTTAAATGCGTACCACCCTCATGCGTGTTAATGTTGTTGACATAAGAATGTAAATTCTCTGTAAATGAGGTATTATAACGCATGGCTACCTCTACAGGAATATCTTCAATCTCCCCTTCCATAAAGATTACCTTCTCCATCAAAGGCTCTCGGTTCTCATCTATGAATTCTACAAATTCTTTAAGTCCTCCTTCTGAATGAAATTCTTCTGATAAGTAGTTACCGTCTTCGTCTTTTTCTCTTTCGTCTGTGAGCGTGATTCTAATACCACGATTTAGGAATGCTAATTCTCGCATTCTATTGGCTAGCGTAGAAAAGCTATATTCTCTTTCTTTGAAAATCGTTGGGTCTGGATGGAAAGTAACTACAGTTCCTCGCTCATCAGTAGTCCCAACCTCTTTGATTGGTTCTATTGCTTTCCCTTTAGAATAACTTTGCTCGTATATAATTCCGTTTCTATAAACGGTTGCTTTTAAGTGATCAGATAGTGCATTCACTACCGATACACCCACACCGTGTAATCCACCAGAAACCTTATAGGAATCTTTATCGAATTTACCCCCTGCACCAATTTTGGTCATTACTACCTCTAGGGCAGAAATTCCTTCTTTTTTGTGCATATCCACGGGAATCCCTCGACCATTATCTTTTACGGTCACAGAATTATCTGGGTGAATGATGACACTAATTATATCGGCATGCCCTGCCAAAGCCTCATCTATCGAGTTATCTACTACTTCGTATACCAAATGGTGCAGTCCTCGTAATCCTACGTCTCCAATATACATGGATGGACGAAGACGTACGTGTTCCATACCTTCTAACGACTGGATACTATCCGCCGTGTATTGCTTTTTATTTTCGCTCATAAATCAAATGCTACATGAATTACAAAAATACGAAATTCTTGGCATAAATTCTTAGTTATTTACAATCAACGGCTTGTTGTTTTCAACAATTTAACTGATAATAAATTATATTAACACCTTTTGATGCAAGTTGGGTAGATAAGGATTAATTTGATCAATTAATACAATGCTTTTAAAACAAATATGCGCCATTTAAGATGAGCCTTCATCGATTAAGGATAAGTTGGGACACACATGGTATAAAGATTATTTGAAATGGATAAATAATTTTTGGATGATACTATAAAATTCCCCTTGCTTTTACTTCTAAATATTTATTAATCACCGAAATACTCAGATTTTCTGGCGCAGTATATACAGAGGAAATTCCATATTTCTGTAATTCTTGACGAATGAGTTTTTTCTCATACTCAAATTTTTCAGCAATAATCTGATCATATACATTCTGAATATTTTCTAATTTTTTACCTTTAGATAAATCATCCATTGCTGAATTTTTGAAAAAGACCACTACCAACAAATGGTTTTTAGCGATTCCTCTTAAATACCGTAATTGTCTATTTAAAGCATCTAAAGTCTCAAAGTTAGAGAACAATAGAATTAAACTTCTTCTTCTTACTTTCACCTCTAAATCAACATATAATCTGCTGAAATCTGATTCGTAGAAATTCGTTTCTACATTATACAAGGCCTCTCCAATTTTCTTTAATTGTCCAGAACGGCTTTCTGCAGGGACTACATTTTCTATTTTTTTAGAAAACGTCATGATGCCTGCATTGTCCTTTTTTTTAAGTACTATATGAGATAATGCCATACTAGCGTTGATGGAATAATCTAATAAAGTGAGTCCATCAAAAGGCATTTTCATCGTTCGCCCTTTATCGATGAGCATGTAAATTCTTTGCGCTCTTTCTTCTTGATATTGGTTTACCATCAATTGATTGCGCTTGGCAGTTGCCTTCCAGTTGATGTTACGGATATCATCTCCCTGCACATAATCCTTGATTTGTTCAAATTCCATGGTGTGCCCAATCTTTCTGATTTTCTTAATCCCACCCAACATAAACTCATTCTGCATTGCCATCAACTCATATTTGGGCAAATGAATAAAAGAAGGATACGAGGGAACCATGGCATTAGAACTAAATTTGGTTCTTCTTTTGATAAGACCAATCGGCGAAGTAGCGAATATATTTAATTCTCCAAAATGATATTCTCCTCTTTCTTTAGGCTCTAAACTGTATTGAAAAAATTCATTGCCATTGCTTTTAATCTTTTTATGAATTCTAAAATCTCTTAATTGAAACTGAAAGGGGGCTTCATCTATAACCTCTACTTTGATGGCAAAGGGATAATGGTTCTTGATGTCTATCTTGGTTAGATTTTCATCCCCATTAGATAATTTTTCTGGCAAAATCCGTTGTGCTATAATTCCTTTTTTTGTATTGAAGAGCAAAACTATATCTATCACAAGAATTATGAGCAATAGCATTAGAACAATCGGTGGCAGAAAAGCTATAGCATCAAAGAAGAAGGATAAAATATACAGCACTGCCACTACGCCTAAGGCATAGAAAAAACGGTTAGATAAATATAATTGTCTAAAGAAATTGCGCATATTTTGAGTAAATCAATATTAAACCTCTACCTAGGAATCTCTATGGTTTCTAAAATCTGATGGATAATTTCCTCTGCTCCCATTCCTTCCATTTCTCTTTCTGGTGATACGATAATTCTATGACGCAGAATGGCTAAAGCAGATTTCTTGATATCCTCTGGTGTTACAAAGTCTCTACCTTGTATGGCTGCAAATCCTTTAGAGGCTGTAAGCAACGCTAGAGAGGCACGAGGTGACGCTCCTAAATATAGAAATTGGTTTTCTCTGGTATTCACTACGATGTTCGCAATATATTGTATCAAATGATCTTCTACAACAACGTCTTTAATTAGGTTTTGATACGTCTTTAACTCCTCAGCTGTCATCACCGCATTCACCTGTGCAATCTTATTTTCTACTCGCAACGTATGTTGATGTTGAATAATCTGTATTTCTTGATCCAGCGTTGGGTAATCTACATGGACCTTAAATAAAAATCTATCTAATTGCGCCTCTGGTAACCTATAGGTTCCTTCTTGTTCTATCGGGTTTTGGGTAGCAATCACTAGAAAAGGTTCCTCCATGGTATAAACTACACCATCCATAGAGATTTGACGTTCTTCCATGACCTCAAACAAAGCTGCTTGAGTCTTGGCAGGGGAACGATTAATCTCATCTATCAAAATGAAGTTAGAGAAAATTGGGCCTTTTTTAAATTCAAATTCAGATTCTTTGACATTGAAGACGGCGGATCCCAAAATATCAGATGGCATTAAAT
This sequence comes from Flavobacteriaceae bacterium Ap0902, assembly GCA_009835005.1. Taxonomy (GTDB): domain Bacteria; phylum Bacteroidota; class Bacteroidia; order Flavobacteriales; family Weeksellaceae; genus Profundicola. The sequence continues at coordinate 71,885 of WTFG01000007.1, read as the reverse complement.
CTGGTGTGAATTGTATTCTGCTAAAGTCCACATCTACCGTCCGGGCAAGGATTTTGGCTGTAATTGTTTTAGCCACACCTGGAACGCCCTCTATCAAGACATGTCCATTAGATAATAAAGCCACCAACAAATGTTCTATCATAGATTCTTGGCCTACGATGACTTTGGATATTTCTTGTTTTACTTTAGCTATGCTCTCATGCAATTGTGAAAGGTCTAATCTAGATTCAAATTCTGGCTGATATTGATTGTCCATAAGGGATTATTTTAATTGTAAATTTTGTTTAATAATTCATTCAGTCTAATTAACTCAGACTCCTGCACGGGAGCTTGTGGGTGTATTGCTTTTTCTACAAGAGGTTTAACTTCTTGAATATCCTTTTCTTCTGCTCCTGTTTTTAAAGCAATTTTTCTCCAAAAAACTTCATCTAATTGGTGGGTGTCTAGCAGCAAATCTGTCCTTATTTTATTCAAGAAATAAGTGGCCTTTTTATGTGCCATGTCTTTGTAATTGCCTTCTTGTAGATATAAATTACCAATGGTTTTCACAAATTCAGCAGACATATTTCTATTGGGCTCTATAATCGGCACTACTCTTTGTCTGCGTTTAGCATTAAAAATGATAAATAAAATTAGCCCTATAAGCATCGTGTACCAAGCATGGCGCAAGGCTGGTGTTTGTAGAATAAATCTGAGAGGCGATTCTGAGACATATTCATCTAAATCCACAAAAAACAATGTTTTCTGCCTAGGCAGGTATGAGAATACATCTTCTGCATACCTATAGTCATCTTTATTTAATAAATAAAAATTGGTTAAAAATAAAGGCTCTGTATGAATATATACTTTTCCCTTGCCATGCTTAATTTCTATAAAGTTGGCTCTTTTTTCTTCTTTGTCACTAGCGTAATCAAAACTCAACCTAGACCCTAGCACCTTTGCATTGGTAGTATCTACAGAAAAGATATTTAATCTACCAGGAACTTTATCTATATAGATTGAATCTGCCTTATATGACTCATTCAATAATTCTAAAATGTCATATTCATTATAAGAATAATTGTATTCAAACTTTAAGGTGTCGCTCCATAGATAATTGGCGTCATTAGTAATATACATTACGTGATCCCCTTTGGCCACACGTTCTAATACCTTTTTGATACTTTCTTGTGTTAAGTACTGATTGACGAGCAAGATATTACTAGGCTCTCGCATACTATCTTTCGTATAATATTCATAAGGGCTGTCTGTAATTCTAGCCACTTTATCACCAAGTAATTCTTCTATTTCTTGATTAAATATGTATAACCCAAATGGTGATTTTGAGTTAGGATCAAAGGTTTTGCGCCAATCTATAATCGTTGATTTATTTAACTGCAAAAAGGTTAAAATACCTATGACTATGGCTAATAGGATTATATATGCTTTAATAGACTTATTCATTGTCCCTGTTTTTTAAAGCATTAAAAGATAATTTAACTTGATTATAATCCCTTTGGACTATATCAAACTCCCCATACCATACATAATCAAAGATATGTGATAGTTTTTTGAATGCAGTTTGCTCTTTTCTGCCTGCAAGTTCTTGGATATAATCTAAATTGGTTTTGTCTGGGTCCCATTCTATCAAACCGCTATCTGTGAGAATCTTCAATAAATGTAAATATTGATAACGCACCGCATATCTATAATTTTTGGAGGTCTCATATTCCGCAATCAATTGATTGAAATCAATCTCATGGATATTTTCTTTGATTGTCTGGGGCTCTGGGTTAATCTTTTTATTCTTCTTAGAGAAAAAGAAATTCCCTTCTTTTCCTATTAAAAACTTAATCGCCCAATATAGAACTAAACCAATAATTACAGCGGCTAATGCCTTCATGACCCATTCTGTCATTTGATTTAAATTAGAGGCATCACGAACATCAAAAATATCCGAAAGAAAATCTCTAAGAACCCGCATGATTCTATCCCATAAGGATTCTCTGGGTTTGGTCATAGAATATTCAAAATCTGGAGAACTATATTTCTCTTTTAAATTAGATTGGAAACTGCGTTGGTGTGTTGCTGTAGAAATATATCTAAGACTATCTATCAAATCAGCCGTTTCTACATTATCTTTTAGTGGATAATCTTCTACCATTTCTGGTTTTATTCCTACCACGGGTGGCGGCGATTGCAAAGTATCTTGTGCAGCCGTGCATAGGGATAAGAATAATATGATTAAAAATTTATGCTTCACCTTTCCCAATTAAATCAATTTCTGATAATTGAACATCTTTATGTAGCTCTTTCTTGGCATCATAGTACATAAATCCTGCATTGATATAAAGTAAATTAGAAGCAATAAAACTGGCCAAAATAGACACTGTATATACAATGAATGTGATAGTCATCATCATATCACTCTCATCCAAAGGTTCATTCCCTGAATCTACGAAGATTGCCCCAACATAAAAAAGCATGGGTATCATGGTGAATATAGTAGAGATAATTTGAATAACAAAGTATATAATGACTGTGGATCCTAAGTATTTAAAGAAATTATTAGAAAATTGTGTATAGACTGCGAATTTAACAGAGTTTAAAAAACCTTCTTTTGTATTGAAGTAATTAAACATAGTGAAGTTCATGATATTCATAATAATAGGCACCAATATTAATAATAGAAAAAATCCTATGATGATTAACATGAGTAATCCAGATAGAAAAAATAGCACAATACCTATTGGCATAATGATAAAGGCGACGCCCAAGCCAAAAATGACTATTTTGCCCCATTCCTCTTTCATATCCTCTATCATTTGCGAACTGGTAATTATGGTAGAAGGTTCCTCTGCGAGGCGCTTCATATACAGCACAGGAAAGGTGTAAGAAATTAAGGAAAGCATAATAGCCAATACCAAAGCCAGCAAAGTAACCCCTATAAATACGCCTTGATTTTCTGAGAAGTACTGTTCAAAATAGAATTGTTGTCCATCCATGTTAGAACTAAACATTTGCTGAAACAATTCCCCGTATCCTAAAACTACAACCACCAACAAGAGGATAAGCACCGCTCCGTTTACAATAAAATAATTTTTGAAATAGTTTTCACCGTATTTCTTCACAAAATCGAACGTATCGGATATAAGTTCTCCAAAGAATCTTTGTTTATAAAATTGCATTTCTCTGATATTTTTGATGAACCTTGACAGGATATAGGACATAATAAAACACAATGAACCCAAATGTCCCTAGAATTATAATTAGATTTAATATAATGGGCATTTCCAAAGCATGGCGTGTTACAAACCCTTCTAGAAAACCTGCTACAATGGTAAATGGTATCGTACTAAGCATGATTTTAAAAGCATTTTTAAAGCCTATTTTAAAGGAGTTTAATCTAGAATATGTTTTGGGAAACAAAATAGATGCACCCAGAATAAACCCAGCCATAGCCTCTATAATCATAGCAGAAATCTCAAAGGCTCCATGAATCCATATTCCACGCATACTCTGCCCTAAAACTGCCTGTTGTTGGAAAAAATATTGAAAGGAACCTAGCATAATGCTATTCTGCATTAAGATAAATAAAGTTCCGAATCCTGCAAAAACGCCAGAAATGAATAAATATAATCCAACTTTGAGGTTGTTGAACATAATGGCAATAGAAGTCCCCAGCGTAGAACCTTGATCATATACTGCAAGTGGATTCCCTGCTGCAATGTTTTCTAGGGTCATGTCCACATAAGAATCGCCCAAAATTAATCTTACAAAATCCACATCATAATGCGCAGAAACCGCACCTATCGTAGTAAATATAGCAAAAACCATAAAAGCGAATAATAAATAGCGCCTATGCTCATACGCTATCAAGGGAACTTCTTCTAAAAAAAAATCTTTGAGCCTATTGCGCTCTGTACGCTTGGTTTTATATATCTTTTGATAAATAGATACAGAAAGATGATTGAGGTATGAGGTGACTTTACTCTTGGGGTAATAAGTTTGTGCAAAAGACAAATCATTGATCAGGTTGATATATAGAGAAGAAAGTTCATCTGGATTTTTTTTAGAATTCCTAGAAATAACTTGCTCTATTTCCAACCATTTTTGTTTATTTTGCTTAATAAAAGCAACTTCTCTCATATCTGGCAAATATATTCAAATCTATGAATTCTATCTCTATTAATACATCTCAAAATGTAAATCTTCAATTTCCCATGGTGAGTCTGGGGGATAGAATGTTGGCATTTGTTATAGATTCAATTATAAAAGCCGCATATCTGATTATTTTATTTTTTGTCATTACAAAAATTTTTGATGCTGGCGGTATCTTCGATAGTTGGGATAATTGGAGTTTGATGGCATTTGTTACCATCATCACCCTACCTGTAAGTTTGTACACCTTAGTTTTTGAAAGTATGATGGAAGGACAAACCCCAGGCAAAAAAATGATGAAATGCAAAGTTGTGAAAATTGATGGATACCAAGCATCTTTTATAGACTATTTAACTCGCTGGGTTTTTAGAATTATAGATGTTTTAATATCCTCTGGTGTCTTTGGTTTAATCTTCATTATCACCACTAAATATGGGCAGCGCCTAGGTGGCTTGGCTAGTGGAACAACGGTTATATCACTCAAACAAAAGGATTATCTAAGCCAAACGTTAATCACAGAAATAGAAGAAGATTACCAACCAAGTTTCCCGCAAGTAAGAGCGCTGAGCGATGCAGACATGCGTATTATCATTAGAAATTTTCAACAAGCCAATAGTGAAAGAAGGTATGAAGTTATCCATAAATTAGCAGATAAAATTAGAGAAACAACGGGTATCCCAGATCAGAGGTCAGAAATGAATGACAAAGATTTCATCATTAAAGTCATAGAGGATTTTAACCACTATACCGGTCAAGAAGTTTAGATAATTTATTGAATATCCATTATAATCTAACCTAGAAAACCTAGAAATCTTTCTTCCCTGCCTTATATTTAATTAATAATACTGGGATAATCACCCACAAGGTCAATATACCAAAAGCAACAAAAAAGCCTTTACTGATGCCAAAAAATTCTTTGAATATGGCTCCTGTATACCCTAAAAGTGCTGCAATATCCAGCTGTAATAAAATTAATATTCTAGATAAATCAATCGGATTGAATAAACTCATAAAGAGTGTCAATTCTTCTAAAGGATAATCTTGGAAGACGATTAAACTAAGCAAGAAAATGCCGTCATAGATTACAGCCATAAAGAGCCATAAAAGGATAGCATAGCCGAATCCCTTAATTTTATTAGTATTATTGAGCCCAATCCAATAAGCCATGGCGGTAAAAATCAGGGTTAAAAAACTACCCGCCATGAGCAGCAACGCAAATTGATAAATACTCCCAGAATCAAATAAGCCATAAGCCGCAAAAGGAATCCCAAGTCCCAGTACCAAACTCATCATTAGCGATAAAGACAACCCTAAATATTGTCCAAGAAATATCTTGGATCTCCTAATGGGCTGCGCCAATAGCAGTTCTGTAAATTCTCTAGAATCATAATAATACATCACCCCAAATATCGTAGCGATGAGTGGAACCAATATAATGATTACATTCATCAAAGTGATAATGCCCTTAGACAAATCATTGTTCAGAAACAACAAGGTAGAACTTAAAATCAAATAAAACGCAAAGTAAACATAACTCCATCTACTGCGCATCAAATCATAAAAACTGTATTTTAAAACTTTAAGCATACTGTGATTTTAATAATTGAGCCATGGCTTTTTCTAAATTCTCTTCTCCTGTTTGCCTATTCAATGCAGCCACAAAACCTTTAAAGTAGATTACTCCTTCTAGCAAGAAAATCACCTCATCTGCCATTTCTTCTACAAAACTGATGATATGAGAAGTGATTAGGATTAATTTACCTTTTGCCTTAGCCTCTGTGATTAATTCTCTCAAATGCACCATCGCAACAGGGTCTAGCCCAGAAGTTGGTTCATCTAAAATGATAATGGGGGAATCAAACATAAAGGCTAATACGATATTTACTTTTTGTTTCGTTCCACCCGAGAGATTACTTAGTTTTTTCTTTAAGAAAGGTTCTAATCCAAATAATTGAATTAAATGGGATTCATCTGGATTTTCCCCTCGAATGTCTTTAATCATTTTGATAAGTTCCTGAACATTCAGGTTGTTGGGGAAATTAGCAATTTGAGGCAGGTAATCTATATCTCTACGATAGCTTGCACTCTTATCAATATCTTGGTCATTCACGGTAATTTTACCACTATCCTTAATCACCATACCCAGAATACTCTTGATGATAGTGGTTTTCCCAGACCCATTGGGGCCTAAGACGGCATAGATTTTCCCAGGATCTATCGCTATATTAACTCCTTTTAGAACCTCTTGCTTCCCAAACTTCTTGCGTAAATCTTTTATCTCTATCATAAAGGTTTCATTTGAGGTTGCATGTCTTGTAAATTATCGGGTGTGAAAACAGGGGATATTTTCTCTGAAAAATTGATAATATCTACAAATAAACTTCTTAGTAATATGATTGATTCAGGTGTCTTATCTACAATATAGGCAAACAGTTTCACGGGTCTATACGGCACATCCCCAATCCCATCTTTGTCTAAATCATATCCTGTATATTCACTCCAATAATTTTGTTCAAATACATTGTCGTTGATATTGCTATTATAAGCCAAATCAAAAGAGTTGTTCAAGAAATTATTAAACTTAAAAGTGTTGGTGTATGCTGCGCCTTGCATTTTCACAGCCCATCCATTGTTGCTAAAGGTATTATTAATGTAGTTAATCCTCGTTGAACCATCTACTTGTATTCCTATGGTGTTTTCATCAAACGTATTTCCTTTAATTTCTGCATCATAAATCTCTTTTAAAAGTAGTCCATAAGCAGAACTTCCCCAGTTATTCCTGAATTCATTGCGTAACATGTTGATACGTTTAGAAAACATAACCGCTACACCTGCTCCATTCGCTACGAACTTATTGTCTAAATATTCATCATCATTAGAAAACATAAAATGCAAGCCATAGCGCAAGTTTTTGGTGCTTATATTGTTTCTAATCGTGCAATGATCTGCAAATTCAAAATAGATTCCATCCCGTGAGCCTGTGATATAATTATTTTCTATTATTATATTTTGGGCATACCATAAATGAATTCCGTTACCAGAATTATACTCATCTTTGGCAATCCCCTCAATATGATTGTTTCTAATCGTTCCCTCCGATGATTTTGCCAGATAAATCCCGAAAAACATATCCTTTAGCGTTAAACCCTCTAAAAGAAAATGCTTGCTTTGGGTTAATCTAATTGCTGCGTAATCAGAAGTGAAACTAATCCCCACATTTTGCACCGTAAAATTTTTTAAAGTCACATGATCTGCTTGCACATGAAATATTTCTCCTTTTTTATCCCCATCTACGATTACGCCTTTTTCTCCAATAATCTGAAGCTGTTTGGTTATATTGATATTAATTTCTTTATAAATACCCTTTTTAATACGAATCACATCACCATCCGCCGCTAATTGAATAGCACCTTTGATAGTTTTAACCTCACAAGATTTACAAACCGTAATGGTCTTTGCTTGTAAAAAATTAAAGGTTAAAAAGAATATAAAGAGAAAATATTTCATAATTTAAATTGTCTCGGTATTTAATGTGTGTGTCCGTGGTTAGGTTTTACAATACTTTGCACTTGAAAAAAAGAATAAACTTCTCCCTGATATTCTGATTGTGCTTTTACTGCAAATTCCTTTGTGGAATATGGGGTAATATTTGCACCCATGGGACTTGGCAAATTAGGACTTACTAAAAAACTACATGTTTTTACATCTTGCAAGGGTCCAGGATTATCCATTGTAGAAGTTAGCACGTGGGCAAAAGGAACATCATCATGTTCATTCATATAGGAAATCATACATTCTACAGAATCAAACTTATAGACCTTCCCTTTATCTGTAACCAGTTCTGTTCCATAAGGTTTGTCTGTAATCGTCATTGTGCAAAAATCACAATTATCTACGCCATATGCTATTTCTTTGGGGCCGCTAGAACAAGCACTTAATAAAATGATAGCACAAGCTAAAACTAAATTCTTCATATATAAAACTAAACTTTAATATTTGACTTCTCTCTACCTGCAACAATATAAGCAATAAGGGACAATAATAATCCAGCCCCTAATAGAAAAGCTCCAATTCCTGGATAAGAATGTGCCACGAAATTCAAGATTTGTTCTGTCCCAAAGAAAGGTGGCTGAAAGCCCATGGGGTTCCCATCTGGGTCTGTGAATTTCATAATGGCGTGTGGGTCTAAATTATGCCCGTATTCATATTCCCAGATATAAAAGTCTATTAAGCCTGCTATAGCCAAAAGTGTCATGGTAATAAACCAACCCAAAAACCATTTTCTTGATTTAAAAATCCCGATGGCGATACCAACTACAGACATAACCCCAATTACAATCGGGAAAATTGTGAATTCTGGAATCGTCTCTGGTATAGGATCCATTCCCACATAATGATTCATCAAATTAATATTTTTGATATCATGTGGACGGTAATCCTCAAATTTATTGATATAGATATCCATACTCAATGGTGTTGGATATTGTGGCGCCTCTAAGGTGATGCTCCACAAGGGAAACAGGAATAAACCTGATATACTGATCGCCCCTATAATCATAATAATGTTAGATAGTTTCATAAGAAGAAATTTAATGATTATTGATTATAAAAAGGCAGAAAACATAACGTCCCCTGCCTTCCTGAAAAAAGTACTATTCCATATTTTAAGAATTTATTTATTCTGTAACTTCATCTGCTCCATTTTCCCCTAAACTCCAACTTAATTCTGTATTAGAACCCGCTGGCGATACCCGTACATATCCTTGCATCTCTTGGTGTAATGCAGAACAGAAATCCGTACAATAGAAAGGCCAAACACCCACTCTCTTAGGCTCCCACAGCATCGTTTCTGTTTGTCCTGGCATAATTAACAGCTCTGCCGTATTAGCCCCAATCATGGCAAAACCATGTGGCACATCAAAATCTTGTTCTAAATTAGTCACGTGAAAATAAACTTTATCCCCTACTTTAATACCTTCTATATTATCTGGAGAGAAGTGAGATCTAATCATGGTCATGTATACATGAACTTCATTTCCATCTCTTTCCACTCTTGTATCTGGATCTTTGAGCGTAGCATCAGGGTGATTATTATCCTCTAATCTATAAACTTTTTTGGATTTAGATTGAATCATTTCTGCTGGAATACCTGCTGCATAATGGGGCTCTCCAATAGTTGGGAAGTCTAGCAATAATTCCATTTTCTCACCAGTTATATCATACAGTTGTGCAGAATGGTTCATCTCTGGACCCGTTGGTAGATATCTATCTTTGGTGATTTTGTTCATAGCAATGAGGTATTTACCAAATGGTTTTTGAGAGTTCCCTCCTGGGATCATCAAGTGACCTACGGAATAATAAGTTGGTTTTCTATCTATGATCTCCCATGTACCTACTTTCCATTTCACTACCTCTGATGAGATAAAGAAAGTTGTATATCCATTTCCTTCTGCGTCAAATTCTGTATGCAAAGGTCCAAGTCCTGGTTGTTTCACGGTACCCCCTAGCACGTCTTCATAATTTAAAATTGGAATTCCATAGGCTTCTCCATCATATTTTTCATTTTCTATTGCATCTAACATTTTAGTAAAGGAATGTGCCGTTAAATCAGCAGATAATTTACCATTACCAATGATGTATTCTCCTGTTGGGTCTACATCCACACCGTGAGGTGATTTAGGTGTAGGCAAGAAGTAAACAATACCTGGTAATTCTGATGGATCTAAAACCAACACTCTATCTTTCTTCTCTGATGTTGCCGTGTGCGTAGACTCATCATATATATTGTGTCTATAATCTGCTGGCATCCAAGTACCTTTACCTTCTTTCACATACTCTTCTGCCTTTTTCCAGTTGATAGCCGCGATAAAATCCTTGTCATTTTGGGAAGCATTTACCTCTAATAATGTATTCGCCTCCTCTGTGTTATAGGTAGTCTGGAAGAACCATCCATGAGATTTCCCTCTACCTGGATGTCCTAAATCATAATCAAACCCAGGCATTAAAATTTGAAAAGCAATATCCATTTCCCCCGTTTCTTGATCTACAGATAAGAATGAAGTCGTTCCTTTAAAGTTTCCTTTATAATCCTTGATAGAAATATCTTGTTGTGGAATTGGAACAGAGAAACGCGTACCCGCTATAACATATTCCGTATTTTCTGTCACAAAAGAAGAAGAGTGATTACCCGCACTGTTAGGAATCTCCATGATTTCCTCTGTCTCAAAAGTTTCCAGATTAATCCTTGCTATTCTTGGCGTATTATTACCATTTATAAATACCCAACGCCCATCTAATTCCCCGTTGGTTTGGGATATATCTGGGTGATGCGCATCATCCCAAGGTATAGAGCCATAAGAGGTTTCCAACATCGGTTTGGTTTCCTCATTATATCCATAGCCTTTTTCTGCATCTTGAGAAAACACAGGAATCACTTTTAACAATCTTGCGGAAGGTAAACCATATACCGCTAATTGCCCACTAAATCCACCAGATAAAAAAGCATAATATTCATCATATTCTCCAGGTGCTACATATACTTTCTCTGCAGCATTCCCAGCAATAGCACCAGATCCTTGTCCAGTTTTTTGTTCCCTACCCTTATTACAACCTACAAACATGAAGGCGGCAAGCAGCCAAGCAAGTTTATTTAATCCGCTAATATTTTTCATTTTTTTACTTTTGATAATTCTTTATAATGTGTTTTTATTCTATCGTACGTATATACTCAAGCACCTGACGAGCCTCCTCTTCTGTTAAGCCTTGATTAGCCATTGGCGCACCATTAGCCTCTGCCAACAACTGTTTAGCAATAGGGTCTTTTTGAATCATCTCTTCTGGATTCAAAATCATATTCATAGCCCATTCTGGCGTTCTTCTATCTAATAAACCTTTCTGTGCAGGTCCTATAAATTTGACGGTTGGTTTATGACATGCAGTACATTTAGAATCATATATCTCTTTACCTGCCGCTGCCATATCCTGATCTATAGTTTCTGGAATTTCCAAGGATTTCACTGGTCCTACCCCTTTGTTAGACATGGGGTCATCTGCATTAGCAACTTCTGGCGTATCTAAAGATGGTGCCGTCTGTTCTGTCTCCACTTCTCTATTCTTTGCGTAATCAGGAACTTCATCTTTTTTTCCACAACTCACGATTAAAGTCCCAGCAAAAATACCCAATAAAATAACTTTCTTCATAACTGCCTCGATTTGTATTTGTTTAACACAAATTTAGCGGTAATATGCCCCCATAGTTTATGAGGCTAATCACAAATGATAAATATCACTAATAACTTAATAATAAACTTTGCGATTTTTAATTTGAAGTTCTCCTTTCTCCTCTAAGGATTTAATAGCTCGTATAACAGTCTCTACACGCAATGCTGTTAAATTAGCTATTTGTTGGCGTGTGAGGTCTATTTTTTCGTGTTTTCCTGTAGATCCTGACTTGGATTTAATAAAATCAAACAAGGTTAAAATGCGATGCTCTGGGTCATAGAGTGATATCTCTGTAGACATTTTGGATTTAAAGTATAGCATTTTACTTAATTTTTTATTTAAGGCTAAACTATATGCTGGTTTTTCTATTAATAATTGAATGAAGTTCTCTTTTGGCAATTGATATATTTTTGAATCTTCTAGCACTTTGGCCGTAGAAGGATAATTTTTATCTATAAAGAGGGGTGGCTCTCCAAAACTATCACCTTTCCGCGAGAAAACTCCTTGCGTAAACTCCTTTCCATCCTCATTCAAGGTATTCATGGCCACCGCTCCTGATTTTATTTGAAAAAAATACCTGGGCCAATCTAGTTGACTAAATATAACTTCACCTTTCTTATATGTGACCAACTCACCACCAGCCGCTAAAATATCCTCTTCTAAAATCATATGTTCATTGTTATGCATAAAATACTGCTAATTTAATAAAGATATAATTAATCAAAAGTAGCCGTCTCAAAGCACCGATTTCGTCACCCTGAATTTATTTCAGAGTCTCACAATAAACTGTTTATTAGAATGATAAAATTCTAAATCAAGTTCAGAATTACCTATTTTTAAGGTTTTGAGACGGCTACTTTTAGGCAAACATTAAAATTAATAATTGAGCTACAAAAATCCTGAAAATCGTTACCAAGGGATATATCTGGGCATACGACTGCACAGGGATATCTGATTCTAAATAGGATGTACTAAAAGATAGTGCCGCTGGATCTGTATAAGTCCCACTCATAAGACCTGCCAGTTGTAGGAAATTAATCTTCATAAAGAATCTACCAATAATTACCATGAGAATAAGGGGGATAAAGGTAATTACAGAACCATATAATAACCATACCCAACCATTATATTCCACAAAGTTATGATAAAAGTTTTCTCCTGCATGTACACCCACAGCTGCAAAGAAGAGACATATCCCCAAATCTTTCATGAAATGGGTAGCACCATTATTCAAATAGGAATGAATAAAACTAACTCCTCCATATCTACTGATAATCAATGCTACAATGAGAGGTCCTGCTGCAAAACCTAGCTTAATTGGGACAGGAAGCCCTGGCACAAACAAAGGAATAGACCCTACTATGATTCCTATAATTAATCCACCGAAAAGTGAAAGCAAATCTGGCTCTATTAATTTCTTCTCAGAATTTCCTATGATTTTTTCTACCTCTACAATACTACTTTCTTTACCTACAACATGCAACACATCTCCATAATAAAGATCTAGGGAAGGACGCGCCAACATTTCCCTACCTGCTCTATATACCCTAGTTACCTTGAGATCATAGGTATTATATAAATCCAATTGAGTGAGTTTTTTGTGCACAGCCTTTTTATTGGTGACATAAATATCTTTAGAAATAATTCCAGAATCCGATTCTATGAGAGAATCAGAAGACTCTCTGCCTAACGCGTCTTTTAATTTTTCTACTTCTGATGCTATTCCTACCAGCATCATGACATCTCTCATTTGAACTTTCATATCCAATGTAGGACTAATCACGTCTTTGTCTCCAGCTCTTTTTAATCTAGAAACGACTATACTTCCAGGAAATTCCTTTAAAACATCATTCAAAGATTTGCCCACATATTTATCTTTGGTCACTCTAATTTTCTGTTGAATCAAGGGTTCCTCTCTATTCAAACGCATCATACGGAATTTACGCATCTCTACATCTGTGTTAATCTTCAAGAAACTTTTAGATAATATAATGGTAGTGATGATTCCTAATACACCTAATGGATACGTGATAGCATAACCGATGGCTGGATCCATAAAAGTTTTGGTTGGATTTAAGTTTTTAATTTCTTGGATGGTACTTGTTGCTGCACCAAGTCCAGGTGTATTCGTCACAGAACCAGACATAATACCCACCATACTCTCTATGGGCAACGATGTCCCTATAAATAAAATATAGGTGAGCAACCCACTCATTAATACCATAGAAACAGCTAGTATATTGTACTTTAACCCTTCTGATTTAAAAGATGAGAAAAAAGATGGACCTACCTGTAATCCAATTCCATATACAAATAAGATTAAACCTAGTTCTCTAATAAATTCTAGGATATTTTCTTCTATTCTATAGCCATAATGTCCTAGTATCAATCCTGTAAACATAATGGCCGCAACACCCAAAGAAACTTTGCCCACCTTCATTCTACCAACAAAAGCTCCCGAACTAATAGCAAGCATAATGACCATAAGTGATTGTACCATATTAGGAGTTTCTGTAGGCAACAGCAAACTTTCTATCCAATCCATAAGTTTTATAGCTATGATTAACGTGCTACAAAGTTAAGATGTTATATCAGGGTTAAAAATTATATGGGTTAATATTATGTTTTTTTTAATAGAAAAAAGTCTGCCAACATGATACAAAATTTCATATTCACAGACTTTTAGATATTAAGAATATTAGCAGTTGTTCCAAAGCCTTTAAAATTAGGCATTCTAAATTTGATTCAGCATCTCATTGGATCAATATAAACGGTTTAAGTTTATGGTTGATACCCTGAATTGAATTAAGAACATTAAAAAGGTTATTTTGAGCTGGCTATATTATTTCTCCATAAATTTCTTCACCAATCCTTCTGAGATTCCTGTATTGCTATACCCTCCATCATTATATAGGTTTTGCAAAGTCACTCGTTTAGTGTAATCGCTGAACATCATGACACATAAGTCTGCGCAATCATCTCCAGTTGCGTTGCCCAAAGGTGAGATTTCTTCTGCTACAGATAAGAAACCACCAAATCCTTCTACTCCTTGCCCTGCCGTGGTTGGCGTTGGTGATTGAGAAATTGTATTCACTCTCACTTTTTTCTCTTTGCCCCAGAAATACCCAAAGCTTCTAGCAATAGACTCTAAATAAGCTTTGTTATCTGCCATGTCATTATAGTTAGGGAATACACGTTGTGCTGCAATATAAGATAAGGCAAGAATACTACCCCACTCATTCATACAATCCTTATCCCAAGCAGTTTTCATCACCTTATGGAAAGATACTGCAGAGATATCCCAGCCTTTCTCTAACCAACTGTAATTTAAATCTGTGTATGGTTTGTCCTTTCTCACATTTACACTCATTCCAATAGAATGTAAAATAAAATCAATTTTACCAAATTTCTCTATCGCAACATCAAACAATTTCCCAAGATCCTCCATATTGGTAGCATCTGCTGGAACAACCTCACTCCCAGTTTTCTCTGCCAATTTATTGATTTCGCCCATTCTTAAAGCTACTGGCGCATTGGTCAAAACAAATTCCGCACCTTCTTCATAGCAGCGTTCTGCTACTTTCCAAGCTATAGAATGCTCATCTAATGCACCGAATATGATTCCTTTCTTTCCTTTAAGTATTCCCATGTTTTTCTTTTTACTTTAAATCAAATATAATAAGAATTAGTTAATCACAACTTAAAACGTTCCATCAATTCTGGTCTATTGAAGACATGGGAGACAATTTCTAATTTATCTTTTTCAAATAAAAACAAGTCATCTATAAAGAAAAAAGTAAAATGCTTGGAATTTATATCATAAATTCCAAAAGCCTCTTTTTCCTCGCTCCATAGTACAATCCCTTCTCTTCTCATCTCTCTATGATTTATTTTATAGGATACAATATCATATTCATAAATCATTCTATTCAATCTATCTAATATCCCTATGGCCTCATCTATATAAGTGAATTTCTGTTGTGTTTTTAGCCAAAATTTAGGGTATTTCCCTGTGAAAACCATCCCTTGCGATGTCTGCTCTGCATAGCCCACAATGGTGTATTCATCTCTTAATCTATATTTGTTTACTTTTGATCGCATTGATGCAAAGATAATAGAATCTTTAATTTCAAAGAATCTTTTATCTTTAACTCAAAATTCTTAGCCTTTGGAAAAAGCAATCATTTATTATAAAAATTCAGATAATATTGGAGATGACATCCAAACGTATGCAGCTTTAAAATTAGTTGGAAATCCTGATTATTTTCTTGATCGTGAACATTTAAATAAAGATTTAACTGCTCCCCGAACGCGCTTGCTATGCAATGGATGGTTTATGAAAAATCCCAAAAACTGGCCACCTCATCCAAATTTAATTCCTTTATTTGTTTCTCTATATATAGACCACAAGCACCAATGTCATGAATATATGTTGGATGAAAAGTTAAAGCCATACTATGAGAAGTTTGGCCCGATAGGATGCAGGGATAAACATACGCAGCAATTATTTCAAAACTTAAATATTCCCTCTTACTTTTCTGGATGTGTCACACTAACCTTACCTAGATACAAAGGCAAAAAATCGGATGAAATTTTGTTGGTAGACCCTTTTGTTAAAATATTTGATCAGAAATATGTAGATACACAAATCAATAGAATTATTCCAGAAAAACACCGCAGTCAAGTTACCGTATTAACGCATCACGATTATGATTTAAAAAATCTATCTATGGAGCAGAGAATGGACAAAGCAGCGAAATTACTAGATAGGTATGCCAAAGCCAAACTGATTATCACCTCTAGAATTCATTGTGCTTTGCCAGCTACGGCTATGGGAACGCCTGTTTACTTTATGGACGTGGGCTATGATAGAAAACATTCGCATGAACGGCTAGAGGGTTTATTAGACTTATTTGAGGTGATAGATGACACGTATTTCCCTGTTGGAGGAAATCACCCGTGGACCAAAATGCGCAGAAAGTTGGGCTTATATTCAAAAGATAAAATTCATCCCAATCCAATTGATTTCGAATTAAAAGATTCAACATTAGAAAAGTTTAAAGGAAGTTTTACACAAAGCCAGCAATTGGGAGAAGATATTAGAGACGCCGTAAAAGACTTCTTTGAAATCAAAACAAAATTGTAACATTTACTTATAGATTTAATAATTATATTTGCAATCGATGCAACGAATGCAAAATATTTTAGCACTTCCTTTTATTTGGCTGATTAGATTTTATCAATTGGTCATATCCCCATGGCTGGGTAGCAATTGTAGATTTAGCCCTTCATGTTCCCAATACGGGATAGAAGCATTAAAAACCCACGGAATATTCAAAGGGTCTTGGCTAACTATAAAGAGAATCGTTAGATGCCATCCTTGGGGTGGTAGTGGCTATGATCCCGTTCCTAAAAAATAATAATCTATGAAAGAACAATTAGCATACATAACATACGATGGCTCTGGAGGTATAGACCTTGGCTTTATGACCTTACATTTCTACAGTCTCATGTGGATTTTAGCCTTTTTAGTAGGTTGGTTTTTAATGAAAAAAATGTTCATTAAAGATAATGTTTCATTAGATTTATTAGATCCTTTATTCCTTTATACTTTTATTGGAGCCATAGCAGGAGCCAGATTGGGAGAATATTTATTCTATGACCCCAGCGCTTTTATAGAGAGACCTTTGGAGGTATTTCTACCCATTCAATATTCACCAGGAGATAGCTGGCTATTCTTAGATGATTATCGATTTGTAGGTTTTATGGGATTGGCAAGCCATGGCGCCACATTAGGGTTGTTAATCGCCATGTACCTATTTACCAAGAAATATTTAAAAGACAAATCAATGCTTTGGCTTGTGGATAGGTTAGCGATTGCTGTTGCCATTGGAGGTGCATTTGTAAGAATAGGAAACTTTGTAAATTCAGAAATTGTAGGAAAACCATCCGATGCGCCTTGGGCGGTTTTATTTGCACAACAAAGTCCCGATTACGGGCCAATAGTACCAAGACACCCGGCACAATTATATGAGGCTTTGGGATATATTCTCTTGTTTATCATCACTTGGTTTATTTATCAAAAAACAGATAAGAAAAAGCAACCTGGATTCATTTTTGGTTTATTCTTTTTCATCCTATGGCTCATTAGGTTTGTCGTAGAATTCTTCAAAGAAGACCAAGGTGTAGAGTGGGTAGCAGATACTTTGAATTTAAATTTAAACAATGGACAAATATTGAGCATTCCGTTTATGCTGATGGGTTTAATCATCTTATTTATTACGAATAAAAAAACAATCAAAAAATGAAACTATTTAACATCTTTGTCACAGCTATTATTATTGCAACAGGCACTTATAGTTGTAAGGAAAGCTCGTCTACCAGCCCCAATGCTACGGTAGACAATAGTGAACCTATAGAGATAGAATTTTTAAAAGAAGGTGAATTAACGCTTTCTAATAATGACTCTATCCTTAAACAAGTAGATATAGAAATTGCGAAATCCAATAATGAGAGAGCCATTGGACTAATGAATCGTAGCAGCATGGAGGAAAACCAAGGAATGCTATTCGTATTTGAACAAGATAACAGTACTGGTTTTTATATGAAAGATACCAGAATACCACTAGATATTATATTTATTGGTGCAGATAGTACGGTCATTACGATTTCAGAAAACAGACAACCATTTGACACAACTTCTCAGGGTGCTAGTGCCCCTTATAGATATGTACTGGAAGTAAACGGAGGAAAAGCTAAAGAATGGAATGTACAAGAAGGTGTAACCAAAATTGATTGGACAGAGATGTAATTTGAATTTTTTATAACAATTTTTAAAATAAAATACCTAAATGTTAATTCATTTAGGTATTTTGTTATTTTTGCATGAATATTAAAACAGAAAATTATGAAAGTGTTGAAAGAATTCAAGGAATTCATCATGACTGGGAACGTCATTGATTTAGCAGTTGCCGTTATCCTTGCTGGTGCCGTGGGGCTAGTAGTAAATGGGTTTGTGAATGACGTAATGATGCCCATAATTGGTCATTATGCAGGTGGTGTCGATTTTAAAGATCTAAAATATGTACTAGACCCTGCCATAGGAACAGAGGGAGAGGATGGTTACCAACCAGAAAATGCGATTATGTATGGTAGATGGATTAATACCATTATTAATTTAATCATCGTTGGATTCGTATTATTCTTAATTGTAAAAGCATATACTAAATTCCGCAAACCAACGCCAGTTGCAGAGAAACCTGCTGGTCCTACAGAGACAGAATTGTTAGTGGAAATCAGAGATATATTAGCCAAAAAATAATTCATATTATTTTTTGACGATATAAAAAGGCTAGAAATCCAATAATTGAATTTTTAGCCTTAATTTTTTGTGCTTTAACTTTTTAGAATCTAAACCCTACAGATAAAGATATATTTCCTTGTTTCTCTTTAATATCTTCTATCGTTGTTTCTAAACCGCTTTCATTGGCATTGAATGACATAGCATCCAACGCATAACTATCATTTTCTGCTTGTGTGAAATCAGGGTCATAAGGTACCGTGCTGTTCACATCATAATAGTTTCCAGACAATAAATAACTTCTATCTCTAGAAAAGAAATCGTAAGATGCGTCAACAAAAAATCCATTCATCTCATAACCAGCACCTATGGAAAACCCAGTTAAATCCCCAAAAGGTTGATAATTATAGCTATTGTCTATTCCAGCAATGGTAACTTCATCAAATGGTGATTGTTCATATCTAAATCCACCTCTTAATCTAAAGTCTTGTAAAACGGCTTCTGCACCAATGCTCACCGCACTGGTACCTTTCATATAATCGGATATGAAATTATTTTCACCTCTATAACTTCCCTCTGGTTTAAATTTCGCCGTACTCATATCTGTATAGGTATAATCCGCACTGATCAACCCAATATTCCCTACCACAAAAGCTGCCGAACCTGTAAACTTCTGAGCAGCATT
Source organism: Flavobacteriaceae bacterium Ap0902 (assembly GCA_009835005.1). Lineage (GTDB taxonomy): Bacteria > Bacteroidota > Bacteroidia > Flavobacteriales > Weeksellaceae > Profundicola. The sequence goes on along the minus strand of WTFG01000007.1, from coordinate 52,539 downwards.
CATATCATAAACATAATTAATGTAATTAGCATTGGTATAATAATATTCACCAAGATCATCTATGTCCGTTAATAGTTCATATTCAAGAAAAACATGATCTATATCCTGATACCATGTTGGTGATTGATAGGCAGCACCTAACCTCAATTGTTGTGTCACCCTACCAATTATACCTAAACTTACAGAAACACCTTGCCCACTTCTGGAGTTAGGACTAGCATCCTTATTGTAGGCGTAGGAGTCATCAAAGTCAGATTCATAAACATTGACACCCTCATAAATATCAGAATCAAAGGAGTGGAAATTAACTCCTCCACCAAAATATACCTTGTTGTCATAATTGGCAGAAACCGTTAAATTGGTCCAATAAGAAGTTCCATATTTTTCTGAGTAGACTCTATCTATTTCTTTATTTCCATCATTAGAAATTAAACCTGGGTTTAGATCTAATTGTTCATTGACATAAGCTGTTTGCTCATAATTCATACTCAAGGCTATGTTTTTCCATTTGGGAGAAGATAGATCCTCAAAAATCATCACAGCTCCTGCTTGATCAAATTCAAAATCGGTATCGGAATAATCCGATCCACCATTTACCTCTGTCTTTGCAGAGTGAATTCCACCCGTAATCACAGCCTCTGAACTCAAAAATACTGCACCAGATGCTGGATTCTTCATCGTAGCAGACAAATCACCTCCAAGCGCACCCATGGCACCACTTAATCCTTTGTATCTACCAGTACCAGACAAATTCCCATTATGGGTAGTTTGCTGTAAATTTTCTATATATTCTGGGGTAAATCCCTCTTGCGCCAAAGATAGTTGTGCTACCCCTATGATACTCAATGTTAAAAATATCTTCTTCATTTTTTATTCTTTAATTATCTTCTAATTCCACCTCTACTTGTCCTTGTAGGCGTTCTCATGGAACCACCAAAATTGGATGATGGTCTTCTAATACTAGGACTAACCGTTCTTCTATTATTAGTTGGTGCTATAGGCCGTTTATAAGTTGGAACTTTATCTGTGCTTCTTCTTGGTTTTATTACCCTTGGTTTTGTCACAGAATTATTATTTGTACGTGGTCTAGAATAAGTCCCTACACTTCCACGTTTTTGATTCATATTGCTAGGCACTCTTCTAACTCTAATTTTATCTGTACTTCTTCTAATGACATTATTGTTTTCAACAGTACTTGGTCTTTTATTATTAGAGGCTGTGACCCGTTTTAAAACATTATCCGATCTTCTAAGCCCTTGTGCTACGCTTGGAGAAACCGCATTAGAATTTCTACCCACTGTAATACCATTCTTATTACCTTTGCCTCTATACACAGGTGTTAAATAACTATTTGGATGATATCCATGCCCATAATATCCGTGCCCATAATAAGGATAGTATGGATTATAAATTGGTGCATAACCATAATAGGGGTAACCCCAGCCATAATAACCATAAGCTGGTCCATAAAATCTAGGATAGAACGGATAGCCATAAAAAGCATTCCATCCGAATGAAAATCCTATTCCAGTTCCTCCCCATATACCTAATCTACTATAATAAGGAGAGTAATAAGGAGGATAGAATCCAGCTCCATAATAATTATTGATATTAACTTCTGTACCTCCCTCATCACCCCATTCTATATAATCCTCTTCATAGTATTCATCTTGTCCTGTATTGATGACAACACGATTATCATTGTAAATAGGAGAGTTTTCATAAGTTTCTTCTGGTGCATTCCCTTGTTCATCAAAATATTTACCTCCTATTCTAATAGGTTGGCTTTCATAAGAACTCGCTGATTGATTATAGCTCTCCTCTGCCCTTACTTCTGGCACAGGCTCTTCTGTAGGATCATAATAGATCCCATCATTGGTTCTTGTAGCCGTTTGAGATACACTACAAGAAGAAACCCCAACAATCACCAACCCTAAAGGGATTATTTTTGTCAAGATTTTTTTGAATTTTATATTTAAAGTTTTCATTTGGAATAAATAATTTCAACTATTGATTGAATTGATTAAATTTGCCTAATACATAATTTTTTATTAATAAAACAAAATTAATGCCATTATATGTTAATGCATATGGATGGAATAGATTCAAAACGAATATATGGCAAAATTAACAACTAGAGAAGAGGATTATAGCAAATGGTATAATGAACTTGTGATATCTGCAGATTTGGCAGAGAATTCTGGGGTGCGTGGTTGTATGGTAATTAAACCTTATGGCTATGCTATATGGGAAAAAATGCAAGCTCAATTAGATAAAATGTTCAAAGAAACAGGACATCAAAACGCTTATTTTCCCATTTTTGTCCCTAAAAGTTTATTTGAGGCGGAAGAAAAGAATGCAGAAGGGTTTGCGAAGGAATGTGCAGTTGTTACGCATTATCGTCTAAAGTCTGACCTTGATAATCAGGGAAAATTGATTATAGACCCAGAAGCAAAATTAGAAGAGGAATTAATCATCCGCCCAACTTCAGAAGCAATTATATGGAGTACTTATAAAAACTGGATTCAGTCTTATAGAGATTTGCCACTTCTTATTAACCAATGGGCCAATGTGGTGCGGTGGGAAATGAGAACACGTCTTTTTCTTAGAACTGCAGAATTTTTGTGGCAAGAAGGGCATACGGCACATGCTACCAAGCAAGAAGCCATAGACGAAACAACGCAAATGCTGGACGTATATGCAGAATTTGCAGAAAACTGGATGAAGATCCCTGTGGTTAAAGGAATTAAAACAGAAGCAGAGCGTTTTGCAGGTGCAGAAGACACGTATTGTATAGAAGCTTTAATGCAAGATGGAAAGGCTTTGCAAGCAGGCACCTCTCACTTTTTAGGACAAAACTTTGCCCAAGCCTTTGACGTGAAGTTCACCAATAATGAAGGTAAACAAGAATATGTATGGGCAACCTCTTGGGGAGTTTCAACTAGATTAATGGGAGCTCTAATCATGACACATTCAGATGATAAAGGTTTGGTTTTACCATCTACCTTGGCACCGATTCAGGTAGTAATTGTTCCCATATATTTTAATGATGAACAGAAAGCATTGGTAGATGAAAAGGCACATCAGATTAAGCAGGAATTATTAGAAAAAGGAATTTCTGTGAAATATGATGATGATGACAAGCAAAAGCCAGGATGGAAATTTGCAGAACATGAATTGAAGGGTGTTCCTATTAGAATTGGAATTGGCCCTAGAGATTTAGAAAAAGGTCAAGTAGAAGTCGCTAGAAGAGATAACCTTACCAAAGAATTCGTAGCGTTAGAGGGTCTTACAGGTTCAATTCCAGATTTATTGAAAGAAATTGATGAGAATATCTACAACAAGGCCAAAGATTATAAGGCAGAACATACCACCAAGGTTGATTCTTGGGATGAGTTTCTAGAAGTTTTAGATAACAAGGGCGGGTTTGTTAGTGCTCATTGGGATGGCACTACAGAAACGGAAGAAAAAATTCAGGAGTTAAGTAAAGCAACCATCCGTTGTATCCCATTAAATAATGAAAAGGAAGATGGTCAATGTATTTTAACGGGTAAACCTAGTTCGCAAAGAGTGTTATTTGCGAGAGCCTATTAAAACATCAGGCATTTATATATTTGCAAAAAGGCCGAGTTCCAATAGGATTCGGCTTTCTTTATTAAAGAAATTTTTAGTCTAAATTATCTATTACTTGATCTTTTCCCGAATAGAATCATTTCTAATTTTAACCCTGCGTCTAAATTCTTCTGCATAATTGCGCATCATTTGATCTATACTCAAAAAATCTTGTTGGCTATAATATAAATCATAAGCATATTTCTCTTTTCCATACAAGAATAAAAGGAATTCACGGATATCAGAAGTCACGATACCCAAATCTTGATTGAAGTATTTTTCTCCAAAATATTCTTTTATAAAAACCAGTTTAGCGTCAAGACTTTCATAAGCCCTTAAATTCTCCATTCGGCGATAATCACCATTAATAGATTTTACCAAAGCGCCAACATTGACACTCGTGGGGATAGGAATCCCTCCTATTTTTGGTATAATATCTTCTCTTTTTTCTTCTGGTTGCATATCCAATGTGCGAATATCTATACCCAAATTGGCATATACCTGCTCAATTTCATTTCTTCTCTTCACAGAGGACATATCTTTTTTTAAATCCCCCGTTAACGGTGGCCGAACGATGATATCTGCCAATTGAATCACCTCCATATTCATGTGAACAATCAATGGATCATAACTAAAATGAATGGTTTTGATAGGCAATCGTCTATCTTCTAAAAAAGGACCTTTAAAATATAGCGTATCCCCTATACTGGCTTTGATGGTAAAAGAACCAGAAATATCTGTGAGTACAGAAGTATGCGATTGCTTGTTGGTCACCATAACGCCTTCTGGATGTTGATCTTTAAAATCAATAACAATTAATCCATTAATTTTCTGTTCCTGAGCCTGAGCCCAGCCAACAAATAGCAAAAGCAGACACAAAGTATAAATTATCTTTTTAATAAACATATTTTTCTAATTCTATCTTAAATAATCTAATACACCATCTGATTTAATGATCAAACCTCATCTCATTATTACCCTAACCTATCTAAGATTAAAAATTAATCATAAAAAGCAGCGGTCTTTTGGGAAAGCTTTTTAGAAATATCATCCTCATCACCCATTGCAATAAAATCTGGAGCATACTTCCTCATCAAATGATCGATACTTAGATAATCTTTTTGTGCAAAATATAAATCATAGGCCTGTTTCTCTTTGCCTTGCAGAAACAACAGAAACTGCCTAGCCTTGTGCGGTTCTATATCAAGTTCTTGCTTGAAATAGTTTTCGCCAAAATATGCAGCGATTGATGTTAGTTTATATTCTAAATCCTCATACCTATACAAGTTTCTTAATCTTCTAGTATCACCATTCAATGCATTAACGATATCACCAACATTTAAGGTGACAGGAATCGGAATCATACCTTCAGATGAATTCGAAACACCTATCTTTTCTCTAGGTTTTAGGTCCAAGTTCCTAATATCTACTTTTAAATTAGCATAAAGTTCTTCTTTACTCGTATCAAACCTTACAGAAGCCATATCATTGGTTAAATCACCTGTGAGAGCCGGGCGCACCACAATCTCCTCTAATTGAATTATCTCCTCATTCATATGAATAATCACAGGATTTAATTCAAAATGTCTCTTTTGAACAGGTAATTTTCTGTTCGTTAAAAAAGATCCTTCAAAATATAAGGTGTCTCCAACACTTGCATTCATTACAAAAGATCCAGAAACATTTGTAAACACAGAATTTTGAGTTTGTTTATTAATCACCTTTACTCCCTCTGGATGTTGATCTTTAAAATCAATAACAATTAATCCATTAATTTTCTGTTCCTGAGCCTGAGCCCAGCCAACAAATAGCAAAAGCAGACACAAAGTATAAATTATCTTTTTATAGGGCATATCTTTTTTATTCCCTTCAAAAATACAATATTTGCGATTACAATGAAGGCAGCAAAAAAGGTATTATTCGTTTATACACACTGGCAATCTTTTGTAAGAGAAGATTTTAACTTAATATTATCATTTGCTACCATTTCTAAACTAAATTTCAATCTTCAGAAATCTTTTGTTGGCTTTTTCTTAGGACAACTTAAAGGAATATTTAACTTATTAGTAAAAGTCCCTCAAAACGATGTCGTCTATATTTGGTTTTGCGATTATCACGCATTTTGGGCAGTTTTAATAGCGAAAATTTTCAATAGAAAATCTGTAATAGTGGTGGGTGGATTTGATGCCGTTAAAATTCCCTCTATTCATTATGGTTTATTTATCAAAGATAATTTAAGAACCAAATTAGCCAAATGGGCCTATAAAAATTCTGATAAGATTATCGCGGTAGATCAATCTTTAATTAAAGGAGAAAATAAATATGCTGGGACAGATGCCGTGACAGGTGTCGCCAACTTCGTAGAAAATATAGAAAATAAGTCTCAAGTTATCCCAACAGGCTATGATGAAAGCAAATGGCAGATGCAGTCCAAGAAAAAACAGGTATTAACGATTGCATTAATCAAAGACCAAAAAGTATTTAATCGAAAGGGAATCGATCTTTATTTAGAAGTTGCTAAAAGACTTTCAGAAACTAATTTTTATATCATAGGATTACAAGATGAAAAATTAATTCCACAGCATTTACAGGGTTTAAAGAATGTCCATATTTTACCGATTGTTCCCCAAGAAGAATTAATCAACTTCTATGCAGAGACCAAAGTATATTGCCAATTTTCTGTATCAGAAGGATTACCGAATGTGTTGTGTGAAGCGATGATGAGCGGTTGCATCCCAGTAGGATCATCAGCCAATGGGATTCCTCTTGCTATTGGAGATTGTGGTTATGTTTTAGAAGAGAAAAATATAACAAAAGCCACCAAGCTGGTAGAACTTGCACTAAATGCTAAAAACGAAAAAAGTCACTGTGCCAGACAAAGGATACAGCAACTTTTCCCGAAAAATAATCGAATAAAACGCTTGAAAGAATTAATTGAAAAATTGTAGTTATAGACCTTTTAAAATTCTAGCAACGTCCTTCGCAAAGTACGTATTGATGATATCTGCACCTGCTCTTTTATAAGACATCATAGACTCCATCATGCAACTATCATGGTCTAGCCATCCTTTTTCTGCAGCAGCCTTTAACATTGCATACTCTCCACTTACTTGGTACACAGCCATCGGCATTCTCGTATATTCTTTGAGTCTATATAGCACATCCAAATATGGTAAACCTGGCTTCACCATCAAGATATCTGCCCCTTCTAGCATATCCATATCCGCTTCTTTCAACGCTTCATTGGTGTTAGCAAAATCCATTTGATAAGTTTTCTTATCCCCAAATCCTGGTGCAGAATCCAAAGCATCCCGGAATGGTCCATAGAATGAACTAGCATATTTAGCCGTATAGCTCATGATTCCAACATGTTTAAAATTATTTTCTTCTAATAATTCTCTAATGGCTAAAATTCTACCATCCATCATATCACTTGGCGCAATGAAATCAGCACCAGCCTCTGCATGAGAAAGCGATATTTGAGCTAAAATATCTACGGTTTTATCATTGATGATTTCACCATCTTCTACCACTCCATCATGTCCATAACTAGAATATGGATCTAATGCAACATCCGTAAAAACCAACATTTCTGGGGTCACTTCTTTAATCCTTTTAATTGCTCGTTGCATCAGCCCATTAGGGTTTAAGGCTTCTGTCCCAGCATTATCCTTTAATTCCTCTGGAACTTTTACATAAACATTCACTGCATTAATGCCTAAATCTGCCGCTGTTTGTATTTCTTTTTCTAATTCATCTAGGCTATATCTATAATAGCCAGGCATAGAAGGTATTTCTTCTTTCAACCCTTCTCCTTCCATCACAAAAACGGGCATCATCAAATCATCTACACTAAGATGTGTTTCTCTAATAAGGTTTCTAATGGCTTTGCTATTTCTAACTCTTCTATTTCTTTGATATGGATACATAATCTTGATTTTTATACCATACAAAGATATTGAAGATATAGAGTGCTTAAAAATTTTAAACCTGTTTAAATCTTACTTCTTTGAAAATTTATAGTAATTTGAAACTTTGGTTTGAAGTTTGAATATGTTTTCTTAACTTTGAAACTGTGAAAAAATATACCACCATATTATTCGTAATTCTTGCATCTCTTATATTTGCAAGCAACGCTGCCCCTACCAGCGAGTTGGTGAGTTATGAATATGGTATAAACCCAACCATAGACACAGAGAAAGTAATCATCACACCTAATCCAGCTAAGGAAAACACCATGGTTAAAATTATAGATGATGAGGCGCAAATTGCACAAATTTCTATTTATAGTCTATTGGGTAATCAGATTTTCGCCAGAAATTATACTGGAAACGAGAATTCCATTATGCTTAATGTTCAGGCTTTTAAAAAAGGAAAATACTTGATTAAAGTAATTTTTAAAGACGGTTCTTCTGAGGTTAAAGCATTGATTAAGCAATAAACTTCCATTCTACTTTTAAATTAAATTTTATTCTATCTTTAATTTAGGACATATTCCTTATTTTTACTTTTCTAAGAAGTAAAATAATGATTGAAAAGGATTTTATTACCCCGTTATCTGTGTTTGATATAGCCCTACAAGGAGAGGTTTCTGCCCAAAGCCCTTCTAATATTGCTTTGGTTAAATATTGGGGCAAAAAAGATCCACAAATTCCTACCAATCCATCTATTAGTTATACATTAACTAAATCCTTTACAGAGACAACCTTAAAGTTTAATCCAAAAAAAGGAGAAGCTGCGCATATAAAAGTTTATTTAGACGAAAATAAGGAAGATACCTTTGTCCCTAAGATTAAAAAGTTTTTTGATAGAATTGCACCTTACGCTCCTTATCTAAATCATTATGATTTTGAACTTCGCACCCATAATTCATTTCCGCACAGCAGCGGCATTGCCTCCTCTGCTTCTGGAATGAGTGCTTTATCCAAATGCCTCATCGACATGGAAGAAAAATTAGGTTATACCGCTGAAATGCCAACACAACGCGCTTCCTTCCTATCCAGATTAGGCTCTGGTAGCGCTTGCCGCTCTGTATATAATGGTTTGGTCAATTGGGGTAAAAACGAATATGTGACAGATAGTTCTGATTTGTATGCTACTCCTTTAAAAACAGAAATCAATCCAGTTTTCAAAACGTTTCATGATACCATTCTACTCATACACGAGGGGAGCAAAACAGTTTCTAGCACTGTTGGGCATAATCTTATGAATAATCATCCTTATGCAGAAGCGAGGTTTAAAGAAGCTTATAATAACATTGCGAAACTAATCAACATTCTAGAGTTTGGAGATTTAGAGGGCTTTGGACAATTAGTGGAACACGAGGCCCTATCATTACACGCCATGATGATGACTTCTAATCCTGCTTTTATATTAATGAAACCGAATACTGTGGCTGCTCTAGAAAAAGTTTGGACCTTTAGAAAAGAAACAAAACAACCCCTCTTCTTTACCTTAGATGCTGGCGCCAACATTCATTTGTTATACCCAGAGGAAGCGGAAAAAATCATAAAACCTTTTATAGCAAATGAATTATTGGTGTTCTGCCAAAATGGTAAGGCTATTTATGACCAAGTAAACTTTGATTAAATGATGCGGACATTCCTCCAAGAAGTTGTAACTGATTTAATGCAAGAGCATACAGACTTCTCTAAAACGGTATTGGTGGTTCCAGGCATGAGACCTAAGGCTTTTATTAAAAAAACTTTTATAGAAGAAGGTTTCCAAGGAATTTTACCAGAAATTCTAACCATAGAAGAATTATTAGAAAAACTAACCACACTCAAAATGGTATCTGGGATCCCGTTATGGTTTTCCACTTTTCAAAGTTATAAGACAGTCACAGATAATGAAAAATCCTTTGAAGATTTCTTAAAGTTTGCCCCTACCCTACTCAAAGATTTTGATGATATAGACGCATCGCTCACCAATCACCAAGGATTGCTGAACATGATGATTTCAGAAGAACGCATCAAGAACTGGGGGAAAGATATGGATATCGGTTTGAGCCATATCATGAGCAATCACATCGGATTTTGGACAGATGCTAGAGCCACGTTTTATGAACTCCGTAAGACGCTTTTAAACGAGGGGAAAGCCTATAGAGGACTTTTAGCAAGAAGAGCCAAGGAACTCACTTCTAATTATCTAGCTAATCATAGGGAGGAATTCATATTCATTGGATTTAACGCACTTACCCAAGCAGAAAAGGAGATTTTAATCCAAATGATGGATGCGGATAGAGCCACTGCTTATTGGGATGCAGACACCTATTATTTAGAGAATAAAAATCAGGAGGCTGGGGACTTTCTTAGACAATACAGAAAGATTTTTGGAGATAAGTTCAAGTTCATTGCCTCTAATTTTGAACAAACCAAGGACTTAACCATCATCAATGTCCCAAAGCAAGAGACGCAATCTAAATTGGTAGGAAACCTATTAGATAAGTTGAATGAAGAACAGAAAAATAAAACCGCCATCGTTCTAGGAGATGAGCAACTGCTCCCTTCTGTTTTGAATAGCCTACCAGACAGTGTAGAAAAAATAAATATTACCATGGGACTGCCTTTGAGCAGTATTCCGATGGCTTTTTTCTTTAAAGAAATAATTAAATTGCATGCGAACAAGGAAAAGTTTGATGTAAATAAAAAATATTATTATCAAAACATCATTCATATTCTAACAGATAATAATTTTGCTCATCTCTTTAACCCAGAAAGTTCTGAGATTTTAAATGCCATTAGAACGCAAAACATCATCTTCTATGAAGAAGATAAATTGACGGCATTAGGCAAGGTCTTCCATCTATTTAAATCTCCTAAACATATTCATGATTTCCCAGCCATGATTGTGGACTGGATTAATTATGTGCAAAAAGAAACCAATACATCTGATTTCCAGTCAGAATATTTGTTCCGATTTAGGAGTATCTTTATACAACTAGATAACTTTTTAAAATTATTTCCCTATATAGAGAATTATAAATCACTAAACCAATTATTTAATCAATTATTGCAAAGTGAGTCTGTATCTTTTGTGGGAGAACCTTTGGTTGGCTTACAATTACTAGGAATGTTAGAGACCAGGCTCTTGGATTTTGAACATATCATCATTACCTCTGTAAATGAAGGAACACTTCCTTTAGGTAGACAAGAAAACTCGTTAATCCCATTTGATTTCAAAAAGAATTATGGTCTAAACACATTTTTAGAAAATGATGCAGTCTATGCTTATCACTTCTACCGATTGATACAACGATGCACCTCTGCAACCTTCATTTATAATTCAGACTCAGAAGGGCTTGGAAGCGGAGAACCTAGCAGATTTTTATTACAACTATTGTTGGAATCCCCTCATCAAATTAAACAGATCACTGCGTCACCAGTATTTAACAAAGATAAAAAGATAGCATTGGAGGTGGAGAAAACTGATTTTGTTCAAAATAAATTAGAGGAATGGAAAAACTATATCTCTCCCTCTGCATTAGGTGGATATTTATGGGACCCTATCACTTTTTATAAGCGATATATTCTTGGATTAAGAGAAGAAGATGAGGTAGAAGAATTTGCTGGGGATGCCACCTTAGGTAGTGTAATTCACGAGACTTTAGATTTGCTTTATAGGCCTTACATTGACACCATTTTAACGCCAGATATTTACAAAAAGATCCGTCAGGACAAGGAGTCTGTTTTTAATAATATCGTTCAGGAAATGCTACTCAAGGGCAATGAAAAACGAGGTAAAAATATTGTGATCCTCCAAGTTGCAAGAGAAATGATTGATAATGTTTTGAGGAAAGACTTAAAACTGTGTCAAGAAAAAGAACTCATCATTCGCGAGATTGAACCATCTTTTCATGCTACCTATCAAACACCGCAAGGACACAAGGTCACTTTTAAAGGTAAAATAGACCGGGTAGACGAGGTGGATAATGTAATCCGTGTGTTGGATTATAAAACTGGCTCTGTGAACCCTAATGATTTAAAGTTTACAGAGAAAAATATAGAGAAGATTTCTACAGAAAAGCAAAGCGCAAAAGCGATACAATTAGCCATTTATACCTATATGTACTTCTCTGCCAAACCAGAGATGCGGGAATTAACCGCTGGTATTTACCCATTAAGGTATTTTTCTAAAGACATTCAACCATTACAATGGAATAAAAATGGTCTAATCATTACAGAGAGCTTAGACCATTTTATGGAACCAATTGGTATGCTGATAGATGAAATCCTAAATCCAACAATACCCTTTATGGCAGCAGAGGATTGACTAAATTTTTTATGGGTTTAGTTCACCACCAAGACTATTACCAATGGGCTTTCTAACTGGTCTTATGGTTTTATCCTTTCTGATTTCTCTAATTCGATTTTGCTGAACCTCATTCTGCGGCTCTCGTTGAGGCGTTGATGGTATAGGTTTAGGCTTGACTTCTTTTTCTGGTGTCTTCAGCTGTTCTTTAGTTTGCTGTGCGTCATTTTTTAAACCTTGTAACAATTCCTTTGCACGAATGCCTTCTTCTTTGGTTGGATATAAAAGTATAATTCTCTCTAACGCTTCTATATAGGCGTCTCTACCCAATACTTTCGCATCTACAAAAGCATTCAGCATGAGGAATTTAGCCATGATTTCTGCATTCGGATATACTGCGGCTGCCTTTTCTGTCACAGAACGTACCTCATCATATTCCTCTTCCTGATACGCTTCATAAGCAGATGTATATAATGCAAGCACCTCTGGCTCATTGCTTTCTGTAAAGTCAGATTGTGGATTTAAAATATATTCTGCATATATCGTATGAGGGAAATCATTTAGAATCTTTTGTTTATATACATCACTTAAACTTGGATTCTCTTCTACATTAATTCTATACAAATTATAATATGCACGCAACAAGACATCCTCATCTTGTGGCGGTGTATTTACTAGATGTTCCAAAGTTGTTGTAGCACGTTTATTATTTTTAAACTGGTCTGCATAATCCAAGCCTAAAGAAAGTTCTACTGTATCTCTTTCTACCTTTAAGTTTTGAATTTTCCTTGGCTGTGTTGGAATCTGCTCTAAATAGAAATCAATATCATATCGTCTTGGATTGTTGAGATTGGTGCTTCCCGTAAGTTCTGCTTTTTTCTGTTCTATGGTCGTCATCCCAGAACTAGAAAGCCTCCAATTGTCTGTCAGACGCCGATTACCCCAAACCTTTTTAAATTCAGTTTCCCCATTATTCTTGGCGGCATTGGTATAAAAATAAAATTTCCCACCTTGCGACAAACCAAATAGAGAAGAAGACTGATTATTGACATTCACTAAGAAATTAGTCGTAGTTTCTTCTAATTGAACCTCCTCTTCTGCCTTTTTAGCATCCATTTCTTTTAACTTATCAATATAATTTTGAAAGTAAATTTTTTGTTCACCCGCTGGCATATTCACCAGTCTCAAAATACTGTCATTTCTTTTAACCAAATAATATTTATCCATCACTCGGTTCAGATTATCCCTAAACTGTGTAATTTCCACGCTTCTGTTACCTTCTGGAATCACACTCACGGCACTATCATAATAGGCCGCTGCATATACATAATCGTTCTTTTTGAATTTAATATCCCCTAAAGCCGTATAGGTTTCTGCGCGGAATCGAGGATCCGATTGCTCTTCCCTCAAAGCCTGTAGATAGGCTTTTTCTGCTAATTGGATAGAGTCTCTTTTTTCTTCTATTTTACCGAGCGCATATAAAAACTCATTTCTATAAGTTTCATAGGTACCTGTTTCATAGGCATCTGTGATTTGTTTTCTATAATCTTGGTAGTTATGAACCATAGGATCATAATTCATAGCAGCAAAAACTTGGGCTCTCGCCTCCATTTCAAAACCAGGTTTTAATTTGGCTGCTCTCTTAAATTTCTCATTAGCCTCATCTAACCTGCCCAATTCTGTTAAAACCTGACCTTGAATATAATTTAATCTCGCTCTTTCTTTTTTGCTTCTGCTATATTCTATCGCTCTGTCTAACCCATTTAAGGCACTTGCCAAGTCACCTTCCTCATAATATAACCAAGCATATTCTTTGGCTACATCGGCTATAAGTTGTTTATCTAAATCATCATTTTTATATAACTCGTCTAATGTCTTGGTTGCAGCAAACGTATTACCCGCTTGTAGATTTGCCAAAGCTGTATAAAACGCTGCTGTACTTGTATGCTTATCAAACGGCAATCGCTTCACCTGCTCTAGGGCATCTAACGCTTGGAATGGTTTACCTTGATAGTATCTCGCTTGACCAAGCATTAGATACGCCCTTGCCATCAATTTATTTTTTTCCTCATTTCTAATAATCATAGCATGGTTAGAGATGGCCTTTAAAGCTTTTTCTTCTGCCTTTTCAAATCCAGCTCTTGTACTGTTTGCCTGATCTCCTAGTAAATTCCCAGTAGCCAATCTGGAACCAATCCCAGATCCACGCGGCGGCTGAGGTGCTTCTATGATTTCTGGATTATCATTGACTTGAAATTCATCATAAGGATTCACCGTCAAGGTTTCAAAATAATTATCCTCGTGAGAATCTCTTAATTCCTTCAATTGCCTATCCATAGCTTCTTGCCCGTTGAACAATGTATTGAACCAGGCAGTCAACTTATGGTAATTTCTATTTTTAAACGTGTTTTTCTTGGTTGAGCATGATGCAATCAACATAAAAACAATCAAATATAATGCGTATGGCTTTTTAATCATATCCTTACAAAACTACATAAAAAACGTAATAATCTATGATTTAATATCCCAGATTAAAATTAAATATAATAAAATTGATTTATCTATTGGCAAAGTAATTGTTTATACCCTCATTAAATACATTGATCATGCGTAAGTTGCTCTTATTTCTCTGCACCCTTTTCTTAATTACTACAAGCATGAATGCTCAAAAATTCCCTTTTTCTAAAAAATGGAAGGAAGTTGAGAATCAATTAAAAGATGGCAAGTTAAAAACTTTAAGCCCTTTAATAGATGAGATTTATACTTCTGCAAAAAAAGAAAAACAAACAGAGCATTTGATTAAAGCTTTAATCTTCAAATCCAATATAGCCGTTCGCACGTCAGACGATGAAGATATTGTTTTAGATACGCAAAAGAATTTCCAAGAAGAGATTGCTAATGCTAATGTAGAAACGCAAAGTGTATTACAATCACTTTTAGCGCAGTTGTATTTTGATTATTACAGAGAAAACCTATACCGTATTGTCAATCGGACGGATTTAAATGTTTCTACAACTGCCGACTTTAGAACATGGGATGCTACAAGATTTTTAAAAGAAATTGATACACTTTTACAACAATCCATTCAACCAAAAGGAAATTTAACTCAAATACCCGTTGACCGATTTGAAATTTTGCTGGAAGGAGAAGAAAAATGGCGTTTTTTAAGACCTCAACTTTATGATTTATTAGCCAACAGAGCCTTGAATATTTATCAAAATGATTTGTTTGAAAATCAAAGTTTTGATCAAACGCGCAGAGAAGATAGAATCCAAAACCTTTATTCATCTTTAATTAATATGCATAAAAATGATCAGAATAAAAGTGCTTTAATCGAGGCAGAATTACAGAACCTTAAATACGTTTACAAGCATCAACAGAACTTAACAGCCTATCAAAAAACCTTAGAAAATTTATATCAACAATATAATGGACAAGAATGGGCTACCAATATTCTCTATGAATTAGCCCTCACCTATGCCAATAGTATTGAGGAAGATAATGATTATGTAAAGGCGATGGCATTGGCTAATGAAGCGATAGAAAACTTCCCAAAATCGCATGGTGCAGATAAGGCTAGAAATTTAATTGAACGCATAGAAACCCCCAACCTTTCATTTACCACAGATGAAAGTCTCTACGCAGACCAACCGAATGTCTTATACATTTCTCATCAGAATACAAATAAGGTTTATTATAGAATTTATAAAGTAGGCTTAAATGATTTAAACCAAAATAGGGATGGTTTTGAATATGATTACAACAAAAAGAAAATTCAAATTAAAGGACAAACCTACAAATCGGGTGAAATTGAATTAAAACACTTTACAGATTACAAAACACACACGACTAAAACCATTCTAGAGCCACTGCCCGCAGGGAATTATATTATTTTATTGGCGGACAATACAAGTTTTAATAGTGAAGGAAAAAATCAATTATTCCAACAGGCTATCATTGCTTCTACCATCGAACGCGCTACGAGACAGGAAAAAGAAGGGAATACAACGCAATTGGTAAATAAAGACACTGGTTTGCCTGTTTCTAACCAATTTATTGAGATATTTAAATCTGTAAAAAACTCAAATTATCAAAAGGTTAAAAACATTCAAACCGATGAATTTGGACGATTTTCTTTAAACCTAACGAATAATAATTATAACACCAATTATGTAATAAAACCTCAGGGAGAAAATGTTTATTTCCCTATTCAACGAAACTATAGAGACCATTATAACCGAACTAAAAAATGGAGCAATGAAAGTGCTTTTTTCACGGATCGTGGCATTTACAGACCTGGACAAACAGTGTATTTCAAAAGTATTCTATATCAATCATTAGATAAAGAGAAGAAAATTGCACCGAATGAAAAGGTTAGCATCACGCTAAAAGATGTCAATGGAAAAGAAATTGCTATACTTGATTTAATTTCTAATGAATTTGGATCAGTACATGGAGAATTTATTTTGCCAAGTTCTGGAATTACAGGAATGTATCAAATACATACCAATTGGTCTGAGAAAAGAGAATTTATTCAAGTAGAGGAATATAAAAGACCTAAGTATGAGGTGAAAATTGACTCTTTAAAAGGTGTTTATCAACTGGGTGAAAATGTAAAGATTACGGGTATTGCAGAGATGTTTTCTGGTGCCAAAGTGAGTAACTCCAAGGTAGTTTATCGTGTGTATCGACAAGCGTACTATCCTTATAGATATTGGTGGAGACCTTATCAACCACAGCCTGAAGTAGAAATCACGCAAGGCGAAACCACAACCGATAACCTAGGGCAATTTAACTTTGCCTTTGTGGCTGAGCCTGCCAACAATCAAAAAAACAAAGGTAATAGAGCCTACATTTATAAAATCGTGGCCGATGTAGTAGATATTTCTGGGGAAACCCATTCAACCGAAAGCAGTGTACGCATTGGAGATGTTCCATTTGCGATTCAATTAGAGGTTGACAATAGAATTGAGAGCAAAGATTTTAATCAAATTAAAATTAAAACCACCAACCTCAACGGATTAGAAACACCATTAGAAGGTACGTTAGAAATCACAGAAGTTCAGCCTTTAGACAGAGTTTTAAGAGACCAACAAGAAGAGGTGGAATATGAGTTATTACCAAGAGATGAGTTCGTTCAGAAGTTACCTTATATCGCCTATGACAATGAGTATTTATTAGAGAATAGAGAACGTGGCGCTTCCGTTTTAAGAGAAACCTGGAATACCGCAAATACAAAAGAGGTACAATGGTCTCAAAACTTAAAACCAGCATTATATGAAGTAAAAGCCACTTCTATTTATAAAAATGATACCATTACTTCTGTTCAGTTTGTAGAAGTTTTTGAAAAAAAAGATAAAACTGGAAGCAATAATTATTTTGATTTAAGTTTAAACCAAAAAAGTTATGAGCCAGGAGACAAGGCCATTATTACCTTAACTTCTAATGCGAGTGACGCTAACGCCATAGTGGAATTAGAAGTAGATGGAGAAATCGTTCAAAAAGAAGTTTTAAATCTAAATAATACGGCAACTTTCACTTTTCCAATCAAAGAAGAATATCGTGGTAATGTGTATGTGCATGCTTACTTTAATAAGTTCAATGAATCTACGGCACTAATAGAAACCATTAAAGTTCCATACACGAATAAAGAATTAGATATCACGACTTCTACCTTTAGAACGCAATTGGAACCTAGGCAAGAAGAAAAATGGACACTAACCATTCAAGATAAAAAGGGTGATAAAATCTTGGCAGAAATGCTAGCAGGAATGTATGATAAATCATTAAATCAATTCACAAAAAATAATTGGGCCTTTGACATTTATCATGATAACTATGCTGAGATTAGCCCATGGTCTACCCAAAATCGTGGTTATTTTAGCAATTATTCTGACACCCATATCACGCATGAATTTCCTTGGATTGGTTATGAAGATTTAAGTTTGTTTGGGCTTAGTTTAAATGAATTTAGAAGAAGTAACATTCAAATCGGAATGGCCTCTATAGAATCACGATCAAAAATGGAATCAACCCAAGCCGAATTTATTGATTTGCCAATGTCAGCGGAATCGGAAAACGCTCTAGCAGACGCTAGTGCACCTGCACCAGAAAGTGCTGAACCTAATATGCAAGAGGAAGTGTCTAATTTAGATCATATACAGGCTCGTACAAATATAGAAGAAACAGCATTCTTCTTCCCGAATTTAAAAACAGATAAAGACGGAAACGTCAAGATTGAATTTACAACGCCAGAAAGCCTCACCACTTGGAATATGCAAGCCGTAGCACATACCAAAGATTTAAAAATAGGAATTTTCCAATCGGATGTGGTAACGCAAAAAGAATTGATGGTGGTTCCCAATGCACCAAGATTTTTGAGAGAAGGCGACGTATTGAAGTTTCAATCCAAAATCATCAATTTATCTGGTAAGGATTTAAGTGGAAACATTCAGTTAGCGTTATTAGATGCCTTTACCATGCAACCTATTAATGAGAAATTTGATGTAAAGAATCAAACACAACGTTTCTTGGTGAATTCTGATGAAAGCGCTACGGCTTCTTGGACTTTACATATTCCAAAAGTAGATGAAGTACAAAGTGTGGTATATAGAATTGTAGCGCAATCTGGTAGTTTTTCTGATGGGGAAGAAAGTGCATTACCCATCTTAACCAATAGAACTTTGGTTACCGAAACGATGCCGATGAGTGTGAAAGAAAATCAAACTAAGACTTTCACATTTGATAAATTACAAAATACCAAATCCACCACACGAGACGATTTTAAACTTACGATGGAAATGACCACCAACCCTATATGGTACGCTGTGATGGCATTGCCGTATTTACGTGAGGCGGACTATGAAAATTCAGAAGCGGTGTTTGCAAGATTATACGCGAATATGATTTCACGACATATTGTGCATGCTAATCCAAGAATCAAAGCCGTTTTTGATAATTGGAATCAAAAAGGAACTTTAATTTCTCCTTTAGAAAAGAATGAAGCATTAAAGAATATGCTGTTATCTGAAACGCCTTGGGTGCGTGAGGCACAAAGTGAATCAGAACAAATGAAGCGCATGGCCGTATTATTTGACCTGAATAAAATGCGCCAAGAATTAAAGGAAACTTATCATAAATTAGAACAAAAACAATCGGCTAATGGTGGTTTCCCTTGGTATGAGGGTGGTCGTGAGAATGCGTATATCACCACCCATATTGTGGCTGGATTTGGACATTTAGACCAAATGAATATTAAATCTGAGGCAAATGGTTCAGATGAAATGTTGCGTCAAGCGATCAAGTTTATAGATAACGATATGAAGGAGCGTTGGAGTAAGTTTCAAGACGATAAAAAACGTTATCCTTTAAATAACTTCCAAGGCTTGTACTGGTTATATGCAAGAAGTTATCACTTAGACTCCAATCCATTGGGCAAGGAAATGAGCCAAGCGAAAGATTATTTCTTAACAGAATTAAACCGCGATAAATTCAAACAGAATATTCAAACCCAAGCGATGTTAAGTTTAGTTTTGAACCGTTATGGCAAAACAGAAAAAGCGCAAGATTTAATCTTTGCTATTAAAGACAGAGCAGTAGAATCAGATGAAATGGGCATGTATTGGAAAGAAAACGTAAGTGGCTATGGCTGGAACGAGGCCCCAGTTGAAACCCAAGCATTGTTGATAGAGGCTTTTGACGAAATTACACCACAAGACATACAGAGCATAGAAAGCATGAAAGTTTGGTTATTGAAGAATAAACAAACCAATCAATGGAATTCTACCAAAGCCACTACCGAGGCAGTTTATGCGCTGATGAATACAGGAAAAGATTGGGCCAATGCAGAAGAAGGTGTAAGCGTAAAAATGGGAAATACAGTTTGGTATAGCCAAGATGTAAAACCAAGCAATGACATACAAAGTGGAAGTGGTTATGTAAAAGAAAGTTGGAATAAATCTGAGATTACACCCGCCATGGGAACGGTTGAAATTAAAAAAACTACCCCTGGTGTGGCTTGGGGAGCGATATATTGGCAATATTTTGAAGATCTGGATAAAATCACCTCTGCGAATACCCATGTGAAGTTCCGCAAGCAATTGTACATTCAAAGAAATACGGATCAAGGTCCCAAATTGTTTGAAATTAATGCAAATTCACCCATCCGAGTTGGAGATTTGGTAAAAGTAAGATTAGAAATTCAAACAGATAGAGCCATGGAGTTTGTGCACATAAAAGACATGCGTGCCAGTGGTTTTGAACCCGTGAATGTGATTAGTCAATATAAATGGCAAGATGGCCTGGGCTATTATGAGAGCACCAGAGATGCGAGTACCAATTTCTTTATAGACTATTTACCCAAAGGTGTTTATGTATTTGAATATGATATGCGAGCCAACAATGCGGGTACATTCTCTAATGGCATCACCCAATTACAAAACATGTATGCGCCAGAATTGTCTGCACATTCAGAGGGCATTAAAGTGGAAATTGAATAATTGAAAAATTTCAGTAATAAAGAAAATCTCTAGAATAATTAATTCTAGGGATTTTTTTATTTAGGACTAGACCATATGATGAATCCAAGACATTATAGAATATATGCTATAAAAGGCTGAACTAAACTCTTTATAACTCAAATAAATTTATAACCTAAATATTATTTAATTGACAAATAATCCCTAAGCATAACAATTATTCATAAATAATATCAAACACATAATTCTTTAATTAAAAACAATTTTATCACCATTATTGATAAGACAATTTAAATTTTAACATAATTATTGTTGTGTATTAAGTTTTATTTTAATTATATTTACAATACATTAACATTTAAAAAATTATATTATTATGAAAAAAGTTTTATTTTCTTTATTTGCAGTTGGCGCATTTGTGGCGGGAACAGCGCAGACAGTATTATTTTCAGACGATTTTGAGGATTATGAGGCATTTGCCATTGACAATATTGGTGATTGGACGCTAGTGGATGGAGATGGATTATTTACCTATGGCTTTTCGGGTGTAGCATTCCCAAATTCAGGAGTACCAAAGGCTTTTCAAGTTTTCAACCATACACAAACGGATCCTTCAATGGGTGAGCCTACTGAAACATCTGATTGGACAGGCTATGGTGGATCAGATCAGGCCATGGTGGCATTCGCTTCTGTTCCAGAGGGAGGTCAATACAATGATGATTGGCTAATTTCTCCCTCTATAGAATTACAAACCGGAAATCAAGTAAGATTTTTTTATAAAGCTGCAAATTCAACCTATGGAGCCGAGAAATTTGAAGTTGGAATTTCTACGTCAGGAACGAACCCAGACGATTTCGAAATGTTAACTGATGTTATTACTATTAACCCTTCTGTTCAAGGTACGGATTATGATGAATTAGTACTTCCACTAGACGCTGACTATGATGGACAAACAGTGCATATAGCCATCCATTGTATTTCTCAAGATCAATTTGGGTTTATGGTTGATGATTTTTCTGTTGTATCAGGATCTATGGCAACAAATGAAGTAGATTTTGATGCTAAAAATTCTATTGCTCTTTACCCTAATCCAGCAAAAGACGTAGTGAAAGTTGCATTAGGTTCTGATTTTGATGCTAACAAAGTTCAAGTAGTTGTGACAAGCATGACTGGACAAGTTGTTTCTAAATCTGCTTATAGCACGAAAGGTTTAAATATATCTAACCTTCCTGCTGGCGTGTATGTTCTTACTGTGACAGATGGTAAAAACACACAAACTAAGAAGTTAATTAAGAAATAATCTTAAAATTTAGGCAAATGATTGTCTGATGCTAAATAGACGATTAAGATTATTTAGTACAAGTACACCAAAAAAATCTCAGCGAAAAAGTTTTCGCTGAGATTTTTTTATTTATCTATTTTTAGTTTGATTTTACCATAGTCGAGAAAAATATGACAAAAAAATTTAACAGGATAAATGTGCCTAAAACATTTATAATAAATATAATCTAAGTACGAATTCATCTACAAATTAAATACTGTTAACTTTGTGAGAAAGTATTAATAATTACTAATTATTGTATTCTAACAGTCTAATTAAATCTTTATGATTAATAGAATCATATTTATCCTATTGTTTATTTCCTCACCATCCATTGGAATCCATGCGCAAGAGGGCAATCACACAGGATTTGAAGAAACCAGCAAAGAATTCAATATTCTCCTATTCAATCAACAATTTGAACAGGCCTATGATCTTCTAGAATCAGAAAGTAACAATATACATTCCGTAGAGATAGAAAACCGTACACAATTATACTTGCTATACAGTAAATATTATTTATACATAGAGGATTTAGATAAAGGAAAGGAATATGCAGAAAAAGCCTATAACATTAGCCAAAAAAGTCAAAGTCCTATAGCACAAGCTTATGGTTTATATGCTATGGCTTACTACTATCATCAATTAGATTTAGTGGATATGGCTTATGAAAAAATTCAGCAAATATTGAATTTGATCGAGGTTGAAGAACACCCACAATTGGCAGCAAAAGTTTATTATAGATTATATGGTATTTTTTCTAATTGGGATGACCCAGAACAGACCAATTTTTATGCACAAAAGTCCTTAGAATTTGCCAAAAAGATTAAAAATTATGAATTGCTTTCTAATGCCCATGCTGCAAAAGCAACAGCCATGACCAATATGTATAACCACACAGGAGAAAAAGCTTACCAAGATAGCATCATCTATTTTTTAAGAAAATCAGCGAAAACAGCGCCTCAATATGCAGATCAGGTTGCTTTAAGAACCAAAATTATAGCAAACCTCAATTTGGCTAACTATTTCTTTCAAGCGTTACGTGAATCTAATATGCAAAATAAGGCTGCAGAGGATAGCATCAATTATTATTTAGATATTATAGGAAACATTCCACCGGACATGGATCAAAATTATGATCTTAGGGCCGCCGTGTTGGGTATGAAGTCCCAAGTAGAATTAGCCAATGGAAATTTGGATACCACAGAGGATTATTTATTAACGGCCTATCAAAATTTGCGCAGGGACGGGATAAGACCAGCCTATTACAGGCTATTTAATATTACGATAGGCCTATATGAGCTTTATAAAATTAAAGATGATTACCAAAAAGCCTTTGAATATTTACAAATTAACCAGAACTATAAGGATTCTATCTTTAATGAAAATAGAATTCAAGAAGTTCACTCGCTAGAAGCCAAATATGAGAATCAGCGCATCAAAGAAGAGTTATCCTATTTAGAACAAGAAAGTGAATTAAGAAAAATACAGAATTATCTTCTACTTGGCATCTGTGTTTTGGTGATGGGTCTGCTTTATTTATTAAGAAAAAACTATCTAAAGAGAATTGCATTACAACATGAGAGAGCATTTGCTCTAGAAAAAGAGAAGGCAGAGGCAGAAGCACAAGTGAACCTAGAAAAAGAAAAACAAGCCAGACTCTCTGCAGAGCGTAGAATTCTAAAGTTGGAAAATGAAAAAATGCAAAAAGAGGTGATGGTGAATACGCTGCAAATCAAAAGAAAAAATGATTTGCTAGAAGCGTTTAAAGAGGAACTTAAAAAAATAGATACCCCTATTGATGCGACTAAGGTTTTAAAGCAAGAAAAACGCTTAGAGAAAAGTTTAGATGATACCGTGAATGAATTTGGGGACATTAACCCACTTTTCTTCAACAAATTAAAAGAACAATCAGACAATAAGTTGACGCCATTGGACTTGAAATATGCGGCTTATTTTCACTTAGGACTTTCTACCAAAGAGATTGCACAAATCTTTAATGTAGAACCCAAGAGTATCCGTATGACTAAATACAGATTAAAGCAAAAATTAAACCTGCCAAAAGAACAAACCATAGAGGAGTTCTTTGAAGAAATTTCAAAAGATTAGTGCTTTATCAAAAAAAATCTATTAACAATATGAATCTTAAAGAAAAATTATATCATCATTGTTTGGATTACGTAAACCAACGTTTGCAAGTTTGCGAAAATCGTATAGCATCTATCAAGGAGGATTTATTCAGTGAAACGAAGAGTTCTGCAGGTGATAAACATGAAACGGGTCGTGCGATGCTACAATTAGAAAGAGAAAAACTGGGACATCAATTAGCGACTATAGAACAAGAAAAGAAATTACTAGCGAACTTCAACCCAGATGCAATGCACACCCAAGTTAGGCTGGGGAGCATTGTCAAGACCACACAACAGGCTTATTTCCTTTTGATTAGTGCTGGAATAATTAAAGTAGACACCGAATCATTTATCTCTATTTCGCCTCAATCCCCTATCGGTCAATTGATGATTAGCAAAACTGTAGGGGATACGGTAACTTTTAGAGAAAATACTTTTGAGATTGTAGAGGTTTCATAAACTAACTCTAAAATTTAATCTCCAACGCAGCATCTTTCATTTCATTGGATACATTGAGAATATTTTTTAAGAATAATTCGTTTCCTTTGGAGTCTTCTGCTTTTTGTGCATCAATTAACATATCCTCTAACGGTGGGCAATCTAATTCCTCATTGCCTAATATGTATTGTTTTACCTCATCTAAGGTGAAGATTATCTCTCTTAAATACGCGAAATCAACATCTTTAAAGTCTAAATTTTGCCTGTGTACTCCAAAAGCAGAAATATAACTTAACAAAGAGTGATTTAAATAAGTGAAGTTTCTAGCAGAAGTCAAAAGTTTACGTTTAGATTTAGGCTCTATCCGCATGCTTTTCCATACCTCTGTCAAAGCATTGTCTGCGCGGTGGACACTGCGTTGATGATGCAAATAGACTTCATCTGGCAATGCCATATTCATCACAGCCTCCAGGTAATTTTTGTTTCTATCTATGGCTTTAATTAATAATGGCTTTAGGTGCTTATACTGCCATTCTGGCCAAATAATCCTAATGGATAGATACGCCAAAATAGAACCAATTAATGTGTCTATAATTCTTGGAATCATCACAGCAATTCCAGAACCATTTTGCAAGTTATAAACCTCTAAAACATAAACCGTAATAAAGATGGCTGCTAGAATATAATTACTGCTTAAATATTTAAAAAACAAATACATACTGATGATTAGAATCACCAATTGTCCTAAAGGTGTTGGAACCAAAATCGCTAGTATAATTCCGATTAAAACACCCAGTAACGTACCAATAATTCTTCTAAAAAATCGCTGCCTCGTGGCGTTATAGGTCTGTTGACATACGATGAGCGATGTTAATAAAATCCAGGCGCCTAAAGTTAAATCAAACATCACCATGATAGCGTATCCCGCGAGAAAACATATACTCAACCGTACGGCGTGTCTAAACCTCGCATTTTTCACAGAGAATATTTCTTTCATACTTACTTTCTCTGGGCTTGATTTAAGCAAGTATTGTTTATCAAATAAATTTCCTGATAAATTTTCTCCTATGGAACTTATATTTTTAAATAAATAAGAAATACTACCCTCCTCTAAGTACCCTTCTTGTTTTACCAAATTCTCTAACGCATTTCTAGTCCAAGTTAAATCCGTTGGTGTTTGATATGCAGTATTTTGCAACACACTCGCCGCATATTGTTGGGCAGCCCCTCCAGTCTCAT
This sequence comes from Flavobacteriaceae bacterium Ap0902, assembly GCA_009835005.1. GTDB lineage: Bacteria > Bacteroidota > Bacteroidia > Flavobacteriales > Weeksellaceae > Profundicola. The sequence continues at coordinate 27,073 of WTFG01000007.1, read as the reverse complement.
ACAATAATTTACCAAACCCTTTGATGAGCATGGTGTTCTTGCTTTTTTTACTGATTAAATCATAGGGTTCATGGCTAGAAACTGCTCTTTCATGCAGGTTTTGTAGTCTATTCCATTCAATAATATATTTTCGTAATGGTTTTTCCTCATTCGGGGTTATGACTGTATTATATTGCTGTAACAGGCGTTTTATTTTCTCTGTCTGTGAGAACAGTTCTATATTGATAAGGGCTAATTCATTTCTAATTTCTTCTTGTTCCTCTGCGGTACTAGGAAAAAACTTAGCTTTTGTCTGCATATATTTGCCAAGCATGTTATAACCCAATGAAACCTCATTTTTCAAGGCTTGAAAAGGATTTGTATACACTAAAACAATGGTAGACATCATATAAATAATGACCCCAACACAAAAAAGCAAAGGTGTCAAATACCATCCACCGTCCACTGGCGTTTCTATAATCATGGTGTAAATGATGATTAAAACAGAACCAAACCCTAAACTAGCATAAGATGATTTGTAACTTCCTACCACTGTTAATAGAAAAGTGGCTACCACTATGAAAATTCCAAATGCCCAAGGATGCGGCATGAGTATATTAGTCAAAGAAGAGAATATAAAGAATAAAAAAGATATTACTAGCGTAGATTTAATCGCTGGTCTTACATGGATTTCATTTTCCGTAAGGGCTGCCGCTACAATCCCTAATCCTACAAGCAGTCCCCACTTGGGATAGCCCAACAAGTAAAATAGAAATAAACCAAATACAGCACTCATTGTAATGCGCAACGCCTTTAAATTACCAGGCCGCGTAAGAAAGTGGTCTATCCAGAATTGCTGAAGTTGGCTAATATATTTCTTCACAAGAATAGTATAGAGATTATGCAAGACAAAGTTAATGCCTTATCATTTAACAATGATAAAAGCGAATCAATTAATCTTATGTCATAATTTTAATTAAAAGAATAATGTATAGTAAATATATAATCAAAAAAACCTAACCCCTTTGAGAGGTTAGGTCAAAATATTAGAATGTTATGAACTTAATTCATTCTTAACTGCTTCTCCAATTCAATTGTTTTAGGGAACAGAATGTTATTTTCTAAATGAATATGATGGTGCAGATCATCCTCAAATTCTTTAAGCATCGAAAAAGTGACTTTATAAGTGCTACATGCATCTGCTGGTGGCGTATAATTATCACTCAATGCTGCAATTTTTCTAAACCTTTCACCTTCTACGTCATGTTCACTCATCATCACCTCTATCGGGTTTTCTGCCTTGCCAAAATGAGGTTGTTCTAAGGTAGCCGTTCCTTTTTGTGCTTTTACAACCTTACGAACATAAGGGAATAGAATTAATTCTTCTTTCTTTAAATGTGCTGCAAGATCTTGTGTACTAGCCATAAAATGTTGATAAATCTCTAAAAGTTCTGGATGCCTCTCGCCGTGAACTTTGCTTACTTTATATAAGAACGGAATTATTTCTTGAGATTTCTCTTCCACATATCTGTGATGTTTCTTTTCTATATAATCTGCTAGCAAATCTAGTGGCCAAGATTTAAAATCAATACTTTCATCACTAGATTGATTATAAACCTCACTCAATTCACCAAGCACTTTCTCACTATCTATTTTCTTTCTCGTGCAAGCCTCTTCTATAGACCTATTTCCTTGACAACAAAAATCTATTCCATGTCTTTTGAATACAGAAGCAGTTTTATAATTATCTGCAACCAATTTTCCGATATTACTTTGCGCTGTTAATTCCATTTACATGAATTATTTTAAAATTTATTAAATATCTGTTTTCACTTTTAATTTTACCAAGCCTTTCTCTAAGTTCTGGGCTAGAATTAAAAGCGTTGTTTTACTTAGCATTAATTCTAAATCTGTTCTAATCTTTTTATATTGCTCATGAATGGGACATGGATTGCTATCATCACATTGAGATAAGCCTAAGCCACATGCGCTGTAAACTTCCTCACCATCCAATACGCTCACAATGTCCAGCAAGGTCATCTTTTCCATTTGAGATGGAAGGATTTCATAACCTCCATTGGCTCCCATCACAGAATTTATAATTTGATGTTTAGATAGCGTCTGCAGAACCTTGGCTGTAAATGCTATGGGTGAATTAATTTCCGCAGCCACATCTCCCACACGCACTCTATTTTGATTGAGAGACTGCTGGGCTATGAAAACCACTGCTTTTATACCATATTCACAAGATTTAGAAAACATTTATCTATTAATTTGAAAGCAAAGTTAAACAAAATATCTTAAATCGGATAAAGTTATCCGATTTAAACACATGAGATTTGTCAAGCTTTGAATTTCTTTAAGAATCATCAATTTCTACTTCAAGAATTTCTTCATCGTAATAATTTAGATATGTCAAATGCATACGGATATATTATTCTTTTAAATAGAAAAAGGCTCTCTAAAATAATTAGACAGCCTTTATATAACAATTTTTAAAGGATTAATTTCCTACGTGGAAATTCTTACCATTATTTTGGATTTCCCATGTTCCCTTCACTCTAAAAGAACTAGCAGAGGCATAAGTATCTTCCATAAATTGGAAGAAAACAATTTTACCATCTTTTACTTTTGCCAAAATAGAAAAAGGTGAAGTGAATTTATTTCCCACCTCTACAGAGGTATAAGTAAATGAACCAAAAACAGCTACAGTTTCACCTTCACTAATTAAATCTGTAATTTCAAAATCGTTTATTTCCCAATAAGTACCAACATTAGAAAAAGTATCAATATATACTTGACGACCTTTCCTAGTACCTGCCCAAGGTTCTATTTGCTGTAATTCTTTATTATCAAAATTCAAGGAAATATAAGTTGCGTCTTCAGCAACGATTGCATCACTAACTTTCTTGACATTTTCTTTGTTAGCATTAGCTAAAAAAGCATTCACAACATCTTTAGGGGCTTTGGTATCAAGCGCTTTTTGAATTAATTCATCTGGTGTATCCATGATCTGTATTATTTTAATTAAAATATGTAAGGGTCTTTTCAACAAAAATTAAACCAATAACAAAAGATTAAATAAAAGTGACAAAACAAGAAAGAATAGGAATTTCTATTAGGAAAATAGACTCATATTATAAATCCACGCTTATGCTTTTTAATTTACATGTTTGCTGGGATAATGTCTTTAAGTCTTTAATTCATAGTGATATTTTTGCAGACTCCTCTTCTCCTTCTATTTTATATTTTTTTCTGTATCCTTTTAGGTTCATTTATTCAGATTATACGAAGTTTAAAACTGTTATTCAATCAATAATCTTCAATTTTTTAAAAGCATTTAGTGTTAACTTCATTCTTTTTTCTACAAACGAATCAAATTCTAATTCATTTTTAGATTGTAAATTAGTAGCAAAGAAATAGGTATTATCATTCTTTTCTATGAAACCTACAAACCAACCAATAAATACACCATCACCTTTAGTTAAACCAGTTTTCCCACTTAGTGTATATAGTGTATTTTCTTCTATTAGCATAATATATTTTACAATTTGCACTGTTTTTTCGCTGATAGGAAGTTGAGAGAGATAAAATCTTTTTAAAAAATCTATTTGCTGCATTTGAGTTACACGGGAATCTCCTTCTAACCAAAAATTATTTATATTATCTGAATGAATATTTAGGTTTCCATAATTAAGTTTATGAACGTAACTCCTCATTCTTTTAACGCCAATATTTCTAGCCAAATCTTGATAACAAGGAACACACGAGTATTGAAAAGCATCTCTTAATGCTAAATCCTGCTCCCATTTCTTGGACCATTTTTTCTCCCCATCCCATTTAAATACAAATTTTTCATCTTCAATAACGCCTGTTTCTAATCCAATGATTGAGTTAACAATCTTAAAAGTAGAGGCAGGTAAAAAACCACGGTTTGCCCAACGAAAGTTATTTGAATAATATTTTTTATCCTTTAAATCATAAATTAATATAGAGCCCAACACATTAGAAGAATCAACAAGTGATTGAATTTCAGTACTTAATATCTTATCAGTATTTGAAGATGGAATATTACTTGTTTTTATTTCCTTTTGCACATTACAAGAAATAAATATTACAAAACACATGAATATGGCTATAATTCTCATATTGATATTTTCAATATAAACTTATTAAAGTTAATAAATATAAATAACAGATACGTTTGTATACACTGAAAATTTCTGCTAAGAACTTCTATCTCCAGAACTCATCAATTTCTGTCTCAATAATTTTATAAATTTCTCTTTTTCTCTCGGTGATATCATCATAATGCTTCTACTGCTTTTGATAGGTTTTGAGGTCGTTATCCAAAGGGTTTCGGAATCGTTTTCCATTCTGATTCTACCAAATTTACCGTGTTTAAACATAATATTGATTTCTCTACGGTGTACTTGTATAATATCTGAATACGGAATTTCTAATTTCTCAAATTTATTGTATGCTTTTAAGATAGAATTACTTAATTCATATTTTGTCGTGTGTGCACTAACCAATGAATAAAAACCAAAGAATACGAATAATAATGGAAAGAGGAGTTCAAAAATAACTTCATAATCTTTCATGGAAAAGTAAAAAATTACTACTCCTAGCGCAATTAAGATGGAATATTGTAGGTGTATCGCTATTCCAATCTTAGATTTGAAAACAGTGGGTTGCAAGAATACGTCTTCTCTTGGATTGGTTTCTTCTTTTTCACGTGAAAAGATATAATCTTCTTTTTCTTTTGCAATCTCTTCGGCTATTTTGGGCTTTTGACTTGCTCTTTTTTTCAAATAAGTATTGATTAATATTCCAAGCAATGAGGTAAACGAAACGATGAAAATAATGATTACATATTCCATGTATTGGTATGATTAATTCTTAACTTTTACTAGCATTACTTGTTATTAATAAGCACTGCGTTAGCCTAGCCCCGATTGTAATGGCTCCTAATAAAAGCCACTTCTTTTGACTATAAAAAGTGGCTCATTTAGATAGGATGCTAACGTTCCGTCCTTCTTTAGAACTCGATATCATCGGCTACGTTTCCACCCATTTCTTCTGCAAATTTGGCTTCCCATTCTTTGGTTTTTGCTTCTAATTGGGGGATCATGGCCGCATATACTGGGCTATGCGCCCACTGCATGGCTACTCCTTGAAACTCACCTAAGGATAGCCCATAATTATCTCTAAGCCACTGGGCTCCATCTATTCCATAATTGTAGGCGGCATGCATGCCTGCGGTCAATTCAAAATAAAATGCTGGGTCTTCTTTGATTTTGGCCAAGTTTTCTTCGTTGGTTTCAAAGGAACCCCCTTCCACATTTTGGAATTTTGGGTGATTCTCTGCCATACCAAAATATTGACCGAACAGGCCAATTACTGTCATATCTGTATCTTGTTGCATGCGTTGTTGCCACAGTTGATTGGCCTCATCCCACTGTGGACGTTCTACGCCAAGGGCTTTTGCTACCTCATCTTCTGTCATTCCATTGGCCAATTTTGCGCTTGCCGCGGCATAATCCTCTATCGAAATCCCGTGGATGGGTTGTAAAAATGGATTGTTGGGGTCATATTCTTTTTGCCCCATGCCCATGTGCATATCGCCAAAAAAGTCAGTCTCCTCTTCTTCCTCTTCTTCGCTATATTTATCTAGAAATTCTTGCAAAGCTGTGGATAATTGCGTGGTGATATCTTGTAATTTGGTGTTGAAGGCTTCTTGTTGTGCCACCAAATCTTGTTGGCTATGCCCGCCTTCTTTTAACATATCTACGGTTTTTTTATAGTTATTTTCTAATAACCCATTCAGTTCATTCAGGTAGTTTTTCGCCGTATTCAATAAGGTATTATCTCCCTCGTATGCACCTAATTCTTCTAGCGAATTTACATTGCTTTGGTTGACGGAAATCAACTCATCTAAAATCGCATGGACATCACTGAATCTACTTTCTTGCATTGCTTGGCTAAGCCCTGCGAAGTATTCATCTGTATGATTTACAAGGCAAATCACCTCATTATTATATTCTATCTCGTTATCATAAGACCCTTTGGCATAGTACATTCCGTCTTCTGGATTATACCCACCTTCAAATTCTTGATTATTTTCCATATTGTTTGTTTTTTTAATGATAAATTACTTTTTACTTGATTAAAATTCTTTTTGAATGATTGAAACTACTTCTTCTAAACTTTGAGTTTTATCCTTTAAACTTTGATGGAGAGTGGACATTTGTTTCCACTCGTTTTGTATTCTATGGAAATGCTTTTCGTGCAAAGCCTTTTGTTTTTCTCCTTGATAAATTTTTAATATTAAAAAAGAGGACAATTCATAAAGCCAAGTCCATTCTTTTATGAACTCCTCCACTTGATCAAAATCCTGTGTTTCATAAGCCTGAATTACTTTAGGTTTCATCAAGTTTTTAAATCCTAAATGTTCTAAAATACTTAGATAGAATGCTGGGTCTAAATTTAATTCTTGGGTGTTATAACGGGTGATTTCATCATGAAATTCTCTATAAAATACTTTGGCATATTCTTCTTTGAAGACAGGGATAACTTTGGCTTTCTCTACCCACAACATGGCTCTATAATCTAAGTAAGCCAATGATTTACGCTCCTTTGAAATACCTCCTTCAATTAATTGGCTTAATTGCCTTTCCATGGGTTCTAAACGTTCTTCTGCGACTTCTCGGGATAAGAATTGAAGTTCTTTCATGTTGGAACTAGGCACAAAAGTGTTTTGCGTTTGGCAATAAGGACAAGTGATATAGGTAGATACGAAGTAAACCTGATCTATCTCTAAATTAGCGCCACATTGGGAACAATGAAATTCATCTTTAATTTCCTCATATTCTTTTAAAATGTGCTGTAACCGAGACTCGGCCGTAATTTCCTGTACCGCATCGTCTAATCCTTTAATTATTGAATAAATTTTCTCTTCAAAACCATTCATAATTGTGTACATCTCACTAAACCATGCTTGTACACCTGCATACGTGTAATCATCTCTCAAGGGGCGAATTTGCGAATCAAACACATCCCGAGCTTTATTCAACATATGTCGATATTGCCCTTCTATTCCAGATTTAAATTGAATGTAATTTCTCTTGTGATGGTCTGTATCTTCATCATACATCATCTGCGCAGAAGCCTTCACCTCTTGTTCCAACTCATTAGCTTTGGCCAATAATTTCTGCGTAAAAGTCTGAAACCTTGCTTTTAGATTTTCTAAATCTGGATGATAACTCATAATCTTGTACGATTTATAATTCTCCCCTGTCTTTTTCTCTATTGAGATGAATACCTTTGGTATGATGATTTTCTAAAAATTCATAACCACAATAGGCGCATTTTTTAACGCCGTCTAATTTCGCACGACCAGCACCACAATTCGGACAATCGGTGACGCTCATATTCGCTTTTTCTTCTTTGTATTCCCCTCCATATTTAGGCGAATTTTTGGCTTTGAGCTTCATACGCTCTACCAAACTCAATGGTTTTTTATTATTTTCTGGGTCTTGCATCATTTTATGTTTTAATCTAAAAAGAATCCATCCATTCTTTTTTCTTGGCTTTAAATTCTTCTTCGTCTATTAAATCATTTTCTAACAACTCTTTTAATTGTTTCATTTTTTCTACAATCGTAGGTTTTGATGACGTGTTTGGCTCTTGGTTCGGTTTCATTTGGTTCTGCATCGCACCCATCATAGCCCCCATAGCGGCGCCATCTTGTACGCCATTATGCATCTTATTATCCTTACCCTCGATGGCTTGGGCTGTTTGAAACTTGGTATATTTCTCCATATCACCTACCATATTCATATTGGTGATATTATCATAATGCTTGGTCACCTCTTCTGGCAAAGTCACAGAACTTATAGCAAATTCTGTAATCTCTATTCCTAGGTTTTCAAAATAAGGTGTTATGAGCGGTCTTACTTTAGCATTAACTTCTGTAATGTTTTCTGCAAGGTCTATCACCGCAATACTTGCATTAGAAATCACCTCCCCAAATTTAGGGGCGATATAATCTCTTAACTGATGCTCTAATTCAAAAATGGTGAGGTGTGGGAATGTTCCCGCATATTCATTAAAGAATTTCTTGACATCTTTGATTCTTACATTGTAAGTACCAAAAGCACGTACCCGTACTTGACCAAATTGAGAATCGCGCATCATGATTGGAGCTGGTGTTCCCCATTTTAAATTCACGAACTGTTGTAGGGCAAAATAATACACATCTGCCTTGAAGGGACTTTCAAAACCGTACTTCCAACCTTTGAGTTTGCTTAAAACTGGAATATTTTCTGTTTTTAACGTATGGGTTCCTGGTCCGAAAATGTCTGCTGCTATTCCTTCATTTAAAAATAAAGCTTGTTGGCTTTCTCGCACCACCAATTTAGCTCCGTTTTTAATCGCCTTATCTTTATCGCATACTTTGCGCATCAATACGTTGGGGTTGGTTTCTACCCACTCTATAATTTCTACAAATGGTAATTTAGAATCTGGACTTGCCATAACATCAATTAATTTGCTGCAATATAAATAGGTTTTAAAAGACCCACCTAAAAGTTGTGTCTACAGAGTGTCTACAAGTGCATGAAGTCCGCATAAGGTACGGTATAATGAAGAATTAAGATAAAATTCAAATAACAAGAACCTCATTTTAAGAAACTTACTCATGTTGTAGACAGATTGTAGATACTCTAATTCTTGTAACTCTCATGGCATTGAATAGTTTTGTAAAAACAATTTGAAAAAGAAATCATGGAAAAGAATTACAAAAAAGTAAAACTATCTTCTAAATGGACCAATATGGGTTATTATGGTGCCATAGGTGGTCTTGTGTTTGCCGTTCCATTTGCTTTGTATGCTATTTATTCCTTGCTCTTAGATTTCCAATTGAACATGTTAGTCGTTATGGCAATTGCCGCTGTACTCATTTGGTTATGCCTATATGTAATGAAAAATATTGCACATGGCCGTATAGAAGATAATGTGATATACTTTAAGAAATTCAATAAACCAGAAAAAAAATATTCTTTAGATCAAGTAGAAGCAGTAAAAGTTTATGAGAACAGAAGAGATAATTATGTGCTCGTAACCATGAATGATGGCAATGCCACAGAGAAATACTTACTCCCAAGTTCTAAAATGTTCTATGCGGGAGAGCAATTGAATACAGAGACAGTTTTAAGACAAATCATAGAAAATAATATAAATAAGTAGGTATGAAAAAAAGCATTTTAATATTAATCGTAGTCCTTTTTGCTGGGATTCAACAAGCTTCTGCAAGAATATCTGTCGGGAAAACAGAAAACATCAAAGTAGTACATGAATTTCCAAATACAGAGGAATACATGACCAATCCAGGTAGATTTTTTGATTTAGGAATCTTGTATGAAACTTTCGATATAGCCGGTATGCCTCTTTGGGTTTCTAAAGACCCCGTCCTTGTAGGTACTGAAAATCTCAATACAGAATTTTATCTGGAATTTGACGAAGTTACGGCAGATGAAATTGTTGCTTCACACAACCTAAATAAAGAAGAACTACTCAAGTTATCTTTTATGGATAAATATAGTGGATGGTTGCTAATACTTGGGGTCATTGTGCTATATCTTTTATACATGAAATTCTTCGGCTCTAAAGATGAAGGAGAATACCATGATAATGGGGATGAGATAGAAACCATAGAAAAAGAGGATAGAACCATTATCGCGAAAAAGAATTAAGCATCTCATCTATATCAGTAGAAGTGTCATGCATTACCGTGGCTTTTTGTGTTTATAATCATAAACCTACCACCAAAAATATGATATATTTGTATCTAAATTTTTTAGAAATGAATTTACCTAAATCAATCATAGCCATTTGTATAATATCCCTATTGAATACGGCTTGCGAAAAGGAAAGTAATCAGGACAATGTTGTAGAAACAACCACCACCATGGCAGAGAGAAAAGGAATGAACCTAACCAATCTTCTAGGAACTTGGGTGAATCAGGCGGATAGTGAAAAATCATTTGCTTTGTACAATGATGGTTCTGTGGCTCAAAATAACATGAAAGAATTGGCGTTAAAAGATTGGACTTTAGAAGATAATCAATTGGTCTTTGCCAGAAAAGGGAGTGAAGGCGAACAAACGGTGATGAACGCACAAAAATATGAGCTAATAGACCTTACGGAAACTGAGTTGATTATTGCAAAGGACGGTGACACCCTCACTTATCACAAGCAATAGGAACGTTCAAAAGGAATGGACCATCATGAAATTAGATTAAATTAATGTAGTAGCCGTCTCAAAACCTCGTTTTTGTCACCCTGAATTTATTTCAGGGTCTCATAGTAAACTGGTTATCAATTTAATAAGATTCTGAATCAAGTTCAGAATAACCGGTTTTTAAGGTTTTGAGACCGCTACTACTGTTTTTAAATTTTAAATTAAATGAACTGCACGCTCTTTCTACTACAGCGAGATTAATTATAGTGGATTAAATTAACTTACTGCTTTAGGCGCATATTCATTACATAACATTCCTACCGCTGCATGCTCTTGTCTAGGACATTCTGGCGTATGAAACTTATAGCAAGTACCACATTCCACCTCATCCTTTAAACTCACACGCATATCAAACTCATCACATGTGTACGCTTCTTCTACTTTAGCATCATGAACTGTACAGAAGTGATTATTTGTTAAATTCTGACAATTTACGCAACCGTTTACTAATCTTATAGACATAACTTTTGTTTTTTTGATTTCTAATACAAATGTACAAAACCATAAATCATGAATGAATCTAAACAACTTGTTATCAACTATTTACGATTAGAATAAATAAAAATTGGAGTGTTAAGGAGCTTTTATTATGTAAAAGTTTTTAATCGTTAAATATAAAGCATAAAAAAACTCTAGTATACCAAAGCGTACAATTATTTCTTCTGGTAGATCGGCTTACCATTTTTTATAGTCTCGACCACTTCAATATTCTTAATGTCCATTGGGTTTACCTTCAATGGGTTTTTGTCTAAAATAACGAAGTCGGCTATTTTTCCCTGCTCTAATGTTCCTTTATAATTTTCTTCATAAAATTCATAAGCTGCGTGACTGGTGATTGCTTTCAACGCCAGATAAGGACTAACTTTCTCGCCCTCTCCTATGGTTTTGCCCGAGCGTGAAACACGATTTACCGCAGACCACACAGTAAAAACAGGATTTATAGGTGTTACAGTAGCATCTGAATGATTGGTATATTTTAACCCTAATTTATCTGCACTGTGTATAGGACTTAAGAAATTTGCTCTAATTACTCCTAGGTTCTCAACATGGTTATCTCCCCAAAAAAAAGCATGGTTGGTGAAGAAGGAAGGCTCTATTTTGTATTTTTTAAATATTTCTAGTTGATCTGGTCTCACAAATTGAGCGTGTATGGCAATGGTTCGCCTATCTTTGTCTAGTGGCTGATTCAACGTTTTACAGGCATATTCATGTGCTTCAATTACCATATCAATACTGGCATCTCCATTACAGTGAATGAATAGTTGATTATCATGTTCATAAGCAGTTTTAAATAAATTGTTTAAGTTATTTTGTGATATACTTGGTAACCCTTTACAATTACTATCGCAATCTGGCACCTCCGTTAGATAAGATTGAGTAAAGTAAGCGGTTTTCCCCTGCGGAGAACCATCCGCAATTATTTTGGTGCCTTGCACTTTGAATCCATTTTTATAGGTTTTAAATCTTAAATCCTCATCTTTAATATTCTCACTTAAATCACTAAATCCCGCTAATGCTATCAAATCTAATTTTAATTTACCTTGATTTGCTTGACTCTGAAAGAAATGAATCGTGGGGCGATCCGTCATACCATCTTGTGCTGTAGTAATCCCATTCTGGGCATAAAAGTCTTGGGTTTGTTCAAAATATTTTTCTTGATCTTTGGCTAGAACCTCCAGCATATTACCCACAAAGGGATACATAGCCGTTTCTTGGACTAATCCATTTGGTTCATTACTGCCTTTGATACGGGCAATATTCCCACCTTCTGGATTAGGCGTAGAAGCGTTCACACTTAATTTATTTAAAGCCATAGAATTAGCTACACCCATATGACCACTTGTATGTTGTAGATATACTGGGTTATTTGGTAAAACTGCATCTATCTCATTCTTATTCAGATGTCGTTTTTCTGCCAATTGTCCATCATCATATCCCCAACCGAAAATCCAATCTCCATCTGGTATATTATGATCCTTCTTATACCGCACCAAAGCTAATTGTATATCTTCTATGGTAGAAACATTCCCAACAGGTGAAGGGTTTAAATCTACTTGACCCATTGAGTTAGATACCATGCCGAAATGACTATGCGGGTCTATAAATCCAGGTAACATTGTTTTACCCTTTAAATCAATAAGATTATGGTCTTTATACCTATTTAACACGGTATTTAAATCACCTACAAATGCGATTTTTCCATGCACTTCAACCACAGCCTCCACATAGGTAGGTTCTTGGGTATGCATGGTAATGATATCACCGTTGTAATAAATTTTAGGCACATTTCCAGTACGCTGATTTTTTTGAACCGCACAACTAAATAATAGGCTAAACACCAAACTTGAAAGTAAAATTCTATAAATCATAATTTAAGTTTTTTTTAACACATTTAAGCTCAGAACTAAAGAAAAATGTCCTGAATTGGAGAATATGGTTAAAGCAAACTTAGATGAAAGATTTTAATCTAAAGTTTGCACACCACCACCATTTACGAATAAAGTCTGCCCACTTACCCATTCAGATATAGGCGCTGCAAAATACAACATAGCACCCGCAATATCCTCTACTTTGCCTAAACGCTTGATTGGAGTATGGGCTAACATTTTTTCTTCAATTTCTGGCGTTAATACGCTCTCCAAGGCTTCTGTTCTAGTCGCTCCTGGCCCAACGGCATTAATACGCACGACAGGCCCAAAGTCTTGTGCCAAATTAGCAACTGTATGGTTCACTGCAGCTTTAGAGCCTCCGTAACCACTCATATTAGGGCTTTTGTTTATGCTAGACATAGATGTTGTAAAGACAATAGATCCATATCCAGCCTCTTGCATGTGAGGAACCACCAATTGGCAAAGTCTCCATCCACTAAAGACATTAAATTCATAGTCTCTTCTAATATTATCTAAACTGGTACTGAAGGGATTCTCCTTTCCACCACCGCCACCGCCGGCATTATTAATAAGAATATGAATCCCCCCTAACTCATTAACTGTAGTTTCCACAAGGTTCACCAGATCCTCATCCCTCAACACATTACAAGAAATTGGGATGGCTTTTACCCCAAGTTCACCTATTTCTTTTGCCGTTTTTTTGGCAGATTCGATATCTATATCTGCTATTACAATATTTGCACCGTGTTGTGCTAATATAGCTGCAGTGGCTTTACCGATGCCACTTGCTCCACCAGTAACAATAGCTACCTTCCCCTTTAAATTAAACAGATCTTGCTTATCTCTCATTATATTCTATGATTTATTTTGATTTGAATCCACTTTCAGAATAGTCAAATAGGTTTATAATCTTAATATTTTAAGTATCCAAGTACTTACCGCACTTATGATATTTATGGAGGCATAAATTATACCAATTGCATCTAATCGTTAAATTTTAATCGAATAAATTGAAGGCTAACCATAAATCAGTTATATCCTAATAGATATATGGTATAAGTGTTATAGGATTTTATAGGGAATTTTCATTCATCTCCCCACCATCTAAATGGTCTAAATCCAACACCAAATTCAATCCAATCCGCTGCAAACCCTCTAGTCTTTAGCCCAATTTGTCCATAAAATCTCTTACCTATATCATATCTTAATGCAGGGCGAAAGAAATAGGCTGGCTTTGTAGGATTATTATTTAGATAAGTTCCAATATGGACTCCGAGCGTAAATTTATAAAACATGAAATCATATCCGGCGTGAATTCCAAGATGATGACGTTTTTCTAATCTGTCTGGAAACTCCTCTGCTAGACTCCCATCAAAGAAATAATCAAGCCCTACCGTGTATCCACTTGCCATATTAATTTTGTGTTGATATTCTATTATACCGCTTAATGCAGCATAGCGAATATCAGCACCCTGATTTTCATATGTTTGAACTGTACTCCCTCCTACATAAGCGTTGATTGAATTGCTATCATCTGATTTTATTTTGGGTGTGCTATGTGGTCTTAAATACCTTGCTGGCAATACATTATTTGTTTTATATAAATCTGGATTCAGTTTTTTCTGATCTGGAGAATAGTTATACTTCAAACCTAAATGAATTCCAACCATATTAAGACCATAATTAGGGGTATATAAACGTCCATTACTGAAATGAGTGAAATCCAACCCATACTCAAAATCAATTTCTCTATTTATCTTATAGTTATAACCTAACTTAACACTTGCATATACTGCGGCTTTGGCTCCAATGGCTTCATTCAATGGATTATTATCAGCATCATAGGGCTCTAGATTATAGGTTAACCCTAGTGCAGGCTCTACACTCAAGATATTCTTTTTATGGTCACTGCTTAATGGAAAATTCACAAAGCCATAAACAGCATTGGGGTTTCCAAATATTTCCGGATCTCCTAAAAAACCTGAATACACACCAACACCGTAACTTGGATAACCGTAATACTGCGCCCACTCATTTTCTTGAGTTGTCTGCCAACCAAATTTAACCTGTGTACCACCATAACTTTTTTCAATAGAGCCCTGGTATAATCGCTTCCAGTATAAGCATGAGAACCGCTATTTCCTCTTACCACGATATCTCGATATCTAATATTATCGATATTTTTAGAGATAGAAGAACCTAGATATCCTATACTATCTAAGCTCTTCCTCATCTCTTTTTGCTGAGCAATACATATATTAAAAATAAAAACCCATATAAATATTAAATATCTCATCATAAAATTCATTCTTTGTACATATTAAATACAACATAAACTTATTTGAGATAAAAATAAAGATTACTGTTTGTTAATAAAACTTATGAAGTCCTTTTTTAAGTATTTCTATAAGTAAAATTAGCCGCTCAAATATTAATAAAACTAGAACTTACATGAATTTATATCAGTGTTGAGAAAGTTCTTCTTGCAAGATAAAATCTTTAGAGAAAGGGAAATAAAAAAACCACTTACATTGCTGTAAGTGGCTTTCTGAAAGAGTGGGCCCTACTGGATTCGAACCAGTGACCCCCTGCTTGTAAGGCAGGTGCTCTGAACCAACTGAGCTAAGAGCCCTTTCGTAATTGGATTGCAAATATACACGCTATTTTTTAATCTCAAAATTATTTTTGATATTTATTTAGTGCCAAAATCGAATTTCATCTGAGCTGAACGTTTACCGTTTTGATTTTCAGAAATATAGTTAGCAAAATCTTTTGTTAAATTTTTTTTATAAATATTGATATAATGTGGTGCGTAAAATTCCCAAAAGAAACCTTCTTTTCTGTGTTTATAATTATTCAAAGTTTCAAAAAATAAACCCAACCTATCTTCTAATTTAGAAGCAGCCGTAGTTTTGTTTTTTGATAATCTAGACAAACGCTGATTGATGATTTCAAAATCATCTATTTGAAAAGAAGTGAGAGAAGAGCGATTAACGGAAGGTTTTTCTCTCAATGGATTCCTATCTAATAACCTTTTAACAAAGATTAAATTCTCTTGTCCTATTTCATTATCTGGATCTAGGGCAATGCTACTTAGCAACGCTAAAAGTGCTTTACTCTTATTGGTTTCATAAAAAATTCTACCTAAATAATTATGCAATTCTTGGCGGTTGGGGTATAAATAGATTAAACCTATTAATTCTTTTTCTGCTGCACGCGAATTACCAAGACTTTCTAGGAGTAATGCTTTATTGAGTCTTAAATGATAGCTATAAGGAAACTTCCTCATTCCTTGTTGCGCTAGTACTAAAGCTTCTCTAAAATTTAATCTATCTTTTTTAAAGTCTATACATGCTACAAAGACCTGTTTTTGATTAATTTCAGAAGGTTTGTTACAGTTCATAGATGAATCATTTTGACCATTCAAGAACTGAAAACCAAGGAACATGTATAATATAAACGTCATTAATCTCACAACATCTTTCACCAATCAAAAACTACGCCATAAACCTAACTAAAAGCTCTTTTGAAGTATAAGAAAATCGTTAAAATACCAAAAATTATATTAGACATCCATACAGCTAATAAGGGATCCAAGTCTCCTACACTAGCTAATACCTTGCTTGCCTCATTACCAAATATATAAACAAAGGCAAGTGAAATGCCAATGGCTAAATTTAAACCTAAGCCTCCTCTTTTCTTTTGAGAAGCAAGGGATAAGGCTAATAAAGTGAGGATAATAGAAGAAAAAGGCAAACTCGTGCGTTGATACAATTCATTTAAATATACACTTACACTTCCAGAACCTTTAAATTTTTCTCTCTCTATAAATTTTCTTAACTCAATGGAATTCATGGTTTCTGCTACATAACCCTCTGGCAATAATTGATCTGGTGTTACATCAAAGCGTTGCTCTAATTTGTTACCATACACCAGGCTATCTCTCTTGCCTTCCCTTACAAAGCGTTCATAATATCTATTTAAGCTATAAATAGAATCTTCTTGATTCCAAATAAGATCATTGGCTCTTAAGGAATAAACCAAATCTATCCCATCAAATTTCTGAAATAAAAAACCATTTCCATTGTTGGTAATCCGGCTATAGTTATGAAGGAATATATATTCGTTCGGGGAAATTCTTGCTGCAATGGGACGTCCCTTAAAATATTCCCTTTCGTTAGAAGACCGCTGAAGATAGTTATAATAATATTCGTTTTTATGGATATTGGCTTCTGGCAACCAAAAATGATTTACGACAAAAGATATAGCGCCAATGGATAGTGCTACTATGAGATAAGGTCTTGTAAGGCGAAAGAAACTCATCCCACCAGAAGTCATGGCCACAATCTCTGTGTTATTTGCTAATCTAGAAGTGAAATAGATAGCAGAAATAAACACACCAATGGGCAGGAATGTATTGACCATCCAAAGTAAAAAGAAAGGATAATAATCTGTAAGAGCGGCTCCTATGGTGGAACCATTGTCTTGGATTTTGCTAATTCTCTGGCTGAAATCTATCACTAAAACGATAATCGCAAGCAGCATGGTCATAAACACAAAAGTGCCTATGAAATTACGCATGATATATTGGTCTAGTTTTTTAATCAAAGTCTTTCTCTTAATTTAGGAACTGTTTTGTCTTTCCATGAACGGAAATCGCCTGCCACAATATGTTTTCTAGCCTCCGATACTAATTCCAAGTAGAATGCCAAATTATGAATGCTCGCAATCTGTTTACCTAAATATTCATTGGCAGCAAATAAATGACGTACATAAGCCTTGGAATATTCACTATCTACATAAGAAGTTCCATTTTCATCTAATGCCGAATAATCATCTTTCCACTTGGCATTTTTGATGTTCATCACGCCATTCCATGTGAATAATTGCCCGTTTCTTGCGTTTCTAGTAGGCAGGACACAGTCAAACATGTCCACCCCTAAAGCGATATTCTCTAATAAATTCCAAGGTGTTCCTACACCCATTAAATAACGTGGCTTATCCTTGGGCAGTATACGACAAACTAAATCTGCCATTTCATACATCACATCTTCTGGTTCGCCCACACTTAGACCTCCAATAGCGTTCCCATCTGCTCCAAAATTAGCGATATATTCTGCAGATTGCTCTCTTAAATCTCTAAATGAATTTCCTTGTACGATGGGGAAAAGTGTCTGTTCAAATCCATAAAGTGGTGGGTTTTCATCTAGCCAAGTTCGACACCTTTCTAGCCATCTATGCGTTACATGCATGGCTTTTTTAGCATTTTTATATTCTGCAGGAATCCCAGTTAATTCATCAAATGCCATGATGATGTCTGCCCCGATATTTCTTTGAATTTCCATGGAATATTCTGGTGAAAACATGTGAGAGGAACCATCTATATGAGATTGAAACCGTACGCCTTCTTCTGTGACTTTTCTAATGTCCGATAGCGAATAAACCTGAAAGCCACCACTATCTGTGAGAATGGGCTGATTCCAGTTCATGAATTTATGTAGTCCTTCTGCTCCCTTTAAAATGTCTATTCCTGGACGTAAATATAAATGATAGGTATTTCCTAATATGATTTGTGCTTTGATATCATCTTTTAATTCACGCTGGTGTACCGCTTTCACACTGGCCACTGTCCCCACAGGCATAAAGATGGGCGTTTGCACCTCCCCGTGAGCAGTGGTAAAGGTGCCTGCTCTGGCAGAGGAATTTTCATCTGTTTTATGTATTTCAAACTGCATAGGGTGCAAATATACATAAATCTAGAGGTTGGGCGTGGGTGATTTTTCTTAATGAAAACCTGATGAATCCTATTATATTTTCTGTAATTTCAAGAATCCCCTTGTCACTCTGATATTGCTTTATCATAATTTCATCAAACGGTAAGTGAGAAAAAAATTTGATACTAACTACTTAAATATTGCTACTCACCGCGATAGGGATAGCAATGGAAATCCCGCAGGCTTTGGGTGGATGACAAAAACGACGGCTGGGGTATGGCGCGAAGCAGAATACACCAGACTAGATTTTTGTCCTACACAAAATGAGGAATTGAAATGGATAGCCCGTTAAATCGCCTTAAATATTTATAGTGATAATGTTTATGAGAAATATCGTGTCATGCGATATTGGTCATTTTGATAATTGATTTGAATAAAAGTTTATCTATTTTTATATGACTATTTTTATATTATATTTGTACAACTTTTATTAATTAAAAGGGGGGTGCTTTCTCTCGTGAAGGCTGAGATTATACTCTTAGAACCTGGGCAGGTAATGCTGTTAAGGGAATATATACGAGATTTGATTCTACTAAAATAGAATTGATGGTACTCCTTTTCTAACAAATTATATATGATGTTGAAAAGGATTTTTTTATTAGGTTTATTTACTAGTTCAAGTTGTGTGCTCTGGGCACAGGAAGATGATGATTTTTCTATTTCCGACACAATAGAACTTTCTACGGTTAAGGCCATGGCGGAACTCCCAATTACGGGTGAGGTAGTTTCTCAAAGAAAGATTAGCGAAAAGAATATGGGGCAGGATATGCCTGTTTTGCTCAAAAATTCTACGTCTGTGGTGACAACGTCTGATGCGGGTAGTGGTATTGGATATACGTCTATGCGCGTGAGAGGGATTGCGCAAAGTCAAATTAATGTGACTTTTAATGGGGTACCTGTGAATGACAGCGAATCTCATGGGGTGTTTTGGGTGGATTTCCCGGATGTGTCTTCTTCTACAGATGAGATTTTGATTCAGCGTGGGGTTGGTACTTCATCCAATGGTGCTGCTGCTTTTGGTGGTAGTGTAAATTTGGAAACCACAGGTAGAAACCAGAATCCTTTTGCAGAAATCTCAGCCTCTGCAGGAAGTTTCAATACACAGAAATATATGCTTTATGCTGGAACTGGAGATCTGGCGGATGGTAAATTTAATATGGATGTGCGTGGTAGTTATGTTCAGTCCGATGGTTATATAGATAGGGCAAGTAGCGATCTATATTCTGGGGCATTGAATGCGTATTATCGCCCGAATGAAACTACGGAATTCCAAATCTTGAATATTTTTGGGCATGAGAAGACTTATCAGGCTTGGAATGGGGTAGCCCAATATGAAATAGATCAATATGGTAGAACTTTTAATCCTGCTGGAGCCATTTATAATGATGATTGGACTCAAGTGGTTGGATATTATGACAACCAAGTAGATAATTATGACCAAAACCATTTGCATGCCTATTGGAGACAGGATTGGGAAAGTGGTTGGAAATCTACAGCTACGCTACACTGGACACGTGGAATTGGCTATTATGAGGAGTATAAACAGGGTGCAGACTTGACAGATTATAGACTAAATAGCATCGATAAGGGTGATTTGGTGAGAAGACAGTGGCTAGATAATAATTTCTATGGAGGAATATTAAATTTAGAGAAGAAATACATCGGAGATTTTGACGTGTACTTGGGTGGATCTATTAATCAGTATGCTGGGGATCACTACGGTACAGTGGAAGATGTAATTGGTTCTGATCTTACACTAAATGGAAACTATTATGATAATGAATCTACAAAAACAGAGATTTCTGGTTTTGCTAAGGCTTTGTATCACCTAAATGGACAAGTGGAATTATTTGGTGATTTACAGATTAGATATATTGATTATAGTGCAGAATATAGAGGAGCCAATGGCGCCAACCCTGCGAAAGATTTTACACCTTTTGATTTTAATTGGACTTTCTTAAATCCTAAAGCAGGAATTAATTTTAGAATTCCTAGCGGAAAGATTTATGCCAGTTATGGCTTAACGCATCGTGAGCCTACAAGATCGGACATTCTTGCCAATGTAGACACTGTGAAACCAGAAACCTTGCATGATTTTGAATTAGGATTTAGAACCAATAGCGTGATTAACTTTGGGATTAATGGATATTATATGTACTATCTAGACCAGTTGGTATTAACAGGAATGCTGAATGATGTGGGCAATCCTGTAAGAGCCAATGTGGGAGAAAGTTATAGATCTGGTATTGAGTTAGATGCTAGCAAAGCATTCTGGAATAATAGAGTTAATTTATTTGGTAATCTAACCTGGAGTAAAAACAAGAATCTGGATTATGTAGAGACTTCTGCCAATGGAGATTTAATTAATCATGGTGATACTGCTATTCCGTACACGCCAGAGATTATCACTTCTTTTGGATTTGATGTATTCCCGATAGAGAATTTAAAATTAAATCTAACAAATAAATATGTGGATAAGCAGTATGTAACTAATACAGAAAATCCAGATTTTACTTTGGATAGTTATTTCGTTTCTGATTTATTGGCTAGTTATAATTTCTCTGTTGACGATACTGCGGTAGAGATCACCTTACTTGTGAACAATTTATTAGATGAGAAATATGCTAACAATGGTTATTACGGCGATTGGGATGATAGTTTACACTTCTATCCACAAGCTGGAACAAACTTCCTAGCGGGAGTAAAAGTTAAGTTTTAAACCTTAATTTGTTTTTTGTTTTTTTTAAGACCTGCGCATGCGCAGGTCTTTTTTATTTATAGAAACTTTTTATAAAACTCCCAAAGGACAACCCCAGCACATACGCTTACATTCAGAGAATGTTTGGTCCCAGATTGTGGAATTTCTAACGCAGCAGGACATAAATCTATTAGTTCCTGTTGTACGCCCTCTACTTCGTTGCCTAGAATCAAGAGATATTTTCCATCTATATCCACTATATAATCATTCAACATTACACTTTTATCTACTTGCTCCACGGCAAGTGGTATATAATGATTTTCTTTTAAACTTTTGACTACCTCAACTGCATCTTTGGTATACTCCCACTCCACGCTTTCTGTGGCACCAATAGCCGTCTTTCTAATTTCTTTATGAGGAGGCGTCGCTGTAATCCCACAGAGATAAACTTTTTCTATATTGAAGGCGTCTGCCGTTCGGAAGATAGACCCAACATTATGCATGCTTCTGATATTATCACACAATATAATTACAGGAATTTTGTCCTGCTCTTTATAAGTTTCTAAATCTACACGGTTGAGTTCATCTAATTTTAACTTTCTCATAGAGGATGGGTAAGAATTTGTATAAAATTTGAAAGGGACAAAGATAATTGATTTTATTTTCAAGAGCGAAGACGTACTTTTGTGCTATGGCGAAAAAGGATAAAAAGGAAACACCACTCATGCATCAATACAATCGCATCAAAGGGAAATACCCAGATGCGTTATTGCTATTTAGAGTGGGTGATTTTTATGAAACATTTGGTAGTGATGCAGTCCGAACGGCTAAAATACTGGACATTGTCCTCACCAAAAGAGCCAATGGTTCTGCCTCTCATATAGAACTCGCAGGTTTTCCCCATCATGCATTGGATACTTATTTGCCAAAACTAGTACGCGCAGGATTGCGTGTGGCTATTTGTGATCAATTAGAAGATGCCAACGCCACCAAAAATATTGTGAAAAGAGGTGTCACAGAACTTGTTACGCCAGGTGTAGCTTTGAGCGACCAAGTTTTGGGCTCTTCTTCTAATAATTTCCTCATGGCTGTGCATCAGGATAAAAACAATTATGGTGCAGCCCTATTGGATATTTCCACAGGGGAATTCTTTCTCCAAGAGGGAGATAAAGAGTCTATTTTAAAATTAATTCAGAATTTCTCTCCAAAAGAAATAGTTTTCCTCAAAAGAAATTTACCAGATTTTATACCGAATACTATCAGCAGATTTGGATTAGACGATTGGGCTTTTCAATATGATTTTGCACAGGATAAAATGCTGCGTCATTTTAAAACTAAATCTTTAAAAGGGTTTGGTGTGGCAGATATGCATTTGGGTATTACCGCTGCAGGAGCCATCTTCGCTTATCTGGATGAGACGCATCATTTTGATTTAAATCATATTAATAATATCCAACGCATTGTTAATGATGATTATGTTTGGCTAGATGCTTTTACGGTAAGAAACTTAGAGCTTTTTCATTCGCCATACCCAGATTCGGTAACTTTATTAGACGTTTTAAATCATACGATTACACCAATGGGTGCTAGATTACTAAGACGTTGGATGGCTTTGCCTTTAAGCAAATTAGAACCTATCCACCAAAGACAAAACACCGTACATTTTCTACTTAACCATAGTGATATTGCCGTTTCTCTACGTGACAAATTAAAGAGCATGGCGGATTTAGAGAGATTAAGTGCTAAAATTGCTACTGGTAAAATTACACCAAAGCAATTGACCAATCTCACAGATAGCATAGAGGCTATCCAAGAAATCAATGAAACATTGCTAGTGTATAACGCTGGGGAAATTGGAGGCATTAATTTCAAATTAAATAATTTAGAAAGTTTATTTGATCAATTAAAGAATTCATTGACAGATGATCCACCCCATTTTGTGCATAAAGGAAACGTGATTAAAGATGGAGTTTCTGTAGAACTAGATAGATTGCGTGCTATCCAAACTGGAGGAAAAGAGTACCTAGAAGAGATGCGCATACGGGAAAGTGAAAATACTGGAATTCCAAACATTAAAATCAACTTTAATAATGTATTTGGGTATTATATAGAAGTTAGAAACACGCATAAGGATAAAGTTCCGGAGACCTGGACACGCAAGCAGACTCTAGTTAATTCCGAAAGGTATATTACAGAGGAACTCAAGGAATACGAGGAACAAATTTTGGGGGCAGAAGAAAAAATCCTTAAATTAGAAACTGATTTATTCCAAGAATTATTGCAGAATATTATGCCGTATATTCCAGCAATACAAAAGAATGCTTTTGCTATAGCATCACTAGATTGCCTATTAAATTTTGCAGGTTTGGCAGAGAGCAATCATTATGTAAAACCAGAAGTTAATTCTTCCATGACCTTGCACATAGAAGACGGTAGACATCCTGTGATAGAACAGCAACTTCCTGCGAGTTCACCCTATATCGCCAATAGCCTTTTCCTAGATGATAAGGAACAGCAGATTATGATGATCACAGGACCAAATATGTCTGGTAAGTCTGCATTTTTGCGACAGACAGCTCTGATTGTACTGATGGCACAAATCGGAAGTTATGTTCCAGCCAAAGGAGCCCAAATCGGGCTTATAGACAAGATATTTACCCGTGTGGGTGCCAGTGATAATCTATCCCAAGGGGAGTCTACTTTTATGGTAGAGATGAATGAAACGGCACAAATATTAAATAATATTTCTGCTAGAAGTTTGGTGATTTTAGATGAAATTGGTCGTGGAACAAGTACCTATGATGGAATTTCTATTGCTTGGTCTATTTCTGAATTTATTCATCAACACCCAGGAAAGCCTAAAACCTTATTTGCCACCCACTATCATGAACTAAATGAAATGGCTAAATCTTTTGAGCGCATTAAAAATTATAACATCAGCATCAAAGAAACCAAAGACACCATTTTATTCCTTAGAAAATTAGTTTCTGGTGGCAGCGAGCATAGTTTTGGTATTCATGTAGCTAAAATGGCAGGAATGCCCAAATCGGTAGTAAGAAGAGCAGAGCGTGTTTTATCCCAATTAGAGACTTCCCATTCTCATGATCACCTAATAGACAAAACGGATAAAACAAGCCAAGAAGGAATGCAACTTTCTTTTTTTAAATTAGATGACCCCATTTTAGAGGCGATTAGAGATGATCTAGAAGGATTAGATATTAACAATTTAACTCCTGTGGAAGCTTTAATGAAATTGAACGAAATCAAAAGTAAAACTGATAAATAAAAAACGAAAGCTTCTTCTACATATTAATCTTATAAATTCTTTTCCTCATTTAACCTTGTATTTAAAAAGATTTATTATATAATATCCTTTTAAATTCTCTATTTTTGGGAGAATCATAAAAATTTATAACATGTTAAAAAATTTACTTTTTTCTTTCCTATCTATAGGAATGTTAGTACAAGCCCAAGTGAGTATTGGGAGTGATGAGTATAATGTGAATGTTCCATTGTATAACTTGGCAGATGTGTCTTACTCACAATCTATTTACCCTAAAAATTCTATAGGAACTTCTGGGGAAATTACTGGAATCGAATATCAACTTTCTACTTCTACTACAAGCAATTACGGAATAAGAGAGGTAGAGATTTATATGAAAAATGTTGACGTTAATAAATTTAACACAGTAGATGATATAATTTTAGATGATTTAACCTTAGTATATGCTGGCGAGACTTCGTTAGATGCTAATAACAAAATGATTTTTAACTTTGCCCAACCTTTCTCTTATGATCATAATTATAACTTATTGGTTGTAGTTAGAGATATGGATACAACTTATGGGTCTAGTTCTGTTAAATTCCTGGGCTCTACAGCAGATACTTATTCAACCTATCGTTTATATCAATTCTCATCTAGTGAGGCCGTAGACCCAGCAGACACGAGTAATTCTTCAGAAGGATTTGATGTTTTGCCCAATATCGTATTAAATGGACTAGATGGGCCAGATGGTTCACAAGTACCAAATTGCACCAACGTGATCAATCCAACCAATGGAGAAGAGAATATTAGTTTCCTACCTGTTATTTACTATGAAGAAGTTGCCAATGCAGATAAATATTTTGTAAGCCTAGGCACTACACCAAATGGAACAGACATCTATGATATGTATGACAATGGCGCAGAAAATGATTTTTATGTGAACTATGAACTAGAGCCTAATACAGAATATTTTGTAACCGTTTACCCAAGCAATGCAGCCGGAACCAATATGAGCTGTGAGAGTTCTTCCTTCACAACGGGTAGCCCTGTAGCTAATGATAATTGTGACACAGCCATTGTAGTAGATTCTCTACCATATTCAGGCAATGGAGATGGTGAATATGCTACTGCCTATAACGGCAATGTCACTTGTGCAAATATCATGGATGCCGCTGGTAACACCTTTGAGGTGAGAGATGGTTTATGGTATGCTATAGAAGGGGATGGAGCAACGATTACCGTAACTGTAGACCCACTCACTTTTTGGGATGCATCTTTAGCCATCAAAGAAGAATGTGAAACGGGAGATTGCTTGGCTGTTGCAGAAGAAGGTTCTTTTGGAGAAGAAGAAACGATAACTTTTGATTCAGAAGCAGGCAAAACTTATTATTTGGTAGTAGGTTTTATTGGTGGACTGCCAATTCCAGAAGGTACGTTTAATATCACAGTGAGCAGTAATCTAAGCACCACGGAAGTCACATATAATGCAATAAAAGTTTATCCTAATCCAACACAAGACCAAGTATTTGTAGAAGGTGTAGATGTGCAAGCATTAAATCTCTATGACATGAATGGTGCATTGGTGGCACAAACAGAAAACACCAATGAGATTTCTCTCGTAGGAAAACCAGCAGGTGTTTATGTATTGCAAATTACTACCAAAGACGGGAACACTTTAACTCAAAAAGTGATTAAGAAATAAGTAATTCTTAAACTTTTTAAGCAAGATTTAAGTAAAATATAAAAGTGTCTAGAATTAATTTTCTAGGCGCTTTTTCTCTATAAGCAATGTCCCGTCCTAAAATAGCGATACACTAAAACACAGTGTATATAGAAACACCTATTAACAAAGGGTATAACAAGAGAACCCATAAAGATTATACAATGTCTTTTAAACTTTAAGTAGTAGAAGAGTTAGAGTCAGGAGAACTCAGTCGTGTTCAAGTCATGGATAAATATAGAATGCAAGCAAGTTCAACACTACGCACATGGTTAAAGAAATATGGTACCTTTGATTGGGAGTACGGAGTACGATAAAACCCAATTGAAGATGAAAGCGAAATCACCAGAACAAAGAATACTAGAACTAGAAGCCAAAGTTAAGTTACTAGAGAAGCAAAAACTGAGGCATTGGCTCATATAGCAGATGAAAAAGTAATTATATTTGATATGCTGGTTGATGTGGCAGAGAAAGAATATGATATTGCTATCAGAAAAAATTACAAACCCGAGTTGTCTACCAGTACACAGAAGAAAGACAAAAAACAATAGTTTTTACCTGTGGGCTACTTGGGATAGGTAGGAGAGATGATGGTTTAGAACTCATTCATCATTCAGACAGAGAATTACAATACTGTTCTAATGAGTATCAAAAGATACTAACTGCAAAAGAGATTTTAACCAGTATGACTGAGAAATATGATCCATATGAGAATGCAGTGGCAGAACGTATTAACGGCATATTAAAACAAGAGTTTAATATCGCGCAAAAAGGAATATTATTAAAAGATAAACAAAAGCAAATTAGAGAAAGCATCGCTATTTACAATGAGGAAAGACCCCATTTGTCTAATTATATGCTCACGCCAAATCAAATGCATAAGCAAAGTGAAATCAAAATGAAAACATATAAATCAAAAAATCTCAGAGAAAACGTTTTCTCTG
>WTFG01000006.1 GCA_009835005.1 Flavobacteriaceae bacterium Ap0902 | reverse complement strand
GAAAGCCCGGTATTCGCCCTGAAAAAAACCTCCATGAAGGAGGCTCTTATAGTGATTATTCTGATATGATGCTAAGGTTTATTTTCGTGACAAGACTTTTTGAACCTTGGATATGATGGCAGAACTGTCTATTCCATATTTCTTCATCAATTCTATGGCTGTTCCACTTTCGCCGAAGGTATCATTGGTGCCTACAAATTCTTGTGGTGTCGGATTATTTAAGGCTAAGACTCTGGCTACACTTTCTCCTAGACCTCCAAGAATATTGTGTTCCTCTGCTGTAACGATGGCTCCAGTTTTATTGGTAGATTTCAGGATTAACTCA
This sequence comes from Flavobacteriaceae bacterium Ap0902, assembly GCA_009835005.1. Classification (GTDB taxonomy): domain Bacteria; phylum Bacteroidota; class Bacteroidia; order Flavobacteriales; family Weeksellaceae; genus Profundicola. The sequence goes on along the minus strand of WTFG01000006.1, from coordinate 210,540 downwards.
TCATCTAATGGCTTGATGGTATGTATGTTGATAACCTCTGCAGAGATGCCTTGTTTTTTTAATTCTTCTGCTGCTGTTATGGCTTCCCATACGAGATGCCCTGTAGCGATAATGGTTACATCTGTACCTTCTATCATTAATTCTCCTTTGCCTATTTGGAATTCTTGGTTTGCGTCTGTGAAGACTGGCCATTTGGGTCTACCAAATCTTAAATAAACGGGACCGTCAAATTCCATGGCGGCTAAGGTGGCGGCTTTGGTTTGATTAAAGTCACATGGTGAAATGACTGTCATCTCTGGCAACATCTTCATTAATCCTATATCCTCTAAGATTTGATGTGTTGCTCCATCTTCTCCTAGCGTTAGACCTGCATGTGAAGCGGCGATTTTCACATTTTTGCCTGAATATGCAACGGATTGGCGAATTTGGTCATAAACTCTGCCAGTTGCAAAGTTGGCAAATGTTCCTGTAAAAGGAATTTTACCTGCGGTTGCAAGTCCTGCTGCCATCCCTATCATATTGGCTTCTGCAATACCTACTTGGAAAAATCTTTCTGGAAACTCTTCTATAAAAGCATCCATTTTAAGTGATCCAATTAAATCTGCACATAGAGCTACGACATCCTTGTTTCTTCTACCAGCCTCTAAAAGTCCTTCTCCGAATCCAGATCTTGTATCTTTCTTCTCTGTATATGTATATTTTTTCATCATTTGTTTTCTTTTAATAATCTTTTAAAGATGTTTCTGGTAAGTTTTCAAAAGCTCTTTCTAATTCCTCATCATTGGGTGCTTTACCGTGCCAGGCGTGTGTACCCATCATGTAATCTACGCCGTATCCCATCTCTGTATGTAGGATAATGGCTACTGGTTTTCCTTTACCTGTATGAGCTTTGGCTTCTTGTAGTGATTCAATGACTTCTTGGATATTATTTCCATTATCACAAACTACGACATCCCACATAAATGATTCTAATTTCATCTTTAAATCGCCAAGACTTAAAACATCCTTGGTGTCTCCGTCTATCTGGCGACCATTGCGATCAATGGTGATTATAATGTTATCAACTTTATTGGCTCCAGCGTACATCAATGCTTCCCAAATCTGGCCTTCTTGTAATTCGCCATCACCGTGAAGGGTATAAACTAAATGATCATCGTTGTTTAGTTTTTTAGCCTGTGCAATGCCTAGCCCTACACTTAGCCCTTGTCCTAGTGAACCTGTAGCTACTCTAACTCCCGGTAAATTGTCATGGGTGGTTGGGTGCCCTTGTAATCTGGAATTTAGTTTTCTAAATGTGCTTAATTCTGATATTGGAAAGAAACCTGATCTTGCTAAAACACTATAATATACGGGAGAAATATGCCCATTGGATAATATAAATACATCTTCATTGGCTCCTTCCATTTTAAATTCTGTACTATAATCCATAATTTCTTGGTATAGTGCAATCAAGAATTCTGTACAACCTAAGGACCCGCCTGGATGGCCGCTATTAACATCATGAACCATGCGAAGAATATCTCTGCGCACTTGAACACCCAGTTCTTCTAATTTTTTAATATTTGCCATTTATTTCAATTTGCTCAAAAATACTAAAATAAACTTAATTAAGATATTATATAAAGTAATAAAGTGAGTTTGTTAAATTTGAAATTAATTTGACTAATTTTAGGCTATGGAATTTAGTAAAGAAGAAATTCACTATATAGGGATGAACTTTATAGGTGAAAAGTTACAGAAAATGGGTTATGAATTTTTGGGTGTTAATTCTAAATTAAAGAAACATCCACAGTTTGTGATCTTCAAAAAAGGAGAACCCATTACTTTTGTGATGGTAAAAACGGTTTCATTCCCCAAAGATTTCCAAGCGGTGCCAGAGGTTTCAAAAAAAGTGATTGCTCATGCAAAAAAACAAGATTCTAGTGTTTGGTTTGCTGGTGTTGGCGTAAACGATGCAGAGGACAACACAAAACCACCTATGAAAGGAAGACCATACCAAATATTATTTACTGATTTTAAAATTTTACATACGCATGAGAATAATTAATTATTTGCTTTTTGTAATTCTGTTTTGTGTTTCTTGCAAAAATGAGCATAAATCTGTAGATGATGATAAGATTTTGGAACCTATTGTCATGCAAGGAAATGCTTATGGCTCTACCTACAGCATACAATATTATAATGATGCTAACTTGAATAAAGGTATCTCTGACTTATTAAACCAATTTGATGATTCTGTCAATACTTATAAAGAAAACTCTTATTTATCCTATTTTAATAAGAGTGAAAAAGGCAGCCCTGGAGATGACATGCTCTTAGAGATAATTACCATTGCACAGGAGGTTAATCAATCTACACAAGGATATTATGAACCTAGCGTGGAACCTCTTTCTGAATTATGGGGATTTGGTAATAAAGAGATGGAAAATATACCAGATAGAAAACAAATAGATTCTGTCATGCAATTCGTTGGAATGCAGCATGTGAACCTGAAAAAAGACTCTATTTTGAAAGATGATCCGAGATTGAAGTTAAGTTTTAATTCTATGACGGGGTACATCAATGATAAAATAGCAGCGTATCTAAATCAAAATAAGGTTAAAAATTATTTGATAGAGATTGGTGGTGAGGTCTATGCGTCTGGCAAGAAACCAAATAATACTTTATGGACTATAGGGATTGATGAACCAAATGACAATAGCAATCAAAGAAAAATTTTGACGGCAGTTACCCTTGATAATGAAGCATTAGCCACTTCTGGTAATTATAGAAAATATCATGTAAATCCTGAGACAGGAGAAAAAACGGTGCATACGATTAATCCTATAACTGGGGAAGCGACGGCTTCTGATATCTTGAGCGCTACGGTGATTGCCCCTAGCTGCGCCAAGGCAGATGCCATAGCAACTTCTTTGATGGCTATGGGATATGAAAAAGCAAAAGCGTTTATAAAAAATAACCCCGATTTAAAATTCTATATTATTCGGTTAGATAATAACGAAATTCAACAAGAAACGTTCAATGGGTTTGAGTTAAAACAGCTATAATGCAAACCAATGCAGAAAACTAAAAGCCTATGCTAAAAATTTTAGCATAGGCTTCTACATCAATTTGAATGGATTGAAATATTACAAACTAAAACGCTTATAATCTACAATTTCTAAACCATCTTTGGTTTCTTCTAAATAATCTTTTACAGATTGTTTTTCTCCCATGATGTATTCTTGATTAATCAAAGTATTATCTTTGAAAAATTTACCAAGTTTACCTTTAGAGATTTTATCTAGCATTGCTTCTGGCTTTCCTTCTTGACGCAAGGTGTCTTTGGCTATTTCTATCTCCTTGTCTATAACCTCTTGATCTACCAATTCCTCATTTAAAGCGATTGGATTCATGGCTGCGACTTGCATAGAAATATTCTTTGCAACTTCTTCTGCTCCATCAAAAGCTTCATTTAACCCAACAATTGCAGCAATTTTGTTACCATTATGAATATAAGAACCAACGAAAGCGGCTTCTATTTTGTCAAAGGTAGCTATATCCAACTTTTCACCAATGACTCCAGTTTGTTCAATTAGTTTATCTTTTACAGACATTCCACCGAAATCAGAACTTAAAAATTCTTCTTTAGATTCAAATTTAAGTGCATGCTCTGATAAATCTTTTGCTAGTTTAACAAAATCATCATTCTTAGCAACAAAATCTGTCTCACAAGCCAATGCTATGATTACACCTTTCTTATTGTCTGCTGTTGTAGAAGCGATAACCGCTCCTTCTGATGTATCTCTATCTGCTCTTTTAGCCGCTACTTTTTGTCCTTTTTTTCTAAGAATTTCAATAGCTTTATCAAAATCACCTTCTGCCTCGACGAGGGCTTTTTTACAGTCCATCATTCCGGCACCGGTAACTTTTCTTAATTCACTTACTTCTTTTGCTGATACTTTATATGACATCGTATGTTTTTTGTTTATGATTCAAAAATAATTAAAAATATAAAAACTGTTATATCTAAATAGTTAAGAAAAGATTATTCTTCTTCCTTAGATTTAGCAGGAACCTCTTTCTTCGCTTGAGGCTTGTCTGCTTTTACTTCTTTAGATTTTTGTTTTTCTGCTTGTCTTGCATTTAATCCTTCTTTGATTGAATCAGTCACTGTTTGTAAAACAATATCTATGGATTTAGTAGCATCATCATTGGCAGGAATAGCATAATCTACTTCTCTAGGATCTGAATTGGTATCAACCATTGCAAAAATAGGAATATTCAATTTCTGGGCTTCTCTAACGGCTATGTTCTCATTTACGATATCCACTACGAATAAAGCAGATGGAAGTCTAGTCATATCTGCAATAGAACCTAAATCTTTTTCTAATTTAGCTCTTTGACGATCTACTTGTAATCTCTCTTTTTTAGATAAACTTTCAAAGGTACCGTCTTTCTTCATTTTATCTATAGAGATCATTTTCTTAATCGCCTTACGAATTGTAACAAAGTTAGTTAACATTCCGCCAGGCCATCTCTCTGTGATATAAGGCATGTTAACCTCACTTGCATATTTAGAAACGATATCCTTTGCTTGCTTTTTGGTTGCAACAAATAAAATCTTTCTACCAGATGCAGCCATTTTTTCTAATGCATTAGAAGCTTCTTCTAATTTAACTGCAGTTTTGTGAAGATCGATAATATGGATTCCATTTTTCTCCATAAAGATATAAGGAGACATGTTTGGATTCCATTTACGCGTTAGGTGTCCAAAATGAACTCCCGCGTCTAATAATTCTTTTACACTTTTCTTTGCCATTGTTTTTGTTTTATAATTAGTTTACTTTCCGCTATTCAGCAATCAATTTATTGGTGGTCATTCTGGATTACAGAAGTGTGCCCAACAAATTTGGATGCTAAACTAAGTGGCTTTTATTGAAAAAAGTTCGCCTGGATAACAGGCAAACTTATATTTTAATTCAGTTGTAATAATTGTAGTAGTACAATATTAACGTTTAGAGAATTGGAATTTCTTACGTGCTTTCTTCTGACCAAATTTCTTACGCTCAACCATTCTAGGATCACGTGTTAGAAGACCTTCTGGCTTTAGTATTGTTCTATATTCTGGGTTAATATCTGTAAGAACACGAGATATTGCCAACCTAATTGCCTCTGCTTGTCCAGTGATTCCACCACCGTTAACATTAACAACAACATCATATTTATCTACAGTCTCTGTAAGAATAAATGGTTGTTTTACTTTATACTTCAAAACGTCTGTAGAAAAATAAGTATCTAATGTTTTACCATTAATAGTGATATCACCTTTCCCTTCTTCTACGTATGCTCTCGCAACAGAAGATTTTCTACGTCCTATTTTGTGAATAGTTGCCATATAATTATTTGAATTCGTTTAAATCTATTTTTCTTGGTCGCTGAGCTTCTTGTTCATGTGTCTCACCGCTATAAACTTTCATGTTTCTGAAAAGTTGCTTACCTAACTTGTTTTTAGGTAGCATTCCTTTTACGGCATGTTCCATTAAGCGGCTTGCATCTTTTTTGAATACTTGCTCTGCAGTTTCTGATCTCTGACCTCCAGGGAACCCAGTATATCTTTGATAAACTTTATCTTCCCATTTGTTACCAGTAAGATTAATTTTATCTGCATTCACCACGACAACATAATCACCACAATCTGCATGCGGTGTAAAGTTGGGTTTGTGCTTACCTCTAAGCAGTATAGCAATTTTAGAAGCCACACGACCTAACCTCTGCCCTTCTGCATCTACCAATAACCATTGCTTATCTGCATTGGTCTTATTAACTGAAATTGTTTTATAACTAAGTGTATCCACTGTACTGATTTTATATAATTAATCCACCCTGAATTAAATCGGGATGCAAATCTAGTCAAATTTTTATATCTTGCAAAAACTTTTTGAAGATTTATCCTAAATTATTCCGTTTCCTGCTTAAAAGGTTGCCAAATTCTTGACATTATTAAAATTAGTTTCGGAAAGAACCTTACTAGATTGCAGTTGTTCTATGTTTTTAAAACCTTCTATGAATTCACGATACTTGATAAATTCTGTAGCCTCTATTCTGGTGAACCCCAAAGTTATGAGTTTTGAATAATTAACCTCATTAATATTAAATTTTTGCTTTAATATTCCCTCTGATTGCGCGCTACCCTTATTTACCTCATCCGCTATCATAATATAAGGCTCTAATTTATGATACATATAATCATTGACTGCATAACATTTTTTAAATTGCTCTTTGGATTCAAAACGTTGATTAAATAATGATTTTTTAAAATTAAGAATCGTCGCTGCTTGTTTTTCTGAAAATCCCATTTTAATAAAATCTGATGTTTTCTGATTATTTAAATGAAATGGTTTTAAGATTACCTTGAAACGTTGATTATACGTATTATGATTTGCATAATTATTCTTAGGATTATCATGAACTTCCACAGGCTGAAGTCTAATATAAGGTTTTAACTGTTCTAGTTTCTGATCTGATATAACATAGGATTCTCCAAAGGCTTCTACAGAGGCAAAATTCCCTCCTTTTATATACCTATATTTGATGATAGAGCTGGCTTGTTTTTCTGAAAATCCTAATTTAATAAAGCCTTCTTTATCTAAAGCATTAGGGTTGAAGTAGAAAAGTTTAAAATTAGGTTTAACACTTGCTCTTACCTTTTTTGCAGGAATCATCTTTGCTGCTATCGCCTTTTCTTCATGCGTAAATTCAATTTGGTTCAAAGACTCTTCAAACGGATAGAATTGAATAATAAGTTCTGCAATAATGATTAGAATAACAAAAATGAAAAACCCACTCCGCTGACGCAAGGTCATAGCAAAGTGGGAAAAAAAATAGTCCTCATGTATTTTATTTTTTCTGAACAATGGTCTTTTTAAAAAGTTCTCCTTTTTTTAGTCTTGATAAATATTCATTTAAATCACCTTTAACCTCACCAGATAATAAATATAAACCTATCACATTAGGAAATGCCATGGCTAGTATCATCATGTCAGAGAAATCTAATACTGCTCCTAAACTTATAGAGGCGCCTATGATTATGAATACCAAAAATAATAATTTATAAATAATTTCCGAACGTTGGCTACGCCCAAATAAGTATGTCCATGCTCTCATTCCATAATAGGACCATGAAATCATAGTAGAAAATGCGAATAAAAATACGGCAACCGCCAATACATTCGGAAACCAAGATAATACAGATCCAAATGCATCTGAGGTTAATTGAGCTCCAGCCAAGCCATCCATCTCATGCATTCCTGTGAAAACCAGTACCAATGCTGTAAGCGTACATACAACGACTGTATCTATAAATGGCTCTAGAAGACCCACAAAACCTTCGCTCGGTGGGTGATTGGTTTTGGCAGCAGAGTGTGCGATCGCAGCAGACCCCACCCCAGCCTCATTTGAGAATGCTGCCCGTTGGAATCCTACAATGAGTACGCCTATAACTCCTCCTTTTAATGCAGAAGGGCTAAATGCTCCATCTATAATGGCCTGAAATGCTAGTCCAATATTGGAAAAATTCATCCCAATGACAATTAAACAAGCTATAATATATAAAGAAGCCATAAATGGCACTACTTTCTCTGTCACCTTAGCTATACTATTAATACCTCCTAAAATCACGGCCCCCACAAGTATGGCAGTAATGACTCCAAACCAAAACCCATGACCCTGAAGCATAGGGATTTGATTAGATAATTGTTCAAAGGATTGATTGGCCTGGAACATATTACCGCCTCCAAAAGAAGCGCCAACGGCTAAAATTGCAAAAGATACAGCCAGGATTTTACCAAATACCTTCATACCCCGTTTCTCTAGCCCCTTGCTTAGATAGTTCATAGGCCCACCAAATACACGACCATCTTCTGATATAGTTCTATATTTAACACCCAAAGTACATTCCACGAATTTGGTGGACATTCCGAGTAAACCTGCTACGATCATCCAAAAAGTGGCGCCAGCACCTCCTAAAGAAACTGCAACGGCAACACCAGCAATGTTACCTAATCCAACAGTTCCAGAAACTGCTGTAGACAATGCTTGAAAATGAGTAACTTGCCCAGGAGCGTTTGGGTCATCATATTTTCCCCTTGCTAAATCTATGGAATGTTTGAAGCCTCTAATATTGATAAAGCCCATCCTCAGGGTAAAGAAAAGTGCTCCAGCCACTAGCCATAAGACAATGAATGGAATTGACTTGGTTTGAACAGTCCCGTTCGGGTACTTTAAGGGTTTAGGGGTAGCGTATTCTATTCCTGCCAAGAAATTAGCTTCTTCTTCTATGACATGAGCCTCATTTTCTGAATTATAAATGACACCTCCTTCTTGGACAAGATAATTTAAATTGCCATTTACGGGAGATACAATATCCTGTACAACACCAGCATTATTCACAATCTGAGCAATGGTATCGCCTTTATTTACGTGTTCTCCCTCATTGAACAACCACCTTTTTAAAGTAAATTTATCTTCTACTTCCGCATCCCAGTTGGGGATAGAAACCAATTTTCGATTGGCATACACTACTGGATCGTATAAACCAATGGCAGAAAATACATCATAAAATAAAACACTTGAAACTTCCTCCACTAATGGGACAAAGAATCCGTTGAGTTTTTCTATTATGCTTTCTGATGGGATGTAAATATCTTCTATTACTCTTTCTCCCAACGCATCTTCTACTATAATTTTATGATGAATTCCTTCTGTTAATTTAAAGGATTGAGTCGCTAGGGTATCCGTGGAGGTGTTGGTCCAAAAGTATTTATAAGGAGCTTTCCCTCCTGTAACATTTAATGATATTTCTGCATCATTAATTTTTGAGCTAGGATTGACATAATCAGCCATAACATTTAATTCATCTGAACCAGCAGAAATTTGTGGCGTTGACTGAGCAATTGAAAGTATTGGGATTAGTAGAAACGCAAGAATTCTTAACATATATGGATATAAATATAAATAGCAATAATAGCGAATTATTAATAGACACCCAATTTTTATTGTAATGAATAGAGCTGATTTAATTTATTAATTTGCTCTGGACGTCCTAATACAATAAAGTGCATTCCTGGTTCCAACACGGTGTAATATTCTGGATTAATCTGATAATCACCATTATTATCCTTTAAACCAATAATTGTGCAACCTGTATTAGACCTAAGATTTAATTGACGAATATTTTTTCCTAAAAATTCCTTGGGGAGATCCTCTACAGAAACTTCTATCATATTGATATGTCTACTGCTGTCTACAGAAATTTTATCCAAAAATTCTATTAAATCTGGTGTTACAATGAGGGATGCCATATGTTCGCCACCGATTTTATCTGGCATAATTACATTGTCTGCTCCTGCAATTTTAAGTTTTCGCATGGATGTGCGATTAGAAGCTCGACTTATAATTTTGAGCTTTGGATTAATTTGACGAGCAGTAAGTACTATAAATAAATTATCTGCATCAGAAGGTAGCGCAGAAATTAAAGCAGTAGCTTTTCTAATTTGTGCTCTTTCTAGTACATCATCATTTGTAGCATCCCCATTCACGAATATTACATCTTTGATTCCATGCGTAGGGTCTAGCTCTTTAACCTGATGCTCTACCACTATAAAAGGTTTATTGTAAGTCTTGAGCTTCCTAGCAGCCTGCCTTCCATTTCTACCAAATCCACAGATAATAACGTGTTCATCTATTTTTTTAACCTTGTTTTCCACATTCCTTTTTTTATAATAATTAACGATTTTTCCAGAAACTAATTCCTCTGCAAAAATTGAAGCTGCGTAGGCAATGAGCCCAACGCCAGATAGAATAAGAAAAATTGTAAATAATCTACCAGCTTCTGATAATTGATTCACCTCTCCAAAACCTACCGTACTTAGGGTAATTACAGACATATATAAAGCATCCACAAATGTAAAGTCCTCTATTAGAATATAACCTAAGGTACCCAATCCCAAGAAAATCAATAAGATGAAAAATACTATGGTAATTTTAAAATGGATAATCTTAAGCATTACAAGTCAAAAACAGATTTACGCTTGACGAAGATACCATCTTTGACCCATAGAAAAAATGCTACGAATAGGTAAAAAGCAAATGTCACCCCAAATGTGGCAAATGATAAGTATATAAATAATAACCTTAATTTAGAAGCTCTGAGTCCAAATTTATCCGAAATTCTGGATATTACTTCAAAACCATTCGCCTCTAAAGTGTTTCTAATTTTGTTAATCATCGATTAATATTTTAATGGCTATGATGCAATTTAATCATTTTTTTAATCACATAATTACTTTTGTTAAATATCCTTTCAATCAAAGGACAAGTGAGTAGATTATATTGGGTAGAAAATCATGCATATTATAAATAATCCAATTTGTAAATCATGCGAATGAAGCTTATTTATAATTTAATAAAAAGGAATCCTTTAAAATTATTTAGGTTTGCAATGCTAAACACAAATAATGCTTATAGATATTTTATATTTGGTTGGTGGTTTCTTGGCATTGATTCTAGGAGGAAATTGGTTTTTGAAAGCAGCTGTTGACTTGGCTAGTAGGTTTGGGATTCCCAAGATGGTTATTGGTCTTACGGTTGTATCCTTTGCTACCTCTGCACCAGAATTAATTGTGAGTATAAATGCAGCTATGCAAGGGTCTTCTGGCATCGCCCTGGGTAATGTGATTGGTTCTAATATTGCCAATATAGGATTGGTATTGGGCGTTACCATATTAATAACACCTATCACAGTACCAAAAAATTTCATAAGAACGGATTGGCTTTTCCTGATGATTGCCACAAGTACTTTGATAGTTTTCTTATTATTAGACCAGTACTTATCTAGGATAGAGGGGATTGCATTGATTATCATTCTCATTATGTTTATTTACAGTCTATTGAGAAAGAAAAAATCGGTTGAAATAGATATGGATATGCCTATAAAGAATGAAACTTGGTATATGCTCATAATATATATTAATTTAGGGGGGTTGGGTTTATGGTTTGGTGCAGAAATTTTGGTGATTGGGGCTAAAAACATCGCAAAATCATTGGGTGTAGCAGAAAGTGTTATAGGACTAACCGTGGTGGCACTAGGCACGAGTATACCAGAGTTAGCTACCTCTATTATAGCGGCAATCAAAAATGAAAAATCCATATCTTTTGGAAACCTGATTGGCTCTAACATATTTAATATCCTTTCTGTATTAGGAATCACAGCCTCTATTCATCCCTTTGCTGTAGATGATCCCCGATATTTAAATAACGATGTATGGTGGATGCTAGGATTCTCTTTGGTATTGGCTCCTTTTATATATATATTAAGAAGAAATAAACTGGGACCAATAGAAGGGAGTATATTGTTATCTGCATATATTCTCTATATATATTTAGCCTTTTAAGCTATAGAGAGGGGGTGTATATTAATATTATTGTAATTTTACACATTTACCCCTTAAAAAAACTTAGCCTTTTCTATTTTTTCTTACATTTGTGACAAATTATTAATTAATGTCAACATTAAGATTTAAATCCATTGAGAACTTAAACCATCTCATGGAAAGAGAAGTTCATTTAGATAAAAAATTATCGGAGTATTTCTGCGAGAATGTATTCTCCATGAATACCATGCGAGAATATCTAACCAAGGAAGCTTATAATAGCATACAAGGTGCTATAGAGAAAGGAACCAATATAGAGAGAAATATCGCAGACCAAATTGCAGGCGCCATGAAGGAATGGGCGCTTTCTAAAAACGTTACCCATTACACGCATTGGTTTCAACCGCTCACGGGGGCTACCGCAGAAAAGCACGATTCATTCTTTAGTCCAGTCGATGTTGGTAAGGCGATTGAACGTTTTAACGGAGGTATGCTGATACAGCAAGAACCAGATGCTTCTAGTTTCCCTAATGGTGGAATACGCAATACGTTTGAGGCTAGAGGTTATACTGCTTGGGATCCAACTTCTCCAGCGTTTATCATTGGGACTACCTTGTGTATTCCGTCTGTATTTATTTCCTATACGGGTGAAACTCTAGACTTTAAAACACCATTATTAAAAGCATTGCAAGCAGTTGATTCCGCAGCAACGGATGTAATGAGGTCTTATTTCGATAGAAAAGTAAATAAAGTTCATGCTACGTTGGGCTGGGAACAAGAGTATTTCTTGATTGATTTGGCTATGGCCAATGCCCGCCCAGATTTAACTTTAACAGGTAGAACCTTACTAGGCCATGCACCAGCCAAAGGGCAACAATTAGATGATCACTATTTTGGGTCTATTCCACAAAGAGTAATGAACTACATGAAAGAATTAGAAGTGGAATGTATTAAATTAGGGATTCCTGTAACCACAAGGCATAATGAGGTCGCGCCTAATCAATTTGAATTGGCGCCAATGTTTGAGGAAGCGAATATAGCGGTGGATCATAATTCACTATTGATGGATATTATGGGACGGATTGCTTTAAAGCATAAATTTAAACTAATATTGCATGAAAAACCTTTTGAAGGGGTCAATGGTTCTGGTAAACATAACAACTGGTCTTTACAAACAGATTTAGGGGATAATTTGCTGAGCCCTGGTAAAAATCCGAAGCGGAATCTTCAATTTTTAACCTTTTTTATCAGCAGCATCAAAGCAGTAGCAGAATATGGAGACTTGATACGCTCTGCTATTGCTTCTGCCTCTAATGATCATAGATTGGGCGCTAACGAAGCACCTCCCGCTATTATTTCTGTATTTATTGGATCCCAACTTACCAATGTATTGAATGAGCTGGAAAAAGTTAGAAAAGGAAAATTGAGTCCCGATGAGAAAACAGATTTAAAATTAAATTTAGTAGGAAAAATACCAGAAATTCTTTTAGATAATACAGATAGAAATAGAACTTCCCCATTTGCCTTTACAGGAAATAAGTTTGAGATTAGAGCCGTTGGATCTACAGCAAATTGCGGAGAAGTAATGACTGTAATGAATACCATCATGGCAAATCAACTTAATCTATTTAAAAAAGAGGTTGATATACTCATTAAACAAGACGGACTCAAAAAAGATGAAGCCATTTTCAATGTACTTAGAGAATATGTGAAAACGAGTAAACATATTTTGTTTGAAGGGGATGGATATTCTGAAGCTTGGTTAAAGGATGCGGAAAAAAGGGGTTTGAAAAATCTAATGACCACGCCCGATGCTTTAAAAAACGAAACAGATAAAAAATTTATTGATGTTTTTGTTAAAAATGCAATTCTTACAGAAAGAGAAATCCATGCGCGTAATGAGATTAAATTAGAAAAATATAGTACCCTCATTGGCATAGAAGCACAAGTTCTTGCAGATTTATCCAGAAACCATATTGTCCCAACTGCAATTAGGTATCAAAATCAATTGATTAAAAATGTCAAGGGACTCAAGCAGATTTTTGAGGATGAATATAAAACTATTGGTAAGGAACAAATTGAATTGATTAAAACCATCACTTATCATATTAGGGAAATTAATAGACTTGTAGATATTCTTTTGACTACCAAAGAAGAAACATCATCTATAAAAGACGGCATGGAACAAGCTTATGCTTTTTCTACCCATGTAAAACCCTTATTTGACGACATCAGAAAGCATGTGGACGCGTTGGAGATGATGGTAGATGATGAAATGTGGCCATTACCAAAGTACAGAGAAATGATGTTTTTGAGATAATTATAGAAATATCTTAAAAAAAACCTAAATCAAAAAAATCCTTTCCGACAATTGTTGGAAAGGATTTTTATTCATCTAAGCTTTAATATTTAATTACAATTCTAAGGTTCTTCTAATTGTAGCATCATCCGTTCCTCCTAATAATAATTCCGTAGGATTTTCTAATGCTTCTTTTACCGCCACTAAGAAACCAACAGATTCTTTGCCATCTATAATTCTATGATCATAAGATAAAGCTACATACATAATAGGTGCGATAGAAATACCTCCGTTTTTAACTACTGGTCTTTCTACAATATTATGCATTCCTAAAATAGCAGATTGTGGTGGGTTAATAATTGGTGTAGACAACATAGAACCAAAGACACCTCCATTGGTAATGGTAAAGGTCCCCCCTGTCATCTCATCAATAGAGATTTTACTATCTCTAACTTTAATTGCCAAGTCTTTGATATTCTGTTCTATTCCTCTAAAGGTTAACATCTCCGCATTGCGTACAACAGGCACCATCAAACCTTTTGGACCAGATACGGCAATAGAAATATCCATAAAGTCATATTTAACTTTATAATCACCATCTATCATAGCATTTACATCTGGAAACATTTGCAAAGCTCTAACTACTGCCTTTGTAAAGAAGGACATAAATCCAAGCCCAACTCCATGTTTTTCTTTAAACTCTTCTTTGTACTTATTTCTAACTTCAAATATACCGCTCATATCCACCTCATTAAAGGTAGTCAACATGGCAGTTTCATTTTTAACAGATACCAATCGTTCTGCAATCTTTCTTCTTAGAACAGAAAGTTTTTTACTCTCTTGCCCTCTATTTGCATAGGCTGGTGCTGTCCCCATCGCTGGAGTATAATTTTCCGCATCTGCTTTGGTAATTCTACCATCTTTACCCGTACCTTTGATTTGGGCAGGATCAAAATCCTTTTCTGCAATAATCTTTTTAGCAGCAGGTGATGCCGATCCTGTAGCATAAGATTTAGGCTCCTCTGCTGGTTCTGGTTCTGCTGGTTTAGCTTTTGGAGTATTTTCAGCTACTTCTTTTGGTGTAGTTTTCTTTTCCTCCGCTTGTTCTCCAGAATCGCTCGCAGGTTTATCCGCAGACATATCTATTAAACATACGACTTGACCTACCTCAACCACATCACCTTCTTCTGCTTTAAGAGTAATAACACCACTCTCTTCTGCAGGAAGTTCTAGGGTTGCTTTATCAGAATCTACTTCTGCTATAGGTTGATCTTTCTCTACGTAGTCTCCATCTGCAACCAACCATGTTGCGATTTCCACTTCTGTGATTGATTCGCCCGGTGAAGGGACTTTCATTTCTAATACGCTCATATTATGATGTGGTTTTTATTCGTTAAGCTTAAATACATTATTAATTACATTACTTTGATTGACGCTCCATCTTTTGTAGGAACCCGTAGCAGGCGCTGCACTTGCTTTTGGTGAAATTATCTTCCATGGCAATTCTCTTAACTGCATGAGGATATAAGACCATCCGCCCATGTTTTGTGGTTCTTCTTGTGCCCAAACTAATTCAGCATCTTTTGGATAAGAAGATATAATCTGATTAATTTTTTCCTTATCTAACGGGTAAAGTTGCTCCATTCTTATTAAAGCCACTTCTTCATTTTTATTTTCTTCTCTATGCTCTAATAAATCGTAATACAATTTTCCACTTAGGAAAACAACTCTCTTAACTTTTTTCTTATCTATGGTATCGTCTATCAATGTTTGGAAATGTCCTTCTGCTAAATCCTCCATGCTAGAGTGTACCTTAGGATGTCTTAATAAACTCTTTGGTGTAAATACAACCAAAGGTTTTCTATACGCAGCAAGCATTTGTCTTCTCAATAAGTGATAAAAGTTAGCAGGAGTGGTACAATTAGCAACAAACATATTACCTTGTGCACTTAATTGTAAAAATCTCTCTATACGTCCAGATGAATGTTCTGCTCCCTGTCCTTCATAACCATGAGGAAGAAACATCACCAAACCATTTTGCATTTTCCATTTATCCTCTGCCGCAGAAATGTACTGATCTATCATGATCTGTGCACCATTGGCAAAGTCCCCAAATTGAGCTTCCCATACTGTAAGTGTTTTTGGTGATGACATGGCATATCCATAATCAAAACCTAAAACAGCATATTCAGATAACAAGGAATTATAAATTTGCATTCTACCTTGGTTATCAGAAATATGATTTAATAATATAAATTCCTCCTCTGCCTTCTCTGTTTTAATCACTGCATGACGGTGAGAAAAAGTACCTCTCTCTACATCTTCACCAGAAACCCTCACATCATATTTATCAGACAATAGAGAACCATAGGCTAAAAGTTCTGCCATTCCCCAATCCAATTTATCATCTTCAAAAACCATTTGATAACGCTGCTTATGAAGGCGGACTTCTTTTCTAATAAAGTCTTTACCCTCTGGCAAAGTAGTAATCGCTTTTGCTACCTCTTTTAATTTATCAATAGGGAAAGTTGTATCCACAGGTTGAAGCATATCATCTTCAAATCCCATTTTATAATTATCCCAGATTTCTGGCATAAATTTGCCTAATGTGTTTTTTTCTATTTTCTTAGACTCCTCAAAATGTTTTTCTAGAATTTCTTTAAATTCTTTTTCCATTTCTTCTATAAACTCAGAGCCAACGATACCTTCTTTTGCTAAAGTCTCTTTGTAGATCTCGCGAACATTCGGGTGTTTAGATATTTTTTGATATAAGCTAGGCTGCGTAAATCTTGGCTCATCCCCCTCATTGTGCCCATACTTTCTGTATCCAAGTAAATCTATAAACACATCAGATTTGAATCTGGTTCTATAATCTACTGCAAAACGAACTGCATGTATTACTGCCTCTACATCATCCGCATTCACATGCAATACTGGATTTCTACAAACTTTTGCAATATCTGTACAATAAGTACTGGATCTACCATCTAGGTAATTGGTTGTAAAACCAATCTGATTGTTGATAACGATATGGATGGTACCACCAGTTTTATAACCATCTAGTTTTTCCATCTGTACCACCTCATACACTATGCCTTGTGCCGAAATAGCAGCATCACCATGTAAAAGAATTGGTAAAACTTTGCTGTTATCATTACCAAAATGATGATCTATTTTTCCTCTAGCAATTCCTACTACCACTGCATCAACAGCCTCAAGGTGTGAAGGATTTGGTGCTAAATTAATTTTTATATTCTTTCCATTGGTGGTCTTGGTTTCTGCTGTAGAGCCTAAGTGATATTTAACATCCCCATCAAAAAATTCTTCCTCAAAATCTTTTTTAGCAAATTCTGAAAATATCTGAGAATAAGATTTTCTAAAAATATTGGCTAGGACATTTAATCTACCTCTATGAGCCATACCCACAACCACTTCTTCTACACCCTTATCTGCTCCTCTATTAATAACCTCATCCAGAGCAGGAATAACAGATTCGTTACCTTCTACAGAAAAACGCTTTTGCCCTACATATTTAGTATGCAAAAAGCTTTCAAAAGCTACAGCTTCATTTAATTTATGCAGAATCTGTCTTTTCTCTTTTTTCTCTAATTTAGGCTCAACTAAATTCTCATTTAGCCAATTTCTAATCCATTGAACCTCTTCTGGATTACTTATATAAGTGTATTCTATTCCAATAGAATTACTATAGACAAATTCTAAATGCTCTACAATTTCTCTTAAAGTTAATTTTTTGTCTATACCAAGAATTTTAGAAGCATCAAAAGTTCTATCCAAATCATCCTTGCTAAGACCAAAATTCTCTATATCCAAGGTTGGAGAATAAGTCCTACGCTTTCTAACAGGATTAGTTTTGGTAAATAAATGACCTCTTACTCTATAGCCATTTATTAAATTAATAACCTTAAATTCTTTCTGAATTTGCTCTGGCACACCAGTTTCTTCTGGGTTGTGGTTAGACAACTCATCTACAGAATAACCGTTGTAACTTTCACGTCCAAAATCAAATCCTTGAAAAAACGTACGCCAAGATGGTTCTACCGAGTCTGGGTATTTTTTGTATTTTTCATAGAGTTCTTCTATGAATTCTGAATGCACTGCATTAAGAAAAGAAAACCGATCCATATTTTATTTTAATCGAATGAATATTTAACAAAAATAAGAGATTTAATTAAATTTACATAGAATAAATGGTATATAATCATCTTATAATGAAATTAAATAAACTAATAAAAAAAGACCCTGAAAATCAGGGTCTTTGGTATTTATCTATATTTTCATTAGAATGAATATCCTAAACCAATTGAGAATACACCATCTTTAAAATCATTATCAATGTCCATATTTCCTATAGAGTCATTGCTATCATCAAGAACATTAGTAAATCCAAAGTTATATCTCGCATCAATGGTTAAACCTTCTGCCATTTTATAGCCTGCACCTACCACAGCACCAAAGTTAACACTTGCTAAATCTGCTCTAAATGCTTCTGGTATATCATTTCCTTCGAATTCCCAATCATCCCCAGTATTAAAACCAACTTGCGGCCCTACTTGTAAATTAAATCCATCCGCTACATAGAACTTAGCTAATACAGGAACATTAATATTTTGAGTTTTCAGCTCTGTGGCAGTTCCTAACACATCCCACTTGGCACCCTGTGTAGAGTATATTACCTCTGGCTGAATGGAGAATCTATCTGATACTGGGAATTCTGCAAATAAACCAACATGGTATCCACTTCTACCTTCTGTATCAAAATCGTCAGCTAAATCTCCTGAAAAGTTAGAATAGTTATAACCTGCTCTTACACCTAACTCGACAGCCTCCATACCTACTTGAGCATTTACTCCTACTAATCCTAAAACTGCTAAAGCAGCTGATAATACTACCTTTTTCATTTTATTAATTTTAAATGTTATGCTTGCATTAAATCCAATAGGCGTGCCAAATTAATTTTATCAGCTGTTAAAAAATTATTTAAACAAAACTTCACAGACAGCCATAAAAAAATGAAATATAATAGATAATCTTCACATTCTAATCTAAGACTAAACTATAACTTACTTCCATAATGGTGAGGGATAATCACCTTTGTCCGTTCTTTTTTGGAGTTCATTTACTACCACTTCTCTATCTTCTGGATAGGTCATACCAAACCAGTCTGCATTACTTTGCTCTACCCAAACAGTTACATCATCTTTCTGAAGTAACCTATCAATATGTTTTGGTAAATAAAATTCTTGTTTCTCTTTGTTTTCAATACGTTTAAAGAAATCATTGAAGTCATCTTTTAATTTCTCTAATATGGATGGATGTAAAACCCAGAAATTCATGGAAACTTTTGAGTTTGGTTCCAGTTCTATTTTCTCACCTGTACCATCTTCATCTGTAAAATAAATCTTGCCATCATCTTCTTTTGCAATCTTGGTACGCTCATCTATTTTTACTAACTTACCATTCTCTACTTTACAAACTCCTCTAGAGACATGTCCATTCTCACTTAGTGTTTTATCTAATATAAAACTAATAAGACCGTAATGTGATTCATCAATTTTATGATTTTTTAATAATTGATGAGCTAATTCAAATGTATGTTCACCATAATAATCATCTGCATTCATGACTATAAATGGCTGATGAATTACATCTTTGGCAGCTAATACTGCATGACCTGTCCCCCAAGGTTTTAACCTTTTAGGCACTAAATCTTGATAAGCTTCTGGGACATCTTCTTCCATTCGCTGTTCACAGAAATCTACTTTAATACCTCTATCCAATAATGGCTTCTCTAATAAATTCCTTGTTTCATTTGTTAATTGATTGTTAATAATGAAAATAACATGATTTACCCCATGCTTTAAACTATCGTGCAATGCAAATTCCATTAAGGCTTCTCCATTTGGACCAACAGGATCTACCTGTTTTTGGCCTTTGTATCTACTTCCTAAACCTCCCGCTAATACTAACAATGAAAAATTGTTCATAATTTAAAATTTTTTATTTTGAAATTATCAATGATGATTTGATCGAAAACCTGTATATTTTTTTGTTAAGGCTATTCCTAATTCATTAAACATAATTTAATTTATTGTCATGAATTAGAAATAGCCTATTGATTAATTTATAATGTTACCAGAATACAATATATAACATGGCTGTAATGATCATAATGACATAAGCTGAAACATTAAAGCTTTTACTTGTCTTGAATGTAGATGAATATAAAGGAATTCCTTTTGGATTATCATCCCCTTCACTCGTGGTAAGTGAGACCCCAGCAATAACGGCCATCGTGAAAATTAAAGTATAGAACATCTGATCCATGAATGGCATCTCTAGTGGCAAAAACTTTAATGCTAGAGCAAATGGAATAGAAGCTAATACTCCAATAATAGCTCCTTTGGTACTGGTTTTCTTCCAGAAAAGTCCCATTAAGAATACCGCTAATATACCAGGACTTACTAACCCTGTCCATTCTTGTATATATTGGAACATTTGATCTATGCTACCTAATGACTTGGCTAACAAGGCTGCAATAATTAATGCAACTAAGGACACTAATCTACCAATCCCTACTAAACTCTTATTATTTGCTTTTTTGTTAAAGTATTGCTTGTAAATATCCATCGTAAATATGGTGGAGGTAGAATTTAGCATAGAAGCTAATGAAGACACAATAGCTGCCGATAAGGCTGCTACCACCAACCCCTTCAAGCCAGTAGGTATAAAGGTGTTAATCAACCATGGGTATGCTCTATCATAATCGATACCGCCATCGGCTCTGCTAAAAATCTCTTGAGCACCAGCAACATCTTCTGTGTACATTACATAGGCAATAATACCAGGTATCACCACGATTAATGGTACAATTAATTTTAAAAATCCTGCAAATGCCAATCCTTTTTGAGCTTCTTTTAAACTCTTAGCGGCTAATGCACGTTGAATAATGTATTGGTTGAATCCCCAATAGTATAAATTCGCAACCCACATACCTCCTACAAGAACGGCTACCCCTGGTAGATTCATATACTCTGGATTATCTTTAGTGATAATCATATGGAATCTAGATTCTGCATTATCATATACATAATTTAATCCATTAATTATGCCACCATCCAGAGCTACATGGTCTAGAGCAATGTATGTGGTAATCAAACCACCTACGATTAATATAACAACCTGGATTACATCTGTCCAAGCGACTGCAGATAAACCTCCCCAAATAGAATATGCCGCAGAGAATAAAGCTAAACCTATAATAAATGAGAGGATTGTAGTACCATCTCCAATCCCGATAATAGTATCAAGTGCTTTAGCTCCTAAGAACAATACAGATGTAAGGTTCACGAAGATAAAAAGCGCTATCCAGAAAATGGCCAAAATGGTTTTAAGATTGGTACTAAAACGTTTCTCGACAAATTCTGGGATGGTGTATAAACCTTGATTAATGAATACTGGCATAAAGTATTTAGCTACGATCAATAAAGTAATCGCTGCCATCCACTCATAGGACGCGATGGCTAAACCAACTGCGAAACCCGATCCAGACATACCTATAAATTGTTCTGCAGATATATTTGCAGCAATTAGCGAGGCACCAATTGCCCACCATGGCAAAGATTTACCAGCAAGAAAGTAATCTTCTGCTGTTTTCTCCACTCCTTTTTTCCCTCTGGAAACATATAAACCTACACCCAAAATTATAAGGGCATAAGCTACGAAGACAATGATGTCTAAGGTAGAAAATTCGCTATTCATTGTTTTAAATTTTTAGTTAATATTAACTTGATAAGACCCTAACTCCATCTCCAATACTCATTTCTATAACGGTTGGAGCATATCCTATAATTTCTGTATATGATTTCTCTAATGCTTTTTTGTATTCGTCTACTTTACCCTTTTCTACAATGGCAATGGCGCATCCACCGAATCCCGCACCTGTCATTCTACAACCAATTACATAGGGTAATTTCAAACTTTCTTCATTTACAGTATCTAATTCTTTACCGGTAACTTCATAATCCCCCTTCAATGATGCGTGGCTAGCATTCATCAATTTACCAAATTCAAGGATGTCGTTTTTTGCTAAAGCCTCTTTACTCTTTAATACTCTAGCTTGTTCCGTAATCACATGTTTTACTCTTTTTCGCTGTTCTTCTGTAAGCTTATCTTGGTGTTTTTCAAAATATGAATAAGGAATATTACACAGATTAGCGAATTCTTCACCTTGTTGATTCAATATTTCTAGTGACTCCTCGCAGGTAGCTCTTCTTTCGTTATATTTAGATTCAGCTAATTTTCTTTCTTTATTGGTATTGATAATAACCAACTGATGATCTGATAATACAAATGGTGCATAGTCATATTCCAATGTTTCGCAGTCTAGGATAATGGCATGATCTTTTTTACCCATCGCCACAGAAAACTGATCCATGATACCACAATTTACCCCTACAAAATTGTTTTCTACATCTTGTGAAAGCAACGCCAAATCTACCTTGCTTAATTGTGCATGATTCAATGCATAAGCTGTTACTACTTCTATAGAAGCCGATGATGATAACCCCCCGCCATTCGGAATATTACCATAATACAAGAAGTCATATCCCTTGTCAAAGGAAGTTCCTTTTTCCATTAATGCATTGATAACACCTACTGGATAATTCACCCAATAAGATTCATTTTTATCAAAAGGAGCATCCTCCAGGTTATAAACAAATTGATTGTCTGGGAAATTGACACTATAGAAGTGCATCTCAGCGTCTGTTCGTTCTTTTAGGGCTAGATAAGTACCTGTTTCTAAAGCAGCTGGCATCACTAGTCCCCCATTGTAATCTATATGCTCACCAATCAAATTTACCCTGGCTGGGGCAAAATATATTTGATCTGGATCAGCACTATAAATTTCATTAAATTTTTCTTTTATAAAGTCTATCATGATAATTAAAATTTAAAGCTAAATTTCGTGTGACGTATATATTCCTCTTCTGGTTTTAATGTATTACTCGGAAAGTTGGAATGATTATTAGCATCTAAAAAGCCCTGTGTCTCAAAACACACACCTGCGTTTTGTCCTGTACTTATTCTATCTTTTAGATCAAAAGTCGGCACATAGTAGCCACTATATATATGTACAATTGGCTGATCTGTATAAACATCCATCTGGATGCTATGATCTTCATTACGCAAAGTGGCAGCTACCTGATCATTAGATTTTATAATGAATGAATGATCTATTTCAGCAGGTATGTTTTTAAAATCACTAAAATCAAAAGCGCTGTTTTTAGTACTTAAAATTTCACCCGTAGGCATGACCTCATCGTCTAGGGCTAAACACTGATTACTATTTACTTTGATTTGATCCTCTAAGACGGATTGATTTTTTCGGTTTAAATTAAAATAGGTGTGTTGTGTGAGGTTTACTAGCGTAGGCTTTTCTGTTTCGGCCGTATAAGTAATAGAAATTTCATTACTTTCTGAAAGCGCATAAGTAACCTCAACTTGAAGGTTTCCTGGATAGTTTTCTTCTCCATCGGGCGAATTTAAACCCAAAGTAATACTGGCTTTGGTAATATCTAAAATATCCCACACTTTAGAATCAAACCCAATATTACCACCATGCAAGTGGTTTGCTCCCTGATTGGTATTTAAAGTTAAAGTTTTTCCTAATATTTGCGTTTCACCGTTTCTAATGCGCCCTGCATGACGACCAATAACAGCTCCTAAATAGGGGTAATTTTCACGATAAGGCTCACTGATATAAGATTCGAAGTCATTGAATCCTAAAACTAATTCTTTTTTATCAAAATCTTCTGGCATTTTAATCGATTGAATGATAGCACCAAAATTGATAACACTTAATTGAAAGCCTCGATCATTGCGGAGCGTGACTTTCTTAATGACTTGATTATTGTAACTTCCAAATACTTCAGAGTTATAATCTTTCATAAGCTTACGAATTAGGTTTTTATTCCTTATTTACCCTTATGTAATGTTAATATAAAGTTATGAAAAGTAATTAGATAAAACGGTGTAACCTTGAAACTATAGCTATATGATAAATAATAACCTTGAGTTAATTCTATATATATCAACATCTTATTTAATAAACTTAATATTTATTCTAAATTTATTGAACAAAAAAAGTGACATTAAGAAAAATCCTCTTAACGTCACTTTAAAAATTGAATAAAATTATGTTTTAAGCCTTAATTGCTATAATTAGGAGCTTCTTGTGTAATGATTACATCATGTGGATGACTTTCTTTTAACCCAGCATTGGTGATTTTTACAAATTTTGAATCCTCTATTAATTCTTTGATCGTTTTAGTTCCACAATATCCCATTCCAGAGCGTAACCCACCACAAAGTTGATAAACCACATCCTTTACAGGGCCTTTATAAGGAACACGTCCTTCTATACCTTCTGGAACAAGTTTTTTCGCTTCTACCCCTTTGGATTGAAAATATCTATCGCTACTACCACGTTTCATCGCTGCTAAAGAGCCCATTCCTTGATAGATTTTAAACTTTCTACCATTGTATATAATCTCTTCCCCTGGTGCCTCATCGGTTCCTGCAAACAATCCGCCAAGCATTACACAGCTACCACCAGCAGCAATGGCTTTTACAATATCTCCAGATAATTTAATACCTCCATCAGCAATTACATTTACATTGCGATTCTTGGCATATTCATACACATCATTGATTGCTGATAACTGTGGTACGCCCACTCCTGCTACAACTCTAGTAGTACAGATTGAACCAGGTCCAACGCCAACTTTTAGCGCATTGGCTCCAGCATCAATCAACATTTTAGCTGCTTCTGCCGTAACTATGTTACCGCCAACTAAATCTAAGTCTGGGTATGCATTTCTAACTTCTCTTAATTTATTGATAACCCCTTGAGAATGTCCGTGGGCTGAATCTATTGCAATGATATCTACCCCCGCATTTACTAACGCCTCTACCCTTTCTAAGGTATCACTCCCAACGCCAACCCCAGCTCCAACGCGGAGTCTTCCTCTATCATCCTTACAAGCATTGGGGTGTTCGGTCAGATTATCTATATCCTTAATTGTGATTAAGCCTATTAGTTTATATTCACTATCTACAATAGGTAATTTTTCTATTCTATTCTGTAGAAGAATTTTTTTAGCATCCTCCAAACCTGTATTAAAATCAGAAGTAACCAAATTTTCTTTGGTCATTACATCGGTCACTCGCTGTTTCATATCCGTCTGGTAACGAATATCACGATTGGTTAAAATTCCAATTAAAGTATTATCTTTTTTAATAACGGGCAAACCAGATATTCTGTATTTGCTCATCAATCTTTCTGCATCCTCTAGCAATTGATCTGGTGACAAAGTAATGGGATCGGAAATCATTCCGTTTTCTGATCTTTTCACTAAATCTATCTCTTGCGCTTGATGTTTGATAGACATATTCTTATGTATAAATGCCAAACCACCTTCTCTTGCTAAAGCAATCGCTAATTTGGACTCAGAAACTGTATCCATAGCTGCACTAACAATAGGAATGTTTAATTGAATTTTTTCTGTAAGCTTCGTTTGAATGTTTACCTCGGAGGGAAGTGTATCCGAATAAGCTGGTACTAGCAAGAGGTCATCAAAAGTATAACCTTCTTGCATTATTTTATTTGTTAAAGACATGTTTCTTTTTGCAGCACGAAATTATGAAAAATATAGAAAATATACAAATAAAGCGCAAACCCATAACTATACAAGTATAGTATTAGATTTACGCTTATTTAAATAATAGCCGATAAGCCGGATTCTGTCGAGACTTGTCATTTATCTAGGGTTTGTGTTGCCACAAACCTCTATCTGCTTACCCCTCAGCATCGAGCGTGCAACTCTTAACAGCTGATATACATAGCATTGCACCATACAGAGTTTACCTGGTTTCACTACAGCCTAACTGTACATACTTTCTGTTGCACTGGTCCTTTTTCAGAAAACTGAAACGACGGGCGTTACCCGCTGTACTGCACTATGGTGTCCGGACTTTCCTCATGATCCTCTATCAAACCACGCGACAAGTTAGCTATAGTGCAAAGATAAGTTTATTTTAAAAATTAAAATTATTTCCTTTTGAATTAATCTATTTTCTAAAATAGCAAGCATAAAAAATCCCAATGCAAGCATCAGGATTTTAAAATACTATGATTGTCGTCCTTATTGTTTTACTACATCTACTACTTCTATATCAAATATTAAAGTAGAACCTGGCTCTATAGTGCCACTTTGTTGATTCCCGTACCCCAATTCTGCTGGAATATATAAAGTGTATTTGCTGCCTTTTGACATTAATTGTAATCCTTCTATCCAACCTGGGATTAAACCACCTTGTTGTAAAGGGAATTCAATTGCTTCTCCTCCGTTGTTTTTATCTGTGCTATCAAACACAGTTCCATCTATCGTTTTACCTGTGTATTTAACTTTCACTTTGTCTCCAAGTTGTACCTTTTCGCCAGACCCTTCCTCTATTACTTTATAAGCAAGACCACTATCTGTAACTTGAACACCTTGTTCTTTTTTAATCTTGTTTAAATACGCCATTCCTTCTTTCGCATTATCCTCTCCTTTAGTCGCTAATCTTTGATTATAAAAGTTATCCATGATTAAACGTACAGAATCCACAGAAACTTTTAAATCCTTCTTATTCAAGTAATCCATCATTCCTGCAATAATTTCATCTTTACTTAAATGACCTTTGATTAAATCATTACTTAATGCACCATAAATCTGCCTACCCATGTCTACACCATAATAATAAGATGTTTTGCTTTCTGGTGATTTCAAAAACTCCTCTGCGCCTTCTTTAACTTGGCTGTAATCTAGAGAGTCCTTGACCTGTGGACTAGCTTCATATTGTTCTGTTCTCTGCCCTAATGAAACTCCAAATGCATAAGAAGCATCTAATTCATCTTGGTTTAAATCCTTTGAATCCACAAGCGTACTTGTTTCTGTAACGTTACCGTCTTTTTCACACGATACAATTGCCAATCCAATAGCGGCTACTAATAATACTTTTTTCATTCTTAATTTTTATTTAATACGTACATTTAATTCAATTTGTCTTTGTAAAGTAATACCTCCTCCTTATAAAAGGAAGAGGTATACCAACCTAAACCTATGAAAAAAAATTCAAAAGCAAATGTGGTGATTGTTTTAAACTTATACAAGTGAATTTATAAAAACATGAGAATTCAAGACCTTCGATTTAATTTATTTTAATCTTTTAAGGTCGCAATTAAACTTCTTATCTTTACGCCATGGCAAATTATTTAGATGATTTAAACGATGTTCAACGCCAAGCAGTTGAAACATTGGAGGGGCCAGTAATGGTAATTGCTGGTGCTGGTTCTGGAAAAACCAGAGTCTTAACCTATCGCATTGCTCATTTAATTCAAAATGGCGTAGATCCATTCAATATATTAGCATTAACCTTCACCAACAAGGCAGCAAGGGAAATGAAAGAACGTATCGCCCATGTTGTAGGAGCATCAGAAGCAAAAAATTTATGGATGGGAACTTTTCACTCTATATTCGCTAGAATATTGCGGGTAGAAGCTCCTAAATTAGGATATCCCTCTAATTTTACTATTTATGATCAGCAGGATGCATTAGCCGTAATGCGAAAGGTAATCTCTGAATTGCAATTGGACAAAGATATCTATAAGCCCAAACAAATGCTGAATAGAATATCCCAGTTCAAAAATAATCTGATCACAGTAAGAGCTTATATGAACAACCCAGAATTGATAGAGGCAGATGCCGCCGCTATGAAACCCAAAACTGGAGAGGTGTATAGAAATTATGTGCAGAAATGTTTCAAGTCTGGGGCAATGGATTTTGATGATTTATTGCTTAGAACCAATGAAGTATTGACAAGGTTTCCAGATGTTTTGGCCAAATACCAAGAACGTTTTAAATATATCATGGTAGATGAGTATCAGGATACCAACCATTCCCAATATTTGATTGTGAAGGCATTGGCATCTAGGTTTGAGAATATATGTGTGGTAGGAGATGACGCACAGAGTATTTATGCCTTTCGGGGTGCTAATATTAGGAATATTCTGGATTTTCAAAAAGATTATCCAGATGCCAAAAGTTTTGCATTAGAACAGAATTACCGTTCTACACAGAATATTGTGGGTGCTGCCAACGCTATTATCGCCAAGAATAAGGATCAATTAAAAAAGGATGTTTGGACCTCTAATGAAGATGGTACCCGTATTCCTATTTATAGGGCTTTAACTGATATTGATGAGGCAAGGTATATTGCTTCTAAAATTTTTGACCTCAAGATGAATCAGCAAATGTCAGAATCTGATATAGCGATTTTGTATAGAACGAATGCGCAATCTAGGCCTTTGGAAGAGGCTTTAAGAAAGAAAAATATCCCTTATAGAATTTATGGTGGCCTTTCTTTTTATCAAAGAAAAGAAATTAAAGATCTTATCGCCTATTTAAGATTATTGATCAATAAAAATGATGAAGAGGCATTATTACGTGTTATTAATTATCCTAAAAGAGGAATTGGTAATACGACTATACAGAAATTAACGGTATTTGCAGATAGCCAAAATATCACCGTTTTTGAAGTTTTAGAGAATTTAGCTTTATATGGACCTCGTACAGGTCTCACAGGTGCGACACTCAATAAACTTGCAAATTTCTATACCATGATACAGAGTTTTCAAGTGAAATTGAAAACCCATGATGTATTTGAGGTGGCCATGGATGTAGCAAAGCAAAGTGGTTTATTAAAAATGATGCGTGATGATGATACACCAGAAGGAATTTCTAGATTAGAAAACTTACAAGAATTATTAAATAGTCTGCAAGGTTTTGTAGAAGAACAAAAACAATTAGATCAGGGTGATCCCTCCTTAGAACATTTCTTGGAAGATGTAGCATTAGCTACAGATATGGATAAGGAAGATGATGATTCTCCAAAAGTTGCTTTGATGACAGTCCATTTAGCAAAAGGTTTAGAATTTCCTGTGGTATTTATAACAGGTTTAGAAGAGAACCTGTTCCCATCTTTAATGAACCTCAACACCAGACAAGAATTAGAAGAAGAAAGAAGATTATTCTATGTAGCATTGACTAGAGCAGAGAAACAAGTATTTTTATCTTATTCTGTTTCCAGAGCACGATGGGGGAAAATTATAGATTCAGAACCTAGTAGATTCTTAGAGGAAATGGATGATAAATATCTGGAATGGTTGAACCTTTCACCCATAACTTCTACCAATAACAGCGGTTTATCTCCTGATTTATTTGGAGATGACCCCATCCCTACCTATAAAAGAAAGGAAAAACCTATTAAGAAAAAATTAAAACCAGATCCAAAATTAAAACCACTGAATGAGGCTAGAATTAAATCCGCCACGAATAACAGGGTTGAACAAATCATAGAACCTGGATATATAGTGATTCATGATAGGTTTGGGAAAGGTGAAGTGAAATCCTTAGAAGGAGAACCTGATAATGTAAAGGCTATTATTAAGTTTGAAACCAGCGGAGAGAAAAAGTTACTCTTGAAGTTTGCCAAACTTAGAATTATAGCGAAGTAGAAATTAAAAAATCCCGCAAATGCGGGATTTTTTAATTTCTATTAATTCTGTTATTATTTAATCAAATGTGAAACCTTTTGTGTAAATTCTACCATAACGATCTACAAAATTAACTGAAACTTTGTCATTTTTATTCTTTAAAATTTTATCAATATCTTCTTTTGAATTAACTTCCTTGTTATTAATTTTAAGAATAATATACCCTTCCGAAATTCCGATTTGATTTAAAATACCATTTCTCTTAACACTCGTTACCACGACACCACTATCAATTCCAAATTCGATTTTTTGTCTTTCTGTAAGCGGTTTAAAAGTTGCTCCAAGTCTTTCTGTAGGCGTTAAATCCTCTACCGATCTTGTCTTAGCGTTTCCGTCCAAATCTTTTAATATGACGTTATACGTTCTAGTGCTACCATCTCTATCTACAGTAACTTTCACGGAGTCACCTGGACTTTTGCCACCTACAGCTAGAGATAGAGCTGCAAATGAGTTAATTTTTTTACCGTCTACTTCTTTAATAATATCTCCTTTTTCTAATCCAGCCTCTAACGCTCCACCTTCTTCTGTTAAGTCTGTCACCATGACACCCTGACCTGCTTTGATATTAGCGTCATTTAATTTATTATATCGCTTAACAGCAAAATCGTCTGACAAATCTACAGCTCCCACACCTAGATAACCACGTTGTACCATACCAAATTGCTTGATATCATTCACAACCTTTTTCACTAAATTCGCTGGCACCGCAAAACCATAGCCTGCATAAGAACCAGTTTGGGAATAAATAGCTGTATTAATCCCTACCAAATGTCCATTGGTATTAATCAACGCACCTCCAGAGTTTCCTGGGTTAATAGCGGCATCAGTTTGAATAAATGATTCAATTGGATGGTCTCCATTTCTACCTAAAATTCCAATACCTCTCCCTTTAGCACTTACAATCCCTGCAGTCACCGTGGAATTTAATCCAAATGGATTACCTACAGCTAAAACCCATTCTCCCACTTTTAAATTATCTGAATTAAAAAATGCTAAAAAGGGTAAATTATCCTCATCAATCTTCAACAAAGCAATATCCGTATTAGGATCCGTCCCCACTAAACGGGCTGTATAGGTCTGTTTATTATTTAGTGTAACCTCTAATCTATTTGATTCCGCAATGACGTGATTATTCGTCACGATATAACCATCTTTAGAAATAATCACACCAGAACCAGCAGAAGTAGGCATATCATCCATTTCTTCCTGCTGCTGAGGCTGTCCCCCTCTTCCTTTAAAAAATTGATCAAAGAAAGGATCATTAAAGAATTCAAATGGATTAGACCCTCCACTTCTTCTAGGGTCACGTTTACCATAGTTCTGAATACTTACTACGGCATTCACAGATTGCTCTGCTGCCTCTGTAAAATCTGGCAGAGCTGTACCCGCCGAAGTGTAATCATAGGATGCGAAATGTTGATTCGCCTCTTCTGATTCAGACGTTTGGATGCCTAGCGTCTCTTGAAACATAGCATTATCCCCTTGTGTGTATTCTATAAGTCCAAAAGTGGTACCTGCACTTATGACACCTACCAATGCATATTTAAATAAATTATTCATCTATATAATGTTTATTTTTTAAATTAATTAATCTTTTAACATTTTGCAAAAGTAGTACCAAATCTTTTAACGTCAGGTTATGTTTAACGCTCCTTAACAATTATTGGCAATGTTTTATACTAGACCTTTATTTACTATAGTTAAATGATCTAATTTAAATAAAATTTGTAAATTTATTATTATGGCACATTATCAGCAGTATTATTATGAATCAAAATATAAAGAATGTCAGAATTTAATTTAAAAGACTTAGAGAAAATTTATAAACAAGAGGAAATCATGGACTTTCTTGTGGAACATGATGTGATTAAAGAAAAAAAGTTTATTAAAGAATATAAATACGAGAAAGAACTTAAAGCTCTGCAATATGATCTGGTTCATTTGCAGGCTTATTTGGCTCATACAGGCAAAAGAATCGTAATTCTCTTCGAGGGAAGAGATGCCGCTGGGAAGGGTGGTTCTATCAAAAGAATTGTCAAAAACTTAAATCCCAAAAGGTATCATATTGTCGCATTGCCCAAACCAACAGAAAAAGAGCAAGGACAATGGTATTTCCAACGTTATTTAAAAGAATTACCAACCGCTGGTTACTTTGCTTTCTATGATAGAAGTTGGTATAACAGAGCAGTCGTGGAACCTGTATTTGATTTTTGTACAGAAGACGAACATGAGTTATTTATGAAAGAGGTAAATCATGTGGAACAAAGGCTGGTAAATGACGGTATTGTCTTCATTAAATTCTTTTTAGACATAAGCAAAGAGGAACAAAAGGAAAGATTAGACAAGCGAAAAGAAGATCCATTAAAAAAATGGAAATTAGGTGATTTAGATAAACAAGCTCTGGAAAAATGGGATTCCTATACCCATTATATTAAAAAAATGCTGGATGTTACAGCTACACCAGAATTGCCGTGGATAGAAATTAGAACAGATGATAAGAAAACGGCACGTTTAGAAATAATCAAATATTTATTGAATAATGTAGAAGGTTTTAAACCACAAAATGAAATAGAATTAGATGATGATGTAGTCATTAAGCATACTTAAAATTTATCCGATGAGCCAATTTGTTACTTTACATAAATTTTATAATCCTGTGGAAGCAGAAATGTTCAAAGGACGATTAATAAGTGAAAATATCCACGCTATTATATTAGATCAAAATACGAATTATACGATAGGTACAACTTTTGTAGATGGTCTACGGCTGCAAATTAAAGAGGAAGATTATAAAAAAGCCAAAGAGATTTTAGAAAATTATTTGGATAATGAGGAATAATTCATACTTTTGCCGTCCGATTCAATAACCTCTGACGAAAACCGTGTATGTTATTGCTATCAAAAACCAATTTTATAAGAAAATGGATACTTTAGTAAAATACGTAGAGGATAAATACGTAGAAAAAAACGAATTACCTGATTTCGCAGCCGGTGATACTATCACTGTTTATCAAGAGATTAGTGAGGGTGGTAAAACCCGTACGCAGTTCTTCCGTGGTGTAGTATTACAAAGAAGAGGTACAGGATCTACAGAGACATTTACAATTCGTAAAATGAGTGGAGAAATTGGAGTGGAGAGAATTATTCCTCTTAACATGCCATCTATTCAAAAAATCGAATTAAACAAACGTGGAAAAGTTAGAAGAGCAAGAATCTTTTATTTTAGAGGTTTACGCGGTAAAAAAGCAAAAATTAAAGAAGTATAATTCTATCAAATCTATTTGTGTAAAAACCCCCATTGTGACAAACAGTGGGGGTTTTTGAATTTGGGCACACAGATTCTTGAAAATAAATTAGTTAATTGCTAAATCAAGTAATTAATTGTTTTGCTATATTTGTGTTATGACAATACAGGAAAAACAAGCAGAAATAGTTGATGAGTTTTCATTTTTTGACGATTGGCAAGAACGTTATGAATACCTCATTCAATTAGGGAATTCATTGTCAACTATTCCAGATGATAAAAAAAATGATGCTCTCATAGTCAAAGGTTGCCAATCCAATGTATGGTTAGATGTTGAATTAAAAGAGGGTAAAATTTATTATACCGCAGATAGCGATGCTATCCTGCCAAAAGGCATTGCGGCACTTCTTATACGCGTTTATTCTGGGCAGACACCAGAAGACATATTAAATAGTGATGAGCAATTTATAGAAGATATCGGTTTAAAGGAATTCTTGTCTCCTACGCGTGCCAATGGACTTTTGGCCATGATTAAACAGATTAAATTTTATGCCATCGCACTAAAAGCTAAAACAGAAAGATAAACGAATTAGCCTATGCATATTCTTGTTTTTAGGTTGTCTTCTTTGGGAGATGTAGCCATGTGCGTTCCTGTTGTTATCACCGCATTAGAACAAAACCAAGAACTTAAAATTGATTTTATAACCCCCAAATTTCTACACCCTTTTTTCCCTAATCATGAACGCTTATCAATGATTGATTTTGACAAGAAAAATCAGCACCACGGTGTTTTAGGGATTTATAAATTTTATAAGGGATTAAACATCCATCAATATGATGGTTTTGCAGATCTGCACAATGTTCTAAGGTCCAATGTATTTAAGTTTTTATTAAAAACAAAAGGAATCAAAACTGCCACGATTAATAAGGGTAGGAAGGAAAAGAAGAATTTAATTAACCATAAGATTTCCCAACCTCTTACTCCAACTACAGAACGCTATGCTAATGTTTTCCGATCATTTGGGATTAAAGTTCAACTTGACCACCAACTTACAGATTTTCATCATTTGGGTATTCCAAAATCAAAAGGTATTGGTATTGCTCCATTTGCTGCGCATTCAGGTAAAATGTATGATTTAGAGTCAATGAAAGAGGTTGTCATAGGATTACATAAAGATAACATAATCAAGATTTTTGGTTCTCCAGAAGATTTGGACCAAGTGCAAAATTGGGAAGATTTAGAAAATGTATCACTGGTTAAAGAAAGCTCTTTTAAAGCGGAATTAAAAGTAATCGCTGAGTTAGAATTAATGATATCTATGGATAGTGCTAATATGCATTTGGCAAGTTTGGTAGGCGTTCCTGTACTTTCCATTTGGGGTGTTACGCATCCTTATGCTGGATTTCTAGGCTATGGGCAAAAAGAGGAATACATTTTACAGGACAACACGCTATCTTGGAGACCTACTTCTATTTATGGCAATAAATTAGGTCCTGATGACAATCCCAATGGTATGAGAAATATAACGCCTCATCAAATCATAACTAAAGTAGAAACAATCTTGGGTTTATGAAATATTTGATAATGATTTGATAGAGAATTCGTGCAACTACCTAAACCTATATTGCATTAGACCAGTGATTCATCGTCGTTTTTTTTAATGTCTTCCTTTGTATTATTACGCCAAACATACTTCTTTAAATCGGTTTTATTCCTTCTCCATATTAGAAACAATGGAAAGGTCACCAAAAACATCATGATTGTTCCAAAACCATAGAATTTATCTTTTAAAGGATTATCTGTCATATCCAAATAAATTCCAGTAAACAATAAAACTACAGAGATGATAGCAGCAGTAATAACCAGATATTTCATGATATTATTGAATTAAAGAGTCTGTATGGAATGGTGTATTGGGTATGACATTTTCTAATCTGTCAAATGAAAAGAATCCTTTTAATAAGATTACAAGACCAAAGATTAGCAATGCAATACCGAGTACACGCCTAATTTTATACACGAGCGCATCACTCATACGCTCTTTGAATTTATTAGCAAGGAAGATTTTAGCCAAGTCTATCCCTAAAAATGTGAGCAGTGCAATCCCAATAAACAAAAGAAATTCATAATCTTTGGGGTATTTAATAGTGACCCACCCTACGATGATAAACCAAAATATAACAATACCAATATTCAAAAGATTCATTAGGAATCCATTGGCAAAGGTTTTAAAATAATTATGACTAACCACGTGGGATTTGTCTACATGCAATACGGGTTTAGAGAAATACATATACCCACCATAGATCATAATTAGAAAACCACCAATCTTATACAATCCTGGGTGAGTTTCTATAAAAATGGATAAGTCTTTGGCTCCATAATATGCAAATACAATGCATACAATATCTGCTAAAATTACCCCTGCGTCTAATGCTAAAGCAGAACGCCAACCCTTTGTAAGGCTAGTTTCTATAAGTAGAAAAAAGGAAGGTCCAATCAAAATCAGACTCAACATAATCCCTAATAATATCGCATATAAGACAAACTCTATCATTTAAATTCAATTTGAGTCGCAGCAAAATTATCTATCACGTCTAATGCTAATTTCAATGCTTTAATCCCATCTTTAATGGGCACTTGAACCACCTCATCTTTTTCTATGCTATGAGCGAAAGACTCTAATTCTTCTAAAATCGCATTATTTGGCTCTACCTTAGGATATTCAAAAGATATTTTTTTCTTTTTTTTCTCTGCGTTTTCTAAAATCATAGAAAAATCATCTGGTTCTATTTCACCAGCATCTTCCATTCTAATTACTTCTGATTTTTTCTCTAAGAAATCTATAGAAATATAAGCGTCTTTTTGGAAAACTCTCGTCTTCCTCATATTCTTCATACTAATTCTACTGGTTGTGACATTGACCACGCAGCCGTTTTCAAATACGATTCTGGCATTCGCAATATCTGGTGTATCACTAATCACGTTGACACCGCTACTTCTGATTTCCTTTACAGGAGAATTCACAATAGATAGTATGATATCTAGGTCATGAATCATCAGATCTAATACTACAGGAACATCTGTGCCTCTAGGATTAAATTCTGCTAATCGATGTGTTTCTATAAACAGCGGCTGATTAATTTTATCTGCGACTGCTAAAAATGCTGGATTAAAACGTTCCACATGTCCTACTTGTCCTTTTAATCCTTTTTGGTTTAAAGCAGACGCTATCTCGCGAGCTTCTTCTAACGTATGGGCTATGGGTTTTTCAATAAAAATGTGCTTATCCTCCTCTATGGCTTTTAAAGCCAAATTATGATGAGAAAGCGTAGGAGAAACTATGTCCAACATATCTATATCTCCTAGTAAATCATCTAAATTTTCATAGAACTTATATCCAAATTCTTTTTCTATTCTTAGGCCATTATCTTTATCCACATCATAGAAACCAACAAGATTATATTGAGTGGATTGATTGAGAAGTTTTAAATGAATTTTACCTAAATGTCCCGCACCTGCAACACCTGCTTTAATCATAAACGCATGTTTTTAACAGGTCAAATGTAAGAAAAAACACTCAACTTATAAATTCAAACTAAAATGAATTGCTCTGATGGAGTTAAAAACTAATTTTTGTATAAATTCGCTTTATGGAAAGTTTTAAGCATAAAGGGAAGAGAAGAAAACTTGTAGAATTACTACAGGAAAAAGGTATTGAAGATGAGCGTGTATTAAATGCTATAAATCAAGTTCCAAGACATTTGTTCTTAAACTCTGTTTTTGAAGACCATGCTTACGAGGACAAAGCGTTCCCGATTGCAGCAGATCAGACGATATCACATCCCTATACCGTGGCTTTTCAATCATCTCTTCTAGATTTACATCCTGGAGAAAAAGTGTTAGAAATTGGAACTGGAAGTGGCTATCAAACAGCCGTACTTGTAGCTATGGGAGCAGAAGTTTACACCATAGAAAGACAGAAAAACTTGGTGGACTTTTCTAGGAATATGCTTCAAAAAATAAACCTAGAACCTAAATATCAAACGTATGGAGATGGCTACAAAGGTCTCCCTTCTTTTGCTCCATTTGATAAAATCATCGTCACAGCTGGGGCTCCTAGCCTCCCAACCCTTCTTGTTCAACAGTTAAAAATAGGAGGAATTGCCGTGATTCCGATTGGTGAAGAAAATCAAAAAATGTATACTTATCTTCGTGTGGATGAGCGAAAGTATGAACAAATGGAGTTTGGTGCCTATAAATTTGTTCCAATGCTTGAAAAAAGGGATGATATTTGATAAAATAACATTGATATTATTTTATAATTTAGAAAAATGGCAAGACGATCAGGAGGATTTAAAATAAGGCTTATCATTGGATTATTGGTAGCAGCTTTTGCAGTATTTCAATATTATTCTAATAGTTCTTTTAACGAGATTACAGGAGAAGACCAACATGTATCCTTGTCTCCAGAACAGGAAATTCAATTGGGTTTGGATGGTAGAGATTATATGATACAAGAATCTGGAGGGCTCTACCAAGATCAAGAAGTGCAACAATATGTGGATCAAATTGGAGCAGACATTGTACAGAAAAGTGATGCATCTAAAACTCCCTATCCATATGAATTTCATGTACTGGCAGATCCAAATACAGTCAATGCATTTGCCATGCCTGGTGGACAAATCTTCATTACGGTAGGTTTACTAAAAAGACTACAATCCAAGGATCAAGTGGCTGGCGTATTAGGACATGAAGTTGGGCATGTAGTGGCAAGGCATTCTGCTCAACAGATGGAAAAACAAAAATTGACACAAGGTCTTGTTGGTGCTGCTGGCGTAGTGGGAGGTGATGTGAACTCCGCACAATATGCCCAAATGATCGGGAATATGGTGAATATGAGTTATGGACGTGCCGATGAGTTACAATCAGATGAATTAGGCGTGCGTTTTATGATTCAAGCGGGATATGACCCTTCTGCATTAATCGGTGTTATGGAAATCTTGGCTGAGGCTAGTGGTGGACAATCGCAACCAGAGTTTGCTTCTACGCACCCAAGCCCAGACAATAGAATTCAAAAAATTAAAGAAGCTATAGATGAATATGGAAATGCTACATCAAGTGGAGATTATTAAAAATCTATACCATCTATATAATTATAATTAAAAAGGTTCTATGAAATTTCACAGAACCTTTTATTTGCTTAAACTTTCAATTATTCAATAATCTTAATCATCAAGATTTTCATCGATATCATCATCATCTATGATTTCATCTCTATAATGTCTTTCTTCGCTATAAGTTTTTGGTGATTTTGGAAGATTTACTTGATTACTCTTCTTCATCTCCTCTCCTATGATATTTGCGGCAGAGAAACTTGCCACCATGTTGTTCAACATATCACCTGCTGCTTGCGGTGAATTAGGTAACAATATCAAGTTAGACTTGTTCAACGTTCCCATAGCCTGTAATGTGTCGTAATGTTGTGTTACTACGATTAACGCAGACGCTTCTTGCGAGTTGATTCCTACGCGATTTAACACATTTACAGATTCCTCTAAACCACGGGCAATTTCACGTCTTTGATCTGCGATACCCATACCTTGTAGTCTCTTGCTTTCAGCTTCGGCTTTCGCCTTCTCTACAATCAAGATACGTTGTGCATCCCCTTCATATTGTGCAGCAACTTTCTCTCTCTCAGAAGCATTAATACGGTTCATTGCATGTTTTACTTGCTCATCAGGATCAATATCTGTCACCAAAGTTTTGATGATATCATAACCATATTCATTCATAGCATCTTGCAATTCAGACTTTACCGCAATCGCTATATCATCTTTCTTTTCAAAAACATCATCCAACTTCAATTTCGGAACCTCTGCACGCACCACATCAAATACATAAGACGTGATCTGCGCATAAGGATTATCCAATTTATAGAAAGCATCATAAACTTTATCTCTAATTACCATATACTGCACAGAAACCTTGATTTTAACAAAAACATCATCCTTGGTCTTGGTTTCAACCACTACATCTAATTGCTGAACTTTCAATGATATTCTACCAGCAATTTGATCTACAAAGGGAATCTTGAGATGAAAGCCTGAATTTCTAACGGATTGGAATTTCCCTAAGCGCTCTATAATGACAGCGGTTTGTTGCTTTACGGTAAACCATAAACCAAAGAAACTAAGGACTACAATTCCAATAACCAGAATTAATGGAATAGAGCCTAAAACAAAATCTAACATAAAATTATTTTTAAATTATAATGATAAGACGCACAGAAAACTAAATTGTTACAACATCCCTAATTCAAATTTAGCCTCCTCACTCATTAATTCTTGACTCCATGGTGGATCAAAAGTGATTTCCACGCTTGCCTTTTCTATTCCATCTATGCCAGCAACCTTTTCTTCTACCTCTGCTGGTAAACTTTCTGCTACAGGGCAGTTGGGCGTCGTAAGCGTCATTAATACCTTTGCTTCACCCTCTGTGCTGATGTGTGCATCATAAATGAGACCTAATTCATAAATATCTACTGGAATTTCTGGATCGAATATACCTTTAAATACTCTCACCATCTCTTCTCCCAAATCGTGTATTTGTTCGTTTGATAAACTCATATACTTATGTTTTCTACAAAAATACAACATTATTTAGTTTATTTAGAATCATTAAATTGAGGTGTGGAATCTTCTGGTTAATAAATCGTTTAAGGTCTAATTATCATTTCTTACTTAATGATAACATGGCTTTAGCTACTTTTTTAGTACTATCGTCATATTGCTCATGTCCATAACCATACTTCTCATTTAACTCATAAAAATTCTTATAAAGATCAAACGGATTTTGAGACTCTCCAATCCACTTTATTATAATTTCCAAAATTTCATTCATCACAGGTTAATAAGTCATTCTACCATCAGATTTTCTTATCCCATTATTGTCAGATTTCTTTTTCCCCAAATTTAAAAAGACATTTTTCTCATCATAAATGATCTGCCTTAACTGCTCAAAATCCTTACCCTTAGGAAGGAAATCCATCAATAATTTCCTAATTCCATTGTAATACAATTGGTATTTCTCTTGAGTATCTTCAAATTCTTTCCCAACAAGTTGCTTTAACTCATCAAATTCTTCAAGACTGCCCGTTTCAGAATTGATCGTTAATTACTTTCCTGTTTTTTCATTAGCTCTTTGCAAAAGTTCTAATCTTTCTAAGTCTAATTCAGATAATTGTTCTTGTGTCTTTATATTTTTTTTTGCCATGATATCTTAATTTAATTCTAAAACTGATTTTATCTTTTCACTTGCTTCTTTTATGCTTACCTCATTCCATGAAATTGGATTTAATTTAGATATTGCATCTTTATAATCAGGGTAAAACTCCCTAAATGCAGCGTGATAATTTTTCCCATAAAGTTCTTTTTGGTACCAAGTAAAAAATGAATAAACTATTGAAGGATGAACTTCAATTTCGCTTGCAAATTTTGATACTAAATATGGATTATTAATGTAGGTCTTTATATATTGAAACTTTTCCTCTGATAAAAAGAAATTTCTAGCGAATTCGTTAGCTTGATCTTCAATCAAAAATAAATCTGTATCATCTGATAAATGATAACTATTATTTTCAATAGTATCATAGTCAAATAAAACATGATTAAGTTCATGAAGTAGTGTAAACCATAAAGTTGGATAATTTTTATTAAAATCTGTAATTACAATACAAGGCCTACCACCTATGATAAATGTTGCCCCACGAACTTGAGTTGTGGTCAAGTAATTTTGAAAAATAACAGTAACACCAATATTATACAGTGCTCTACAAACAGTTAAAAGTCCTTTCTTCACATCCTGACTGTACGGTTTGATTTTAACAATCAAATCTTTTAATTTTTCTCGATTATAATCATTCGGATTATTTATTACTTTGAAAGTTTGGTATGCAGATTTTACCCAAAAATCTTTCATTTTATCTGAATGATTCTTTTTGACCCTGCTATATAATGGTTCGTCAAGCTCTTCCTCAAATTGATTAATAGTAGAGTAACCGAAGTAATTTAATACTTTAGTTACTAGATCATCTGTTGAATCATTAGAATCAAAAAAACCAAGCTTTGTAAGAGCCTTAACATCAAAATTCCTAACAATAAAAGTTGCTTTTCTTGCTCTTTCAATAGCCCGAATATTCTCAGAATTTTGATTTTTCAAAACTATCTTTATAAAATTGCTCAACTCAACCCCTAAAAATTCTGCAATCTTAACAACTTGAATTAAGTTTGGTTGCTTTGCTGTACCATTCAGTATATCATTAAAAACATCTTTATCTATGTTTAAAAGCTTTAAAGCTTTAGTCTTACTCAAGTTATATTCTAAGAGTTTCTTATTAAAAACATCTTCAACATTGAATTGTTCGTCTGAAAATATCGAATCTAATAAATTATCAATATTCATATATCTTATTTTAGGGGAAATTCCTCTTGTAATATTACAAATTAAATAAGAATAAATAGATATTCGAGGGTGATTACCCTTAATAAATTTCATAATATTTTTAAACTACTCAACCTTAATAAATATTTTCTTATCATGATTAATTAGTAATTATTCAATTTGGTATTAAAAATAGTTAACTTAATAGAAGGAAGGTCGTTGCTTGTAATTTTTAGCAACAAATCGTAAAGTTTCTAATAGAAAAAAGTATCTTCGTTAATTAAATTCACTATATAAATGAAACTTTTAGAAACATTACAAGAAGAAAAATCGAGCAATCTAAAAGGCGGAATTTATCACAAAACGCAAATAAAACTTACTTATAATACTAACAGAATTGAAGGTAGTAAATTATCTGAAGAACAAACAAGATATATTTTTGAAACCAACACCTTATTTACCGAGGAAGGAGAAATTACAGCAAATGTTGACGACATTATTGAAACAGTAAATCACTTTCTATGTTTTGATTATATGCTAGAAATAGTAAAAGAACCATTATCAGAAAAACATATGAAGGAGTTTCATCAAATTTTAAAATTAAATACTTCTGACGCCAAGAAAGAATGGTTCAATGTTGGAGAATATAAATTAAGGCCAAATATGGTTGGTGGAATTGAAACGTCCAACCCAAAAGAGGTGGAAAAAGATATTCGTAAATTATTAGATCATTATAACAAAAAAATTAAAGTTGAAATTTCTGACATTATAGATTTCCATTATGAATTTGAAGCGATACATCCGTTTCAAGACGGAAATGGGAGAGTTGGGAGATTAATCATGTTTAAAGAATGTTTAAAAAATAATATTGTTCCTTTTATCATAGAAGATGAATTTAAGTTTTTCTATTATAGAGGTTTATCTGAATATCCCAAAATAAAGGGTTACTTGATAGACACTTGCTTGGCAGCACAGGATAATTATAAGGAACTAATGAAATATTTTGAAATTGAGAAATAAAACTTTGGGCAAGCCTGTATATTTTATGATTTAGTTTTAAACAGAGCTCACCAGCGGCGTCAATTTCTTAACGAAAATTTGACTAAACATAAAAAGCCTTCACCAGTTTCGATTCAAAATTGTCGTCATAGACTTGCGCCAGTTTTAATCGTAAATATTAGAGCGAAGCCATTGTTGTTTTATATGTTTAAGAATTTTTGGCTAGCGACTTTGTGGCTGGCTAGAGGGCTGGCAGCAGACAAAAACTTCTGGTGCCATAGCAAAACATTCTAAAACAACTTAATTTTTTGTTTCTTTTTTACGGGAAAAAGATAGGAAGAGGAAAGAGAAAAGAAAAAAGACTAGCCACTTAATCCTTGATACTTGCTACCAAAACCATAAACCCTCAACCATCAACCATCAACCCTCAACCATAAACTATCCCAGCGATAGGGATAGCAATGGAAATCCCGTAAAGGAAGATGCGCCAATAAATAAAGGGCTGCAAAAGCGACCGGATGGAAGCTCTTTGCAGCCCTATTATTTATAAGCAGATTCCTGCGGAATTGGAATGAATAGCCTGTTAAATCGCCCAAAAAATAGTAATAATTTAATTCTTGTTAAGTATAATACTTGCTATGAAGGCGTCAAAAAAAGGCGACCCGAATTGGATCGCCCTTGATCATTATAGACTAGCGTTTGAATGTGATTTTATTCAAAGTCTGATGCGCTAACACCACTGTTCACAGTATAGTTTTGTATGTTTAATACCATGTTTTGTGGCCCTACGCTTTGCTCTATGGTATGTGGCATTTGAATGCCCTCTACTGTTTTGTAATCCTTGAATTTAGAGGTTACTGCCATTTCTCCTTGTGGGGATTTCTGTACGGCTACAGATTGAACCAATAAATAAGAAGATGCATCATAGTATTCTGTGATTGTGTCATTCCCTTTGGTAACTTCTATTTTGTATGCGTCTTTGCCATCTACTTGACTCATACCTTTAATTTCTAATTGGTCTGCTGTGTAAAAGGCTTGTTCTATGATGCCTTTTTTAGCGGCTTGTGCAGCTACGTCTTCTCCAGATTTTTCTGAACTTCCCATCATGCCACTTATTTTGAGTGTCTGCCCATCAAAAACTTGTTTCATTACTTCCATTCCGTTCATATTCATGGTCATAACTTCTTTGTTGGGTGCCATATTTTTGATTTGTCCTTGGATTGGCTGGGGTGCGGCGCCTGTCATTTCAAAAGTAGTATGTAAGGTTTTAATTGATTTTGCTTTATCCGCTCCTCCAATT
Source organism: Flavobacteriaceae bacterium Ap0902 (assembly GCA_009835005.1). Classification (GTDB taxonomy): domain Bacteria; phylum Bacteroidota; class Bacteroidia; order Flavobacteriales; family Weeksellaceae; genus Profundicola. Next base: position 167,168 of record WTFG01000006.1, on the reverse strand, counting down.
GCTTTCAGATAATTATTGATCACGCCCTCTGCTGTTACATCTGCTGAAACCTCAACTTGTTTAGGCGCTTCTACAGGTTGTGCATAACGATTGTAATAATTGATTGGCATGTTCAACTTCTTGAGCGCTGGCAATACGTCCTCACTTTTACCTACAACTACAATTCTAGCGTTGTCTTTCCCAAAATATTTCTGTGCTGCAGCTCTTACTTCTTCTGGTGTTACGGCATTTAAATTTTTGATATAATTCTCGTAAAAATTGTCTGGTAAGTCTTGTGTTTCCTTATTCAATGCAAATCTTGCTACGGTTTCTGGTTTTTCAACTTCCATCACGTAATTGCCAATATATTTGGCTTTTGCATTGGCTAATTCTTCTTCTGAAACTAATTCTGTTCTAATTCTTTGTAATTCTCCTAGCATTTCTACTACGGCACTGTCTGTAACCGCATTACGTACAGAGGCTGTGGTGGTGAATAAGTTGCTTTCCTTGTCCGGGCTAATTCTTGAATATGAGCCATAAGTCCAGCCGTGTGTTTCTCTTAGGTTTAAAAAAAGTCTTCCTTCTCCACCTCCACCTAGGATTTGATTGGCCATCATGGCGGCATAGAAATCTGGTGAGGTCATTTTGACATTCGCCACATTGATAGTCGCAACTTCTGACTGTACGGCATTGGGCATATCTATAAAATCAATTTGAGCTGTTCTGAGGTTGGTGGGTTCTGTGAAGTTTTGTCTTTTCACGGCACCTGTCTTCCAGTTAGAGAAATTCTCTGTAACGAGTTTTTGAGCGTCATTAAATTGAATGTCTCCTACGATCACTAAATATGCATTTCCTGGGACAAAGTTTTCCTGATAAAATTGTCTAACATCTGCTAATGTAACATTTTCAACGGTTTCCTCTGTTGGGAATTCACCAAAAGGATGTGTTAATCCAAATCCTAGGGCGTTTCTCACGTTTCTGGCAACGGAGGACACATTTTTTGCGTCTGCTTTCATTCCTTCTAACATTTTAGCTTTTTCGCTATCAAATTCTTCTTGTGTTAACAACGGGTCTAATGCTCCTTGTGCTGTTAATGATAAAATTTGTGGGAAATATTTGGACAAAGATGAAACGGAAGCGCCACTGGATCTGAGTCCTACGTAAGCACCATAGAAATCTATCTCTTCATTGTAATCGTCTTTGGACATGGTAGAGGTTCCGTTTCCTAGCATACTGCTAAGTAATTGGGCAACACCTGCTTTTTCTCCCTCTACTACAGGAGGGTTATCAAGGGTGAGATTCATAGAAACTCTTGGTAATTTGTGGTTCTCTACCACCATTACTTTTAATCCATTATCTAGGGTAAAAGATTGTGGCTTGTCCAAATTAATTTCTGGTGCAGGACCTGGTGTAGGCATTACACTTCTATCTATTTTATGATTCATTTGAGTTTCTGTTTGTGCTTGTTCTACTTGTGTGGTTGTACATGCAGATAAAAGAAACGCAAACATAACACTATATATAATTTTGTTCATCGAGTTATATTTATGGGTAAGACTTTTCTTGCGCAGGAACATAATCTAAAATTACACGCTGATTTGGATTTAAGTATTTATTAGCTACATCTTGAATGTCCTGTCTGGTGATAGAACGATAGATATCAATCTCATTATTCACTAAACTTGTATCACCGTATAATAAATAACTGGTAGCCAAAGAATGGGCTATACCTTCTACACTTGCATTGCTGGACACATAATTGTTCTCAAATTTATTCTGCAATTTCTGGTATTCTCTTTCGGAAATTAATTCTGTCTGAACTCTTTCTATTTCCCTGTCATAACCATTGAGCATATCTTCTCTGGTGTTATCTCCCATGGGCAAACCATAAATGATATAGGTTCCATAGTCTTCTTGGCTCATGTTAAATGCCCCTACTTGTAAAGCGGTCTTATCCTCATCTACCATTTTCTTATATAATCTAGAACTTTTACCTCCACTTAATAATGTAGAAAGCATGTCTAATGTATACGCTTCTTTGGATGTCATGGCTGGTGTTCTATAAGCTACGGCATACATGGGGATTTGAATATTTGGGTCTTCCCAAGTAGCCTGTATGGGCGAAGTAATTGGATCTTCTTTAATTACGGGTCTTTCAATAGCTGGACCTGCTGGAATTTCAGAAAAATAGGCATCTATCCATTCTTTGGCTTGTGCGTGATCAAAATCACCTGCAACTACTAAAACGGCATTGTTTGGGATATAAAATTTCTTATTAAAGTCTTGAAACTCCTCTAAAGTTGCAGCATCCAAGTGTTCCATTTCTCCAATGGTAGTCCAGCGGTATGGGTGTTTGGTGAAGATATTTTCTTTGATTGCTTTGATGATATTTCCATAAGGTGAATTATCTACACGCAATCTTTTCTCCTCTTTTACCACTTCATTCTGCGTATCAACACCAATTTGATTGATGATGGGATGCAATAATCTTTCGGATTCCATCCATAATCCTAATTGTAAATTGTTAGAAGGAAAAACCTCATAATAATAGGTTCTATCATCAGTAGTATTGGCATTGTTTTTACCTCCGTTAGATGTTACAATTTTAAACCAATCTCCTCTTTCTATGTTTTCTGTACCCTCAAATAAAAGGTGCTCAAAAAAGTGGGCAAAACCAGTTCTTTCTGGATTTTCATCTTTAGCACCTACATGATACATTACAGAGGTAACTACTACTGGAGCAGATTTATCCTGATGCAATATTACATGCAACCCGTTGTCTAAATCATACTCCTCATAATCAATTTGCTGGGCATTGGCCATGAAGGCTAATCCGGCTGCAGCAATAGATAACAGTGTTTTTTTCATAAATTTAATTCTTTAATTCAATTAGACGTGATTTCATACAAAAAGTTACAATATAAACAATTTTATAGATAACTTATTTAAAATGAAAAGATTAATGTCTTAATTAAACCGTTATACACGCGTTTAAGCGTTTACAAACGACTTTATACGTAAGTAATTGTTTATTATCCTTCTAACCCTTTCTGGCTTTCTCATATTTGCATCAACAATTAATTAACGAACTAAATTTAAAGTTATGAGTATTAGAAACAAAGTGCAATTGGTGGGAAACGTAGGAATGAACCCAGAAATTAAAATACTATCCAATGGTAGTAAATTGGCGCGAGTGAGTATTGCCACGAATGAGCGTTATAAAAACAAAACAGGAGAATGGGTAGAAAATACCACATGGCACAACCTGATTGGCTGGCGCGACATGGCAGATAGACTAGAGAAAAGTGTGAATAAGGGCCATATGCTTTTGATAGAAGGTAAATTAATCAACAGGAAATACCAAGACAAGGATAATGTGTTACGCTATATGACAGAAATTGAAGTAAGAAATTTTATAGTGCTTGATAAAAAAGGTGGAAGCGTAGAAAAAACGGCTCATTATGCCAAGGCTTCTGTTGAAGATGATGATCTTCCTTTTTAATAATATTAATTACCATATGAGTCAAACGCTTTAGGAATCATGTCCTAAAGCGTTTTAACTTATCTATAAAGATTTTATTCGTATATTAGGATGCTTATAAAAAGAATAATGACATTAAATATAACTGTTAAGGGAAAAGTACAAAATGTATCATTTCGTGATTCTAGCAAAGATAAAGCAGATAATCTTGGGATACGTGGAACCGTAGAGAACTTGGAAAATGGCGATGTAAAAATCATTGCACAAGGGAAAAAGGCAGAATTAGCACAATTTATAGAGTGGTGCAAAAAGGGACCAGAAAGCGCCGATGTCACCCAAGTTATAACAGAAGAAATTAAGGATTCTGATTTTTTGAAGAACTTCATCGTTAAACGCTGGTAAGAATTTTACTTAATTTCCGATAAAGATTTTAAATTCTTTTTGAGCCTTCTTACAAAGGTTCCGTATAGCAAATAATAATACAGCCATACGATTCCTATCATCATGATCAGAATTAGTATGATTACTAATATAACGATGGCTCCCTCCTTTGTATTAAGTTGTGTATTAACCTCTATAAATACAACAATAGAGGCTATAATACTTGAAATTATGATGAAGACTAGATTAAAATAAATAAACCTAGAAACCACGCTCTTAAACTTCAATATATTTTGCGTCAATGACTTCACACTAGATTGTGCATTTACTTGTCTATATCCTATGATAAATTGATAAAGGAAATATAGATTTACTGCCATGCTTAATATCATTAAGCCCTCATTCCAATAGGTGAAATCTCCATAGGTTTGCTTTAATTCTTCATGATATTTATTCAAGTCTAAATCTTTGAATAAGTATACCAATAAAAGAACACTCAATAATACCTCTATCAAACTTATGTACAATATCCATTTAACAGAAGTTATAGATTTACGCTTCAACATCTGGAAAATCTCATCCTCTGTATATTGATGGTTCTGGGTTTGTTTTTGCCAAACCTCTTGCAATGCTTTTAAATCAAAATTATCATCCATAATTATCTATGAGGATTTAGCATTTCTTTTAATTTTTTCTTTACCCGGTTCATTTTCACTCTTGCATTAACCTCTGAAATCCCTAATGTTTCTGATATTTCCTTGTAGGGCAAATCATCTAGATATAGTAGAACCAATGCCCTTTCCACATCATTTAATTTCTGGATGGCATTCTTTAACATTTGTAATTGATAAACCAAATTCTCATCCTTTTCTTCTGCTTTGATTTTAAAATGATAATCTTCTATATTAGAACTCTCTGGTCTACTTTTCTTTTTCCTGTATAGTGAAATCGCTGTATTAATCCCCACTCTATACATCCATGTAGTGAATTTAGAATTACCTTTAAAAGAATCATAGGATTTCCATAATTGCAAAACAATTTCCTGAAACAAGTCATCATGAGCCATTTGGTCATTCGTGTATGTATGACACACTTTATGAATAATACCTTGGTTCCCCTGTATTAATGCAGTAAATTCTTTTTCTTTATCAGAATGACTCACACCTTATGAGTAAATAATTATTGCTTAATGTTACAATAAATATAAAATTAAATCATAAAAGAGTTTTAACTTTGCTGGATATTATGAAAAAACTTAGCCCCAACCTCATTGGCTTCCTTTTAGCCCTATTAATATGTATTGGTAGTCTTTGGATTTATTTCTCCTATATCCAAAGAGAAAGTATTCAACTTATAGACAACCCTACCCAATCAAGTATCACCGTAGAAATTGATGATGAAACATATAGCATTGCTGCTAGCCAGCATGTAGAAGTCAACTTGTCTAATGGAACCCATACCCTGAAAGTGGAATCAGAGATTGATTCATTAAATAGCCCATCCACAGCATTTATAGTAGATACACCAAGAGGAGTTATCAACCCGATTAGAGCCAAATACTTTATATTTGGTATGCCTTATGGACCAGAAGTGGACAAGGATTCTATCTTTAGAGAAAATGGTGTCACCTATGAAGGGAAAAAATATCAAGGCGATGTTAGAATAGACTCTTCCTTATATATAAAAGATTTCTATTATAATTTGAATGAAGATTTCCCACCTGTTGCCTTGAAATCAGAGAATAAAGCCACCAGAAAAAAAATATTTAGAGAAAGTGATTTCAAACAATTTTATTTTGAACGTTACGAATAATTCTAATTATCCTATTTTTACAAAAAATTTAATATGGCAGAACAAGTAAAACCTTATGGCTCTAGCATGGGCAAGAAAGATGAGGTGGAACAAATGTTTGATAATGTTTCTCATAAATATGACTTTTTAAATCGTTTATTATCTGTGGGCATAGATATCCAATGGCGAAAAAAAGTTGTTAAGATTATTAAAAATGCAGAACCCAAAACTATTTTGGACGTTGCTACTGGAACAGGAGATTTAGCCATCGCTTTGGCTAAACAGAATCCACAGGCCCAAATTACAGGATTTGATCTATCTGCAGGGATGCTGGAATATGGTAGGAAAAAAGTCAAGGAAAAGGATTTAGATCAACAAATAGAGATGATCCAAGGAGACGCAGAGAACATGCCTTTTGAGGATGATAGTTTTGATGCCATTACCGTTGCATTTGGTGTTAGAAACTTTGAAACTTTAGAAAAAGGATTAAAGGAAATCCATAGAGTATTAAAACCAGGTGGCACTTTTGTAATCTTGGAATTTAGCCAACCTCAACGCTTTCCAATTAAGCAATTATATAATTTTTATTTCAAAAATATCTTGCCTGTAATTGGCAAAACTTTTTCTAAAGACCATAGAGCATACACGTATTTACCAGAATCTGTACAAGCGTTCCCTTTTGGAGAAAAATTAAACCAAATCTTAAAATCTGTAGCTTTTAAAAATCCAAAGAACAAAGAACTAACTTTTGGGATCGCAAGCATTTATACTTCTACAAAATAAAAGTCAAATCTATACGTTTAGCAAAAGACATGAAAAAGATACTTTCCCTTCTAGCAATTTTCACTATTGTGTTCTCACAGGCACAGTGGAAGACCAACTTCGATAGAGAAGACAAAAACACCATAGAAGATAATAAAAAACTTTCTTATGGTTATTTTCTAGGATTCAATTATTTTGACTTCAAAATTACACCAGATATCGAGGGTAATTATGGAATAGATCAATATGGGAGATTTACCGTAGAGTCAGAAGGCAAAATAGGATTTTCTGCTGGACTTATGGGTAAATTGAGGCTTAATAACTATTTTGATGTTTATGTGCAGCCAGGAATTCACTTCACAGAACGTACCTTATATTTTAATCATATTAGAGAAGATGCAAGCTATCCGCATCCAGCACCCAGCACAGAACTATATACTGCAACTGCAGAGGATTCTATAAGAACCCTTAAATCTTCTTATGTAGATGTACCTATCATGATACAAGTTCACGGGAACCGTTGGTTTAATACAAGACCATATTTACAAGTAGGTGCGGGATATGCCATGAATTTACAAAGCCAAGAAAATAATACAGATGATAATGGGGATGGTATTTTCCGCTTAAAAACGCACGGCTTTAACTGGCAAGTAGAAGGGGGTATTAGCATATATTTCAGGCGATTTAAACTGACCCCTTCCGTCAAGGGTATTTTCTTTATGAACAACGAACTCGTACCAGACGACCCAGATACAGTCCCGATATGGGCCAATTCCTTGGAGTCACTGCAGACCCGCGCTATTATGTTTTCATTAAAATTTGAATAAATTAAAACAATACCCAAAATAAGCATCTCAAAAACAACCCTATTTTCTTCCTAAAATCAATTCTGATACTCAAAATAAACAGGCTTTTAATCCCGTGAGACTGAGTCTAGTTCAATGACCATTTTTAAGGGTTTTAAAACAACCACTTCTTTTATGCAATTCATCTTTTTTGAGGTATAAATTTTTGTTCTCCCAGGTAGAATCATAAACGCAAGCTATGAATGTGACTTTGTATGATTTATATCGTTTATTTATCGATATAAATTTGTTATATTTATACTTATTCAATTTCTACTTATGCAATATACTACTCAACAAGAAGCCATTAGTCATATCCAATCTGGAGAACGTGTTTTTATTCATACAGGTGCCATGACACCAGAACCATTGATTAATGAATTAGCGCATCAATATAAAAGATTAAAAGATGTAGAAATCACAGGAATATTACCATCTGGTAACGCATTATTTGCGCAAGAACCCTATCACAATTCTTTTTACATCAATTCATTCTTTGTGAGTGAAAATATTAGAAAAGCGATTAATCAAAGTCACGGGAGTTACACACCTACTTTTTTGAGTGAAATTCCAACCTTGTATAGAAAAAAAATAGTCCCGATAGATGTTGCTCTAATACAGGTTTCTCCCCCAGATAAACATGGATATTGCTCATTGGGCGTTTCTATAGATATATCTCTTTCGGCTGTAGAAAGTGCCAAGAAAATAATTGCACTTGTGAACCCTAACGTTCCACGCTCTCACGGAGACGGTATCATCCATAAAAGCAGAATAACGGCGGCTGTAGCACATGAAGGACCTATCTTCAATATGGAGGCCGCTGCCCCAACAGAAATTGAAACTAAAATTGGGGAGAATATTGCTTCTCTTATAGATGACGGGGCTACTTTGCAAATGGGAATAGGTGCAGTGCCAGAAGTAGTTTTAAGCAATTTAAAAAACCATAAAAAATTAGGAATTCATACAGAATTATTTTCTGATGGCGTTCTACCGTTGGTAGAATCTGGTGCCATTACAGGAGAGATGAAAAAAATTAAGCCAGGGAAAATCCTTACTTGTTTCGCCCTAGGAAGTCAAAAGTTATATGATTTTATAGATGATAATCCTCTGGTCCATTTCAAAGAATCTAGTTTCACCAATGACACTTCTAACATTAGACAAAACCCGAATGTTATAGCCATTAACAGTGCTATAGAAATTGATTTAACAGGGCAAGTATGTGCGGACACCCTTGGTAGTTATCAATATTCTGGCGTGGGTGGTCAAATGGATTTTGTGCGTGGTGCATCACTATCAGAAGGTGGTAAACCTATCTTTGGTATAAGTTCAAGAACCATCAAAGGGAAATCTAAATTAGTTGCTCAGCTGGCTTTGGGCGCAAGTGTGACTACGACGAGAGCCCATGTTCATTACATAGCTACGGAGTATGGGGTAGTTGATCTATTTGGTAAAAATATACAAGAAAGAGCCAAATTATTAATTTCTATTGCCCATCCAGATGATAGAGAAATGTTGAGCAAACAAGCACGTGAATTATTACATATCCATGTATAATTTTATTTTGGTTTAAATTTTGAGTACATTTAAATAAAAAGAAAATTATGGCAAGTAAAGAGAATAAACCAAAAGGAGATAGCGTAGAGGAACAAAATAAGAAATTAGAACAAATGGATTATCCTAAAAATGAGGATATCTATAATCAAGAAAGTCACATTCCACTAGACAATCAAGGCAAGCCAGAAGGCGAAATTGATAATAACGATACGATGGGTATGGGGTTAGATGTTCCAGGTTCTGAATATGATAATCAAATGGAGAATATTGGAGAAGAGGACGAAGAGAACAATTATTATAGCGGCGCAGACCAAGATTAATAAACCATATCAAATTGTATAAGACAAAAGTAGCCGTCTCAAAACCTTAAAAACTGGCTATTCTGAGCTCGATTCAGAATCTTATTATTATTATAACCAGTTTATTATGAGACCCTGAAATAAATTCAGGGTAACAAAAGCGGTGCTTTGAGACAGCTACTTTTAAATTTATTTAATCCAAAATCTATTTTAATATATATAATTGTAAATAGCTATCACCAGTATACTCTTATTTTTTACCTAATTTCGCCATATAAAATCCATCAAATCCTGTCTCTGAAGGCCAAATCTTTTTCTCTTCCTTCAATTCAAATTCGGGATGATTTTGCAAGAAATGTTCTATTTGTTTATCGTTTTCTGCTGGGAAGATAGAGCATGTTACATACATTAAAAGTCCATCATCCTTCATCAACTTGGAATAATTATCTAGAACTTCTGCTTGGGTAGCTTTTACATTATTTAGAAATTCATTATTAATTTTATACTTCGCATCTGGATTTCTTTTGAGCACACCAGAACCCGTACAAGGAGCATCAATCAGAACCCTATCAAAAGAACCTTTCCATCTTTTTAACTGTTTGCTATCTATCAATTTGGTTTGAATATTATGTGCTCCATCTCGCTTAGCTCTTCTTTTTAATTCATTCAATTTATTTTGATAAATATCCATGGCCATGATTTGTCCTTTGTTCTGCATTAAAGCAGCTAAATGAAGTGTTTTCCCACCTGCTCCAGCACAAGTATCCGCCACACGCATACCAGGTTCTACCTCACAGAAAGGCGCTACCAATTGTGAGGAAGCATCTTGCATCTCAAACCATCCTTTTTGAAAAGCATCTGTCTTGAAGATGTTAGCCTTTTCTCTCAAAGCATAAGCATCTTCATATCTTTTGAGTTTAACAATTTCAATATCTAAATCTCTAAATTCTGCCTTAACATCTTGCGCAGTTGCTCGCAAACTATTTACTCTGATAATCGCAGAAGCTGGAATATTTAATTCTTCTAATTCTGCATACCAATCCTCTCCTAATTGCGCTAACCCTATGGCATTTAATTCATCTGAAACAGAATGTTGAATAGCTGGGTGTTTATAGGCTTGTCGCATCGCAGCAAGGATTTTATCCCGTTTTAAACCTTGAAACTCTTCATAATCTGGAAGCTCACCATCATTCATTAAAACCCAAGCGCCAATGAAATCCCAATAATGTCTTTTTTTCAAGGTATTCCCAGAAACGAAATTAATTTTTCTTTTCCACCGTACCATGTCATAAATCATTTCTGCCACAAATCCACGGTCACGGCTACCCCAAAGTCTATTTTGTTTGAAAATTTTCTCTATCGCTCTATCTGTGTATTCTTCTTCCTCTATAATCATTTTGAGAGCTTCTATCATCCCTACATAGAGGTTGTGGTGTGTTAATATTTGCATAGGACAAAGATAACCAATAATATGAATGGTGAAATCTTTTTAAATTTATCTGCCCCAAGTTGGACGGTATCTATTTTTGAAGGATTATTATAAATTTATTTGTTTTAAGTATCTGGCGTGTTTCTTCTTTAAAAATAGAAAATTAATTATCTTTGATTTAAAAGAGAATCTTATTTCAAGATAATACATATCATAATACAACATGTTTTATTTAGCTTATTTCTTATTTAATAGTTAGATAGGCAAAATTAAAAAAACGACTCGATCAAAACCTATGGATTTAAAAGACAAATTAAAGGATCTATTCCCTGACCATGTGCCAGCAGAGAATGACAAAATTGATGAAAAACAAGAAGGTCTTTGGATTCCCCATGATACGGTAGAATGTCATTATGAAAAGAGAAATGGCAAACCCACCACAATTATAAAAGGTTATACAGGCAATGATGAGGACTTTAAACAACTGGCCAAAGAACTCAAGAAATTTCTTGGGATTGGAGGCTCTGCCAAAAATGGGCAAATTATACTCCAAGGTGACTATAGAGACAGAATTATGAAATACCTCAAAGACTTGGGTATGGACGTTAAACGAGTAGGCGGATAAATTAAAACATTATGAATAAAACCATATTAGCATCAGAATTACCATTAAATGCAGATGGCAGTGTTTACCATTTAAATATTTTGCCAGAAGATATGGCAGATACGGTGATATTAGTGGGGGATCCAGGACGCGTGGAAACTGTATCTAAATTTTTTGATCAAGTAGAAATTAAAAAATCTAAAAGGGAATTTGTCACCCATACAGGAACCAAAAATGGTAAAAGACTTACGGTGATTTCCTCTGGTATTGGAACAGACAACATAGATATTGTAATCAATGAATTGGATGCATTGGCCAATGTCGACTTAAAAAATAGACAAATCAAAAGTGAAAAAAAGAGTCTAAATTTCATTCGTTTAGGAACGTCTGGCTCTGTTAACCCAAATATTGATGCAGGCAGTTTTGTTAAAAGTAAATTGAGCGTGGGATTTGATGGATTAATGAAATTCTATCCTGCTCATCAGGATGCATCCTTTAAAAATGAATTCTTAGACAAAGTTCCTTATGAAAACATCAAACCACTACTCTATTTTACAGAGGGCAGCCAAGAATTATTTGATAAGTTTTCTGACGGATATGTTGCAGGAAACACAGGTTCTCTTTCTGGGTTTTATGGACCACAAGGTAGAGAGGTGAGGTTAAAATCATTAGATAATGAGTTCTTGGATAAATTACATGCTTGTGGTTTAGACAATTTTGAGATGGAAACCTCTGCCATTTATTCATTTTCTAATATATTAGGACACAAAGCCCTGTCTATTAATTTAATTATAGCGAATCGCACCACAGGTAATTTTCTTGAGGATTATCATGGCTTGATGGATGAGATGATTTCTAAATCTCTGGACGTAATTTCAACCCTTTAATACAGTGTTGAAATTTCGCCCTATCTTTGCAAATCTTTTAAAATTTAAGGTATGCTAAAATCGATTATTCGGAAATCTGCAGTATTACTGTTTATAATCACACTACTGATATTTTTTGCAGTTCAATTTTTCTTTAAAACAGATGAATACTTTCAAATTTCTGATTTTCAATATATTTTAGCCACCAGTATAGCCAACGCTTTTGTGATTACATCTGTATATGCTCTTATGGGTGCCTATAATATGATGCGCTGGACGGCTAAAAATAACGGAGGATTTTTAAAAGTTTTAAAGCTCACATTCCTACCAGGTTTCATCGCTGGAATCATGAGTTTGTGTGCTATTTTTGCCTACTATTATTATGTAGATCCAGATGGTATTGAATTACTCAAAACGCAATATTTGGATTATAGTCTAATACAAGCTCAAGAGAATGGGGAATATGAAGAAGTAGCTAAAGTCGTGAATTCAGAGGCCGTGAGAAATACGAATTTACTCACTTATAGAGTTTTCACTTTAATTCTAGGGATAATCACTTTCTTTAATTTGAGTTTGGGCTTGATGATTACATTTTTATGGAAAATTAAAACGACACCTTCTAAAAAATGAATCTAAGCATTGTTATACCCTTATTAAATGAAGAGGAATCTCTCATTGAACTTCATAGAAGAATCAAAGAAGTCTTAAATGAAGATTATAGTTATGAAATCATTTTTGTAGATGACGGCAGTACAGATAACTCTTGGGATGTAATTACAGGTTTACAGCAGTTGTTTCCTCAAGAAGTTAAAGCGATTAGATTCCGTAAAAATTATGGAAAAGCCCAAGCACTGAATGCAGCTTTTAACATGGCACAAGGAGATATTATTGTGACCATGGATGCGGATTTACAAGATTTTCCAGAAGAAATCCCTGGTTTATACCAAAGAATCACAGACGAAAACCTTCATTTAATTTCTGGCTGGAAACAAAAAAGACAAGACCCAGTTTTAACTAAAAATATTCCATCCAAGCTATTCAATGCGGTTGCTAGAAAAACAAGTGGATTGCCGCTTCACGATTTTAATTGTGGCCTGAAAGCGTATAAAAAAGAAGTGGTGAAATCGCTTCATTTACGCAGTGACATGCATCGCTATATACCCGTTCTCGCTAAAAATGCTGGTTTCACCAAGATTAGCGAGCAAAAAGTAAAACATACAGCACGTAAACATGGAATTTCTAAATTTGGGAGTAGCCGGTTTGTCAATGGATTCTTAGATTTAATAACACTCTGGTTTGTAGGGAAGTTTGGTCATAGACCTATGCATCTCTTTGGTGCATTAGGAAGCTTAATGTTTATTCTAGGATTCATCATGACTTTTTGGATTGGCGCAGAGAAACTATACCATGTTTATCAAGGAACACCGGCTAGATTAGTTTCTGATAATGCTTGGTTTTATTTGGCTCTGGTATGCATGATTATAGGAGTTCAGTTATTTCTTGCTGGTTTTTTAGGAGAAATCACGATTAGATCAAAAGGTGCAGAAACTGAATATCAAGTGTCCGATACTTTGGGTTTTAACTGATTAAATTCTACCTTTATGTCATCTAAAAAAATTTCTATGAATAGATTATTTATGTTCTTACCAATTATCTTACTACTAATTGGTTGTGACGGTTCTCTAACAGGAGAAGGAGATGCTAGTATAGCCCAAGATTACCAAGTAGACTCTTTTAATGAAGTCCAGGCAGAAGGGAAATTCAAATTGATTTTGATTCCCAATGATTCCTCTTATCTAAGTGTTCAAACCCACAAGAATCTAATAGACAATATGGATATCTATGTTAGAAATAAAACATTGAATATTGGGGAAAAAGAGGAGGTTAATTCTTTTGAATCCTATGTCGTGTATCTATATTATGATGCCCAATTAGATGAAATCAATATTGCAGGCAAGGTATTGATGGAAAGTTCTGAGTTATTGAATTTTGATGACTTAGAGTTAGGTGCTAAAAATGAATCTATCATCAGACAATTCAATGTAAATGCTAAAGAACTAGATATCGAGGCTAATAACAAGGCAGAAGTTGAGTTAACAGGTACTGCGGCAAGTGTAGACCTCAAGGCAAAAGAATATGCCACAGTGAATTTAGAAGATCTGGATGTGAAAGTAATGGATGTTGATCTGAGTGGAGAATCAGAGGTTACGGCAAAAGTAAACAAGCAATTAAAAGGTAGAGTTTTAGAAAACTCTAATTTAAGATATATAGGAAACCCACAAAAAGACGTGGAGGTTAAAGATAATGGTGAAATTTTAAACGATTAAAACATGAGTACTTTAGATAGAGCAAAAGTTTGGTTGAGCGAAAGTTATGACCCAGAAACTAGAAAAGCAGTACAAGCCATGATAGATTCTAATTCCCCAGAGTTAGAGGAATCATTTTATAAGGATTTAGAATTTGGAACGGGCGGAATGCGTGGTATCATGGGTGTTGGCACCAACAGACTTAACAAATATACGTTGGGTGCAGCCACCCAAGGCCTAGCTAATCATCTAAAAAATAGTTTCCCCAACAAAGAATTAAAAATGGCTATTGCCCATGATGTGCGTAATAACAGCCGTAAATTCATGCAGATTGTAGCGGATGTATTATCTGCCAATGGCATCAAGGTCTATATTTTTGATGGATTTAGACCTACCCCAGAGCTCAGTTTTGTCGTTCGCCACTTGCAATGTGATGCGGGTATTGTACTCACGGCATCCCATAATCCCCCAGAATATAATGGGTATAAAGTATATTGGAATGATGGTGCTCAAATTGTTCCACCCAATGATATAGCAATCATAGAAGAAGTTAAAAATGTGAAGGTAGAGGATATTCAATTTGATGGAAATCCAGATTTAATAGAAACGCTAGATAACCAAATAGATGATGATTTCATCAAAGAATGTATTAAACACGGTACTAGAAATGACCAACCTGGATATAAAAATCTAAAAATTGTCTTTACACCTATTCATGGTACGGCCGTAGCTATTACCCCAGAAGCGCTAACAACTGCAGGTTTTGAACAAGTTCATTTAGTCGAGGAACAAGCAGAACCTAGCGGAAACTTCCCAACGGTGGTTTCACCCAACCCAGAGGAGCCAGAAGCATTAAAAATGGCTTTGGAGTTAGCAGATACTGTAGATGCAGATATTGTCATTGGTACAGATCCAGATGCGGATAGATTGGGCATAGCTGTAAGAGATTTGGACGGTAAAATGACACTACTCAACGGTAATCAAACCAATACAGTTTTCATAGATTATTTATTAGGAGAACTAAAGGAAGAAAATAAGATAAATGGGAACGAATTTATAGGCTCCACCATTGTAACTTCTGATGTATTTTTAGACTTAGCAGATTTCTATGGTGTGGAATGCAAAACTGGACTTACAGGATTTAAGTGGATTGGTAAAATGATTCGTGAAGCAGAAGGTAAGCAAAAATTTATAGGCGGTGGTGAAGAAAGTTTCGGGTTTATGGTAGGTGATTTTGTGAGGGACAAAGACTCTGTTTCTTCCACATTATTAGCCTGTCATATCGCTGCAAAAGCCAAAGCAGAAGGCAGCAGTTTCTATAAGAAAATGATTGAGGCTTATGACAAAACGAAAGTGTATCAAGAGGATTTAATTTCTATTAGAAAACCAGGCATTAGTGGAGCAGAAGAAATCAAACAAATGATGGCAGACTGGAGAGCAAATCCACCAAAATCTTTTGACGGAAGCCCTGTCGTTAAATTAAATGATTATAAAGAAGGCTATTCAATAGATATAAAAACGGGCGAAAAGAAATCAATTGATTTACCAGCATCTAATGTGCTGATTTTCTATACAGAGGATGGTAGCAAGATTGCAGCAAGACCTTCTGGGACAGAACCTAAAATTAAATTCTATTTCTCTGTAAAAGAAGATTTGGAAAAAACAGAAGATTTTGTTAAAGTTCAAAAGAGACTTTTGGATAAAATAGAAGCACTTAAAAAAGAGTTAGATCAATAAAGGTTAGTTCCATCTAATATATTATTAGAAGTAGCCATCTCAAAACCTTGAAAACTGGTTAATAATTGATTAAGATTATTAATCAATTACTAACCAGTTTATTATGAGACCCTGAAATAAATTCGGGGTGATAAAAGCGGTATTTTGAGACAGTTACTTTTTTATTTAGAAAACTCAGAATAAGTTTTAGAAGCCCTATTTTTATAATCTTCTAAAATACTGGCTTGTTGTTTTCTGCCTTCTCTGATCTGTGCATCCTTGGATCCAGAATGAACGCTGTTCTTCATTTTGATCGCTTTGGGTATTATGCTACTGAATCTCACTGGGGGAATCTCAAGATCACGTCTAATTTTTTCATCTATTAAATAATTCGCTATACTATGATGAATATAACTCATATTTCTTTTGATGATATCTAATTTTAATAGTTCAATCGGTGTATTTTCTTCTAGCAATGCCTGTACAAGTTTTAATGAATCTTGGTCTGGCGAACCTTGATACTGCGTCCAAAAATAAAAATATGCAATGGCTTCTTCTTTGTTATTAGGGATCATATCCAAAGGTACCCCTAATAAATAGGTGACGTATTTCCATAAGTGGAATATACCCGCCTCTTCCGCTGCTGTGTAAGAAAAATTCAAACGGTCTAAGCCATATAAATAATATACGGTGAAAGCAATATTGGTGGCTACCATATCTGCAAAATTAATGGGAACACCGTATAAATCTTGATTCCAATCAGGTTGTTTTTTTAAAATATTTAATCTAGAAACAGCATGTACAAGCCTGGTTTGAATACATGCCTCACGCCTGCGCTGTTGGCTGTTGACTCCATTTCTAGAGACTTCTATCCAAAAATTAAGTGTGTAGTATAACCTGTGAACAGCACCTTTTTCTAGTGCACCTGTAACTACGAGAGGTTTGGTAAGATTTACAAAATTGTAGCCTCCTAACAGTGCAAAATTACGAAGAACCAATAAGCCATTAAGTCCACTTCTTTCAGAGAGATTACATCCTTGCTCGATTAATTCCATATCTACCCAACCTGGAATGTCATTGAATCGCTCTTTCCAGTTTAAATAAGTTAGGGGTAGTTCTGATGGATTACTTTCTGATTGATGCAGTGACTGCATAATCTTTTTGAAATCTCCATTCTGAAGCCATTTACTTGTGAGTTCGTCTACTTGCTCGTCATATTCATAAAACAATTCTGGACTATATGTATCCTTTTGTTTTAAATCATCCAAGGATATATTTGCCCATTCTAAAAAATCTTTGCCATTACCACTAGTCCAAAAGACATCATTCGCTGAATTCTTTTTCATTCTTATAGATTTATATAAGTAGTTTTCATATTTTATGCCAATTTTTGAAATGATGGTCTACACATTCTTCTTTAGCCCTGATTGGCGTGGAAATCCTTTTGTAACTATCTGCTAACAAATAGCGACGAAAAAGAGCGACCAGAGGAAGCTCCTTTTTTTAGTTTATTTGTAAAGATAGTTATAAAAGATTGGAAGAGAAAGCAGGTTCCTGGCTTCTAAAACTTCATGATGATTTTTCCATTAAAGAATCTGCCTGTTAAGCGGTTGGGGACACCATAAATCGCATTGGAATTCACGTCTCTAATCCATTGATTGGATACGGTGTTTTGGATATCAAATACGTTGAAGATATCTAGCCCTATCGCAAATTCTTTGAATGAATTTAAAAATGGAATGCTGGTATCTATTCTATCGTCTTTGAATACTTTTAATAAACCTATATCTACTCTTTTATAGTCTGGTAGACGCTGTTGAAAAGCATAAGGGTCTGTGAGAACGGGTGAGCCGTTGGGCAATCCAGTGGCGTAAACCAATGTTGTGCTTACTTTAAAATCCTCAAATAATGGCATGTAATCTTGGAAGAAAAGGGATGCTTTGAATGCTGGATCGGTTGGTCTAGATATCCACCCTCTGTCTTCTATGTCTTCTTCTACTTTGCCATAAGATAGGCTTAACCAGGAATCGGCTCCGTCTACAAAAGCCCCGAAGAGTCTTGCGTCTATACCATAGGCTCTCCCTTCTGAACTGTTTTCTCCGTAGTATCTAATCCTCACATTATCTAAATAATAAGGGATTAAATCTTTCATGTTTTTATAATAAACTTCTGTAGATAATTTGAATGGTCTATCAAACATTTGGAATTCATAATCATGACCTGCAATGGCATGAATGGATTTTTGTGATTTTATATCTGTATTGAGGCTACCGTCTACTCTTCTAAGTTCTTTGTAGAATGGGGGTTGTACGTAATATCCACCTGCTAAGCGAAAGGTGTGGTCTCCGTTCCAATCGGGTTTTAGGGCGATTTGTGCTCTTGGGCTTATATTCAGTTCCTCATTTAAATCCCAATAGGTTGCTCTAACACCAGCATTGAATAATACTCTGGTTCTATCCCAAAGCCACTTTTTGCTGTATTGTAAATATCCACTTAAGCGATTGGTTTTTAAATTATTGGCAGCATTAAAGGCATAATTTAATTCTAAATCTCCTGGGTCATATTGGCCGGGATAGAAGTTTCCTCTGGGATTGTAGGGATTGATATTATACCCTGCAGAGTCTATTAATTGCCATTCATTGAGTAAATCTTTGCTGTCTTCTTTTTGTAACGTGAAGCCCCATTCTATGTTATTATTGGCATTGAATTTATATTTACCACGGTGTTGAATACCAGCCACTAACATATCTAAATCATTTCTAGCGTGGTCTATCTGTCCCCCGATATCTAATGTTGTCGTTACGCCGCTAGAATCATCTGCTAATTGACGAATTAAATAGGCGCCCTGGATATCAAAATATTCTTCCTCTGCCGTGTGATAGGCAAATACGTCTAAGGTTAAATTCAAATGGGCACTTGGTTTATGGTGCAAAGATAAGGTACCAAAGGACGTTTGATATCTATCCTCCTCTCTACCATCGTAGAACACAGTGAGTGAGAATGGATTTTCTAATGTTCCAAAGTTGGTGGTTCTGGTGTTAGGAACTTGTTCAAATAAAGTTTGTGCAAAGTTTCCTATGAAATTAAGTCTCCACTTTTCATTGAATTGATATTCTAGATTCGTTTGAATGTCATAAGATTGTGGATTAAATTCTGTATCACCATCCAGCGTATTTAATATTAAATTTCTATTGAGATACCGTGCTCCTATTAAAGCAGAAAATTTCTGATCTTGGGTAGATCCACCCACGGTTAGATTTCCTCCCATCATGCTGAGTGTTGCACCAGCCTCAAATTCTTTGGGTCTTCTATAAATAACGTCTAAAACACTGCTCATTTTGTCTCCATACTTGGCTTCCCATCCTCCTGCAGAGAAGGAAACATTCGCAGCCATATCTGGATTTAAGAAATTCAATCCCTCTTGCTGTCCTCCTCTAATTAACTGGGGGCGATATACTTCTATCCCATTGACATAAACCAGGTTTTCGTCAAAGTTACCACCTCTCACCATGTATTGTGAACTTAATTCTGTATTGACACTCACATAGGGCAAAGTCTTCAAAATATCCGTAAAACTCCCTGTTAAAGAAGGGGTTAACTTGGTATCTTGTGTACTAATCTCTGTTTCGGTGATGGGCTGGCTGGTGGTTCCTTGGAAAACAACTTCTCCCAAAGATATGCTGTCTTCTTGTGCGCATAGATTGACTCCTATGAATACAATAGGCAATAGAAAAAACGATTTATTAATCCGCTTTTTTAAAATTTGTTGTAAATGTTGCTGTATTATTCTTACCATCGGTTACTTTTAATTCTAATGAATGATTTCCGGCTTTGATTCCCTCTGATGCTAAATCTATGGTGAGTAAACTATTTTTCTTATCATAAGTGCTAAGAATCCATTGACTATCTATATATACATCGTGTTTCTCTATTCCAGATTGATTGTCTTTTATTTTAAACTTCAAAAGTGAATTTCTATTACTATATGTAGCACCCTTTTTCACATTGATAGGCAGAATCGTAGGCTTTTGATCATCTACTTCTATCTTGAACACGCCAAAATCTCTAACTTCTGCAATTAATTTCCCGTTCTTGTAAGTGGTTGGGAAATAATCTGTCACTTTACGTCTGCCATAATTATATTGTACAGCTATCACTGCTTTGTCTAATTGATGGGTAGGGATTCCTTCTGGCGTGATCGCCAAGGTGTAAAATTTATGCAATGGTACTTGATCATTATGAATATGATATTCCCCATTCTTGTAGGCATATTCTAAATTAAAATCCTCATAAAAAGATTGTTTTGGAAACCACATTTCTAGTTCATTGGTTTTTATGTAATTTTCTGTATTCCAATATACGTAATTCTTTCCTTTTACAATTTCTTGGTTTTGAGGTTTTGCTTTTCCTTTTATTTTAAAAGTTCCTTCTGTTTTGTTTCCCGCATAATCAGAAAGTACAATTTTGATATCATAGATTTTCCCTTCTTCTACCGCTATAATCCCATCATTTTTAAGATTAGATACCATCTGTAATTGATTTCCTGGCATCATGAATCCTTGGTATATCCAAGTTTTATTGGTCATGTATTGGGCATAATCTGTCTGGCAATTAATATATCTGGTTTCATCAAAAGAAAACTTATTGGCCGTAAATTCAAAAATTTTCTCTTGATTCGCAAAAATTTGAATATTATAAACCCCATTCATATTTGCAGCACCATTCAGTTGGTCATACGCTTTCACGCCAATACCCACTTTGCCAGAAGCATAGACAGGTGTATTAAAATGTCTGGCTCCTGTTAAATCATATCTTTTTTTGCCTGCTACATCACCATTTAATGCATAAATATACATACCATTCAGCAAGGGGGCTTTGGTATCTGGAATATCAAAACCGAATAAAAATGGATTGATGGTTTCCTCTGTCTTGGTATCGCGCACCTCAAAATGTAGGTGTGGCCCGCCAGAACTACCCGTGTTACCAGAAAGACCAATGATATCACCTTTTTTAACCTTTAGCGCATTTTTAGGCAATTCGTAATCTACTGCAAAAGTTTTTCTTTTATATTGTTCTGCCCTAATAGCATTTTTAACTTCGCCTTTAAATTGCTGCAAATGTGCATAAACAGAGGTATATCCATTGGGATGCGCTATATAGACCACATTTCCATATCCTCTTGGAGACACACCGATTCTTGCTACATACCCATCTTGAATAGCACGGACATTTAAACCTTCTCTTTGATTGGTCTTAATGTCTAGCCCTGCATGAAAATGAAAGCCTCTTAATTCACCAAAGTTTCCCGCTAAATAATTCGTTATATCTAAAGGATTATCAAAGTCCTTAGGGTAGGTTTGAGCGTTTACATAAGTCAATAAACATGATAGAATAACACAGAAAAATCTCATAGCGCAAATATAACATTTATAAATGCTATGAATTCAACATTTCTGAATGAAAACTAAACGGTAGCAAGGATTCTGCAGATGGTATTCTAATTACCTTTCCGTTGCTACCTTGTAGATAAATATCAAACTTTTCTTTTTGCATGAATTCATATTCCACCAATACTTGTCTGCAAGAGCCACAAGGCGCAACAGGAACAGCAATATCCTGTGCATTTGTCACAATGACCAATGATTTAACTACAGCCTCAGTTTTTTGAGATTTAGCAGCAAATATCGCCACCCTCTCTGCACACAAACCAGACGGATATGCCGCATTCTCTTGGTTATTCCCTGTAAATATCTCTCCATCTTCTAACAAAAGGGCTGCCCCCACTTTAAATTTAGAATAGGGTGCATACGCTTTATCCTTTGCTTTTGCAGCCATTTTAAATAACTCTTGTACCGCTGCCGAACACTCCTCTACTCCATTGAGTTCCTGATAAGAAAAAGAACTGTGCTTGTTATCCATAACCGAAAATTTAAACTAATTTACTATTTTTTTGAATAATGAAACATCCCTTGTCATACTAATATGGCTATATAATTAATTAAAATGGACTGTTTCAACTTATTTTTGTCAAATTAAGAATCTGAAAGGATGATATTTTAATAAATTGATTACTTTTACTAGCAAATATATTATATGTTGGTTAAAACTTATGGGAGCACGCTTTTTGGAATAGAAGCCACCACCATTACTGTAGAAGTGAATATTAACAAAGGCGTGGGATACTTCTTGGTAGGCTTGCCAGATAATGCTGTCAAAGAAAGTTCTCATAGGATTGGTGCTGCATTAAATAATACAGGGTACAAAATTCCAAAAAAGAAAATCACCATTAATATGGCACCAGCGGATTTACGCAAAGAAGGTTCTGCCTATGATTTAACCATCGCTATGGGCATACTAGCTGCTTCTGAGCAGGTTCGTGGAGAAGAGATAGACCAATATTTAATCATGGGAGAGTTATCCCTAGATGGCAATGTTAATCCTATTAGAGGGGTTTTACCTATTGCTATCCAAGCCAGAAAGGAAGGATTCAAAGGTTTTATTTTGCCAAAAGAAAACGCCAAAGAGGCTGCCATCGTCAATGATTTAGAGGTTTATGGTGTAGAAAATATATCAGAAGTAATAGCCTTTTTTGATAAAGGTCAAAAGATAGAACCTACTGTAATTGATACCAGAAAAGAGTTTTATCAAAACCTTGCCGATTTCCCCTTTGATTTTGCGGATGTAAAAGGGCAAGAAAATGTAAAGAGAGCCATGGAGGTAGCCGCCGCTGGTGGGCATAACATTTTATTGATAGGTCCTCCAGGAAGTGGAAAAACGATGTTAGCCAAAAGAATTCCATCTATTTTACCATCCTTGAGTTTGCAAGAAGCGCTAGAAACTACGAAAATACACTCTGTTGCTGGTAAATTGGGCAAAACGACTTCGTTATTAACCGTAAGACCATTTGCTTCTCCTCACCACACCATTTCAGACGTGGCGCTTGTGGGCGGCGGAAGCTACCCACAACCTGGTGAAATTTCGTTAGCCCATAATGGTGTACTTTTTCTGGATGAGTTACCAGAATTTCAACGCAGCGTGTTAGAGGTAATGCGCCAACCTTTAGAGGATAGGGAAGTCACCATTTCTAGAGCTAAATTTACGGTGACTTATCCTGCGAGTTTTATGTTAGTGGCAAGTATGAATCCAAGCCCTAGCGGATTCTTCCCAGATGATCCTCAAAACACATCTAGCCAAGCAGAAATGCAGCGCTATATGAATAAGATTTCTGGACCGCTATTGGACAGGATAGATTTACATATAGAGGTTACGCCAGTAGCCTTTGAGGAATTATCTGCAGATAGAAATGGAGAGAAAAGTGTGGATCTAAGAGAACGTGTAGAAAAAGCCAGAACCATCCAAACGGAACGCTATGCGGAGCTTGATCATGTGCATTACAACGCTCAAATGGGGCCTACAGAATTAGATAATTTTTGTGAATTAGATCAAAAATCCAAAGATCTTATTCGCAGAGCAATGGATAAACTTAACCTATCTGCCAGAGCTTATGACAGAATTTTACGCGTATCCAGAACGATTGCCGATTTAGATAAAAGTGAAAACATATCCTCAAACCATTTAGCCGAAGCCATCCAATACAGAAGTCTGGACAGAGGAGATTGGATGGGGTAGAATTTTACAATTTAAAATACTATGAAACATTTAACTTCATCTCTATTGATCGTTTTGCTTATTTTAGTTAATTCTTGCGCTCCAAAGATTAGTAAGTATGCTGTGTATAACAAGATGATAGAAAATCAGTATACCCATGTCATCAATGATAGCATTGAAGCGCATATTGCTTTATATGGGGACTACAAACCTATATTAGAACCAAAGAATATTCAGAATTCTTTCAAGAATAAACCATTTTTGAAAAAGAAAGAGATTTTATTTTATGCTACGAACACCGTCAAAAAGGATGCAGAATTATATATAACAATATCTGATGAACCATTAGAATTTAAAAAGCTACCATCCAACGTTAGTATAGATGACACATTAGCGGGCCAAAATTTTATAACTTTTATTAAAATTAATAACTCAGAAGTACCTTTTAATAGAATAAGCCTGAACGATGATTATGCACAACATCTCCCAACTGTAATTGATGTGGTTCAGAATACCTCTTCATCTAACAAATATTTAAAAATTTTAAATGACATCAACATTTTATCTGAGTATGACAAAGATAACAATTGGCAAAATCTGCAATATCAACTTACCTATGCTTCTTTCTTAGGAGAAAATAATCCTTATTATAGAACAGGCTTAAAAAAGTTATTTAAGAAATTCTCTCCTACAATCAATGATACCATAGTGGATATTCTAAGGCAAAAGGCGATGACAGAAAATGTCCCACAAAAGATTGCTGACATTGCCTCTGAAAATCAAGTTTTGATGATCAATGAAAATCATTTCTTTCCCAAAGATCGCTTGCTATTGATTGATTTACTACCTTTATTAAAAGAAAAAGGATTTACGCATTTGGCACTTGAAGCCCTAACGGAAAGCGAAGAAACTAAATTAAACCAAGCGAATGCGCATCCCACTCAAAAATCAGGTTTCTATATTAGAGAACAGCATTATGCTAACGCTGTAAGGTTAGCCCAAAAGTTAGGTTTTAAATTTGTAGCCTATGAAAGTGAGAATGAAGACAGAGAAAACGGACAGGCTGAAAACTTATATGATAAAACATGGGCACTGAACCCTGATGCTAAAGTCATCGTTTGGGCAGGTCTATCTCATATATATGAAAAACCAAATCAAGGAAAGAAATATTTAGCGACACTTTTAAAAGAGAAATATAACATTAATCCTTTGACGATTAGCCAAACACAACTCGTGCCTTATGAAAAGCATTTAGACGCAACTTACGCATTGATAGAAGCATCCGATATAAATGAATTTAAAAAAGACTATACAGATTATTTACTCGTTAATAAGCAAACGCAAAACTTGCTTCATAGCACGATGTTCAAAAATATATTCAATGAAGAGGTTCAGTTATCTCTTTTTTACGTTAGTGAGATTGAAAAAGCATATCAATTATCTAGCAGAGTTCCATATTTCACTGCTTATATAGACAGAAATCACACGGTAAAAATCCCATCCTCCAATAATAATTTCCTGCTGGTTATCTATGATAAATTTGGGAATGTCTTAGAGAAACGAACTTATTAAATCTAGAACCAGGATCGTTTAATCTCTTAATCTATACTGGAACAAAATATTATAAAAGAGGAATAGTCGCAGCGTTTTGATTATTTTTGTTCACCATTAAATAAAACGCAATGATTTTAAAAATAAATGCTGATTTAGAACTTCATCAAATTAAAATGACTGATGCACCAGATGTTTTTAATACCATAGATACCCAAAGAGCGTATCTAGGGAAATGGTTGCCATTTGTAGAGTTTACCAAGGAGTTAAAGGATACAGAAAGTTTCATTCAATCTGAATTGGGGATACCAGATGGTAAAATGGAGTACATCTTTACCATTAGAAAACAAGGCAAGTTTATTGGTTTAATTACAATAAAAGGAACAGATTCCCTAAATCAAAAAACAGAAATCGGGTATTGGCTTTCAGAAAAAGAACAAGGCCAAGGAATTATGACCAAAGCCGTTGATAGATTATGTGATTTTGTATTTAATGAATTGAAGTTGAATAGAATTCAGATTAACTGTGCAGAAGGAAATGAACCAAGTTTCAAAATTCCAGAAAGATTAGGTTTTACATTTGAAGGCATCCAACGAGAAGGAAACTTACTACCAGGAGGGATATTCGCAGGTTCTAGAGTCTATAGTTTATTAAAATCTGAATATAAGAAATAGACTCAAGTTTTTAATAGCAATCAACAAAACCCCGAAGCGCTTACAGCTTCGGGGTTTAATATTTAAAATTAAAAAAAATGAAAAAGCAATTAACTTAATCCAGTGATCACGCCATTGTCATCTATATCCATGCCTTCTGCGGCTGGCGTTGCTGGCAAACCTGGCATACGCATCGCATCTCCCAGCATTGGAATTACAAAACCAGCACCTGCTGCAATTTCAAAATCACGAACAGTAATTGGGAACCCTTCTGGTCTACCTAATTTGGCATCATCGTCACTTAAAGATTTTGGTGTTTTCACCATACAAACGGGCAATTTTCCAAAACCATTTTTCACCAATCCTTTCAGTATTCTCTTAGCTTTAGGTAGGATAATTACTTCCCCTGCACCATAGATTTCTTTGGCTATGATGTCAATTTTTTCCTCTATGGAAATTGCATGATCATATAAAGGTTTAAAGTTAGATTCACCAGACTCTGCAACCTCTACAACAGCCTTAGCCAAATCTGTCATTCCATCACCACCTTTGGCAAAACCTTCTGCTATAATAGCTTTTACGCCCATATCCGCACAAGCATCTATAACATATTGTAGTTCTTCTTCGCTATCATTCGGGAATAAATTAATCGCCACAACTGGTTTAATGCCGAATTTCTGAACATTCTCTATATGTTTCTGTAAATTTGGAAAACCTGCTTTTAATTTATCTAAATCTGGTGTTTGTAAATCATTTTTAGCCGCTCCACCATGATGGCGTAGTGCTCTAATCGTTGCAACTACCACGGCCGCATCGGGCGCTAACCCAGCCGATACACATTTGATATCTAGGAATTTCTCTGCTCCTAAATCTGCCCCGAATCCTGCTTCTGTCACCACATATTCTGATAATGACATCCCCATTTTGGTGGCAATCACTGTGTTGGTTCCTTGTGCAATACTGGCAAATGGCCCCCCATGGATGATGGCAGGATTGCCTTCTAGGGTTTGAACGAGGTTGGGTTTAATGGCATCTTTTAATAAAATAGCCATGGCTCCTACAACCTTTAAATCTCTTGCAAAGACAGGTGTTCCATCAAATTTATCTGCAATATAAATATTACCTAAACGTTCTTTTAAATCGGAAAAGTTTTCTGCTAAACACAGAATAGCCATAATCTCTGAGGCTGGTGTAATATTAAAACCATCTTGTCTAACCACTCCATTTTTATCTCCTACTCCAACTATAACTTCCCTCAAGGACCTGTCATTCATATCCATCACACGTTTCCAAACTACAGTGCTTGGATTAATACCAATAGATTTAGTTCTGCTTTGGATATTGTTATCAATCGCGGCAGAAAGTAAATTATTGGCTTTTTCTATTGCATTAAAATCTCCTGTGAAGTGTAGATTAATGTCTTCCATTGGGATTACCTGAGCGTACCCACCACCAGCAGCACCACCTTTGATACCAAAAACTGGACCTAGAGAAGGTTCTCGCAATACGGCTGTGGCTCTTTTGTCTATCTTATTTAGACCATCTACTAAACCAATGCTGGTGGTTGTTTTGCCCTCACCCGCTGGCGTCGGCGTAATGGCAGTAACCAAAATCAATTTTGCCTTGTCTTGTTTTTCTTTATTGATTAAGGTGAGCGGAAGTTTCGCTTTATATCTCCCATAGAATTCTAAATCATCTTCAGGTATTTTTAAATAGTCTGCAATTTTCTTAATATGTTGAATATCTGCACCGTGTGCAATCTCTAAATCGGTTGGAAACGCCATATTTTATTCGTTTATTTTAGTTAAATTGAGTTATAAAGTTAAAGTTTATTGCACAAGTAAAAAAGGATGTTTATCATCTTTTACTATTAATTTAGATGCTTGAATACAAAATCATATAGAACAATCTTCTCTTTTGATAGATTATCTATATTTTTGCATTAAATTAAGAATTATGGCTTCAGGTTTTTTTGCAGTTTTAGATGATATCGCAGCATTAATGGATGATGTGGCTATGGCTAGTAAAATTGCTACGAAAAAAACAGCTGGAATTTTAGGAGATGATTTAGCCGTGAATGCAGATAAAGCGACTGGGTTTATGGCATCTCGTGAATTACCAGTATTATGGGCCATTACCAAAGGTTCTTTTTTGAATAAATTAATCATTGTTCCAGTAGCGCTATTACTCAATTACTTTTTGCCGATAGCGATTCAGATTATTTTGGTTTTAGGAGGACTGTATTTAGCTTATGAAGGGATAGAAAAAATTATCCACTATTTTTTGCATAAAAAAGATGATACGCATGAAACAGAAGTAAGCCGCGCTGAAGCCATGACAGAGGAAGAAGTGATTGCCAGAGAGAAATCTAAAATTAAAGACGCTATCTCTACTGATTTTATATTATCTGTAGAAATCGTAATTATTGCACTGGGAACAGCTCTTGAACAAACTTTGGCTATCCAAATAATCACCGTCGCTATTGTTTCTATTCTAGCCACCGTAGGTGTGTATGGAATCGTCGCTTTGATTGTGAGAATGGATGATGCAGGTTTCCGATTGATTAAAAAGTCCGATGCTAAAGGTTGGAAAAATAAATTAGGAGAAATCTTAGTGAAATCTCTACCGATTGTCATTCGCATTTTGAGTATTGTTGGTACCATTGCACTTATTTTAGTCGCAGGTGGAATCTTTGCCCATAATGTTAATTTTATTCATCATTATTTAGCCGATCACTTGACTCAATTACCTTCATTTATTCCTGAAGCGTTATTAGGAATCATTGGTGGAATCATTGCTTTTGGACTCGTATTTCTATACAAAAAAATAAAAAGTGCTGTAGCTTCTTAAACCACAGCATCATTCCCAACTTTTTTGTAGAGATAAATTAACTATTTTTAAAATTGCATTTCTGGGATATCACCCGCTACAATTAATTTACCTTCTGTCGCTGCCCTGATTTCTTCTACAGAAACACCAGGCGCACGCTCTAGTAATTGAAAACCACCTTCTTCTACCACTTCCAAAACTGCCAGATTGGTCACGATTTTTTTCACGCACTTTACCCCTGTAAGTGGCAGCGTACATTCTTTTAAAAGTTTGCTCTCTCCTGCTCTATTCGTGTGCACCATGGCTACAATAATATTCTCTGCCGATGCAACTAAATCCATCGCACCACCCATTCCTTTCACCATTTTCCCAGGAATCTTCCAGTTCGCAATATCTCCATTTTCAGAAACTTCCATAGCGCCAAGAATAGTCAAGTCTACATGTTGACCACGTATCATCCCAAAACTCATGGCAGAATCAAAGAAACTCGCACCTGGAAGCGTAGTAATCGTTTGTTTCCCCGCATTAATAATATCTGCATCTACCTCATCTTCTGTCGGGAATGGGCCCATTCCAAGCACACCATTTTCACTCTGAAATTCTACGTTGATGTCTTCTCGCACAAAATTGGCAACCAATGTAGGGATTCCAATCCCTAGATTTACATACATACCATCTTTTACTTCTTTGGCTATACGTTGTGCAATTTGATTTTTATTTAAACTCATAATATTTTTTTGACATTAATAAATAAAGAATTTGACCCAGAATTATTTAGACTCACGCACTGTACGTTGCTCAATTCTCTTCTCAAATTTCTCTCCTTGGAAAATACGACTTACTAAAATCCCTGGAATATGAATTTCATTAGGGTCTAATTCGCCAGCAGGTAATAACTCTTCTACCTCTGCCACCGTAATCTTGGCCGCACCACACATATTTGGGTTAAAGTTTCTAGCGGTTCCTTTAAAGATTAAATTACCAGCCTCATCTCCTTTCCATGCTTTTACAATAGCAAAATCTGCTTTATAAGCCTCTTCCATCACATACATTTTCCCGTCAAATCCTCTAGTTTCTTTACCTTCTGCGATTTCTGTCCCGTAACCTGCAGGTGTAAAAAATGCTGGAATTCCCGCTTGTGCTGCTCTACACTTCTCTGCCAATGTTCCTTGTGGTGTTAGTTCTACTTCTAATTCTCCAGACAACATTTGTCTTTCAAACTCTGCGTTTTCTCCTACATAAGAAGAAATCATTTTATCTATTTGTTTCTTTTGCAATAACAATCCTAGACCAAAATCATCTACCCCAGCATTATTAGAAATACAAGTTAAATTTTTCACGTTTAACTTCACCAACTCTGCAATGCTATTTTCTGGAATTCCACTAAGACCGAAACCTCCGAGCATGATGGTCATCCCATCTTTTACTCCTTCTAAGGCCTGGTGTACATTATCTACTTGTTTACGAATCATAATTTTATATTTACTTGCTTTAAAAATAAGAAAATTAAAAATGATTTGTAGATTTTGTTGAAAATAAATGTTTTTTGGATAAATATTCTACCCTAGTTGTTTAACTATAATGAAAATAATATGTTCATTTTATATTTCTACCTAACAATCTATCGTTTACTATTGTATCAATTAAACTTCCGTACATTTTGAATGAAATCATCGTGGTACGTAAAATATACGTACAAATATTCAGATTCTATTTACTCTAAAGAATGTGGCGCATCGCATATAAGTCTCATATTGACTTTTGTATTTGGAGGAATAATTATTGTTTAATCAATACGTTGCATTTGTAACTTGAATCCGCCAGTGGAAAACTCGGGATAAAAAGAATTGCTTGGCTAAGGCATACTTACGAAAATCTCTCAGCTTATTCCCTTCAGAATTTAAAATGACTAAACACTTACTAACTTTTAATGGAGTTATTAGAAAGTAATTACCATCACACTTCTCGGAATATTAACTTTATTTAATAATGTTTTAATTTTATTTAATAACATTTTAATTATATTAATTTTTATTCTATATTTGATGAATAAAATTAATACTAATGAATAAACTTCCAATCAACTGCCCCAGTTGTGATAATCCTCTTTTTGTAAGTGAACTTTCCTGTTCTAATTGCGAAACTGTGATTTCTGGTAAATATCCACTTCCTATTTTGTTGCAACTATCTGCAGAAGATCAAGCGTTCATTTTTGAATTTATACTATCTAGCGGTAGCCTCAAAAAAATGGCTGCTAAAATGGGGAAAAGTTATCCTACGGTTAGGAATAAATTAGATGATATCATAGAAAACATACACCAATTAAATAAAATTTAACCTATGAATTCCACTCTACTCAAACCATTTGCCAAGTATTCAGAAAAGACCTTGCTTGCTGTGGGTATCACAGGAACACTTATTGGTTCTTACCTCGCTTATATATTCAATGTTAGATTTGATGGCGTATTAGATTTACACACGGTTTCAGACGCATTGTACCATGAACCATTCATAGATAATTTGATTAATATTATCTGTTTAATCCTTCTGCTCTTTGTCACGGCCAAATATATCAATGTAAAAACCAGGTTGGTGGATATGGTTAACACGGTTTTGATCGCCCGAATGCCTTATTATTTGCTGACTGTTTTTAATCTCAATGATTTTATAAATAAGGCAACGCTAGAGGTAATAGAATTTACGAATACCCAGCAGGTAAACGATATACCCATATTTAATTTAGCCGCATTAATCATCTTTGCCTTGTTATCCATCCTATTTTTGATTTGGTATATCACGCTTTTATTTAATGGGTTCAAAATAGCCTCTAACGCCAAAGACAAGAGGAGTATATTTTTATTTATTGCAGCCATTTTATTATCTGAAATAATTTCTAAAATTTTAATCCATCAATTCAATTAATTATGAAAACAATCTACACATACCTGTTATTAAGTTTGGGACTTGCGCTATATGGACAGGAAATCACAGGTAAATGGCATGGTTCTCTAAATATTCAAGGAACAACATTAAGATTGGCTTTTAATATAGAAAAAGCAGGAAATGGCTATAAATCTACGATGGATAGCCCCGATCAAAGCGCTTATGATATCCCAGTTACTTCTACCATTTTTAAGCATCCGCATCTAACCATAGAAGTAAAAAATTTAGGCATTACATACCAAGGAACGTTAAATGGAAATGATTCTATCCAAGGAGAATTTAATCAAGGTGGACATAAATTCCTATTGAATTTATCTAGAAAAGAAATTAAAAAAACTGTTTTAAAAAGACCTCAAGAACCCAATCCACCCTATCCTTATGAGACAGAAGAGGTAGATTTTGAAAATAATGATGCTAATATAAAACTAGCAGGAACTTTAAGTTTACCTCATGAGGGGAAATCCTTTCCTGCCGTGATATTAATCTCTGGCAGTGGCCCACAAAACAGAGATGAAGAAATATTGGGTCATAAACCATTTCTTGTGCTTGCAGACCATTTAACCAAACATGGCATTGCAGTTTTGCGTTATGATGATAGGGGAGTTGGACAGTCAACAGGGGATTTCAAAACCGCAACGACAGCAGATTTTGCTACTGATGTTGAAAGTGCCATAGCCTATTTAAAAACCAGAAAAGAAATTAATTCAAACCAAATTGGTTTGATTGGTCATAGCGAAGGAGGAATCATTGCACCGATGGTAGCAAATGCTTCAAATGATGTAGCCTTTATCATACTGCTTGCTGGAACTGGCATAAGAGGAGACCAAGTGCTTATACGTCAACAAGAATTGATTGCGAAAGCACAAGGGATTCCAGACGCTAAAATCAAAAAAACCTTAACACAAAATAGGAGAATTTTTGACTTCGTGGTTAACCTAGAAGACACTTCTAACTTGGAGCAAAAGTTATCTATAGAAATAACAAAGATGTTAGATGAAAACCCCGACCTTGAAACACCCAAGGGCATAAGCCAAGAAGATTTTGTAGCCATGCAAGTGAAGCAAATTACTTCTCCATGGATGGGTTATTTTCTTAAATATGATCCAACCACAGCGCTAGAAAAAGTAAATGTTCCTATTTTAGCGCTCAATGGTGCAAAAGATTTGCAAGTGCCACCCAAAGAAAATCTGCATGCCATTGCATCTGCCTTAACCAAAGGAGGAAACAAAGATTTCACGATCAAAGAATTACCTGGCTTAAATCACCTCTTCCAAGAAAGTGAAACGGGTGCGGTAAGTGAATACAGCCAGATAGAACAAACTTTTTCTCCTAGGGCTTTAAAAGAAATTACCCATTGGATTTTGAGCAAAGTAAACTAGCGGAAATTTAAGTTGAAATAAAGTTCCTATTTCTTAATAATAAATTGACATTAAGTAATAAAAAAAACGCCTTATCTTCCCCTCATAAACTAAATCGAAGATTAACATTAAATGATCATTATGAGAAAATCAATCACCTTATTCTTCTTAACGCTACTAACACTAAATTGTGCAGCACAAACGGTAGAGAAAAAATCACCACATACCTACCAATTAGGAAATGCCTATGATTCTATAAATGAGGTTTTAAATGAAACTACGGGTAATTTATCTACTGAAGATTATCAACTTTTAAAAAATCACCTATCCAATATCAGTACAGAGAATATTGATTTTAATAAAAGCATTATAATTAATTATATAAATAATGATCCAAAGTCAGCACAAACAAACTATCAAGTAGAATGGGATATTTTTTATGGAGATTTGGCTAAGAAGTTATCTAAAATTGAACAGAATCATCAATTTTGGATGATAAATCCAGAAGTACAGAACTTACATTATTATGGTAATAAAATTGACTGGAGAACAGATAAAAATAACATTATTAAAAAATTATTTTTTGATTACAATGGATTAAATGGTGGCTTTATCATCATTAAGCCAGATGGAAGTTTTTATAAAAATGTCGGTGAGTACACCAAAGCAGATGTAATCAATGCTTTTAAAAAATTTAATTAAAAGTTAAATTTCCAGTATGTCAACATATCAGTTTAGAACAAAACATTTATAGCAATTATTTTAGAAAAATAAAACACCTAAGTTCTAAAATTGAACTAAGATATCATCCTAACTACCATTAAGTGTCCTAGGTTGTACTCTATAAATAATGTCTCATGAAATATTTAAAACTATTTTTATATCTAGTTGTTTTAAATTTAGTTGTGTTTTTGAAAGCGAATACATTTCCATATGGGCCAGGTAATGTAATTGTCTTTTTAATTTGTGTTTTTGCTTTTATATTGGCACTAAATTTATACGAAACATATTATTCAAAAAATAAAGTACTCCCCATTAGTTAGACCATAAAGTTATTAAAATTAATCATGTTGCGCCAGAGAGTTATCAATATTCCAATATAGGGAAAAAACCCTTTAATAGGTTTTTTCCGTATAGTGTTGAAATGTTGATAACTCGTACTTTCATGCGACTCTTTGGTATTTATTTATAGGCTTTTCTCTGCCTATTCCTTGATGGCTTCTATGGTTATATTTGTTCATATATTGCGCTATTCCTCCGTAAAGTTCTAAACCATCTTCTGCAGGATTTAAGTAAATATAATCTTGCTTTATAGTTCTAAAAAATCGCTCTACATATACATTGTCCAAAGCCCTGCCTTTACCATCCATGCTGATTTTTATATGAGCTTCCTTCAAAAGGGTAACCCACTCTTTACTTGTAAATTGAACGCCTTGATCTGAATTGACAATTTCTGGTTTTCCATGCTCTGATATACTACTCTTAAGCAATGCTGTAACGTTCTCTGTATCTAAAGTATTGGATAATTTTCTGTTTTAGGTGAATAATAAAGATTACTTCTGTTTATCTCTAAAAGTATACTCCGTTTTCTTACACTTAACTTTTCCACCTTATCTACCAATAACCGACGCTCCTTTACAGTCTGGTTTTCCATTAACTTTTATTTAAAAAGTCTCGCTCCATTTCTAATTCCCCAATCTTGCGATATAACTTATCAACATCTACTTCTTCCTTTTGCTTTTTCCCTTGATGATCGAATGCCTTTTCTGCATTCTCAAGAAAAGCTCTTTTCCATTGGGATATTTGATTGGAGCTCACCTCAAAACGTTTAGATAGTTCTTGCAAGGTCTCACGCTCTTTTAAAGCTTCTATGGCTACTTTTGTCTTAAAGGCTCTTGTGAATTTTCTTCTCCCTTTTCTCATCGTTTTTTGTTTTTAAATTTATCCATTTTTATTATTTATCCAATGGCCTAAATTTGGGGGAGTATTATAAGTGGGTTTAATAGATGGAGAGTTTTAAATGACGATTGGATGATAGAAATTCATGGTGAAGATTCAATTGAAGTGAGTCACTAAAACTATATATTTGAAGTCCATGCTTTACACAAAATCCATGAAATTATTACTGACATTCAAAATGGTAATATTATTATTTGAACAGGTGAATTGTGCATTTTAAATAAAAAATAGAAGAAGCACTCCAAAACTTCAATAATACGATGAGGTTTCCTTTTATTATTACCAATCATACTTATAACCCAGTAAATTATTCTAATTTTATTGTTTAATGTCTATAAAAAGTAGCTTTCATCAAGCTAAAAATGAATCTTATGAAAAAATTAATTTTACTTATTTGTCTTATCCTATCTAGTACTTCTGCCTTCAGCCAAGTAGATGAGGATTATAGCAAAACGTTAAAAACCATGTTACAAGTTTCAGGATCTGAACAAAATTTCCAAATGGCAATTAAGCAGATGATTGTCATGTATAAACAATCACTTAAAGACGTTCCAACAGAAGTATGGGATGAACTGGAAAATGAATTTCTAAAAATATCATTGAATGAATTAACCTATATGTTAGTCCCTGTATATTCAAAATATATAACCAAAGATGAGTTACAAGATATAATAGAATTCTACCAAACGCCTTCAGGTGCTAAATTTGCTAAAAACTCGCCATTAATCATGAAAGAATCTATGCTAATCGGGCAAGAATGGGGAAAGAAAATAGGACAAAACCTTACTGAAACCTTGCGAGAAAAAGGTTATTAAGTATTCCTAAACTTTGTATGAAAGAATTTAACGTTTCAAATTAGATAATTAACCTAAATGTGACTCTCTTTACTAGGAGAAATTTTAACCAGCCATTAATTCTTTACCTTTGAATTTCATTAAGAATATAAGGAATTATGATAGGAATTATGAGTGCGATGCAAGAGGAAATTCAGGCATTGATCAATCAGTTAGAAAATAAAGAAAGTTATAGAAAAGGAAAACGTGCTTATCATACAGGAACACTATTTGGAATGGAGGTTGCTTTGGTATTTTCTCGTTGGGGAAAAGTTGCGTCTGCCACTACCGCTACCCAATTAATCAATGACTTTAATTTAGATGAACTTATTTTTACAGGTGTTGCTGGTGCCATCACGCCTAATCTAAATATAGGAGATATCGTGATTGGCAATCAATTGGTGCAATATGATATGAATGCGCATCCCCTATTTGATACATTTGAAATTCCACTTTTAGGAAAAACTTTCTTTGATACGAATAAGGAAAATCGCGATAAACTCTATAATGGCAGTCAATTATTTCTAGAGCATTATAATGATATAATTAGCGATGATTTAGCCGAAAAAATTAATATTACGAAACCAAAATCTATACTAGGTGATATCGCTAGTGCAGACCAATTTGTGCATCAAGCATCCCAAGTACAGTTCATTATAGATAATTTAAATTCTGTGGCTTGTGTAGAAATGGAAGGTGCTGCCGTAGCACAAGTTTGTTATGAATATAATATTCCATTTTCTATCATGCGTATCATATCTGATAATGCAAACGACAATGCACACATAGACTTCCCTTTCTTTGCCAAGGAAATTGCTAGTAAATATGCGTTAGAGGTTTTGAGAAATTATTTTCAATGAACGATAATATGAACAAAATCACCCTTCCCCATATAATATATGCCATAGTCTCTATTTTTTTAATTTCTCCTTACGCTATCGCCATTAATGAAATATCCGAATTAACGTATGATAGAACGGTGATTGGTTTTACCTTATACTATTTGATGTTCTTTGGTTTGGGCATCGTATTATTCTCATGGTTGATTAAGAAGATTATTCAAGAGAAGCATATAATTTCAATCATCATTTCTGTAATTATTGCTTTTCTCAATCTATATTCTCTTAATTTATCTTTTAGTTTATCCGTTAATGACAGGCTTATTAATTTTATAATAATTCTGCCAACTTTGACAGTTTTAATTCTAATTCTCATAGGAATTAATTCTTGGAACATAAAAGCCAGGCGGAAATCTAAAGAATGAAATTAAAGAAATATAAGATTAAAAATGAACGATTCTCGGTATTTAGGATAAACAAGATTAGTATAAATTATTATTGATAAAATTGTTAGAGAACACAACTTTTCTTTAAAACCCATTGTAAATCAGTATTTTTGTGAAAACTCTTATTATGAATAAATTCTTGTGGACTCAAATATTTAAACTCGCTGGATGGAAGATTAAAGGAAATTTTCCAAAAGGATTAAAAAAGGCCATCATCGTTGCAGGTCCTCATACCAGTAACTGGGACTTCCCATTGGGTCTAGGAACACGGGCTATTGGCGGTTTTCCCGCAAATTTCATGATCAAAGATAGTTGGACTAAACTACCTATCCTCGGCAAAGGCTTTCTTGCTATGGGTGCAGTCCCAGTTAGCAGATCCAAGGGCAGACAAAAAAAGAGTCTGACAGAATTGACCATAGAAGAAATGAAAGAAAGGGATGAGTTTGTGTTATGTATTGCACCAGAGGGAACTAGGAAGTATCAACCCAAATTAAAAAGTGGATTTTGGCATATTGCAAAAGAAGCCAATATTCCGATTGTACCGATGTCATTTGATTATCCAACCAAAACCGTTTACTGGAATAAACCTATGATGCCAAGCAATAGCAAGGAGGCAGATATAGCCAAAATTGAAAAAGTTTTAGGCCAGTATACTGGTAAATTTCCAGAGCAGGGCATTAAGCCAAAACTTTAAAATTAAAAAAATATTACTCATCAAAGATTAATTCAAGATTAATTATCAAATATTTAAAATTAATGATTATTAATTTTGTGAATAGTAATAAAAAACCTAAATCATCCAATATATACTCCATTAAGCACACTTAAACGCATTAATTTGATAAAACCTATTGGAATATTTAAGAACTAATTCAAATTATAACATTATGAA
This sequence comes from Flavobacteriaceae bacterium Ap0902, assembly GCA_009835005.1. GTDB lineage: Bacteria > Bacteroidota > Bacteroidia > Flavobacteriales > Weeksellaceae > Profundicola. The sequence continues at coordinate 129,244 of WTFG01000006.1, read as the reverse complement.
AAAAAATTTATTAATCCTTTTGCTATCAATTTTCATCGTGAGCTGTAGTTCAGATGATGACAGCAATGGAAGAGCTGCTGTCGATTTTACCACCATCCATCAAGGAGCCCTCACAGGGAATGGGGAAGAAGGAATCAATAAACAAAATTTAGTGATTAAAACACAATCAGACTGGGAAACGCTAACCACCCAAATGAATACTGTGAATAATGTTTCTGATAATTTGACAGATGTAGATATTGATTTTTCTAAATATAGTGTAATCGCTGCTTTTGATGAAGTAAAACCAAACAATGGGTATGGTTTAGAGTTAAATGTTACGTCTAATTCTCAAAAACTTTTTATAGAAACATCAGAAACCCTAACGGATGAGGAATATGTAGGATTTGTACATATACAACCTTATCATATTATTAAAATTGAAAATTCAGAATTGCCTATTGTTTTTGAGTAATTCAATTATTTAAATTACATAAATGGTCCTAAAGCTTATAAATTATATTTAGTTTTAGGGCTATTTTTCATTATATAATGTAGAAAAACTCAATTAATGTATTCAAATTAAATATAACACCTATTACAAAGGGATTTTTATACAATCTTCTCAAAAAAATGACTTTTGTTACCCCCCATTTATATTCAATACCCCACAATTTCCTGTCTATTAGATTATTGAGATTAGAAAACAGATTCATAAAAGCTAGTTTGTAAGGTTTTCCAATTTCTCTATATCTATTTAAGTCTCTAGAATAAATAATCACAATGAATAAATTATATCAACTTCCCGCTTATCTGCAATGGATGATAGCTATTACCTCTATCGTCCTTGGGTTTGGGCTTATGATACCGCTAATGAGCCAACCTTATGGTATATTAATCCTACCCCTTATTGCCCCTTTTCTTAATTTATCCTCTGTCCATTTCTTGAAATTGGTTGGATATTATAAATACTTAAATCCTTTTGTAATCTCCACCGTACAGACGAATCATAAATATGATTTGCATAACGTCTTCACCTATGATTACCTCATCAACTTTCAATGGAAAGACAGAGGACGACACGCGCAGAAGGTGCTGTTAGGAAATTATATGCGCGCCCTTCTTACAATCATAGAGCGCATAGAAAATGAAAAATTATCAACCAGACGTTGAAATCATTGGGAACAGTTATTTTTTAATGATAGACCCGTTAAGAAATTAGGCTTTTCTATTACCAATGCATCTATCTTTTGGAAATTAAACTCCTGTTTACAATTTGCAGAATTGACATACCTGTATTCTTTTAGTCAAGGTAAATGGGTTTTTCCTAAATTATGGTATGTGAAGAGAGTAGAAATCAGAGGGTATGATAATGAGAGAAGAAAATGTCATCTTGTTAATAAAGCGCCCATTTTATTGGTATATAACTTGATGTTCCATAAACTGTAGAGAGATTATGTAGAACATAGAACGTTGAATTATGAGTAGAGGATTTGTAAAAGAAGATGACCAAGAAGAAATTCCATTGGTACCTCCTAGAGCATTTTGCCAGATAGTGTTATAAATTATGTAACATCCCAGGGTTTTGATGAACTACAACAAGAGAAAGAAAACTTATTAGCAGGGAAAGACAATCTTGATTCAACCAACGAGAAAGATAAAAGAATTTCGCCTAATCACATCCATGCAAAATTACAGTTATTAAACGAAAGAATTGGTTCTGCCAAAATTGTAAATCTAGAAAATCAACCACAAGATGAAATTAGGTTTGGTGCTACGGTGAAGTTTAAAGTTCAAGGGGCTAATAAAGTCCAAAATTTCCAAATTGTTGGTGTGGATGAGGCAAATATCGCCAAACAAAAAGTTTCTTTCCTTTCGCCCCTCGCCCAGGTTTTAATTAACAAAAAAATCAGAGATAAGGCAATTTTAGAGCTACCAACTGGCACTATTACGTATGAAATAATGGATATTAACTATTAAAAGTGATTTGATCTAGTCCAATGACATTAAACTTAACAAGGATCATATATATATATACAAAAATAATGGGTTTTAATCAATTACCCCCGATTCAGAGGTTAATTTTTAGAAAGATTAATTTAATGTTTATTTAACCTCTTTATTCAAAAAATATCCTAATCTTAGCCTTAAATTAAAAATTAAGATGAAAAATTATATAACCTTATTAATTATAACGATTTCAACAGCAACCCTATTCGGTCAAAACTTAAATCAAGATACGCTGTATTATTTTCAGAATGCTCCCATCACCAAAATACAGTTTGATTTATTGAATCCATCCAAGACATTTACAAAAACTATCAAAAGTGATTCTGCTCTAATCCAAGCGGCATATCTGCATAAGAATATGGGACACCTTAATGCTCCACAATATAAACAATTATCAGAAACATTATCTAATATCATGGATTCTGAGTTTGATGCCACTAAAAATACTTTGATTCATTTATATAGAAGTGATGAGCAGATATATCAAGATGCGGAGTATAAAAAATATTGGAAATGGATAGACAGAAATGAGGATTCTTTTCAATCTTTTTTGATAGGTACCAAAAATGCGTCTGTAACACCTGATTCTAAAAGACATATTTACCTTGATGAAAATAACCTGATAGAAAAATTATTCTTTAAAAATTCTGATTTCACAATTAATCATTTATTGATTAAACCAGATGGTGAGGTTTATATCTATTTCGGGTTAAATGATATTTTAGAAGTATTAGACCTATCCGTATAGGTATAGATAATCAGATAATCATCATAGCCTAGAAAGAATCAACATCATTGAAAAAACTATAAAGAGCACTTCAAATTCAAGTAGAACTAAGCTAAAAAAGATACAAATCAGAGAGATTAATCACTCTGATTTGCATCTTTTTAATTTATTCATTTAAATAAAATGAAAGTTGTCTTAATTCTATCAATTTACTGTCTTACAATTTTACCACAGGCAATAGGCAGAGTGGTTGAAGCAGGAATATCCCCTAGCGAAGCTACGGTAGACGGAATTTCTGTATCTGTTGGCACTCCGTGAATATATAATACTCTGTTTTCTAGATTGACCTCTCCCCCGTCAAAGGCATCTGCAAAAGCACCTTCTAATTCATCCATTGCTATGGTAGTCTCATAATGGTAAGAACCATTGGCATCTGCAGTTGGATAAGTTTCGGCTGGTATATCCATGGCTGCTGGTAGTTCATTGAATGGCACCATGGTTGTACCAGAAACTGCTTCTGTTTCCATTAAATCAATGATCCCATCTCCATTTGTATCTTCTGCCATGGTAGCACAAGAAGCTGCGTCTCCATTTTTGAATCCATGGAAGTGTTGCCAGTGTACAATATTGGCTGGTGCATTATCCACATCTATGGTAACGGACATTTGCCCATTTTCTATTACAAATCTTGCTTCACCAGAGGTAGCTGAACCTACTAAATTTTCATTAAGTGAGGATAAGGTAGCGACGTACAACGTTTGGTTCATATTCTCGTTGATGGCACTTGTAGTGTCCACATCATCCACAACGGTTGTCGTGTCGTCTGATGTTACCACTACATTTTCTTCTTTTTGGGGATTATCACAACTGACCAATAGCGATATTGTGGCTGCACTTAATAAAAATTCTCTAAGTCTCATATCTATTTTTTTAAAGATTAATTTACTAATTATTAATTATATAGAGACAAACATTGTTCCAACAGACGTTTTATTTTAACAAATTTTTAATTTTTTTGGATTGAATTTCTAAAATTGACGGTAATAAATTGCAGCCAGGATGGTAACAAGTAGTGCGCAAAGGAAGATACGCTAACAAAAATAGGCACAAAAGAGTGGGCTGAATAGCAAACTCCTTTTGTGCCTAATTTTTGTAAGTAGATTCCTGCGTACTACTTGGGACAGTCTTTATAGCTGCCCTAATTCTTATTTAAATCTTTTTAATCAAGATCTAAAAACGGCTTTTAATCTGTCTACAATATCTAGTTTTTCCCATGTGAATAGTTCTACTTCTTTGGTCACTACCTCGTTTCCATTGCCTTCAAATGTTTTGGTGACTGTTTTGGGTGTTCTGCCCATGTGACCATAAGCCGCAGTTTCTGTATAGATGGGTTGGCGCAATTTAAAGTCTCTTTCTATGGCAAAGGGTCTATAATCAAAGTTTTCTAGGATTTTTTCTGCAATTTGTGCATCAGACAAATCAATTTTGCTTGTACCATAGGTATTGACCATTAAACTCATAGGTTCTGCGATACCAATGGCATACGAGATTTGTACAACAACCTCATCACATAATCCTGCGGCTACCATGTTTTTGGCCAAATGACGCATGGCATAGGCCGCCGATCTATCTACTTTGGATGGGTCTTTACCACTAAAGGCTCCACCTCCGTGCGCTCCTTTGCCTCCGTAGGTATCTACTATAATTTTCCTGCCTGTGAGTCCTGAATCTCCATGGGGGCCTCCAATCACAAATTTACCTGTTGGATTCACTTTATATTTAATTTTTCCTTGGAATAAGTCTTGGGCTTTTTGATTTAGTTTGTTTTTGACTTTTGGAATTATTAAATTTTTGATATCATCTTCTATGATTTTTAACATTTTATCATCCTCGTCAAATGACTCATGTTGTGTGGAAACCACAATGGTATGCACTCTAATGGGCTGATGGTTATCATCATATTCCATGGTGACTTGTGCCTTGGCGTCTGGCCGCAGGTAGGTCATCTGTTTTCTTTCTTTTCTAATGGCTGCCAGCTCTTTTAGAATCATATGAGATAATTCCAAAGCAAGTGGCATGTAGTTTTCTGTTTCGCTACAGGCATACCCGAACATCATCCCTTGATCTCCTGCGCCTTGTTCTTCTTGGGATTGCTTATCTACGCCTTGACGGATCTCTGGGGATTGCTCATGAATGGCAGAGAGGATGCCGCAGGAGTCATAAGAAAACTTCATATCACTATTTGTGTAGCCGATGGCTTCTATCGTGCTTCTGGTTACTTTTTGTAGGTCTACGTAGGCAGAAGAGTTTACCTCACCTGCTAATACAACTTGTCCTGTGGTTACCATGGTCTCGCAGGCTACTTTGCTTTCTGGATCAAAGGCTAAAAAATGATCTAAAATAGCATCTGATATTTGATCTGCAATCTTGTCTGGGTGCCCTTCTGATACCGATTCAGAAGTGAAAAAATATGACATAATTTTATTGTTTTTAGAGTTTCAATAAAAGAAGTAATGAAAATTGAGGGAAGCACAAAAGAATGGTAATATTAAGTAATTAGCATTTTTTATAGAGGTTGCAACCCGCCAAATCCTTCCTCCTATTTTTGTAATTTGTAAGATGCAAATATACAAATTGATTTCTAAATATTCACTTAATCTCCATGATTAATATCATTTACTTTGGTATAATAATTGAAAATGTTAGTGAAAATTATAATTATGAGAAAATACGCTCTTCTTTTAGTGATATTGCTCGTGGCAGCGTGTAGTACGAATCCAATTACGGGTAAATCTCCTTTGATTTTGGTTAGCAATGCCCAATTATTCCCAATGGCTTTTCAACAATATAATCAAGTGTTGAGTGAGGAAGGGGTTGTCAATAGTTCTTCTGCACAGGCCAAACAAGTGAAGACTGTGGGTAAAAACATCCAAGGAGCTGTAGAAAGATATTTGGCAAACCAAAATCAATCTGATTTTTTGAATGGTTATGAATGGGAGTTTAATCTTATCCAAGATGATGCGATCAACGCTTGGTGTATGCCTGGCGGGAAGGTTGCTTTTTATACGGGTATTATGCCTATCACCCAAAATGATAATGGTGTTGCCGTGGTGATGGGACACGAAATTACACATGCGCTTGCAGAACACAGTGCACAGAGAATGTCACAAGCAATGATTGCGCAGGGGCTACAAGTTGCTGGTAATGTAGCTTTAAATGATAGTAAATATAGAAATGTGTTTAACTCATTATATCCTGTGGGAGCCCAAGTAGGTATTTTGGCTTATTCTAGACAAGCAGAACTTGAGGCCGATGCTATTGGACTTAAATTAATGTCTATGGCGGGTTATGACCCTAGAGAAGCACCAAGATTCTGGAAACGTATGGAACAAGCTACGGCGGGCTCTTCTAGACCACCAGAGTTCTTGTCTACGCATCCGAATCCTGGTAGAAGAATTGCGCAATTAGAGGCTAAAATTCCAGAAGTTTTACCGTTATATTATAACGCTACGGGCAAGATACCATAAATCAAGAACAAAATATTATATTGAAACCCACCTTTAAGAAAAGGCGGGTTTTCTGCTTTATAGCATCAAATTAATATATGCTTTTACACATTATATTACATAATTAAAAACGTTTCTATATTTTCGCAGTATGGGAAAGAATAAGATAAAAAAATTCGAGGAAAATTTGACGTTTGATCACTTCATACAACCAACAAGAGAAGAGGTTTTAAATGGATTTGATTTAAAAGGGAAATGGAATAGAGAATTTTTTAAAAAGGATCAACCCATCGTGGTAGAACTTGGTTGTGGTAAAGGTGAATATACTGTGGGATTAGGCAAAATGTTCCCAGAAAAAAACTTCATTGGAATTGATATTAAAGGAGCCCGAATTTGGAGAGGTGCCAAAACGGTGGAAGAAGATGATTTAAAAAATGTAGGTTTTGTAAGGACTCAGATTGAATTAATTAATCATGTTTTTGCGGAAAATGAGATTAGTGAAATATGGATTACTTTTCCAGATCCGCAAATTAAATATAGAAGAAAAAAACATAGATTAACACACCCAGAATTTCTTGATAGATACAGACAGGTGTTAAAGGCTAATGGTTTTATCCACCTCAAAACCGATAGCGAATATCTACATGGTTATACATTGGGTATCATAGAAGTGAATAATTATAAGGTAGCGTATGCTAACCATGATATTTATAACGCTTCTACCCATGATTTACCAGCCTACCTGTATGATATTCAAACACATTATGAAAAATTATATTTAAACGAACATAAGAAAATTACTTATTTAAAATTCCAATTAGATTAGAATGGGTAATTGATCCCGAATTGTATTTGAGGTCTCAAAATCTTAAAGTCTGGAACCCACCTCTCCCCTTCTGCATAGGCGGGATCATGCATTTTCCATGCAAAATCTAATCTAGCAATGACAAAGGTTAAATCAAACCTTGCTCCTAAGCCCGCACCTACACCCATTTGAGATAGAAATTGATTAAACCTGAATTTGGTCTCTAAATTATCATCATCCAAGCTCCAGATATTACCAGCATCTACAAATACAGCTCCATTCATAATCCCTACAATGGGGAATCTATATTCTGCATTCCATGTAATCTTCATTTGATCTATATACGTACCATCATCATTCGGGCGCAATGGATTTGGCGAAAGTTCGTATGCCTGCCAAGCCCTTACATCATTGGATCCACCTCCAAAATAGGATCTACTAAAAGGCAATGTAGAAATATTCCCATACGGCAAGGCTAGCCCTGTAAAACTACGGAAGGCGAGTTCTGTTCTGGGAGATATTTGAATGGTTTTTCTTAAATCTAAGTCTAACCGTACAAACTCTGAATAGGGTACTCCACCAATCATTGATTGTCTTTCTCCCAGAAAACCTTCTTGTTGTTCAAAGCCGAAAGTGGAGTCTAATAATCTTAAAAACGCTCCTGCAACTTCTCCTTTTATAGCTATATACCAAGGGTGTTTTATAAATTTTTTTCTATTTTCATTGTATATAAAAGTATGCGCAAAAGACTGGATTAATACATCTTGGATAATACTATTTTTCTTGAAGATGATATTCCTAAACTTGGTATAGTCATCAAAATTATATGCACCTCTTGGCAACGATTCTATGAATTGATCATCATCATAGATTAAAAATTCAACATCCTCCTCTGTAATTTCCCCACTAGCATAAAGCATTTCTACATCTGGGCTATAATCAAAATATGCATCGAAAGAGCTATTTCTAGACTCTGCATCTACTGTAAATATTCTGTAGTATTTATCTCTTTCTGTATTGCGAATATATTCAAAATTAAATAGTTCAAAATTGTGTGAACTATATCCTGGTTGCCAAGAATAATCTAAATTGGCGTTGTAATTTAAACTCCCAAGACCAATATTTCTTTGACCTGCCAAACCAAGCCTCATGGACGATTTTGGATTGTACTTTTTAGGCACTAAACCTTCTGAATTAAAGGGCAGAAGCCATCTAGGGAAATTCAATCGTGTTTCAAAAGATAATTCATATGCATTAAAAAAGGCATTCGGATTATCTACAGAATTCACCGTTCCTACGGTTCCTCTTAAATTAACTTCTAAATTCTCTCCACCTTTAAATATATTGCGGGTCAAAAATCGAACCCCAGGAGAAATACCAAAATTCAGTAATTGGGAATACATAGCTTCAAAAGATAACTCTAAATTATATTTGTCCTTATGCCTTAAATTAATTTCTGTTCTTAAAAGTGTATCTAAGGGATTATCTGGATTTTTCTCTAACGTTAACCCCACCAAAGAGAAATTTTCCCTATCAAAAATAAGACTTCTGGTTTTGGCTATATCTTCTTTTCTATATAAATCACCCGTATTCAAAGTAATAGCATCCGTATATACTCTAGGGTTTAATTTAAAAGGCTCGTCAGAATTTAAAATATACCCTCTATGCCATTTGGAATAAGTACTATCCTTCTTTCCAGAAACATATATATCTATTTCGCCTATATAATATTGTCTAAATTCTCCAATAGAATCAGACGCTGGTTTGGCTATCTGCATCGTGGTTTTAAGTTCCTTGCGATTGGTAGAGTCAATTTTAAAAATCAATTCCTGTCCTAATTCATTAAAATTATAATAGCCATTATTTTCAAATATTTCTGTTAACCGATCGCGTTCCCTTTCAAAGCTGCGGACATCAAATCTTTCGTTAACTTCTATTTTTGAATCTTCTAAATTTTCTGCGTATAGTTGTTCTAAATGAGCATCTTCAATTACTTGATTATATTCTGAAATAATAGAAGGGCCTTTGACGTCTATATTATAGACCACTCTAGCTCTCTGTGCTGCAGAATCTATATGATAGGATGGCTCTACTTCTGCATCAAAATATCCCCTTTGGAAATAATACTCATCAATCTCTCTTGCAGAAATTTGGGTTGCCGCTGTATCTAGCACTGCGGGCCTAGCCCCAGCTCTATAAAATTGTCTCAAAACCCACTTTCTACTCCCTACTTGATCTGGCAACCCATATTGCATGAACAAACTATCTAGTATCTCCTGACTTCTTTCATCTGTTGAGTAACTATAATAATCTTTAAAGATAGAATCATACCTAGCGGGTACTTGATTGTATGACCAGTCTTTAACTGGGATAAAACCAAATAATCTAGAATTTGGTTTCAAGGTCACATAACTATTCAACTCATTTTTGAATGGACTTTCATCTTCAAATTTATATTTATTAGGTCTTAAATACAGCTCATCTTCTTCTAATTTTTTGGTCACACTACAGCTAGAGAGAACCCATATAATTGAAGCAAAGAATAGTATATTTGTAACTTTCACACCCATTTAAACAAAATTTTAGCAAAGATATGCCAACCAAAGCAACCATCAAATTAATTAAACAGTTACAACAAAAAAAGTATCGCAAGAAACAAGGGTTGTTTGTGGTAGAAGGAAGGAAATCTATCATAGAATTTTTAAAGAATGGCTTTATCCCTGTCCACTTTTATATTACAGAAGCCTTTCAATCAGAATTCCCATCAGCTGACATCATTACAGAAAAAGGCATGAAACAAATTAGTGGGCTTACCACACCACCTAACATATTGGCAGTCTTTCAACAACCTCAAAATACTGTTCCCAATTCCTTAGATCAAATCTGTTTTGCTTTGGATGGCGTGCAAGATCCTGGAAACCTAGGTACCATCATAAGGCTAGCGGATTGGTTTGGGTTAAAAGATATTTTTTGCTCTGAGAACACGGTGGATTTATACAATCCCAAAGTGGTGCAGGCGAGCATGGGATCGCTTAGCAGGGTTCGGGCACATTATTTGAATTTAGGTGAGTTGATTAACACCATAGATGTCCCCGTCATTGGAACTTTTATGGAAGGTGAAAATATTTATCAAACACAATTTCCATCTAGTGGCTTATTAGTCATGGGCAATGAAGCCAATGGCATTTCAAAAGAAATAGCCCAACTTTGCACCCAAAAAGTTAGCATTCCACAAAACGGAAATAATACGGAAAGTTTGAATGTCGCTATTGCATCATCCATCATCATCGGGGAGGTTTATTCTAAAAAATTTAAATCATGAAGATTAAGATCAATCAACCTTTTATAGATAAGTTTGCTGGAGACCGCACTTATAATCCCATGCAAAGGCAAACGCCAGAAGTTTTATATGCTTTGGTGAATCCCATAGGATATCCTAAAGCAGAATTAATCCATTATAATAAAGAGTTGGCAAAAAGTTTAGGTTTTGGTTCGCCATTGACAGCAGAAGAAACAGATTTATTGAATGCCAATCCACCAGGAGATTTAAAGACTTATGCCACCGCTTACGCAGGGCATCAGTTTGGGAACTGGGCTGGACAATTAGGGGATGGTCGTGCGATTGGTTTGGGAGAGATTTTAGATGATAAAGGAAATTCTATCGAACTGCAATGGAAGGGTGCAGGTGCCACGCCTTATTCTAGGCATGCAGATGGTAGAGCCGTTTTGCGTTCCACCATCAGAGAATATTTGATGAGCGAAGCCATGTTTCATTTAGGTGTTCCTACCACAAGATCATTGAGCATAAGCCTCTCTGGAGAAGACGTTATGCGTGATATCATGTACAATGGGAATCCTGCGTTAGAACCTGGGGCAGTCATGATACGCACGGCTAAAAGCTTTATACGCTTTGGTCATTTTCAATTTCTTACAGCCAATGGCAAAATAGATGCTTTAAAAAATCTTGCCGATTGGGTAATTGGCAGATATTATCCATCTATCCAAAACCTTGAAGGCAAAGATAAATATATAGCCTTTTTAACAGAAGTACAAGATAGGACCATCTGCATGATCATCGATTGGTACCGTGTAGGTTTTGTACATGGTGTTATGAATACCGATAATATGTCTATTCTAGGTTTAACCATTGATTATGGCCCGTATGCCATGATGGAGGAATATGATCTCAAGTTTACTTCTAACACCACCGATTTACCTGGTAGAAGATATGCTTTTGGACAACAGGGTAATATAGCTTTATGGAATATCAATGCCTTGGCAAATGCGCTGTATCCTTTGATTGACGATACGGATGCCATTCGCCATGTATTAGATAATTTTGAACCAATTTTCTGGAAGCGTTTTGACGTTATGATGAGTGCTAAATTGGGATTAGACCTTGATGATATTCAAGCCAACCAAACCTTGATTAAATCTTGGCAATTGATGATGCTTGATTTAAAATTAGATTATACTTTATTCTTTGTAGAATTGATGAAATACAGAGAAAATGGAAAATTTAATTTAGAAAATATATGCTATCAGGATTTAAGTGATGAACAGCGTAAATCGTTGGATGATTTCTTAAAAGCATATGATACGCAACTAGAAAACAATACACTTTCAAAACAAGAATCTTTGAAGTTGATGAGGGAAGCTAATCCTCAATTTATTTTAAGAAATTACCAATTGTACGATGCTATACAAGATGCAGAAAAGGGTAATTATGCTAAATTTGAGAAATTATATGAGGCCTTACAAAATCCGTATGAAAATAAATTTCCAGAACTTCAACAGAAAAGACCTGATTGGGTAGATGGCGTCCCAGGTTGTAGTATGCTAAGTTGTAGTTCTTGATTTTAAACTATTGTAAAGAAAAATAAAGGTTCAGTTTTCCAATTGGAAAACTGAACCTTTCCTTCTAATTAAAACATGAAAAAGATTGATTAAAAATTATAACCCACTTGCACGGCAAAGTTTCTAGGGTTAATTCTATTGATGTAAATATTGCGATAAGCATTGTACCCTATTTCATCAAAGATATTATTGAAAAATACTTTGACATCAAACTGATTAATTTTATAACCTATCTGTGCATTCACTGTTGTATATGGATCATTATACCAAGGCTCTAATCCAGGTACTATACCGTGGTATGGAGATTTCACAAAATCATTATAAGGTCTATCTCCTAGATAGTAAATTCCTGCACCAATGTTGAGGCCCGCCAAAGAACCTTGTGAGAAACTATAGTTGGTCCAGAAATTAGCCACGTGTTCAGGCGTGTTATTAGGTCTACTACCGTCCATGAAAGTGGTGGCATTATCATATTCTGCGTTTAACCAAGAATAACCCATCATTACCTCCCATTCTTTGGTGATTCTACCAATCAATTCTAACTCAACCCCTTGTCTTATATCATCACCGCCTTTGATGTACCATGGTAATAATTCTAGATTGCCTTGATTATTTAATGAAGCATCCTGCATAATCATATTTTTATTCTCTACACGGTAATAGGTTGTATTAAAACGTAATCTATTGCCAAACCATTGTGACTTAAATCCAACTTCAAATTGATTAGACTTCTCATCCCCCAATTCCTCTCCTGCCTCACTTAATCTAGAGGCATTTCTAGGATTGGTGGTATTGGTATAGGATGCGAAAATCCCTAATTGTTTTCTAGGATATACCATCAAACCTAAAACAGGGTTCCAAGTATCCCCTTCTGTAGTGGTGGTAGTATAATTGATGGTATTGGTAGTTCTATCTAGTCTACCATTCGTAGACTCATTGTCATAATTAGAATACCTGAGACCAGCAAAGAACCTCGCCCAATCTTTATATTCTACAACATATTGTGCCAAAGCACCCCATTGTTTATTATTGGCATCGCTATTCCCAGTTTCTGTAAAATCTACATTCTGATTTAGGGTGTTAGATACTTGATCATCAAATACGTCAATCACATCGATTGCTACGGTATTAAAGGTTTTAGTCTCCACTTGGTTTCCTCTAATATCTAAACCTATTTGCGCTAAATGCTTAAAGTCTCCTGTGCGGATATTATGAAATACAAAATCTAATTGCCCTATTTGATTATCATCCTTTCTCCATATAGGTCTTCTCAAAGATCTATTGGCGATATTAGGCGTTTCTATAATGCCAGAAGCATTAGGCGTCTGACTCAAAAAGGCCGCATATCCATCATTATCGAAAGAACTTCCAAATAACCCCCCTTTGATATAAAAGGTTTCATTCACATCATATTTGGCAGAAACACTGTAAGTTAATGTTTTGGTAGTGTATTCATCACTTTCAAAACCTAAATACCGATCTTTCGGCAAATCATATATCAAGTTTTCTGTATTGTCTTTGGATAAGTTGACGGTACCTGCATCTGGTGCTTTGGTATCATCCAGATAATCCATTTCTAATTTGATATCTAATTTATCACTTGGCATCCAACGCAGTGATGGATTTACATAAAATCTTTGATTATCATTCTCCCCCGAATAGTGTTCTCCATATTCATAAGCCCCATTAATTCTAAAAGCCAACGTTTTATTATCATTTAAAACCCGATTGAAATCAATGGTTGGTCTCACTTGATTCCAACTCCCATAGCGTAGGTCAATTCTACCGAAATTCTCAAAATCTGGCACTTTGGTTACCAAATTTACAACACCCCCGGCAGAACCCAAGTCTAATCCAAAACCTTGCGAAATCGTGGCCGCCCCTTTAATTACCTGTACAGATTCTATGCCTTGCATATCTGTAATAAAACCTGGTCCTCTAAAATCCGATTGAATTCTAACGCCATTTTTTAGAACAGGAATCCCTCTATACCCTCTGGCGCCAATACTTTCTCCTCTACCACCAAAGGTAGCATAGGTATATACGCCAGGTGCATTACGCACAGCATCAGAAATATTTAAAATCCCTTGTTTTTCTAAGACTTGATTAGAAATAGTACTGATGGTTTGTATATTTTCACTTGGTTTTAAGGGCAAACGTGTGATTAAATCAAGTTTTTCTGGTTGTTTGTTGATAGAACCAAAAAGTTCTACATTATCTAGCATCACAACATCATTCAAGACAACATCTCTACGCAAGCTAACACCACTCACAATTTGAACTTTTAACGCTCTTTCGTTTAAAGTATTAGAGATGAATTTCAAAGTATAGTTTCCTGGTTCTAAGCGGATGCGATAAGAACCATCTTGGGTTAAGGCATTTTTTTGTTTGCCAACAATCTCAATTTTAATATCCGAAAGTAAATCACCTTCTTCATTGGTCACCGTTCCGAATACTTCCCCCTGTTGTGCCATCATCAACGTGCACAATAACATCAATACAGTAAATAATAACCTATTCATAAAATTAAATTTTTTACAAAAATAATAGTTATTCTTAACTGGTCTAAATAAACCACTCTTAAAAAATTTAATTAGAATCTATATCATTGAATATCAGAGAATAGATAATTTATGATATTTATCAGTATTATTCGGTGAGTTTTTGTCGCTCACGAACGAAAGCATGAAAACAAACTAATGATTGACTAATCAGAAGGTTTATAAAAATCTATAATTTTACTAGCCCTACTTACCCCTACTACCTCTTCTAGTTCTTTTTGGGTGGCAGATTTAATGCGTTTAATAGACTTAAATTTCTTCAGAAGGTCTTGGATGGTCTTTTCTCCAATGCCTGGAATCTCTTCTAATTCAGAGGTAAAGCCACCTTTACTCCTACGATTTCTATGATGATTGAGTCCAAAACGGTGGGACTCATTTCTTACATGTTGTAAAACCTTCAAAGTTTCTGAAGTTTTATCTAAATATAACGGCACGGAATCTCCAGGGAAATAAATTTCTTCTAATCGTTTTGCAATACCCAGAATACTGATTTTGCCCCGCAATCCCAGCGCATCTAAACTTTTCACCGCAGAACTTAATTGTCCTTTACCTCCATCAATGACAATTAATTGGGGTAAATCTTTGCCTTCATCCATCAAGCGTTTATAACGGCGATACACAACCTCTTCCATACTCGCAAAATCATCGGGACCTTCTACCGTCTTGATGTTGTAATGCCTATAATCTTTTTTGCTTGGTTTTCCATTTTTAAAAACCACACAGGCCGCTACAGGATTCGTTCCCTGGATATTAGAATTATCAAAACCTTCTATATGCCTAGGTTCTTCTGGCAAATGCAAATCTTGTTTCATTTGCGCCATAATCCGTTTGGTATGCCTATCGGGATCTACAATTTTAGTCTGTTTTAATTTTTCTATGCGATAATATTTCGCATTGCGCTCAGACAATTCAACAATCCGTTTTTTATCTCCAATGAGTGGAACTGTTTTTTTAATCCCTGGAATTTCAAAGTCAAGTTCAAACGGTAAATAAATTTCTTTGGCATTAGAAGGAAATCTTTCTCGTAATTCAATGATAGCCTCTTCTAGGATTTCCTTATTGGATTCATCTAATTTCTTCCTGATTTCAGACGTGTGACTTCGGATAATCGCTCCATTGGTGATATTAAAGAAATTCACATAAGCAAAACTTTCATCAGAGATAATACTATAAACATCTACATTGGATATGGAAGGATGCACCACCGTAGATTTTGCCTGATATCTATCTAGCAAATCAAGTTTCTCTTTCATCTTTTGTGCCCTTTCAAATTCTAAATTCTCTGCAAATTCTTGCATCTTAGTCTTCAGGTAATCCATGGCTTCTTTGAAGTTCCCTTTTAAGATTTCTCTTGCGTTTTGAATCATTTGGTTGTAATCCTCTTCATCCTGCAAACCTTCACAAGGTCCTAAGCAATTCCCCAAATGATATTCTAAACAAACATTATACTTTCCAGATTGAATTTTCTCTGGAGATAAATCATAATTGCAAGTTCTAAAGGTATAAATCTCTCTAAAAAGACCTAGCAAGATTTTGGCAATTTTTGGAGAACCATAAGGTCCAAAATACTCTGAGCCATCTTTAATTAAATTTCTGGTATAGATAAGCCTTGGAAACCTTTCATTTTTGATGCAAATCCAAGGATAAGTTTTATCATCCTTCAACATCACATTGTAGCGAGGTTGATATTTTTTGATCAGGTTATTTTCTAATAAAAGCGCATCAAACTCGGTCTCAACCACAATGGTTCTGATATCCTCAATTTTCCGAACCAACACACGTGTACGGCTATTCCCATGATCCTTTTGAAAATATTGAGAAACACGTTTCTTCAAATTTTTTGCTTTTCCTACATAAATCACCTTGCCCTCTTTGTCCAAATGCTGGTAAACCCCTGGCTTCTCTGGCAAAGTCTGTAGTATAAGTTGTATGTGTTTTTTTATCTTCATAGGAGATTGCAAATTTACGGATAAATTGAGAGATGTGTATTCCACCTATTTTCTACAACAAAGCCGAATAGAAATTTCTACTCGGCTTTGTTAATTGATAAACTTGACTATTTCTTTTTAGCCATTATTTAAAATAGCACATCCTCAAATACGGCTAATGTATTTCCTTGGTTGTATAGATAAAGTTTATTGTTTGAAACTTTATAAGTTTCTGCGTTTTTAAATACTTGTAGATATTTGCTTTCGTCTATATCTTGACAAGCCATCATGGTTGTGGCCATGTTCTGATCAAAAGAAATTTCGTTATCACCTTCTAATTCAAATGAACCATTAAAGTAATTACATCCAGTAAAACCATAAACTTTGTCTCCAGTTTTGAAGATCATAAATTGCTCTTTTTCTTGGTTCTCTGCAAAGGTGACTTTCTCACCATCTAACTCAAGTAATTTCCAGTATCTACCAACAACTGCTGTATTGCCAATTCTATTGAACGTAAGTTGCGTATCCCCTGTATTTAATTTCATTTCGTTCTCATCACGTTGCATGCTTTGCTTGTTTTCCAAAGCATTAAGAACGGTTCTTTCATACGCCATCGCCTGCTCATCGCACATCATTCTCGTCGAACTAAGTTGGCTTGTACTCATGCTATTTCCATTGATGGTATAAGTTCCATTCACTTGATTACAACCAAAATAACCATATAATTGATTATTTTCTCCCAATGTTAACGTCAATAGTTTTTCTGAATTGATTTCCTCACCATTGATAGAGCTTAATTCCCATTTCCCCTCTATGGTTTGATTATTTGAATTCATTTGCTGTGTAGTACAACTGCTCATTAAAAATGCTAAAATAATTCCTGATAAATATTTCATAATCGTATGTTTTGAACATATAAATCCAAAAAGCATACCACTGACAAGTATTTTTTTAAAACTATTTAAAAATTCCTATTTAAAGTATGAATTTTATTTAAAGCTATCCTATTTCAACCACTTTATTGCCAGATCCTAAATAAAGAAGGTATTTTTTTGATATGTCAAACCCAAGTTCTGTTAAATCTTCTGCGTATTGATTAATCTGATTTTTGTGCTTTTGAAGCGGCTCTCCCGTTTTATAATCAATCAACACCCAACCATCATCCATTCGCACTAATCTATCGGGTCGAAAGATTAATCCATTCGTTGATATAAAGTCTCTTTCATTCAGGAAAGTTTCAGCATTAAATAATTCAACCAATGCTGTAATAGAAAATAATTGATCTAATTCTGTAGCAATAGATTCCTTTTCATCCGTTGAAATAAATCCTTGCAATTCAAACTGTGTTAATAGTTCTGAGGCATCTTCTACATGGTTTAATTTCTCTAAAATAGCATGCATTTTATTTCCATAATTTATAGAATCCGCACGGCTTTCATCCCAAAGCAAGGCGTGCTCTTTACTCACCCTAATTTTCTCTGTCCATTCTGTAGAAATATATGGAACTGTTTCTATGTTTGATTCAGTTAATTTTGGTTTAGAAACTCTCTGGATTTCCCCAAAACGAATGCTATTAAATTCATCTTTAGGATAAATCTTAGCCAATGAATCAAAATAATTTAAGGTCTGATTTTTACTATCATTTTTAATTAATTGCGTGCCAATATACAATTGCTCTACGGCTCTCGTGGTAGCAACATAAAGCATATTCAAGGAATCCAATTCTGCTTGCATTTCCTCCTCTATGATATTAGCCAATATATCTTCTGGTAGGTGATCCACACTCTTCACCTCATCCATGTATAATCTTTCTATGGGTTCATTTTCTAGTGATACCCAAACGCCTCCAGGCTTGGAAGTCCAGTTGGCAGCAGGCAGAAAAACCACAGGAAATTCCAATCCTTTTGATTTATGAATCGTCATTAATTGAATGGCTTCATTTCCCTTTGGCATTGCGATACTTTTATCTGCTCCTTTTAAATCCCAATATTCTATAAAAGCCGATGCAGTGACCTCTTTTTTCTGTTGAAAACTCAATAACTCATCCATGAAAAATGTAATATAGGAACCACCTTTTTTATCCAAACCAAACGCACGGATAGCAGAAGCAACCTGATCATATAAGGTCTTAAAAGGTAAATTGGTGAAAGTTAAATCAATTCCTTTTTCCTTTAAAGCTAGAATAAATGCAGCAGAACGCTCATTCAAAATGTTATGGTAAAATGCAGCATGGTCTTCAACCTCTAATAATTGACACAAATCTAACATCAACAATAAATCTGCTCTGTTAGATTTATTTTCTTTATCGCTCATAAATTTAATGAACGCTAAAAGCAATTGAACCTCTGTAGCATTATTTAATAACAGAGATTCATTAGATATCACCTCTATTCCTTCTTCTGCCAAGGCTTCTGCAATTCTTTTCCCTTCTGACTTCTGTCTAACCAGAATGCACATTTCATGATAAGAAAAACCATTAGCCATGCAGTTTTTAATATTCTCTATTAAATTAGGTGTAACTACGTCCTCAAAAAACTTCTTTCCACTCCCTCTTTCTGGCATCTCTAAATAATCAATCTGTACATAACCACCCTTTTTATCGTTAACTTCTTGCTTGTTTCCTAATAAATATAATTCCTTGTACTGCGGATTTTGAAGCGTATCTGCAATATGGGTAAACAGCAAATTATTAAATGTAATTATCTCCTCATAACTCCGCCAGTTTTTGGGTAAATTTTCTTTATGAATTCTTGTATCCTCATTTTGGTATAAATCAATCATTAATTCTGGGTTCCCACCACGAAACCTGTAAATAGATTGTTTTGGATCTCCCACAATCATCACCGTGTCATTGGTGGCGATAGCGTTTTCTAACAGCGGTTTTAAATTTTCCCATTGTAGATTAGAGGTATCCTGAAACTCATCTATAAAGAAATTCTTATACCGATTCCCGATTTTCTCATAAATGAATGGTGTCGGCTGATCTTTGATATTTTCACTTATAATCTTATTGAATTCAGAGATGAGTAGGATATTATTTTCTTGTTTGATTTCCTCTAACTTTTTATCCACCTCATTGAGGGTAGTCACAGGATTGATATTTTTATAAACTGTCTGCCAGAAATTATAAAGCAAAACTTCTTTCAAAATTCCCTCATACTTCTCTGTCACCAAGACCAGCATCTCATCATTTAATGCAGTATTGTTTGACAAAATAGTCCCATCCTCTACTAATTTCTGCTGTCTAGGACCATAAGGTTTGGCATCGCCCTGCATGATTTTTTCATAATAAGATAAAACCCCAGTTTTCTTATACTTAAAATCATTTACGTTTAAATTATGCTTCTCTACAAAATCCAATACATCTTGAGCCAGAGACTGCATCCTCTTCCTACTTTTAATATAATTCTCTCTTGCTTTTTTTCTAAAGGCAATTAGCTTTTCTAAAGGAACTTTCTCCAATAATTTTAATTCTTCTAAAAATTTATCTTGAAAAAGCGTACTGGCTTTTTCTGTAATTTCTCTAGAAACGTCCCAGTGTTTGTCTTCATCTAAGTTCTCTATGGCAATCCGTGTAATTAAATCAGATAAATCACTTTTCTCTTCTAACTCAGAGAATAAAACATCCACAGACTCTTTCAAAATATCTTTGACATCCATTTCTACATCAAAATTGAGACTCAATCCCATATCTTGAGAAAATGCACGCATCAATCTCAAATTAAATTTATCTATTGTACTTACAGAAAACAAAGCGTAATTATGCAAAATAGCGGTAAGGATGGCCTGTGCTTTTACTTGAATTCGTTCTCTACCTAACCCTGTATTTTCCTCAAATCTTCTAAACTCATCTTCTGAAACCTCTCCATTGGCTAATTTTTGTAATTGTTCAATGATTCTTTCTTTCATCTCATTGGCAGCCTTGTTCGTAAAGGTGATAGCCAAGAGTTCTCTAAAGGATTCAGGTTCTGATTTCTGTAAAAGAATCGTCAAAAATTCAAAAACCAAAGTATAGGTTTTTCCTGCTCCAGCAGAGGCATTATAAATTTTAAAAGGTTTCGTCTCCATACAAGGTTATAATAAAGAATATGAATGTTTAAGATATAAATTTCTTTTTTAATTCTGGGTTAGGCATCCAACAAGATTCTTGTTTACCAAACCATTTATATCGATTTCTGGAAATCGTTAAATAAACACGATCCCTCAAAAACCGAGGAATAATTTTGAAGATAGATAAGTATCGCCAAACACCTCCCAAATCTTTCATAATGGCTAAAATGGCATCCGATTTATCTAAGAGATTACCGTTTTTATAATATAAGATAGAATCAAAATCCGTAGGGCTTAGTTGATTTTCCTTTAATAATTCCTGCCCTTTAGATGATTGTAATGAACCAAATTTAAGCACATCATTCTTATCTAATTCAATCAGTTTTTGTACAGTACCACTGCATAGATTACAAACTCCATCAAAAAAAACGACATTATTCATCCCCGTAATTTAAACATATTATACTTCATATTCTAAACTTCTCTTGGCGTTTACCTTTGATTTAAGCATAAAGATTGCTTTTATCCAATGCCTCAAAAACTTTAGGCGGAAGCAGAGGTTTTACATTTTTCCTATCTTTTATGGCGTTACGAATAGCCGTGGAAGAAATTTCTATGATGGGTGCATCTACTAAGTCCACACGGCTTAAAGAGACTTTGGGTTGTTTTTTATTTTTATGCAACCTTGGATAGACAATGATATCATAATTTTTAATCAAAAAATCTATGTTTTTCCATTTATGTAGATGTGTTAGGTTATCTTCTCCCATGATGAGTGTAAATTCATGCTGTGGGTAATCCTCTCTTAATTTCGCCAATGTATGCACCGTATAATTGGGTTGTGGCATATTGAACTCCACATGATTGGCTCTCATATGCGGATAATCTTCTATGGCTAAATTCACCAAATGAAGCCTCTCATAATCCTCTGCTAGGGATTCATTTTTCTTGAATGGACTTCTAGGCGTTACCACAAACCAAAGTTCATTTATATTAGAATATTCTAAAATATGATTGGCCAAAATTAAATGACCGATATGAATAGGGTTAAATGACCCAAAAAATAATCCGATTTTCATTAGATAAAATTACAAATTGTAATGGTAAGATAGAAGATATTAAATCAAAGTTGATATTTTAATTATAATTGACAGAAATAAATGTTCACTGTATAGCAGAAAATTAGATAAAAGATGCCTTGTGTAATTTCCTTAAACGATTGTAACATATTGCTTTCCATTCTTGGGTTTTAAGTTATATTTGCAAAATGTTACAAGTACAGAAATTAGGCGTTCATTTCGCAGGAAATTATTTATTCGATAACGTATCGTTTAGAATTAATAAGGGTGACCGCATTGGGTTAGCTGGAAAAAATGGAGCAGGGAAATCTACTTTGCTTAAAATTTTAGCCAAACAACAAATGCCCTCTGAAGGAGAGGTGGTATATGAAGGGGAAGTAAGTGTTGGGTATTTATCACAAGATATTGATTTTGTAGAAGGTCGTACGATTTGGGAAGAAACTTCTCAAGCATACGTGCAGTTGAATGCGATCCAGGAAAGGATGACAGCGGTGAATGATTTATTGACCACAAGGACTGACTATGAGAGTGATGAGTATAGTGCTTTGATTGAGGAAATTAGTCATTTGACAGATAGATTTACCATGCTGGGCGGATATAACAAGGATGCAGACATGGAAAAAGTATTGAAGGGATTGGGCTTTAAGGAGTCTGATTTCACAAGGCTTACAGATGAATTTTCTGGAGGTTGGCGTATGCGTGTGGAATTGGCTAAATTGTTACTAAAGCATCATGACATTATGCTTCTGGATGAGCCTACCAACCACTTAGACATAGACTCTATCATGTGGTTAGAGGACTTTTTAAAGGGCTATATGGGTTCTGTGGTTTTGGTTTCGCATGATGTGTTGTTTTTGGATAACATTACCAATAGAACGCTAGAAATTTCTAATAAACAAGTGCATGATTATAAGGCGAATTATTCTAAGTATATTAAACTACGGGAGGAGCGCCGTGAGAAATTAGAACAGGCGCAGAAAAATCAAGAAAATTACATTAAACATACAGAGAATCTGATTAATAAATTTCGTGCAAAAGCATCCAAAGCATCTACGGCGAAATCGCTACAGAAAAAATTGAATCGTATGGATGTGATTGAGATTGATAACGAGGATGTGCATTCCATGAACATCAAGTTTGAACCTTCTCAACGCTCTGGCAAAGTAGTATTTGAATTGGAGGATGTCTCTAAATCCTTTGGTGACAAGACCATCTTTTCTGATGTGGATCTGCATGTGGTGCGAGGAGAAAAAATTGCATTTGTAGGGCAGAATGGACAAGGGAAAACTACGCTTGCACGTTGTATCGTGGGTGAATTGGATTATGACGGTAAAATTACACATGGTCATAATGTAGAGGTTGGATATTTTGCTCAGAATCAGCACCATGTATTGGTAGACACGCGCACAGTTTTAGAGGAAGCAGAACATGCCGCCAATGAAAAAACAAGACCCAGAGTTCGCGACATTTTAGGAGCCTTTCTGTTTAGTGGCGAGGCGGCAGAGAAAAAGGTGAAAGTTCTTTCTGGTGGAGAAAGAAACCGACTGGCTTTGGCTAAATTACTTTTGCATCCATCTAATGTGCTCATCATGGATGAGCCAACGAACCACTTAGATATTCAGTCCAAAGAGATATTGAAGAATGCGTTGAATAATTATGAGGGAACACTGATTTTGGTTTCGCATGACAGGGAGTTCTTGAAAGGCTTGGCGGACAAAATCGTTGAATTTAAAGATGGTGAGGTTAAAGAATTCCTTGGTGGCATTGATGAATACTTGACTTACCGCAAGGCAGAAAGTATGCGTGATATAGAGAAAGTGGAAAAAGTGGTGGAGACCAAAACTACCTCAAGTATTTCTAATGATTTTGAGGATAGCAAAGAGATTAAAAGACTGAAGAATAAAATTAGTAATGTAGAATCTGACATCACCAAAATTGAAAATGACATGGATGACATGGAGAAATCTTTTTTAGAGAATAACCCTACGGATGAAGACCTTGAAAACTACGAAAAATTAAAAATTAAGTTAGAGCGGAAAATGGAAGATTGGGAAAATCTAAATGGGCAACTTTAATCTAATTTAAAGATTACTGCCACGTTTAATCAATGAATTTATAGAAGAAGCTCTTCTGTTTTTTAGAATTGAAATAGATTAAATTCTTTTTGATTTAAATATGGTTTAAATATTCTTTAAACAAGACTTTCTCCCTAAATTTAACCTTACAAAAATTTTTTAAAAAGAGAAAAATAGAATTATGAAGAAGTCCAACAAACTTGTTGCAGGTTATCATTTGCTCAATATGATAGCAACAGTAGAAGGTCAAATCGATGCACAAGCAGATTTAGTGATTAGGCAATACTTATCCTCTGAGGCATTACTAAGAGTGAACCTAGATGATGAATTAGATGAAATCATCCTGTTAGATGAATCTAATTTTGATGATCATTTTATTCAAAAAGCGAAGGATTATTATGATGATTCTAATGAGAATGAAAGAGAAGAATTTAAGGTTTTTGCTCAAAAACTAATTCGTGCAGATGATGAGATTTCTGATGGCGAAAATCATTGCTATAAACTATTATTAAAAACTTGGCGCGCAAAGAATGAAGAGAAATAATCTCATTATCTTGCACTTATAAACATTATTATGGAAAGAATTGCTGTTTTCCCTGGTTCATTTGACCCTATTACACTTGGTCACCTAGATATTATAGAGCGCGCCCTACCCTTGTTTGATAAAATTATTGTGGCCATTGGACAAAATGCGCAAAAGAATTATATGTTCACCATGCAGCAGCGCAGACAGTTTCTAGAAGAAACGTTTGATGATTTTGATTCTGTGGAAATAGATACTTATGAGGGGTTAACGGTGGATTATGTGATGGCTAAGGGCGCAAAATTTATCCTGAGAGGTCTTAGAAACCCTGCTGACTTTGAGTTTGAAAAAGCCATTGCCCACACCAATCGTGCAATGACCAACAAAGAAATAGAAACTGTCTTTTTACTTACATCTTCTGGTAAAAGTTTCATTAGTTCTAGTATTGTGAGAGATGTAATTAGAAATGGTGGTGACTATACGATCCTAGTGCCCAATGCTGTAAAGGCATCAGAAGAACAAAAGTAAATTACTATATCTTCAATTTCAATTGTGGAGGAAGAAGGGTAAAACTCTTTCTATGATAGGGAGATGGACCATGTTTTCTAATACCATCTCTATGGGCCTTAGTAGGATAACCTTTATTCTTATCCCAATCATAGTATGGATATTCCTCATGAATAGCCCTCATATAATCATCTCTATAGGTTTTGGCCAATACAGATGCTGCGGCAATGTTCAAGTAATTGGCATCTCCTTTAATGCAGCATTGATGGGGGATGGTCTTAAAAGGCTTAAACCGATTGCCGTCTACAGCGATAAAATCGGGAGTAAGCCGCATTTGTTCTAAAGCCTCATGCATGGCTAGAAAACTGGCATTTAAAATGTTAATCTTATCTATCTCTTCTGGAGATACAAAACCAACGCCATAACAGACCGCTTCCTCTTCTATTCTCTTCCTTAATATCTCTCTCTTTTTGGCAGAAAGTTGCTTAGAATCATTTAATTCTCCAGGATTAAAATCATGTGTTAAAATTACAGCAGCTGCCACCACTGGACCAGCTAAGCAACCACGCCCTGCTTCATCACAACCTGCCTCTAACCTATCCGTTTGAAAACTTAATTTCATATCATGGGTAAAAATAAAGATTTTATTTAGTTTTGTACAAATCATTTGTCATGGCTTTAGGGGAACACCATTCCAATAATTACAAAATTGCAAAGAAAGCCATCATCCTGAGTATTTTAGGAAACCTCGTATTAGCTTTAATCAAAGGTATTGCTGGTTTTTTGGGGAATTCTTTTGCTCTGATTGCAGATGGAATAGAATCTATGACAGATGTACTATCCTCTTCTCTAGCCTTAATTGGATTGAATTATGCTGCAAAACCACCAGATGATGATCACCCCTATGGGCATGGCAAGGCAGAACCTTTAATGACATTTGTGATTGTACTGTTTTTGATTGGTGCTACTTGCTACATTGTCTATGAAAGTATTCAGAATATACTACACCCACACGCTCCTCCCAAAGCATTCACTTTATACATTCTAGCGGGTATCATATTATCTAAAGAAATGTTTTATCGTGTAATTTCTAAAAAAGGAAAAGATGCAGATAGTAGCATGATACAAGCAGATGCTTGGCACCACAGGTCGGATGCTATAACTTCTCTTGCGGCATTTATAGGAATTGCGATAGCATTGTATATGGGAGAAGGTTGGGCATCTGCAGATGATTGGGCTGCGCTAGTGGCATGTGCTGTGATTCTATATAACGCGTATTTAATATTTCGCCCTGCCTTAGGAGAAATTTTGGATGAACATATTTATGATGATTTCATAGATGAAATTAGAGAAACCAGTTGTGAAATTGATGGGGTGTTAGGCACAGAAAAATGTTTTATACGGAAACATGGTATGCAATACCTGGTAGACTTACATTTGCTAGTAAATGCTCAAATAACTGTAAAACAAGGTCATGATATATCACATGATGTCAAAAAAAAGTTGATGGAAGTTTATCCAGAGATTTTAGATGTGCTTATCCACATAGAGCCTTTTAATCCAGATAAGGTCAAGCGTTAAGGCTTCTGCGTATATTTATCTTCTAATATTCTTGCACTTTCACGGATAAGGTGAGCGTTGTCTAATTTCCAATCTTTTGCCAACAACAATTCCTTCAAAATAACCTCTATTTGTTCTGCAGCCGTTTGGGGTAAATGGCTTTGCATTGCAGCAATCTTCATTTGATTTTTACCCTCTTTTTGGATTTTACTTAAATCTTCTCTACTGAATAGATTATAAAACTGCTCCTCTATATTATAATATTCATAATCAGTTTCTAAGGACAAAAGTTCTGGTTCTGGAAAATGTATGAGTTTAATTTTATGATTATCCTCATCTATCTCCCATTTAGCCTTAGCAAAATCATATCCTATTTGCACTTTTCCTTTGATAATCACCAAAGCTTTCTTAGTCGTTGGGATAAACTTTAATAATTTAGAGGTATCTTTATAATCATAAATTTCATTGAAATGTCCTTCTGCCGTAACGATTTTAAACACCCTTTGCATACTTTCCATCACGGTGTGAGAAGACTCTGTAATCACTTGTGGGCTAGCCTGCTTTTGGTCTTTATTAATTATACTCACAATCAAAGCCCCTAAAATTAATCCTAAAAATAATATGGCTACCATGAGTGAGGTAGTATCCATATTATGCTGCAAATTATAGATGATAAAAGCTATATCGGTTAGCAATAGCAAAATCAGTATCCAAATAACGGCACGGTGTTTTAAATATCCCATCATAATTTTAATATTTGCCAAAAATTAAACCGAACTCTCATTTAATTCAATAAAATTTAAGTTAATTTTAACCCAGCATATTCAAAGCCAATTTAACTCCTTTGATTAATTCATCTACGTCTTTCTTGTTATTGTATACCGCAAAACTAGCACGTACCGTTCCAGGAATATCTAATTTACTCATAATCGGTTGGCAGCAATGATGCCCTGTTCTCACAGCAATGCCCATCCTATCTAGAATCATACCCACATCAGAGGAATGCACACCAGTCTTTTGGATGTTAAAAGAAATAGCACCTGATCTTGGCGCATTTTTAGCATAAATCTCTAAACCATCTATTTCAGATAATTGATTCAACGTATATTCTAAAAGTTCTTTTTCATGTTGAGCAATTGTATCCATTCCGATTTCCAACATAAAATCAACCGCAGCACCTAAAGCGATATTTCCACAAATATTGGGTGTACCCGCCTCAAATTTGAAAGGTAAACCAGCATAAGTGGTTTTCTCCATGGTAACCACATCAATCATTTCTCCACCGCCCCTGTATGGTTTTAATTGATTTAAAATATCTTCTTTTCCATATAAAACCCCAGTCCCCGTAGGTGCATACATTTTATGACCAGAAAAGGCATAAAATTCAACATTTAATTCTTGCACATCTACTTGCATGTGCGGAACCGCCTGTGCTCCATCTAACATCACCCAAGCCCCTACTGCGTGTGCTTTGTCCACAATCTCTTTCACAGGATTAATTACTCCTAGCGCATTAGAGACGTGATTAAAGGCTACGATTTTAGTTTTATCTGTGAGTAACGCATCCAATCTCTC
Source organism: Flavobacteriaceae bacterium Ap0902 (assembly GCA_009835005.1). Taxonomy (GTDB): domain Bacteria; phylum Bacteroidota; class Bacteroidia; order Flavobacteriales; family Weeksellaceae; genus Profundicola. The sequence goes on along the minus strand of WTFG01000006.1, from coordinate 101,502 downwards.
TACATCTAAAACGCCACTATCTAATAGCGGAATATACCTCAATGTAGCACCCGTCATCTCACATAACATTTGCCAAGGCACGATATTAGAATGGTGTTCTAATTCAGAGATTAGAACCTCATCATCATCAGTCAAAATACCTTCTAAACCTCTTGTGATTAAGTTAATAGAATCAGTTGTTCCATACGTGAAAATCACCTCATGGGCATAAGGTGCATTAATAAAATTTTGAACTTTCCCTCTAGCATCTTCCATAGCGGTAGTTGCTTCTTGGCTCAATGTATGAATCCCTCTATGCACATTGGCATTCAATGTTTCATAATAATTGGTGATGGCTTCTATCACCTTCTTGGGTTTTTGAGAGGTGGCAGCATTATCCAAATAAATTAAAGGTTTGCCATTAACTTCTCTATCTAATATGGGGAATTGTGCGCGTATGGATTTCATAATAGAAAATTCTTTTAAAATAAAATTGCTATATCTATGATCAATATAGCAACTTAAATAATTATATTAAACCATGTTGATTGATTAAAAATCTAATTCTACACCTAGTTTATTAGTGATAATATCTGTGATATAAACCTTCAATTCTGGGATAGTAATAGATTCTGTCACATCTGCCATAAAAGCATACAATAATAATGCTTTGGCTTTTTTCTCTGGAATACCTCTAGACTTTAAATAAAACATCGCATCATGATCTAATTGGCCAATGGTACATCCATGAGAACATTTCACATCATCTGCAAAAATCTCTAATTGGGGTTTACTATAAACATTGGCATCTGCGGAAAGCAATACATTATTATTCTGCTGGAACGCATCTATCTTTTGAGCATCTGGATCCACTAATACTTTACCATTAAAAATCCCCTTCGCATAACCGTCTAAAATCGTTCGATATAACTCGTGGCTTTCACAATTAGGGAATTTATGTTCCATAAAGGTATGATGATCTATCAATTGATCTCCATCTCCCAAGGTAATTCCATTCATCACAGAGTTGCAATTCTCCCCATTTTGAATGAAATTCAATCCATTTCTGGTTAATTTACCACCCGTAGAATATGTCTGAATACTAGCGACAGAATCCCTTTCTTGCTCTACAAAAGTAGAATCGACTAGAGAAGCCGCTAAATCATCATCTTGAATCTTATAATAATCTAAATGTGAATTTTTACCCACATAAATTTCTGTAACCGCATTGGTAAAATTCGCCTTACCGTTAAGCGTCTGGTGTCTTTCTATAATTTTAACCTGTGTATTATTCCCTAATACAATTAAGTTTCTTGGATTAGAAAATTGAACTTGATCTCCTGTATAAAAATATAAGATTTGAATAGGCTGAGATAAAATTACATTATCTGGTATATATATATATGCACCATCCTTGGCATAAGCCGTATTAAGAGAAGCCATTTCTTCTTCTCCTTTTACAAGTTTATTATAGAAATTCTCTAATACTACTTGGTATTTCCCTTGTCTCATGGCGCTAGAAAGCACACATACATCTGCCTCATCATGCGTTGTTGTAGAAAAATGGCTGCTATAAACCCCGTTGATGAAAACAATCTTATAACTATCTATGTTATGAATCATGTATTTCTTTAATTGCCCATAAGACAATTCTTCATCATCTGAATTCACAGTGATTTGAAAATCCTCTGCCAAAACGTTTCTAAGAGAGGTGTATTTCCATTCTTCATTTTTAGTGGTAGGAAAGCCCTTTTCCTCAAAAGTTGCCATGGCTTCATCCCTCATTCTTTTTAAGAGAGAATCTTCTTTGCTTCTTTTGTCAAAAACAATATGCTCTGAAATTAATTTTTCCTTCAAGTCCTTCATCTTATGCCTCTTCTTTTACCCAATCATATCCTCTTGCTTCCAGTTCCAATGCCAAATTCTTATCTCCGGATTTAATGATTTTACCATCAGAAAGAACATGAACAAAATCTGGAACGATATAATCTAAAAGTCTCTGGTAGTGTGTAATCAACAAAACAGCGTTGTTCTCATTTCTAAATTTATTCACCCCCTCTGCAACGATTTTTAATGCGTCAATATCCAATCCACTATCCGTCTCATCCAAAATCGCTAATTTAGGATCCATCATCATCAATTGGAAAATCTCATTACGCTTTTTCTCTCCTCCAGAGAAACCCTCATTCAAAGATCTGGATAGGAAATCTTTGCGAATTCCTAGCATAGCTGCCTTTTCACGAATTGTTTTTAGCATTTCCCCTGCTGGCATTTCATCCAAACCTTGTGCTTTTCTAGTTTCATTGATGGCTGTTCTAATAAAATTAGTCACAGACACACCAGGAATCTCTACTGGATATTGAAATGATAAGAATATACCCTTGTGTGCACGATCATCTGCTCCTAGTTCTAAAATATCCTCTCCTTCCATCTCTATGGAACCCCTAGACACCTCAAAATCCTCATTTCCAGCAATTACAGATGATAATGTAGATTTACCAGAGCCATTAGGACCCATAATCGCATGTACTTCTCCTGGCTTGATTTCTAAATTAATTCCTTTTAATATTTCCTTGCCCTCTATTCCGGCGTATAAATTTTGTACTTTCAGCATATATTCAGATTGAATGGCAAAAGTAAGTAATTTTAGCACTATTTAAAATTAAGATAAATAAATATATGTTATGGATAAATAACATTATCCTTGATAACTTAGATTTACGTACATTTAAACCAAAACTCATGTTAAACAAAATAGAGCATTTAGGCATCGCCGTTAGCAATCTAGAAGAAGCCAATGATTTATACACCAAGCTTTTAGGGGTTAAACCTTATAAAGAAGAAACAGTAGAAAGTGAGGGTGTGACAACATCATTTTTTAAAATAGGAGAAACCAAAATAGAATTACTAGAAGGAACCAGAGAAGACAGCCCTATTTCTAAATTCATCGCCAAAAAAGGACAAGGCATTCATCATATCGCTTATGCAGTGGATGACATAAGAGCAGAGATGAAACGTTTGCAAGAGGAAGGTTTTATATTATTGAATGAAGAACCTAAACCTGGCGCAGATGGAAAAGTAGTCGCATTTCTACATCCTAAATCCTCTGGTGGCGTCTTAGTAGAATTATGCATGGATGCTGATAAATTGAAATAACTACTTCTCTTTTTCATCAAAAAACTTAGACATAATTTTAAATAATTGCGGATGCTTTTTCTCAAAGGCATCTGGTTTATTGAAGAAATACTCTGATGCTACGGCTAAAAACTCTGTTTCGGAAGTGGCACCATAAGGTCTGATATCAGAATTGTGTTGATTGATTCTACGCATTTCTCTATGAATCATTTTCAGCCATGGGATGGTATAACTATTCTTCATTAGAATTTCTGGGACGCCATCCGTATCCCCGTCCATCTTATCTATTAAATGAATAAATTCATGAATCCCAGTATTACGCTCTTTGTTATGCCTATCAAATCCAGCACGCAACGATTTTTGAGATAAAATCATTTGATTCTCATACCTTCCTGTACCCACCATGCCTCCTATCCTACGATCTTTGGCATTTTCTCCAAATTCTAAATCTTGGTTGAACGTAGAGGGATAAATCAATACGGTATCTAAATTATTATAATGAAAGCGGGGAAATTAAATACAGGAATTACGGCACTAGAAGCCACCAAAAGTTTATCCAACTCGGTAATCTCTGTATTCACAGCATTGATGTACACTTCTTCTAAAAAGGTTTTAACTCTAGAGATGAATCTCTCTTTTCCCTTCTTGCTTAAATCTTGATAAAATTCTACATGTTCCTCTAACAATTGGGCGGTATTATCTGTGATTTCATAGGTTTTCTTTTTTCTGATCAAGAAATATCCTATGACAACAACTAAAACCAATACAAGCCCAATCAATGATATTAAATTATATAGGTCCATTCATTATAGATAGTTTGAATCTGCAAAATACAGAAATAATAAAAGATTCAACTAAATTCCCTAAAATACTTATAAATTTTTATAATTAAATTTAATAAATAACTTTGCACAACCTATTTCAATATGAAATGTCGTTATCCTCTTGATTCTCTGAAAACATACTCTTTATTTGCACAAAACTTTAGCATGGGTTTTCTGTTTTGTTAAAATTTATTTACACCAAAAAATAAATTTATGTCGTCTAAAAGAACATTGATTAAAGGAGTTACCCTACCCAGCATCATCTTCATTGCATTCACTTGCTTTTTTGCAGCTGTGTTTCCAGAACAGACACAATATACGCTAGACCAGATCAAGAATTTTATATTTGTTAATCTCAACTGGGTATATGTATGGGCAGTGACCCTATTTGTATTTTTCATGTTTTTCTTGCTGGTAAGTAAATATGGGCGCATACGTCTGGGAAACAATGATAGTAGACCACAGCATAATTTCTTTTCTTGGGTAGCCATGCTCTTTGCTGCAGGTATGGGAATTGGATTGATGTATTTTAGTGTGGCAGAACCAATGATGCATTATAATGCTCCCATCCTAGAGGGATATTAAGCTTTAGAGAGAGCCAAACAAGCACAATTGTACACATTCTTCCATTGGGGCGTTCATGCTTGGTCCATTTATGGAATTATCGGACTATGTTTGTCCTATTTCACTTATAGATATAAACTTCCGCTTTCTCTAAGAAGTTGTTTTTATCCCTTATTAAAAGATAAAATTAAAGGAAAGTGGGGAGATCTAATTGATGTTTTTGCCCTGTGTAGTACTGTTTTCGGAATTACCACTACCTTAGGTTTTGGTGTAGTACAAATTAATTCTGGTTTAGAGAGTTTGAACTTTGTATCAGATACCAATTTCACCAACCAAACCATCATTGTTTGTGTTCTAGTTTCAGTAGCAATCCTTTCTGCTGTGACAGGTGTTAGCAAAGGAATTAAAATTTTAAGTACCATTAATATCATCGTTGTGGTCTTATTATTGCAATTTGTGATTGCAGTAGGACCTACCACTTTTCTAATCGGTGGCTTTACAGAAGCTATAGGGAATTATATTAGTAACTTTTTACAACTAACCTTTAATACGCATGCTTATCATCCAGATGAATTGCCATGGTTTTATGATTGGACTATTTTATACTGGGCTTGGTGGATTTCATGGGCACCTTATGTAGGACTCTTTATTGCTAAAATATCCAAAGGACGCACAATTAGGGAATTTGTTGCCGCCGTGCTTTTATTGCCTACATTCTTTAATTTTATTTGGATGTCTGTATTTGGAAACAGTGCTATGTGGACAGATTTGAATATCGCTAATGGGGCATTGAGCAAGGTGGCCAATGATCCAGACGCACTGATGTTTTCTTTTCTGGAATACATTCCATTTACAGAGGTTACGAGTTTTTTGGTGATTATTATTATCATAATTTTCTTTATCACTTCTGCGGATTCTGGGATATTAGTCATGAATAGTATTGCTACGAATAATGCTCCTAAATCATCTAAAATTCAAATTGCAGGATGGGGTGTTTTGTTGGCCGTCCTTTCTCTTGTTTTATTGAATGCAGGAGGCTTAGAAGCCTTACAAAGTATGACGCTCATCACGGCTCTGCCTTTTTCTATCATCCTTATTCTGTTCATCGTGAGTTTAATAAAAGCGCTTAGAATAGACCATCAATATTATGACAGGGATTTTTCTGCAACTTCTAATCTATGGTCCGCAGACACATGGGAAGAAAAGTTGAAACAGATAATTACTTTTAAAAGCAAGGCGGCCATTGATGCCTTTATGAAAACAACAGTGAAACACGCTTTTGAGGAAGTTCAAGCAGAATTAAAGAAATATGATATTCAATCAAATATCAATGTGCTAAATTCACCCCATAGAATAGAGTTAGAAGTAAAATATGATGTATTAAACAACTTTGTATATGGTGTGAAGAATGAACCTATGAACTTACCAGCGTACCTGCTAAAAGAAGAAAATCTGCCTGATGCCGATACGGAAAGAACTTTCATCCCTCTATCCTATTTTGGGGATGCTAGAGAAGGCTATAATGTTCTGTACTTCACTAAAAATGAATTAATCACAGATGTATTAAAGCATTATGAAAGATTTTTAAAATTAACCTCTGATGAACAAAATATTACATTTGTGAGTAGCAATATCAATCATAAAAAGTTCTTGAAGATTAAGAAGGTTAAGGGGAATTTTAAATAAATTTCTAAAGCAATAATCAGCACTATTAGTAAGGATGAATATATCTTAAACATTAACTGCTATGGATAAAAAACGGTTATATTTTTGATTTATTAAATCCAGAGAATGCTAAAGGTGAAAACCTGAACCCAGATGAAATAGGCATCAAATAAAATCTCAAGTCTCTTACAAAAACAAAAACCTCCTAATCAAAAGATTAAGAGGTTTTAAGGTGGTCCCACCTGGGCTCGAACCAGGGACTTTCTGATTATGAGTCAGATACTCTAACCAACTGAGTTATAGGACCAGTTCCATACTCTATAAGCGGATTGCAAATTTACTTAATTAAATTAACCCAACAAAATATTTTTTTAAATTTCCATTTCTTCCCCATCATCCATTCTTTCCTCATCCGTACTGCGTTCTCTTTGTTTTTTCTGATTGATTCTATAGGTGAAGTTAAGCGTGAAAGTTCTTGGTCTCCATTGCATTTCCATATAAGAGTCGTAATTAGATCCAAAACTATGCATTTCCCTTTTTCTGGTATTGAACATATCCCTCACATTAAAAGATAATGTCCCATCCCCATTCAATATATCTTTGGTAAGCGCTACGTCCATGGCCCAAACAGGTTCTCTTTCGCTTTGAGCATTATCTTGTCCTGCAAAATAAAATCCGTTTAATTGCAAATTAATTTGGGCTGGCAAAGTTATATTATTGGACAACCTCCCAAACCAACTAAATCCATCACCAGTTAAATCATAATTAACACCCGTTGCAGGGTCTAAATAAGAACCTGTAGATTTATATCCATATAAGTTTACATTCCCAAATAGCCTCCACCAAGATGCAAACTGAGTAGATGCCACTAATTCCGCTCCATATCGCTCCTCATCTCCTGCATTGATAGGCATAGATAAGAATACAGAATTCCCATCTAGCTCTGCCAATCTACGCAGTACGGTCATATCACCTGTACTTTTTTGGTAATATACAGATGGGGTCAAAGTCGTCTTATTAATTTGAGTAATATAAGATAATTCAAAATTCTGAGATTTCACAGGATCTAAATTGGGATTTCCTTGAAATATATTCCTGTCATCTGATCGGCTTCTAAAAGGTGTTAACCATCTGCTCCATGGACGTCTAATTCTATTGCTATAACTCAATTGAATTTGATTTTTCTCTGCATCATCTACATAATAATTTAAAGTTGCAGAGGGAAACCAGTCCGTATAATTTTTATCATTGTTACTGCCCGTTCCACCATTGGCATTTTCTGAGAATACACCAATATCAGAGTTCTCCATTCTTACACCCGCTAAGAAAGAGAATTTGCCAAACCTTTGACCATACTGCGTATAAACAGCTAATATATTTTGATCATACTCCAGCTTATCAGACAATCCTGGATTTAAAACCCATTGATTGTTAATTAAATTTTCTACAAAGAAATCACTTATCGTAGTTTCCATTTCCAGTTTAGAACCAAACTCAAAACGCCCATTATTTTCTAGTGGCAACACATAATCTCCTTGTACAAGCCAACGTCTTTGGGTTTCCTCTGTCGTATTGGTTTCAAATTCATCATTTAGGTTCCCAATCGTAGCCACATCAGCAATATGACCTAATTCTGTTTCCTCTGCCCAAGAACCACTTGTTTGAATATCCAACACATGACCTTCTGAATTAAATTCATGTCTAAAACCTAGATTACCCTCTATATCATATTCATCTTCGGATTCATTTAAAGATCGGATACTTTCTTCTACCAAAGCATTTTCTGCCAATATTCTACTGCTTGTATCATTATAGCTATCATCTCTTCCCTTACGTAAATTCATAGAAGCATTAATGGTACTTTTATCTGTCAGGAAATGCTCTAAACCAATGCTTCCACCCACGTTTCGCATGATTCGGTTTGGTTTACCATTTTGGAATTCTATCGTATCGGGAACATTATCATAATACCTATAGTTCTCATAATTGCGTAAACCTTCGCTCTCTCTATAGCTCATGTACGGGCTAACAAAGAAATTCCATTTCTCTGTTCTATAATTTAAATTAGCGTTCAAACCTGCTTGGGGTTGGTATCCAACATTCGCGCTAACGCTACCATTAAACCCTAATCTTGTGCCTTTCTTTAATATAATATTAATCACCCCCCCAGAGCCCTCTGCATCATACCTAGAAGATGGATTTGTAATCACTTCTACCCGTTCAACTTGATCTGCTTGAATGTTTCTTAAAGCTTCTCCCACATTAGAAATTCCTGTCATGGCAGAAGGTTTTCCATTGATCAAAACTCTCACATTCTCATTCCCTCTAAGGCTAATGGCTCCTTCGCTATCCACTTGCACAGAGGGAACATTGTTTAAAGCATCAGACAAGGACGCACCTCTCACAGTAGCATCACGGTTCATATCATAGACCCTTTTATCCAATTCCAAACGGTATAGTGGTCTTTCGCCCACTGCCACAGTCTGGCCAAGGGCTATAGACCCCGTAATATTGATAGTTCCTAAATTAGTATCTTCTATGAAGTTTTCCTCTCTTTCTATTAGATTTCCAGTTAAGGGCTGTATCACTACAATATATCTTCCTTGGTTCAAAGAAATATTAAAAACACCATTCTCGTCGGACATTACTTCCTCAAAAATATCAGAATTATCCCCAAGCCCATCGAAGGTTATATTGACATAACTAGCAGGAAGCCCCGCTGCATCTATCAATGTACCAGACACTTCCACTTCCTGTGAAAATAGTGGTATAGAAAATAGCATTAAAATAAATATAAAAGAAATTCTTTTAATCATGAGTTGAAAATTTAATTAAAAATATTAATGCAAAAATAAACCTTTATAAGCATTATTAATAATACCAATAAAGGTTTAATAATTCTTTAAGAAATTGACTTATTGTTTGACAGATTTTAGTATATCTTTGATTTTATCAATATTACCTATGATTTTATCAAAATCTTTGCCTAAAAAAGTCGCATGTCCCATTTTCCTACCAGGAGAAGTTCTATTTTTCCCATACCAATGCAAGGTCGTTCCAGGTAATTCTAATAGCTCCATCATGCCATGGAGTTTTGCGCTCCCCTCTTCTCCATCCGCACCAATAATATTAAGCATAGCAGATTTTCTCTTTAATTCTGTAGAACCAAGCGGCAAATTCATCAAAACACGCAACATCATATCAAATTGAGAAGAATAAGCAGCCTCTATCGTAGAATGCCCACTATTATGAACTCTAGGAGCAGTTTCATTGACCCAAATACTACCATCTTTATTCAAAAACAATTCTATGGCATAAATCCCCGGAGAGTCAAAAGCATCTACCACCTGCAAAGCAATTTTTTTTGCTTCTTCTGCCACCTTCTCTGAAATTCTTGCTGGTGTTAATAGATAATCTAATAGATTATATTCTGGATTAAATACCTGCTCTACTACGGGATACACAGCACTTTGACTGCGCTCATTTCTTGCTACAATTACAGCCAACTCTACATCTAAATCAGCCACCTCCTCAAAAACTGAAGGCGTTGTCCATTTTTCTTCAGCATTATCTGCATTTAATAACTGAACGCCCTTGCCATCATATCCTCCTTTGCGCATTTTTTGAACCAATGGATAATCATCTTCCTTTTTCATTGGAGCTGTAGAGATATTATTTTCAAAATAAAAGTCCTTTTGCAGCCCCTTATCCTGTATGATTTCTAAAACTTCTGGGTCTGGAATTACTCTTTTGCCTTCAGCTTTTAATTCTTTCAAGGCTTCTAAATTCACATGTTCAATTTCAATCCCTATAATATCTACATTCTGTGCAAAAGCCAATACATCGGTTTTATCATTAAAATCACCCACCGTAAATTGATGCGCAATTTTACTACAAGGTGCCTCAGGATTGGGGTCCAGAACATGAATTTCTACAGGGTAATTCAATGCATTTTGAATAAACATCCTTCCCAGTTGACCTCCTCCTAAAATACCTATTTTCATCATATTTAATTTATATGGGGCAAAATTAACCTTATTTAACTTATATTGTCTGTGCAAAGTAAAAATTTTATTTAAAATTGCACTTTATTTCAAAACCGAAATATTGATTTAATTTGCAAAAATAACTTTTAAATTATTCGATGAAATTAAAATACCGTGATTTAATTGACCAGACATATTATTTTCCACAAGAGGAATTTAATACAACAGGTAGCGACTTAACTTTTCATGGCATTAGAGTGATGGATTTGGTGGAGCAATATGGAGCGCCGCTCAAATTCACCTATTTGCCCAAAATTTCAGATAACATCCAACGAGCCAAAGAATGGTTTGGTAATGCTATGGAAAAGCACAATTATAAAGGCAGTTATAATTATTGCTATTGTACCAAAAGCTCTCATTTTAAATATGTATTGAATGAGGCTCTAAAAAACCAAATTCACATAGAAACCAGTTCTGCCTATGATATTAATATTGTAGAAAATTTAAAAGAAGAAGGTAAAATCACGGAAGATAATTGGGTGATTAGCAATGGCTTCAAAAGAGACCAATACATTGAAAACATAGCAAGACTTGTCAATAATGGACATAAAAAATGTATTCCTATTATAGATAACTATGAAGAATTAAATTTATTGAATGATGCCATAGAAGGCGATTATAATGTAGGAATTCGCATCGCATCAGAAGAGGAACCCAAATTTGAGTTCTATACCTCTAGATTAGGGATTGGGTACAGAGACATCGTTCCATTTTATGAAAGAGAAATTAGATACAGTGAGAATGTAAACCTCAAAATGCTTCATTTCTTCATTAATACAGGCATTAGAGATACAGCCTATTATTGGAACGAGTTGCAAAAATGTTTGAAGGTTTATACCAACCTCAAAAAGAGTTGTCCAACCTTAGATAGTTTGAATATTGGTGGTGGCTTCCCAATCAAAAATTCACTAGCTTTTGAATATGATTATGAATACATGGTAGATGAAATCATCAACCAAATCAAAGAAATGTGCGACCAAGAGGGCGTAGACGTTCCACATATCTTTTCAGAATTTGGTAGTTTCACCGTAGGTGAAAGTGGTGGTGCAGTCTATGAAGTTCTTTATCAAAAACAGCAAAATGACAGAGAGAAGTGGAATATGATTAACTCTTCTTTTATCACTACCCTACCAGATAGTTGGGCGATTAGTAAACGTTTTATTTTATTGCCATTAAACCGTTGGGATGAAACTTATGAAAGAGTATTGTTGGGTGGTTTAACTTGTGATAGTGATGATTATTATAATTCAGAGCAAAACACCAATGCTATTTTCTTACCCAAATATAAGCAGGATAAACCATTGTATATCGGTTTCTTCAATACAGGCGCGTACCAAGAAACCATCGGCGGATTTGGAGGAATCCATCATTGTTTGATACCTACGCCTAAACATATATTGATAGACAAAGATGAAAATGGAGAAATTAGAACAAAACTCTTCACAGAACAACAAGATCACGAGAGTGTATTAAAAATATTAGGATATTAATTCAATCAATTTATAAACAAAACATAAAACTATGAAAGGTCCAATTTCAGAATTTATACAGAAGTATTATTTGCACTTCAATTCCGCAACCCTAGTAGACGCTGCCAAAGCGTATGAGGATCAACTTAATAATGGAGCTAAAATGCTTGTATCTTTAGCAGGTGCCATGTCCACAGCAGAACTAGGAAAAATCTTTGCAGAGATGATCCGCCAAGACAAAGTGCAGATAGTATCTTGTACAGGAGCCAATTTAGAAGAAGACATCATGAATTTGGTAGCCCATTCGCATTACAAAAGAATACCAGAATATCGTGATTTAACCCCACAACAGGAATATGATTTATTAGAAAAAGGGCTAAACCGCGTTACAGACACCTGTATCCCAGAAGAAGAAGCCTTTAGAAGACTACAAAAACATATCGTTAAAATCTGGAAAGACGCAGAAGCCAATGGCGAGCGTTATTTTCCACATGAATTCATGTATAAAATGTTGCTATCTGGTGTTTTAGAAGAATACTATGAGATAGATTTAAAAAACAGTTGGATGTATGCTGCCGCAGAGAAAAATTTACCCATCGTAGTCCCAGGCTGGGAAGACTCTACCATGGGGAACATCTTCGCCAGTTATGTCATAAAAGGAGAATTAAAAGCCTCCACCATGAAATCTGGAATAGAATACATGGCTTGGCTAGCAGATTGGTACACAGAAAATTCAGAAAACGGAATCGGTTTCTTTCAAATCGGTGGAGGTATCGCAGGAGATTTCCCAATATGCGTAGTACCCATGTTATATCAAGATTTAGAAAAAGAAGACACCCCATTTTGGAGTTATTTCTGTCAAATTTCAGACTCCACCACCAGTTACGGCAGTTACTCTGGAGCAGTCCCTAATGAGAAAATCACATGGGGTAAATTAGACATAGACACCCCCAAATACATCATAGAATCAGATGCTACAATTGTTGCACCATTAATTTTCGCATATTTATTAGACTATTAACCACAGAAGTAATGAAGAAACCAAGTTCCAAGAAAAAAATCATTGTAGACTTTAAAAAAGTAAATGAAAAAATCCTAAGCCTACTCGTAGAAAAATACCCTGATGGCTATGGAGACAAAGACGTCATTGTCTTTAAAAATGCCAAAGGCGAAACCGTAGAAGCTGTAGAAGTAGAAACAGAAGACACGATATATTTGGTGAAAATTAGTCAACGCCTAGAAATCGTCATGGAAGAATATGACGAAGACGATGACGAGGATTATGTATATGATGAGGACAGAAACTTTGAAGAATTAGACCCCAACGCCGCAGACTAATCATATATAGATATCATATAAAGACAAGTTGTGTTAGGGCAATAACAGGCTTTCTGCAGTAGTCCTCATGCAATCACTTACAAAAAATAGGTACAAAAGGAGTTTGCCATTCGGCGCCACTCTTTTGTGCCTTTTTTTGTTAGCGTGCTTTTATTCTGGGCTACATGCGGCAATCCCTATTGCATTATTAGTTGGGAATAAGTAAACCAAGATGGCTTACGTGAAAAACGCTGTTGTCACTCATAGGTGATTTCGACTGTAAGGAGAATTTGTATCGAAAAGTCCTTTCCCCAAAACACAATTAACCATAAACTATAAACCCTCAACTATACACTAAACACCCTCAACCTTATAGAAACATTTCGATACACGTTTTTCTTACGAAAAATCCAACTCAATGTGACGAAACCTGTTTAACCCCTCAACCATAAACCCTCAACTAAACACCCTCAACCATAAACCCTCAACTAAACACCCTCAACCATAAACTCTCAACTATAAACCTTAAACCCTCAACTTAACACCCTCAACCATAAACTAAAAAAGCATCTGATATAAATCCCCAACAGTACCTAACATTTCAATTCGAATTTGAAAGTTTCCTGTGTTGATTTTATTATTTTTAGAAACGAATATCACATCGTAACCCAATTTTTCAGCCTCTATAATCCTTTGATCTACTCTATTCACAGGTCTAATCTCCCCACTTAATCCAACTTCTGCAGCGAAACAACAATTATCTGGCAAAGGTTCGTTCTCATAAGAAGATAAAATCGCACAAATCACTGCTAAATCTATTGCGGGATCATCTACGCGAATTCCCCCTGTAATATTCAAGAAAACATCTTTGGCTCCCAATTGAAAACCTGCTCTCTTTTCTAATACTGCAAGTAGCATGTTCAATCTTTTAAGATCAAATCCTGTGGCAGAACGTTGTGGCGTTCCATAAACCGCGGTTGATACTAACGCTTGTATCTCTATCAACATCGGACGAATTCCTTCTAAGGTTGCGGCTATCGCATTACCACTCAAAGCATGGTCCTTGGCAGAAATTAAAATCTCTGACGGATTACGTACTTCTTTAAGCCCTGTACCCTGCATTTCATAAATCCCCAATTCTGAGGTGGATCCAAAACGATTTTTCTTGGCTCTCAACAATCGGAAGATATGATTGCGTTCCCCCTCAAATTGTAAAACTACATCTACCATGTGCTCTAATATCTTGGGTCCTGCAATCGCCCCTTCTTTGGTGATATGGCCTACTAAAATTACGGGCGTATTGGTTTCTTTGGCAAATTTAATGAGTTCTGAGGTCGTTTGCCTGATTTGGGACACACTCCCTGGTGCAGATTCCACCAATTGTGATTCTAAGGTCTGGATAGAATCAACAATTAGAATATTAGGTCTGATGTCTTTGGTTTGTTTAAAGACTTTTTGGGTTTGCGTCTCTGTCAACACATAGCATTCCTCGGTCTCTATACCTATCCTTTCTGAACGTAATTTGATTTGTGTAGCACTTTCCTCACCAGATACATATAATACCTTTAAGTTTTTAAGGCTTAACGCAACTTGTAATAACAAAGTAGATTTACCGATTCCTGGCTCCCCTCCTAGCAATATCACAGATCCTAACACGATTCCACCGCCCAGGACTCTATCCAATTCATCATTTCCAGTGATGATTCTGGTTTCACCTGTTTTCGGGATTTCGTTGATATTAAATAAAACAGGGGTTTTATCTTTTCTATTGACTTCTTCTTGCCAAATTTCTTTCTGTGGCTTTTTTTCCACCACTTCTTCCACTATTGTATTCCATTCTCCACAGTTGGTACATTTGCCCATCCAGTTAGAATATTGGGCACCACAGTTCTGGCAATAGTATATGGTTTTTGTTTTGGCCATGGTTTTATTAAAGGCTTTGCGCTTTTTGTTTTTAATAGAACAAAGATATCAATTAGATTTTACATATATGTTTCTTTAAATGTGGTATGTAAAATGCGGTGGGGATAGCAGTGGATATCCTTTTGAGGGAGTAGCCCTACAAAATACGACGGAAAAAGAACGACCAACGGAAGTTCCTTTTTCCTAGATTTTTGTGACTATTTCCCCAAAAGATAGGAACGGATAGCGCCGAATACCACCCAAATATTTAATTTGAAACAATTTATTGTCTTAAAGTTGATGTTTCGCATGGTTTTAGTTATTTTTGTGTAAAATCATAAAATATTATACATTCATGAATCTTCACGAATATCAAGGCAAAGAATTGTTAAGCAAATACGGTGTTAAAATTCAACGCGGTAAAGTGGCTACTACACCTGAGGAGGCTGTGGAATTGGCTAAAAAATTAACGGAAGAAACTGGAACTGGCTGGCATGTGATCAAAGCACAAGTTCATGCTGGTGGACGTGGTAAAGGTGGAGGTGTAAAACTTGCTAAAAACCTAGACCAAGTTAAGGAAATTGCAAACGAAATTATTGGGATGCAATTGGTGACACCACAAACGTCTGCTGAGGGTAAAAAAGTTCATCAAGTTTTGGTAGCGGAAGATGTGTATTACCCTGGGGACAATGAGCCAGAAGAATACTATATGTCTGTTTTATTGAATCGCGCTACGGGTAGAAACATGATTATGTATTCTACAGAGGGTGGTATGGATATAGAGGAAGTGGCGGAAACAATGCCTAATAAAATTTTTACAGAAGAGATAGATCCTGCTGTTGGATTACAAGGTTTCCAAGCGAGACGTATCGCTTTTAATCTTGGGTTAAGTGGACAGGCGTTTAAGGAAATGACTAAATTCGTTTTCTCTTTATACAATGCTTATGTGGGGGCAGATGCTTCTATGTTTGAGATTAATCCTGTATTGAAAACTTCTGATGACCAAATTATGGCGGTTGACTGTAAGGTTTCTTTGGATGATAATTCTCTTTTCCGTCACAAAGATTTAGCAGAGTTACGCGATAAACGAGAGGAGGATGCTACGGAGGTTGAAGCGGGCGAGGCTGGTTTGAACTTCGTGAAACTGGATGGTAATGTGGGCTGTATGGTAAATGGCGCTGGCCTTGCGATGGCAACAATGGATATGATTAAACAAGCAGGTGGTAGCCCTGCAAACTTCTTAGATGTGGGTGGTACGGCTGATGCTGAGCGTGTAGAGAAAGCTTTTAGAATTATCTTAAAGGATGATAATGTGGATGCTATTTTAGTTAATATTTTTGGTGGTATTGTACGTTGTGACCGTGTGGCACAAGGGATTATAGATGCTTATAAAAATATGGGCGACGCTATTAAGGTGCCTATTATTGTGAGATTACAAGGTACCAATGCGGTTGAGGCGAAAGAAATGATAGATAATTCTGGATTAAAAGTTCATTCTGCTATTACGCTTGAAGAGGCTGCCAATAAGGTAGAAGAAGTGCTTAGCTAAGCATTGTTAAAATATTTCAATTTAAAAAAAGTCATCCTAATGGGGTGACTTTTTTTGTTTTACATAGCTGGGAAATTCTGTAACTAAACTTTAACTCATTTGATAATGGATGAGTTTAATCATAAATTGAAATAACACCTTTATAATAAACTCATTAGCAGCAGTATGAATAAGTGTACAAAGTACATATTAATTGTGGTTATATATTAAATTAGTGTTAAATTTGTAGGAATAACATAAACTAAAACTTATACTAATGAACAATGTTTTTAAAAAGTATGCTATTGCTGCATGTCTTTTAATCGGTTCCTTGAGTTTCTTGCAAGCTCAAATGATTATAGAAGGAACGATTACGGACGGGAGTGGGTTTCCAGCGAGCAATGCGTTAGTTACAATCGGTAATGCCGAAGCGGAAGCTGATTTTGATGGGTATTATAACATAGAAATCACAGAGGCAGATACAGAAAATGGACAAGTTAATTTGTCTGCAATGGGTATTGATGGTAGTGAAGCTACTGATACTTTTGCTTTTGAGAATGGTGTTACAGTGACAAAAGATTATGAATTAGGTGCTATTGTCTTGCAACAAGTCGTGGCTATTGGTTATGGTACGGTGCAAAAAGATGATCTCACGGGGGCTGTAGATTTAATTACAGAAGAGGATTTTAATAAAGGACCAGTAGTTTCTGCCCAGCAGTTAATCCAAGGTAAAGCAGCAGGGGTGCAAGTAACTTCTGGTGGTGGTGGTCCTGGAGAGGGACAGAGTATTAGAATTAGAGGAATTGGATCCCTATCCTTAAATGCGGAACCGCTGATTGTGATTGATGGTGTACCTGTTAGTGAAAGTGGTGTGGGTGGATCTAGAAATATTCTTAACTCTATTAATCCCAATGATATTGCAAGTATCTCTGTTTTAAAAGATGCTTCTGCTACTGCTATTTATGGTTCTAGAGGGGGTAATGGTGTGATTATCATAGAAACGAAAAAAGGCAAATCTGGTGCATTAAAATATCAATTATCTTCTCAAATTTCATATTCTGAGGTTAAAGATTACATTGATGTTTTATCTGGAGATCAATTAAGGGATTTGATAGGACAAGTGGGGACAGATGCACAGCTAGCATCTTTAGGAACCGCCAACACAGATTGGCAAAAAGAAATTTACAAAAATGCATTTAGCATAGATAATAACTTGAGTGTTATGGGTGGGGCTTATGGTGTACCATTTAGAGCTTCTGTTGGTTACGCCAAAAATGAAGGTATTTTGAGAACAGATGAAATGGATAGATATACTGGTGCATTAAGCCTAACTCCTAAATTGTTTGACGATAATTTAAAGATTGAACTAAATGCCAAGGGGTCTTATATAGAAAACCAATTTGCCGACCGTGGTGCTATTGGACAAGCCGTAAGTTTTGACCCTACTAGACCTATACGCAATGCAGATGGTTCTTTTTGGAACTGGACTTATGATAATTCCAATACCCTTTTGAGTAGTGTGGTTAACACGAACCCCCTTTCTTTGCTTGAATACAAAGACAATACCGCAGAGGTAAGAAGATTAATATCTAATGCTAAATTTGATTATTCTCTTCCATTTGTAGAAGGTTTATCTGCTGTAGTGAATTTAGGATATGACGTGACCAATTCACATGGTAGAGTTAGAAATTCCGATTTATTCCCTTCACCAGATGTGAATTGGGCTGGTGACTTTAGTAAATACTCAGAGGCAAGAATTAATAAGTTATTAGATGCTTATTTTGCTTATGACAAGGATTTTGGTGAAAACAATAATTTACAGTTTACAACGGGATATTCCTATCAAAACTTTTATGGTAGAAATACGAATTATTATATCCGATATTCTGATATGAATGAGAATCCAGAAAGAACAGTGCCTTGGCAATCCAATTTACAATCTTTCTTTGGTAGAGCGATTATAGATATTAACAATAAATATATGTTAACTGCCACATTGAGAGCCGATGCTTCTTCTAAACTTAATCCAGATGATAGATGGGGCTACTTCCCTTCTGTATCGGTAGCTTGGAATTTAGACGAGGAGAATATATTTGCCGATATTCCATGGCTAAATACCTTGAAATTGAGAGCGGGATATGGTTCTGTAGGTAATGTGAATGGGTTGCAAGATTATAAATTCCTTTTAAGTTATACTAGAAATACAGATGGAGCATACTACCAATTTGGGGATACATTCTTCTCTACAATTAGACCTAATGTTTATAACCCAAATTTAAAATGGGAGATTAGTAATACAGCCAATATTGCATTAGATTATGGTCTATTTAATAATAGATTAAATGGTTATATAGATTTTTACATTAGAAAATCTAAAGATTTAATTGCCCCAACTGTTATTGATGTGTTTACCAACTTTGGTAATATCGTGGATACCAACTTTGGTGATATGGAAAATAAGGGTGTAGAGTTTAGCTTGAATTATGACCTGATTAAAGCAGAAGAATTCGATTGGAGCATTGCCTATAACATTAATTATAATGACAATGAAATCACTAAATTAAACACACCAACAGAAACTGGTGGAATCTCTGGTGGTACTGGAAACAATATCCAATCACAACAGGAAGGATATGCTGCGAATTCGTTCTATGTGTATCAACAGTTGTATGATGAAAATGGAATGACCATAGATAATGCAGTGGTGGATAGAAATGGTGATGGTGTTATTAACAATAGCGATAGATATTTAACTAAATCTCCATTTGCAGATGTAACCATGGGCATTAATACGAACATGAGATACAAAAACTTTGATTTCTCCTTGGCATCTAGAGCAAGTCTAGGAAATTATGTATATAACAATACTGTTTCTGCTAATTCATATTTAGGAAGATTATTTGAAAATGGAATTTCTAGAAACGTGCACGCAGATATACTTAATACTAATTTCTCTGCTATGACAGAACCTGTATTAATGAGTGATTATTATCTGGAAGATGCTTCATTCTACAAAATAGATAATATCACTATAGGGTATAGTTTGCCAGAACAATTATTTAATAATCTAGACATGAGAATCTTTGGTTCCGTAAATAATGTAGCAACTATTACAGATTATTCTGGATTAGACCCAGAAGTGTTCGGTGGAATTGACAATAACTTTTATCCAAGACCAAGAGTTTGGAGTTTTGGTGTAAATATTAACTTTTAATTCAAGATAAAATGAAATTTAAGAATTTAAAAATATACGCATTGGCTACAATCATCGCTCTAGGGACATCCTCTTGTCTAGATGATTTAGACCAAACTCCTCTAGATCCAGATGCAACTACAGAATTAGATGTGTTTGCAAATGAACAAGAGGCTAAAGGTGCTTTATCTAAACTATATGCTGCATTAGCACTCACAGGCCAACAAGGTCCTGCTGGAAACCCAGATATAGGTGGAATAGATGAAGGTACTTCTCAATTTACAAGAATGCATTATACGCATCAAGTTTTAACAACAGATGAGGCTGTTGTAGGATGGGGAGACCCAGGTCTACCAGATTTCCATGCCATGAGTTGGGGTGCTAACAATGATTTTACGACAGGGCTATGGTTTCGATTGGCTCAAGAAGTGTCTTTTACGAATGCATTTATAAATAATGCAAGCCAATTGGAATCAGAAGAAGCATCTAATTATATTGCAGAGGCAAGATTTCTAAGAGCTTACGCCTATTCTGTATTATTAGATATTTATGGTAGTGTACCAATTGTAACAGAAATCTCTTCTGATTTGCCTATGCAAAGTTCTAGAGTGGATGTTTTTAATCATGTAGAAGCAGAACTTTTAGATTTAGTTGATAATTTAAAAGAACCAGGTACGAATGAATATGGTCGTGTGGATAAAGTTGCAGCCTGGGCATTGCTATCTAGACTTTATTTAAACGCAGAAGTTTATACAGGTACTGCTAGGTATACAGATGCTGCTGAATATGCAGAAATGGCAATCAATTCAACCTATCAAATTAATATGAATGATGCTAATAACAATGGCACAGCCTATGACGAACTATTCTTAGCGGATAATGATACCAATGGCGCACAGAATGAGTTCATATTCCCATTGAGATTTGATGGACTAGAATCTAGAACTTATGGAGGTCCTGCTTTTCTAATTCATGGGGCTACTGGTGGGGATATGGATCCTGCATCTCTAGGTATTAACGGAGGATGGGATGGTTTAAGAACCACGAAGGCATTGGTAGAAAAATTCCAAGCGAGTGCTTTTGACAGTGAAGGTGCACCAACTGCATGGTCTGATAGAAGAGCCATGTTCTATACAGATGGACATTCTTATGAAATCAATACCATTCCAAATGCATTTACAGATGGATATGCGGTGATTAAGTTCTCTAATTTAACAAGTAACGGAAATCCTGGTAAAGATGTTGAATTTCCAGATACAGATTTAGCGCTAATTAGATTGGCAGAAGTTCACCTCAACTACGCAGAAGCCGTATTGCGTGGTGGCGGTGGAGACACAGGAACAGCTGTAAACCTCATTAACCAACTTAGAACTAGAGCCTATGGTGATAATAGCGGGAATATTAATGCCTCTAACTTAACCTTAGATTTTATTTTAGATGAAAGAGCAAGAGAATTATATTGGGAAGGGTTTAGAAGAACAGACTTGATTAGATATGGTAGATTTACTACAGGTAATTATCTATGGCCTTTCAAAGGGAATATCCCTACAGGGACTGCAGTACCAAGCTATAGAAGATTATTTCCGATTCCTATAGATGCTATGGAAGCAAATTCTAACTACATCCAAAACCCTGGTTATTAATATATAAATCAATTAATTATGAAAAATATACTTAAATACCTATTGCTCTTAATGCCCATTCTTTTGCTTTGGTCTTGCGGAGATGACATTGAGGAAGTAATAGCAACGCCTAGCACAGCACCAATTATACTAGAATCTGGGAGTGATGCTGTGAATTTAGATCCAAATTACAGGAATAATCCAGCAATCACTTTAACATGGTCTCATGCAGATTATGATGTGCAAGCTGTAAATAATTACACCATTTTATTTGCATTATCAGAATCCTTTGAAGAAGCAACAGAAATTATAGAAACTACCAATAGAACCCAAACTTGGACTGTCAATCAATTGAACACAGCTGTTCAATCCATTGGCATGGCTCCCAATGAAGTTGGAACTCTATTTGTAAAAGTGGTTTCTACTCTAGGTTCTCAGGGCCAATTACCTATGGAGTCTAATGTGGTACAATTTCAAATGACTCCGTATGTTACCTATAGTTTTAATGACTATTATTTAGTGGGGAACGCTACCTCTGCAGGATGGGACACCAATAATAATAACCAAGCCTTATTTAGAGACCCTAGTGATGAGAATTTATATTCATTCACAGGATACTTTGCAAATGGTGATTCAAATGATCAAAATGAAGGTAGATTTAAGTTGATAGAAATATTGGGTAGTTGGCAACCACAATGGGGTGATGCTAGAAATGAAGGGGAAGATAGTTATGCTACTTCTGGTGAAATCGCAGGTAATCCAGGAACTCAAGATAGTGACCCAGGAAGATTTGGAGTACCAGCAGCGGGATACTATGAATTCTCCGTGAACTTTAGTTCTATGACTTATGCAATTACGCCAGTTGATGCTAGCAATGCGCCAATATATGATAGAATTGGAATTATAGGAGACGCAATCGATACCGGGTCTGATGAAGATATAGCCATGATGAGAAATGAATCTTTTGATCCTCATAATTGGTATCTACAAAATGTTGAATTAGCCAATGGCGAAATTAAATTCCGTGCAAACAATGCCTGGGATGTGAGCTGGGGTAACACAACCTTATATAGTGGTGTTGGCGTATTAGGAGGACCTGACATTCCTGTAACCTCTGGAACTTATAATATTTACTTTAACGATTTAACAGGAGAATATCAATTAATACCAGTAGAAGAATAATTATGAAATCAATATTTAAAATAATTTTAGTATGTATTCTGATCCCTCTAACTTTTGTAGGGTGTTCAGATGATGATGTAGATCCAATAATACCAGCGAATGATTTAAGATTATCTGACCCTGGAATTAACAACGTAAGTTTGAATATTAATACTCCAGAAGAAGATGCATTTTTGATCAGTTGGGATGATTATTCTTCTTATAGTGGTGATTACGCAGTTCAAATCTCAAATGATGAAAGTTTTGAAACCAGTGCAGATTTAGGCACAACTGCAGAGAATTATTTCGCCTACAATATGCAGGGTTTAAATCAATTATTACTTAGCTGGAATTATATCCCCTATTTTTCTACGCCTGTTTATCTAAGGGTTTCTAATGGTAGCATCGTTTCTAATACCATAAATTTTACCGTTCAAACTTATCCTACACAGCAAGCGGTCATCACATCACCGCAAGCAGATGTGCAAATAGATTTGAGTGAAGAATTACTGGATGAAGTTGCTTATACTTTTGCTTGGAGTGATTATGCTTATGAAAATGGAGGTGCAGATGTGTCTTATAGACTAGAATTTGCGATACCAGATACAGAATTCGCTGATGCAGCAGCCGTCATCGCTTATCAAACAGAAAAAAGCTTAACCCATTCAAAATTAAATGACATTGCAGCAGATTTAGGCTTAGCGCCAGAAGCAGTTGGGCAACTAGCAGTAAGAGTAATTACTATGGTATCTGCTCCAACAGGTGAAGAACTTGAATTCACCAGTGAAAGTGTCGTTTTTTCTGTCAATACACTCTTATCCAATGCTTTATACATCGTGGGTTCTGTACAGCAATACTATAATAGTAATGCTTGGACTCCAACAGAAGCAATTAAAATGCGCTACATAGGAGATGGCACTACCCAAATATATGAAGGCTATGTGAAAATAGGTGCTAATGATGAATTCAAATTCATTGATAGACAAGCAGATTGGGGAGATTTAGAGAATATTTATGGAGGCATTAATGGAGCGCAAGATGGCGTGTTAGAAAATGATGGAGGTTCTTCTAATATAGTACCAGGAGAAGAAGGTTTCTATTATGTGCAAGTAGACATAGATAATCTAAGCTACCAATTGATCAAAATGAATTGGGGTATCATTGGAAACGCAACTCCAAATGGATGGGACGGAGAAACCCCTGTTAACTATGATTTTGACAGCAATACATTTAATTGGTCTGGAACATTAACAGATGGGGAGATGAAATTCCGTTCTGCGAATACAGGTCAAGCCTTTTATGGAAATGATTGGTCCTTCAATTTTGGTGTAGATGATGTTGCTTATGACATTGGAGGAGCCAATTTAACGATAAGCGCAAACACCTATAATCTTGGATTCTCTATAGATATAGAAGGAAATGTGATTAAAACTGGTTTATAGTCAACATATTTTGTCTTAAACCGTTTCATAAAGACACCATTAAAATATATTCAAATTGCTTTATTTAAAATCCAGAGTCAACATTGGCTCTGGTTTTTTTTGATTAAAGAACCTGCTCTTCCTTTTTTATATCCACTTTTTGTAACAAAAATTCACTTTTACCGTCTAATGATAAATGCCTATTTTTACCGCTATGGAAGATTATATGCTTGTTGCTGAAAACGTATCCAAATCATTTGGGAGAAAAGTGGCATTGAATGACTTTAGTCTTTCAATCCCCAAAAGTTGCATTTATGGTTTATTGGGACCCAATGGCGCTGGAAAAACTACCTTTATACGGATCATCAATCAAATTACCTTGCCAGATGCGGGTGTCGTATATTTGGATGGGGAGAAACTAGGCCCCAATCATATTTCTCATATTGGCTATATGCCAGAGGAAAGAGGCTTATATAAGAACATGAAAGTGGGAGAACAAGCTGTTTATTTAGCCAAATTAAAAGGGTTGTCTCACCAAGAGGCCATTCAAAAATTACGCTTTTGGTTTGATAAATTAGATATTGCTGATTGGTGGAATAAGAAGTTAAGCGAACTTTCTAAAGGAATGGGGCAAAAAGTTCAGTTCATTGTCACGGTTTTGCATGAACCTAAATTATTAATATTTGATGAACCCTTTAGTGGTTTTGATCCTGTGAATGCCAACCTCATTAGAGATGAAATTCTAGAATTAAAAGACAAAGGAACTACCATTATATTCTCTACCCACCGCATGGAATCCGTAGAGGAAATGTGTGATTATGTAGCCCTAGTTAACAAAGGGTATAAAGTATTAGATGGGAAGATTAATGATGTGAGAAACCGTTTTAAAGAAGGAAAGTACAGAGTGGATATGGTATTGAATAATTCTGACAAATTAGAATATTTAATCCAAACACATAAGGTACAAGATATTCGCAGGCATAATGGTCTTACGAGTTTCTTTATATATACGGACGAAAGAAATAACAATCAAATATTGAATGACCTCTTACAAACAGGGGATGTCAGAAGTTTTAAAGAAGAAATCCCTACGATGAATGAGGTTTTCATCAATGCAGTTAAAGATTAATACATGAGACAAATTTGGTTAGTTACCCAGAGGGAATTTATTGTGCAGGTGAGGAAAAGATCTTTTATATTGCTCACTTTATTAATGCCTCTACTTATTGTAGGACTGATTGGTTTGGTGGTATTTTTAACCAAAGCCAACCAAGAGACTTTTAATGTCGCGATTGTGGATGAAACGCAATTATTTTCTACCACATTCAGGTCTAGCGATACGGAACGTTATGCTTTCTATCCTATAGAAGATTTACAAGGATTAAAGGATACGCTTGCAGATAGTGAATACTTGCAAGGCGTTTTACATATTCCCGCTACGGATAGTTCATTCAATAATTTAAAGAGTGAAATAGAATTAACTTCTAATAAAAGCATGGGGTTAATGCAAATTTCTACTTTGGAATATAAATTAAGTGACAGGTTAGAGAAGTTAAACCTAGAAAGAAAAGGCCTTACAGAAGAGGAATTAGATAACGCCAAAGTCCCCGTAAACCTGCAAGTAATAAGAGAAACTCCAGAGGGTGCCTCTGCGACAAGCAGCATGGCAGAAAGAGTAAAAACCATTCTATCCTATCTTCTTATGTATGCCACTTTTACATTTATTATGATGTACGGTGTACGGGTAATGCGCAGCGTGATAGAAGAAAAAAATAACCGTGTGGTAGAGATTATTATATCTTCTATCAAGCCCTTTAATATGATGCTTGGTAAAATTTTGGGTACTACGCTTGTAGCCTTAACGCAATTTAGTATTTGGATTATTTTAATACTACTGGCCATGACCTTTATCCCATCCTTATTAGATAGTACAATGCCACCGCAGGACATGATGGGCGAAATGGCTAATGGGGTGGTTCCAGCCAGTTTTTCTACCCAAATCAATGGTGTTATAAATACTTTATTCAGCCTTAATTACCTATTAATCATCTTCACCTTTTTAATTTATTTTTTCTTTGGATATTTGTTATATAGTGCGTTTTTTGCTGCTATCGGTGCTTCTGTAGATAACGAAACAGAAACCCAGCAATTTATGTGGGTGGGACTTGCCCCATTGATACTTGGGGTTTATGGTGCCATCTCTATTATAGAAAATCCAGATGGTCCCGTGGGTTTTTGGATGTCCATGGTTCCTTTTACCTCCCCAGTAGCTATGATGGCTAGGATCTCCTATGGCGTTCCGATTTGGGAATTGATCCTATCAATTTTCATCTTATTGTTTTCTGTAGTAATCATGGTTTGGTTTGCTGCAAAAATCTATAAAATCGGTATTTTGATGTATGGCAAAAAACCTTCTTTCAAAGAATGGCTCAAATGGATTAAATATTAATTAATGCTTCTAAATTTAAGGATAGGTTAACTTTTGGATTTATAGATTTAAAAGATATCTAATTAAGTAACTTAGTAAATTATTTAAAAAAATTATTCAAATGAAGAAAATACTTTTTGTAGCGCTAGCTTTAACCTCTTTTTTAAACGCACAAGTACAACGTCCCAAATTGGTGGTGGGCATTGTGATAGACCAGATGAGGACAGATTATCTCTATCGCTATTCTAATGATTTTGGAGAAGACGGATTCAAGAAATTAATGAGAGAAGGTTTTGTATTTAAAAACACCCATTACAATTACATGCCTACTTATACAGCGCCTGGACATGCTTCTATTTATACTGGAACTACGCCAGCTATTCATGGAATTGTAGGAAATTCATGGTTTCATAAAAGCGAAAATCAATACGTCTATGTCACTACAGATCCTGCGATGAAAAGTGTAGGAATGGCTCCAGATGCTAAGCTAGGGCAAATGTCTCCTAGAAGATTAAAAGCTACAACTATCACAGATGAATTAAAATTAGAGACCAACCATAGAGCCAAAGTAATTGGAATCTCTATCAAAGATAGAGGTGCTATCCTGCCTGCTGGTCATTTTGCAGATGCTGCATATTGGATGAATGCGAATGGTGACTTCATTTCTAGTTCATATTATTTTAATCAATTACCAAAATGGGTACAAAATTATAACGGGGAGAAGAATGCAGAGAAATTCATTGCAAAAGGATGGGATTTACTAAAACCTATGCCGACTTATGACGAAAGCACAAAGGATGATACCCCTTATGAACGCATCTTCGAACCCAAAACAGCGCCAACTTTTCCTTATGATTTAAAATCCATTGCAGATTTAACAGGCGATAATGAAATCATTAAAACCACACCATACGGTAATGATATGGTTGCAGAAATGGGCAAACGAGCCATTTTGAATGAAGGTTTGGGCCAAGATAATTTCCCAGACTTTCTAGCTTTAAGCTTTTCATCTACAGATTATGCAGGACATAATTTTGGACCACGTTCTATAGAAATTCAGGATATGTATTTAAGACTTGATTTAACCATTGCAGATTTAATCAAATTCTTGGATAAACAAGTAGGCGATGGGAATTATATATTATTCCTAACGGCTGACCATGCTGCGGCAGAAAATCCTAAATATTTATATGACCACCGATATGAGGTGAAAAGTTTAAATTCTAAAGAAACAGAAAAAGTAATTAAAGATGTATTGGAGCAAAAATATGACGATCAAATTTTTGTGAATTACTCGAATCAAAATATCTTCTTAAATGAATCTTACATTAAAGAAAACAAATTGAAATATGAACAAATTCTTTTTGACATTAAAACCGCTTTAGAAGAAAAACCTTTTATTACGCGCGTTTATACGAGAGAAGAAATTCTACAAGGAAACCCAAACAACTATCATCTGAGTATGATTGCAAGAGGTTATGACCCTAAACAGAATGGGGATATGGTGATTATTCTAGACCCACAATATATGGAGTATTATGAAACAGGAACCACCCATGGATCCACTTATATGTATGATACCCATGTTCCGAATATATGGTATGGCCAGAATATCCCGAAAGGTGAATCTAACAAACGATATATAATCACAGACATTGCACCTACCCTTTCTCAGCTATTAAACATTCCAATTCCAAACGGATCGGAAGGGAATAACTTAACAGATTTATTTGAGGAATAATCAAAATAAGATTAAGTGAAAAGTAGCCGTCTCAAAACCTTAAAAACTGGCTATTCTGAACTCGATTCAGAATCTTATTATTCTTATAACCAGTTTATTATGAGACCCTGAAATAAATTCAGGGTGACAAAAGCGGTGCTTTGAGACAGCTACTTTCTTATTTTAATGAAGTAATTTAATCCTATAATATCATTCATAAAATAACCTCCAACAATCGCTATATTTTCTTCTCCCTGAACTATAAATCCTAATTTTGAATAAAATTCCTTGGCTTTATTCAACCGATTAATATTTAAGCCCAGTGAAGTTATTGGATGCTCTTGCGCAATTTCTTTACTCTCATCAAATATAAATTACCCGCCATTAGATAAGTTGCCATCTACCATCTCTAACTTCCTATCCGCCATATCCGCTAATTCCTTGTTGTGAGTTACCAACACAAATGTTTGATTGAACTCATCCCGCAAATCAAAGAATAGTTGATGCAATTCATCTGCATTTTTAGAATCTAAATTTCCAGAAGGTTCATCTGCAAAGATAACATCAGGTTGATTCATTAAGGCTCTCGCTACGGCCACCCGCTGCTGTTCTCCTCCAGATAATTGATTGGGTTTATGTGTAGCACGATCTTGTAACCCCAAAAATTGAAGCAATTCCAATCCTCTGGCAGACACATTTTTAAACTTTTGTCCGTGAATCATCGCAGGAATACACACATTCTCTAAAGCGGTAAACTCTGGTAATAATTGGTGAAATTGAAAGATAAAACCGATATGTTGGTTTCTAAATTTAGATAATTTCTTATCCTTGAGGCTCGTCACATCCACCCCATTAATCTTAACAAATGTATCAAAATCCGTGGGGGCCGTAGGGCGCTCTAAAGTTCCTAAAATTTGCAATAAGGTTGTTTTACCTGCACCAGAAGCGCCCACGATGGATACGATTTCACCTGTCTTCACATGCAGCGAAACTCCTTTTAACACTTCTAAATCTTTATACCTTTTATGGACGTTATTGGCTATAATCATTTATTCAATATCTATATAATTAGATTGCTTTTTAGGTGATAAATTATGATTGACTATCCCAAAATATCCCATGAAATCCTCTGGAGAATCTTCGCATTGCGGTATGGTAATAGTTAAAACATTTGATAATCCAGGCTCTAGAACCATGGATTTATATGGAATTTCGTCAAAGCAAAAGATTTCATTAGAAAAGGGTTCTTTTGGAGAAACATGAACCAATTTAAAATGATTTTCTTTGGATAAATCTACAGTAAAGTCACCTGTGTTTATAAATTTCACCTGCATCCTAAGACTATCATTTACCTTCTCCACATTAGAAACTTCCATCTTAATATTTGCAGCAGAATGATAAACTGGTATATGCTCCAGATAATAGGGAACCAATTTATCCCGATCCAATATAACCACACTATCTTTAGCTTCCATATATCTAGAAAAATAAGTAATTTCCTTCCCCTCTAAATCATCCTCTGAATGCCATAAATTATACTGTGATGTTCTATTCTCTAAAGTCACATAGGTGCGGGCTTTTTTCTTGGGGTAATTATAAAAATTGAACAGAGAAGCGTATTGATATTTCTCAAAAACAGCAATACCCTTTGTTTTATCTCCAGCTTTTATCATAAAGTCTTTCCAACCATGATATTGCGTAGGGTAAGGAACATCCTGAATCATAAAATAAATTCTTGCCATACAAATAATTACTAAAGTCATCATTGACAATACTTTGATTGTCTTAAAGGCTTTGGGCTTATTTTTATAATATTGATAAGAGACAATCAATAATGGTATAAAAGCTACCAAACTCCACTGCGCTTGTATATACCTTTTAAAAGTAATAAGTATAAAAAATCCGATAATCCCAACGATAGTCCAAAGAAGAGATTTCTGAAATTGAGTAGTATAGCGAGACTTAACTAAAGCCTTGATATGATGGAAAAACAACAAAGGCGAACTTGCCCAGACCAAACTTAATAAATAATCTCCAGGATAATTCCACTTGAATACATTGCGTACATTTCTCTTGACTAAATGATATTCCAATGATATAAATTCATTATCAAACTGCCACCAAATATGCGGAGCATAACATAATATCCCAGTAAACACGGCTATATAAAAGTATTTACTCTTAATCAATCTAAAAGTGTGTGGTAATAGAGAGAAGATGATAATTAGAATCCCATGATACTTGCTATAAATCAATAAAGCCATGGCAATACCTAATAGCATTGCATGCAGATTGGATTGATCGTTTAAAAATTTTTTAAGTAAATAAAAATATAGAATCCCAAAGAACAATAACGGAGCATCAGGTGTATTGATAAAACCAAACACTTGAAATAACACCATAGAGAAAAACAGAAAACAATATAGTTGTAATTGTTTATAGGTTTTAATCTCTAATAACTTACCTAGAAGTACAAACCCTAAACCACCAAAAAGAATGGCAACAAGTCTAGCCCCCAATTCATTTTGAAACAATTTAAAACCAAGATTGGCCCAAAACGCAACCATAGGCGGATGATCAAAATAACCCCAATCTAAATTTTGGGACCAGACCCAATAATAAGCCTCATCATTAATAAGAGGTGTCAAAAAAGATTGCAGTGCATTTATAAGAACATAAATACCTGCAATCCACCATATTCTTTTATTGACAGCCCCTTCATTCATAGCGATTCAAATGTAGCGATATTTTTAGAATCAAATCTTGGATCAAGGCTAGATAATCTTATATTGAATTCATTTCAAATTATAATAAATTCTACTCTATTAGTTAATGGCCACCATTTTTTCTACCTCCTCCACAGAAATTAAAGAATCATTCAAAAACTGTTTAGGTCTGCGTGCAGATCTATATTTTCTTTTCCAATAAGAATTGGAAAGCGATGCTATACTTACTCCTTGAGAAGAAGAAGCATGTATAAATTCCACATCATCCTCTACATTTACTACCATCCCTACATGTGTAATACGCGTTGGGGAAGTGGTAGAAAAAAATATTAAATCACCTTTTTGCAATTCATCTTTGGGTACGGGTATGCCAACGCGTGCTTGATTATAAGAAACTCTAGGCAAATTAATCCCTTCTACATGATATATTTTTTGCATAAAAGCAGAACAATCAATACCTCTTCTGGTAGTTCCACCATATCGGTAAGGTGTTCCTAGATAAGAATTTGCCTCATAAATAATATTATTTACCGTCATCTCTAAACTAGAAACAAAAATAGAAGATTCAAATTTTTCTAACACTTCATTTTGTTCATCTACCAAATCAATATTTTCTGGCATGATAATTGGTTTCTTTAATACAGTCTTTAATTTTTTTAAATTAGACTGATTAGTAGTAGTTGAAGGTGGAACGTAATTTTGAGTTAAATAATTACTAGTAGTATCACATGAAGTAATAGTAAAAATTGTGATAAATAATGTAATAATTAATTCAATTCGTTTCATAGAGTGGCTGTATTTTTATTTCACAGATAACAAATTTACTTTTATATATAAACTTCCAGCTATTTCTCAAGTATTTTAGCATGACTTTAACAACCCTCTCCTTGATTCCCAAAATCTTTAATCTTTTTAATATTTTTTACAAAAACGTTTGCCCATTTAAATTTTTATATTAAATTTGCAAACCATTTTAACAATGGAATTAATTAAAAATGGCCCATTCGTCTAGTGGTTAGGACGCCAGGTTTTCATCCTGGAAACAGGAGTTCGATTCTCCTATGGGCTACTAAATTTTCGTAAAAAAGATATGGCAAATTACAAATCTGCGATTAAAAGAATCAGACAGGCTCAAACCAGAAGATTACGCAACAGATATTATGATAAGTCTGCTCGTACTGCGATCAAGCAGTTAAGAGAAGAGACTGATAAAGATGCAGCTTTAGAGAAACTTCCAAAAGTTTCCTCTATGATTGATAGATTGGTTAAAAAGAATATCATTCATAAAAATAAAGCAGGTAACTTAAAAAGTAAATTGACTAAACACGTCAACGACCTTTAAGAAGTACTTACTCCCTTTAAGGCCCATTCGTCTAGTGGTTAGGACGCCAGGTTTTCATCCTGGAAACAGGAGTTCGATTCTCCTATGGGCTACAAAACTGTTCTACAAAGAACGGTTTTTTTTATGCAATAAACTTAGTTTAGTTATTCAACGCCTTATCCAAAGTTTTCCTAAATTTTTCACTATTCCAGTCCGCTACGCCTACTTTATCTATTAACACATTTCCGGTTTTATCTATGACATAAGTCGTAGGCAAAGAGGCATATTCAAGATCTTTAGAGGGATTGATTAACTTATAATAAGGCAATTGATATTGACGTTTTTGCTCAAAAGCATTTATTACGTCCCAATTATCTTGTGTTATGAAGTAAAAGGCCACGCGATCGCTATAATCTTTATAAACTTTAGAAAAAGCTGGCATTTCCGCAATACAAGGAGGGCACCAAGTAGCCCAAAAATTGATTACCATCACTTTTCCTTGATTATCTTTCAGCGATGAAAAATTTCCTGCTTTGTCATTAAAAGTTAAATTATAATCAATTAACTGCTTCTGTTTTTCTGCGGAAACTTCATTGGGTGACAAGGCTATCAATCGTTGTATAAACACCTGTATGGGTGTTCTAGTTTGTGGGATTAACATCATCAATAAAAAAACTCCTAAAAGGATATCTTTCCATCTTTTTTCTAAAAAAGTTTTCATTATGCAAAATTAATCAATTTCTTATCTTTTTATATGTGAAAATATTACAAAGGCTTTCAATGATTTTCTCTATCTTCGCAGAATCAAAAATATAAAACGTTTTCTTACGAAATCATGAGCGACACTATTAAATTCTTTCACCCGGAAGAAACTTTTCTTTATTTCCCAGAAAAGTCTTTTTGCAAAGTAGTTTTTCTAAAACAACAAAATTGTCTAATCCTTGAGATTGAATCAACAGAAGATCTGGACCATTTGGAGGAGGATTCACTTCAAAATGAATTTCCTAAAGTTCTATTCAATGTAGATGATTTCCCTATTTCTTTTCAAAATAAAAAACAATTAGTTGCCCAAACTGTAGAAATCCCAGTTGGTACAGGCGAAGTTGAAAACGAGGAAGGGGAAATGGACGAAGTATTTTATACCAATTTATCTGTAAATGATGGCGATTACGAACTCTTTAATAACATCATTAAATTCAATGAAGATAAAAACGGTGATTTACGTGTTTTCTGGACTGGAGAGGTAGATGATTTTACAGAAGTTTCTGACGAGCCTATGGCATTCGAGATTGATTGTTCTTTGAAATCTAAAAAAATAGAAATTATAGACTAATTTTGAAATTCTATAAATACCAAGGTACTGGCAATGACTTTATCATGATAGATGATAGAGCTCATCAATTCCCAGTGAACGAAGAAAACATAACCCATCTTTGCGACCGTAGATTTGGAATAGGTGCAGACGGATTAATTTTACTACAAAATCAAGAAAATAGTCACAAGATGGTCTACTTCAATTCAGATGGAAAAGAAAGTACCATGTGCGGCAATGGTGGCAGATGCTTTGTTCGATTTTTAAATGACCTCCAATTAATGAAAGATTCCACAAAATTTCTTGCAGTAGATGGTTGGCATTATGCAGAGGTAGACAATGACTTGGTAAAATTACAAATGCATGATATTGATACCATTCAAAAAGGAGATAATTACTACTTCTTGGACACTGGCTCTCCACATCATGTGATTTTCGCTCAGCATATTGCAGATATAGATGTGAAAAAGGAAGGAGCAAAAATTAGATACTCTGCTCAATACCCAGAAGGTACCAATGTAAATTTTGTTGAGAAATTAACGCCCAATCGTCTTTTTGTTAGAACCTATGAACGTGGCGTAGAAGATGAGACTTATAGTTGTGGAACAGGTGTTACAGCTGCAGCTCTGGCTTATGCTAGCCAAAAAGAAGATTTAATATCCAATGAAGTTTTCATCAAAACACTTGGTGGGAACCTCAAAGTTTCTTTTGAAAAAGACAACCAAGGGTTTAAATCTATATTCCTTATCGGTCCAGCAGATTTTGTGTTCAAAGGTAAGATCCAAATATAATTTTATGAAAATTAGATATTTCTATTTATTGCTTGTTCTAAGCATGTTTACCTCTTGTGCATATTTTTATAAAAGTGATAACAATGTTGCAAAAGAAGGTGTCTTGTATATCTACCCCAACAGCACTTATAGCCAAGTATTAGATTCTATTCAAACTTATGTGAAGGATATAGAGAAATTTGATGCTGTGGCGCAACTCATGGAATACGATAAAACGGTGATTCCAGGAAAATATAAAATTGCCCTAGATGATACCAATGAATCTCTTGTTAACCGATTGCAACTCGGAGAAGAGGAACCGGTAAAATTAATGATTAGAAATTCCCCCACAATTTTCCATTTAGCCAGAGATGCATCTAAAGATATTATTGCAGATTCCACAGCAATTGTCAACGCCATTTTAGAAAACGCTAGATTTAAAGAAGAAAATCTGGATTTAGAAACCTCTAAAATTTATTTTATCCCCAATACTTATTTCTTTAAATGGATTACAAGCGGGGATCAATTTGTGGAAAGAATGATCACAGAACATGATAAATTCTGGGATGATGATAGAAAAGCTAAATTAAAGGCATCTGGTTTAACAGAGCTAGAAGTTTACACTTTGGCATCTATTGTACAAATGGAGGCCTCCAAGGCAGATGAACAACCTAAAGTCGCAAGAGCCTACCTAAATAGATTGAAAATTGGGATGAAATTACAGGCAGACCCAACTTCTGTATATGCTTATAAATTAGAGCATGGTTTTAATCAATCTATTCAAAGGGTATATCATAAGCATTTAAATACAGCATCTGATTATAATACATATCAAATCGTAGGTTTGCCTCCCGCACCAATTACATTACCAAACGGCACAGCGATTGATGCTGTTTTGGAACCAGACGATCACGATTTTGTATATTTTGTAGCCGATCCTGATAACCCTGGTTACCATAGTTTTTCCTCTACTTATGCAGAACATCAAGCCAAAGCAAATAAATACCGCACATGGCTTAGAGAGAATGATATAAAATAAACGTTAAAAGAGCCGTCTTACTTTCAATAAGCCGGCTCTTTCAACGTTTATGCTCGTCTATTTATAGATGATGAACCATTTCCGAAATCATATGTGCTGCTAATTTAGCCGTTCTATTATCTACATCATAATTGGGATTTAGTTCCGCTACATCCATGAGTTTTACTTTGTTAGATTTAAAAACTTTACGGATAATGGTTTTAACCTGGTATGGAGTCAATCCATTGGTAGTAATGGCACTAACCCCTGGTGCATAAGCAGCATCAAAGACATCCATGTCCAAAGTAAAGTATAGAACATCCACAGATTGAATGAATTTATCTAAGGTCTTCTCCCATTCAATATCCTTAGCATGAATATCGTCCGCTAATATATATTGTCCATTATGCGCAGATACCCTATCAAACAAAGCTTCTGTATTACCAACTTTTTGAATACCAAGCGCCAAATAATTAAATTCTTGATCATTCTCTTCACTCCACTTTGCCATTTCATAAAACCCAGTACCAGAAGTCGTATGTGGATGTGGTTTTCTGAAATCAAAATGAGCGTCTATATTGATGACACCAATATTTTTGTAAAGACTATTCAAAGCGATAAAATTACCGAAAGCGACTTCATGACCTCCGCCTAAAACCAGAGGATAAGTATTCTTGCCTAATATTTCTTCTACTACATATATTTGCTCTGTTCTACCAGTTTCTAGCTCATTATTTGTCACTTCAATATCCCCATAATCATACAAAGCAGATACATTAGAATCCATTTTAGGAATTCCAGACAACATTTCTCTAATTACTTGAGGGGCATTTGCCGCTCCTACCCTACCCTTATTTCTACGGACACCTTCATCTGATGAAAAACCTAAGAAAACAACAGATTTTTCTATAAATGATTCATCTGCATTTGGGAATTCTTGAATTAATTGATGCCAGCGCAAACCTTTGACTCCATCTTCTAGATCTACTCTTCCTTTCCAGTATTCTTTATTAAAGGGTTTAATCATAGGTGATAAAATTTATTCAAATTTAATTATTTCTGTTATTCTAGCCTAATAAATGAATTCCAATAATCCAAATCAATTTATGATGCGTGCATATTATATTAGAACGATTAAAAATTAAATCCCTAAAAAGTCTTTATCCTTGATTCTAGAGAGAATGGCATGTGATTTGAGATTTTAGTTGAAACTTTTATATTTAAAATTTTATTATGAAAAAGTTAGGTTTATTTGTAGTACTAGCAATGATTATGACGATGTTTACGGCTTGTTCAGATGATGATTCAGGAATTCCAATCCCTATAGACATTTCTACAACTGCAGAGGATATTGAAATTCCATTCGCTACGATAGAAGGTATAAATGTACCTTTGGTAGGTCCTATTCGTTTAGATGTTGATATGGATCAAGTGATTAGAGATAATACACCAGGTTTAACATTAGACAATGTAAAAAGTGCACGATTGGTAGAGTTTTCTGTAGTATTAAATGACAGTAGTTTTATTGGAGATTTGAGTGCTATTAAAGATATGGATATTTATGTCTATTCTGAAAACCCATCTGTAGAAGAAGTTAAAATTGCAGAGGTTAGAGATAACACGCAGACAGATAGAATTAATTTTGATATTGTTTATGATGAGAATATGAAAGAATACTTCGAATCAGAAGATATCTATTTAATGTTAAGAGATATTGTGCCTGGAGATGGTTCTTTAACTACTTTTAACATCGATGCTAAACCAGTTTGGAGAGCAAGTTTCGGACTATAATTGGAATAGATAGTTCATTAAAAAAGGGAAATTCAAAATTTGAATTTCCCTTTTTTGCTTCTGTATATTTAAAAGTTTTAAGCCTTATCTCTTGGTTGATGATGTTCTCTTTTATCTGATTCTTTAGGATTTATTTTCTCACCCTGTGTAACAGTCTTATTAATTGAAATCTCTTTTTTGGATACATGATCCTTCCTCTCTTCTGGATTCACTTTATCTTTCATAATACATCATTTTTAATGTAATATTGCGCAAAAAGTGTACCTCTATTCATGTATCACCCCGCTCCCTATTAACTCCTCTCCATTATACCATGCTACAAATTGTCCAGGTGTAATCGCACTTAATCCTTCCTCAAAGACCACATATAATCCATTGCCTGTTTGATGCAATTTTGCAGGTCTTAATTTTTGCCTGTATCTCACCCTTGCCTCTACTTTCATAGTTTCCCCTGGCTTTAATGCTAAATCCTCACGTACCCAATGCGTTTCTATAGGTTTTACATACAAAACTTCTTTAAATAAACCTGGGTGATTACTCCCCTGCCCTACATAGATGATATTTTCTTCCACATCGGTTTCTAAAACAAACAATGGCTCTACTTTGCCACCTACACCCAGACCTTTTCTTTGTCCACGTGTAAAAAAATGCGCACCATCGTGCTCTCCGACGACTTCACCATCTGTTTGGGAATAATGATAAGATTTAGATTTAACTTTTAATTCCTCTTCTATAGAATCAAAGGTTTCTGCCACTGCTGGGTATTTAAAATCTTTTGGAATTTCTATAATTTGTCCTCTTTTTGGTTTAAGCTGTTGTTGTAAAAAATCGGGCAAACTTACTTTACCTATAAAGCATAAACCTTGAGAATCCTTCTTATCTGCTGTTACCAAACCTTGCTCTTTAGCAATTTTACGTACTTCCGGTTTTTCTAAATCGCCAATCGGAAACAGTGATTTAGATAATTGTTCTTGGTTTAATTGGCATAAGAAATAAGATTGATCTTTATTTTTATCCTTTCCAGCAAGCAACCTATAAATGGTTTTTCCCTCTTTCTCTATGCTATCCTTTCTGCAATAATGTCCTGTAGCTACATAATCCGCCCCTAGATTTATGGCCGTTTTCAAGAAAATATCAAATTTAATCTCTCTATTACATAAGACATCTGGATTAGGCGTGCGGCCAATTTCATATTCAGCAAACATATAATCCACGATGCGCTCTTTGTAAACATCACTCAAATCAATGACCTGAAAAGGTATCCCTAATTTCTCTGCTACCAATAGCGCATCTGCACTGTCTTCTATCCAAGGACACTCCTCTTCTAAAGTTACAGAAGCGTCATTCCAATTTCTCATGAATAACCCAATCACTTCATACCCTTGTTCCTTTAACAAATAGGCTGTCACACTACTATCTACTCCACCAGAAAGCCCTACTACTACTTTTTTGCCGTTCACGCTATATTTTTTTTAAGAACTGCAAAGTTACGGAAAGCGTATTAAAATAACGGAATGTAAATCAAACAAGGCTGGATCTATTGTTCCTGTGCTATCGGTCTTGTGCTATCCCATCACGCACCCATCGCTAAATATTTACCAATACCTATCGTAAATAATAGATTGCCATACAATGCATATTCTAGGCAACTTATCAAAATGGATCGGCTTCTATGGTAGCGCCATGCAAATAAAAATCCACCCAAAAATGTAAACCCAATGGCTATAAAATTTTGAAACATAATGTGTGCGTAACAGAAGTATAAAGCAGAGAAAACAAGAAGTACTATGGGGTTTTTATATAAACTTTGATACCTAGTAAAGAAAAGCAGCCAATATATAATCCTTTGTGGGAGCACAGATAATAGAGGATAAAGAAACATTACGGTTAACCATAAACCAAACTTTTCTCTTGGAAACTGCAAGAAATATGATGGCATATAATACCAAGTAACCCCAAGAATATAAAATTATAGCAATAGTGAAAAACAAGAGCATACTCTTCCATTCTTTTCGCCAACTCTCCACATATAATATTTCACGCCAACTAACACAGTATTTAAGTTTAATAATCAATAGTAGAATAATACCTATTGCAGGAAGAAAAAGACCTACCAAACTAACTCCTTTGGCCAGTGCTTTAATTTCATCCATAAATAGGAAAAGCCCAACAGGAATAAATAAAGTACGATTTGCTCTATCCATTTGGTTAGATTAAGTGATTTCAAAAAATTAATTTATTTTATTTTTATAACTGATTTCCTCTCTACTCAATGTGTATTGAGAGATAAAGAGCAACAACTCTCCTTCTTCATAGGTAATTTCTACCTCATC
The DNA here is from genome assembly GCA_009835005.1 of Flavobacteriaceae bacterium Ap0902. Taxonomy (GTDB): domain Bacteria; phylum Bacteroidota; class Bacteroidia; order Flavobacteriales; family Weeksellaceae; genus Profundicola. The sequence goes on along the minus strand of WTFG01000006.1, from coordinate 62,257 downwards.
TTTTATGGCATGGTTTCTAGTACCAATTTTAGAAGTCATGTCTAGATTCATTCCATTCAATGGATAAAATAAGCCTTTGGACTGTACACCCGTGGCTTTTGGGAAAGGATAAAGAGAAATGATGCGGTTTTTAACATTTTGTAGTTTAGCATGCTTTTCACTAAAGAAAAACTTAGAATAATCGTCATAAAAAGTTAATTGTAATTTTTCTTTAAACATTAAAGCAGTAGTCAAATTTCCCAAGAAATGATCATGTTCTGTACCCGTAGAACCATATACATCCACCATATCATAGCCAGCCTGTTTAATAACCTCTAGACATTTATAAAAATCTGTATAATCTTGGTCCAAATTCTCAATCACTTTCACCTCTTTGGAAATAGACCCCACAGGAAATGAATCAAAATCACCCACTACAACATCTGGCAAAACATGATTCTCTATCAAATGAGCATACGCCCCATCTGTACAATAGATTTTACCATATTTCTTTAAACTAGGTAAATTCTCGGGTGGATTGCCATTGATGAGTAAAAAGGCTTTTTGCATGCGGTCTTTATTTCTCTGAATACCATTTAACATCCTCAAAGCCAGCTTGCTTTGCCAAGACTCTAGCCACAATAAAAAGATAATCTGATAACCTATTTAAATACATTTGTATTTCTATTCTAATCTCCTCATGTGCTGATAAGGCTACTACAATTCTTTCTGCTCTTCTACAAACTGTTCTCGCTAAATGCGCAGAAGAGGATGCTTTGCCACCTCCTGGTAATATAAAATGTGTCATAGGGTCTAATCCTTTTTCCCATTCATCTATCCAAGATTCCAGTTGTTCTATATTCTCATTTTCAACTATTTTCCCAATACGTGATTTGCCATTGGCCAGATATATTTTCTCTTTGGGTGTAGATAATTCTGCGCCTAAAACGAATAAATCATTTTGAACTTTTAGCAATTGATTACGGATAGTCTCATCCTCATGAAAGGACTGCACCAATCCAATAAATGAATTTAACTCATCTACTGTTCCGTATGCATCTATGCGTATATTAGCTTTGGAAACTTTGACTCCTCCGTACAGCGAAGTTTTACCTTTGTCGCCTGTTTTAGTATATATTTTCATTTTACTTCATATTAAATTTTTTCAAATCTAAAGTTCTCACCTAAATAAACCCTTCTCACATCTGGGTCATCCGCCAATTCTTCTGGGGTTCCTTCTTTAAGTATTCTACCCTCAAACATGATATAGGTTTTGTCTGTTATAGCCAAAGTCTGCTGTACATTATGATCTGTGATTAAAATACCTATATTTCTTTTTACTAGCGACCTCACGATTTTTTGAATATCTTCTACAGCGATAGGGTCTACCCCTGCAAAAGGCTCATCTAATAGGATAAAATTTGGATCTACTGCTAATGCCCTTGCAATTTCTGTTCTACGTCTTTCACCCCCAGATAGCAAATCCCCCCTATTGGTTCTCACATGGTCTAATCCAAACTCCTCTATCAAAGCATCTCTTTTTAGGATGCGTTCTTTTTTAGAAAGTTTGGTCATTTCCAGAACGCTCAAAATATTATCTTCTACAGAAAGTTTTCTAAACACAGAAGCCTCCTGTGCCAAGTATCCTATACCCTTTTGAGCACGCCTATACATGGCATCTCTGGTAATATCATCATTCTGCAGAAACACTTTTCCAGCAGTAGGCTTCACCAATCCCACTATCATATAAAAAGTTGTGGTTTTACCTGCACCATTGGGTCCAAGCAATCCTATAATTTGACCCTGCTCTACCTGCAAAGACACATCTTTCACTACTTTTTTCTTTCCGTAGGCTTTGATTAAGTTTTCTCCTTTTAAAACCAATTTTTTCTGAGACATTCCATGAGTTTTATAATGGATAACGGCAATAATATAATTATTTTATCCAATAAAATACAGCACAAATGTAATTAATTTAAAGTTGACATATTCGTATATATGTTGTAGACTTGATATCTTTGTACTAACTTAACAAAGTTTATGAAAAATATATCGTTTTTATTTATTTTAATTACTGCATTTATATTTTCATGTAAGGATGCGCCAGATGTTAGCATAGACCATACGATTGCAGATAGTCATCAACTTATAAGCGCTTTAATGGAAGATAAGGCCGCCGTAGTATCTGCGCATCGCGGTGGTAGCGGAATCAAGGGCTACCCAGAAAATGCGCTGGAAACTTTGGCGTATTTATATGGGCAAGATATCAAAATCTTTGAAATTGATGTAATCCAAACCAAAGACCAACAGGTCATGCTTTTACACGATGATTTCCTAGAGAGAACCACTACTGGAAATGGTAAAATCAAAGATTTAACTGCAGAAGACTTATTAAAATATAATTTAAAAGATGATTTCGGGCGAGTTACAGAATATAAAATTCCATTTCTAAAAGATGTTTTGAAATGGGCTAAAAACAAAGATGCTTATCTAATGATTGATTTTAAAAGAAATGTAGACTATGATAAGGTAATTAATTTAGTGAGAGAATATGGCGTAGAAAATCAATCCATTTTAATCAGCTATAATGTAGAACAAGCGAAGAAACTTCATCAACTGGCTCCAGAAATTAATTTATCTGTTTCTGCTCGTAATATGCAAGAGTTGGATTGGTTATTGAAAACTAAAATTCCAACCACTAAAATGATTGCTTTTACAGGGACACGTTTATCAAAAGACACATTATATGAAAGGTTAAATCAACTTAAAATTCCTGCCATCCTAGGAACTTTGGGTAACTTGGACAAGAGAGCTGCTGCACGTGGTGACCACTTATACAAGGATTGGGCAGTATTAGGGATTCAAATAATAGCTACAGATAGACCCATTGATGCATATAACGCTTTAAAAGAAACACATGAAGATTGATTTTAAGGAGACTGGTATTTCTAATATTATTAAAGATTATTTAGCAGAAAAACCTACATTGCAACCCCGTTATAATAGGTTTCCACATCCAGAAAATTACTCAAAGCAAGCCAAAGAGAAATTGAATTCGTATGCACACAGGCCTATCATTCAAAAGGTGATTTCTAGGCAAATGTCTGGTTTAAATTTAAGCAAAAAACAGCGGGAGAATCTTCAAAAACTTAAACAAAATAACACCTTAACGGTCACTACTGGGCATCAATTAAACCTATTGACAGGTCCATTATATTTTATTTATAAAATTCTGCATACCGTTAAAATTTGTGATACTTTAAACCAAAAATCTGATGATTATCAATATGTGCCTATTTATTGGATGGCAACAGAAGACCATGATTTTGAGGAAATTAATCATTTCAATACTTATCAGAAAAGATATCAATACGATGCTCTAAGCGGCGGTTTTGTAGGAAATATTCCAGCAGAAAATGCGATTCATGCGCTCAATGAATTCATTAAAAATATTCCAGAAAATATATTTAGTGAGAATTTAAAAGAAATTATTAAAGGTTCTTACACCACAAACCATAATTTAGCGCAGGCTACAAGAAGTTTAGTCAATGAATTACTGGGTGAATTTGGGATTCTGATTCTAGATGGCAATGATTCTGAGTTAAAGAAATTAATGATCCCTTATTTTAAAAAAGAATTAACAGAAAATCCCTCTCAAAAATTAATAGAACAGACCAACCAAGCACTTGATGCTTATAAAAACCAAGCATATGCAAGGGAAATCAACCTCTTCTATTTGCATCAAAATCAGAGAGAAAGAATTGAACTGGTTAAAGATCAATATGTTTTAACCGAATCTCAAACGCCCTTTATCAAAGAGGATTTACTTTCTATTTTGGATAATTATCCAGAAAGGTTTAGCCCGAATGTCATATTGAGACCACTCTATCAAGAGGTAATTCTGCCTAATGTGGCCTATTTAGGTGGTGGTGGCGAAATTGCCTATTGGTTGCAATTAAAAAGCGTTTTTGAACATTATGGAATTACTTTTCCGATGCTGGTGGTTAGGAATTCTATGCTCTTATTGCCAAACGCTATGATGCATAAAGCAAGTTCCTTAAATTTAGTTTCAGCCAAAATGTTCACGCCAAAATTTGAGATTAAGAACGAATTGGCTAAGCAAAATTCTAATTTATTTGAGAAAGTAGGTTTATTAAAAAAAGAATTAGAAAATAAATTTATAGAATTAGAAAGCATTGCCGAGCAGACTGGTGATGATTTTGCGGGCATGGTGAAAGCACAAAAGAAAAAACAACTCAATGGCTATGATAAATTAAATAAGCGATTACTTCTTTCTGAACAAAAACAAAAACAAGATTTAATGCGCAAAGTGGATGAGGTATATGATTACATATTCCCGCAAAATAATTGGCAAGAACGGGTCATTAACTTTTCAGAATTTTATAAAACAAATGGATCTCCCCTCTTCAAGGAAATTTATAAAGCGATGAGCCCATTTAATTCATCATATCACCTATTAAATTTAGATAGTATCCTAAAATAAATCGTATTTTTGCCCAAACCTTATTTTTACGTATGAAAAAACTGATTTTCGCTGGTGCCTTGTTACTTTCCACTTTTGCTTTTGCACAAGTAGGGCAACACACGGTACAACCAAAAGAAACAATTTACGGTATAAGTAAAGAATATAATATTTCTCAAGAAGAATTGATTGAAGCTAATCCTTTTTTAAATGATCGCATTCTAAAGGTTGGAGATGTACTCAACATTCCTGGGAAAACCCCATCACAAACCCAAACTTTAGAGAACCCAAACGTAGCAAACTATGAAGATGGTAGTTATCGTTATATCAATATAGAACCCAAAGAAACTTTATATTCTTTGTCTAAGAGATATAATATATCTCAAGAACAAATTAAAAGTTTAAATCCTTTTATAGAGGAAAGAGGTTTACAAATTGGGGATATTATTAGAATCCCAAAGCAAGGGTCTGATCCAAGTAGACCACAAGCTACGCAAGCAGTACCAGAAGGGATGCACTTGGTGCAGGCTGGTGAAACCGTATATTCTATTGCCAAGCGGTATGGCGTAGAAATGTCTGATATCTATGCGGCTAATCGCAGTGTACAAACAGAGGGATTAAAACGTGACACCTATATCAAAATACCTAGTAAACAAACTGTTCCAACACAAGTTACACCTACTACACAGAGTTTTGAACACAAAGTAGAGCGCAAGGAAACAGTATATTCACTCCTAAGAAAATATGACATTACGTTGGAGGAATTAATTGCCGCCAATCCACAATTAGAAAACGGATTGCAAGCGGGCATGATTCTGCAAATACCCGTAGCAGAAGGCGCTCAATTAGAATCTGCGCCACGCGCGGTTGAACTTACAGATGATAATTTTAGAGACAATCAAATCAATATTGCACTAATCATGCCTTTCTTTTTAGATGATATGTCTAAAAATGCGGGAGAGAGACAAATCGCTCAGGATTTTTATATAGGAACTCAAGTAGCGCTAAAAGAGTTAATTAAAAAAGGAAAGAAAATCAATCTAGAAATCATAGATAGTAAAAATGATAAACAGGAATTAAATAAATTCCTAGAATCTAGTAGAATGAATGATGTAGATGCGATTGTAGGTCCATTTTTCCAAGATTTGGTAGTGCATACGGCAGAGAAATTGAATAATACGAATATTCCGATTTTCTCTCCTGTAGTAAGTTCTAATACTTTAGCACAATATGGGAATATCTATATGGCTACACCTAAGAATGAGTTTGCTGCAGATATAATTATAGATGAAATGGCAAAATCATATAATGGCAAGCAAGAAGTTAAAATATTAACTACGGATAGAGATATGGAGATTGCCAACTATGTGAAAGCCAAATTCTTGAAGAGATTTAACGGTGCTAATGTAGTTATAACCAAAAACCCTACTGATCTAAAACTTGTTGAACATACTTCTTATTATAAAGATGGAGAAGGCAAAACAGTAGAAGATATCACTTATGAGCCTATCTTGGCTGTTCTTGCATCTGATAATAACAGCCTGGGAAATCAATTTGTGAGCACTATAACGAAACAAGATCCAGCGAGTATAGATGGATTTAGTTTATTCTTTGTTCCTGCACTGGATGTGTTCTCTACAAGTAACGTAGATAACATTAATGCATTAAAAGAAATAGGATTCACCTATACAGCCACTAGAATGGTTAATACTTTTGGCGAAAATGAAAAAGGTATCCTAAAAACTTTTAAGGATGAATATTGTAGCGTGCCTAACAAGAACATGTCTTTGGGTTATGATGTCGTTTATGATGTGATAGACCGAATGAACAATAGTGGTAAAATTTCTGAATTTGATGCACGCCGTGCAGAGACTAGACTTTCTAGTAAGTTTAGCTATACAGACACCGAGAATGGAAAAGCAAAGATTAACAAAGAACTAAGAGTCATTAGACTTAAAAAGTAATTGCTATGACAGGAGTAAGAGTACGATTTGCGCCAAGCCCTACAGGTCCCTTACACATGGGTGGTGTTAGAACGGCATTATTTAATTACCTATTTGCTAAAAAGAACAACGGTTCTTTTATCTTAAGAATAGAAGATACAGACCAGAATAGATATGTGAAAGGTGCAGAAGAATATATCTTAAAGTCCCTACAATGGTGTGGTATTATACCAGATGAGGGGCAAGGTTATGGGGGCGACTATGCTCCTTATAGGCAATCGGAACGCAAAGAGATTTACCAAAAATATATTCAACAATTAATTGATGATGATAAGGCATATTACGCATTTGATACGCCAGAAGAATTGGAAAAACTAAGAGCACAATCAGAAGCTAAGGGTGAAACTTTTACTTATAATTATAGAAACAGAAGACAATTAAAATCATCTCTTAACCTTTCTAAAGAAGAGGTACAAAAATTATTGAATGCGGAAGTACCTCATGTAATCCGTTTTAAGGTTCCTGCAGGTAGGGAATTAAAATTAATGGATTTAATCAGAGGAAAAGTGACATTTGATACTTCTACATTAGATGACAAGGTTTTAATGAAGAATGATGGACTCCCTACCTATCATTTAGCCAATATTGTGGATGATCATACCATGAAAATATCACATGTCATCCGTGGTGAGGAATGGCTACCGAGTTTGCCTTTGCACTATTTAATGTATGAGGCTTTTGGGTGGGACGCACCTCAATTTGCACATCTCCCATTAATCTTAAAACCAGAAGGCAAAGGTAAATTATCTAAACGTGATGGTGATAAGCATGGTTTTCCAGTATTCCCACTAGAGTGGAAGACAGAAGAGGGGGTTATCAATGGATACAGAGAGACAGGTTATTTGCCAGAAGCGTTTATCAATATGTTGGCTTTCCTGGGTTGGAACCCAGGGACAGAACAAGAGATTTTTTCTTTGGAGGAACTTACCAAAGCTTTTACTTTAGATAAAGTTAGTAAATCTGGAGCAAGGTTTAATCCAGATAAAGCCGTTTGGTTTAATCATCAATACATTCAGAAAACGGATAATCAAACCTTAACAGAAGATTTTCAGGAAATTTTGAAGGAAAAGGGAATAGATACAAATGATGACTTTGATTTCCAAGTTGTATCATTACTAAAAGAACGTGCTAATTTTATAATTGATTTATGGGAACAAGGAAGCTTCTTTTATCAAACCCCAACCTCCTATGATGCTAAAGGGCTTAAAAAGGTATGGAAAAGTGATACATTAGAAATATTAAATAAATTCCGAACCAAGGAAATTATTCCTTTTGAAGCAGAAAGAATTCAGGCAGAAATCAAAAATTTTGTAAACGAAAATGAGATTGGCTTTGGGAAAATTATGATGCCCCTGCGTATGGCATTAGTTGGATCTCTGCAAGGTCCAGATATCCCTATTCTTATGGATATGCTTGGCAAAGAAGAGGTTTTAAAAAGAATCAACAGCTTTATATCTTTTGGTGAGAACCAATAACTTAATTAAAATTTTCAAGACTTTCCGCATGCTTTCTATGAATTTATGCGGAAAGTTGATTTACATACTTCTTCAAAAACCTCACTTGGTTCCTGGAACCGTTGCGGCAACCATAGAAGCTACTTTAGAGGCTGATAAACGTTATGCGCAATCGCATTTAGCAGACAATATAGCCAATGGCTATAAACACGCAGCATGGAATGTATTGATTGCATATTATGCACAATATTTCTATAAATCTCCAGAAGACGCTACTCATTGGGCTAAAAAGATAACAGATATGCATGAAGCATGTTTCCCCAATGAAGCTGCCGATAGGCAAATGGACTTGGATAATAATCTGATAGGTAGAGAATTGTATTTACGCTTATTTAAAGAAAACCAAAAAAGACCCCATAAAAAAACCCTGCTTAACCAGATAGAAAAACAGGACCTAAAAACTTTAACTTAAATCTATTATTATTTTTTCTCCTCTATAATGAAGTCTATCATTTGAGATAATTTACCCTTTAAATTTCTTCTATGTACTATGACATCTATAAATCCTTTTTCTAAAAGAAACTCTGAAGTTTGGAAACCTTCTGGCAAATCTTTACCGATTGTTTCCTTGATGACTCTAGGTCCTGCAAAACCAATTAATGCGCCAGGTTCTGCAAATGTCACATCTCCCATCATACCAAAAGATGCTGTAATCCCACCAAAAGTAGGATCTGTGAGTACTGTAATATAAGGCAGTTTAGCATTAGACAATTGAATCAGCTTAGCCTCTACTTTGGCCAGTTGCATAAGAGACAAAGCAGCCTCCATCATTCTAGCACCACCAGATTTAGTAATCATAATGTAGGGCATTTTCTTTTTGATGGCATAGTCTATCCCACGCACAATTTTTTCCCCCATCGCAGCACCTAAAGATCCACCTATAAAGTTAAAATCCATAGCACTAATCATTACATCTTTTCCATCTAGTTTGCCTGTTGCATTGCGAATAGCATCCTTTAGGCCCGTTCTTTTTTGCATCTCTACCAACCTGTCCTTATAGGCTTTGGTATCGGTAAATTCTAATGGATCCTTACTTTCTACTTTGGCATCATGTTCCTTGAATTTACCATCATCAAAAAGTAATTCAAAATATTCTTGAGAACCAATCCTCACATGAAAATCATCCTCTGGACTCACATAAAAGTTAGCTTTTAACTCATCTGTTTCTATAATTTTACCCGTTGGTGTTTTGTACCATAAACCTTTGGGCGTATCTTTTTTATCCTTTGTTGAAGTCTGAATATTTTTTTTCTTTCTTCTAAACCAAGCCATAAGAGCGAATATTAAGTGAAAAGTAAATGTACAAATATTTTAGTTTCTCTTCAAAACAAAAAAATCCGCAAGATTACTCAAGCGGATTTTTTTACAAGCTTAACTTGTTATATTATAAAGTGTTAACATTATTTAAATCCTCAAATGCTTTTTTAAGTCTTTCTATAAAAGTTTTTTCACCTTCTCTTAACCAAACTCTAGGATCATATTTCTTTTTGTTAGGTAAATCATCACCTTCTGGATTACCAATTTGTGTTTGTAGGTAATCTGTATTGGCAGCAAAATATTCTCTAACACCCGTCATAAATGCATATTGCTGATCTGTATCAATATTCATTTTAACTACACCGTAACCAATTGCTTCCTTGATATCCTCCTCTGATGATCCAGAACCACCGTGGAATACAAAATTAACAGGCTTCTCTTCTGTACTTCTTTCTTTTTGAATATGCTCTTGAGAATTTTTTAAGATCTTAGGTGTTAAAACAACATTTCCTGGTTTATATACACCATGTACATTACCAAAAGCAGCAGCAATAGTGAAGTTATCGGAAACTTCTTTTAGTTTATCATAAGCGTACAAAACTTCTTCTGGCTGCGTATATAATTTAGAATCATCTACATCAGAATTGTCTACACCATCTTCTTCACCCCCTGTAATACCTAACTCTATTTCCAGTGTCATATCCATTTTGGCCATACGTTTGAAGTATTCTACAGATATTTCAATATTTTCTTCTAAGGGCTCCTCAGATAAATCCAACATATGAGAACTATATAGAGATTTACCATGCTCTTCATAGTACTTCTCATTAGCATCCAACAAACCATCTATCCATGGCAATAATTTCTTAGCAGCATGATCTGTATGTAGAATTACAGTAGCACCGTAGGCTTCTGCTAATTCATGAATATGCTTAGCTCCTGCAATAGCACCTTTGATTGCACTAGCTTGATTCTCATTAGACAATCCTTTACCAGCATTAAACTGTGCGCCACCATTAGAGAATTGAATAATAACTGGTGCATTCATAGCTGCGGCTGTTTCCATTACAGCGTTCATGGTATCAGAACCTATAACATTTACCGCTGGTAATGCATAACCGTTCTTTTTCGCATCATTAAATATGTCTGTTACTAATTGACCTGTTGCCACTCCGGCAGGGAATTTTCTACTCATAATAAATGTTTTTTTAACTGTAAATCTATATCTAACAAAGATAATAAATCAGCAAGAGTATTCCTTGTTTTTTCGCAAATTCATCTTAGAACTAATATTCTATAACTGCGCATTCTCACGGGAACACATATTATTTTCAAATATAAATCTAAAAACATACATTTTTAATTTATTTTTATTAAATTCATTGCCTATACTTCAGATAAATTCCATGATAGAATCAAGAAAAGGAAAAATTACGCTATTAGAATCTCTTATCCCCATTATTTTTTTAGTGGCTCTTTTGGGGTTAAATGTGTATGTATTTAGCGAGGACGCAACTTATGGATCTAATCAATTTGCTTTGTTAATTGCAGCAGCCGTAGCCGCTTTAATTGGGATATACAAGGGCGTAACAGAAAAACAGATTTTAGGTAAGATTTCAGAAAATATTAAATCTACGGGTCCAGCCTTATTGATTTTACTTTTAGTAGGCTCTTTAGCAGGAACTTGGCTTATCAGTGGAGTTGTTCCAGCGATGATATATTATGGATTACAAATATTAAATCCTACCATATTTTTCGTTGCTTCTGTTTTGATTAGCATCATCGTTTCCATGGCTACGGGTAGTTCTTGGACTACCAGTGCCACCATTGGTATTGCTTTAATTGGTGTAGGAAATGGTTTGGGATTGAATCCTGCAATCACTGCAGGAGCTGTACTATCTGGGGCTTATTTCGGTGATAAAATGTCTCCTCTTTCTGATACCACTAATTTAGCACCTGCCATAGCAGGCACAGATTTGAATACGCACATCAAATACATGACGATTACCACGGTGCCCACCATCGTTATCACCTTAATCGTATTTTTAATTATTGGTTTTACTTCTGGTGCCTCTGGCGCTGTAGAAAAGGAAATGGTATTAAATTTAATAGAATCAAAATTCAATATAAACTACTGGTTATTTCTAGTCCCATTGATTGTGATTGTATTGATTGTAATGAAAACACCTCCTCTATTTGCGCTCTTAGTCGGGACCTTATTAGGGGCTGTTTTTGCTATTGTATTTCAACAAGACCTAATTTTGAACCTCGCTGGTGGTGCAGACCTAACACCCGTTAAAATGTATGAAGTCATTATGACTAGCATCGTAGGCGACACGACAATACAAGTAGAAAGAATAGCGCTAAGCAGCGGTACAGAAATAGATTTACAAGGATTATTCACCCAAGGAGGGATGTCTGGAATGATGAACACCATTTGGTTAATCATTTGTGCCATGACCTTTGGAGGAGCCATGGAGGCTATTGGCGCATTAAAAAAGATTTCAGAATTTTTTATGAACTTGTTTGATACCGTTTTTGGTCTATTCGCAAGTACAGTAGCCACTTGTCTAGCTTTAAATGTAACAGCGTCTGATCAGTATTTATCTATTGTAGTTTCTGGTAAAATGTTTAGCCAAGCATACGCAGACAAAGGTTTGGCTCCAGAGAACTTGAGTAGAACGCTCGAAGACTCTGCTACCGTTACTTCTGTATTAATCCCATGGAACACTTGTGGAGCATACCATTCCAAAGTATTACTAGGAGAATCTGGAAACATGTCCTTTTTACCGTATGCTATATTTAATTATTTGAGTCCATTTGTGACGCTATTGGTAGCGGCTATAGGATATAAAATTCGTAGAATAGGAGAAGATAAGGAACATTTGTTTGCTTAAATTTGATAAATAGCATTAACGTGTATAAAATCTTGAAATCGCCTATATTCAATTAATTAATACTGATTTAACTAATTTTAGGAGTGTAAACGTTCCTTGCATTTTGATTTTAGTTTATCTTTGTTTAAACGCAGATAACTGTTAAAAATTTAAACTATGAAAATTTACCCGATAGATTGCGGAAACTTTAAGCTAGATGGAGGGGCTATGTTTGGTGTTGTACCTAAAACAATTTGGCAAAGAACCAACCCTGCAGATGAGAATAATATGATAGATATTGCTACACGTTCCTATCTCATAGAAGATGGTGATAGTTTGATTCTTATAGATACGGGCATGGGTAATAAACAATCAGAGAAGTTTTTTGGTTATTATTTTCTCTGGGGAGATTTAGATTTAGATAATTCTTTAAAGCAATTTGGTTTTCATAGAAATGATATTACCGATGTATTTTTAACGCATTTACATTTTGACCATGTAGGCGGTGCAATACAGTGGAATAAAGATAGAACAGGTTATGAGCCTGCCTTTAAAAATGCAAAATTCTGGTCTAATCAGGATCATTGGAATTGGGCCGTGAACCCTAATCCTAGAGAAAAAGCATCTTTTTTAAAAGAAAATATATTACCTATAGAAGAGAGTGGACAATTGAATTTTGTTGATATCCCAGAAGATAATTTCAATGGAAAGACGAGTCTTGGGTTTGATTTGATCTTTGTGGATGGTCATACAGATAAGCAAATGCTCCCAAAAATTAATTATAAAGATAAAACCATTGTTTATGCTGCAGATTTAATTCCCACAGCAGGGCATGTCCCATTGGTATATGTAATGGGCTATGATACTAGACCCTTGTTAACCATGAATGAAAAAGAAAAATTTTTAGAAGAAGCTGTTAAAAATAATTGGATAATCGCTTTTGAACATGATGCACATAATCATCTAGCAACGTTAAAGAAAACAGAAAGAGGAATTAAAATAGATGAAATTTTGAGTTTTGAGGATGTCTTTGAAGATTAAAAATTATTTATATATCCTGTTGGCTTGTAGTCTGGTTTTTGCTTGCGCAAGAAAAGGTACGCCAAGTGGGGGCCCTATAGATTTGGATGCGCCTATATTATTAAAAGCCGTTCCAGATACTTTGCAAACCAATGTACCCACGGATATAAAAAATGTTGAATTAACATTTGATGAATTTATCATATTAAAAGATTTTAATCAAAATTTTTTGGTTTCGCCCCCAATAGAACCTAACCCTATTGTTACACCACAAGGATCACCAAGCAAGGAAATAACCATTAATTTTAATTCTGAATTAGAACCAGAAACAACTTATTCTTTAAATTTTGGTCAAAGCATCCAAGACAATAATGAGGGCAATAAATTACCTTATTTTTCCTATGTGTTTTCAACTGGTAATCATATAGATTCCTTGGAAATGACTGGGAAGATTGACTATCCTTTGCTGAAAATTGAACCAGAAAATTTAATCGCGGCTCTTTATAAGGTAGATTCTAGCTATACAGATAGTTTAATTTATAAAAACAAACCCTTCTATGTTGCCAAGGCCGATTCTGCGAATATCTTTAAATTAAGAAATTTAAAAGCTGGAGATTACAGATTGGTAGCCTTTAATGATGATGTTCCAAATTTGAGGTTTGATCCAAAATCAGAAAACTTTGCTTTTTACCCAGAGATCGTTCAGCCAGGCTCTAATGAGGCTTATAATTTAACCCTTTTTCAACCTCAGATTCCGTTTCGTTTTGTAGAAGCACAACAGTTGGAACAAGGGAAATTAGCATTTTATTTTGAAGGAAATCCAAAAGAATTATCCATCAACGCTATCTCTCATAATATAAAAAGCCAAAGGATTATCCATAGACCCTACAGTGATACCCTTACTTATTTTTTCAACCCAACTGCTACAGGAGACACGTTGACAGAAAGAAGACCAAGATTAAAATTTACTTGGACCCATGGCGGCATAACAGATACAATCCCTGCAATACTGTATGACAATCAAAAAGAAACACCACTCAAACTATATACTAGAAGCATAAATTATGTACCTGGTAAAAAATACCAAATAGAAGCGAACTATCCTTTGGATACAGTGGATAAAAATTATATTAGGGTTAGACAAGATACGCTAGATATTGATTTTGATGTGAACAGATTACAGCACAATCGTTTTGAATTAGATTTCCCCCTAGAATTTGATTCTAATTATCAAATCACATTATACCCCCAAGCTGTTAGAGATATCATGCAGCGAACCAATGATAGCATCAACTTAAATCTAAACATTAAGGGTGAAAGAGAATTTGGCAATTTGGTTTTAAACATTCAAAACAAACCTGCTTCACCTACTTGGCTCAAACTTTATAATTCCAATGGTAATGAATTATATGCGATTTATTCAAACCAAACGAGCTATGAATTTAAATATTTGGTTCCTGGGACTTATACGTTTAAACTCTTGGTGGATGAGAATTCAAACGAACGCTATGATACAGGAGATTATATTTTAAATATACAACCAGAAAAAGTATATGAATACCCTGGTACAGTCGTAGTCAAAGCTTTTTGGGATGTAGAGGAAACATGGATATTAGATACCGATGAAGTATCCAATGACTTAACAGAAAGTGAGGAAGATAGCGAAGACGTTTCTGAACATTTACCAGAGGAGATGATAATTGAAAAACCTGTTTTAAATGACCCAGATTAAAGTGTCAAAATAAATATCAAATTATATATTAAAAGGATTTCTATCTCATAGAGAAGAAATTAACAGTGTTTGAATAAAAAAAATAGAATTTCATGTCAGAGAAAACAATGTTTAAACTACAATTACCAACAGATCCACGATGGGCTAATGTAGCAGAAGGCAATTTAGAAGAAATATTAACAGACCATGCTTGGTGCGAACAAAAAGCAGCATCTAATGCGATAACTTTGATCACTATGATCCCGGAATATGAGGAAATTGTGACGGAATTATTAGAAATAGCTCAGGAAGAATTAGATCATTTTCAGCAAGTGCATGCCATCATCAAAGAGCGTGGATATAAATTTGGACAAGCGCGCAAAGACGACTATGTGAATGAGTTGATGAAATTTATTCCTAAAGGTTTAAGTAGAACGCAATTCATTGTAGAAAGAATGCTCTTTGCGGCAATGATAGAAGCAAGAAGTTGCGAGAGATTCAAAGTACTATCAGACAATATCAAAGATCAAGAATTGGCTGATTTCTATAGAGAATTAATGATTTCTGAGGCCAATCATTACACCGCTTTTATTGGTTATGCCAAACGCTTGATGGATCCAGAAAAAGTAAAAGCAAGATGGGAGGAATGGTTAGCTTATGAAGCCTCTATTATTAAATCTTATGGAAAAGAGGAGCGAATTCATGGATAACACCTTGATATAACTTTAAACAAAAAAGTAGCCGTCTCAAAACCTCGCTTTTGCCACCCTGAATTTATTTCAGGACCTTACAGTAGATTGGTTATCA
Organism: Flavobacteriaceae bacterium Ap0902; assembly: GCA_009835005.1. Lineage (GTDB taxonomy): Bacteria > Bacteroidota > Bacteroidia > Flavobacteriales > Weeksellaceae > Profundicola. The sequence continues at coordinate 46,607 of WTFG01000006.1, read as the reverse complement.
ATTAAATAAGATTCTGAATCAAGTTCAGAATGACCAGTTTTTAAGGTTTTGAGACGGCTACTTATAATATTTACTTATTGGCAGCTATTCTACCGTAACAGATTTAGCTAAGTTTCTAGGTTGATCCACATTGGCACCGCGCATTACCGCTATATGATATGACAACAATTGTAATGGAATGGTAGCTAAAATCGGTGAAAATTCTTCTGAACAATCTGGAATTTCTATTACATAATCTGCAAGATCCCTTACTTGTACATCGCCTTCTGTTACCACGGCGATAATTTTCCCTTTTCTGGATTTTATTTCTTGAATATTAGACACTACCTTATCATAGTGTCCTTTCTTAGGCGCAATGACAATTACAGGCATATTCTCATCAATCAAAGCAATAGGACCATGTTTCATCTCTGCTGCAGGATATCCTTCTGCATGAATATATGAAATCTCTTTTAACTTCAATGCTCCTTCTAATGCAGTTGGGAAGTTATATCCTCTGCCTAAATATAATGCATTTTCTGAATCCTTATATTTAGCAGCAATCTCCTTAATTATATCATTGCTCTCCAAAGCTTTTTCTACCAATTGAGGGATATTCATTAATTCATAACATAGGCTTCTATAGCGTTCTGTAGTTAAATTTCCATTATGGTTCCCAAGTTTAAGTGCAATTAAAGTCAAAACTGTTAATTGAGCAGTAAACGCCTTTGTAGAGGCAACCCCAATTTCTGGACCTGCATGGGTGAAAGATCCCGCATCTGTTAATCTGGCAATAGAAGAACCTACCACGTTACAAATTCCATAAATAAAAGCACCTTTATCTTTTGCCAATTTTAAAGCGGCTAAAGTATCAGCTGTTTCCCCAGATTGAGAAATGGCAATAACTACATCATCCTTGTTTATGATAGGATTTCTGTATCTAAACTCTGATGCATATTCCACTTCTACAGGGATTCTAGCAAATTCTTCTATTAAATATTCCCCGACTAAACCAGCATGCCAAGAAGTACCACATGCCACAATAATGATACGTTTGGCATTATAGAATTTCTCTTTGTGATCCCAAATTCCAGCCATTCTAATTAGACCTTCTTCTGGCAATAATCTACCACGCATGGTATCTAAAATAGATTTGGGTTGTTCATTAATCTCTTTTAGCATAAAATGCTCATAGCCACCTTTCTCTATTTGCTCTAACCCAATTTGAAGCTCTTGAATAGCAGGGCTCACGATTTCGTTACCCTCTATTTTTCTTACGATAACTTCCTCCCCTCTTGTAATGGTAGCCATTTCACCATCTTCTAGATAAATCGCATCTTTGGTAAATTCAACAAATGGGGACGCGTCAGAAGCAATGAAGAACTCATCCTCACCCAAGCCTATGGCAAGCGGACTACCTAATCTGGCCACTACAATTTCGTCTGAACTCTCATTATCCATGACAGCAATCGCATAAGCACCCACAACCTCATTCAAAGCATACCTCACTGCCTCTGTAAGAGATAGGTTTTCTTTGCTTTTGAAGTATTGAATTAAATTGGCTAAAACTTCAGAATCTGTTTCCGATTCAAAAGTAAAACCATATTCCTTCAATTGAATCTTTAAAGGTTCATAATTTTCTATAATACCATTGTGCACCAGCATGATTCTACCATCATTAGATAAATGAGGATGAGAATTCACATCGTTAGGTTCCCCATGGGTAGCCCAACGGGTATGGCCTATTCCTATATTAGCATTAAGTTGTTTGCCTTTAGATTTCTCTTCTAAATCTGCAACTTTACCTTTTGTTTTGATTAATTCATTACTACCTGGGTAGTTTAGAACTATACCAGCACTGTCATATCCTCTATATTCTAAACGTCTTAATCCGTTTATAATAATAGGATAGGCCTCTCGCGCTCCTATATATCCTACAATTCCGCACATATATTAGTTAGTTTATGTTAGTTTTTTACTCCATAATAGATTTCTAATTGAAGTTTTTTCTCCAGGTTAGCAACTGGATTTGTACCATGTATTGCCAATCTAAATGGATTATAAATCCTATTAGAATTAAATGGACTATCTGGCTCAAAGAATAAATCTGTTGGTTGAACACCTGTAAAAGTACCTAACTCTAACATTAGATCATCAATTGGAGCATTCTTCTCTACTATATTCTTTAAAAATTCTGTACACCTTAATAAATAATAACCTTCCTCGCTATTATAAGGCATTGCGATCTCCCCATAAGGGAAAGCTTGCGTATTGGGAAAATCCTCTACAGAGGCAGGAGTACCATAGTCTGGCAAAACATCGTTGTGAGATGCATTATATAAATATAAATACCTTGGCAATGGTAATATACCTTGAACAGAAGTCTCTGGATATACTTTGATATGGGCTTCATTAATTGCCCAACCGTTATTATCCACATTATTCCTAATTCCTTCTATTTGCAGCGGATCCATACTAAGTACAACCTTCGCTCCTCCCATACCTTTCAAATAGTTCACAGATGGGTCTGAGGGATTATTCATAATCATTCCATTAGTATTACTAATAGTATTCTGTGACACGTTATAATACCTATTTGATGAATTACTCATACTAGAGCCCACTATAAATTCTAACGTTTCTGTTCTTCTAGGCAAGACAGATACTACAGGACAATTTTCTTCTGGGTCATGAATACCGTCACCATTGCTATCTATAAAATTTGGATTATTAGAAGAAATGTAAGCAATCATCGACATTTCAGAAGGTGCAATATTAAATATAAAACCATTTTCCTCTACTACATCAATTTTAATTCCTTGTAATACATTAGATATAAATGATATTTGATCTCCTAAATTAGAAGAGCCTTGTTGGTTAACAATTTCATCTTGCACAAAAGCATTCATTCCGTCTAACCTAACTTTAACATTCGGGCTCGTATCTCGGGATATTACAGTACTGTCCGTAGGATTAGAGGAACCATATTGAATTATACTGTTTCGAACCACAGAATTATCTATCACTTTAGAGCCAAACATCTCCCCCGTCTGGAAGTTTTTATTTGAATAATAAATAGAATCTATAGTTCCCATATTTTCAATGACTCTTTGTACTCGAAGGGTCATATGCATCTCTGCATTGCCATATACAGAATCTAAAGGAAACTTAACCGTTTTTAAATATTGGGTCAAAGTATCAGTTACTGTACAGTTTTCATCTGAATTACTTAATCTATAAGTTGTCTTAAATAAACTTCTAGACTTTGATATCGTATCAGAGGTGATTGCATACACAGGAATAGATAATACCACAGAATCCACTTGGGCCTCTTCTCCGAATTGAGGATCTAACCTACCTAATCTAACCTGGGAATAGTAAGATGATTTGGTGCTACCAAATATAGGCTCATAATAGGAGCCAATAGTTGCATTATATAGAACACGCCCATCACTTCTCAGGGTATCTGCACCTATGGTTCTAGCTGTTAAATTAACGTACGCCTTTTCAAAGTTAGCAGCATTGCCTCCTACAATATCATAACCCACTAAATTATCTTCTTGTTCACAACTTGTGATAAAGCCTAACAATAATACTATCCACAATATTTGTGAGCCAAAAATCTTATTTATCATATAATATATTATTCTATTTAATCCTCTTTATCACCAACCAGTTCCTTATAAACCTCATCTAAGTTTTCATTGGGTTGATGTTCTTTAAAGTTTATATTATTTTCTTTTATATAATCCATAATCTCTACAGGAAGCACCTCATCGCCTTGCACAACCACGTCTGCATTATCAATTCCTATTTTTAATAAATTATGAAAGTTAGCCGTAGAAATATGTTCAATATCTTTATCCTCAAAACCATCGAATTTAACTTTGTCAAACATATTTTCTGACAAAACACCTTCAAAAGGATTATCAAAAACAGAATAAACCATTTTTACATCATCAAAAAAGGCATCATCTGCATAGTATTTTCTTAGATATAAAGGTACCAAAGCAGACATCCAGCCTTGCGCATGAATGACATCTGGTTTCCAATTTAATTTTTTAACTGTCTCCAAAATTCCTTTCGCAAAGAAAATAGAACGTTCGTCATTATCTTCAAAGAATTTCCCTTTTTTATCTGCATAAATAGCTTTGCGGTTAAAATAGTCCTCATTATCTATAAAATAAACCTGCATTCTAGCATTTGGAAGCGATGCAACTTTTATGATTAGCGGTTGATCTATGTCATTAATAATCATATTCATTCCAGACAACCGAATAACCTCATGTAATTGATGTCTTCTCTCATTGATGGTACCAAACCGAGGCATAAAAATTCTTACATCATTCCCTTTTTTATTCATTAACTTTGGCAAATCAAGGGCTGCTTGTGACAAAGTATTTTCTGGTGTGTACGGAACCAGCTCCGTAGATACATATAAAATCCGCATAAGATTTATTACTTTTTGGTAGGTTATTTGTAATTGCAAAAGTACAAAAAAACATTGACTTTTGATTTGATTGATTTAGTTTTGTGACATTTAACATAAATATTAACCTTTATGCAAATATTTGATTCCATAGATTCTCTACAAACTTGGTTAAAAGAAATTCAGAAAGCTGATAAGTCTATTGGCTTTGTCCCGACAATGGGAGCACTGCATGAGGGGCACATTACATTAGTTAACCAAAGCAACCAAGATAATGACATCACCGTTTGCAGTGTGTTTGTTAATCCTACGCAATTTAACAATCCGGAAGATTTAGATAAATATCCCAGAGATATAAAAAAAGATTTAAAATTATTAGAAGCGGCAAATTGCGATGTCGTTTTTCTGCCTACTGTGGCAGCAATGTATCCTGATGGAGAAAAATCAGAGGATTTTGAGTTTGGGGGATTAGAAAATCAAATGGAAGGGAAATATCGCCCTGGACACTTTGATGGGGTTGCTACCATTGTTTCTAGATTTTTTGACATTGTTAAACCCACCAAGGCCTATTTTGGAGAGAAAGATTTCCAGCAACTACGTATTATCCAGGAATTAGTGAAGCAAAAAGATTATCATATTCAGATCATCCCTATGCCCATTGCTAGAGAAAGATCGGGCCTGGCATTAAGCTCTAGAAACACAAGACTCACGCCTACTTATAAAGAGGCTGCTCCAGAAATATTCAGAATTCTAAATTTAATCAAAGATTGGAAGAATGATTTTAGTGTTAACCAAACTATAATTAAAGTTGAAGAAGAATTCCTGAAAACTCCTTTTGAATTAGAATACATTCTCATTTGTGACGAGCTATCTTTAGAGCCCATTTCTAATTGGGATCAATCAGAGAATATACGCGCTTTTATAGCAGCGTACGCTGGAGATGTGCGGTTGATAGATAATTTAAAAATAAAATAATAAATTATTTAACAGTCTCATAAAACGACACTTATCAACTCAAAATTAAAAAAACTATATTTGCCGTATGTTAATTCAGGTATTTAAATCAAAAATTCATCGCATTAAGGTGACTGGGGCAGAACTCAATTATATAGGAAGTATCACACTAGATCCTATTTTAATAGATGCAGCAGGAATCACGGTGGGTGAACGGGTGCAAATTGTTAATATTAACAATGGCGAAAGAATAGAAACTTATGTAATCAAAGGAGAAAAAGGCTCTGGCGATTGTATATTAAATGGTCCTGCAGCTAGACGCGTAGCCAAAGGTGACTTAGTAATCATCATAGGATACGCCTATATGACGCCAGAAGAAGCAGAAGTATTTCAACCAAAAATTGTTTTTCCCAATGAGGAAACTAACCTCTTAGAATAATTCATGAATAAATCCACTAAAACTGCTCTCACCATTTTGATTTCCATCATCTTGGCTAGTGTTCTTATATGGTGGGCTATGCGTGATTTGGATATAGACAGAACATGGGAATCTGTCCGTCACGCCAATTATTGGTGGATATCTGCCTCTGTTATTCTAGGTATGCTCGCTTATTGTCTACGGTCTGAACGTTGGCGGATGCTTTTAGCGCCCATGGATCATAAACCCAAAAGCAGCCATGCATTCTATGCCGTTTGTATGAATTATTTCTGGAACTTGGTTATTCCAAGATCTGGAGAAGTGGCTCGCTGTACCTCCTTATATGCCTTGGATAAAACGCCAGTAGACAAATCCTTTGGGACTGTGATTAGCGAACGTGTTATAGATATGATTTGCCTTATGTTCATGGGTGTACTCACCATTGTCTTCAACTTTGATGTATTCGTAAATCTTCTTAGGGAGATTAAAATCGCTAGGACAACCAATCCATCTGAACCATCTTCTAATGTTGGGCTATATATTTTTGGAAGTGTTGCTTTATTAATAGGTATTTTAATCTTTATCTTCTGGAAAAGTCTTAAAAAGTTACCTCTTTATAGCAAAATAACAACCTTTATATTCGGGTTAAAACAAGGATTAAAGACTATTTTTCAACTCAAAGAAAAATGGAAATTTATCATACTCACCATACTCATTTGGATTTTCTATTACTTAATGACGTATCTCGTCGTATTTGCCTTGCCAGAAACTGCACACCTCTCCCCCGCTATCGGGATCTATTTACTCCTTGTAGGTGGTATCGGTATGGTGATTCCTGCAAGTGGTGGAATTGGTGCTTATCATAGTGCCTTGGGTATTGGTTTTCTTGCCATAGGGTTAAGCAAAGAAATTGGTGTTACATTTGCTTTTTTGGTTCATACACCGCATACGCTAATCGCACTTATATTGGGCTTAATTTCCTTGGTGATGATGTCTTTAGAAAAAAGTAAAAGCATTAGGAATTATAAATAACCTTCTCAAAACCTTAAAAACTGGTCATTCTAAACTTAATTCAGAATCTCGCTTAATTGATAATTAACTTGGTATGAGACCTTTAGTTCATTTCTAGGGTGATAGAAGTGGTATTTTGAGGCAGTTACATTTATATATTGAATTTAAGTATATCTATTCCTCGCACCAAACATCGAATTCATTCAATTGAATAATCGTGGTAATAATATTATCACCGTTTTCGCTATCATATACTAAACTCACTCTATAAGGTTGGCTTAGTTTAGGAAGAGCAATCCATGGAGTGGCTTCATAGGCATTGTCATATTTATCCTTATTATTCACTAAATCTTCCCAATAACGATCATCTATTTTCTTGATTAATTGAAATTCTTCACCTGTTAAATAAACCTTTAAGGGCTGCCCATTGCTATAAGCATCTGCAAAACTAAACCGCAACTTACAAGACTTATCTCCTAACGCTAATAATGGCGTGTATAATGAAGCGCTAACTTTATATCCAGGCTTTCCTTTACCACCAAAACCAGACATACTCAAATAATGAGTCCCTTTATAAGATTTTGCGTACCAGTTTCTTTTGCTTTCCGTGGTCTTCACCTCCCAATCATCTGGAATACCATTTTCAAACTTCTCTGATATCATAACTTCTTGCGCATTTAAACTACCCAAGGATATTAGAACTATTAAGATAATGTGTTTCATAAGTTTAAGTATTTTCAAAAATAGAAAAATCCGCAGAATAAACTGCGGATTTTCTTATTAATATTATAAATTATATGATACTGCTTAATTGATATCTACATCCTCTGTATCTCTAAGATATAATTGATATGAGGCATCTGTCACCATATTATTTGGTGCATAAGCACTTAATACAGCAGTGACATTACCACGACCTGTGGGTACTACTTCATCGTTAAAATCAGCATATTTACTTGTTCTAACGATTGTAGAGAAACCTTGGCTATCCTCAAGTTTATGATTATAACCACTGTTATCTCCCATATAATATGTAGCACCATTCCCAGCATCACTAAACGTTACATCCTCAAACGTAACCAATGTGTTTATCAAACCCTCTTCCAATGCCTCCTCAATAGAAGTAAAAGAGGTAGGAATAATTTCTACAGGGTCCATACAAGATTTCGCTAATTTAGCATTTGCCTCTGATTCTGATAATCTACCCACTCTCAAAGTTCCATTATCATCAAATGTAGAACCAATTTTATAGGTACCACGATCTTTAGCCACAAACATGCCTTTGGCATTCACCAAAACTTTACTTCCTATGGGATATGCTTTATAGATATCATTAACATTCATCTCTATAGACATACCCGCTGTAGGGTTTACTGGTGAATCCTGTATAGACAATGTTTTGAAGAAGTTACCTTCCTCATCATTAGATATTACATAACCAGCAAATACTAAATCTTCTGTAATTTCCATGGGTACTGCAGTATCATTTAAGGCTTTAATTTCTGCTAGCGTAGCGTTCACCTCCCATGGTTCTTCGCATTCATCTGGTGGTGTTTCACCGAATCTAGGATTATCCATTTGAACATCTACAATATCCCTCAAAAATAATTGGTATGTAGAAGGCGTTGGATTATTGTTATTAGAATATGCACTCAAAACAGCAATGATAGTCCCACTACCCATAGGCATCACTTCCCCGGCGAAATCAGTATATTGACTTGTTCTCAAAACAATTTTATCACCATTCCGATCTATTAACTCTCTGTTAGTTGCTCCACCAAAAGTATTACCCTCCTCATCATAATAAGTATCACCATCTGTGATATCATCAAATTGTACATTTTCTAATTTGATCAATGTATTTACAACGGCATTTGCTTTAAAATCTGCTATAGTAGAAAAAGTTTGAGGAATAACTTCTGTCTGGGAATCGCATAGAAGTCTCACTTTATCCATAGCTACAACCTCACTCATTCTACCCAATCTTACCTCACCATTGTCGGCTACATAAGTAGAACCTATCTTATAGGTGGCTCTGTCTTTACCGAAATAAAGACCTCTCGCATTAACTAAAACCTTGCCTCCCACAGGGAATTTTCTATATGTATCTTGAATATCCAATTCTACAGACATTCCATAGGTAGGATTAGTAGGGCTATCCTGAATGACTAATGATTTAAAAAAATTACCATTTCTATCGGTTGAAACCACATAACCCTCTAATATTAAATCCTCTTCTATTAATAATGGAGCACCATCAACATTTTTATTTACTAATTCACCGATGGTGATGTTAGGTTGCCAATCAGTAGTACATGGTAATATAGTTTCAATGGGTGGTACGTCATAATCGTCATCATCCACACAGGATAAAAACATCAAAGATGTTAACATGAGCAACAATCCTCTTTTAATTGATTTGAAATTATTCATCTTTATTAATTTTTGCATTATTTAAAATCTTACTATTAAATTCAAGAAATAACTGGTTCCTTGATCATACCAATAACGGTTTCCAAATATCTTTCCATTTTGCCCACCATTGCCTTCTGTTTCAAATTTATAATCCGCAAGTCTTAACTGTTCAAAACCGCCCGTTCTATAATCTTTATTGTTTAAAAGATTATTAACAGTAAGGCCAATCATAGCCCAATATTCACCAAAACGGAAAGATTTACCAGCATTTAGGTTAAGCATAAATTCACTAGAAAATTTTTCTTGTCTTAGCACATCGCGCAACATTTCTTGGGTGATTATATTACCTGCATCATCTATTTCATAAGGGAAACCATCATCATCTAGTGCAAATCTGGTCGTTCTCTTAGATGGTGAAACATCCACATAATTTTCTGTCAAGTAATTTCCTGTAAGGCCTAACCACCAATATTGCGGAGAGCGATATTCTAATCCTAAAGAATAACCTTTTTGCGGAGAACTTGCTAATTTATAATCTTTGAGATATGATTTTCCAAAATAATCATACCCATTTTCAAGATCATCTGAAAAATAGTACAAATCTGGATTGTTCGCATAAGTATATTGTCCAATAGAAGCTACTGCACTTGCAGTTAGGGCCGTAGAAAGTTGTCCTTCAACAGCTAATTCTGCTCCTAAATATTGTTTATCAACACCTGATAAAACTTCTGCTGTGAATAAGTTCTCATTTGAATCATCAAAAGATAAATTTAAATATCCAAAGGATGTTTCAATTTCGTCTTCTGTTTTGGTATAAAATGCAGTAGCTCTGGCTTTAATACGCGGCGCTCTCAATATATAATTAATATCTGCAGATTTAATTACTGCACTTTGCAAATCTGGTAGGGTAAAGTTATTATATCTCCCCTGTGGATAAACCTCATTGATAGTAGGCGCTTTGGTAAAGTATCCACCATTCAATTTAATGAAGTTTCTGCCATCTATTTGATACAACAATTGTAGTTTACCACCATAGTTTGTAAATTCTTCCTGATCACTTTTGCCTATGGAATTTGAATATAAGTAATGATCAAAGAATCCTTCTCTTTCCATTGTCGTTCTAGATATTTTTGAACTCAACCTTAGATTAAAGCTGTTCAATGTCCAATCTCCAGATATCCATGCCTCCATAAACTCGTGAGAATATTCCGCATTATATTCAAACTTTTCACCTTCTAGAACATGTCTGTCTGGTGTATTTTCATCATATTCACCACTCAGACCAATATCAGCAAAATCATCTTTATTCCATGCAAATTGAGCCCCAAGCAAATCATCTATTTCACGATAAATTTCTGATTTGGTATTTTGATAATTTAAGCCAGAGTATAAAGTAAAGCCTTCAAAAAGTTGTGTTCTTAAATTAGTGCTGAAGGAAAGTACCTTATCCTCATTCACATCACTCACTAAATTGTAAGCTGCACTACCATCCCCATAATTTACATTATATAGATTAGCCCTGTATAAATCCTCCCAATTAATTTGACTAAAAGAGCTATCACTTCTCCATTTATCTTCTAATAATGCTATATCCGCATCTGATTTACCCGTACCCAAATAATAACTTGGAAATCTGGAATAGTGAATAGGTGTTGGATTCTTGGCGTTAAACCAATTCAATCTAGAAGCTCCCATTTTACCAAATTGGTAACTAATGGTTGTGATTAATTTAGAAGATTCCCCAAAATTCCAGTGATGCGTTAATTGCGTAACAGGTTCAAAATTCTTTTTAACACGCTCGCTTCTTTTATCCCCGTTTTGATAACCCCAATAAGCATTATATCCTGTCCCCATTAAATCATAAATTTCTTGTGTATTAGGGCTATTGGTGGATCTTCTATAAGGCGCTCCAAAAGCCGTTAAATTCAAAGTATGATTTTCATTAAATTTCTTTTCTACTCCAAGATAATAACCCCATGCATCATACATTGTCCCATCTATTCTACCTTCTTCTGCCCATCTTCTAGAGCCAGAGACCATTATTCCCCATCCATTCTTCATTAACCCAGTATTATGGGTAAGCATTAGACGCTGTCTATAGGACCTGTTCGTCAAAGAATAAGAAAAACTAGTGCCCGCTCTTTGCGTAGATGGTCTTGTATCAATATACATAGAGCCTGCCAAATCACCAAAAGCATAATCCGATGGATCCAATCCATAAATCACCTCTGCTGGATTACGTGTCACGTCATTTAAGCCACCCCAGTTCCCATAATCAACCCTGTTATTATCTACTTTGTTCATACGAACACCATTGAATAATACATCACTATATTTATTGTCATATCCTCTGGTTCTAAACCAGTAGGCTCCTAACTCATAAGCGGCTGCTTGTGCGAATACATCTTGAGAAGATTGTAATAAACCCATAGATGACTGTGCGCTAGACTCATCCGATGCTAATTCATCAGAAGTTAGTGTAATCACACCAGCCATGGAACTTTTAGGGTCAAATTGAAGAAATATTTCTCCTAGATCTAAATCCTCATTATTAACAGTAAATCTTTCTTCATATCTTCCATAATTTCTAGAATCGATGTTTAGGGTAAAATCCCCATTAGCCACATCATTAAATTGGAAATAACCTATCCTATCTGTCTTCACAGTTTCCCCACTTTCTGTTATTGAAACAGATATGTCATAGAGGGGACTTTGATCTGACGAGGACTTAACTGTACCCGACACTTTGTTTTGACCAAATGCCTGAACTGAAAAGCATAGAATCAAAAAACTTAACCATAATCTAATCATGAATGAAAAATTTTATATTATTTTTGCAGTATAAATATCTTTAGTAAGTATTTAATATCTAAAATTCTTGTGTTATGAAATCGTCATTATTTAATTACAAAATTAAGAATTCTTTAGTACTTCTACTACTTTTTTTATCAACCACAAATTTCATTGCACAAGAGAAAAAATATCAAGCTGCCACAGTAGCTTTCTATAATGTTGAGAATCTGTTTGATATCTATGAATCTGCGGGATACATAGATGGTAATTTGGATCCGCAAGATGAGTTTTATCATCGATCTGTGAAGGTTTCAGAAATCCCAACCCTGGATACAGTAGACTGCAAATGCAGGTTAACAGCAGAAAATCTTAAAGGAAAAAAAATAATCCGCGATTTAATCCTGCAAAGAGAATTCTCTCCTAATGGACCAAAAGCATGGGACTCTATTAAATATAATCAAAAATTAAACAATCTAGCAAGAGCCATCTCTGAGATTGGGAAGGAGGTGACAGGTACAGCTCCAGTTGCTGTGGGCGTTTCAGAAATAGAAAACAGAAAAGTGCTAGAAGATTTAATTAATCAACCTGCTTTAAAATCCTATAACTATGGTATTGTACATTATAATTCATGGGATAAACGTGGAATTGACAACGGCTTTATTTACCAAAAAGACAGAGTCACCATTACTGGTAGAAAAAAATATGAATTAGAAATTTACAGATCTAATGGCAATAGAATTTACACCAGAGATATCCTGCGTGTAGACGCACTTTTAGACGGAGAACCTATCCATTTTCTTGTGAATCACTGGCCTTCTAGAAGTGGAGGCGAAGCAGCTAGTGCGCCTAGAAGAAAGGCAGCCGCTGCTTTGCTAAAAACCGCTTTTGAGGAAATTAGAAAAGAGGAGCCGCAAGCTAAAATTATAGCAATGGGAGATTTTAATGATGACCCTGTCAATGAATCTATCAAAGATGTTTTAGGCGCTATAGGTAACACAAAAGATTTAAAGGAAAATTCCATATATAATCACATGCGCGTAATGTATGATAAAGGATTTGGTACTTTAGCCTACAGAGATGGATGGAATTTATTTGATCAAATCATCACCTCTGCATCCATCATAGGAGATACGTATGATACATACCAAATCTATAAAACTGGCATCTTTTCTCCTTCTTATTTAATTAGCCAAGAAGGTAGATACAAAGGCTATCCCAATAGAATGTATGGAGGTGACACCTATCGTGCCAATGGTTATTCTGATCACTTCCCAGTCTATACAATTCTACTTAGGGAAGTAAAATAAGTTTTCTGAGTATTTGTAGAGCGTTATACAATCTCTATCCCTAGCCTTGAGACCTAATTCATGGCAAGGAGATTGAGATTCTTTTTATTAGGATAATTTGACAAAATAGGCTTGTTATGAATAATGAAACTTCACAGAATAAACTGAGTCTTCCACCTATTGGTTTTGGTACTTATAAAATTGAAGGCGTATCAAATGATGAGATTATCATAAAAGCGATTGAAGAAGGTTATCGTTTAATTGATACAGCAGCCTATTATGGCAATGAAGAGATTGTTGGAGAGGCAATAAAGAAAAGTTCTGTTCCGAGAGAGGATCTAATTATTACAACCAAGGTTTGGCGAGAAGACTTGGGTTATGATAAAGTAATGAAATCGGTTGAAGACTCATTGCAAAGATTACAATTAGATTATTTGGATATTGTTTTATTACACTGGCCAGCCAATCGAAACCTCTATGGTGATCAATGGCAAGAGGTGAATACGAGATCATGGAAGGCGCTAGAAGAATTATATCGCAAAGGAACTGTTAAGGCAATTGGAATTAGCAATTATACGCTGCCGTATTTGAAGCCATTACTAGAAACGGTTCAAATTATGCCGATGATTAATCAAATTGAATTTCATCCTGGCTATTGGCAACCAGAAGTGTATGCGTTCTGTAAAAACAAAGGTATGGCGATTCAGGCTTGGTCTCCACTGGCAAGGGGTAAAGTTTTTGATGCACCTATCATCAGAGAATTGGCTGGAAAATACAATAAGTCTGAAGCGCAAATTTGTCTTCGCTGGAATGTTGAGAAAGATGTACTTCCAATTCCGAAAACCTCAAACCCAGAGCGAATGAGAGAGAACAAGAATATTTTTGATTTCAAGTTGACGAAAGCAGAAGTAATAGCAATAGATAATTTGCCACAAATGGGGTATAGTGAACACCATCCAGACAATCGAGTGTAATAATCATTTCATTTAATCTCGTTTAATCACTATTGTAGAATCCCTTTCCCTACGATCGTACGAAAGGTTAAATTAATTCTTGGAGAGTGAATTTTGGTAGTTGGTGGTAAACGATGCAACCAATGGGATTGAATTTCATCTTTCATAAGAAGTAAGCTCCCGTTTTCTAAGAAAATTTCTACTTTTTCTTTGGTTTCTTTATGCTTAAAAACAAATTTTCTCTTGGCCCCAAATGTTACGGATGCAATAGCACCTGCTTTTTCTAATTCACTTTCTTTGTCACTATGCCAGCCCAGCCCTTCAGATCCGTTGTGATATAGATTTAACAAACAAGCGTTATAAGATTTTCTGGTTAAATTTTGAACTTTCTTTTTAATTGCTAAAAGCTCATCCGTCCATGACAATGCTGTTATGGTGGTATTGGAATAGGTGTAATCCATAGAGACATCGCCATACCAAGCGACTTTTCTTTTGGTGACAATCTTCGTGCCCAGAATATTCATTTCATCGTTTTTCCATGCAATGGTTTCTAAGAAAGTTTTTAAATAGAAATCTGTCTGAATAGCATTATAAATAAGCCCATAATAATTGGCAGTACCGTCTTTGGGCAATAAGTTAATGGGTTCACTAGAATCTATGGGAAAAAGGCTCATGATTCTGAATTTAAGAAAATAAAAAAACAATCAGGTATAATTCTAAACTATAAACCATCAACTATAAACCTTAAACCACACAAGCGATAGGGATAGCAATGGAAATCCCACAGGCTTTGTGGGGATGACAAAACGAGGAATTGGAATGAATAGCCCGTTAAATCGCCCAAATCATAGGACAACTTAGTTTATCTCTTTAGGAAATCTTGTAAGATTTCTAGGGTTTCTTTTGGTGCTTCTAGGTGCCCCATGTGTCCTACTGGCAATATGTCTACTTGGATATTGTCTTTGCCTGGCATAATCTGCTGGAAGGCTTCGGCGTCCACGGCTGAGTCAAATTCTCCTAAGACAATTTCTATTGGGTACGCTGCTTGTTGTAGCACTTGGGTTGTGTCTGTGCGCTCACGCATACCACGCAATGCCGCAGCGATTCCCTCTAATGGGGTTTCCATGGCCCATGTTCTGGCTTGTTTAATCTCTTGTTCTAATTCTGCTAATTTATCTGGATCGAAGAGCCCACGGACACTGTGCCTCACAAAGCTTTCGGTATTTTCTTCGGCTGTTTCTATGGCTTTTAATCGCTGCTGTTTTTTGTCATCTGTATCTGGCAGGGTATTAGAAAAAAATAGACATAATCGCTTTACTTTCTCAGGATAATCTCTGGCGATTGCCATGCTTATGTATCCCCCCATGGAATGCCCAATGAAGCTAGCCGATTCTATTTCTTTGTGATTTAATATTTGAATAACATGCTGCGCTTGCATCTCCATGGTGTGCGTTTCTGAGGCTGTTGGTGTGTCGCCATGCCCCAGTAAATCTGGTATAATGAGATGATAGTCTTTGGATAAAGTTTCTGCAAATTGATTCCACATTTTGTGGTTTTCTAAAAAACCATGTAGTAACACAACGGTTTCACCTTGCCCTAATTCTCTGTAATGCATAATATTTTTCTTATGTTTTCTATGTATAATTCAAAAATCAGACCTTAAAATACGTGGATAAATAATCTGCGATGGGTTTGGGGAATGGAAGGTGTTGTATGTCTTTTGCTGTGATGGTTTGATAATTTTTACTTAATTCTTGAAAGGTTTTATTGTTTTTTATTTCTATTTGATAAAAAGATATAAATAATTGTCTATGCGTGAGGATATGTCTAGTCTTATATTTGAATATGGGGTGGTAATCATTGAATTTCTGCGTTTTGGAATCCGTGCCTTCTAATTCTTCTTTGGGGAAATCGTACATGTTTTTCCAGATGCCTTGGCGCGCTCTTTTTTCTACTAAAAACTGATTTTGATAGTGTATGAAATAGTAATGTATGTATCTTTTTTTTACTTTTACTTTTCTGGTTCTAATAGGTAATAAATTGATTTTACCCGTGGAAAATGCTATACAGCCTTTTTGCACGGGACAGAACATACATGTTGGAGATTGGGGTAAACAGATGATTGCTCCAAGCTCCATAATCGCCTGATTGTAGTCTCCTGTATTTTCTGTGGGCATGATTTTCTGGGCAAATTCAAAGTAAAATTTCCAGGCATTGGAGTCGCTGATGTCTTTTTCTAGTCCAAATATTCTGGCATATACACGATAGGCATTACCGTCTATGGCGGGTACTTTTTCTCCAAAACATATAGAGGCGATAGCGGCGGCGGTATAATTGCCGATTCCTGGCAGTTTCTTTAGTTCCTGAAAGTTATTTGGAAATTGCGCATCATAGTCTTTCACGATTATTTGAGCGGTTTTGTGCAGATTTCTTGCCCGTGAATAGTAACCTAACCCTTGCCATAAATTTAATACTTCTTGCTCGTCTGCCCTAGCTAGATCTTGAATTGTGGGATACGCCTCTAAAAACTTGGTAAAATATGCCATTCCCTGATTTACACGGGTTTGCTGTAATATAATTTCTGATAACCACACGGCATAGGGATTTTGATTTTTTCTCCATGGGAGAAGTCTTTGATGGGTGTGATACCAGTTTAATAGCAAGTGTATGAATGACATAAATGTTAAATTAGTATGGTTTATCTATTATTATTGCATATATTTGCACTCCTTGTTAAAAAACAAATTAAATAAATTTAAATGACTAAAGCAGAAATAGTATCTAACATTTCAAGTGAGTTAGGTTTAGAGAAGAATGATACGCAACATGTTGTAGAAGCTTTTATGGAAGAAGTGAAGAAAGCATTGGTTAGCGGGGAGAATGTATATTTAAGAGGTTTTGGGTCTTTTATCATCAAAACCCGTGCAGAAAAGACTGGTAGAAATATTTCTAAAAATAAATCTATCATTATACCTGCGCATAACATTCCAGCTTTTAAACCATCCAAGAGCTTTGTAGACAACGTAAAGGAAAATGTAAAAGTAGAAGACTAATAATTAACTAATAAATTGTAACTATGCCAAGCGGAAAAAAAAGAAAAAGACATAAGGTTTCAACGCACAAGAGAAAAAAAAGAAAAAGATTAAATAGACACAAAAAGAAGAAATAATTGTGTTTGTTTATAAACGAATCATTATTAATGCACCACCTGTAAAGGCAGGTGCATTTTTAGATTGAATTGCAATGTAATGGATAAGGAATTAGTAATCAGCACTACAGACAATCTGGTTAAAATCGCATTACTGGAAGACGGCCGATTGATGGAGTTTCATCAAGACCAACTAACCCAGAAATTCAATGTGGGTGATGTCTATTTGGCTAAAATTAAAAAGTTAGCACCTGGGATGAACGCAGCGTTTGTTGATATAGGTGCAGACAAAGACGCATTTCTACATTATCATGATTTAGGACCTAATATCAAATCACTTCTCACTTACATACAAATTGTAAGGTCTGGGAAGTTTAAAACACATTTTTTAAAGAAATTTAGAACCGAACCAGAAATCCCCAAAAACGGGAAAATGGAAGAGGTTGTGCAACCTGGGCAGAATACACTGGTGCAAGTAGTGAAGGAACCTATTTCTACTAAGGGACCACGTGTGACTTCAGAGATTTCTATAGCGGGACGATATTTGGTACTTGTTCCTTTTTATGACAAAGTATCTATATCCCAGAAAATTAAAGACAAAACCGAAAGAGATCGGCTAACGATGCTGATTGAAAGTATTAGACCAGAGGGTTTTGGTGTGATTATAAGAACGGTTGCAGAGAATAAGAAAGTGGCAGAGCTCCATCAAGATTTAGAGAATCTTGTAGAAAAATGGAAACAAATTTATAATAATTTAAAAGCAAAAAAATTACCTGTGTGCGTGCATACAGAAATGAGTAGAGCTTCTGGCATATTAAGGGATAAATTCTCTGATGATTATGTGAAAATCCACGTGGATAGCAAGGATTTAGAAAAAGAAGTGAGAGATTTAATTTCTATAATTGCGCCAGGAAAGGAAGATATTGTAACCCTTTACAATAAACAAACCCCAATCTTAGAGCACTTTAATATTGAAAAGCAAATTAAACAATCTTTTGGGATTAATGTAAATATACCGCAGTCTAAAGGTGCTTATCTGGTCATAGAGCATACGGAAGCTTTGCATGTGATTGATGTGAACTCCGGTAATATCAAAGGAACAAAAGATTCCCAAGAACAGAGCGCTCTGGAGGTGAATATGAAAGCAGCATCTGAAATTGCTAGGCAATTGCGCTTGCGCGATATGGGGGGTATTGTGGTGGTGGATTTCATCGATTTACGTGATGCCAAGAATCGGCGTAAATTCTATGATCACCTGAAAAAGGAAATGGCTCGCGATACGGCTAAGCATAAAGTGTTACCACCAAGCAAGTTTGGATTGGTACAAATTACACGGCAAAGAGTGAGACCAGAAGTGAATATCAAAACACAGGAATCTAATCCCAATCCAGATGGCGAAGTAGAAGCACCTATTGTGATGATGGATAAGATAGAGGCTAAGGTGAAGGAGATTGCAGAGAGTGGCAAGGCTTCTAAACTAACGATTCATATGCATCCATTTGTAGCTGCATACCTGAAACAAGGCATTCCTTCTAGAAGAAAGAAATGGGCTTGGAAATATAATATTCCTATTAAAATTATGCCTAGAGATGCCTTTAGGTATTTGGAACTACATTTTGTGAATGAAAATAATGAAATTGTATACCAAGAATCCAATTAAAAATTCATATTTATAAAAGCAAAATGCCAGCTGGAATATGAAATCCAGCTGGCATTTTAAATTGATTCTAATCCCTTCACTCACAAGGAATTGCTACACTATCATACATAATGTAAGGTTCTTCTTTTCGCCACAACAATTATAAGATTAAAATCATTAAAAAAAAGCTGCTTTTAAGGCAGCTTTTTTCAATGATCATATACATACTCTTTACTTCTTTATAACTTTGATAGATTCCTTCTGTCCATCATTATTAAAAGTAATAATATAAACACCTGGAGCCCATGTCGTAGAATTAATAGAGAGCAACTCATCTGTAGGTACATGCTCTTGTGCATATACTTGACGCCCATTGATATCTGATACCACCATATTGTTTATAGTAATAGATTCTTTGGTTCTAGAAAACTTAACATTTAATGTTTCTTTGAATGGTGAAACCACATTAAATTCTGTTGTAAATGGTGGAATTTCACTTTTTAAAATAATTTCTTGTTCTGTCTGCGAACTTCCATTTCCTATACATACTTGATAAGATACACTTCTACCAAAGTTTGCCCATTGATTTAAGAGCAATCGATTGCCTTCATAAAACTGGAAATAACCATTACCATAAGAACAACAGAATCCGTCTCCATAAGAGTCATAGAATGTTAGCGTATAGCAACCAGGTTCAATACAACCATTTACCACATATTCATAATTACAATAATCTAAATTTGAACCTCCAGCTATAACGCGATTATTCTCATCTACAAGATTCCACGAAGTTTCTGCTGCATATCCATCCGTTTTAAACACTACAGATACATCTAAACAAGAAGGTTCTGGATCTGGGTTTGCCTCATCATTTACACAGAAATCTGTTGATTGACTTGCTCTGAATTGCCCTCCTTCTGCTAAAACTTCATTATTATATGTCACACTATAACTACCATTACCATAGCCACAACATATTCCATCTCCCTCACTGTCTTTGATCTCAAATGTGTAACAACCATCTGGTAAACAAACGCTTTCATTATAAGTTGTGTTTGCTGCTCTATAGTTACCACCGCTTGCTATGGCACGCCCATTCTCATCATATATAAACCAAGAAGTCTCTCCTGGATAACTATCTGTTTTTACACGAACATTTATTTCATTATAATCACAATCCTCTGGATCTGGGTCTGGATCCGGATCTGGGTTATCAGAACAACTTCCTAAACAAGAACCATTGGCCACACGATTTCGTATAACATTTCCTGGTTGCGTTCCAAATCCTTTTGCTAAATTCATTCCTACGCTTGTTTGGTGGCAGTAACTCATGATTGTCCCTCCTCCGGATGGGTAACCAGGTTGATAACAATTACCTTCTACAAAACCAGCACAGCCATCTATAGCAGTACCGTTACCATTCCAGACACAAGCATGTGTATGACGGGATCCCATGATATGACCATATTCATGTGTTACCACATTTACAGTCCAGCTGTATGTTGGTACTGTATAGTATGAAGAATTAATACCAGAATAAGACATACTCTGCCTTCTGTCATAATTACATACGCCAGAGAAACCAGCAGCGATTCCACCACCACCAGAGAAGCCTAATAATTGTGCTAAATCTCCTTCCCAATTCGTTCTATAATTTTGGAATTGTCTCATTAAATCTAAGGTACCACTTGCGTTATAAGGAGAAGGTTGTGTCCAAACGGCAATAGGCATTAATTTTGTATTTATATTTTCATTAGCATACAATGTCATCACTTGGTTCATTAGACCTGTAACGAAATTAGAAGTAGCATTCTCGCTCCCTTTATTTCTATAGATATCATAATTAACCTCTATGTAAAACCTTATACATTTAGAAGCAGCCCTTTCCTCTGTCCCTTCTTCCATCGTTATTTCCTCTTCTTTGTACGCTATGTGATCATCTACAACACCACATTCAAAATCGTTATGTTTAGCAATTTGTTGATCTAAATATACCACATGATTTTTTTTGCCTTCTACTTTTCCAATAACTAAATTAGAATCATAAAGACCCGCAGCCAATCCCATGACTTCATCTTTAAATATAGAGAAAGCAACCAAAGTTTCTGGCTTTCCTTTGACAATTCCTCTATAATGTGTTCCAACTTCTACCTCTACTAACTTATCTGCTGGATAAGTTCTAATCACATCATTCTCATCAAATAAATCGGTCTTAACTAATTGTAATGTTATAGTTTCATGTTTGGAAATCGGCAAATCTATTTCCACAAAGTTTGAATCTCCTTTTTGAAGCTGACGCTTTGCATTTAAATCAAATTCCACCTCTACATAATCATCTAAAACTGCATCTAGTTGTGGGTTTTGAGCTGTAGCTTTCTTAAATAAAGAAACTTTTTCTGCTTGTTTTTTAGCAGATATATGATTTACCAGATCAGCAGGTCTTAATAACTCTTGGGCATTAACTCCCGCCATGCACAAAAAGGCAAATAGCATTAAATAAATCTTATTCATAAATAATTAATTTTTATATTATATGCCCAAATCTAATTTAATATTATTAAATAGACAAAATTATGAATAAATATTTACGACAAACACAAAGTGTCATTCAGACAACTTTAGCCATAGTAAAGACATATATAGGAGAATTTATTTTTATCAAAATTGATTCAATACAAACATTAAGTGTACTGCCTGTAGTCATCACATCATCTACGATCAGGATGGATTTATAGTTTTTAACCTCTTCCGTAGCTTCAAAAGAATTATGTAAGGCTTTAATTCTTTGGGCTTTATTGCGATGTGTCTGTGAGTTTTTACGTTTTGTGCGCTTGATTAAATGGGGATTATAAGGGGTTTCTAAGAATGTAGCCAAACTTTTTGCAAATAAATGTACTTGGTTATACCCTCTAGAACGTTGTGTTCTCGGGTGATTCGGTACACAAGTAATGACATCTACGTTTATATTTTTAAGGATAGGCTGCGACAATGTTGCAAGAAATTTACCGATGTTGGGTTGATTATAATATTTATTAGAATGAATAAGTCTTTGTGCGGAATTGCCATATTGATAGTTTAATAAACAAGCTGCTCCCAAAACCTGAGGGTGATGCAAAAATGATGAGGATGTATTTGAACTCCTATTCAATTTCTCATGAGAAAAATTTAATTCTTCTAGACAAGGAATGCACAGTGGAACTTCTTTGGAGTTTATGATTCTATCACAATAAACACATCTATAAGGTAAAATGTAATCTAATAAACCCACACATTAAATATAAATCAGTTAATTTTGCATCATGAAGCAAAACATTATCCGATTAACAAAGATT
Source organism: Flavobacteriaceae bacterium Ap0902 (assembly GCA_009835005.1). GTDB lineage: Bacteria > Bacteroidota > Bacteroidia > Flavobacteriales > Weeksellaceae > Profundicola. The sequence continues at coordinate 24,250 of WTFG01000006.1, read as the reverse complement.
TTTACATTTGAAACTGGGCATGCGCTACATGGTTATGACGGTAAATGTAGAAATATTCATGGACATTCCTATAAATTGTATGTAACAATTAAAGGAACCCCCATTGATAATCCAGAGAATTCTAAAAATGGAATGGTGATGGATTTTGGCGATTTAAAGAAAATTGTGAATGAAAAAATTGTTGATCCATTGGATCACGCGGTTCTATTAAATATAAACACAGCCCATAAAGCGTTAGGTGAATCTCTGCGAGAAAGCGGTCATCAAGTAATATTCACACCCTATCAACCAACGTGTGAAAATATGCTTATTGACTTTGCTCAAATTATTCAAGAAGCGTTGCCCGATCACATTGCGTTGGCATCGTTAAGATTATATGAAACAGAAAACTCCTATGGAGAATGGATAGCGACGGACCAATAGAAATTTATATACAAGAAGGTAAAAGGATTTACTTTGCCTCTGATCAACATCTTGGCGCACCTTCTGATGAGGAATCTGCTATCCGAGAAAAGAAATTTGTCCAATGGCTCAATCAAATACAACCAGATTGCCAAGCCTTATTCCTGTTGGGTGATTTATTTGATTTTTGGTTTGAGTATAAAGAAGTTGTTCCAAAAGGGTTTGTAAGAACTCTGGGGAAATTGGCTGAATTCACGGATAATGGAATTCCGCTATATTTCTTTGTGGGAAATCATGATTTATGGATGAAAGATTATTTAGAAAAAGAAATTGGGGTGCAATTATTTAGAAAACCACAGGTATTCCTGATTCAAAATAAAAAATTCTTGATTGGTCATGGTGACGGTCTTGGTCCTGGTGATATAGGATACAAGCGAATGAAAAAAGTTTTCACTAATCCGTTAGCCAAAAAATTATTTTATCTACTGCATCCAGATTTTGCCGTATGGTTAGGCAAAACTTCTTCTAGAAAGAATAAATATATATCTGGCGATGACGATAATGTTTTTCTAGGAGAAGAAAATGAGTGGCTTGTACATTATTGTAGAAGAAAACTTGAGACGACTCATTACGATTACTTCATATTTGGCCATCGCCATTTACCGCTTAATATTTCTTTGGAATCCAATAGTACTTATATTAATTTGGGTGACTGGGTAAATTATTTTACTTATGCAATTTTTGATGGCGAAGACGTCCATCTACTAGAAAGTGATATTATCAAATAAGGATGGGAACGCTATATATTGATTAAATTTGTACAAAAGAACACTGATAATCAATACCCACAAATAAACCTCTTTCTTTGCTAATTCTTTGTTGTATGTCATGTAATTGGTTAAATATAATGCGGCTGGAAAGATAATTAGTAAAAAATATTCCTTGTTCGCACCACCCCATAAAATGAGGAAAACTATTGCACTAAGCAGGGAAATTGTGCTGTTAAAAAATATAAGTTTCTTATGGTTTGCATGGCGGTTAATATTAAAAAAATAATCTAACGCTGCTACAGTTAATAACATTAGGATTGGAATTAAAAACAAATCACTGGTGCTGAATTCAAATAAATTAAAGGTTAAGCTATGATATAAATTATTCCATATGCCCCACCAGTCAAATACAGCAATTAATTCTATAAAGAGAATGAAAAAGGCAAACAATCCTAATAAGTGCATCAGAAATTTACTGATTTCAACTTTTCCTAATATGAGATAGTAAACCCATAATGGAACTAAAAATATGATGAATGGTGAATAAAACAATACCATAAAGCCAGAAAAGAAACCAATATCAAATGAATTTAAAACAGCATTCCCATACCGAATTTCCATGATTATTTGGCTTTGTAAGATAGATAAGAATAACAGTCCTGCATAGAACCCAAGTGAATTATGTCCTTGATAAAAAGCAAAAGCCAATAGCATCAGATAAAAAGTGAAATATTGATTCTGAAAATAGACCGTAGCGTTCAATGAAATCACCAATATCATCACAAATACAAGCACTAATATCCATGATAATGAATCTGTTAAATATGGGAAAACAGCCTCTGTAGAAAGCAGCATAGATATTCCAAAAAGTATAATAATACAAGTTGAAATAAAATTCTGATTTATTTGTAGAATTTTTGATAGCATTTTTATAACTTTGGTACAAAATAAAGCAATTATAATGGCGAATTTTGCATTCTTAAAAGAAATTTTTTACGGAATAGGATCTATTTTTGAGTTTACTTTTCAAATCTTGCCTCCCATAGGTATTGTCGTTAACTGGATATTGACTTTTATTCTAATCGGACTATTAGCATACTGGTGCTTTAGACTTATTGGATTCACTAATAAGGATAAACGTGTAGTAGACCACCGCCAGCCACATAATTTTATAGATTAATAAAATCTTACTTTTTAAATTGCATTCTTGTCGCCTTTAATCATATTGGCGACAGTTCTGTATATAATAGAGATATCTAACCCGAAGGACCAGTTTCTGATATAATATAAATCTGATTGTACTCTATCTTTCATATCTTTATTCTCTTTAATTTCCCCTCTGAATCCACTTACTTGTGCCAATCCCGTAATCCCTGGCTTCACATAATGTCTAAAATTATATTTCTGGATTAAATCATTATAGTAGAAATTTTGCTCTAACATGTGGGGCCTTGGTCCTACAATAGACATTTCCCCTTTTAATACATTCCAAAATTGTGGCAATTCATCAAAACTTGTTTTCCTAAGAATCCTTCCTATTTTAGTCACCCGTGGATCATTCCTAACTGTAATGCTTTTATTACCCTCTTTGTTAATCACCATGGTTCTGAATTTATAACAATCAAATTCTATGTTATCTACCCCATGCCTTTTTTGGCTAAAGAAGATAGGAAATCCTTGGTTTATCCATAATAAAATGATAATAATCGGAAATAACCAACTCGCAATCGTGACAAAAAAAACAATAGAAAAAAAGATGTCAAATACTCTTTTAGAAGTAGATTTGATAGGATTATCTAAAGGGAATTTAAATAATTGAATATAAGGAAAGTTGCCAGACAGATTATAAGAACTTGGTAGTAAATAATTACCAAAAAATTCTGAAATAGCATAAAACTTAATGCCATACTCCTCTGTCATATTGCGCATTTGTAATTCTCTTTCTTTGTTTAAGTTAAACTCATCCCAATTAATGAATACTGCTTCTATCTCATTTTCTAACATATAATCCTTAAAAGAGCTTTGGAAAAAGGTTTCTGAATTGTAACTTGATTTATAATCAAATCCTATCCAATGGTTATCATTAAGGCTGTTTATAAATTGCTGCACAAATCTATTTTCTCCCAAAACGATGGTTTTAACAATAGGGATACCTATTCTCTTTCTTCTAAGAAACTGGATATAGAGATAATTTATGATAAGCAGAGAAATTGTATTCAGAATTAAAAAGGTGGATATATGTTCCTTATTATAGTGAATTGAATTGACAGCAAACCAGTATATTAAAATCAAGAATGATTGTAAAACCATGTATTCTATTATCTTGAATATCAATTGTGGTATTTGTGTTGTGGCATTGACGCTCTTCTGGTTAGACACAAAAAAACTAAGGACAGAAGCAATCAAGGATACGATTAGTAAGGATGGATATGCTCTACCCACCATAAAGAAAACATCATTGCCCAACCATGTAGCAACACTAAAATTAAATACAGTGGCCAGTAGAATGATGATAAGATGTACTAAAAGTAAATTATATTTCATTTTTAGATAATTTATATCCAAATTTAGTTTGGTATAATGAACCCACAATCATGAGAAAATAAACCAGACCGCGTTGTCTCCAGATAAATGATTCCGTAATTCCCCATAAAAGCATTAGGATGATGATAATTAATGCTAATTTAATATTTCTAAAATCATAAAGCATCCAAATAAATATGATACCATAGAAAATTAATCCCACTATACCCAGTTCTACTAGAATCTGAACATACTGATTATGGAAATTATAAGTCCAGAAATCGTAATAAGTATTCTTGGTTTTTAAATTCTGTTCTATGAGTGGCTGGGATGCACCTACGCCCGTTCCTAAAACCCATTTATCCTCATCATCCAAGATTTCCGTAGCTACCCGCATCATTAATAAACGGATGGCGCCACCTTTCCAATCATATACAGGCCCGAACTCCTCTCTGGTGAGCACCTCACTGTAATTTGCATTAATTTCTGTCTCAAACCTATCTATTAGAGGTGACACAAATATTAAAGATCCCGCAATGACCAGCGCAATCAAACTGATTTTTATAAAATTAACTCTCTTATTAAAAAATATATATGCTACTGCTAATATCGTTGTAATCGTGACTAATTTAGAAGAAAGCATAATTAAGAATATGAATAGAATAAATAATATAATATAATCGAAATACCCTTTCTGTGTGCGATTCAAGTTAATTATTAAACTAATAGAAACTAAATAAGACACGTAAATTGCGTTCAATTCTAAAGGCGAAACCAAGGTGTGATAGACAAATTCCTCGCTATTAACCGTAAGTTGCCATCTATTGAATGCTAAAATTAAAAATATGAAAAATAATAAACAGAGGTATCTGGCAAAATATTTCCATATTTGATAAAACTTATCTACACTTATCTGCGGGGCAGCAATAAGTGCGATAGGAATAATCAACAAAGAAATTTTCTTAACCAAAGTCCCCATAGAATCTTGCGGAAAACTAGACCACAAGACAGATAATACAAATAAAAAATAGAATGAAATGAGATATAAATAAAACTTATTTATATTTTTAAAATTAACACGTTTAGCGGTTAAGACATTTAGTGCAACAAACAAAACAGTGCTAATGGTGATATAGCCAAAATTTAACGGGATGCTACATAACACCAGAAGCGTCGTGAATGCAAATATATCTTCTCTTCTATTTAATAGTTTTGCCAGCATCTAGACATTCCTTTAAAAAATTAAAATATTGTTGATTAATCCTGTCCCATTTAAATTCATGAATGATATTATGGTAGTTAGCCTTGATAAAATCAATGTTTCTATCTTTTGTATTAAGAATTTCTCTGATATCTTCTGATGTATAAAAATAATAAGCATTTTCTTTTAGAATGGATTGATTAAACAGATTATCATTTGCCACGATGCATGCTTTTGTAGCCATTGCCTCTAGCAGAGAAGGATTCGTCCCGCCCACCGAATGTCCATGGAAGTATAAATGAGCATAGTAACGCAAATTATTCAATACTCGTTGATCATAGATCGCACCTAAAAATTGGATGCGTTTTTCTTCTTTGTATTTATCTAAAAGATGCTGACCAAAAGAAGTTTTATCGGCTGCGCCAATCACAAGAAAAGGAAACTTCTTATCACTCATGGCATAGCCGTCTAATATGGTTTCTATATTATTTTCTGGTTCTATCCGGGCAATAAGCATGTTGTATTCATACGGATTAAGTCCATACCTATCCAGAACCTTATCATCACTCTTTGAAATAGGTTCTGCTCCATAGGCTATATATTCCGACTTCACCTGATAGGTTTTTTGCAAGTATTCCTGAATCCCAATGGAATCTGCAATCAGATAATCACTGGTATTCACAGCCCATCGCTCTGCATATTTCAAGAACTTTTTGACATATTTATTATATTTGGTTCGTTTCCATTCTAGCCCGTCCATATTGGTGACAATCACAGCAGATTTTGGCAATAATTTGCCCCAGACAGAATTACTTGTATAACCAAGCTGCAGAATGACATCAAAATTCCTTTTTCTAGCATCCATGATCGCATGATAATCATAAATAAACTGCCCAGGGGTACCTATCTTATCTTCTAAATCATGGACATGAATGATATGAACTCCTTTAAAATTATCTTCTTGATAGGGATGCAAACTAGAATTATAAACAGATACATCCCAACCATGCTCAGCAGCATACACAGAGAAAAATTCTGCAAATTGCTCAAAACCACCATGATGGTTCGGCACTCCCCTTGTTCCTATAATTCCTAACCTCATATATCCTTTTCTATCATTTCACTATATATATCCAAAATAGCTTGTGTATAGTTTTCCAATTTAAATTGTTCTGTCGCCTTTTTATAGCCTCTCGCCCCCATTGATTCTCGTAAACTATCATTATTGATTAGCAATTCTAATTTCTCTGTTAACATTTGTGCATTTTCTGGTTCAAATAAATAGCCTGTTTCTTCATCATCCACTACCTCTACCAACCCACCAATGGCGGATGCAATAACAGGTTTTTTGGCCAGCATTGCTTCTAAGGCTACTAGACCAAAGGATTCTGCAATAATTGTAGGAACTACAGCAATGTCTATGGCAGACCAAACTGCAGCTATATCTTCCTGGAAATCAATTAATCTAATGCTATCTTTTGCCTCTACTTGGTCTATTTTATTTTTTAGTTCAGTTTTATAAAAAGCCTTTCCTGGCGGGGTGGAACCAATCATCACTAAATATATCTGAGGATATCGTCTGCTTAGCTCCTCAAACGTCTTTAATAATAAATCATGTCCTTTATATTGATTGATTCTACCTACCAAACCAATCACTAAACCATCAACTGGTATATGAAACAATTTCTCTTTAATGGCAGCAATAGATGGGCGTAGCTTGTCTTTAGGTAAATCTAAACCATTGTAAACCAATCTAAATTTTTTCTGCAGAGGTTTCCTATTATCCAACCAAAACGCTTCTGTAGCCTTAGAGTTAGCGATAATAATATCTGATTTATTTGGAAGCAAATAGCGATAAAATTCCTTAACAAAGCTTGGCTTTTCAATCATTTCATGCACATGCCAAATATGCTTTGCTTTAAGACTTTTATATACAAAGGCGCCTATTAATACCGCCAAAGTATTGGAATGGATAACATCTACTTTATAATCTTTAAAATAAACTTTAAAATCATTTAGTTCCTTATAGATTCTAAATGGAAGTTTCCACAAATTTTTGGGATGCAACAAATCACGTGACACTTTTAATACGGGCAAATCAACTACTGTGATACCATTTTCTTGTAATTTATCTACCAAAGGACCTTTAAAAGGCAAAACAACGATAGGAGTCCATCTTTTATCTGCTTTAATGGCTAGAGCCAATTCCAGCAAAGTTTTGTCTGACCCATACAAACTCGCAGATTGATGCAGCAGTAGAATTGTTCTGTTATGTTGATTATTTACACTCATTTAGGAATTTGAGGATTCTATGGAAAAAGCTTTATGCTCATCAGCTAAATCTAATTTTTGATTGCGATAATTTAAATTTTCATAATAGGCAATTAAAGCTCCTACAATTAATGATTTATTATCTAACTTTAAATAAAAACCTAAAAACACTAAGGTAGATAAAAACATAAAAACTCCCGTACTATTTATAAATATCCGAACGTTTTCTTTTTTTTGATCTTTGCTAAAACTGCCATAAAAGCATAAATAAAGTAAACTAAAAATAAAAATACCTAAACCTACCAACCCAACTTTCAAGAAGACCGTGGTATAACCATTATGCAGAATTGGAGCCTGTTGGATGCGGTATCCATCTGTGGTGCGTATGGTAGCATTATAATTGACTATAGAACCAAAACCACTTCCTAACCAAATACTCGCATCCTTATTGTTTTTTACTTGCAGTATGGTGACCTTCGTCTCATAAGACCTAAATCGATCATGAAATCTGGCAGAATTATCATTGACTACATAAGGGTCATAGATTTCATAAGGTGCATTTTTAATTTTATACAAAAAACTCTCTATCCCACTAGCGTTTCTTCTAGGATTGAATTCTACAACTGCCTGATAGCCAATAATTCCTAATAATATGACAGATCCTAAAATAATGGCATTCCTAAAGTTAAGTTTATAAAACCCCCACATGCCTAGACCCAAAATAACAAGCTGTATAATATTGGTTCTGGCGAAATATAAAATGACAGATACCGAGATTACGATTAACAATAAGATTTTATTGCGGCTTGTGAACTTTAAACCAAATTTAGAACTAAATAATAAAATAATAATACCATATACCTCAAAATCCGAGAAATAACCACCTACAGCCCTCAAGCTTTCTATGGACTTTAGGGGGTGAAATGCATAATGATACATTAATATTAAAATATGACCAACTGCTATAATTAGACTTATATAAACAATGGCTTTTAGAGCATCTAGTTTTCTATTTTTAAACACCTGATATCCAATTACAAACCCTAATATCGGCTTGATAAAATAGGATAAATCCCGGACGATGAAATGAAAAGAATAATCGTATAACAGAGACCTATATAACCCCAATCCGCAAATGATAAGATAACAGGCTATAAAGATTAAAAATTGTTTGGAGTATGTTCCTAGCACATAGTAGGCTGCAAGCAACACCCAAATAGCAAATTGCAGTTCAAAATTGGTGTCGTATGATAGGATTACCGCTATAGTAAAGAGTAATAAATGCCCAATATATGGAGATAAGGTGATTCTCATAAACTCTTTTTCACATACTTATTAATATAAAAAATATACAAAGAAATTGCGAAAATTTCGCAAAATATCATGCTTATAAAAGCACCTTTTAGATTCCATAAGGGAATAAAAATAAGCAGTAGCATCACATTGGCTGCAGTATACAAATATACTACATTGCTATACCATTTCATTAACCCTAATGCTAATAATAATTGCCTAAATGCCTGGGATATCACAATTAAAATAGGAACGAGTAAAGATAGATAAAGAATTGATTTAACATGCGTTAAATCTGATGTATTTACATTGAAGAATAAAAGAATTTCTTGCCAGAAATACATAATCAAAAAGCTAGCAAAAGCTATACAAAGTAGATTGACTAGGTGATATTGAACCCATAATTTAAACCCACTTTGGAATGATGATACAATGTCTGCGCAAACTGTTGGGTAACTGAAGTTAAAGAATAGAAATATAAAGGTTCTTAATACGCCAAATATTTGTTCTATCACTCTATAAATACCCGCGTTATAAGCTCCTGTAAATGCTCCCACAATGACAATAGGAAAAAACTGATAGACAGATAAACAGAACTCTGACAAACTGATTCTATAATCTGCTTTAACTATCTCTATACCAGCAGCAAAAGTTGAACGATTGAATTGGATATTAAATTCTTTATACAACATAACAAATGCATATCCATAAATCAAAATGGTAGCCAAACCATTCAGGAAATTTACCCATATATAATCATCTGATAAATTCACGAAAAGAAAAACACTACCCACATAGAGGCTTTTGGATACAATGTTATATATAGCCGTATGATTATAACGTTCTAATCCATATAATATCCAATTAGGATTCAAGAAATGCCCCATGAGCAAAGGAAGACTGAGTATAAAAATCGTTTTATAGCTAGGAAAAAACAAAAGTGGTATTAAGATACTTGGTATTAAAAGAACTGTTAATAATAATAGTTTATAACTATAAACAGAGGACAACAGTTGCTGCAAATATGCAGAGTCGCTTTTATTCACTGCTATTAACTTGGTACCTTGTAAATAAGAACTGTAATCTAATATACCCATTAATATGAGGCAAATAGAAATACATATCCCGACTTTACCAAGACCTTCCTCTCCAGAAATTTTAATGATATAAGGAGTGACAAGTAAAGGGCTAATAAGATTAACCGCTTGCCCTATACTGTATACAGAAAAGTTTTTAAATCTATTTAGCCACTTCATTTGGCTGTAATCTATCTAAGTACCTAACGAGTTTGAATATAATGAATAATGTAACTAAAAAAATCGGAATCAAGAACCTTAACTTGCCACCAAACCTTGAACTTGCATTCATATTGAGGAAATAATTAACGGGGGTAATAATATACTCTAGATCATATAGTGTAGTGGATAACTTATGATTCTCATGAATTAAATCAAGTTTATTATTAACCAGATCATTTAATTCACTTCCATCTTCTATATAAATAGAAGACGCCTTGGCACCACTTTCCTTGTATTGTTTTAAGATCTCATCAATCTGATCTACAACCTCATTATTAACTTGAACCTTATGAGCAACATTAGAATGAATTAACACGCGCATTTTTTCATAATATTCGCTGGTATTTAAAAAAGCGATGATACTCTGAATATAAGAATCCTCTAAAGGTATATCAGATTTTATTTCTACTAAATGTCTTGGATAATATTTAGCCGTATTTAAATCATTAAGGACGTCATCGGCATTTGCGTTAGCCGTTAATGTTTGGAATACCTGATAATTATCGTTCTTCCCAATAAAATTATAAACATCCGTTAATGGTTTTATAGTAATTAGTTTAATCTCTTCATTATATTGAATGCCATTAGACTCCAAAAATTCTTTGTCACGCTGTAAAACCTTAGAATTGAGCAGTTCTACTTTCTCATACAAATAATCTGTTGTATTAAAATTGGGTACCACCATTAGGGTACTCTTATAACTGCCTATACGCATTTCCAAGAAATACCCAATCACAAACCCAGAAACTATTAGAAGTAATAGAATAAGTAGATTCCTCTTAATTAATTTAATAATTAAACTCAACGTATTGAGGCTACCATCTTTAACAGATCCGTATGCTTTTTTTAAATCGACCTCATGTTGCACTCTTTCATCATTCATTGAGAACCTTTTAACTGCCCTAATTTACAAATAAATAATAATCCAAACTAAAATAATAAATACAAATAACCTAAGCGATTAATTCCATATCAATGAGACCTCTCAAACTCTCTTTCCACTCTGGAACTTCTATACCAAATGTGCTTTGAATCTTAGCGGTGTTTAAAACACTATAATGCGGTCTTTTAGCAAGTGTTGGATAGGCAGAAGTGGGAATTGGGTTAATCTTTATAGAAGAACCAGTAAACGCCTTTATTTTTGTTGCAAAATCGTACCATGAGGCCATTCCACTATTGGTAAAATGATATAATCCTGGAAAATGATTATCCGAAATTATTATTTGAATAATTGCTCTGGCAATATCATTGGCATTGGTGGGTGTACCCAACTGGTCATCTACTACAGAAATCTCTTCTTTTGTTTTAAATAAACGTAGCATGGTTTTAAGAAAATTGTTTCCATATTGAGAATAAACCCAAGCCGTACGGATTATAATAGCTTCTGGATTATTTTCCAACGCAAACTTTTCCCCTTTTAACTTAGACGCACCATATACATTACGCGGATCCGTGACATCTTCTTCACTAAATGGTATATCTCCCTCCCCATTAAATACATAATCCGTAGAGATATGAATAAACCCAGCACCAATCGCACTCGTTTCTTGGGCAAGGATTTGTACAGCATCAGCATTTACCCTATATGCCATATCTTCGTTTTCCTCTGCTTTATCCACTTGGGTGTATGCCGCACAATTAACTACTAGATCAATAGGGTGTTCTGCCAAATAATTGTATACCAATACGCTATTGGTAATATTTAATTCATCTTTAGAGATAAATGTAAAATGATACTTTTTGTCATCTAATTGTTTGGATGCATCCCTAAGGCACATTGCTAATTGACCATTACCTCCTGTTACCAATACATTCATCATACTATCACGGGTTCAAAATCCTTAAAAAATTTTTGATTCTTATCTTTCTCAGAAAGAATGGCATCTTTTTGTGGGATTTTCCAATCAATATTCAAGGTAGAATCATATAAATAAATTCCATCCTCACTATCCTTGTCATAAAAATCATCACACTTATATGCAACTATCGCTGTGTCTGACAATACTGAGTATCCATGAGCAAAGCCATGCGGTACATAAAGTTGCACTTTATTCTCATCAGAGAGCTCTACGGCCACATGGTTCCCATAAGTAGGTGAATTTTCTCTTACATCTACAACCACGTCTAATATTTTACCTTCTAAAACCCTGACTAATTTGGTTTGTAAAGATGGTTTTCTCTGCAAATGTAATCCCCTCACTACACCATATTGTGACTTCGCTTGATTATCTTGATAGAAAATCAAATCTATACCCGTAGCTTCTTTCAACTTATTGAAGTTATAGCTTTCAAAAAAGTATCCTCTCTCATCTTCAAAAATTTGAGGTTCTATGATAAAACACCCTTTCAGTTTAGTTTCGGTAATTTTCATGCGCAAAAGATTATTTACAAATATAAATTTTACGATTGTAATTATGCTTTAAAAACAAAAAAATCGGCTCCAAGGAACCGATTTATATAATTTATTATTTTCTATGATGATAGTTATTACAGGCCTAATTCTGCTTTTACATCATTGGTGAGATCCGCACCACCTTTAAAGTATAATAACACACCAGAAGGAACCGTGGTGGCAACATCTATAATGTATCCTACATTTTTCTTGTCCCCAACAGCTTCAATCGCTTTTTCAACTTTTTCATAAATAGGCTTCATCAAATCAGCTTCCATTTTAGAAAGCGATTCAGAAGCTGTTCTTTGATACTCTGTGAATGCCTGTTGTTTTGTTTGTAAATCCTGTTGCACAGGTGCTAATTGTTGCATCATAGCTCTTTGTTCTGTTTCAGACTTATCTTTCACGCTTTCCATCTGTGTTTGTGCATTTTTATAGATAGTCTCCATCTCTTTTTGTTGACGCTCAACTTCTGTTTGATGTCTATTGGCTTCACTTTCTAACTTGGATTGTGCTGCCTTATATTCTGGCATAGCCTCTAATATAGCATTAGAATTTACGTGCGCTACTGATTGTGCATTTAATGAACCTATTCCAAATATGAATAGTGAGAAAAATGCGATTAATGTTAAATTTTTCATTGTGTACTTATTAAATTAATTTATATTTCTTGTTAATTTATATTTCTTGATTTGATTTTTTTTCTAGTACTAGATTGTGTACTTCTTTGATTACGCACATCGCTACCAGTCCTTACAGGTTGTGCATTTTCTGGTAATAGTTTTCTTAGTACTTCTTCTGAAATGTCATATTTAGGATCTGAATATATCATGATTAAATCACTTCCTTTATCAAAGACAAAGCTATAATTACGTCTTTCTGCTACTTGTTTCACCACATTCCAAACTTGGTCTTGGATTGGTTTAACCAGATTTTTTCTAAGACTAATCAAATCCCCAGTAGGACCATATCGTTTTTGTTTAAGCTCTGCTATGCTCTGACGTTGATTCTCTATTTCCGCTTCTCTGGTAGTTATTTGCTCTTTGGTTAACAATACCTTTTCAGTTTCAAAAGCGAGCATATCTCTTTCTAGTTCATTTTCTTGATTAGAAATCTCCTTAGCCCAATTTGTTGCCTGGGTATCCACCTTGCTTTGCGCATTAGCATATTGGGGCAGACTGTTCAATACATATTCTGTATCTACATACCCAAACCTTTGTGCCATTAATATCACACTAAATAAGAAAAAGAGTGATAATGAAAGTATTTTTTTAAACATAATTATTTGATATTTCATAAAACTAAAACCGTGCCAACTACAATTGGAACATCTATTATAAGGATTGTCCAAATATAAAATGAGTCTGCCAACCAGAAGGCTCATCTCCAGAATTGATATAAGGATCAAATCCATATCCAAAGTCAAAACCTAACATACCAAAAGCAGACATAAACACCCTAATTCCAACACCTGCAGCTCTCTTTAACTCAAATGGTTTAAATTCACTAGCATCTGACCATGTATTACCAGCCTCTAAGAAGCCAAGACCAAAGATTTTAGCCTGTTGTCCCATGGTGATTGGATATCTTAATTCCAACAAAAACTTATCATACACAGTACCACCACCCAATGGCGTAATATCTCTGCCTGTAATTCCACCTCCATTACTAAAATCTTCATAACCTCTTAATGGTACAATTTCTCTTCCATCAAATCGATTCGCTTGCAGACCAGTACCTCCCATAAAGAATCGCTCAAAGGGCACTACGCCAATGTCCTTATTATAACTTGCTAAATAACCAAATTCTGCACCTGTTCTTAAAACTAATTTGCCTATTATTTCCTTGTAGAAGTTACCAGAAGCTTGAATTTTATAATATTCTAACCATTTATAAATTTCTTGATAATCACCCGCTTCTTGTAAGGCATCATAATCTTTACCATTGAATAATGAATATGGCAACGTTAACTTTAAACTTGCAGAAAAATCAGAACCATAGGTTGGAAAAACAGGATCATTACCTGCAGAGAGTCTGCTAATTCCTATTTGGTATGCCAAATTATTAACACTACCATCCATAGATCTATCTAACCCAATGTCAAATGGATAATTCTCATAATCATAATTCTGGAATGAAACAGATTGATTAAGTCTAAAATAATCATCTGGCCATGTCAATAATTTATTCAAACCCACAGAAGCTCCCAATATCCTCATATTCCCTTCTATAATATCGTTTCCATACCCCCTCTCTAATCTACTATAGTTAGAGTTATATAAAGATAAGGATAGGGCGGTTGGTCTACTCCCGCCAATCCAAGGTTCTGTAAAGGAAATACTGAAATTAGAGAAATAACTACCCGCTTGTGCTCTTATAGATAACGCTTGTCCATCCCCCAATGGGACAGGATCCCATTTTTTACCTTTGAATAAATTACCAATGGAGAAGTTACCAAAGGTTAGCCCTAGGGTTCCTATGAATTTACTTCCCCCGTACCCCCCCTGCAATTCTATTTGCGAAGATGATTTGGGTGCTAGTCCCCATTCAATATCTACGGTGTTATTCTCTGGGTTGGGTTGAATATCTTGTTTGATTTGTTGTGGATCAAAATACCCTAAACTACCCAGTTTAAAATAGGTTCTTTTAATATCACTTTTAGAGAATAAATCACCTGGTCTTGTCATCAACTCACGCGCGATTACATGATCATGCGTTTGGGTATTACCAGAAAAAGTCACTTTATTCCAAGTAGCTTGCTCGCCTTCTCTTATTCTAATCTCTAAATCAATGGTATCATTTTTAACGTATTTCTCAATGGGAACTACATTAGAGAACAAATATCCATTATCCAAATATAAGGTGGATATATCATCATCTTTATCAGATCCAGAAGCCTTTCTCTGTATGCCTACAGCATCATAAGGGTCTCCTTTTTTGTAAGAAAACACTCTTTCTAATAGCTCTGTGCTATATACTGAGTTCCCCACAAAATTGACATCCCCTAAATAGTACCTATTACCTTCATCTATGGTTACATCTATTTTATATCGTTTATCAGAAACTCTGTAAATAGTATCAGAGGCAATTTTAACATCTCTGAAACCATATCCTTTATATAATTCTATTAAGCTTTGTTTATCTTCTTCATACTTCTCTGGGATTAACTTAGAGGACTTAAATAAATAACGAAGCGAGGTTCTTGTTGTATTTTTAAATGCTTTTCTACGAAGTTTACTATCACTTAATTGTTCATTATTATGAAAAGTAATGTCTTTTATTTTCACACGAGGACCTTTATCCACTACAATTTTCACGTTTTCAGACAAATCCTTACCAGCTACAGGCGTAGTGATAAAATCTACCTTAGCATCTGGATATCCTTTATCTGTATAATATTTCTTGATATTAATCCTGGTTTGATTAATCAAATTTTGGGTAATCTTTTGATTGGGTTTCAACACATTATCTTTAGCGAAATCTGATTGACGACTTTTCTTAACCCCCACAAACTCTACATCATTGATTTTGGATAATGCCACCAAATTTAATCTCAAAAAGATTTCATCTCCCACTACGCGCTCTGCAAATAATTCAACATCAGAGAATAAGTTTTGTCTCCAAAGTTTCTTAATCGCATTGTTAATTTTAGACCCTGGAATCTCTATTTCCTCACCAATCTCTAGACCTGTAAATCTTAAAACTTGATTGGTACTATAAGGCGTTCCCCCACTTATCTCTAGCCCCCCTAATTTATAGGTAGCATTCATAGGAACATCTATCCCACTAATTTCTCTTGGTGGTATATCCGTTACAATTTCTGTAGAATCTATAACAGGTTGTGGCTGTGCAATCTGTAGAGAATCTTGCTGTGCATATAGCCCTCCCGTAATCAGTATTATAAATATAAAAACTTGCTTCATTATTCAATTCTTCAATTTGTTATTTGGTCTCCTGTTTTCCCAAAACGTCTCTGTCTGTTTTGATATTCAATTACCGCTTGATATAAATCTTTTCTTCTGAAATCTGGCCATAATATATCTGTAAAATACAGTTCTGCATAGGCCATTTGCCATAATAAAAAATTACTGATACGCTGTTCTCCACTGGTGCGAATCATTAAATCCACATCTGGAATATCTGGATTAAATAAATAAGATTTAAATAACTCTGGCGTAATTTTATCAATTTCTATTTTGTCTTCTTTAACATCTTGCGCAATGTCTTTCACTGCATTCAAGATTTCATCTTTAGCACCATAACTTAGTGCCAAGGTCAAAATAGCCTTTTTATTATCCTTGGTTTCTTCTTTAACCTTTTGTAATTCCTCAAAAACCTCTTTAGGAAGTCTATCTACATCCCCAATGGTTCTTAATTGAATATCATTTTCCTTGAATGTATTCAATTCTTTTTTTAAAGATCTAATGAGTAAGTTCATCAAAAAGTTAACCTCATCAAAAGGTCTAGACCAGTTCTCAGAAGAAAAAGCATAAAGCGTAACATAAGGGATTCCCACTTCATTAGCTCCTTCAATGGCTGCTCTCACGGCCTTAATGGCATTTTTGTGTCCAAAGCTACGCATCATTCCTTTTTTCTTAGCCCACCTGCCATTGCCGTCCATAATGATGGCTACATGCTTTGGGACTCGATCAAAATTTATTTTCTTAATTAATTCTTCTTCTTTCAAAATTCAATTTTAATCACAGAAACACGGCGGACGACCAAATGTGTATGTTAAGGTTACCCCCGTGAATACATACCAATCATGATTGGAATGATCTCCTATATTACGCTCATTTATTAATTCTATTTCTCTTTCTCTTATTGCTTCTGCAACATCTCCATAAATACTTTCATCATAACTATCATAAAAGTCAGGTGCTGTCCTAAATTCAAAATTATTTATACTAACATCTGCCATATCCAAATTATCTATGAAAGTTGGTCTAAATCCCAGCTCTATAGATGCTATCCAATTATAACTAAATTTATACTTGTACCCCGCGCCAAAAGGAATGGTATAGGAAAATTCAAGTTCATTATCTTTGATTAAACTGGTGCTAAAAGTATCACCTAAATTAGTGGGATTTATAATGTCTCCACTTTTATTAGGTTCATTGACAACGTGCACGGCGGTATATTTTGGTTTGTTAAAAGCAAACGCGCCAAAACCAGCAAAAATATAAGGGGAATGCGCCCTGCGCTGAATAGAATTAATAGGGAAAAAGTTATATTCGAAAACGATGGAAGCTTCTGAAACTCTTTGTCCATATCTCACCCACCTTCTTCTTCTATATTCCTCCTTGGCAATTCCATCATGATCATTAAAAAACGTATGATGAAGGTTAAACCTAAGTGATTGCTGCGGATTTAAATTAAATCTATATAGCAACCCAACATTGATGGGCAATGCAGGAAACTCTGTCGTACCATCTTCCTTAGGGAATGGTCTCACATATTCCGTACCTCCAATATCTGTTATCCCGTTGGATGACCCTAAAAAAACACCCACTTCATGCTTCTGCCCTTGCAGTTGAAATAGTGCTAAACTCAGTAATAAGAATGTGATATAATGCTTCATATGATTACAACTATTCCTTGTTTAACGAGACAAAGGGGTAATTTGTTGTTACGGTTTTTAATTTTGTAGCGGCAAATATAATGATTTATGTCGGTCACATAGAACCTTTAACAAATTTTATTGAAAATCAAATACATATTGCCTTAATGGTGTTTAATTTCTCTTATCCTTCCCCCAGAATAATTTCTTTCTCAAGGTTTCTAAATAATTGCTATGGTTTAATTGAACTATGTTAACTTTAAAATCTGCCTTTTTAACCCAAATCTCTTGTTCTGTACCCAAAGATTCTAGTCTAGAGTCCAAACTCATGGAATACTCCTCTACCCTGCTATGAACCTTCAACCTGATTTCTTCTTTATTGGAAATAACCAATGGACGAACATTCAAGTTATGTGGAGCAATAGGAGTTATAACGAAGTTTTCTGTCTCTGGAGAAATAATAGGCCCATTACAACTTAAAGAATACCCAGTAGACCCTGTAGGAGTGGATATAATTAAACCATCACACCAAAACGAATTGATGATTTGCTCTCCAATATATGCATCTATGGTGATCATACTGGTGGTTTCTTTGCGCATTACGGTGATCTCGTTCAAAGCAAAAGGGAAATTTAAATGATATCCTGGTGTAGAAATATCCAGCAAACATCTTTCACTAACTTTGAAATCTTTCTGAATAATATCTTCTAAATTAGGAAGTAATTCCTTTTTATTAATACCTGCTAAATAGCCTAATCTTCCTGTATTTACCCCCACAATAGGCACTGACCTATCCTGCAAAACAGTTACAGCGGAGAGAATAGTCCCATCTCCCCCAAAAGTGAAAAACAAATCTAAATCTTCCCAAAGATCACTTTGGCTAGAAAATACGGAAACCTTCTCCAAATCAACCCCCTGTACACCCTTTAAAACTTGTACAAAATCTTTCTCTATTTGGTAACTTACACCCCACTGTTCTAATCTATGGAAAAAACGAGGTATAAAATCCCCTAGCGCCTCTGTAGATTTAAGCCCATATATGGCCACCTTTTTACTAGACATCTATAAATTTAATTAATTGTTTAAATCTATCTTGTAACAAATCCGCTTTATCATCATTAAAGAATTGATATTTAATTAAATACCCAAACCTTTCAAAAGTAGCGACCACAGAACTTAAACTTTCCGCGTTGAATCTCACAGTTATCTCCGTCATATCATCTGAGAAACCAGAAATAAAACATCCTAAAATTCTACCATTATTGGATTCAACAATTTTAGCAACCTCGCTCATAGAAAATTGTTTTGTAGGCACTTTCACGGTAATCATAGCACTTAGCTCAGATAAAAACGGCATACGGGAAAGTTCTCCCATGATTTCATCTGCCGTTATGTAGCCCAAATATTTATCATGATCATCTAGAACAGGAATAAGATTAGATTCATTTCTATAAAAAATTCTAACTGCATCAAAAATAGTATTATTCTCATTTAGAAAGAACTTCTCTACATTCATTTTATTATCTGACAATGTTTCCTCTAAAGGACGTTCTTTCAAATTAAGATCAGACATATTCCCAATGAAAGTTAAACCTTCAAACACTGGAATATGAGAAATCTTAAATCCATCTACAATATCCAAAGCGTCTTGAACGCTAGACTGTAATGTTACGGGGGCAAATTCTGCCGTTATTAAATCTTGTATTAACATATAAGTTGCTAATATAACGAATACTTTAGAGAATATAATGGCATGGTAAATGATAAATATTTCATAAATTTGTACAACCCTACTATAAAATAGGTATATGAAAGAACCTTCGTTTTTCGCAAAAATACTTCTGTTTGGAGAATATGGCATTATAGAAAATGCCAAAGGATTAACGGTTCCTTTAAATTTCTATAAGGGCACATTGAAATTTGATGATGATAAGTCTTTTAGAGAATCCACAGAGAGTCTCTTATCTTTTGCTAAGCATCTGCAAACCAATATGCCAGATCAGTTTGATACAGAAAGATTATTTCATGATTTAGAAAACCACATGTACTTTGATTCTGACATCCCACAGGGTTATGGTGTAGGAAGCTCTGGTGCATTGGTAGCCGCTATTTATGATAAATATGCTATCAATCCAATATCTAAAAATAAATTAGAAAAAAATCAAATTTCTGAATTAAAGAAGACTTTTGGCGAGATGGAATCCTATTTTCATGGGACAAGTTCTGGCATTGATCCGTTAATTTGCTACCTCAATATTCCACTCCTAATAAATTCAAAAAATGATATAGACACCGTTGGTTTACCTCATGAAAAAGAGGGGAAAGGTGCAGTGTTCTTAATCAACAGTGGAACGCCTGGTAAAACAGGACCTATGGTACAAATGTTTTTTGAAAAAATGAAACATGAGGGCTTTAGAAAAACTTTGCACAGGGAGTTTACTAAATATAATGATGCTTGTATAGATGCCTTTGTAAAAGGCAATACAGAACCTTTATTCACCAATTTAAAAGATTTATCTCGTTGGGCATTTGTAAATTTTAAACCCATGATTCCTCAAAGATTGCTACAAGCCTGGGAAAATGGTATACAGACCAATGACTATTACTTAAAACTTTGTGGTTCTGGTGGTGGTGGATATGTTTTAGGCTTTACCCAAGATTTTGAAAAAGCTAAAACAGCATTGCCAGATTTTCAATTGAAACCGGTTTACCGATTTTAAATGAAACCAAATAGAACCAAGCAATCATTTTATAAATTATTTGCATTATTTACTGTAATTAGAGGATATAACGTGGCTGTTCTTATTTTTGCCATGTATATTACAGCATATTTCATCTTTTCCAAAGACACCACCTTGTTTCATTTTTTTGAAAAGGTAGAATTGCATCTAATCGTGCTGGCATCTGCTTTCACCATATCTGGTGGGTTCATCATTAATAATTTCTATGATTTAGACAAGGATGCCATTAGCAGGCCTCTGCCTACTTATATCAGTAGATTTATCAATCAAAACTTTAAATTAACAGTTTATCTTATATTTTGTTCTATTGCGTTAATAACTGCCTTTTTGGCTTCTTGGCGTGTGGGTTTTTTTTTCATTATATATAATTTTATGGTTTGGTTTTATAGCCATAAAATCAGTAAAATTACTTTAATTCATAATATCTTTTATGTGGTTCTGTCTATGATGCCTTTTTTGGCATTGTTATTATTTTATAATAATTATTCTCCTATCATTTTTTATCATGGCATATACCTAGGTCTTTTATTATTAAGTATGGATATTGTTAAAGATTTAACCACCTATCAAGGGGATTTAATCTATAATTACCAAACCTTACCCGTGACATTTGGCATTTATAAAACTAAATGGTTTATATCCTTTATTCTTGGACTGAGTTTTATCTGGACCAGAATCATGACCACTTTTAATGAGGTAGGTCACATGGGGTTATACTTCACATTCGTGTCTGTCCTTATAATTCTGATTCTAGTCCTAATTTGGAGATTTAAAGCCAAGTGGCAATATAACTTTATATACCTCTTATTAAAGTTCATATTGGGGGTTGGGGTGTTAAGTATTGCGTGGATTAAGATAAATCCCTTAGATTTGCAAAAATTCTTTCCGCTTAATAATTAATGCGGATCAAATTTTTATTGGCTTATGGCCAAATATATTAATTTACAATTATGAGGAAAAAGAATCCTAGTTTTAACCAAGATAATAAAACCAATAGATCAGATGCTGATAACTCCTCACAGGGTAGAAGATCTTCTGGAGGTAGAAGGTCTAGGTCTAATGACAGATCTAGAAGAGACAATAAATCTGGAAGAGAGGAGAGACCAAACCGTGAGGGTAGACCATTTAACAGCAAAAGAAGAGATTCTAGTGATAGAAAACCTTCTAGAGGTGATAGACCAAACAGAGGTTCTAGAACAAGCAGAGAAGAAAGACCTTTCAGCAGCAAAAGAAGAGAGTCTAGTGATAGAAAACCTTCTAGAGGCGATAGACCAGACAGAGGTTCTAGAACAAGCAGAGAAGAAAGACCTTTTAACAGTAAAAGAAGAGAGTCTAGTGATAGAAGACCTTCTGGAGGCGATAGACCAGACAGAGAATCTAGAATTAAGAAAGAAGATAGACCTTTTGGTGGAGATAGATCAACCAGAGGAAGCGGTATTAAACAGGATGGTAAACTAGCCAGAGAAACGAGAAGAGACTTTAAAAGATACCAGCCAAAAACTAGAAAACCAGAAGTCATCAAAGAAAATGATGGACTAATCCGTCTAAATAAGTATGTGGCGAATGCTGGAATATGCAGTAGACGACAAGCGGATGAGTATATTAGAACGGGTGTAGTTGAGGTAAATGGAGTTACCATTACAGAAATGGGATACAAAGTAAAGCCAGAAGATGATGTGAGATTTGATGGCGAAAGAATTTCTCCAGAAAAGAAAACTTATCTTTTGCTCAATAAACCAAAAGGATTCATTACAACCACGCATGATGAGCGAGATAGAAAAACAGTGATGGACTTAGTCGCAGGTGCAACTACCGCTAGGTTATTCCCAGTTGGCCGTTTGGATAGACAAACTACAGGTGTATTATTATTCACCAATGACGGCCATATGGCCAAAAAACTAACGCATCCAAGCCATGGAGTTAAAAAAATCTATCATGTAATCCTAGATAATGATTTATATGGAGATGACATGGAGAAAATTAGAAATGGTATTCCTATGCAAGAAGGCGTAGCCAAAGTAGACAAGATATCTTATATCCAAGGAAAAGGACACAATGAAATTGGCGTGGAAATACATATAGGATGGAACAGGGTGGTTCGCAGGATATTTGAAAAATTAGGATACAAGGTAATGGCTTTGGATAGAGTAGAATTTGCTGGACTCACTAAGAAAACTTTAAAAAGAGGAGACTATAGAATTCTTGACGCTAAGGAAGTTAACTTTTTAAAGATGATTTAATTTATAATTAATTTGTCTATTAAATAATTTGATTTTATATTTGCCATCCAATTAAGAAATAAGGTTGGTTATGCGAAAATAGCTCAGCTGGTAGAGCGCAACCTTGCCAAGGTTGAGGTCGCGGGTTCGAGCCCCGTTTTTCGCTCAATAATTGAAATTATATTAGCCTATCTAAGGCGCCCAGGTGGTGGAATTGGTAGACACGCAGGACTTAAAATCCTGTGCTCATTAGAGCGTGCGGGTTCAAGTCCCGCCCCGGGTACTACAAACCCTCTTAATCAATTGATTGAGAGGGTTTTTTGATATTATATAATTACAACCCATTATATACATTTGAAACTTTGGATATATGCTTATTTATCCTATTTTCTAGTACTTTTTAGAAACTCCAAAGGATAGATTATTTACAAGAATTACTTCCTTGGATGTTTCGCTTTTAATGAATCTTTTATTTACAGCAATTTTTCTGTTTATTCTACGCATTGACCTTGTGACTGATCCACTAAATTACTTAATGATATCCTAAGCAAATCATTCCCAGCTTCTAAATAAATATGAGAATAAATATGTTCAACCTCTACATATAAAACTTTGCTAAAATCTAATCTATGAGATTTCTTGCCAATCATGATCTGAATCAAGAATGAATTTACTTTTTGCTTAGCAAAAGCTAAACGCATGACAGCATATAAATCTGGTTTATTAACAGGTTTAGACAGATAGCCAGCCAGATTGTATGTTAATAATTCATCTATCAAATATGGTTGTGAATGTGCAGTCAAAAAAATAAATGGCATATTATAATTTTTTAGATTCAAGTAATAAATTTAACAAACCTTAAATAACTTAATTTTATTTATAATAAATAAAAATAAGCCCATATATTTGGAACTTCATAACCAATTAAAAATGATAATATGAAGAACAACTATCTCATTTTATTTATTCCGCTTATAAGCGGAATAATGTTTTCTCAGGAACTCAACCTTAGTCCTGATTTACTTATAGAACAAAATGCTATTGCTAAAAATTCTAACAACTCAATCTTTAATAGAGTTACTTGCGATACTGCGATAGAAACCATTCGCGATGATTTTGAAAGCTATGTTGCTGGTGCAGGTGAAGATATGCCTACTTGTTGGACATCCGCCGGTTCTTTTGTAGCAGCAGGGGTAAGAAATTCTGACGGTAATGCTTATTCTGGATCTAATTATGTACTCGGATATACGCTTTTTACTGCTAATGGGTTTGGTTACTTTATTACTCCGAATTTGAGCACCATAAATAACTTGTATCAGGGACAATTTTATGTTCGTGGAGCAGGATCAGATGGATCTGCTATTAATTTTGAGTATGGTACGATGTCCGATAATTCGGATGTTAGTACTTTTGTAAGCTTCGGTTCCCCACAAGTTACAAATCCAGAGGAGTATGAGTTATATACAACACCAGTAGGCCCTAATAATTCTGGGGAATATTTCGCATTACGTTTTGAGATAGAAACGTGGCACACTGCAATTTATTTAGATGATTTTGAGTGGATTCCTATCGACACTGAC
>WTFG01000005.1 GCA_009835005.1 Flavobacteriaceae bacterium Ap0902 | reverse complement strand
ATGGGTTTAAATCTAAAAGAAATCCTCATGACACCTTCTATTAAATAACCTATATAAAATGATGTACTTCATTATGTTTGATGTTCAACGTCACTTTTCTATTCTTTGCTCGTGGGTCACTCGTATATCGTATAGGTTTTTCTATTTTTTGGTAAAATGAAATGGTTTATTAATTAAAATCATGTATTTATACATAGCTATAATAATCTTTAAATATTATATTTGTTTCAAATTATACATTTATGAAAATTTTAGTTCTAAACTCTGGAAGTTCCTCCATTAAATTTCAAGTGATAGAAAAGCCAGAGAATATAGTTTTAGCAACTGGTTTGGTAGAGAAAATAGGTCTTGTGGAAGGTGCTATTCATTATAAAACTGGAAGCTATAATACATCTTTAGAAATTAAAATTCCAGATCACAAATTTGGGCTAAGAAAGGTTGTAAATTTATTATTAGATGAAAAGGTTGGGGTATTAGGTGATGTTTCAGAAATTGCCATGGTTG
Source organism: Flavobacteriaceae bacterium Ap0902 (assembly GCA_009835005.1). Classification (GTDB taxonomy): domain Bacteria; phylum Bacteroidota; class Bacteroidia; order Flavobacteriales; family Weeksellaceae; genus Profundicola. The sequence goes on along the minus strand of WTFG01000005.1, from coordinate 213,044 downwards.
GTCATAGGGTAGTGCATGGTGGTAAAGATTTTACTGCAACTACTTATATTACAGACAAGGTTAAGAATAAGATTCGAGATCTCTTTGATTTAGCTCCTTTGCATAATCCACCTAATTTGAATGGCATAGAGGTAGCAGAAGAAATATTTCCAAATGCAAAGCAAGTTGCTGTATTTGATACTTCTTTTCATCAGACATTGCCAGAGAAATCTTATACGTATGCAATACCTATGAAATTTAGAGATGAGAATAATATCAGGCTTTATGGGTTTCATGGGATTTCCCATAAATATGTATCAGAAGAAGCTAATAAATTATTGAATGCAGATAAGAGTAAAATCATTACCATTCATTTAGGAAATGGCTGTAGTATGACCGCTGTAGAAAATGGTAAAAGCATAGAGCATTCATTAGGTTTCAGTCCGAACGAAGGATTAGTCATGGGTACCAGATCTGGTGCCATAGATTCTGGAATTATTTTTCATTTAATAGAAGTTTTAGGTTATACGCCACAAGAAGTTAATTTATTACTTTCTAAAAAGAGTGGTATGCTTGGGTTAACGGGATATAGCGATTTAAGAGAAATTGAACAAAAGGCATCAGAAGGAGATAGGGCATGTCAGTTAGCTTTGGAAATTAATGCTTATAGAATCAAGAAATTAATTGGTGCTTATGCTGTAGTTATGAATGGACTTGATGCCATCATATTCACAGCAGGAATTGGCGAGAATAGTGAGGTTATTAGGAATATGGTATGTGAGAATATGGATTTTTTAGGTATTAAAATAGATATTGAAAAGAATAGCCTACGATCCAAGGAAATTAGAGAAATATCAGAAAGAGATAGTAAAGTGAAAATATTTGTGATACCAACCAATGAAGAATTAGAGATAGCTAATGAGGCTTATAACTTATTCTTGAGATAGTTAATGTTTATAGTAAAGCCCTAGATTTCATTTCAGTTTCGTTCCATTCAGATTCTGCTTTGCTTTCTGCAACCAATCCGCCGCCTATATAGATGGCGGATTTATTTTGGAACAATTGTGCACAGCGCAAATTTACATTGAATTCTGTATGTTCTTCTGTCACAATGCCAAAATAACCTGTATAGTAGCTTCTATCATAATCTTCTGTATCTATGATATACTTCATTGTTTTATCTTTTGGCATACCACAAACGGCGGGTGTAGGATGCAGTTTCTCCAATACCTGATTTAAATTTAATGAATCATCAACTATGTCAATATCTGTTTTTAAATGTTGAATTTCTCCTAAATCTATTGTATAAGGACCATGTTTCTTGATAGCATCTTCTTCAAATTTAGAGGTGATATATTCCACTACTAAGTTATGTTCTTTATACTCTTTTTGGTTCCAATCTCTATTCTCTGCTGTGGATTTAGTAGCAGCCAGTGCTACGGTTTTAAAACCTTTTTCATCAGAGAACAATAATCGCTCTGGACTTGCACCCAACCATGTTTCTTGATTGTGATGAAATAGATAAATCCAAGCATTTGGATATTTCTCACATAACTGCATGAATTTAAAACTTAATTCATTGATTCCATCAACAATTTTGACTCTACTCAGAATAATTTTATCAAAAACTTGGTGATTTAATTTTTCAATATAATCTTCTGCTTTTTCTAAATATTCCTTTTTGGACAGCGAATAAGGAAGTTTCCCGCTGGTATTATGGTTGATATGAATCTTAATATCTCTTAAATCAGATAATTTTAAAAATTGTTTTGCTTTCGCAAATAATTCTAGATGTTTGGTATTGTCAAAGGAATGAAAAATAAACTTACCATTGTCACTTTTATTTTCTTTTAGTTCCCAAAACTCAATGACGTTTTGATTTGGTAATCTAAATAATACAAAACTATTTTGATCAATAATCATATAAAGAAGATTAAATGGAATTTAAAGTTATTTCTGATACTTCTTGGTTCTATTAATTATTTGATTTGTGAGAATGGCATGAGAGATATGATTATCTTGCTCGTCAAAAATATCAATCTTCACTACGTGTTGTCCTTTTCCTTTTCTTATAAAGCTTCCTTTGGCAATTACTTTACCATCTCTGGCTGATTTAAGATGATAGATATTTAGATTTGTACCTACTGCGCCATGGTCACTTCCTGGAAATTGGATAGCAGATAATACACTTCCTACGGTTTCTGCCAAAGCTGCGGAGGCGCCGCCATGAAGGAGACCATAAGGCTGGTGGACTTTCTCATTCACTGTCATTTCTGCAATTAACATATCACCTGTGAAATCAATAAACCGAATATCCATCCATTCCATCATAGTGTTTTGATTCATTTGATTAATTCTATCTAGTATCTCTTTTTTGTCCATATCTTTGGAGTTTAATTTAAAATAAAAACTGTTATGTCTATTCTAACAATAAATAGATATAACAGCACTACGCCTAAATATTGGCTTATTTATTCATATTAATTTCTGAGTCAATAGTTTTTCTCTTAAATTTCATCTTCCTCTCCTTCGTAAGCTTCTATCTCATTTTCAAAGAATTCAAAAGCTTCTTCTATTAAGTTTTTAACTTGATTCTCTAAGTCTTCTTCATCCTCTACATCATCAAACCATTCTACCTCATCTGTATTGACATTGAGTATAAAACGAGGAAATTCAGTATGAAGTATAAAAGCATCTTCAAATTCTGAACTGTCTGCAAGTAAAAATTTAGGTAAATCCATGAATAATCAATTTTTAATTCTCTCAAATTTAGTGGTTATTCAGGTATATTCAAAGAATTCACTTTGATTTTAGCTTGTATCAAGTTACTCTGTCTTCTAAATCTAATTAAAAGTAGAATAGCAGACACAGTAAGTCCTAAACCTAATCCTATCCACATTCCCAATGCGCCCATACCTCTTGGTACTGTGAGATAATATCCAAGTGGCAGGGCTATGGCGAAATAGGCTACAAATGTAATGAGTGTTGGTACTTGTACATCTTGCATTCCGCGCAATGCTCCTAATGCGGTTACTTGGATTCCATCTGATAATTGAAAGAAAGCAGCTACTATCATTAAACTTGCCGCAATATTCAGCACTTCTTGATTTTCTAAATAAAGTTCTGGCAAAATATTTCTAAATAGAATAAATGCGACTCCGCACATTAACATAAAAGCTGCGGACATCCCGATAGCAGACCATCCTGCAGTATTTAAATTTTTATAATCTTTTAGACCCAATTGATTTCCTACACGTACGGTGGCTGCAACAGCTAACCCTGTGACGATCATAAAAGTAGTAGAGGCCAAATTCATAACGATTTGGTGTGCGGCTAAATCATCTTCTCCAGCCATTCCGCATATAAAAGCAGCACTAGCAAAGGCGCCTACCTCAAAGAACATTTGGAAAGCAGTAGGCGTGCCTAAAAGAATTAATTTTTTATATATGTAGGGATGAATGCTACGTAAATTAATTAGCCTCAAATAGGATTTAGATTTTGGATGTATCCACATGGCTACTACCAAAGTAAGGACCATTAAAAGCCTAGAGATTAAAGTACCATAGGCAGCTCCTTCCACTTCTAATCTTGGGAAGCCCATGTTTCCAAAGATGAAACCATAATTAAAGAAAACATTCAAAAGATTGGCTACGATGGTAGCAATTGCCACTATGCGAGTAAGTGAAAGGCCTTCTGAAAATTGTCTAAAGGATTGAAATATCATAAGTGGAATCATGGAATATCCAACTACTTTTAGATAAGGAATAGCTAAATCTACTACTGCTTCGGGTTGCCTCATATCATACATAAAAGGCACCGCTAAAAATAAAATTCCCAATAAAACGAATCCCAAAATTAAATTTAGAATCAATCCTTGAGATAGTAATTTAGAACCTCTTTCTAAATTATTTCTTGCGTCTGCCTGTGCCACCAAAGGAGACATGGCAAAGGAAAAGCCAATCCCTGTAATCATGATTACAAAAAATAGGGAATTCCCAATGGAAACTGCTCCCAATGCTAATTTACCTAGTTCTGGGTTAGAAATGTTATCATGTTCACCACCCAGAGCACCCACCATTACATTATCTGCTACATTAACTAAAACTTGCCCAGCTTGAGTTAACATTACAGGCCAGGCAAGTTGTATATTTTTTCTAAAATGTTCTTTGTAATTCACCATGCAAAAATAATATATTAATACAGGATTAAAGCATTATGGTGATAGAATTATATGGTTTTTTATTTAGGTACAAAAGTCTTCACATCTTTCTCCGTAACGGGATTGGATCCAAGAATTATCAACCTCTCTACCACGTTTCTTAATTCTCTAATATTACCTGTCCAAGATAATTTCTTGAGCGCATTGATGGCTCCTTTGCTAAATACCTTGGTTGGTTGACCGTGTTCTTCTGCTATTTTTAGGGCAAAATGTTCTACTAAATTTTCTATATCATCTTTTCTTTCATCCAAACCAGGCACCCTGATTAAGATGACCGCTAACCTGTGATATAAATCTTCTCTAAAGTTGCCTTTTTCAATTTCCTCTTGTAAGTTCTTGTTAGTTGCGGCCAGTACTCTCACATCCACATCTATTTCTTTATCTCCACCTACTCTTGCAATTTTACCTTCTTGTAGCGCACGCAAAACTTTGGCTTGCGCAGATAAACTCATATCACCAACCTCATCCAAAAATATAGTACCCTTATTGGCTAGTTCAAACTTTCCTGGCTTGTCTTTGTGAGCTCCAGTAAAAGAACCTTTCATATGTCCAAACAATTCACTTTCTATAAGCTCTGATGGGATCGCTGCACAATTAACTTCCACCATAGGCATTTTATTTCTATCGCTTTTCTCATGGATGTGGTGCGCTACCAATTCTTTACCCGTCCCATTGGGTCCTGTAATTAGGACTCTGGCCTCTGTAGCAGCAACTTTGTCTATCATATTGCGGATGTCATTTAACGGTTGAGAATCTCCAATCATCTCATATTTTTCACTTACCTTTCTTTTGAGTGCTTTGTTTTCATCTTGAAGCGTTTTATTTTGAGTAACTAGAGATTTTTTATCTAAAGCATTGCGAACACTATTTAAAAGACGATTTAAATCGGGTGGTTTAGAAATATAATCATAGGCTCCTTTTTTGATACTATCCACAGCCGTATCAATATCTCCATGGCCAGAGATCATGAGAAAAGGAATGTCGGGATTCATCTTTAATCCTTCCTCCAAAACTTCTATACCGTCTTTCTTAGGCATTTTAATATCGCAAATTACCAAATCGTAATCTGTTTCTTTAATTTTATTCAAACCAATTGCTCCATTTTCAGCTGTATCAACTTTAAATGATTTATCCTCATCTGTAAGAATATTTACCAATACATTGCGTATGGCCTGTTCATCTTCTATTATTAAAATTTTTGACATTGCTTTATAGTTTAGATACAATCAAATATACTGAATTGAATTATTATATTAAAGATAAATGGTGTGAGATTAATCTCTGTACTTTTTGTTTAATGCTCTTAGAATAGCCCAAGTTTCTGCATCCAATTCCCCACTATAATTGGAGGGTCTAAAATGCATTTGGAATGCAGCAGTAAGTTTTTCCATTTTTTTGCTCCAGATTCCATCTTGAGGCACCTCATATCCATACTTGGCAAATTCTTTTTGATATGCTAGAATAAATGCTTCAGAATCTTTTCTTTCATAAGGAAATTGTCTTATATATTCATATTTATCTACATCCTCATACCAAGCACCAACACCGTATTCATCATAGAGCCGCTTCCATGGGAATAAAGCTCCTGGATCTTCTTTTCTTTGGGGTGCTACATCAGAATGTCCTAAAACATAGGTAGGATCTATATCATATCTTTCTACAATATTCTTAGATAATTTAGCCACTTTCTTAAATTGATATTCTGGATATGGAAAGAAAATAATTTGTTCATCCTCAATCCTATAACCAGGATTCACGATTTCTATACCAATAGAAGAATCATTAATGTTGGTTCTCCCCAACCAATAGCTATATCCCGCATGCCATGCTCTTTGACTTTCACTTACTAGAATATCTATGGTATTATCATCTATATCATTAATTAGGTAATGAGAGCTCACTTGTTGTTCTGTCAAAACATTATAAGACCTATAATTGTCTAATGCGGTATAATGTAATATCAAAAACTTTTGTCTATAATCTTGACCAATGGCAGGGAAGTGGCTATCATTAATTTTATAATCATCTAATACAGCACTCACGTATTTATTCTCATTTCCTGCCTTAATCTTTTCTAGATAGACGGTATCTCTGATTACTTTTTTAATAATCTTCGTTTGCTTCACATTTTTAGAAGGAGTACATGAAGCCAATAAAGAAATAGATAAGATTAAGGTAAATATTTGTCTCATCAATATAAAATATTTTGCAAATTTAATAAACATAAAAAAGCCTCGCATATTGCGCGAGGCTAAAATATTTAATTTTTAAATAAATATTATTTATTTACATCATTAATAAATTTCTCTATGTTTTCTTTAGTTTCTCCAGTTCTCTTCTGGATTTTACCTAGAACTTCATCTTTTTTACCTTCCGCATATAACAAATCATCATCTGTTAAATCTGCCCATTTTTGCTTTAATTCGCCTTTAATGCGATTCCAGTTTCCTTTTACTTTGTCATCAAAACTACTCATAATAAAAATTTTTTAAGTTCAAATAATATATTGCAATACTTATACCAAGAATTACTAATCATTCGTTAAATCCCATAAAACTTCAGAAGGTGGTTTAGCCATTACTTCAACTTTATGCTGAGTAACAGGATGCTTAAATACAACCTTGCGTGCATGCAAGTGAATTCCTCCATCTTTATTAGACCTAGGGGAGCCATATTTTAAATCTCCTTTAATCGGTGCACCAATTTTAGACATTTGCACTCTAATTTGGTGAGATCTACCCGTTTCTAATTCAATTTCAAAAACTTGATAATTATCTAATTTTTGAATTAATTTATAATGTAGTATAGCTTTTTTGGCGCCTTGTGTGGGTTTTGGAAAAGCAGTAACTAAATTTCTTTTTTCATTTTTCTTTAGATAATGAGTCAATGTGTTTTCTGTAGGGGTATCTTCTGGCAGGGGTGTTGTAATAGCCCAATAGGTTTTATCTATCTCTCTATTTTTGAATTTCTCATTCATTCTAGTTAGCGCTTTGCTTGTTTTGGCAAAAATCACAATGCCACTTGTAGGTCTATCTAATCTATGGATTAAACCTAAATATACATTACCAGGTTTATTCTCATTTTCTTTGATATATTCTTTTACTTTGTCTAATAAAGGTTTATCTCCAGTTTTATCTCCCTGAACAAGTTCGCCTGGTTTCTTATTGATAATAATGAGATGATTATCCTCAAATAATATGTCTGATTTCTGCATGTTGTGTTTTTCATTTATTTATATTGCTCATTTTCATTAGGAAAGTCACTCTGTTGCACATCCTTTACATATTTGGCGATAGCTCCCGTGATTTCATCATATAGATTTAGGTATTGTCGTAAAAACCTAGGTTTAAATTCGTGGGTCATGCCTAGCATATCATTCACAACTAGAATTTGTCCATCTACATTTGGACCTGCCCCAATCCCAATTGTAGGGATTTGGATTGATTCTGTAACTACTTTAGCCAGTTTAGCTGGAATCTTTTCTAAGACTAAAGCGAAACAGCCTAGTGATTCTAGAAGTTTGGCATCTTCTACTAATTTATTAGCTTCTGCTTCTTCTTTGGCTCTCACTTTATAAGTTCCAAATTGATAAATACTTTGAGGTGTTAATCCTAAATGTCCCATCACGGGAATTCCTGCATTCACTATTTTTTTGATAGATTTTTGAACTTCTGATCCTCCCTCTAGTTTAATAGCGTGGGCACCGCTTTCCTTCATAATTCTAACGGCTGAATCTAATGCTTTCTGTGGGTCTGATTGATAAGAACCAAACGGTAAATCTACCACTACTAATGCACGTTCTGCCCCACGTACCACAGATTGTGCATGATATATCATTTGATCTAATGTTATAGGTAGCGTGGTTTCATGACCAGCCATCACATTAGATGCAGAATCACCTACCAAAATAGCATCCACTCCACCTAAATCTACCATTTGAGCCATGGTATAATCATAAGCAGTTAACATAGAGATTTTTTGATTTTCAAATTTCATCAAACGAAGCGTTTCAGTTGTGATTCGTTTTATATCTTTGTTAATTGACATAATGTAGTATTAAAATTACTTTATAAATATAGGCAATTACATTAGAAATTAATGAATCAAAGGTACCAAGAATTTCTGCCCCTAATTAAATCATTGTTAACTTTTATAGTGATTTATCTTATAATCAAAGTATTATCTAATGTAGATATATTTGTGAATGTGCTCTATCCAGACTTTTACAGAATGGTCTATCCATCTAGCACTTTAATTTTTGGATGGATTCCATTTTCCATAGGGGATTTAATCTATATGGGTCTAGGTTTTCACTATATTTTTTGCATCTATAAAATCGTTAAATATTCTTTGCTAAAAATGAGATGGAGAGCTATTAGGCTATTATCTCATCTCATTTATATTACTACCATGCTGGTTGTAATATTCAATGTTTTTTGGGGATTTAATTATGATAGAAAAAATTTAATAGAACAATATCAGATAGAACCTTATGATATAGAGGAATTAAAAGGAATTTCTAACTATATATTAGGGAATGCGATTAAATACAGAACTCAAGTAGAAGAGGATAGTCGGGGTGTTTTCCAATATGATATGCGTAATTTTGAAACTGGCTTTCAAGGCAAAATATTTTCTAGAACAGATCTGCCTTACACTACAATTCCTTCTAATAGCAAGAAGAAATATTCACTTTTAAGTTGGGTTATGCGATATTTTGGAGTCTCTGGTTATTATAATCCATTTACAGCAGAATCACAAATAACACGCTTGACACCTTCTGTGTCAATGCCTTTTGCTATGGCCCATGAACAGGCTCACCAAATGGGATATGCTCCAGAATTTGAGGCTAATTATATTGGGTATATCACGTGTATAGAAACTAGTGATTCTGGCATGAACTACAGTGGAAAATATAAGGCACTAAAATATTTGTTAAGAGCTATTTATCCGCATGATTCAGCCTATGTTAAATCTACTTTGGATTCCTTTAGCCCAGGAATGAAGAGGGATTATATGGCAGAAAAAGAGTTTCATCAGAAATATGCGGGTCAGGCGAATGAAATGTTTTCTTCTCTGAACCATGTATATCTAAAGGCAAATAAACAAAATAAAGGCATTCAAAGCTATAATCAATTTGTAGACTTGCTGGTTCATTATTATAGAGTTAAAAAGACCCATACAGAACTTTAAGTCCAAAAATTTTAATTATTTTTACCCTTTAATCTTCAATTATAATTATGCATATCGCCATCGCAGGGAATATTGGTGCTGGTAAAACCACACTTACCAACTTATTAGCTAAAAACTTTAACTGGACAGCTCAATTTGAAGACGTAGATCGCAATCCATATTTAGATGACTTTTATAATGATATGGAACAATGGGCTTTTAACCTTCAAATTTATTTCTTGGGTAGCCGATTTAATCAAGTAAAAGAAATTAGAGAGAGCGGAAAGAATATCATCCAAGATAGAACCATCCATGAGGATGCGCATATTTTTGCCAGTAATTTACATGATATGGGGTTGCTTATGACCAGAGATTATGAAAATTATTTGACGGTTTTCAATTTGATGAATTCCTTTGTAAAAGCACCTGATTTACTCATTTATTTGCAGGCTTCTATACCGACTTTGGTGAATCAAATTCAGAAAAGAGGAAGAGATTATGAAAGTAGCATCAGCATTGATTACCTGAACCGCCTAAACAAGAAATATGAAGAATGGGTGTCTGGTTATGATGAAGGTAAAATGCTAATCATCAATGTAGATAATCTAGATTTTGTGAACAATCCAGAGGATTTGGGTACCATCATAGATAAAGTGGAGGCAGAAATAAATGGGTTGTTTTAAATATTTAATTATAATATTCAAGATTTATAAATTCTAAATGAATTACGCCGTTCATTGGTTTCGCAGAGATTTAAGATTAGAAGATAACCATGCGCTGTATGAAGCCATTGAGAGTGGGTTAAAGGTGAAATGCATCTTTATATTGGATACCAACATACTTTCTCAGTTAACAGAGAATGATAAACGTGTTCCTTTTATTTATAATAGGCTAGAGGAGATTCAAAATGAATTAAAATCTATTGGATCTGATCTTTGGGTTTATGTGGGGAAACCATTAGAGATTTTGCAGAAACTTACTGAGGATGAAAATCTAAAGATGGTTTTCACTAATAGAGATTATGAACCTTACGCGCAGAAAAGAGATAAAGCGGTTTATGAATTATTGGAGGATAATGATATTTCCTTTAAAGGTTTTAAGGATCAAGTAATTTTTGATAAAGATGAAATTCTTACTCAAAATGGAACGCCCTACACCGTTTATTCTCCCTATATGCGCAAGTGGAAAGCGACATTAGAATTGGATCAAGTAAACTATCTGCAAGAATTTAAGATTGAATTAAATAAAGAAAATTTTCTAACTTCAAATCAGCCAACTTTTCCAACCTTAGAGTTTATAGGCTTTAAGGAAACTGAATTACCAGATTTACCATTGAATTTAAAGAACGCAGAAATCAAGGATTATGATGAAGTAAGAGATATTCCGTCGCTGGATGCTACTACCAAGATAGGAACTGCATTGCGATTTGGAACCTTTTCTATTAGAGAGGCGGTGAAATATGCTATAAAGGAAAACGAAACTTTCTTGAATGAACTGATTTGGCGAGAATTTTTTATGCAAATACTTTATCACTTTCCTAAAGTTCAAAACCATGCTTTTCGAGATAAATACGAAGGTATCGCATGGCGAAACAATGAAGAGGATTTCAAACTTTGGTGTGAGGGTAAAACAGGCTATCCTTTGGTAGATGCAGGCATGCGCGAATTGAATGCGACAGGTTTTATGCATAATCGGGTGCGCATGATTACAGCCAGTTTTTTAGTCAAAGATTTATTGATTGATTGGCGTTGGGGCGAAGCCTATTTTGGGCAAAAATTAATGGATTTTGATTTATCCTCTAACAATGGTAATTGGCAATGGGCGGCAGGAACAGGAACGGACGCGGCACCATACTTTAGAATCTTTAATCCAGCCTCTCAGCAAAAGAAATTCGATCCAGATTTTAAATACATACAAAAATGGGTTCCAGAATTTGGAACAGAGGATTATCCAAATGAAATTGTAGATCATAAAGAGGCTAGAGAACGTTGTCTTACAGCCTATAAGAAGGCGATCAGCAAATTTGAAATTTAGACCTCCATCACTTGAGAATTTGTAATCGCAAAGCTTCTACCTGTTTGTTGCAAAGAAGTGTCTAAGCCTGTGAATTCACTAAAAGCAGGCAAAATTAATTGGTTTTTTTGTAAGATAAAAGAAGGTAACTTAATGAATTGCTTCCCACGTAATTTAATCTTAATACCAGGATGCAAGTGCCCACAAATCGTAAATTGGGTAGGTTGATTTTGGGGATGATGCGTAATATGGATTCCATTTAATTCCAGAATTTCTTTTTCCAGTTTTAAACCTAAATGCTCGTAGTCGCTTACTTTTAATCGATCATGATTTCCTTTGATAAGGGTAAATTCTATTTGAGGAAATTGAATTCTCCAATCCTTGAACAAAGTGATTTCTGAATTGCCAGAAGCATGGAAGAAATCTCCCGCGATGATGATATGTTTTGGGCTGTAAATTTCTATTAAATGCGCTAATCGTTTGAGATCACTTTTAGCCACGTTTGTAGGTACAGCAATGCCATGTTTACGGAAATGAGTAGTTTTCCCTAAATGCACATCGGCAATAATCAGGCTCTTACTTTTTGGGTGATATAAAGCCCTTGCCTTATCTAAAATAAATGTTTCTTGTTTTAAAATTAACTCCAAATTATATGGGATGCTTTTGAAAAGGTTTTAAAATGCAAATTTACTTTAAGTTTTGCATTCTTTGTATTCTTTTGGCTAAATCTTCATTGCTCATGCTTGCCCGCAAACTATCCACCTTGATGGGGAAACTAAGCGGGGTAAAAGCGAGGGCATATTTAAAGATGATTTTACTATGAGCGATTCTTTCAAATGCCTTTTTCAGTCGTACTTCCTCAAACTGTTGATCAAAAACTTCTGTATAGGCTTGTTTTAATAGTAAATTATCAGGTTCATAGTCTTCTAAAACACGGAAGATTAAACCCGTAGAACTTTGTAAACTTTTAAAATTTTTGCTATTGCCATAATGGTTTTTCAAAATCAAACCAGCAATTACTGCAATATCCCTAAATTTTCTTGATGCCATTTCTGTAGCATTCACACTGGCAATAGCATCTTGCATCAAATTCACGGGAGATAGAATTTTAAACAAGTTTTCTTTATTCACAGGTATTTTTTGATCACTTAACAATTCAAAGCCATAATCATTCATAGCAATCGTAAAAGTCTGTGGTTGCATTTGACTGATGCGATAGGCAATAATAGAGGCGAAGATTTCATGCACCATTCGCCCTTCAAAAGGATACATAAAAAGGTGATGCCCATCTCTGGTTTCTATCATTTCTACCAAAAACTCATCGGCTTTAGGAATGTGAGATCGCTCTTCCTGTCTTAACAATAATGGATTTAAAAATTTCTGTTCTTTTTCTTTTGAACTTGGTTGTAAAGCATCGGCTAACTTGGTTCGCATATAATGGCTTAAATCAGAAGATAGCGGTAAACGACCTCCTAGCCAACTGGGCGTTACGGCTTTGCCTTTCGCTAATTTTACATAAGCAATCACGTCCTTTACTTTTTTAAGTTCTAGCACACGCCCAGCCAAGATAAATTTATCACCAACCTTTAATTTACTGATAAAATACTCTTCTACCATCCCAATATAGCCACCACTCATAAATTTGACTTTCATCATCAAATCACTTATAATCACGCCCATATTCATGCGGTGTAGCATCGCAATGCGCCTACTCGTTACTTTATATAAGCCATCCTCTTGAATTTCTACTTTATGATATTCCTCGTAATTTCTGAGTGCAGAACCACCATGTGTGATGAAGTTAAACGCCCATTTCCAATCATTATCTTGCATATAATGGAATGCATGGGTTTGCATCACCGTATCTTTCATATCCTTGGGATAGAAACCATCACCCACGGCAATTGTCACTAAAAATTGAATTAAAACATCATAAGACAGCACCATGGGTGTTCTACTTTCTATCACATTATTTTTAATGGCTTCTTTAATCGCAGAAATTTCAATTAGTTCTAAAGAATGGGTGGGGACGAAATAAATTTTAGACGTTTCAAAAGGAGAGTGACCACTACGACCCGCACGTTGCAGGAATCTAGCAACGCCCTTTACAGAGCCAATTTGAATCACGGTATCCACAGGTTTGAAATCTACGCCTAAATCTAAAGATGAGGTTGCAATCACAGCCTTTAATCTCCCAGAAGAAAGATTATCTTCTATCCATTCTCGTAATTCTCTATCAATGGATCCATGATGAATGGCAATTTGCCCAGCCAAATCAGGATTTCCTTTTAAGATAAATTGATACCACATTTCTGATTGGCTTCTCGTGTTGGTAAAGATAAGTGCAGTTTCTGCCTGTTCTATAATGGGCAAAATCTTATCCACCATTTTGGCACCAATATGCCCAGCCCACGGAAGCACTTCTACTTCTTCTGGAAATACGGTGGTAATTTCTGTCTTTTTTTTCAGTTTTGTTTTTATGGAAATTTTCTTCACATCATATGGGATCAGTACATCCATGGCTTCATCTAAATTCCCTACCGTGGCGGTAATGCCCCAAATGCGAAGTTTTGGATTAAATTTTCTCAAATAAGATACCGCCAATTCTGTAAGCACCCCCCGTTTACTCCCTAATAATTCATGCCACTCATCAATCGCAATACATTGGATATTTTTAAAAAACCGCTCATGCTTTTTCATGGCAAAGAGCAAGTGCAAAGTCTCAGGCGTTACAATCAAAATCTCAGGCATTCGTTTAGATTGTCGCTGTCTAATCTTTTGAGGCGTATCCCCATTTCTAGTTTCTACCACCCAATCAAGCCCAATATCATCAATGGCTTCTTGCATCGCACGCTGTAAGTCTTTAGCAAGCGATCGCAAAGGCGAGACCCAAATCATCTTGAGCCCAGCGCCAATATATTTTTTAGGATTATTGAGGAAATCTATAATCACCGCTAAAAAAACAGAATAGGTTTTACCATAACCAGTAGGAGCTACCACCATACCGCTGTAGCCTAGACTAAATTTAGCCCAAGTTTTCTCCTGAAACGGAAACGGAGCAATATCTTTAGAGGCCATCCATTCAGAGATGATTTGATAACCTTCACTTTCTAAAAACTTAGACAAATCTTCAATATTTAATTAAAACAATTTTATTCAATAGATAATGAATCAATGGTTGATTTTACACTTTCTATGGTGTCAATATCTTCTACGCTTTTATCTCTACGCCATCTTTTAATCCTAGGGAATCGCAATGCAACCCCAGATTTATGCCTATTACTTAAAGCAATTCCTTCAAAGGCGATTTCAAAAACCAACTCAGGTTTCACCGTACGCACAGGCCCGAATTTCTCTATTTCATTCTTTCTCACAAATTTACTCATTTCTTGAATTTCTTTATCCGTAAGCCCAGAATATGCTTTGGCAATGGTTACTAACTTTTCTCCATCACGCACTGCAAAGGTGTAATCCGTGTAATGTCCACTTCGTCTTCTAGAACCACGTTGCGCATAAATCATCACCGCATCAATGGTTAAAGGATCTACTTTCCATTTCCACCAATCGCCTTTTTTCTACCCGTGTGATAAGGGGATGCTTTCTGTTTTAGCATGAGACCTTCTGAGTTGATAGAACGAGCATTTTCTCTAAGTTCAGCTAATTCTTCCTAATGATCAAAAGTTATAATTTCTGACAGTTTAATGACGTCGCTTTGCACATCTTGGGTAATTTGTTCTAATTTTTCTCTTCTATAACTTAAAGGTTCCTCTCGAATGTCTTTTTCGTTCCATTCCATGCAATCGTACATGTAAAAACCAATAGGAACTTCTTCTAAAAGTTTCTTGGTAATATTTTTCCTATTTAATCTTTTTTAAAGGTCATTAAATAATAAAACGTTTCCACCTTTTAGTGGTAAAATTTCACCATCAATTATAAAATCTTCTGTTTCATTTTTGAAGGCTTCCCTGAAAAGATAAACCAAATGTCCTTTGATAAATATGGATTGAAACCATGGAAAGAATTTAAAAATGATTTAAAGCCTATTAAAATAGATAAAAGTATTACACCTAAAAACGTAAAAGAATTATTTAAAAAGGTTGAGGGTAAAAATTATATGGGGTTTGAAGACTATTTAAGTAGAAAGTTAATTTTAAAAGAAACGATTTTTAACAACCATCTACGTGATCATTATCTAAATAAAGAAGAAATAAGACACCAGTTATTTCCGCACATTGAGAGTGTCTTGAAATCACCTGATGAAGTTTGGGGATTTAATTGGAAAGGTAAAATAGAAAGAAAATATATCAAATTTTACAAAAATAAAATATTAGTTGTTACAACAGAAATTAATGAAAATATAGAAGGAATTGAAATAAATTCTTGGCACTATATGAAAGGGTATGAAAAAGAGGCAAGAAAAGGAATTTTAATAAAAAAGTAAAGAGTTAATAAAATCCCCCTTTGATATACAGTGAGGATATTGGCCTAATGTTATTACTTGGTCTCGCTATTTTCCATTTCTGGGACTTTATTAACTCCGACACGATGCAAATATACAAAAAACCATAAACAATGGCAAAACAAGCAAAATTAACATTGCTCATAGACTTGGCAGACAAGTTAAGTGGCAAACTGGGAAAATTGGAAGGTAAACTCACCAAGTTCCAAGAGAAAGTACAGGGCAAACTCAATAAGATAGCCGATAGATTTAGTAAAAAATTAGGCATATCTACCGAAAACCTAAAAAAAGGACTTATGGTGGGTGTAGCTGCTGGATTTGCTGCTCTTAGCACAATAGCCTATAAAGGTGTAGATGCAGCTGCAAGGTTTGATAGTGCTTTTTTACCGATAAGGAATTTGAATTTAGATAAAAGTAAAGGTGAATTAGATGCCTATCGTTCTAAAATTAGAGATGCCACTTATGAAGTTGGAACCAATTTAACTGATAGCACCAATGCAATATATGATTTACAATCGGCTACAGGCTTATATGGTGATGATGCTATTGAAATATTTAAAAAAGTTGGGAAATATTCCATTGCTACAGGAGCCAATATAAATGATTCTATGAACTCTACTACCAAGGCTATGAAAGCTTTTGGTTTGCAAGTAAATGATATAGACAAACTATTAGAAAGTAATGCCAAGACAGTGCAAGTAGGCATCACCACCTTTGATGAGTTGGCAAAAGTACAAACGGAATATGCAGGTGCAGCATCCTCTGCAGGGCAAGGTATAGACCAGGCGAATAAGGTATTTGCGATGTTTACCAGTGTGGCTAAAAATTCTGATGTTGGGGCTAATATGGCAAAAACATTCTTTCAAGGTTTAGGGCAACAAGCCGATAAGTTTGAAGAGGTTTTAAAAGTAAATGTTTTTGACAAAAATGGCTCTATGCGTAATGCTGACGCTATTTTAAAAGATATTTCAGGTAAGTTCAAAAATATGAGCGATAAAGAAATTACAGAAGCCATAAATAAAATTGGTGGTCCAGAAGGTTTACGTGGTGCTTTAGATAAGGTAAAGACTGGAGCCGATGATATGATAGCTACATTTAACGCTTTTGATAGTTCACAATTCAACCTTGATGATGCTTTGAAAAATGCCCAGGGCGATTTTACCAAAATGAAGAAACTATTTTCTGACCGATTAGAGGTTCTTATGAGCAAGATAGGGGACATTATAATCCCCTACCTTCTTAAATTGTTTGAAACATTAAACCCTGCCTTGGATTGGTTGAATAGAAACATGAATTGGGTCATCCCTTTGTTTGGTGTATTGGCTGGTGCTATTGGCATTGCCACCGCCGCTATTTGGACCATGAATTTAGCCCTGTGGGCTAATCCTGTTGGGCTTGTAATTGCTGCTATTGTTTTATTAATTGGCATCGTTGTCTCGGCAATTAATCATTTTGATGATTGGGGAGCGGCAGTATTGGCTTTAATGGGACCATTTGGCTATTTGATTAGTATTATAAAAAATCTATATGACCATTGGGAAAGCATTAAGAAAGCCTTTACAGACGGAGGTATTCTTGCGGGATTAAAACGGATAGGGCAAGTATTGCTTGATGCCATGTTGAAACCCGTTCAACAATTATTAGAAATATTATCTAATATACCAGGTTTGGGAAATTTAGCAGGTAAGGGCGCGAAGATGATTGATAAAATGCGCTGGAACTTAGGCACACATGAGCCGCTAAAAATTAATATTCCAGATTTGCCTGGGCAAAAGACAAAGGAAAAAAGCGAGGGCTTGTATGGCGCAGGCAAGGGAACAGGTGGCTTTAACACCCAAGACAATAAAAAGCCTGTAACCAATGCCGTGAATAAAGTAACTGGGGCTTCTACTTCAGCAAAGAGCATCAATATTAAAATAGACGCCTTACACAAAGGCGATAATAATTTGAGAGGTGAAGGAGGTCGCAAACTTTCTATGAAAGAATATGAGGCGATGTTTGAAGAAATGATGATGCGTATAATCAGAAATGCAGAATTGAGTTAATATGGAAGTAAATAGAACCTTTTGGCGGAAATTAAATAAAGAATTTGGCGATACCTTTCAAAAGAAACTACTAAATGAGGCAAGTTATAGAGCGGTGCGATTTTCTAAGCAACGTTTTATCCAAAAAAACTGGATAGATACCACACCCAAGCCGTGGCAACCCAGAAAGCGTAAGGATAGTGGCAAACTCATGGTTAAATCTGGTAGGTTAAAACGTTCTATAAGAGAAATAAGCAGAACCGCTGCATCTATTACTATTGGTACAGACGTGCCTTATGCAAGGATACACAATGAGGGAGGTATAGTAAGGGAAACCGTACAAATAAAAGCTCACACTCGTAAACGTTCTGCAAGGCAAAGAAGAGGGAGCGGTGATATTAAGGTAAAGGCACATAGTAGGCAGATGAATGTACGCATACCTCCAAGGCCTTTTATTGGCGAGTCCAAAGCCTTATTTGATAAGATAGAAAAGAAAATGAACACGCTTACAGAAAGAACATTAAATAGATTATGAAAACATTTTATAACGCTTTAATATCGGCTTTTAATAATACCGATAATATTGAAAAATACACCCGTGCAGGGCTTAAAGCACCAAGGATCATAGACCTATACAATGGACAGGATTTTAATCCAGAATATTTTGATATGCTTACACTGCCTGCATTATATGTAAGTATGCGTATAGACTATAACGAAAACACGGCTATTTTAAGCCTTGATTTTAAACTATTGTATGAGCAGCTTCGCAATACATCTAATTTTAGTTTAAGCAGTGAAAATGCATTGAAATTCTTTGATTTGGCTAATATCACAGACGAAATCATAAAAAGCATTTCTACCAATAAAACAGGAAGTCTAAGGCTATTAAATGAAGGGTTGGAACCAGAACCTACCGTTACCGATGCCTATCTTCTAAGTTATGAATGCGAATACTATGGCAAACAAAAAACCCGAGAACGAGAAACGCTATCGGGCAGTATAGATGATATTAAAATTAAATCGGGACTTTATAAGGGCTTACTCTAAGGCTTGCATTTTCTTATCTTCCACATAGATGTAGCCGTATTTTTTGGCAATATTCAATCTATATCTTTTTAAATCAGTATAGCCGTTTAAACGTTGTTTAAAGAATGTTTTAACGGCTTTTTTATATGCCTCTGGAATTGCATTATCTTCAAAAGTTAAACCATACATATTTTTAGTAACCACTATCACACCATTGCGTTCTGTTTGCTCTGTAGGCGTTTTAGGTGTGCTTGAAAACACTTTGCCTTTTTCTTGGGAAAAGCCTATAGTACATATAAATAATAATAAAATGGTTAGTCTATTCATAGTCAGTAATTTTTTGTAGGTTTTTATTTTCTGAAAGCCCAACATCATTAATAATCATCTTTAATTCGGCTAATTCATTTACAAGTTTCAACTTTGCATTTTTCTTTGCTTTCTCTGTTTTAAAGTGGTTTTTACAATCCTTTTCTGTACCAAAATGTGCCGAAAAACTAAATATATTCATCTTTAACCTCCTTTATAGTAAACAATTATACAAAATTATGGGTAATTACAGATTATTAGAATAATTTATATAAAAAAATCCCACTCCTAATTAGGAATGAGATTTTTAAAAGTTTAAACCATGCTATTAAAATATTACTTCTTTATAATCTTTTCTGTTCTAATTCCTTCATTTGTATGTGCTTTAAGCATATAAATACCCTTTGGTAATTCTGCAATAGAAACTTCTGATTCATTAGAATTAATTTCAACAGTCTTTAAGAGTTTTCCATCCATAGCATAAATTTCTAAATATTGTATAACATTAGTGCTCAATACAAAGAAATTATTTACAATAGGATTCGGGTAAATCTTAAAATTATCAGATTCCTCTGATACATTTTCTGTCCCCATATATTCAGCAGTTACCCACGCTAGAATATCATAATTAGCATTGAAATTATAACTTTTTATTTTGAATGGCAGATCTGATATATAGAACTCTTGGTTGTTTTCTGTCAATTCATATCTTCTAATCTCTGATTCGCCATTATAACCAAAAAATTCAATTTCAAAAGGTGTTTCAAAGAAATCCACAGAGCTATGACTTGGTGTTTGAGTTATCTTTAATACACCTGATTTATTTCCAGCATTTAGACCTAAATCGGTTTCAATATAAGGAAAGCCTTCTCCATACACCCAATCTGCGAAGAATTCTGTTAAATCCTCTCCACTTTGGTTTTCTAAGTGTGCTTGTAAATCATCTGTAATGGCAAAACCATAAGCTAATGCAGGATCTTCTAAATAATTTCTAATTGCCTGATAAAAGTTTTCATCACCTAATTTAAATCTAAGCATATTGAGTACCATAGCCCCCTTATTATAACTCAATCTAGCGCTAAAGATTCTATCATCTGTTAGTTGATCACTAGGTACATACACAGAGCCATTAGAACTAGAAGTAATGTTATAAATTTTATATTCTTTCCAGTCTCTAAAGAATTCTTCCCCGAATAAATTTCTCCTTAATAAACCCTCAAAATAAGTAGCGAACCCTTCATTTAACCAGATATCAGACCATGTACCACATGTGATCTTATCTCCAAACCATTGATGTGCCAATTCATGAGCTGTTAGAGAAGTTCCAAAATGTACTTGTGAAGACATGGTTGCATGTTCCATACCACCTCCCCAATTCCATTGGATATGGCCATACTTCTCATTTTTATAAGGGTAATCCCCAATAAGTTCAGAGAAAAATTCTACAAAACTTGGTACATCATCCAATTGATCGCGCACTTCTTGTGTATTATTATATGGATAAATATAATTGATAATAGGTACATCTATACCGCCTACCATGGCAGAATTACTATATTCATCATAATCTGACATACCAATACTAATCAAATAAGCGGGAATAGGATAGGAGGTGCGCCAATGTGTGATATAACTGCCATCACTTTGTGGCGTTCTACTGATTAAGGTTCCATTAGACCCTACTTTATAATCACCATCATGTTGAACTATGATATTCACAACATCTGCTTTATCTATTAAATTATCTGCGCCTACCCACCAACTAGAAGCGCCATAAGGCTCACTTAAAGTTGTGATTAGTGGTGTGTTGCCATAATAACCTTGATAATCTAAATTCATTCCAATAGAGTCGCCATAAGTAGAATTGTATTGTACTTCTATTTCTATGGTTTCACCTTCTGTATAATATCTATTTAAATTCACAGTCAAAATATCATCAGTATGATTAAATGGCATATTTTCTCCATCTACTGTGACACTTGCTATATTCAAATTATTTTGAGCGTCTAGTTGAATCATATCAATTTCTGCTAAAATATTAGCATAAATGGTAGAAATTCCGCCAAAACTATAATCCGTATCGGTTAAATCAAAACTTAAATCATACTGAGTAACATCGTAATAATCAGCGTTTACAGTTTTAGTTAATTGTTCTTTAATATCAATGTTTAAACCAATTTTTAACTTGGATTCTGCTTCTGCGATTTCTTCTATGGATTGGGTATATCCAGTACTTAGTAATAATAAGGTAGAAAAAAATAATAGCGTTTGTTTCATTCTGTGAGGTATTTATGAAAAAGATTATTTACTGCTTTTGCTTTTTGGATAATCATAACATGTGTTCCATTTTTAACAATATCCGCATTTTTGATAAAGTTAACAGGAAATACAATGTCTTTATCACCATGCATTCGATGCAAATTATGAATATCAGATTGTTTTGGCGTCCAATTTACAATTTTATTAATAGACCAACTCAAATAATATGGATCTTTTTCTGTGAAATATGCGTTTAACTTAGGCATTCTAGGATCATATAAGTTTCTAAAGAAGCTATAGGAAAGCGCTTTGTCAGAAGTAAAGAAACGCATTGGAATTGCTTTGTGAATAGCAGTTTTAGAGGATAATTTCATGTATTTAGGCATCTCTGTACGGCTGCGGATAGTAGAGATTAAAATGGTTTTTTCTGGATTTAAAAAAGCATTCATTTCTTGAGCCAAAATGCCTCCAAAAGACAATCCTACCAAATGAAACTGCTCATTTGGGGTAATTTTTTCTGCCATTCGGTAGGTGTAATGTTCTAGACTTTCATTTTGTTCTGGTCGTTTCCAATCCAGAAAAACAGGTTCAAAATCTTGAGGAATCACCAATCCATCAAATGCTTTTCTGTTAGCTCCTAGACCACTGATGAAATAAATTTTCATGCTGGTTGTAGTATTTGAGCATCTATAACTCCCTCTGGGTTTAACATGACCAGCTCAACATCCATCAATTGATTCACTAACTCCTTTTGATAAGGCGCTTGCACACGTACATAATTATCTGTATAACCAAACATTTTACCCTCGCGATTTTCATCTTCCCATAATACCTTGCGCGTAGTGCCTAACTGCTCCTGATAGAACGCCATTCTCTTTTTCTCTGATAAAATTCGCAACATTTTATTACGCTTCTTGCGTTCTTTGATAGGAACAACCCCTTCAAAATCAATAGCTTCTGTGTTATCCCTCTCAGAATAGGTGAATACGTGTAAGTAACTGATATCTAATTTATTCAAAAAGTTATAAGTCTTTAAAAACTCTTCTTCTGTTTCGCCTGGAAATCCTACAATTACGTCTACACCAATGCAAGCATGTGGCATAACTTCTTTAATTTTTGAAACGCGTTCTTGGTATAAACCAGTTAAATAACGACGCTTCATTTTCTTTAATATTTCATCACTTCCTGATTGTAATGGAATATGAAAATGAGGCACAAAACGTTGACTTCTGGTCGTATATTCAATTAACTCATTCTTCAATAAATTAGGCTCTATAGAGGATATTCTGATTCTATGAACTTTGGTTTCTTTGTCTAAACGTTCACAAAGTTCCATAAAAGTATTTTCGTGTTTTTTGTTTCCGAATTCTCCTTTACCATAGTCCCCAATATTCACACCCGTCAATACAATTTCCTGTATTCCCTGTTTGCTTATTTCATCAGCTTTTCTCAATATATTATCTACTGTATCAGATCTAGAAATTCCACGGGCTAGGGGAATGGTGCAATAAGTACATTTATAATCACAACCATCTTGCACCTTCAAAAATGCTCTTGTTCTATCACCAATAGAGTAGGCGCTTTCATAAAAATCAGCTTCTTCTATTTCACAAGAATGTACTTGGGTTTCTTCTGATTTATTTAAAGTATCTAAGAAATGCACAATATTGAATTTTTCCTTCGCTCCTAAAACCAAATCAACTCCTGGGAGTTCTGCAATTTCTTCCGGTTTTAATTGTGCATAGCATCCAACAATGACTACAAAACCTTCTGGATTAGCATTCAAAGCTTTTTTTACAATGCGTTTGCATTCTCTGTCTGCATTTTGGGTTACAGAACACGTATTAATTACATAGACATCTGCTTTTTGATTAAAATCAACAGTGTCATAGCCACCATCCCTAAGATTTCTGGCAATGGTGGAAGTTTCCGAAAAGTTTAATTTACAACCTAAAGTGTAAAATGCGGCTGATTTTTGCATTTTGCAAAGATACAATTAAACGTAATTTTAGCAAAAGCATTTAAAAATCGAATTCAGTCATTGGATTTTCTAGATTGATTAAGAATTTTTTGCGATTAATTCCGCCAGCATAACCCGTTAATTGACCATTAGCTCCAATTACCCGATGGCATGGAACAATTATAGAAATAGGATTACGGCCATTGGCATTAGCCACCGCGCGCACGGCTTTGGGATTTCCAATGCTTTTTGCTTGTTCCAAATAGCTGATTGTCTTACCAAAAGGAATCTCAAGAAGACTTTCCCAAACGGAAATCTGAAATTCCGTACCGCGCATATCTAAAGGAATATCAAATTTTTGACGCTTACCTTCAAAATAATCTTGAAGTTGTTTCTTGGCTAAACGAATATGCTCGTTTTCTGACTCTTGAATTTCTAAAGTTTCTTGAGCCAAAGCTTTAAGAATAAACCGAATCTTATGGCTGTCACTATAATTTAAATAACGAATTCCTTTGGTGGAAGCATAAATATCCATTCTTCCTAAAGGGGAATCTATTTCACTTTTATATAACGTTTCAGGCATCGTGAGAATCTTTATTCTATAAAATTTAAAATATTAATCTCCCAATTCTCGACTTATATCCTGCATAAGTTCGTCATGTCTTCTTTGTAAATCATCAGAGAGTTTTTTAGAAGATTTATGTATATTTCTCAACTGAATAGACAAATAAGCATTTAAAATTCCAACTAAAATAAAGTTCAATGCAACTAAAAGGACCACACTTAATCCAGCAATCACTGGGTTTAAGATTAAAACTATAGAAACAATTGCACTAATAATTCCAAATCCCAACATCCATCCCCAATTTTTAATACCATAATTCTTTAAATCAAGGGAATAACTAATATAAGATATAGATCTAAATAGCAATATAAAGCCAATAAATAAAGCCAAGGTTGTCATGGATAATGCTGGATTGGTCAGCATTAAAATACCAATAATCATAGTTGTAACCCCAAATGCCAAAGGCCAGCCCCAATTATCTATTCGATCTCTGTTAGAAATATAGAAAATTGACTCTGCCAAACCACCTAACAAAAAGGATAAACTAAACAATATTGCTATGGCTAAGAATGAACTTTCTGGTCTGGTCATTACCAGTATACCAAGCGCTATGAAAAGTATTCCTATGATTAATGGAATGTACCAGTGTTTAATTGCTTTTCTAACTGAATTAAATAAAGAATTCTTCATGACATTATATTTTGGTTCATATCTCATTAGCTCATAAAGAGTGCCAATATTGAAAAAAAATCTTATCAGCTATATTACGTTATATAATGTTCATCAAGGAATCTTTTAACAATCTACAATCTTTACGCTAACCGCTAAACCGCCTTCAGAGGTTTCTTTGTATTTAGAGTTCATGTCTTTAGCGGTGGCCCACATGGTTTCAACAACTCTGTCTAAAGGTACCTTGGCATGGTCTTGATCCAATGCTAGTTCCGCGGCATTGATGGCTTTGATAGCTCCCATAGAATTTCTTTCAATACAAGGAATTTGTACCAGACCATTGATTGGGTCACAAGTTAAACCTAGATGATGCTCCATAGCAATCTCCGCAGCGTTTAAGCACTGTTCTGATGTTCCACCGCGCATTTCGCATAAGGCTGCAGCTGCCATGGCAGAGGATACACCAATTTCTGCTTGGCAACCACCCATAGCCGCAGATATGGTAGCGTTTCTCTTGAAAATACTACCCACAACGCCAGCGGTTAAAAGGAATTTTTTAATTTCCGCAAAATCAGCTTTATGATTTTCTACTGTTATATAAAATAATAAAACAGCTGGGATCACACCAGCGGAACCATTGGTAGGAGCAGTCACCACACGTCCAAGGGCGGCATTCACCTCATTTACAGCAATGGCGTAAGTAGAAACCCATTTGAATACTTCGCGATAATGCATCTTGGTTTTACGAATTGCGGTAATCCATTCTTCTTTATTGGTATAACTATATTTATCATCTTTCAATTTACGGTACACATCAGACGCTCTACGTCTTACATTTAGACCGCCAGGTAAGAAACCATCTGTATGGCACCCCAGATAGACAGACTCTAGCATGACATTCCATATTTTTTTTAGGTCATGGTCTATTTCTTCTTCTTTGCGTACTGTAAGCTCATTTTTCAATACTAAATCAGAGATATTGACACCCAGTTTAGTACAATGTGCAAGCAGTTGCTCTCCGGAATTAGTAGGAAATGGGAAATCCTTGTTATCAGATAGATCTATAGTCTCATCTGTTTCTTCTTTGGTGATAAAACCACCACCAATAGAATAGAAAGTAGATTCATACTTATCACCATCTTCTAATATAGCGGTAAGCATCATACCATTAGAATGATATGGCAAAAAATCTTTGTTGAAGTGAATTTGACTCCATTCAAAAGGAATTAATTTTTCTTCATTGAGGTTAATTTGATTTTCATCCTTAATAAAAGATATGATGTCATCAATATACTCAACAGGAATCGTAACTGGATCCGTTCCACTTAAGCCTAACAATATAGCTTTATCCGTGGCATGACCAATACCTGTTAAAGATAAAGAACCATATAAATCGATTTCTACGGTTTGGGTAGAATCAAAAATATGATGATCTTTTAATTCTTGTACAAATTCCTGTGCTGCACGCCAAGGACCTAAAGTATGTGAACTTGATGGTCCGACACCAATTTTCAACATGTCGAATACGCTGATATTTTTCATAAAGTATAGAATTTGTAATAAACTGCAATTAAACAAATATAAGAGATAGAATTGAATTTTAAAGAATAACCGATTTATGCATGAAAGTCCTATAATTTATATTATGTTAAATTATAAATTTATAGATGCCTTCCTTTTATTTAAGTGAAATTAACATTACTTAATATGCACAATCGATTTAAGTAGTGGTTATAATAGATAATTGCATAAAGTTTGCGAAGTTTAACCAAAATAAGTTAATTTTGTTACTTTAGAAATTTATACTGTATATATGAAGTTTATTGTAGGAAGTTCGCAATTACAAAAACACATTCAAATGATTAGTGGTGTTATTAATGCTAGTAATACCATGCCTATCTTAGACAACTTTTTATTTGAGTTGGATCATAATCAATTAAAGATTACTGGATCTGATTTAGAAACTACAGCTGCTGTAACTTTGGAAGTAAATTCAGAAGATGTAGAATCACTTTGTGTACCCTCTAAAATATTATTGGATACATTAAAAACCTTTGCCGATCAACCTTTAACATTTATAGATAAAGGGAATGGGCAATTAGAAATTGTATCTGAACAAGGTAATTATGAATTATCCTATCTCTCTGCAGATGATTTTCCAGAAACACCTACCATAGATCAAGCTATTAAAACATCCATCTACTCTGATATTTTGATAGAGGCAATTAACAAAACCATCTTTGCCGCTGGGAATGATGAACATAGACCTGTCATGACGGGTGTCTTCTTTGAATGGAGTGAGGAAAATTTGAAATTTGTTGCTACGGATGCACATCGACTAGTCAAATATAGCAGAAGTGATTTATCTGCCAATGCAACTTCCAACTTCATCATGCCTAAAAAACCTTTGAATTTAATTAAGAATATTATCCCATTAGGAGAAGAAATTCAAATTGAATTTAATGAAACCAATACCCAATTTAAAACAGAAAACATCAGTATTGTTTGTAGATTAATAGACGGTAAATATCCAGCATACGAGGCGGTAATTCCAAAAGAGAATCCTAATGTATTAACTATTAACAGAACCATGTTCTTAAACTCTCTGCGTAGGGTTTCTATTTTTGCTAATAAATCAACGCATCAGGTAAGACTTAAACTCAATGGAAATTCTTTGGTTATTAGTGCAGAAGATGTTGATTTCTCTAACAAAGCAGAAGAGAAATTGCCATGTGATTATAATGGAGAAGATATGCAAATTGGGTTTAATGCCAAATTTTTAGCAGAAATGTTAAATAATCTGCAGAGTGAAGATATTACGCTTTCTATGTCAGAACCTAATCGCGCTGGAATCATTCGTCCATTAGATGGTTTAGAAGATGGTGAAGAGATATTAATGCTAGTGATGCCATTGATGCTCTCTGCAAACTAAAAATAATAATTTAATTTAAAAAAAAACTGTTCTATACTAAGAACAGTTTTTCATTTGATATATCATAATTTATGAAAATCTCACATAACTGGTTAAAAGATTTTATTAAAACCGACCTATCGGATGATAAAATTTCTGAAATCTTAACAGATATTGGATTAGAAGTAGAAGGCATTGCGCATGTAGGTATTTCTAAAGAAGATTTAGAAAATTTTGTAGTTGGAGAAGTCGTTTCTTGCGAAAAACATCCCAATGCAGATAAGTTAAAAATTACGGAAGTTAATTTAGGTTCAGAAACAGTGCAAATTGTTTGTGGTGCACCTAATGTTGCGTTAGGTCAAAAAGTTCCAGTGGCCAAGCCTGGTGCTATCATCAAAGATGACAAAGGTGGTGCGTTTAAAATCAAAAAGGCAAAATTAAGAGGCGAAGTATCAAATGGAATGATTTGTTCTAAAAAAGAATTGCGAATTTCCCATGATCATGCTGGTATTTGGGTAATGGATACGGAATTAATGCCAGGCACTCCCCTTTCAGAAATCTTAGATACCTCTACAGATGCTGTTTTTGAGATTGGCTTAACCCCCAATCGTGCAGATGCTATGAGCCATTTTGGGGTGGCACGTGATTTACATGTAGCCTTAAAAGCAAGGAAATTAAACAGTGTTTATCAAAAACCAGAAATTAAAGAAATCCCCAAAAGTACTGCTAAGAATCCTATTGAAGTGGAAATTAAGGATTCTGAATTATGCCCTAGATATGCTGGCTTATACATAAAAAATGTTAAAGTGGAAGAATCTCCATTATGGTTGCAGAAACGACTTCAATCTATTGGTTTATTTCCTAAAAATAATGTTGTAGACATTACCAACTATATTCTGCATCATGTAGGACAACCTATGCATGCTTTTGACGCAGATAAAATTAAGGGAAATAAAATTATAGTTTCTACAGCTTCCAAAGGATCTAAATTTCATACTTTAGACAAAGCAGAAAGAACCTTGAATGGAAATGAATTAATGATTCAGGATGCCCATAGCAATCTAGCTATTGCGGGTGTTATGGGTGGTTTAGAATCTGCAGTGAATAATGAAACTGCAAATATTTTTCTAGAAAGTGCTTACTTTAATCCAGTTTCTGTTAGAAAGACTTCCAAAGCCCACGCCATTAATAGTGATTCATCTTTCCGTTTTGAACGGGGTATAGATCCACATTTTACTGTTAAAGCTTTGAAACTTGCTGCTAATTTGATATTAGAAATCGCTGGTGGAGAGATTGTTGGTGAAATCGCGGATAATTATCCAAAACCTATTAACAATTTTACTGCTGTATTACAATATAGAAAAGTAGATCAATTATTGGGAGAAAGATTGCATCGCAATACGATAAAAGATATTTTAAAATTATTAGAAATTGACATAATTTCTGAAACACCAACTTCTTTGGAGTTAGAAATCCCTGCCTATCGTGTAGACGTTAGACGTGAAGCAGATTTAATAGAAGAGATTTTAAGAATCTATGGTTATAACTCTCTTTTAGGAAATGAAAAAGTAAGTTTCTCCATTGTACCTGGAGAAGGATTTGAAAAGGATAAAATCATCAACACGCTCGCAGATTCTTTGGTAGCGCTAGGCTTTAATGAGGCTATGAATTTGTCTATGTATAATGAGGAGCTTAATCAGTTGTTTGGTTTTGAGGATGATCAATCTATTCCAATATTGAATGCTTTAAGTTCTGATTTATCTGTCTTGCGCAGGAGCCTCTATCCCGCCCTATTAAAGAATGTTGATTACAATCTGAAACGTAAACAAGAGCAAATCAAGTTCTTTGAATTGGGAAATACTTATCAGAAAAAAGGGGATGAATTCATAGAAGATCAAGTGTTGACGATGGTTGTTAGTGGTAGTCAACATGCTGTTCATTGGGATAATCCAGAAAAAGAGGTAGATATTTTCTATTTAAAAGGTATTATAAATCATTTATTATCTAAATTTAAATTGAATGATATTCAGTGGGAAGAACATCAAGATGTTTTTAGTGTATATACATTGAAAGGATTTATTCATAATAAAGAGATTGTAAAACTAGGATCTTTTAATAAAGAAACACTCAAAAGATTTGATATAGATCAAGTTGTTTATTTCGCAGAAATAAATCTCGAGAATTTTATCAATACTTATTTAAATAGAAAAGAAACTGTTTTTAAAGAATTATCTAAATTCCCACAAGTAAAAAGAGATCTTGCACTACTCATAGACAAGCAAATTACTTATCAAACCATTGTAGAAACCATTCATGAATTAAATAATCCATTGATTAAATCAGTAGATTTGTTTGATGTTTATGAAGGAGACAAATTGCCAGCTGATAAGAAATCTTATGCTATATCCTTGGTTCTTTTAGATGAGAATAAAACAATGAAAGATAAACAGATAGATGAAATTATGAATCAGGTGATCAAAATTTTAAAGAAAGAGTTAAACGTAGAATTAAGATAATATGAGAGTTAACAATGTGATTTATGTAATAATTATAAGCATGTTCTTTTTTGCTTGTAAAACTACCAATGTAGGAAGTTCTAAACCTTCTAGGATTAGTGATGTTCATGGAGTTTGGAATCTACAAGATGAGGATCAGACAGCATTAGGAATAGGAAATAATCCTATTACACTCATTTTTGATCCAACTTCAAGAGAAAGTATCAGTGGATTTGCTGGGTGCAATAATTATGGAGGAAATATAGAAGGTGATAATGGATATATTACATTCAAAGATATTTATAGCACCAAGATGTCGTGTCCAACTTTGAATGAAGAAGATAATTATCTAAACCTACTAGAGAAAGTGAATCGCTTTGAAGTGGTTAGAAATGATCTATATTTATATAAAGACAAGTTGCTTTTACTTCATTTCAAAAAATAATCAAACATGTACAGAACACATACCAACGGAGCATTAAATCAAAATAATATTGGCGAAAGCGTAACTTTAGTAGGATGGGTACAAACCATTAGAGATAAGGGTTTTGTAATGTGGATAGATCTACGTGATCGTTATGGAATTACACAGTTGGTTTTAGATGAAGAAAGAACAAGCAAAGAGATATTTGAAACCGCTAGGAAGCTAGGGCGTGAGTTTGTAATTCAGGCAAAAGGAACGGTATTAGAACGTGAGTCTAAAAATAATAAAATCCCAACAGGTGCTATTGAGGTTCTCATAGACAGCCTAGAAGTTTTAAATGATTCTAAACTCCCACCTTTTACGATTGAAAATGATACCGACGGTGGCGAGGAATTAAGGATGCAATTTCGTTATTTGGATATCAGGAGAAATCCTGTG
This sequence comes from Flavobacteriaceae bacterium Ap0902, assembly GCA_009835005.1. GTDB lineage: Bacteria > Bacteroidota > Bacteroidia > Flavobacteriales > Weeksellaceae > Profundicola. The sequence goes on along the minus strand of WTFG01000005.1, from coordinate 182,122 downwards.
AAGAATAAATTAATCTTCCGTCATCAAGTGGCTCAGAAAGTTAGAAATTTCTTGTCTGATGAAGGTTTTATAGAAATTGAAACGCCTGTTTTGATTAAATCTACACCAGAAGGTGCTAGGGATTTCTTGGTTCCTTCTCGCATGAATCCAGGGCAATTTTATGCACTCCCACAATCGCCCCAGACCTTTAAACAATTGTTGATGGTGGGTGGAATGGACAAATACTTCCAGATAGTAAAGTGTTTCCGTGATGAGGATTTACGTGCAGATCGCCAGCCAGAATTTACACAAATAGACTGCGAAATGGCTTTTGTGGAGCAAGAAGATGTATTGAATGTTTTTGAAAACTTAACCAAATCTCTCTTAAAAGAGATTAAAGGTTTTGAGATTGAAGAGTTCCCTAGAATCACATATACAGAGGCTATGCGCCGATTTGGGAATGATAAACCAGATATCCGCTTCGGGATGGAATTCGCTGAGTTAAATGTGGAAGCACAAGGAAAAGGATTTAAAGTTTTTGATAGCCAAGAATTAGTAGTAGGTATTGCTGCACCAGGTTGTGCAAGTTATACCAGAAAAGAAATTGATAAGTTAATCGATTGGGTAAAACGTCCACAAATCGGTGCCAATGGTTTGGTTTGGGTAAAGTATAACGAAGATGGAACCTTAAAATCTTCTGTAGATAAATTTTATTCAAGCGGAGATTTGCAAGCATGGGCAGATAAAATGGATGCCAAACCAGGTGATTTACTCTTAGTAATGGCTGGTGATAAAAATGTGACGCGCAAGCAATTGAGCGAGTTGCGTATGGAAATGGCTAAACGTCTTGATTTGCGAAACCCAGAAGAGTTTGCGCCATTATGGGTCGTAGATTTCCCCTTATTAGAATGGGACGATGAAACCAACCGTTATCATGCGATGCATCATCCTTTTACTTCGCCCAAACCAGAAGATTTAGATAAATTAGAAACAGCACCAGGTGAAGTGAGAGCCAATGCCTATGATTTGGTTTTGAATGGGAACGAAATTGGTGGTGGTTCTATTAGAATCTTTAATAGAGCGTTGCAATCACGTATGTTTGACTTACTTGGATTCACCAAAGAAGAAGCGCAAGCACAATTCGGGTTCTTGATGAATGCATTTGAATATGGTGCGCCTCCACACGGTGGTATCGCTTTTGGGTTTGACAGATTGGTTTCAATTCTTGATGGATCAGAAACAATCCGTGATTATATCGCATTCCCGAAAAATAATGCAGGTAGAGATGTCATGATTAACACTCCTTCTAGCCTATCTCAAGATCAATTGGAGGAATTACATTTAAAAGTTGATTTAAATGACAAAAATGAAGAAGATTAATTAATTTTTATCTAAAATAAATTAAATCCTTGATAAGTTTAAACTGATATTTAATGATATCACTTCTGCCCCTATCAAGGATTTTTTGTATCTTGAGTATTATAAAAACCATAGACATGAAAATTAGATTTTTAGGCCAAAATTGTTTTTTAATTAATTATAAAGATCATTTGATATTGACGGATCCTTTCTACAATATGCAGAAAGATCAATCAGGTTTTGATATTAATGCACAGAAAATAGATTATGTGTTAATTACACACGCACATCAGGATCACGTGGCAGATGTAGAAGAAGTTTTAAAAGCGCATCCAGAAGCTACGCTGATTGGACAACCAGAAATTTGTGGACATTTTAATCATAAAAATCAGGTAGATTTAAATCTTGGTGGGTCTTACAACATAGAAGATCTTAGAATTACCATGGTTACTGCTACCCACACCAGTTCTTTTTCTGACGGAAGTTATGGTGGGGTTCCTGCTGGATATGTTTTCCAATTACCCAACAAGAATTTATATTTAGCCGGAGATACGGGATTAAATAAAGATATGGAATTGCTTACCCCTATTTTTGGCGAAATTTCAACAGCCATTTTACCAGTTGGCGGACATTATACTTTGGATGCTGAATTGGCAAGTTATTGCGCCAAAAATTTGATTAAAACACCCAAAGTAATCGGTTGCCACTTTGATACCTTCCCTCCTATTGAAATCAATCATGAAGAGGCTAAAGCAAGTTTTTCTAAAAATAATATAGAATTAATCTTACCAGAAATTGGTCAAGAAATTCAATTTTAGAACACGGATTTCTTTTAGAATTTTAACTTAATATTTCTATGGATTTTGTAAGACCTGAAATTTTATAAAATCCATTTTTTGATTAAATATTATTTCAGAAAAAGAGAATAATTTTATAATTTAAAAGATAAAAAGAAACAATGATTAAAAGAAACTTATCTTTATTTTTCTCTATACTAGCGATGATTTTAGTAATCATCAGCATGGGTTTTGAGGACTTAAATCCTCAATCTTTGAATTTTTGGATACTCATAGGTGCTGTGGTTTTATTGATTTTTGCCATATATTTATTAATTAAAAGAGAAGGCAAATTCAAACAGAAAGATTAAAGCCAATCTTTAAAATGCTTTAAATTCTCTTTTACTTTCATCAAAAATTGACTGGCATATGCTCCATTAATCACGCGGTGATCATAAGAAATAGATAGCATCATTTTTTTACGAACGGCTACAATCTCGTCACCATTTACTTTGATGACACCAGGAGCAGATAAGATTTGGCCTAGTGCAATTACCGCCACTTGTGGTTTGCTAATGATTGGGGTCCCAGCAAGACTACCAAACATACCTGTGTTAGATATGGTGAAAGTAGTCCCCAGAATATCATCATTATTCAACTTATTTTCTTTGGCATCTTTGGCTTTTTGGTTGACAGCCTTTATCCATTCCATAAAGTTCATTTCCTGAGCCTTCTTCACATTTGGGACTATTAAATCACCATTAGCCAGAGAAGTGGCAAAACCAATGTTTATATTCTCTTTGATGATTAACTCATCCACATTCATCCAAGCATTAAGCATTGGAAATTCCTTTAATGCCAATATTATAGCGTATTGAAAGTAATGCGTATAGGTAATCTTAGTACCTTGCTCTAATACAAAAGCCTTTTTAATTTCTTCCCTGTGCAAATAAACATCGGTCACATCCAATTCTGCAAAAGTAGTCACATGCGGAATCTCCATAAAGGATTGTTGCAAATGATGGGCAAGTAAATTTTGCATCCGCGTCAGCGTTTTTACCGTATCACTATCTTCAATATTTAGGTTTAATTTTTTCGCTTGGAAAGTGGTGGCATGATTAATTTGAGTCTTTAAATATTTTATAATATCCGCTTTTCTTACTCTTCCATTCTGCCCTGTACCTTTAATCTTTTCCAAATCTTCTAATTCTAAACCATGCTCCGTAGCAATTTTTCTAACCACAGGAGAGAGAAAATTTTTACTGCCTTTATATTGATTCGATTTTTGCTGTGGTTTAGTTGGTTTGTTCTTGATTGATTCCTCTTTGTCAGGTTTTAAAGACGTAATTTTATCTAAATCAATTTTCTGAGCATCTACTTCTATCATAGCAATCGCCGCACCCACAGCAACCTCTTCCTTCTCTTTAATTAAAACCTCTTTGAGCGTACCAGCATACATACACGGCAATTCACTTTCTACTTTATCCGTCCCGATAAGAACAAATAACTCATCTTCTTCTATAAAATCCCCAGGTTTTTTATACCATTCTATCACAGTGGCTTCAGAAACACTTTCACCCATTTTAGGCAAAAGAATAGGGATTTCTACAGTTTTTGGTTGATTTGAATCGCTCATAGAAAGGAGTTTAATAATTCCAAAGTTTAATTAATTCTTGTTCAAATTTCTCTAAAGGTAAAAATTGATTTTCTAGTTCAGCATCAAAAGGAACTGGTGTATTCATACTCCCAACACGAATCACAGGAGCATCTAAATCCTCAAAACATTCCTGTGCGATAGTCGCCACAATTTCACCCCCAAAACCGCCTATTTCTATATCTTCATGCAACACCAATGCTTTACTGGTTTTTCGCACAGAGGCTAAAACAGCCTCCCGATCCCAAGGGACAAGGGTTCGTAAATCAATCAAATCCGCCTTGATTTCTGGGTGCTTCTTCAGCGTATCTAAAGCCCAATGAACGCCTAATCCATAAGTAACAATCGTTAAATCATCTCCTTTGCTATGAAATCTTGCTTTCCCAAACGGGATCGTATAATAATCTTCTGGCACATTAGATTTTAAAGTTCTGTAAAGTTTTTTATGTTCAAAAAACATGATTGGATTGGGATCTGCAAAGGCTTGTAACAATAAACCTTTGGCATCCTCTGGCGTAGCAGGATATACCACTTTTAGACCTGGAACATGGGTAAACCAGGCCTCTGTAGATTGAGAATGATAAGGACCCGCCGCCACACCCGCGCCTGTTGGCATCCGTACGACTACATCTGCATTTTGTCCCCAACGATAATGGGATTTGGCTAAATTATTCACTATTTGATTGAATCCTTCTGTCACAAAATCCGAGAATTGCATTTCTACCATCGATTTTTGGTTAGCAATGGATAAGCCTAAAGCACTCCCTAAAATCGCCGCTTCGCATAGAGGCGTATTACGTACTCTATCCCTTCCGAATTTTTCTAATAATCCATCTGTAATTTTGAAAACGCCCCCATAATCGGCAATATCTTGTCCCATCAAAATTAAATTAGGATACCGCTTCATCGCCAACTTCAACGCTTCTGCTATGGCATCAATCAATCTAATCTCTCTGTCTGAAATCTTGGTGGGCGGAATACTTTTATTTTTGAATGGAGCATAAACATCTTGGATTTCTTTTTCTCTATTCGGTATCACTTTCGGTTCGTTGACCGCTAATTGTAATTCTTCACTAACTAAATTTTCAAATGTCCCTTTAGTTTCTGCAATGAATTTTTTATCTATAATTTTCTTTTCTAATAATAAATTTTCAAAATGTAGAATCGGATCTTTCTTCTCCCAAGATTCTATTAAACCTTCTGGGTAATATGCTGTGCCACTGGCCTCTTCATGCCCACGAAGTCGGAAGGTTTTACATTCTATTAATACAGGTTTTGGATTCTTTCTAATTTCTTCTGCCCAATGCTTTACGGTTTCATAAACTTCTAAAAAGTTATTTCCATCGATAGAAACGGCATCTATACCATATCCAATCCCTTTATCCGCAAAGGATTTCATCTTAAATTGTTGCTCTGAGGGTGTGGATAAACCCCATTGGTTATTCTCTACAAGAATGATGATGGGTAACTGCCATACCGCCGCCACATTCAAAGCCTCATGAAAGTCTCCCTCACTAGCTCCTCCGTCTCCTGTGAAGACCAACGTTGCTTTTTTATTTTGTTGAAGTTTGTTGGCTAATGCGATTCCATCAGCTACGCCCATTTGAGAGCCTAAATGAGAAATCATCCCTATAATATAATAATCTTGGGTTCCGAAGTGAAAAGACCTATCTCGCCCTTTTGTAAAACCATTGGCTTTGCCCTGAAATTGTGAAAATAAACGCTGTAATGGGATCTCTCTAGCAGTAAAAACACCTAAATTGCGATGCATAGTCAGCATATATTCCTCTGGATCCATGGCCAGCGTACAGCCTACAGAAATGGCTTCTTGTCCCCAAGCGGAGAACCATTTAGAAATTTTGCCCTGTCTTAGAGAAATAAGCATTCTTTCTTCTATTACTCTTGGAAGTAATAATTTTTTATAAAAGAATTTTAATTCCTCTATCGTATATTGATCTAAACTCAATTATATAAATTTTTTGATAAACGAATATAATTGATTTTTTATGACTAAACTAATATTTAAACAGAATAAATTGGGTCTATTCCATTAAAACCAGAATAGAATATTCATAATTTAATAAGGGTACACCATAAATCATTATTCATTTATATAAACTAACAAGTCTTCATATTAAAAGCCTGATTGTTATAATTTGAGAACGTAAAAAAAATTGACAGGCAATTGCATCAAATAAGAAATAAAAAAAACGACCTCAGAGAAGCCGCTTTCTATATCAATAATGTTCTATTAATCTATTCTTGTAACATGGCCAGGAACTTATCCAAATTAGGTAGAATCACAATTCTAGTTCTTCTATTTTTAGCACGATTTTCATAAGAATCATTTGCGACTAAAGGATTAAAACTACTTCTACCAGACGCTATCAATTTTTTGCCATCCACATTATATTTATCTTGAAGCAATCTAACAATGGCAGTAGAACGCTCTACACTCAATTCCCAGTTGTCCTTGAAAGATGATTTTTTAATCTTGGTATCATCTGTGTGACCTTCTACCATAACTTCCATAGCTGGTTCTGAATTAATCACTTTTGCCAAACGTTCTAATAATGGATAAGCTTCTATATTTACACTAGCACTACCACTTTGGAATAATAATTTGTCTGATATATTGATCATCACCACAGTTTTATCTATCGTAATATCTAAATCATCACTATCCTCTAAATTGCTTAGATTTTTATTTAAATTGTAACTAACCGCTAAATTTAAAGAGTCTTCTAATGTTCTTGCCTGGGCTAATTTAGCAGGATCCACATTTCTCAATGTTTCCCTCATGGCATTTTTAGAATCATTAGATAAAGCCGTAACACCCTCTACCCATTCTAATTTTCTACTATTTTCATCTTGTAATGAATTAATTTTTGCATAATAATCATCCACCCTTTGTTGTACAGCCAACATCCTAGATTCACAATTCTCTTTTTGAGCAAGCGTTTCCGTGTACTTAGTTTCCATTTCTACATATTTTTTTTTAGAAACACATGATGTTAAAGTAACAGAAGCCAAACTGGCTAGAATTAATTGTTTTCGCATTTTTATTATTTTAAATTTTACATAAGCATCAAACGGCTCAAAAAAGAAATTATTTTATAAAAAAAACACCAGCACTATGCTGATGTTTTAATGGTAGCGAGGAGCAGAATCGAACTGCCGACCTCCGGGTTATGAATCCGACGCTCTAACCATCTGAGCTACCTCGCCGTGAAAGGACTGCAAATATAAGTTTTATTTTATACACTCAAAAAATATTCTATGAAATTCTTAATATTTCTTTAGCTAGTTCTATCATTCTTGGATTCCCAGTATGCTTGCCAGGTTCGTCTGAAATTTTGACAGTTGGTACCCATTCATTATCAGAGGTTAAGACTTCCGTTAATTTAATCACAATATTCATAGGTCTGAGTCCGACGTCATTGGTTAAATTAGTTCCTATACCAAAAGATATCCCAATTTTACCTTGCGCTGCCTCTGTGATGGATTGAACTTTCTTTGAATTTAAGCCGTCAGAGAAAATAATATGCTTGTAGTGTGGGTTTATATCGTGGATTTTATAGTGTTCTATCGTTTTATTTGCAAATTCAATAGGATCTCCACTATCATGGCGTACTCCATCAAAGAGTTTAGCAAACTTGGTGTCAAATTGTTTAAAGAAAACCTCTGTCGTGTAAGTATCAGATAAGGCAACACCTAAATCCCCACGATAGACATCTACCCAATGTTCTAGAGCCATGGCATTAGCCATTTTGAAACCATATTCTGCCGCATGAAACATAAACCATTCATGTGCATGCGTGCCAATTGGTCTGGTTTGATATAACATGGCCATATGCACATTACTAGAACCTGTGAAGCTTTTCCCTCTATGTTCCATCAAAGTCTTCACTATAAGTCTATGAACATGATAACTGTGTCTTCTTCTGGTACCAAATTCTGCAAATTTAACTTGAAGCTTATTATATAAATCTACTTTTTTCAAAGTATTCTCTACAATTTGTTCATCACTGTCTTTTGATTGGTCTGTAGCCACATAATATAATTCTGAAATCAAAGCAAGCAAAGGAACTTCCCATAAAATGGTTCTATACCAATATCCTTCTACCCTCACCTCTAATTTATCTCCATATTGATGTATTTCTACTTCACTGGGGTCATATCTATAACCTTCTAAAAAATCTATATAAGCAGGATTTAAATAGGGACAATTGATGGTTAAAAAATGTTTTTCTGCCTTCGTAAGTTGTAGTTTGGCCATATTATCTACCGCAGAGCGTAATAATGTGTCAAAACCTGCTGGAAACTTATGTTCACCACGATTAATGAATTTATATTTAGCCTTGGTATCTGGAAATAATTTAACCACAGCACATTGCATGGTGAATTTGTAAAAATCATTATCCAAAATAGAATTAAAAATGGTTATATTTTCTGACATTTTTTGGTTTTATTTCAATTTATATAAGATAAATATAAGTAAAAGAAAATAATATATTTAAATTTGATACTATGAGAAATTTTATATTAGCAAGTACATCTACGGTATATGGTAGTTCGTTTTTGGAATACTTGACAGATGAATTAAAAGAATTATTTAAAGACACAGAAGAAATTTTATTTATTCCTTATGCAAGACCTTCTGGCTTGTCGCATGATAATTATACGCAAAAAGTACAAGAATTCTTTTCTACAATTGGTAAAAAAGCAACTGGACTACATACGTTTAAAAATAAAAAAGAGGCCATTAAAAATTCAAAAGGAATTTTCACGGGGGGCGGCAACACTTTTTTATTGGTTAAAACATTATATGATTTCAATTTATTCCCTATCTTAAAAAACGTTATAGAAAACGGAACACCGTATTTGGGAACCTCTGCGGGTAGTAACATTGGTGGAATCAATATGAAAACTACCAATGATATGCCGATTGTGTATCCACCAAGCTTTGACACCATGGGGCTGATTCCATTTAACATCAATCCACATTACTTGGATCCAAATCCCGCATCTACCCATAAAGGGGAAACCAGAGAAACTAGAATTCTAGAATTTTTAACACAAAATGATATTCCTGTCCTAGGGATTAGAGAAGGTAATTGGATTAGATGCATAGGGAAAGAGCTAACCTTGGAAGGTGAAAATTCTACTAGGATTTTCATCAAGAATAAAGCACCTTATGAAGTTAATCCTCATTTTGATCTAAATCAATTAATTTAATACGAACTTATAATCAACTACATATTTTATAATTATTTATTACCATTAAACAATAGCCTCTTCTTCTGCCAGAGCCATACCCTCCTGTATTAAATTGTATACATCTGTAGATTCTCTTAGACTTAATAAATAATTTTTGACAGTCTCTCTATTAGTTTCTTCCCTTAATAATTCATAAATCTCTAATAAAATTAACCATTCTTGTGGGTGCTTAGATTTTATATATTCAAATATTTGCATCAACGCTTTTTCATCTACATCATCGTTCTCCCGCATGTCCCGTACTTCCTGATATTTCTGGAATAATGGTTTTTGTTCACTTGTCACTGTTCTTTTTCTCATTTTTTCTGCAGGCACATGAGAAATTAAATCAAATGATTTAGGATCCGCTGGTCCAGCATAAGCAGATATAATTTCACTACCTACAGCCATGTCATAAACACCCCATTCTGGTTTGAATAAATATTCATCTTTATATTTAACCGTACAATTTTTGAAAGAAATTAGCAGAATTCTACCAAACCTATTCCTGGTTCCTGTAATTACTTCACCCTCTACAGTGACGCCACCTTCAAATTCCAACTTTATATTTTGTCCTTCTCTTATACGATACGCTTCTAAATCATAAGGTGACATCTGTTCTATTGGGATATTGATATTGGCTAATTTCCCTATTGGAGAGCCAAAACCTTCTGTATGATATGCTACCCCATGGCCTATTAATTCTTTGTCTCTATAACTTAATGCTGTTTCACCAGCAGTTTTAATATAAATAGGGCGATTAAATTCATCTGTTATCACCTCTGTGAAATGCCCAGAAACTTGCAGTCCTGTATTGTACTCTATGGTGCCAAGTCCTTTAGATTCTATCAATAAATTCAAACCATAAATTCCACCTCTTCTTAAAGCCATTTGATTGGCAAATTGTTCTAATACAAAACTTAAATAAGCAAAATCTGGAGTTACAAATAGTTGTGGCTGAGGTTTGGTTATATCAAACTCTAAATCGGCTGCCGCTATACTATAAGGTAATTTCTTGACGGCTGGTAAAAGACAGGATTTACTTTCTCCTATAGAGGATAATAGTCCAGCTCCATAAATTTTAGGATTCTCTAAGGTGCCAATTAATCCATATTCTACTGTCCACCAGTGTAAATTTCTAATCTTAGCCATTTCTGAAGGTGTTCCCATATTATTTTGGGTATACTCCACTCTTTCTTGTGCTTCTTTAATTTCTGCTGATGTAGCGTTTGGGTCTTCCTTGACGATAGAAATATGTCTAACTGCCTCATACATTTCAAAATCCTTGGCAGATGAGATAGCTTTGCTTCCAATTTCCCCAAATCGTCTTAAATATTCTGCGTATTCTGGATTGGCTATAATCGGTGCGTGTCCCGCAGCCTCATGAATAATGTCTGGTGCTGGTGTGTATTCAATATGTTTAAGTTGACGAATATCCTCTGCTATCACCAATACATTAAAAGCTTGAAATTCCATAAAGGCAGAAGGTGGAATGAAACCATCTACTGCAACAGCAGCCCAACCTATATCTTTTAGAATTCTATTCATTCCATACATATTCGGAATTTTCTCTATAGAAATTCCCGTTTTTCTAAGCCCTTCTAAATAAGAGCTGTGAGCCACCTGTGTAAGATGTTGAACATTCTTGCGCATGACATAACGCCACACCGCTTGGTCTACTGGCGTATATGCATCATAATCCTGATTATTGATAAATTGTTTTAAATGTGCAGGAAGTTTCTTTAATATCTTATTCTCTTTATATGTCATCCAGTAAAATTTTAGTTAAATTACAAAAATTTACTAAATATATTATTAAATGACTAAAAAGACCTGGGTTTCTTATAGTGGTGGAAAAGATGCAACACTGGCATTATATTATTTATTAAGGGATAAACGATACCAAATTGCAGGATTGTTTACTACTTATAATCAAAGCAATGATAGGGTTTCTATGCACGGTGTTTCTATCAACTTAATGAAATTACAAGCTGCATCTTTAGGATTACCATTAGAATTAATCCCAATTCCAACTAAAATAGATAATCATGGATATGATAAAATTATGCATTCCTTCTTATTGCAAATAAAAGAAAGCGGCGCCAATACCATTGCATTTGGCGATATATTCCTAGAGGATTTAAAGGCATATAGGACTAGCAGATTAAAAGAACTCAATATAGAAGCCATCTTTCCGCTTTGGGGTAAATCTACCACTCAAATTATTACGGATTTTATTAATCTCGAATTCAAAGCAATTGCGGTGAGTATAGATGCTCATAAAATTCCTAATCATTTATTAGGGAATCTATTGACTCATGAATTTATCTCTAATTTACCTAAAGAGGTAGATCCATGTGGGGAGAATGGAGAATATCACACTTTTGTATTTAATGGCCCTATCTTTAATAAGACCATTCCATTTAAGAAAGGAGAAGTTGTAACTCAATATTATGAAACAGAAAAGGATAAATTTGAGTTTAAGTTTATGGATTTAATCCGGTAATTTTTATTTAAAAAATCTCCATTTAGGGATAATTTCAAATAAACCATAACCAACAAAAATGAATAAAGTGAATAAGGGTGCAAGTGTCTTGAACAAATCAAATTCTGGGTTTAAAACAATGATTGTAAATAAACTAATAATCACCATATAAACGCCCATTTTTCTAAATTTCCACGTATAATATAATCCAACCAATGTGACAAGCACCAAGACAATTGTGGTGTAATTATACCATAGCGGTTCTGGAGTCAAAGTAGGATCTATCATTACATCTGCTGTAATCGTTTTATAAAGTCTTACCGCAGCAATAGCTATACTCATCAGCCCTACGAGTGCAATAATAACTTTAAACCCAAAGGTCTTTTCTGCCGTTTCATTTTCAAAATATTCGTTCCTCATGTCTTTAATTTAAACCAATGCGTATCCTTTTGCAAAAGTAACTTTTTAATTGAATTTATCATCAATAGATTTTATAAATAACCTATAAAAAAACAGAACAGCGCTTAACCAATGTAAGTACTGTTCTGTTCATAATTTAGATATAAATATTATAATTTAAATCAGCATCTATTTAAAGATATCATTCAAAAGTCTTGTCTTATCATTAATTTCCTCTTGTAGAGAGATCATAGATTCTGTTCTTAATACCTCCTCTATATCATCTATTTTATAGATAACATCTCTAGCATCAGATGTATCTTTAGCTCTAATTTTGCAGAAAATGTTATATTTCCCAGAAATCACACTTGCCACTGTAACATTAGGTATCTCTCTAAGTTTCTTCATTACCATGCTTGTTTTATTAGATTTGGTTAATAAAATACCCACATACGCAATGAAATCATATCCCATTCTAGAATAGTCTACCTGCAAAGTAGTCCCTTGGATAATTCCAGCATCCTCCATTTTCTTAACCCTCACATGAATAGTCCCAGCAGAAACATTCATTTTTTTGGCTATTTCTGTAAATGGCATCCTAGTATTCTCTATTAGAAAATTAAGAATTTGTTTATCTACACTATCTATTTGATATTTATCTTTCATATTTTTATCATAAGTATTTAGGTGCAAATTTATAATTTATTCGTTAATGTTAATACATTTTAATCAAATATTATCCCGATTTTAACATAATATTTGTCACTTTTTGAATTGAATGAAAGATAATTGTTCTTTTTGAGTGATATCCTTTAATAAATTGGAAGTAGAATCTTTTATACTCGCGGAAATCGTATCTGATTTCTTTTTAAAATTAAATAATTCTTTAAAGGAATTAAAAGATTTAGTATAAATAACACCTGCCCCATAACTCTGTGCATAGGTGGAATTATAGTTATAATTTTCTATTCCTAATGTGGTGGGTCTAGAGAATCCTCTAATGATCAATCCGCCATCCGCTTCTTTAGAAATATCATAATCTAATTCTACTTGTGTGGTTATAACTTCATTATATTGTGACCCAATAGGTGCTCCCACAGCTCCGTTAATTCTAAGCCTTTCGTTTACAGCCCAATTTAATTGTGTTTGAATTCTATCAGATTCCTGATTTCTATTGGTGGATTGTAGATAAGTAGGATTAATTTCCAAACCAGGGACAATACTACTAAATATATTCCCTACTTGTTTACCCAACAGTTCAAAAGCTGAAGCTGTTGCAGCACCTGTAGCGGTATTTGCAGATACTAATTCATCTGTACCAAAACGTCCTAATACCAAGAGAAAGCTGGCTTGTTTCATTAATTCATCTGTAGTAGAGGATAATCTTGTATTCAATGCAGAACTAATTTGACTACCAGCACTAGGGGCTTCAATATCAAAATTGATATCTGTATTCTCCAAGCTTCCTGTTATGTCAATAATTAAATCTACAATAGTGGCTTGATTATTAGATATACCTAAATATTCTCCTACATTATTCACGTACCTGGAATATATGGCTCTTACATTTAATTCTGCATTATAGGGATCTCCACTAAACCTCAGAAAACCACCTTCTTCAATTTCAAAATCCTTGTCTATAACCAGATATTCTCTATAATTGTAAGTACCACCACTTAATATATATTCGCCATCTATGTTTAGATTACCAGCCTCATTCATTTGGATAGAAAAATTATTGGCTATTCCTCTGGCAGAAATTTCATCATCTGTTTGTGCATCCAGAACTAATTTAACTTCTGTACCTTCATCCACGTTTAAAGATAAATCTATGGTAACACCAGACAATCTATTTGATTCTTCTGCTGGCTCTATGATTTGTCCTTGTGTATCATACGCATAAAACCTAATAAATTGTTTTTCTTCTACGCTAGACGTGCCACCTGTATTTAGACTTATACTAGATCCTTTTAAAACATCTACATCATTGGCATAAATATCCAATTCACTTGCAGGGCCAAACATCTCAAAAGTCCCTTTTCCGTATACTTTGCCATAGAATAATTCATTGTCTGCTACTGTATTATTCATCACTAACATACGATCTGTATTGAATTCTAAATCCAAGAACCAATTAGATAAATCAGAGAATATTAAGTTTCCATCTACCAGTCCCTTGGTTCTAGAAGAGACTTCTGTAAATTCTATATTCGGAATATTTAAAAATCCACTCGTACCTGGAGATTTAGATAGAATAAAATCATTTTCACCATACATTGCGTATTTGGTTCCCAGATAATTTACTTTAAATCCAATATCATTTCCCGTTACAAAACCTTGCAAATCTGGATCAGATGGATTCCCTTTAAGGGTAACATCTCCAGATAATTCTCCAGACCATTCACTTAGAACATCTTCTAAGAAAACCCCTAAAATTCCAATTCTAAAATCATCTAAACTGGCTACCATATCCAGTTCTGGTTGTTCCCCTTTGTTATCTATAGCACCAGTGAGAAACAAGGTATTGACATTATCCCGGTCTAAACTGCCCACAATATCAAATATAGATTCTTCTATATCATAGGTTGCATCCGCTGTAAAGTTTCCAATATAATATTGATCTAACATGATGCTATCTATCCTGAAATCTGCTACAGGCTTTAATTCATCTTGATTTTTAACAATATCAATTTCTCCATTGGCAATGCCATTAATTTTAAAATTAGGTATAAGACTGGGTGGAATAATTTTCGCTAAATTCAAGTTTTCTATATCTGCATCAACTTCAAAATCATTCCTATTTAAATAATTTAAATTTAATCTTAAAAATTGATTGTCTGATTGAAACAGAATATTATTCACAATAAATTCTTCATCCTCAAAATTCAAAATAGCATAATTACTATCTCTCTCATTATTTGGATTTATATCCCAAACTTGATCTTCTACATAGATTTTAGAAGGTGCAAAACCTGTTTTAACTTTTCTTAATTCATTGTTGAAGGTTTGATAGAAGTTTAAATCAAATCTGCTGAAGTTTTCTTCTCCCGCATAAAATTGTGCATTGGCAACAATGGAATCATTCAACTTTTGTCCATCTACATTAAATTGATTAATCAAGAAATTTTGAATATTCAATTGCTCGGCATCAATCTGGAAAGTTTGGTTGTTGGTAGTACTGGCATATATATTCAATGAATCTGCTTTATATTCTGCATATTGCACAAATGGTGAATGCAAATCAAATTCAAATAAATGTTCATGATCATTAGCCGTACCAGAGACTGTCGTAGTAGGCTGCAAGTATAAATCTGGAATGAAATAAGAAATTAAATTATCCTCTAATTGAATTTCAAAACTCATCACTTGATTTGGCGAAACTGGTTTTCTATCATAATCCACTAGAAAGTTTCCAACGCCATTTTGCAGGACATCTACAATCTCATCCAATTGATAGTTACCATTGATTTTTGCAGAAAGATAGGATGGAATATCTAATATTAAATTCTTTTGAGCGTTTTCTGTAGCCGTAATATCCAATGTGACACTTGGTAGACTTAAATTAATTGTATCTATATTAAATACGACATCCGTAAGCTCTATATGACCTTCTAAATCATTGAGTCCAGAGAATTGTGTATCTGCATTGATATTGGTTTTTAACCAAGTGTTTCTTCTTTCTGTAATACCAAAATGGTTGAAATTCACATAATCTACTTGAGAATCAAATTTTAACTTTAGATGAGGTTCAGAGAAATCTAAGATACCCTCATACGTCAATCTTGCATTGGGATCGTTGACGGTTAAAACACCATCAAAAACTTCATGGTCCAATATCCCATCTACTGTCAAATACTGGTATCTATCTCCATTGACATCTATATAATTTAACTTTCCTTTTGTTTTAATTTTAATCGTTTTCACGTCATACCCTCCCCCATCAAAGCTAAGATTACCACTCACTCTTCCTAATTCTTGGGTATCGGTAAGTGCTTTTAAATCAAAGGCATTCGTTTTCACAATACCCATATATTTAGCTTGGTTGGTGGAATAATTATTTAGGGTTAGCGTCAAATCAGCGTCCCCCAAAGCGGTTAAAGCATTTCCCTGTGCGTATAAATCGCTGTCATCTATCTGTAATGCACCTTTATAATTAACTACGCCAAATCTAGCTATGAAGTTGGTGATATCCTTGGTGATGCTCTCTGGTAATATGCGTTTTAATTCTGTATAGGAAGTTTTCGCTTCTATATAATCGGTATTTACAATGAAATTACCATCATATAATTCACCTAAATCAATACTTTCTGTGGCTAACTGGGTATCACCATTATTAATTTTAAAATTATTTAGAATTAAATTATTTAATGAACCTTGCGCAGTTCCTTCCAAGTTTAGAACAATGTCTTTTTCCCAAGTCGGAACAAAATACCTCAAGTCCTTATACCCAAATTGGTTACCTTCTTCTAATAAAACATCCCAATTTACTTTATTACCAAAATCATCAAATTCAGCAATAGAATCATATTTTAATTGAATTTTACCACTTAATATAGAGGACTGGGTTTCTATAGATAAATCTTCTAAAGAGATGCCTTGATCTGTCATTTTAAAATAACCGATGAGGTTTTTCAATGTATAATTCTCTCCGTTTTTATTCGCATTAAAATTGAGTTCTCTAATATCCGCTTGATAGGTAGAGCCCTGTAAATCAATATTTCTAATGGTGGTATTGAAATTTTCTGAGTCTAACCAAACTTGTAGATTTTCTTCTAAATTTTGATTAATGATAGAGAATTTACTATCCTCTATGATTAAATTTCCTTTGAGTTTAAATTCAGACGCTGAACCAGAAGAATCATCAACTACAAATTTGTCTATAAATTGAATGAAATTAGAAGTATCCTCTCCAGAATAGGTAATTACTTGTACGGCTGCATGCTTTAAATCAATTCCATCCAAACTAATATTGCTAGAATTCTTATAGATATCCCACAGATTTAAATCTGCTATGAGTTCTGGTATACGAATGAATTCTAAATCATGATGATCTTTAGCCGTAACCTCATATAGCTTGACATCCCCAAAAAAGTCTATATCTACGCTGCCAACCTCCAGCGCAGTTCCAAATTGTTTATTTAGAGATTTAAGCACACGTTGCGTTATTTGCGTCTGTACATAAGGTGTTTGAATAGCAATTATAGCACCAATTAATAGGAGTAAAATGAAAGCAAACATACTTAATATAACCTTAAAAAATCTCTTCATTTTATGCTACTAACTAGTTTAAAAAAATATTTAACTTTGTCATTATGTCTAAACCATTCATTTTAGGTATTGAATCATCTTGTGATGATACTTCCGCAGCAGTGATTTTAGGTAACAAAATTAAGTCCAATATTGTTGCTAATCAATTAATTCACCAACAATATGGTGGCGTGGTTCCAGAACTGGCATCCCGTGCGCACCAACAAAATATTGTACCCGTAGTACAAGCCGCTTTAGAACAAGCAAAAATAAGTCAAAAAAATTTAGATGCAATAGCTTTTACCCAAGGACCTGGTTTGATGGGTTCTCTTTTGGTTGGTAGTAGTTTTGCAAAATCACTGGCCACAGCACTGGGCGTCCCTTTAATTGGTGTTAATCACATGCAGGCTCATATTTTTGCGCATTTCATAGAGGATGCCAATGATGCATCACCATCCTTTCCTTTTTTATGTTTAACAGTAAGTGGCGGGCATACACAAATTGTGTTAGTCAAAAGTTATCAAGATTTAGAAGTCATAGGTGAAACCAGAGATGATGCGGCGGGTGAGGCTTTTGATAAAATAGGCAAAATATTAGGCTTAAATTATCCTGCAGGTCCAGAAATAGACAAACTTGCCAAAGAAGGAAACCCAAAGGCTTTTAAATTCACTAAACCCAAGTTAGATGGGTATGAATTTAGTTTTAGTGGTTTAAAAACTGGCGTAATGAACTTTATTCATAATCAGAAACAGAAAAATCCCAGCTTTGTAGAAGAGAACCTAAAAGATATTTGCGCATCTGTTCAAGAGACCATCACAGATATTTGTATAGAAAAATTGCATCATGCTGCCCTTGATTTAAAAATTAAAGATTTGGCATTGGCGGGTGGTGTTTCTGCCAATTCTGCATTGAGAAAAAAATTAAAAGATTTAGAGCAAGAGGGGTTCAAGGCGTATATTCCTAAATTTGAATATACGACAGATAATGCTGCCATGATTGCTATGGTGGGAGCCATTAAATTTGAGAATCAAGATTTCTCTGAACTGGGTATTAAACCACAAGCGCGTTTTAAAATTTAAGATTTGAATTTATTTTTAGCACACATACAACAAGATAATGCACTTATCTCTAATGAGGAAGCGCATCATTTAAAAAAAGTTCTTAGAAAAAACGTGGGCGATCAAATTTTGGTGACCGATGGTCTAGGCAATTTATTCTCTGGAGAAATTATAGCGATAGAAACTAAAAATGTAGTAATTTCTAATTTAAAAGAATTTGAAAATAAACAAAAGCGATCTTATCATTTAGAAGTTGCGATTGCTCCTACCAAGCAGATAGACAGAACAGCGTTTTTCTTAGAGAAAGCAATAGAAGTAGGTCTTGACGCTATCCACCCCATCATAACTTTTCATTCCGAAAGGAGAAAAATTAATCAGGAAAGATTAGAAAGAGTTGGACTTTCTGCTATGAAGCAATCCTTGAAAGGTGAAAAGACCAAAGTAAATGAACTTATTAAATTTGATGATTTAATAGCAAAATATAAAGATTTTGAAGGTCAAAAATTTATAGCACATTGTGATGATACCATAGAAAAAACTTCTTTGAAAGAAGCACTCACATTAAACGGAAGCTATATATTCTTAATTGGCCCAGAAGGTGATTTCTCTAAGGCAGAAATAGAAAAAGCCATACAATATGGCTTTAAATCTATTACATTGGGCAACCAGAGAATGCGTACAGAAACGGCGGCATTATCCACCGTGATGGCTGTACATTGGGCTCATCAATAATTTATAACATAATAACTCCTTCTAGCGCACCAACCTGTTTATAGTAGTGAACTACTTGGGCAGCATCTAAGACATACACGACAACCGTAATGCTGGTATATTTACCTTTGCTAGATTCCTTGGTACTAAATTGTGGATTTGTATTGTCAAAGATGGATTGAATTTCTGCAATTTTTTTATTATCTGTGGGTACAATAAATTTATAGGTGAAATTAGAGGGAAAACTCTCTACCTTATTCAATTCATTTTTTAACCTTGCATAGAACTCTTCTTGTGTTCTTTCTTGCTCTTTTTTATTTTCACTCATATATTTAGTTATTCCAATTTGATACCAAACTAAAATTAAACATAAAAATCCATCTAATAATCTTATTTTTGTCATAATGGCAGAAACACCCATAGAAATACTTAAAAAATATTGGGGATATAATGAATTTATTCACCCTCAATCACAAATAGTTAAAAGTGTATTAGAGCGCAATGATACTTTTGCATTGCTGCCTACTGGCGGTGGTAAATCCATTACGTTTCAAATCCCTATCATGTTAATGGATGGGTTGTGTGTCGTCATTTCTCCTTTAATCGCTTTGATGAAGGATCAAGTTAAAAATCTAAAAGAAAAGGGAATTAAAGCAGCCTTGATTTCATCTGAAATTAGCAAAATAGAAATTAATGCTATACTAGATAATTGCAGGTTTGGCAAAACTAAGTTTCTCTACATATCACCAGAGCGTATGCAGTCTCAAGGTTTTATAGCAAGTTTAAAAACCTTAGAGGTTGCGTATTTTGCTGTAGACGAGGCACATTGTATTGTAGAATGGGGACATGATTTTAGACCTTCTTATTTGGCACTTAAAAACATCAGGGAATTATATCCAGACACACCCATCTTGGCATTAACGGCTACAGCAACACCCCAAGTGCAAGAAGAAATTATAAAGCAACTTATGCTTTACAAACCAAAAGTTTTTAAAAAATCCTTACAACGTCAAAATTTGGCTTATAGGATAGAGCCATCAGAAGATAAATGGAAAGACATCCTCTATTTATTAAAAAGACATCCAGGTTCTACCATTATTTTCTGTAGGTCTAGAAAGGATACATATCAATTATCTAAATTTTTGATAGAAAATGGTTTTGATGCAGATTATTATCATGCTAGACTTTCTGCAGTAGAAAAAAATCAAAAACAAAAGGATTTTATAGAATCAGATTCAAAAATTTTAATCAGTACCAATGCTTTTGGGATGGGGATAGATAAACCTAATGTTAGACTTGTCATTCATGAAACTGCACCAGACAGCATAGAATCTTATTTCCAGGAAGTGGGACGAGGTGGTAGAGATGGAATGCCCGCTACTGGAATTCTCCTATATAATGAGGCGGATAAAAAAAATGCATTTAAAGCATTCAAGACGTCTCACCCAGATAGAGATACTTTTAGAGATATAATCAGAAAACTTTATAATTTCTATCAAATTGCCGAACATGAAAAGAGAGAAGGGCAACTTCCTTTTTCAGAGAAAAAATTTAGAGAACAATACCAGTTACATAAACAAAAGACTAAATCTGTGCTGCAGTTTCTGGAGAGAAAGAAAATAATAACCATTCATAAAACGCAAAGACAGAGTTTAGTCAAAATATTGATTAAAAACTATGAAGTGAATGATGATTCTTCTATAGAAAATAAAGTATTGGATTTCACAGCTAGGCATTATGGTGGCATCTTTCAAAACCCATTACCAATTGATGAATATTTCATTGCACAACGTTTAAAAATACCAAGTTATCAAGTTAAAAAATCCCTTAAAGACCTACATGATGCTAATAAAATATTTTATAGAGATGCCTCTATTATCAAAATATCCTTTCTAGAGCCCAGAGATGACAACGCAGCCAAGATTACTTATTGGAAGGATTTTGAAAGATTGCAAAAAGTAAAGTGGGATAGATTAACAGCCATGCACTATTTTGCACAAGAGGAAAGTATATGCAAAAGTCAATTATTGCTAAGATACTTTGGGGAAAAAAATACAGCGAAATGTGGCATCTGCAATATCTGTAAACCTCACGTTTCAAAACAGGAATTAAATACCAATCAGTTACTATCTTATCTATCTAATCAACCTAAAACTTTAGAAGAAATAGAACGTGATTTCATCCACATAGATAAAAAGATTATATATCATAAATTACAATATCTATTGGATGAAGAGAAAATAAATTTAAAATTACCTAATACCTATTATATATGAATTCAGAACTACGAATACTTTTTATGGGAACACCAGACTTTGCTGTTCACATTTTAGATTATATAATCAAACATCAGTATAATGTTGTAGGTGTGGTGAGTGTGCCAGATAAACCAGCAGGAAGAGGACAAAAAATACATTCCTCTGCTGTCGCCAAGTATGCCAAGAAAAACCAACTGAATTTATTACAACCAGAGAAGTTAAAATCCAAAGCCTTTATTCAAGAAATCAAAGATTTGGATATTGATGTATCTGTAGTCGTGGCTTTTAGGATGCTGCCCAGAGAGGTTTGGAAATTACCTAAATTAGGCACTTTCAATCTACATGCCTCACTCCTACCGCAATATCGGGGCGCCGCACCCATCAATCATGCCATTATGAATGGAGAAACAGAATCTGGAGTTACAACATTTCTAATAGATGAGCAAATTGATACAGGAAATATCTTGCTCCAAGAAAGTGTGAAGATTGAATCAACTGATAATGCGGGAGATTTACATGACAAATTGATGGAAACGGGTGCAAAGTTAGTGATTAAGACCTTAGAGGGTTTAGAACATAAGACTTTGATTCCAAAACCACAAAAAGAAGCCAAAGACATAAAATATGCTACTAAAATATTCAAAGAAGATTGCGCAATTCCTTGGGACAAGAGTTTACTGGATATTTATAATTTTATTAGAGGGCTTAGCCCCTATCCTGTTGCATGGACCCATCTATACAATAAAGGTAAAAATAGAGTTTTAAAAGTATACAAAGCTTCTATTGAAAAGAAAAACCAAGATTTAAAGCCAGGACAAATTATAATTAAAGATAAAAAAATGGGTGTTGCGCACAAAGATGGAATTATATGGTTAGAAGAAATTCAATTAGAAGGTAAAAGGAGAATGAGTGCATTAGACTTTTTAAATGGAAATAATCTCTCAGAACATGCCGAAATTAGGTATATCAAGACAACCGTATAGATTTTATCTTAATAAAATGTTAAAATTTTAACATAGATTATTAAAATTCACAGAAATCAGTATTTTTAGTCAAAATAAATTTAATAAATCTTGTTAATATTTATAGAAAAACTATATTTGTCAAATAATCAATAACTTAAAAAATAGAATATTATGAACAAATCGGAATTAATTGATGCAATTGCAGCGGATGCTGGAATCACTAAATCTCAAGCCAAAGACGCTTTAGACTCTTTCACTAGCAATGTAACCAAAGCTTTAGCAAAAGGAGATAGAGTATCTTTAGTAGGTTTTGGATCTTTCTCTACTTCAGAGAGAAGTGCGCGTGATGGAATCAACCCACAAACTAAAGAGAAAATGCATATTCCTGCTAAAACTGTTGCTAAATTTAAAGCGGGTTCTGAGTTAGCAAATTCTGTTAACAACAAATAAAATTTAACTTTTACAATTTATAAAGTAGCCGTCTCAAAAAACCAATATTGTCACCCTGAATTCATTTCAGGGTTTCATAAAAATCTGGTTATTAATATAATGAGATTCTGAAACAAGTTCAGAATGACCAGTTTTTAAGGTTTTGAGACGGCTACTTCTTTTTATATAATAAGGTGATATAATTAGGGGGCTAATCTATTTATCACCCAATCATACGCATCATTCAATTCATATCTAATTCTATCATGCAAGCGATTAGGTCTTCCTTGCCAGAATTCTATACTTTGGGGGAAAACAATATAACCACCCCAATACTTAGGTCTTTCTAAGTGATCTCCACTTTTTTCTGTTAATTCTTTTTGCTTGCTTTCTAAATATTCTCTAGAGGGTACCACTTGGCTTTGTGGGCTAATAATAGCACTCACTTGGCTTAGTTTTGGTCTAGACTCAAAATAGCCATCAGAAAGATTTGATGCTAATTTAGAAGCCGTTCCTTTAATAATAACTTGTCTTTCCATTCCTGGCCAAAAGAAAGATAAACATACATGTGGATTAGCCTCTATGGCTCTTCCTTTTTCACTTTCATAATTGGTATAGAAAACAAAGCCATTCTCTGAATAACGTTTTAATAGTACGACTCTGGTTTTTGGAAAACCATCTAATCCAATTGTACTCACAGACATAGCATTCGCCTCATCCACAGCGTCATGATCAACTGCTTCATTAAACCAATCCCTAAATAATTCTAATGGATTATCTGTTACATCGCTTTCATTCAGATCAAATTTCTCATAGGATTTTCTAAAATTACTGAGGTCTTGCATAAAATTTCTTTTATTTTATTAACTTTATCAAAGATAAGTTATAATTGTGCAAAGACCAATCATTCAAAAAGGAACCATATTAATTGCCCGTCCCACCCTATTGACAGATGTATTTCATAGATCTGTAGTGCTGATAACAGACCATTCAGAGACAGGTTCTATTGGGTTTGTATTAAATAAATCTTTTGAAGTGCCTGTAATTGATTTTTTAAACGAAATCAAATCCAATGATATTGTATATGAAGGAGGACCTGTAGATCAAGAAAATTTATTTTATCTACATTCACGACCAGATTTAATCATGGGAAGTGAAAAAATTAAAGATGGATTATATTGGTCTGGGAATTTTGAGGATGTCTTGCATTCTGTGAATAATGGTTACATTCAATCCAATGAGATTAGATTTTACCTTGGCTATTCTGGGTGGACTACCCATCAGCTAGAACAGGAAATAGAGAATAATGCATGGAATGTTGTGAACGATGTTAATTTTGATATATTTCAAAATTGGGATAATGATTTATGGCAAAAACAAATGCAACGTTTAGGAGGTGATAATCTCCTGTGGTCTAATATGCCAGAAAATCCAGCATTGAATTAATCATCCTCGCTCCTCAAAATAATCTACAATAGAAGGTAGCAGGCGACTTTCATAATTTTTCTTCCTAAAATTAGTGACAGGGAAGAAACCTTCTCCATTTTTCACAATGAATACTTCATCCGCTTTCATTAATGCAAATGGAAATATAGCATCTTCTTTGATTTCTTTAAAATCTGGTACCCGTTTGGCTGCTTCTATGGTCATTTTTCTAAAGACTACATCTAACGCTCCATTTTCTAATTTTGGAACAAACAATGTTTCATCCTTAATCATAAATATATTACCATGAATGGATCTTGCCACGTTTTTGCTTTCATCTAAGAGAACTAGATCTTGAAGCTCATTTTCAAATGCATAAATATCTAAAATTCTGTTGCTAGGTTTCAAAAAATTTACTCTATCATGAAATCCATTAGAAACATGGGTTTCTCTATACTGATCTATTTTATAAGGCAGCTCAAAAGTTAATTTGCTAGGTAAAACTTTAGCGGTAATCCAGAAATCTACAGATGAATGATTGGGTGATACATTAAAACTGATTTTAGCATTTTCTAACGATTGCTCTTCTTTCAACTTATTAATTTCTGCATAGAAGAATTCTGGTGTAAAAGACATAGGAATGTCTATTCTAGCCATTCTCATCATAGCCATCAAATGAAAGTAATGCTTTTCTTGGTACATCATTGCTCCATCCCAGATTCTAATATCTTCCTGGATAACTTCTCCGTTGAATATAGCTGCATGATCAAAACTAAAGGTAGAGGATGATTTTTGAATTAAATCACCATTAAAATTAACGATAGGAATCATAAAGAAAATTTAAGAACCAATGCGTTTTTTAAGATCTTCTAATTGGCTTCTCCAAAGGTTTTTAGATTCCTCTATATCATCCTCATCTGCAAAATCAGTGATAATAAGAGAAACATCATTGGTAAGCTCATCCACTTGAATTTTGATTTCAAAGTAATATTTAGTATCCTCATCATAATCCCATCTAAATCGGACATACTCATCATATTTAGATTTGACTAGAAAAGCGGTATCCTCATATCCTCCATCCCAAATAAAGGTAAACTTCTCACCTCTGGAGTTCACATCTTCTGCAAACCATTCAGACAAACCAGATGGCGTAGCAATATAATTATATAAAAACCCTGGCGATGCATTTACTACAACTTCAATTTCAAACTTCTTCTTAGACATATATGTAAATAATAAGGTTTTGCAATATATAAAAAGAAAAGCTATTAAAAAAAGTAATTATACGGAATGTTATTATTCTCCAGGAACCAAAAATTCTATAAACTTATCATTCATCTTGGCTTTCACTTCTTTAATCTTACCTAAATATTCACCATCTACTTGAAGATGAACTTTTTTAGGTAATTCTACTTGGATTTCATCTATAGAGACAATCTTCACAAACGCTGGATTTGGCTTTTCCTTACCCAGAAATAATCGAAATATTTCTAGCAAACTTAATTTTTTAACATTAACAACCTCAAATTTAAAATCGTCAAACCTGCCGTCTGGATTGATGTTAAGTCCTGTTCCATATCCTGTTCCATTACAAAAAACCAGCATATAAAAACGGGTTTTAACGCTACGATTATTAAAACTTAAAATTCCTTGAACCTTTCTTTGGCCAAAATAAACTGTTCTAAAGGCTTGTAAATAGCCTAAAAAACCTCTTCTATTTTCTTTATCAAATTGTTTAATGATAGCTGCGTTCAGACCAATATCTGCTAAATGGATACAGAAATATTCATTGACAGTTATAGAGGAAACAGGTTGTGTATAGCCTTCTCTTATAATGTTTAATGCATTACTAAAAGCAGTTGGTAGATTTAAATTTTTAGCTAGACCATTTGCAGAACCTGTTGGCAGAATACCCATGATTATGTTCTTGCCATATAATACTTCTGCCACGTAACTCACTGTTCCATCGCCTCCACATGCGATAATAGCATCATAAGATTTATCAGAAATTTTCTGTAAAATTCCTTTCTTTGGCTTATCTTTCCAATTAATTTTGTGAAATTCTATTTGAAAATCTTGTAAGGGCTTAAAATAAGATTCAATTTTATTTATATAATGGAGTCTGCCAGAGCCCGAATATGGATTTATAATAAATAAAAGTTGTTTAATGTTCATAAATTAAGCTTCACATACAAATCTACATATTTTAATTACACGTATGTATATAAAAATTTATCATTCATTCGGAAGTCAACATAATGCAGTTATCAATGGGCATGTATTTCAAGCTTCACCAATCCAATTTTTGAAACAAAAAACATGGTTTTGGACCAATGTAAATGCGCTGATTAAAATGTTTAGGGTAAAAACTTTACCTCATGTAGAATTGGTTGCAGAAGTTTTTGGTATGAGGCATGAAACCACTTCTAATGACAAAGGTTATTTTGAATTTGAATTTGACCCTAAAGACAATATTCCTGCAGGTTGGCATGCCATCAACGTTTATTATAAAAAAAATCCTAAAGTTAAAAGTCAAGGAGAAATCTTTGTCCCATATCACTCTTCACAGGCTATAATTTCTGATATAGATGATACCCTTTTAAAGTCTTATAGCGCTTCTTGGTTTAGAAAAATATATGAATTACTGAGCAAGAACCCGCATGAGCGTAAATTATTTGACCACACTGTGGAATGGTATAGAGCCTTAGCAAAAGCATATCCTCCAGGAACAGAAGAACATCCTTTTTTTTATGTAAGTAGCAGCGAATGGAATTTATATGATTATTTGAATACTGTATTTACCCATCATGGTTTACCCAAAGGCATCTTTTTGTTAAATCATCTAAAATCTCTAAAAAATTTATTTAAAACAGGGAAAACAGGACATGACGGCAAATTGACTAGAATCAATTCTTTAATCAAGGCTTTTCCAGATCAAAAATTTATTCTCATTGGAGATAATACACAGAGAGATCCCTATATATATCAAGAAGTAGCCATACAAAATCCAGATAAGGTTTTGGCTATATTTATTAGGAACAAAAGTGCTAAGAAAAAAGAAGCAATCCAGAAAGTACTAAATAGTATTCAAAATCCTGAAATAGTTATTCTGCAATTTGACACGACGCTAGAAGCTATGGAAAAATCAAAAGAATTAGGCTTTATTCAATAAAGCATAAAATAAAAACCCGAAACTTGGCGTTCCGGCTTTATGAAGATTAAAATAATATCATTTAAATAGGTTCCACCACTTCCAAGAACCATTCTTTCACTTCTCCTTCTAAATGTTGTTCTAGTTTTTCTTTACACCAAGTGTGATATTCATTCAACCAATCTTTTTGTGGTTCTGTTAACATTTCAATATTCATTACCTCTTTAAAGAAAGGACAAATCGTTAATGTTTCAAAATTATAGAAAGTTCCAGATTCTGTTTTTTCTACTTCTTTTACAGCGATTAGGTTTTCATGTCTAATGCCATATTTGCCTTCTACATAGAAACCAGGTTCGTTAGATAAAACCATACCTGGAATTAAATCTTGTGGATTCATATCCTTGCGGATGTTTTGAGGTCCCTCATGAACATTCATAAAACTCCCTACGCCGTGTCCTGTGCCATGACCAAAATCTTGATGCCTCATCCACAGTGGTAATCTAGCAATTGCATCTAAATGCACCCCTTTGGTTCCTTTAGGAAAATGAACTAGCGATAAATCTATCATCCCTTTTAAAACGGTAGTACAATCATTAATAAATGCTTCTGTAACCTCACCTAAAGCAAAGGTTCTCGTAATATCTGTTGTTCCTTCTCTATATTGACCACCAGAATCTACCAGAATACTTCCTTTGGGTTTTACTTTTTGGCTACCATCTTTTTTAGCAGAATAATGTACAATAGCGCCATTGCCCTCATAGCCTACAATGCTGCCAAAACTCTCTCCTACAAAGTTCTCACCCTCTGCTCTAAAGGCTCTCAATTTCTCTCCTATTTCATACTCTGTAAGATCTTGATGGGCACCTTCATGCTTCAACCAATAGATAAATTTTACCATGGCTACACCATCCCGAACCATCACTTTGCGAAAGCCCTCTAATTCTGTCTCATTTTTGATAGCTTTCATCAAGTTCCCAGGCGCAGGCTTAGAAATAATTTGATTATTATCCTCTAACGCATGATAAATAGCCTGATTAGAGGATGGGGATACCCAAATAGTTTGTCCTTTAATCTCTTTGATAGCGTCCAAGAAAGTATCATACGGTTTTATGTCAACATGAGCCTCTTGTAAATGTTGCCTTACTTCATTATTCACTTGATTTTCATTCACAAATAAAGTGGCTGTCTCTTGATCTAACACTATATACCCTAAAAACACGGGATTAAACGTCACATCATTTCCTCTTAAATTTAAAGTCCAAGCGACATCATCTAAAGCGGTAATTATATGATAATCTGCATGTTCTTTATCCATGGATTCACGAATATCAGCCAGTTTTTCCTTTACTGATTTCCCTGCTAAACCTGTGGGATGCACAAAAATTGGATCCGATTGATCTTCTTTTCTATCTGTCCAAATATCTTTGATTAAATCAAGGCTTTTTAAAGTAATTTGACTCTTGGCTAATTCAGACTTTAGATTATTCCAATTTTGATGAGAGGTTACCAAATCATTTACAGCCACTACAGCACCTGTATCTAATTCATCTTTAAGCCATTGCGTATAACTGGGCGTACCATCCTGCCCATCTTTCATCAATTGAATTTCACTTCCTTCTAATTCTATTGGTGCTTGAACAAAATACCTAGAATCCGTCCACAAGGCAGATTTATCTAAAGTCACCACCACAAAGCCTGCAGAGCCAGTGAAACCACTTAACCATACCCGTTCTAACCAATTTTTTGGTAAATATTCACTCATGTGTGGGTCTGCGCTATATATTACAACAGCATCAATATTTTGACCCTTCATCGCTTGCCGTAAGGCATTTAATTTATCATTTGTAGTCATAAAGCTAATTTAACCAATCTAAAAAGAAAATTCAATTTTAAATGATGATTTATGAATAAATTTTTAGAAATAATTATACCAATAAATTTAGATTCGGCAGGGTTTTAGCTGCAAATATAACCTATGAAAGATATGAAATATTTAACATTTAAGAACGGTGATAAAATCCCAATGTTGGGATTAGGAACTTGGAAAGCAGAAAAAGGACAAGTACATGATGCTATTATAAATGCTCTAAAAATGGGCTATAGACATTTTGATTGTGCTCATATTTATCAAAATGAGGAGGAAATTGGTCAAGCTTTCCAAACTGCTTTTGATCAAGGTTTGGTAAAAAGAGAAGACTTATGGATTACCTCTAAATTATGGAATAATAGTCATAACAAAGAAGAAGTTGAACCCGCGATTAGAAGAACTTTAGAGAATTTACAATTAAATTATCTAGATTTATATTTAGTTCATTGGCCTATAGCTTATAAAAATGATTTTGAAAATCCACAACATAGGGATGAATATTACACTCCTGGTGAGGTATCTCTTGGAGAAACATGGTCTGGAATGATTCAAGCCAAAAGAGATGGTTTGGCTAAGCATATCGGCGTATCAAACTTCAATATACACCAAATTAAACAAATCATAGATGAAACGCAGGAAATTCCAGAAATGAATCAAATTGAATCTCATCCTTATCTAAGACAAGAGGAATTGAAGGAGCATGCAGATAGTACAGGCTATTTCTTGACAGCATATAAACCTATTGGTTCTGGCGGTAGGGTAACCCATGCCATGGAAAATAAAAAATTGCCTAATTTATTTGAAAATGAAGTGATTCAAAAAATCGCCCGTGATTCTGATGCTACAGAAGCACAAGTATTACTAGCGTGGCAATTACAAAGAGGGATAATCGTGATACCTAAATCTGTTCATAAAGACAGGCAACAGGAAAACTTAAACGCTATTAATATTCATTTAAATGATGATCAAATGCAGGAGATTAATGCACTGGATGAGCATTTGCGTTTTGTAGATGGAATTGCATTTACAGAGAATGGGTCTCCGTATAATTTACATGATATTTGGGGAGAATAATCCATTTTAATTTTATCATTTTCCCAAGTAGCTGTCTGAAAACCCCCGTTTTTGTCAGCCTGAATTCATTTCAGAGTCTCATAATAAATTGGTTGTTAATATAATAAGATTCTGAATCGGGCTCAGAGTGCCCTGATTATA
Organism: Flavobacteriaceae bacterium Ap0902; assembly: GCA_009835005.1. Lineage (GTDB taxonomy): Bacteria > Bacteroidota > Bacteroidia > Flavobacteriales > Weeksellaceae > Profundicola. The sequence goes on along the minus strand of WTFG01000005.1, from coordinate 151,885 downwards.
AGGCTCTAAGACAGCTACATTCATTAAAATTTTAAAATTTATATATCAGATTTGCGTATGTTCTTTATACCAATCTATAAACTTCTCTATTCCTTGTTTAAAGGTAGTTTTAGGGTTATACGCCAGCATTTCTTTGGCTTTTGTAATGTCTGCATTGGTGATTAAAACATCTCCTGGTTGCATGGGCAGTCTATTGATCTCTGCTTTTTTATCTAGGAAATATTCTATGGTGGCGATCATTTCTATTAAACTGACTACTTCGCTTTCGCCTAAATTGATGACTTCATATACATTATCATGATCTATTAAATAGATAATGCTTTTAGAAATTCCATCTATAATATCCTCTATATAAGTGTAATCTCTAGCCGTATCGCCATCGCCATAAAACGGGATTTCTTTTCCATTATCAATAAGATGGGTAAATTTATGAATAGCCAAATCTGGGCGTTGTCGGGGACCATAAACCGTGAAGAATCTTAATTGAAGCATATCTATATCATATAATTTATGATATACATGCCCCAATACTTCTGTGGATTTTTTGGTGGCCGCATAGGGTGAAATTGCGAAATCTACAATATCAGTCTCTTTAAATGGAGTCTTCTTATTATTACCATATACAGAGGAAGAGGAAGCACATATAAATTTATTGACTTTGTATTTTTTACAAATCTCCCATAGTACCATGGTACCTTTAACATTGACACTTTCGTACTCTAAGGGATTATCTATAGAAGGTCTCACTCCTGCCAAGGCAGCTAAATGAATGACCATGTCAAAGTTTTCTTTTTTAAATAATATTTCTAGCAATTCTTGATCTCTAATATCCCCGTAAATCAACTCAAATGATTCTGTCTTAATCTCTTTGGCAAAACTTAAAATATCGCTATCTTTTGAATCACTCTTAGGAATTAAATGGAAGCCAACAGCATCTCCAATATTTCTTAATTTAACCTGGTAATCATAAAAGTCATGAAAATTATCTAATACCACGACTCTATTGCCTTCTTTTAAAAGGTATTCTACTACATGAGACCCTATAAAGCCAGCGCCTCCAGTAACTAGGAAGTTCTTCATAAATATTGAATATTAAATTAATGCCTTGGTAATTTATAAATTAGAAAGTAAATTTAAGCTTAATAAAACTCTTCCATATCAATTTTTACAGAAAATATATTGGAATATAAAGCCACACTTTGGTCACCAATATCTGTCAATGCATAATCTATAGAAATTCCTTTGTATTTAAATCCTAATCCAACATTAGGTTGAAACTGGATTTCTTGATCGCCCTGGAAATTCTCTGTTCGTTGAAAATTATTCACACCTGCACGGATAAAAACCATTTCATCATAACCAACTTCTATTCCCGCAGCAGGACTAAAACTTAAACCTGCAGAAGATACCAACTCACTTCCATCTCTTAAATTAAAATTTAAATCCAATTCTCCCATGCCAGAGAATTTGTCATTAAAATCAACCTTCTGACTCACTCCCAGCTGTATTTTGGGCAAGGTGAGTTCTATGGTTTCCTCTGGAGGTTCATTGAGGATGGTGCCGTCTATTTCTAATTGATTTAAAGCATCCTCATTTACATTCCATGCGTTAAAAGTAGAAGTTATATCACGCACCATCACACCCAGTGCAAAATTTCTATTGCGGTACTGCATCCCAGCATCTAAACCAAATCCATAGGCATTAGCAAATTTTCCTATATTGCGATAAACCAGTTTAGCGTTAAGTCCAAAATTAATATTATTTAAATTAAAAATATTCCCAGCATAAGATAATTGCAAGGCATAATCAGAGGCAGAAAAGGTGGAAATTCTATCGTAATCTATATTACCTTGAGCATCGATTAATTCTGTGGTATTTAAAATACCATCTACACCAAACCTATAAATAGAAACGCCCAGTGCATTGCTGTTATCTAGCGGAATAGCTGCGGCTAGATAATCATATTTAGCAATGGATTGAAAATATTCTGCATGCATGGCTGCGGCCTGCCAATCGTTTCCTATCTGGGCTAAACCTGCTGGATTCCAATACGCAGCATTCACGTCAGAAATATGAGCTACAACAGCATTACCCATTCCAAAAGCTCTTGCATCCACACCAATATTCAAAAACTCATTAGAGTAAGAGCGAAATTGAGCACTTAGAGAAATGGAGCATAAAAGAATTAAAAGAGAGATAGATTTACGCATAAATTATAATAACTAGGACAAAAGTCGGTGCTTTAGATTTAAACTGCAAATTTTGCTCTTTATTGTTCAATTTTTTTTAAAAGTTAATAGATAAATTATTAAGAAGTTAAACTTACTATTCCATAATTCAATAGACAAAATTGTATATTAGCCAACATGAATATAAAAATACATATACCCAACATGCTCACTTTAATCAATCTTTTTTGTGGCTGTTTATTGGTTTATTACACTTTATATTATAGCCTAACAGATCAGAAGTTTCCAGAGGAGTTTATCAATATCGCTCTCATATTATTGGGTGTTTCTTTGGTTGCTGATTTACTGGATGGGATGGTCGCAAGGTGGTTAAACGTAGCATCCCCTATCGGGTTGCAATTAGACTCCTTGGCAGACATGGTAACTTTTGGGGTTTTTCCTGGATTTTTAATGGCCAAGATGTTTAATCAATTAAAGGATACCTCTACAAACGATTTTCCCGCTATAGCCTTTTTTGGCTTATTGATTACCCTATTTTCTGCTCTTAGGTTGGCTAAATTCAATGTGGATACCACACAAATTAGTTATTTTAAAGGGTTAGCCACACCCGCTAATACCATCTTTATATTTGGGGTATATATGTTATTACCAGAATTGTCTTTAGCATTTTTACAAAATTATGGCATTAATCTTTTAATATCTATTACCGTAATCTCTAGTTTATTATTGGTAGCAGATATCCCTCTATTTTCTTTTAAAATGAAGTCATTTAAATTTAAAGATATTTTGCCTCAATTAATACTTTTAATATCTTCTATTATATTATTGATTTTTATGGGTTTAAAGGCTCTTTCAATCATTGTCATTGTTTATATTATATTATCAATTATATTTAAAAAATCATTTGTACATGCGTCAACTTAATTTAACCAAACCAATCTGTTTTTTCGATTTAGAAACTACTGGAATGAATGTGAGCAAAGATAAAATCGTAGAGATTTCTATTTTGAAAATTTATCCAGATGGAGAAAAAGAAAGTAGAACATGGCTTGTAAATCCAGAACGTCCTATACCAAAAGAAACAACAGCAATTCATGGCATATCAGATGAAGATGTAGCAGAAAAACCAACTTTTGCAGAACTTGCACCTCAAGTAGTGGATATGATTGAGGGCAGTGATATTGCTGGATTTAATTCCAACAGATTTGATATTCCATTATTGGCAGAGGAACTATTAAGAGCAGGTCAGGATTTAGATCTCAAAAAATGCAGACCTGTGGATGTACAGATCATTTATCATAAAATGGAACCTAGAACCTTATCTGCTGCTTATAAGTACTATTGTGGCAAAGAATTGATTGATGCGCATAGTGCAGAGGCTGACACCATGGCGACTTATGAAATCCTAAAAGCACAGATAGCGCAGTATGAGGATTTAAATAATGATATTAAATTCTTGAGCGAATTTTCTCAACATTATAAAAACGCTGATTTTGCTGGAATGATTGGTTTGGATGATGATGGCGATGAAATTTTTAAATTTGGAAAGCATAAGAACAAAAAAGTAAAAGATATTTTTGAGAAGGAACCAGGCTATTATAATTGGATTCAAAATGCTGATTTCCCTTTGTACACTAAAAAAATATTCACAGAAATTCAATTAAGACGTTTGACAGATAAATAATTATTTTAAAGTTCTTGAATTTAATTTTTTAGACTCTTAGAATTAACAATTACTTTAATAAAAAATGCTCAAGATTCATTAGAATCTTGAGCATTTTTTATGTGTTTAAATGATGTTTAATTAGATACAAATGCTTTAGCTAATTCCAGAACTTTGGGCAAGCCTGTTATATCCTTACCTCCTGCAGTTGCAAAAGTGGGTTGCCCTCCACCACCACCTTTAATTTCTTTGGCCCATTCACGAACCAATTGCCCTGCGTTCCACCCTTTTTCTTTGGATAAATTATCTGATATTCCAACAGAAACGGTTGGTTTACCTTCATACGCATTCGCAACGGTGATAAAGGCATTGTCAATCTCCGCTTTAAATTGAAACACCAAGTCCTTAACAGAACTATTGTCCATGGCAGTCTCTACCAATATGGCATTGACTCCACCCAATTCCTGTACTTGATTTTTCCATACATCTTTTTGTTGCATAGCCTCTTTGTGCTTAAATTCTTCTAATTGTTTTTTGAGACTCTCGTTTTCTGCCCGCAACTTATTGATAGCTTGTAGGACATCTTTAGGTTTTCCTAACTCATTTTCTACCGCTTTAAACTTTTGTTCAAACGCTTTGAAGTAATTAAGCGCTTTATCTCCAGTAATGGCTTCTATTCTTCTGATTCCTGCTGCAGAAGAGGACTCGTTTATGATTTGAAACAAAAAGATTTCTGCGGTATTGGATACATGAATACCACCACATAATTCTATAGAGTCGCCAAACTTAATCGTTCTCACCACATCCCCATACTTTTCTCCAAATAGAGCCACAGCACCGCCAGCTACGGCCTCTTTAAAAGGAACAGATCTATTCTCCTCTAGCGCAAATTGTTGTGATATTTTTTCATTTACAAAAGTGTTGACTTTTTCTAATTCCTCCGGGGTTAATTTAGAAAAATGAGAAAAATCAAACCTCAAATAATCGGGTCCCACATAACTACCTTTTTGTTCTACATGCTTTCCAAGAATCTCTCTTAATGCTTGATGCAATAAATGAGTAGCGGAGTGATTCTTCATAATATCTCTGCGCCGCTTTTCATCTACTTTTGCAATGATATTTTGAGTAGAAGATGGTAATTTCTTAGTAAGATGAATTATCAAATTATTCTCTTTTTTGGTATCTAATACCTCAATTTCCTCATCTGCAGAAATTAATTTACCTGTATCACCAACTTGCCCTCCACTTTCTGCATAGAAAGGAGTTTGATCCAGAACAATTTGGTAAAATTTACCTTTTTTGTTCTCTATTTCTCTATAACGCGTGATATTAACTGTGTTTTCTGTCTGGTCATAGCCTACAAACCCTTCATTGGCATTATTTTCTAGAATAGTCCAGTCTGAAGTTGAAGATGCTGATGCTTTTTGAGAACGTTGTTTTTGCTTTTGCATCTCTTCTTCATACCCCTTCTCATCTATGTTAAACCCTTGTTCCTCTGCAATAATTCTAGACAAATCTGCTGGAAAACCATAGGTATCATATAGTTCAAAGACTGCCGCCCCATTCAATGTCTTATTAGAAGAATTAGCCATTAAATTTTCTAATCTAACAAGACCTTGCTCAATGGTTCTAAGGAAACTCTTTTCCTCTTCTTTGATTACCTCTGTAATTAATTTTTTCTGTTTGGTTATTTCTGGGAACGCTTGGCCCATTTGATGCGATAAAACATCTACTAATTGATATAAAAAAGCTTCTTCTAGGTTCAGAAAACGATAGCCATAACTAATCGCACGACGCAATATTCTACGAATTACATAACCAGCACCCGTGTTAGATGGCAATTGCCCATCTGCAATACTAAATGCCACAGCACGGATATGATCCACAATCACACGAATGGCAATATCGGTCTCTTCTTTCTGATTATATTCAATACCAGAGATATCTTCTAATTTTTTGATTAAATCTGTAAAAACATCTGTATCATAATTAGAAGATTTACCTTGTAATACCATGCATAGACGTTCAAAGCCCATTCCTGTATCCACGTGTTGTTGTGGTAATTTTTCTAAAGAGCCATCGGCCTTGCGATTAAACTCCATGAAAACTAAATTCCAAACCTCTATCACTTGGGGGTGATCTTGATTCACAAGCGATTTACCATCTACGCTAGATTTTTCCTCTGGCGTTCTGATATCTACATGGATTTCTGAACATGGTCCGCATGGTCCTTGCTCTCCCATTTCCCAAAAATTATCTTTCTTATTACCATCTAGAATTCTATCTTCTGCTATATGTTTTTTCCAAAAATTATAGGCATCCTCATCTTTAGATAATCCTTCATTATCATCACCCTCAAATACCGTTACATAAATCCACTCTTTTGGAATTTTATAAACCTCTGTCAATAATTCCCACGCCCATTCAATGGCTTCTTCTTTAAAATAATCACCGAATGACCAGTTACCCAACATCTCAAACATGGTATGATGATAAGTGTCTTTTCCTACATCATCCAAATCATTATGTTTACCAGAAACGCGTAGACATTTCTGGGAATCTGCAATCCGTAAAGATGAAGGCTGTTTGTAACCTAAAAAATAATCTTTAAATTGCGTCATTCCAGAATTACTGAACATTAAAGATGGATCATCCTTTAATACAATGGGTGCAGATGGAACTATTTTATGTTTTTTAGATTCAAAAAAACTAAGGAAATTTTGACGTATCTCTTTGGATTTCATATATTATTAATAATGATTTAATATTTTTTTAACGCAATATGTATTAATAAATTAATTTATTTGCATAGCAATAACACAAAGATAGTGATGTTACCTACAAATTCAATATTATAATGAATAAAAAGAAACAAGGTCCTTTTGCTTATAAAAGTAAAAATTCGTCTAAAAAATCATATAAATATAATACGACTAAATTAGTTTTATCTGTAGTTTTTGTCACCCTATTCTTTTCTGCTTTGGGTACAGCGATTGGCTATCACTACCTCATAAAACCACAAACAGCAGATCAAGCACAGCTGTCTAATGAGTTAGAAACCATGGAACTCCAGTATAACTTATTAAATAAAAAGTTCGCTCAAACGCAAAAGGTTCTAGAAGATTTGGAGGAAAGAGATGATAATATCTATCGTTCCTTTTTTGAGTTACAACCAATTTCAGAGGATCTGCGTAAAGCAGGTTTTGGGGGTACCAATAGGTATGAAAAGTTTGAGGATCTATCCTATGCAGATCTGGTCACAGAAACTTCTAGAAATTTGGATATATTAAGCAAACAATTAGTTGTGCAGTCAAAATCGCTAGATGAAGTTTTAGAAGCTGCCAAAAATAAAGAAAAATTATTTAAACATATTCCAGCCATCCAACCTATTGCTAACAAGGAATTAAAAAGAGTAGCGTCTGGATACGGTATGCGTTTACACCCCATCCTAAAAGTGGGTAAAATGCATTGGGGTCTAGATTTTTCTGCACCCATTGGTACACCTATCTATGCTACAGCAGATGCTACAGTAGATTTTGCAGGATCAGCAGGCGGATATGGGAATGTCGTAATTTTGAAACATGGGTATGGTTATGAGACTTATTATGCGCACATGAGTAAAATCAATACGCGCAAAGGGAAAAGTGTAAAGCGTGGCGATGTGATAGGTTTTGTAGGAAATACAGGGTTGTCTTCTGGTCCACACCTGCATTATGAGGTCCATAAGGATGGGGAGAAAGTGGATCCCATTGCCTTTTTAACAGATGGAATCAGTCCAGATGAATTCAAAGTATTATACGAGAAGTCTCAAAAAATGACCGTATCTTTGGATTAATGCAAATTGATTTACCAGATAAATTATATTATTCTATAGGAGAAGTAGCTCGCGCATTTGGCGTGAATACTTCTCTTATTCGTTTTTGGGAAAAAGAATTTGATATCATTAAACCCAAAAAAAACAAAAAAGGCAATCGGTATTTTACCAAAGAGGATATTAAAAATCTAAAGACCATATATCATCTTGTAAAAGAAAGAGGTTATACTCTGGAAGGTGCTAATACAGTTCTAAAAGAACAGAATAATTTGGATAATGAGATTGAACTTATCTTTCGGCTAGAAAAAGTAAAAGCTGACCTCACTTCCCTTAAATCTTATTTTGACGATATAGCGCATTAAATACTACTTTAAATTATCTTGAGGAGTTAAACATCCTTGTATATAAACTGACAGGCGGAATAGATTTTAAAGCATAAGCTGGGTATACAGCTCAGAAAAGATTTTTTCATATTTTGAATATTGAGGCAGTCAAAGCAAATTAAATAGCTATCTAAAATCCTTAAAAACTAGGCATTCTTAACTTGATTCAGAATCTTATTATATGAATAACCAGTTTATTATAAGTTCCTGAAATAAATTCAGGATGGAAAGAGCGTTGTTTTGTGACAGTTACTTTTGTTTTTCCACTTAAATAAATATTATTCACCATACGCTTCTTTCTTGTCATCAATGATTTTCCTGTTTAGATAATTATGATAATCTGATTGTGCTGCTTTATAATCACTCTGCATATAGGGAGAACTCAAAATAAAATCTGCCGTTGCGGCACAACCCGCCACTGGGATATTCCATACGACACCTAGTCTTAAAAGTGCTTTTACATCACTATCATGGGGTTGCGTCTGCATGGGATCCCAGAAGAAAATCATAAGGTGTATATCACCAGAAGCAATCATAGAACCTAATTGCTGATCACCTCCAAGAGGACCACTCATCACTTTCTTTACCTTTACGTCTAGCATTTCTTCTATCAATTTACCTGTGGTTTGTGTGGCAATTAAGTTATGTTTGACTAATTCATCTTTGTGAAGTTTGATCCATTCTATTAAATCATCTTTTTTATGATCATGTGCTACAAGTGCAATATTTTTGACGACGGGTATATCTCTGTATTCCATAATAGATTTTGAAATGGTTTCTTAAATTTGAATAGATACTTCTATGCAACAAATAAACCATTTTAGATATATCTAAAACCAATTTGATTTAAATTTTATGATGAAATGAATTCTAATCTATCCTCACAAGGTATCTATTCAAAATCAACTAAGATTTCTTTTAATTTTATTATATTGAATTAACTGAATATGCAATGAATAAAAAAATGCGAATATTACGAGCTAATAGCTAGCAGGTAAAATGATTTTTCCTTTTTAATTAATGTTAAAATTTGTATATTAGAGATGAAATAAAAACCGTAATATTTCGCTATTATTGCTACACGATAATAGATTAAAAAGACTTATTTAAAGTAAAAAAATTGAAAATTAATTATTAATTCACCTCTCCATTAGAGGAATAAAATCAAAGTACTATGAAATTAATCAAAAACACTTTAGTAGCGGTTGACTTTAGGGAATCTACAGACAATGTAATTAACAATGCTATTGTTTTCGCAAAAAAATTCCAATCCACACTTACCTTGGTACACGTCTTACCAGATAAGATTGAAAATGAAAAAGTTGGTTCTTTAGTGAAGAAGGCAGCAGAAGATGAATTAGCAAGACTGAATGAAAATCTTAAAAGTGAAGAGATAGAAACTGGTAAGCCTATGCTTAAATTCGGTAATTATGCAGACCGTATTGTTTTTGCTGCCAATGAGATAGATGCAAACATCATTATTATTGGTGCGGGTGAAAAATTGAATAAAGATAAATACCAGTTAGGTACTACCGCCAATAATGTGATGAGAGAAAGTAGTATGCCTGTTTTTGTAATTAAACACAATCAAGATTTATCCCATATTCAAAACGTATTATGCCCAGTAGATTTTTCTTCTGAATCTAGTCATGCATTGAATAATGCCATTGCCGTTACAAGGATCTTTGATGCTAACTTAGTAATATTAAGTGCTTATACCCCATTCCAAAATAATACCATTACTAGAGTGGATCATGAGGAAGTGAATGAACAGCGAAAAGTTGAACAAGAATTGGAATTAAATAGATTTCTAGAAAATCATAATTTAACTAATATCAATTATACCAAAGAAGTAGTAGGTGGAGACCCAGCGATTGAGATATTAAAAGCTATTGAAAAACATCAATCTGATATTTTGTTCATGGGTACAACAGGAAAATCTGGTATTACTAGAATTTTGTTGGGTAGTGTAACAGAAAAAGTGACTAGAGAAATGCCTTGCTCTTTTGTAACTTCTAAAAAAGAGGATTTTCTGGATTTTGAATTAAAAGCTAGAGATTTAGAGGAATATTATAATGCAGCAGAAAAATTATATGAACAAGGCTTTTATCAACAGGCCATTAGCATGTATAATACAGCATTAGAATTAAACTTTTCTCACGTTCCATCTTTGAAAGGTTTGGCCAACTCTTATGAGAAATTAGGCGATACAGAAAAGGTGAGCAAGTATAGACAAATGATTAAAAATGTTTTAGAACAATTCCAAAATTTTAAAATAGAGGAAGAAATTAGAAAAACTATGAATAGATAGAATTAAATATCTAGCTATAAAATCATAATTTGAAACACTATTTAATTATATACTTTGATTTGAATAGTAGTTGTCTCAAAAACTCACTTCTGTCACCAGAATTTGATTCAGAAACAGTAGTTTGTAATATTTTGAGACAGCTACTGTTTTTTATGTATTCCTCATAAAGGAATTCACCTCCTATTTGGATGGAACCAGAAAGAAATATGCGAATCCTTTCGCTTTTCTTGCAGTGATGTTGACTATTTCCTTATTAGTTATGAATAATTTTATAGATGATTATTTGATTATGGTAGATGATTTTGGTCAATCGATAGATGTGGGAGGAGAAAATGTGGATGGCTCTACTCAAAATCTATTTTTGCAAAAAGATAATTTCAAAAATTTTAATCTATTCTTAATTCAATACCAGAATTATGTAACATTTACTTTGGTACCACTCTATTCTATCATAAGTTTCTTTACTTATCGCAAACCCTATAATTATAGCGAACATTTAACTATAAATGCTTACATAGCAGGATTAACTACTATTCTTGGGGTAGGGATATTTCTGATATCCCTTTTACTAAATTCAAATTTATACGTGAATTTTGGGATGTTAATGAGTGTTGTATTTTATATCTATGCTTTTGCCAAACTTTATAAACAAAGCCCTAAACAAATCCTCTTTTCTTTTATGAAGTTTATAGGCATTCTATTAGCCATAGCCATAATCTACTTGGTTTTAATAATCATTGGGGTATTTGTTTATAAGGTTTTACTGAACTAAATATATTTAAATTTTAATTTAGCCCTGATTGGCGTGGAAATCCTCTTTTCTGAATCTGCGAACAAATTACGACGAAAAAGAGCGACCAGCGGAAGCTCCTTTTTCTAGATTATTTGTAAAGATTTAGAAAAGAGATTGAAACATAAAGCAGGTTCTCGGCTCCTCATCAAAAACATCATCGTTATTCTACTATAAAATAAATTAACATTTCTTTGAATTGTTTATATTCGCATTTATGGAAAATATGATAGAATCTACCCCTTATTTTACAAATGATGCCGTTGTATTAGGAATACTGATGGCGGTTTTAGGTATTATTTTTTATTTAGAATCTTCTGGGATTCCATTTTGGAAGAAATTCTTTATTTATGTTCCGTCTTTATTGCTTTGTTATTTTGTGCCAGCGCTATTAAAATGGCCCTTGGGCTTGGTAGATGGTGAGGTATCCCAATTATATTTTGTGGCCTCTAGATATTTGTTGCCAGCCGCCTTGATTTTGCTTTGTTTGGGTATTGATTTTAAAGGTATTATGAAACTGGGACCTAAAGCAATTATTATGTTTCTTGCAGGGACATTAGGGATTGTTTTGGGTGGGCCAATTTCTTTGTTGATGTTGGAATATGTGTTTCCTTCTTTAATCCCTGGGAATATCACGTTGGATGAATTGTGGCGTGGTATGTCTACGATTGCAGGTAGTTGGATTGGTGGAGGCGCCAACCAAACGGCCATGAAAGAGGTGTTTGAGGTTTCTGATAATATATTTGGGATCATGATTGTGGTAGATGTAATTGTAGCAAATATCTGGATGGCGCTGCTTTTGGTGGGCGCGAACTTTAGAGATAAAACCAACAAATTATTAAATGCCGATAATTCTGCTATTCTAGAATTGGAACAGAGAATGGAGGATTACCAAGCATCTGTTAAGAAGATTCCTACGACATCAGAGGTTTTCATTATGATGGCTGTTGCCTTTGGTGGGGTGGCTTTGGCACATTGGGGGTCTGATACAATTACACCTATTATGCAGGATAATATTACAGCTTTACAAGGGATGAATTTACAATCACTGGCAAGTGGTTTTTTCTGGCTTGTAGTGATTGCGACGACAATAGGACTGGTTCTATCTTTTACAAAGGCTAGAAGATTAGAAGGTGTCGGCGCTACCAGATGGGGTTCTGTTTTTATTTATATTTTGGTAGCCACCATTGGTATTAAAATGGATTTGGAGCAGATTTTTGATAAGGAAAATTTAGGTCTCTTCGCTATTGGTCTTACTTGGATGCTTGTGCATGTCATCATCCTTTTGGTAACGGCTAAAATCATCAAAGCACCATTTTTCTTTGTGGCAGTAGGGTCCCAGGCCAACGTAGGGGGCGCGGCAAGTGCTCCTATTGTGGCTTCTGCATTTAATCCTAGTTTGGCATCTGTAGGTGTCCTTATGGCGGTATTGGGCTATGCTTTGGGTACTTATGGTGCTTTGATTTGTGCTATTCTTATGGAAATTGTAGCGGTAGGCTAGAATACGATTTCCAGGGTGAGTTCATAGATTTCTGTTTTATCGTCTAATTGTTTGGTATGTTCTGTATTGGCAATTAGACGTATGTTTCTATTATAACGGTAAGATATTCCGCCTATATTTCTAGTGATATCATCATCTATTCCATTTTCTAGAGTAAATGAATCATGTCTGCCCCATATAGCCCATGGGGTGTTTCCAATTTTATATTCTCCAAAGATACTATAACCATGATTGTCCAATGCTTTAGAGGGGTCGTCTGCTTCTACATATCTACCTTTGTAATCGCCTGTCCCATCATGATATTGCGCTGTTAGCGTTAGGTTTCTGCCTGTATAAGCAGCCATTCCCAACCATTGATTAAAATCTGGGTTATATTCTGTGTTGCCTTTTCCGACATTGAAGTAACCAGAAAATTGTAATTCTGGAATGATTGCTGGCAAGGGTCTAACAGAAAATCTTCCAGCTATTACCTTGTTGTTATTCTTTTCTGCACCAGAGTATCCACCGCCATTATAAATACCCAATACATAGGTTAGGTATTTTCCTTTCATGGCACCATTGGTGGTTTTTAAAAATTCACGATCCATTTTTGGTCCAATATTCCCACCCACAGTAAGCCCAAAATCGGCAGAATTAAAAATCTTATTTCTTTCTATGGCCATGTTGTCTTGGGCGCGATAGGTATTAACTTTCTGTTCGTAATCTAACCATGGTCTATGTACCATCCCCCCTTCTATCCAAAGCCCTGTGAGCCAATCTATATTTACTTTTGGTTTGGCTCGCACATATAAATATTTTAATCTAGTCTCTACATTTCCTGCATCGTCTCCCTCTGTATCTATGGTAATATCTTGTGTATAACGTACAGAAAAAGTTGCATTCAAATCTTTTTCTAATGTGAAATAAGATCGTTTTAAAAATACAGAACTTTGATGATCTTTCATGGTAGAACCATCTGTGGCGATATAATCCTCATGGATATCCCGATAAGAAATAAACCATTGACCAGACATTTCCACAAAATCTCCTATGTTGATTTTTTGGGCTTCTGAAGTTCTATCTATAACGGTGTCCGTTGCAACAGGTATTTGTGCCGTTAGAATGGATGCCGATAAACCTATGAAAAACGTTGATAATTTCCTCATGCTTATTTTTTTTACAAAAATCTAATTAATTTTGGTATTTAATATTAAATAAAGGATAATTTATGGAAATTAATTGGAAAGATTTTGAGAAAATACAAATGCGTGTAGGGACCATCATAGAAGTAAATGACTTCCCAGAGGCTAGAAAACCATCTTATAAATTAAAAGTTGATTTTGGATCTAATATTGGGATAAAGAAAACTTCTGCCCAGATTACGTTTCATTATGACAAAAATGAATTAATAGGAAAACAAATTATTGCGGTGGTGAACTTCGCACCTAAACAAATTGCTAACTTTATGTCTGAATGTTTGGTGATGGGTATTTATGATGAGGATAATCAGGTGGTGTTAATTAAACCAGATAAAGAAATAGCCAATGGAAGCATCATTGGCTAAACACAAAAATTTATGTGATCTCTACTCCTATCTGTTCTCCCATTTGAACCAATGTTTCTAACCGATTTTTGGTATTTCTAATGAGGTCTTCATCTATTTTGAACTTAGATGCGTCTATTAATAAAACAACGGTAGACCCTCCAAATTCAAAATAACCCATTTCATCTCCTTTTTCAACTTCCTCAAATGGCGTATAGGTTGAAATCATACTACCAACCAATGTTGCACCCACAGGAGCAACTAAAATATCTCCTTGTTCTTTGGTTTTTAAAATACAGTATTCTCTCTTATTTTCACAAAATACCTTAGTAAAATTCCTAGCCAAAGCAATGGGAGAAACAGAATAATATTTACCATGGATATGTTTTATTCTCCCTGGTATTCCCGCATAGGGAAAGTGATATCTATGATAATCACTAGGCGCTAATCGCAAAATGATAAGCGAATGATTCTTGAATCTTTGAGCCAAGACATCTCCTCCTAAGAATTCTGCCAAAGTAAATCTTCTCCCTTTAACATAAAAATTATTGACATGGTCCAAATCTGTGAATGCCAATAATCTGCCATCTCCTGGGGAAACTATTCCATTCTGAATTTTTCTTGCTCCCACTCTTAATTTCCGCGCAAAGAAATCATTAAAAGAAGTGTATTCATTAACTGGCTTTTCCGCTTCTTCTATATTTATATTTGTTTTTCTTATAAATGAATCTATTTTGTTTACAGAAGAAGGTTGATTCATCTTATTCCCATAATACCTGGTAATAATCTTTCTTTTAACCAAAGGCAAAATGGTTCTTTTACCAAAAGGATTATCATATAATAATCTCAATAAACCCTCTGCTGGAGGGCTTTCTATTCTAATCTCACCACTTTTTCTATCTATATATCTAATCTTCATACATATTGCCTTTAAAGTTATGAGACTTCTAAATTCCGTTGGATATGTTCTATTACTTGTAGACTTTCATTAGGCTGAAACCAAGCAATATCATCCTGTTTTCTATACCAAGTCAATTGCCTTTTGGCAAATCGTCTGGTATTTTTTTTAATTTCTGAAACCGCAAAATCTAAATCTATTTTGCCATCTAAATAGCCAAATAATTCTTTATAACCTACTGTATTGAGCGCATTTAAATGCCTGTATGGTAAAAGACGTTTAACCTCCTCTAACAAGCCATCTTTCATCATTTGGTCTACCCGTTGGTTAATTCTGTCATAGATAATTTCTCTTTGACTTCTTAGGCCAATTTTAATAATGTTAAAGCCTCTGTCTTTCTTTTGCTTAGATCTATAAAAAGAAAATGGTTTACCCGTAAACCTTATAACTTCTAATGCCCGTATTACCCGTTGGGCATTATGCACATCCACCTCCTCAAAATAAACAGAATCTTTTTCTTTTAATTCTTTTTGAAGTTTTTCTAAGCCAAATTCTTCTAATTCATGATTAAGCTTAACTCTATAATCCTCTGGCACATCGGGAAAGTAGTCCAAGCCTTCTGTCACGGCTTTTTCATATAAACCAGAGCCCCCTACCATCACCAAAACATGATGCTCCTTAAAATAATCGCTGATGAATTGAATCGCGTCTCTCTCAAAATCTCCAACAGAATATGCTTGCTCAATACTCAAATGATGTATGAAATGATGAGGAACTCTTGCCAATTCTTCTTTGGTGGGAACGGCTGTGCCAATAGACATTTCTTTATAAAATTGTCTGCTATCACTTGATAGAATTTCTGTATTAAAATGAGTAGCAATTTCTATGGCTAAAGAAGTTTTGCCAATAGCTGTAGGACCAACTATCACAATCAAAGTTTTGCTCATTTTATTCTCCATTGCCTCCAAGGACTGAATTTGTAATTAAAAGAATTAATTAATTTTAAAAAACTTTCACAAAATAAGAAATCCTGTGCTATTAAACCACAGGATTTCAAAAATATTTATTTATAAAAAATATTTTAATCGTTGAATATAGTGTCTCTTAGATTATCCTCCCATTCTAAAAAGTGATTCAATTCTTTATTAATATACTTAATACCAAATGCAAGAATCGCAATGTCATCTAATATTCCTATAGGACCCAAGGCAACTTCTGGTAAGAAATCTAATGGGGAGACTACATATACAATAGCTGCAACACCTATAACTAAATGACGCCATTTAGAAGGCTTATACTCACCTTTATAAATCAATGGGATCATTCTAGTCATTGCATCAAATTTCTCTTTGGTAAAAACACGTTCAAATTGATCTCTATTTTTCCAAAAGCTGGTTATCATTGATAGTTTACTCATTATAATCGTTTTAATATTTATTTAGAGAGGTCAAAAATTATTCCAGCTTCTAGATACTCTCTGATAGAAGCTCATCCAATTGATTTCTAACTTCTTGGGCGTTCCAATCTCTGGCACCAATATCCTTTAGCAAAATTTCGCCTTTTTTGTTAATAATTAGTGTAGTCGGGAAGCCCTGTGGTTTTAACTCAGATTCCATAGGAGAAACGGCTTCATAAACTGGAAAAGTATATCCATTTTGATTGATAAACTCTATATGCTTGCCATGTTCCCTTTCAAATGCGATAGTCACAAATTTAACTTTATCTCCATAATCATCATATAACGCTTGGATGCTAGGCATTTCTATTCTACACGGTGGACACCAACTTCCCCAAAAATTAACGAAAACCACCTCCCCATACAGGCTGTTTAAATTAACATCTGGCGTTTTGTATCCTTTTAAATCTACATCCATATAAGAAGGAATAGCATCAGTTCCCTCCATAGTGCCAACGGTTTCTGCCGTAGATGGATTTAGAACTGTTTCTGACTTTTGCTCTGAGCAAGACCAAATCAATAGCATTAATATGGTTCCAATTAAATATTTATGCATTTCTAAATTTTTCTAAAAGTTCATGAATGATTGATTGTCCTTTATCTTTATTGTATGTCTTTTGCAAAGATATGGCAAAATCATCTTTACTTAAAGTTCCATCTTTATATTGTTTTAATAAATCCATACCAAAAATTGGACGTGGCCCCCATCTAAACCTAGATTCACCTTGCATATTCATTCCTAAAACAATAGGTATAGATTGCGCACCATTGGTTAAATATTGATTCATTAAATCTAAATTTAAATCACGGTAAATTAATTTAAAAGATAAATCATCTGATGCATCTACCATTTTTTTAATTACAGGAATAATCTGAGCGGCATCCCCACACCAACCCTCTGTAATGATTAATAGATTTAGGGGTTTCTTGATATTTTTAATTTCAAGGGTTTCTTCTGGACTTAATGCAATCTTCTTCTCCAAACGTCGCATCCTTTGGTAATTGATGCCATAGAATTTAGTTAAATCTCCAGCACTTTCTGTATCAATTACCGTTTTCATATCACTCATATATTGCTCTAATGATATAGCTGTATTCCAATAGGGTAGTAAATTCATAGTTGAAGTTTTATGCAAAATTAGGACAGTAAATTTATATCACGTGTAACAAAAGTAACTTAGTCCTTTTTCGGGGGATAATAATCATCCCAATTTTTCACTACTGGTACATGCAGTTTATCCTCTGATTTTGCAATCAAAGTAGAAACCATGGCATCCGAAGTTACATTGACTACTGTTCTACACATATCCAAAGGTCTATCAATGGCAAAAATCAGCGCTAATCCAGCCTCTGGTATTCCCGCTTGTCCTAATACAATGACTAGCATCACCATCCCAGCACTAGGCACAGCGGCAGATCCAATAGATGCCAAAGTCGCTGTAAGTACAATCATGATTTGAGTAGAAAGATCCAAATCCATCCCAAAAGCCTGTGCAATGAAAATCGCAGCTACTGCTTGGTAGAGACTTGTTCCATCCATATTGATGGTGGCTCCTAATGGCAATACAAAACTTGCCACATCCTCGTCTACTCCCAAATGTTCTGTGACTCGTTCCAAAGTAACAGGGAGCGTGGCTGCACTAGAACTTGTAGAAAAAGCAACTAACTGTGCAGGAGCAATTCCTTTTATAAATTGAACATAACTCAATTTTGTTACAAAAGATATGATAGATGAATATATTACAAATATCAAAATGGCTAATCCAGCAACAACTGTTAGTGCATAAACGAGCAATGCTTGTAAAACAGAAAAACTTGGAATTTCTACCAGAATGGCAGCTAGCAAAGCAAATACACCAATAGGTGCAGCTAGCATAATTAAATCTATAATTTTCAAGATAACCTCATTCAAGCTAGAAAAAAAGGAAGTAACAGGTCTTGCCTTTTCTTCTGGAATCAATATCAAACCAATCCCGATTAAAATCGCAAAAAAAATTACTTGTAACATTTTGCCATTATCTGTCATCGCAGAGAAGAAGTTATCTGGTACAATATCCACAATTGGCTGCAAGGGACCCTGTTTCTTTTGTTCTTGCGCTTCTAGTATTTTATTTCCCGCATCGCCTGCATATTGTTCCATCAACTGGTCTCTAGCCTCTGTATCAATAAAAGAACCAGGTTCTATGAGATTAGCTAGCAGCAATCCAATAGAAACAGCAATAACGGTTGTCATCAAATAGAATCCAATGGTTTTACCACCCATTTTGGATATTTTAGAAATATCTTTGAGCTCTGCAATCCCTGTAATTAATGAAACTATAATCAACGGTACTGCAATCATCTTTAACATATTGATGAATATGGTCCCAAAAGGTTTTATCCAATCAATTACGAGCTGATTCCAATTCATTTCTGCTGCAAAGAATCCAAATATAATTCCCAGCAACATTCCGATTAAAATCTGCCAATGTAAATCTAATTTTCTCATTTAATAATTTTTAAATCTAGCCTATATTAACCACCATGTCTTCTAAAGGCTTTCTTAATTTACCCATAATAGAAAACTTATCATCCTCTGCTCTATATCCTATGGGTATTAATAAAACAGATTTCAGGTTATGTTTATGCAGTCCTAACACCTCATCTAAAGCAGGTGGATTGAATCCTTCCATAGGACAGCTATCTATTTCTAAAGAGGCACATACAGTGAGTAGATTGCCCATTACAATATAACATTGATGTTTAAGCCATTCTCTTTTCGTCTCCTCTGACATACCATTGATAAACGTCTTGCACATTTTCTTATAGCCATCTAACGCACTAACCTCTAATCCTCTAGCTTCTGCTACAAATTCTATGAAATTATCTACATAGGCATCATCTACATTAGTTTCTGCACACAAGATTAACAAATGGCTACAGGTCTGAATACTGGATTGGTAAAAAGTAATTTCCTCTAGGGATTTTAAAATTTTGGGATCCTCTACCACTACCATTTTAAAGGGTTGAATCCCTAGTGAGGTAGCTGTAAGATTACCACCTTCTAATAGCATTTCTAATTTCTCTGAAGGGACTCTTCTTGTCTCATCAAATTTCTTGGTTGCATAACGCCATTTTAAAGCCGTTAGGGTTGCGTTTTCTGTCATAGCGTATAAATATAAATATTTTTTGAGTGAATTATAAAATTTTCTTTGGCCAAATGATTCCTATTGTTAGAAATAATAATTCATATCCCCTATTCAAAGGATATAAGTTGGCATTAGAAGCATGTTGAAAACCAAGACCAAATTGATTACTAAAACCAGATTTCCATGTTTTATTTAAACCTATTATAATAGCTTCTCTAAAATATATTCCAGAATTTAATCTCTCTGTTAATCCAGTATGGTAGCCCATTCCTAAAAGGATGGAACTTTCTAATTTTAAATCAGGTTTTAATTCTTTCTCAAATCTAATCCCTGTATTGATCTGCGAGGAGTAAACATTTTCTTTCTTATTAGCGATTGATAATTCATATTGGGCAAAGTTACCATTGAGTTGTAATATCCAATATTTTTGAATGTTTTGTGTCTTGCTCCTATTCCAGAAAAAATATTTTCCTACATAAATAGAACCCTCTTGATTAGAATAATTATAATGACTATCGCTATTTTGACTTCTTAATAGGTCTGAACTTCCATAACTTATCCCTGCATGCCATTGGCTTTGAGCATTTAAAAGGAAAATTATGTTTAAAAAGAATAAACTTAGATGATATTTCATATAAAAGGTTAAATAAGCCTATTGCATGTAATAAACTTTAATTGAATTTTGCAAAACTAATCTTTTTATCCTTTCGTAAAACGAATTGTATTCTAATTCAGTATTTTTGAGAAGTTTTGCTATTTTTGTTTATATAATAATTAAAATTTATGAATCTATTAGAAGGTAAAGTTGCCATTGTAACTGGAGCAACGAGAGGAATCGGAAAAGGAATTTTAGAATCTTTTGTAGCGCAAGGTGCGACCGTTATTTTTACTTATATATCATCTGGATCAGCATCAGAAGATTTAGTCAATAAGTATGGTGATAAAGTCATTGGTTATCAATCAGATGCTACGGATTTTGATGCAGCATATAAATTGGTGGACGATGTCATGGAGAAATTTGGGCAGATAGATATCGTGGTGAATAATGCTGGTATTACAAAGGATAATTTACTTATGCGTATGAGCCATGAAGATTGGCAAAAAGTCATTCGTGTAAATTTAGATTCTGCCTTCAATCTGACAAAAGCCGTATTAAGACCCATGCTAAAACAACGCAAAGGTTCTATTATCAACATCACTTCTATTGTAGGGATTACAGGGAACGCTGGACAAGCCAATTATGCTGCGTCCAAGGCAGGTATGATTGGGTTTACTAAATCTATTGCACAAGAATTAGGATCTAGAAATATCAGATGTAATGCCATTGCTCCTGGCTTTATAGAAACAGCCATGACAGAAAAATTAGATCAAAAGGTAGTAGAGGAATGGAGAAATAACATTCCGTTAAAAAGAGGAGGTTCACCAGAAGACGTAGCTAATGCTTGTTTATTTTTAGCCTCTGACATGGCATCTTACATCACAGGACAGGTTGTTTCTGTAGATGGCGGTTTGCACATGTAAACCATAATTTAAATTAAAAAAATGAATACACTTCCCAAATTTGTCATAGGCGCTGTTGTAGCGTTAGTATTAATCATTATTCTACTTCTTAATTCTTTTGTCACTATTGGCGCTGGAGAGGGAGGTGTACTTTTCCGCCCGTTTTCTGGCGGAGTAGATACCAATAATATATATCTAGAAGGGTTCCATGTAGTGGCTCCATGGAATACCATGTATGAATATGAGGTAAGACAAAAAGAATTAAAAGAGAATATGCAGGTATTGTCTTCTAATGGACTAGATATAGACTTGGAAGTATCTCTTTGGTATCACCCTAATGTAAATAAATTAGCATTCTTGCATCAACAGGTGGGTGAGGGTTATGTAGAAAGAGTAATGCAACCAGCCATACGTTCTGCAGCTAGAAGCGTCATTGGTAGATATACCCCAGAACAAATTTATTCTAGTAAAAGAGACGCAATCCAAAAGGAAATCTTTGAAGAGACGACTTTGATTTTAGAGAATAAATTCATCATTTTAGAACGTGTTCTGGTGAGAGATGTATCTTTACCGCCTACCATTAAAGATGCAATAGAAAGAAAACTCAAGCAAGAACAAGAATCACTTGAGTATGAGTTTAGATTGCAAAAAGCACAAAAAGAAGCACAAAGACAGGAAATTGAAGCCAATGGTAAAGCCATAGCCAATGAAATATTAAATGCTTCTTTGAGCGAAAATATTCTAAGAGATAAAGGTATTGATGCTACGAATAAATTAGCAGAAAGTGACAATACCAAAATCATCATCATAGGAGACAAAGACGGAATGCCCTTGATTTTAGGTAATCAATAGGATTTAAAATCATCATACAACATCAGAGAGCCCCATTGTCAAGTGAGGCTCTTTTGATTTTATTAAATAAAAAGAATTATTCTTCTGTTTCTGAATCGCTACCTGGAATGCTTTCTGGCCACCCTTCTCTATATTTTTCCATGGTATCCTCATATCTCTTTGCCAGAGCATTTGCATCTTTGCTATTGTAAATGTCCTTTGCTTTAGAAAGGAAATATTCTTCTTCCTCATCTTCTAGGTATGTAAAACAGTTTCTGCCAACTTATCCATCGTTGCTTTCCAGTGCGGAGAACTCATATCTGTATCATCTAGCTCTTGTATTAACTCATCCATTTCATGATGTTCTGCAATGCCATGTCTGGCATCTTCTTGCATCTCATCTGTATCTATTAAAGGAGAATAGAAATAACGTTCTTCTGCCATTGCATGTACTTCTAGTTTCTTTTTAAGATCCCTCCAAAAGGCGTTTCTTTCTTCTGAATCTCCAGAAGTTTTTTTTAATTAAATCCCGTTGAATGTTATAATCTTCTCTTATCGCTTGATAAATTTTCATATAAGTAGTTTAAAATTAAGAAACATTAATGCAAGTCAAGGTAATTATGAATTAGCAGCGGCGGACGTTAAATCTTAATTTAATACCTCAAGAAAATCAATCTATTAAAAGGGAGCAGCTAGCAGAGCAATTATATTATGTATTAAATGATAAAGGTTTAATTAATTATGATGATTTGCCCAATCGTCCGGATGGAGTTGTGGATCCCCCACTAGAACAAGCCAGTAAAATGGAAGGCGTAGCTAGAAAGTCTAATTTATTAGGTAAAATCAAATATAATGACAAGAATGTTCCTATCTATTTAGAGCGTATTCGTATGGCAGAAAACCCACTTATATGGGTTTTTTCTGTAGAAATGGTAGAATATATAGAACCACTCTATAGCAACTATAAACCGCCAAAAATTGTAGAGAATTTACCACCATTTTTTCACAGAAAAGTATGGGGTATCAATCTCTGGGAAATTATGGTTCTGATAGTAGCCATGAGTATAGCCTATTTTGTTTCCTGCCTACTCATGAAATTTATTAGAAAATAATTAACCTATACACAGAAAAAGACATAGAAAATGAAGAGGCTAAAGGCATCAATATAGAAGATAATCCTATTTTTTATTTTCTAGAAATAATCACTCTACCCTTTATATTTTTAATCGTTAGTTCCTTTTTGTATTTATCTTCTCAGGGGTTAATTTCCTATGTTGGAAATATAGCGAATTCTCTGCAACGCATTATTAGTATCGGCTTGTTATATGTTTGACGTGGTTTGTGATTACACTCATAGATTTTGGAACCTCTCTTTATATTCAGCATGGGATACAACCAGACGATGATGGGTACACACAACTAGAAAATAAGAAAAAGACCAATGTTGCCATTGGCGCTAAAATAATTAAAGCCATTGTTGTCATTTGGGCGCTTATTTTTATAACTAATTTATTCTTGGACATGTCTTGGTTTAGGAAGAATTTTACTCACTTCTGCTGGTATTTTAAGTGTAATTCTTGGTTCGCTGCACAGTCTGTGATCGGAAACTTCATAGCAGGTATTCAAGTAGCCATGACAAAACCAGTTAAAATTGGGATACTGTAGTGATTAAAGGAGAATGGAGTACCGTAGAGGATTTAAGATACACGTATGTAATTATTAAAACATGGGATAGCCGCAGGTTAATTGTCCCGATGAAATATCTGATAGAGGAAACTATAGAGAACTGGTCTCATAGCAAAATGAACACCAGCAGTGGTATTTATTTCTCTGTAGATTATACAGCGGATGTAGAGGCTATTAGAGAGCATTTTAAGAAATTAGTGAATGACCACCCTCTTTGGAACAAGCAAAAAGAACCCAAAGTATTGGTCACAAATTCAGGTGAAGATACTATTACTATCCGCTGTGTGGTGAGTTCTGATACCCCTAATAATGCATGGGAAATGGAATGTGATATCAGGGAAAAAATACTGGTATTCCTGAATAAACATAAGGAAATGTTACCTAGAGAAAGACATATTATATATTCTGCTCAAAATAAATCAGAAGGCTAAAATAAAATCGTGAGTTTAGAACTTTAAATAATTATAAATATCTATATTCAGGCGTCAAATGGATAATTATGAATCAGTAAATTATGATTAGAACTTTAGCAGATCAAGTGATATCCTTTAATGAGGATTTGACATATAATGGACTTTTACCTTCAGGTTTTAAAGTGATAAATCCGTTTTTGGAATTACCAGAAACCATGAAAGTCATGAGTCAATTTTATTATAAATATTACCATGATACCCAAAGGCGAAAATTCATTATAGGTATAAACCCTAGCCGTCATGGTGCTGGAGTAACGGGAATTCCTTTCACAGATACCAAAAGGTTAGATAGCATTTGTAATATCCAAATGCAAACAGCCAGAACTCATGAAGTTTCTTCTGTATTCCTATATGATGTCATCTTAAATTATGGAGGCCCAAAAGCATTTTATAACGATTTCTATATCAACTCTCCTTTTCCTCTAGCCATTACAAGAAAAACAAAAACCGGGAGTTGGCTTAATGCTAACTATTATGATGACAAGGAATTATTTGAAATGACAAAACCTTTTATGATTGAATCTCTAAAAAAACATATAACACTGGGTTTAGATACATCTGAAGTTTATATTCTTGGAAAAAAGAATGCTAAGTTCATCCATAAAATCAATCAAGAGGCTAAACTTTTTGATAAGATGGTGGTTTTGAATCACCCGAGATATATTCAACAATATAAGTTTAAAGAAAGAGAATTGTATATAGATCAATATATTCTGGCACTAACTGGAAATACTACGTATACGTTATAAAATTAAGCCATCATGACATATAAGACCAATCAAACCATTTATACGATAGGTCACTCTAATCTTCCTATAGAAAAATTTACAGAGATGCTAGAAGTTTTTGGTATAGATACCCTAATAGATGTCCGCAGTATGCCAGGTTCTAGAAAGTATCCACAATTCAATCAGGATATTTTAAAAAAATCACTTGCAAAAATAGGAATTACCTATTACCATTTTAAATCGTTAGGGGGTCGCAGAAAAGTCCAAAAGGAATCCATTAACACGCTTTGGCGGAATAAATCCTTTCAAGCCTATGCAGACTATATGCATGCCGATGAATTTGCAAAAGGTTTGGATGAACTAAAAGAATTAGCAACCCATCATACCTGTGCTATCATGTGCGCAGAAGCTGTTTGGTGGCGTTGTCATAGATCCATGATTTCAGACGTACTCAAAGTACAAGACTGGGAGGTTTTGCATATCATGGGCGCCAATAAAGTAACTGAACACCCCTATACATCACCAGCCCGCATAGTAAACGGAAAGGTATCTTATAGCGAAGAAGAATAATGTTATTTCTATTAAAATCAACCAATGAGACAGAAAGTTTATGAATTATTAAATAATAATTTAACCTTCATTAAATTCATTTATGGACTCATAATCCTCAATGTTATTTGTATCATACTAGAATCTTATGAAGAAATTTTTGAGGCTAATAAAATATTTTTCCATACCATAGAAATATTTTCTGTAATTGTCTTCATTATAGCATATTTCTTCCGATTATGGTCTTCTTCTGAGGATCCCAGATTCAAGGGTAAGCTCGTTAGCTTAATGTAGACTTTAGGGTTTTAAAGATTTTAAGATTGTTTAGGCTGTTAAGAATCTTTAAAATAAGCAGATATTCTAAGTCATTCAAGCTTATAACTGGCGTATTAAAAGATACAAGAAGTGATCTATCTATGACTATCTTTGTTACATTTATTTTACTTGTATTATCCTCTACGCTGATGTATTATATAGAAAGTGATGTACAGCCAGAAAAATTTGACAATATAGGAGAATCATTTTGGTGGGCTGTCGCTACATTGACCACTGTAGGATTTGGCGATCTCTATCCAATCACAGGAATAGGAAAATTGCTGAGCGGATTGATAGCTTTGATAGGCATTGGATTTGTGGCATTACCAACGGGAATTATTAGCTCTGCCTTTATAGAAAAAATTAAAATACAGAAGCAAATAGATCAAAAATGCACTTGTCCTAATTGTGGTACCACATTCAATCCAGAAAAGAAGTAGGACAGCGATTCATAAAAAGATAACCTCACGAGTATTAAAAGTACACTTTAGCCTACTCAAGCTTGTCGGCTAATGGCTATTTTAATAAATATACCGTACAGCTTTCACAAAGCGTTTATTCCAATAAGAATTTTCTAGTGAGCTCACCATAACACCTTTAGAGGATGACGCGTGAATAAAGAAAACCTCACCATCCTTGATGTGATCCACAATTCCTGCATGGGATATGCCTCTCCCAGATGTATTAAAAAACAGCATATCCCCTGGCTCTACACGTTTTATATTTACTTTGATGCCATATTCTGCTTGTTTTGCAGAATTTCTAGGAAGTTCAATACCTACTTCTGCAAAAGATACCAATGCCAACCCAGAACAGTCCATGCCTTTTCTTGTGGTTCCGCCATATTGGTATGGTGTTCCATAGAAGTCATACGCTTTAGACAAAACCGTCTTAGCCCTACCACTCACAGAATTATCTACCTTTCTAGCTCTATTCGTGCCACAGGATATTAATAGAAATATGGATAAAATGAGGATATAAATTTTTTGCATATTGCAAAGATACATAAATGATTAATTATTTGTTTGTATGAGTGACCTAACTGATTAAACAAAAATCATGTCCCACAATAGAAAAATTCCCTATCTTTAAGACAAAATTTAAACGCTATGAAAAATATACTTGTCCCTGTAGATTTATCCTCTTTTTCTAATGAGGTAATTAATCATGCTATTGCTTTGGCTCAAGATTTAAATGGGAAATTAACCTTGTTGCATGTGGTGAGTTTAGATATAGGCTTTATCATTGGAGATATGGGATATCATTATCTACCAGAACTAGAGGAAACCACCCTACATGAGGATGCTAAGGCATTAAAACAGTTAGAGCTTAAAGTTAGAGAAATGGGTGTAGAAGTGGCGTCTCTGGTAAAACAAGGAATTCCCGTAGATACAATTTTAGAAGAAGCAGAGACAATGCAAGCAGATTTAATAGCTATAGGATCCAAAGGGCATGGCACTTTGTATGAAGCATTTGTGGGCAGCGTATGTAGGGATGTAATTAAAAATGCAGAAATCCCTATATATGTGATTCCACATCAAAAGAAAAGAAAATAGGCACCTCAAATATGAAGTTGGTATAGATATAAAAATAACTGTCTCAAAAACCGATTATGAACCCAAAATTAATTTCAACAACCCATAATAAACTGGTTAACAATTTATTAGGATTATATATCAGGTTTAGAATGACCAGTTTTAAGATTTTGAGACAGCTGCTTTTTTTTGATTGATATTATAAATAGTATACAATTTAATTACGCATTTTTCACTAAACCTCTTACCAATTTAATTACCTTAGGCATAGCCACATTGGCGGCGTTCAGAACCTCTTCATGGGAAACTGGATTAGCGATTTCTGGTCCACCTAAATCTGTAATGACCGATAGCGCAGCTACCCGCATTCCTTGATGTCTAGCGACTATAACCTCTGGAACTGTACTCATACCCACAGCATCGGCACCCATGGCTCTCACCATCCCATATTCAGACGGCGTTTCAAACGTAGGGCCTTGCAATCCAAAGTAAACTCCTTCTCTCACATTTACATCATTCTCTTTTGCAACTTCTTTAAAAATTGAGATATATTCCTTGTCATAAGGAACACTCATGTCTACAAATCGTGGTCCAAAGTTATCTAAATTAGCACCGCGTAATGGATGCTCTGGGAAGAAGTTAATATGATCTGTAATAATCATCACATCACCAACATGCATATCCTTTCTAACGCCTCCAGAAGCATTAGATACGATTAAATTTTTGATTCCTATAGAATGGAATACTCTTAAATGAAAGGTAACCTCTTGCATAGAGTATCCCTCATAATAGTGAAACCTACCAGACATAAGCAAAACCTTTTTGCCTTCTAATGTTCCATATATAAGTTTACCGGTGTGTCCAGGTACCGTAGTTTTAGGAAAGTTAGGAATATCTTTATAAGAAATAACCTCAATAGCTTCTACTTGATCTTTTAATTTAGCCAGACCAGACCCACATACGATGGCAAAATCTGGAACCTCATTATTCAGTTTATTTATTAGAAAATCAGTGGCCTCTTGAATTTTTTGTAACATAGTCTAAAATAATTTGGTTAAACGTATCGGCATCATCTACTTCAACCGATATGGGAAGATAATACAAATTTTCGATAATTGCATACTCCTGTTTAAGTCTCATATAGTCTTTCTCTGTAGTCAAAATTAACTTCGGACCTTCCATTTCCTTATAGACTTCTCCTATCTGCTCTATATCATTAGGCTTGAAGTTATAATGATCTGGGTAGTTGAGGTGATTAACTTGTTTAAACTGGATTTTACAAAAATTAATGAATGGTTTTGCATGGGCAATCCCTGTGATCAAAAGTACATTATAATCTTTGGCACTTTCTATATCCATTGGTAAATCATAATGCTTCAATTCATGAGAATAAACTATTTTAGAAAAGAATAAATGTTGGTACTCTTTTATCTTCAATTCCTTTGCAATCTTAGATTTTTCATCCTCTGTTAATTTACTTGGCGTTTTAGTCACCACTATAATATTTGCTCTATCTGCATTTAATCTACTTTCTCTCAACGTGCCAACGGGCAGTACATAATCATTGGAATATAAATTCTTATAGCTTGTAAGTAAAATATTAAAATCTGTCTTTAACTTTCTATGTTGAAAAGCATCATCTAAGACTACCGCATCTAATTTAAACCTTGCAAAAAGTTCTTTGATAGCGGCAACACGATCCTCTCCCACGCTCACCACTATTCTATTCTTAAATCGATTAAAAAACTGCATAGGCTCATCTCCTATTTGCTGGGCATTAGAGTCATAATTGGCAACAATAAAACCAGAAGTTTCTCTACCATAGCCCCTGCTCAAGGCTGCAACCTTAAAGTTCTCTCGGAGTAAATCTAATACATAGATAGCATGAGGTGATTTACCTGTACCACCCACAGATAAATTACCAATTACTATAATTGCTTTTTTAAAATCAGTAGAAGGGAAAATCCCAGCACTATACAAAAGATTACGTATTTGTGTAATCAACCACCAAATTCCTGCAAAAGGAAACAATAAAATTCGCCAATTCATGTTGCAAATATAATTTGACTTCCTTATAAAAACATTAACTTAGCAAAAAGAATTTCAAGTTAATTTAAACAGTTTTGAAGACTCCTACGGTAGACGATTTTGCAAATTTAATTTTATCTGGTAATATTACCGCTTTGAGCAAGGCTATTACATTGGCAGAGAGCAAGAAAATTGAGCATCAAATGATGGCGCAACAATTAATCCACCAATTGCTATCCTATACTGGGGAGTCTAAAAGAATAGCTATAACGGGAGTACCAGGAGCAGGAAAAAGTACTTTTATAGAATCTTTTGGTATGTTCTTGATAGAAAAAGGGCACAAGGTAGCGGTACTTGCAGTAGACCCAAGCAGTACCCTATCCAAAGGGAGCATCTTAGGAGACAAAACTAGAATGGAGGATCTTTCCAGATCATCCAAAGCTTATATTCGCCCTTCTGCTACAGGTGGAAGCCTAGGTGGAATCACCGCCAGAACTTCAGAAGCCTTGCTATTATGTGAGGCCGCTGGGTTTGATATCATTCTAGTGGAAACGGTGGGTGTTGGACAATCTGAGATTTTGGTGGATAGCATCACAGATTTTTTCTTATTTATACAGGTATCTGGTACAGGTGATGAACTGCAAGGGATTAAACGAGGTATTATGGAAATGGCAGATGTGATTTTCCTGAACAAAATTGATTTGTATAATGAGAAAATAGTGACAGATACACGTATGAACCTCAATCGTTCTCTCCAATTTCTACCGAGCAAACCATCTGGATGGAAGAGAAAAATCCTCAAAGGAAGTGCCTATACAAATAAGGGCATTAGTGAGGTTTGGGATAAAATTCTTGAATATTATGAAATCACCCGTGAGAACGGCTATTTAGATCAAAAAAGATGGGAACAAAAAAACATGCGCATAGATGATTATCTAGAAGAATTAATTTTATTAAAACTTAAAAATAAATCCACCATTCAATCCCAAATAAATGGGCTAAAAAGGGATTTAAGAGAAAACAAAATCTCCCCTTTTGAAATTGCAAAAAAACTCATAGATGAAAATTTCCCTAATTTATGATGGATCTATTCAATTTTATAGCAGAGAAAAACAACTTTAAAATCAATCATAGCCAAAGTTTATCTGGTGGAGATATATCAGATGTTTATTTGTTAAATACTTCCCACGGTGACTATGTAATTAAAATCAATGATTCAGATAAAATCAATATATTTTTATCTGAACAGACGGGTCTACTAGCTCTTAAAAATTCTAATACCCTACGTATTCCAGAAGTTTATAATGTAGGTCAATTCACTTCTTATAGTTATATTATCATGGAGTACATTCCTTCTGGTGATCCCAAAAACGATACTTTCAAGAATTTTGGTGAGAAATTAGCAAAACTTCATATGCATACTTCTGATGCTTTTGGTTTTAAAAGTAACAATCTCATTGGCACTCTCCCACAGTTAAATAATGAACATGCAACTTGGAGCGAATTTTATTGGGAAGAAAGAATCAAGCCTCAGTTCCAATTAGCCGTTCAAAAAGGTTTGATGAGTCTTGAAAATATCCCTTCTAAAGAAAAATTTAAACAAGCAATAGATCAGGAATTTTGTGATGCCAAACCATCTTTAATTCATGGGGATTTATGGAATGGCAATTATCTGGTAGATGATAAGGGTGATGTGGCTTTAATAGATCCTGCGGTATATTATGGGCATCCGATGATGGATATTGGGATGAGCCAGCTATTTGGAGGATTTCCTAATGCATTCTTAGAGGCTTACAAAGATAGTTCTAATTGTGCTAAATCTTGGCAAAGCCAAATTGAATTGGCTCAACTATATTATTTGTTGGTTCATTTAAATTTATTTGGCACAAGTTATTTATCGCCAGTGCTCAGGATTAAGGAAAAATTTCTAGATGCTTAAAAACATCTTTAAAACATGGCTATCCATCAAATGGTTCTTCACGGAATTATTTGATCATGATCCGATGACGATTCGGCCTTATCTTTCTTATTCTAATCAGCATAAAATAAAAATTAAAGGACGTATTCTAGAAGATGAAGGAGAGATTGATATAGAGAACAGAACAATCCTAGATAATCTCCTCATCAACCTTAAAAGTTTTGCATCGGATGAGGCTAAACATGCCAAAGTTATCATTACCTATCAAGATCAAATCATCCAAACATTTACCGACAATGATGGCTATTTTGATGCAGAAATTCAAGTGAACCAAAAACCTACCAATAGAGAGTTTTTAGATTGGACTTCTGCACAAATAACGGCACCAGATTTTTCTGATAAACAGGGGGAAATTATTCATGCTAAGATTAATATTCTGCTTCCCCATCAGGATACAGAGCATATCATTGTATCTGATATTGATGATACGGTTTTGGTGACACATGTGAATTCATTTTTGAAATTAAAGATGTTATATCACACCCTTTTTAAAAATGAAAGAAGCAGAATGCCTTTTGAAGATATTGCAGAAGTTTTACACGAATTGACTTTAAATAAACATGGGCATCCCGTAAACCCCATTTTTTACTTGAGCAATAGCCCTTGGAATTTATATGAGTTTTTAATTAATTTTCTCAAGTTCCAGAATATACCTTTAGGTCCACTTTTCTTGAGAGACTTTGGGATTAAATTTGGTGAGAAAAGAAAAGCGTACAAAAATCATAAGAAGAACACCTTAAATCATCTATTGCAATTCTATGAGAAAGAAAAGTTCATTTTATTAGGAGACGCTACAGAAGGAGATACAGATATTTATCTAACGGCATTTGAACAGTTTCCAGATAGAATAGAGCATATATATATTCGCCAAGCAAAAGAAAAATTAAATAAAAGAGTGCTACAAAAAATTAAAAATCATCCAGAAGCACCGATTCATTTGATAGAACATTCCTCTGATATCTTGAAATATAGAAAAAATAAACCTTCACATTAATATATTGGTATAAATATTGTAACTTTGTAAGTTCCTGCGAAGGAATAGAAGTTCATTTAAATCAAATATCATGGGGCTGACTGGTTTTGACAGCAAGCCGAAATGGTAAGTAAGCATGTCGTGAAATGTTGTGTACTCACGTAAATCAGACACTTCAACTTTTTAACTGGCAACAACAATTACGCTTTAGCGGCCTAATTAGACTGAATCACAGTAAGTCTTGGCGATATCCCTGCAAGGCAGGGACGTTAAATGTCCTGCAGAGGCCCGATCACCGTGGCGTCTGAGTTCAGGGCACAGAAATACGGAGATAGAGGAATTGGTGTTTTGACTTTTCCTCGAAATTAATTAAAACTAAGGTGTAGTCAGGGAGTTTCAACCCAATCTGCACACGAAAATGAAAGATGAAACTAAGCATGTAGAAATCTTATGATTTCCTTGTTTGGACGCGGGTCCGAATCCCGCCAGCTCCACTAGAAACTAGAATATCAAAATCTGGAAAACATACCGCCAAATAATATGCAAAGTTTACTTTGTACCATTGTTTGTTGGTTTTGTTTTTTATAATAAATTTTCTGAGAAAATTTGTGAGATTTTTATTTTGATGTCGGGAGTACAGGGATCCATGAAATTAATCCCGTCCGTTTTACAAGATTAACTCATAATCCATAAGTTGTAAAGTTTAGGAAAAAAATACTCATTCACCTAGATTAAATATGAAAAACATTATCTTTAATCTAAACTCAATGAATCTGCTAGGAAAACTTTACTGAATTTCAAACTCATCACGCTTTCTCTACTCTTTGTAATTACCTCTTGTAACAAAGAAAATAAAGAACATTATCCCGACCTTACTTATGAAGATTTTGAGCAAGTTGTTCCATATATCCATATCAACGGGATTTATTATTCATTGGATGCCACTTCTGCCGAAAATGAGGGTGTGCCTGATTATCTCATAGAGGAAACAGAAATATCTATAGAGGAAATGAATGATTATTTAGATAAAGAAATTGAAACATTCAAAAATGATGAGGGGAACATCGGATCCTATCAAATTGCATTAACCGACTTTAAAGAAATGAAATCCCTTAACCAAGATTCAACCAATTCAAAACCATTAAATCACAGCATCGTCTTATCTAAAGAAAAAAGACATCACCGCAAATATTCTGAATCGACTAATTTTAAGGATATTGATACACTGTATGTTGGAGACGTGGATCAGTTTGAGAGGTGAGGATTTTTACTTGATTGAATATCCTTAATTGATAAAAATACTCAGCGACAGAAATAACTATAAATAATGAGATTAAATATTTAAAAAATAAAACATGAGATTTGCTCATACCAATATTGTCAGTGAAGATTGGAAACGATTAGTGGACTTTTATGTAAATATTTTTGAATGCAAAGTTATTCCCCCAATCAGAAACCAGTCTGGTGAATTTTTGGAAAAGGGAACGGGTTTAAAGGATGCAAAATTACAATGTGCACATTTATTACTTCCAGGATACGGAGAAAAAGGTCCTACACTAGAAATATATCAATACGAAAATATATTAAATCAAGAGAAAATCCCTCCTAATCAAAGAGGCTATGGGCATATTGCTTTTGAAGTTGTGGATGTTGAGGAAATAGTGGAGATGATTTTAATAAATGGTGGAGAGAAATGTGGGGAAATAACTAAAAAGGAAATTGAAGGTGCAGGGACCATTACATTTATTTACATGAGAGACCCAGAAGGAAATTTAATTGAAATCCAAAATTGGAAGTAAAGTTTATATTATAATCTCCCCTTAAATAGGGCCAGGAGATGGTAGTTATAAAAAAAGTGTAGCCGTCTCAAAACCTTAAAATCTGTTTATTCTGCGCGTGTTTGGATTTGCAATCAACTGATAAACAATTTTCTATGATATCCTGCAATGAATTCAGGGTCGCAAATATGATGTTTAAACGGCTTCCCAAACTTTCAATATTCTCTGAATTGTACAAAATCCAATTTGTTATAATTATTGCAGCTTGGTCAGATTATTTCCATTCCTTCGTCAAAAATTTTGCCTATCTCCGTTTCTTTTTCGGTACCGCTCCAGACACAATAGCATGAATAAAGTTTATCCTTGTAGGTAGAAAAATATGCCATATTAGGGTAATAAATAAGTTAATACACTTTCCCAATCTGGAAATTTATCTGTTCCAAAATGAATATGCTCACCTGTGAACTCTGAGGCTCCATTTTTGGTTCTATCATCTATGAGGTAAGCTCCTTGGTTCAAATTCTTATGATGTGATATGATAAGTCTTTTGTACAGTACCGTATCCTTTTCTTTACCAAAGTATTTATGTATCCATTCAATTTTATCCTGCAAAGCCGATGGGTTAAGCCATGGTGCAGTAGATAATACATACACTTCATACTTTTCGGGCAATTGATGTACAGCATCAATCGCACCATCCATCGGTTTCATTAGTGCAAAAATACCTGGAACTTCGTCTAAGTCATCTTTGTAGGTTAATTTTGTTTCTTCATCTAACTGGTCTATTCCACTGGGGAAATCAACCAAGACATTGTCCATGTCTATGTATAGGGTTTGTTTCATGAGTTCTAGTTTTTGTTTTTTATAACTTAAATTTCATATTTAAATAGATGAAATTTTTAAGTTTCTCATTAATAACTTTTCACTAAAAATATTTATTACTTATATTACTTGTCCGTTTAGCTTTTTGCAATTGACTTGAATAAAATATACTTAGTATTACAAAACATAAAAACACCAAAACACCAAATTGCAAACTAGAACTTCCCATTGTCGCTACAACTTCTAATTGATTGACGGTTCTCGTCATGGCTTCAACTTGATTTTCTACTAGGCTTTGCAAACCAATATAAGCTAACAAAATAGATACTACCATAACATCTGCCATAGACCATTTACTACTCTTGAAACATAAAAAATGAATAATTGTTCCATTATGTCCTTTTCTAAACAATATAGATGCTATGATTTTTAAAATGGGAAAGATTATACTAAACGTAATTATAAATAATGCAGTTATTATAGAAAATAACTTTCCATCTGATATTAGGATTTTAAACACTTGTAAAATACTTTTACTTTGATAAAAAAGGTTTTGATTGGTAAATATTATATTTTCACCTAAGATATTAAACTTAAACATATCTAATTTAGCTTCTATTTGTATCATGGGTACTGAGATACCAACAAATAAAAGTAATAATAAGATAATTGTCATCAAGTAAAACCTATCTTCTTCCGATTTAAGAAATATGATAAAAGACAGAATGCTTAACAATATAAAGAGAATACCAAACAGATGAGTCTTTTTAGATGTATTAATTTGCTTTTCCAGAATAATCACATTTAAATCCTCTTTTGAATCACTATTATATTTATTCTTTAAAGTTGTAATCTCGGAATACTCAACGTCCATATCCACATCAATGAAAGAATCTATTTTGTTTTTTATCTTTTGCTTAACTTTAGGGTCGTTTGCAAAATTCTTAAATGTGTTGACAATATCTTTTGACAATTCGGGAATCTGGCCTTGTAAGTTTAGAATGATTTCGTCAACTTGAATTGTATTTGCTACAATGTGTTTTACTATTTGCTCTCCTATTTGCCCTCTATTCTTTTCTTGTTCTACATAGTTTTCTAATTCCTGAATTAAATTATATAAAACTTCACTCACATAACTTTCTATAACCTCACTATTTTCATTAATTAAATCAGAATTATCTAACTTCCTATATATTAACTCTGTAGTTTTTATTTTCCATTCATTTGCATTAAATAATCCGTATTTTACATGGTTTAATTGAGCTAAATCATAAGATATTTCTTGTTTATCCCATGAATTTTTACTCAGATAGAAAGCAAAAATAGAACAACATATTACTAACAGATAGTGAATGATTTTCATTTCTTAAAAATTAATTCAAAAACAATACTAATGCAACAATTATTAATATGATGACACCTATTATAGTCGTAATACATCCACAGCCTTTTCCTATAGTATCACCAAAACTATCACCCCCAGATAAAGAACCTAAAATAATTAATACGAATAATGCTATAATAATAACTACAACTATTTCCATTCTAAAGATCAAGGGTTTTATCTATATAACATGTCCAAATGTAATCACCATCTGCATGATTATTTTCTAATAAAAGTTCAGAATAATTTTCTACTATTGTTAGTTTTTTAGATAGAAAATAAATTCTAGACAAACTAAGACCGACTGAAAATGCAATGAACATAGGAATTAACAAAATTAACCACCACCAAGAATACTCATATCCTATCATAATAAAAAGTAATAAAATAACCATGAAAATTCCACCATAAATCATATTGAATTGATCAGATATTTTTTCTACCCAATTAAAAAGAAATGGATCTTCATCTCCACAATTCATACATCTTTTAACCTTTATATTTAATTCTTTTTTACAAGACTTGCACAGTAAGACTACATTATTATGTTCTGATTTTATCTTCATACTTAATTACCAATAGTTCTTTCACAAATTTCCCAATCTTCTGAGAATCCATCATATTTTCTAAAAATCATTTTAGCTCTATATTGAGAATATAGTTTAAGCGTTGCCTTAAATTTCCACCTTACACTAATGTCCAGTAAATTTAAATAGGATACATATCCTTCCATTTCAATTTTATTATTATCTCTATCCAAATAAAAATTAGATAAAGTTATACTTTTGTATGTTCTGCCAGAATAACATGAGCCGAACTCTTCCTCAGCCCATTCATCTAGCATGGCTTCTAATTCAAATTTAGACTGAGCGTTTATTGTCGCATTGCAGCTAAACAGAATGATAAATAATGTTATAATTAGTTTTTTCATAAATTTTATATTTTGAATATAATTGATTTTTTAATTTATTATAATGGATTTTTATTGCAAAGACCTTTAAAACTTGAGGTAATTTCACCCCACTTATTTTTGTTAAAAAATTCCTTTCTAATTGTTATCTTTTGATGATCTCCATAAACCATGATTTTATTTTTTTCAAAATCAATTTTTTGAATATCTTTATACTGAATAGCTTTACTGGCACTAATTAACCCAGGTTTATATTTTAAATAATACTGCTCAAAGACCAAAGGCGTTCTTGGGTTTAGTAGCAATGCTATACCAGGAAATGCAATAAAAATACTTCCTATAGAAATAAACATAGAAACAATTCCTATAATAATTAAGACAAATCCTAAAATTACCCGATTTTTATTTTTTTTGTAAACAAGCTTTTTCATAAAGATATATTATCAGCGATTGAATGCTTTATAAATTAACAGACCTGCCAAAATTGCAGCACCCGCTGTGTTTAACTTTGATTTAAAAAGTGCATCTGCTGTAGAAAGACCATCTAATTTATATGTTCGGTAGAATATTAAAAATCATAAAACAGCGAAACCAATAATAACAAGCATTTTTTCCATTTAATCAATCCTTCTCATATTAACTTCAACTCCACTTTCTTTTTTAATTGTTAATTCATTAGAAGAGTAATCCAAAATCTCAGACTTTTGCCATTGGTATAAATTTGGATTTTCATTTAATAAACTTTCTACTCCCATCTTTTCAAACTTCTTGGGTAGAAATTCTATTTCTTCTATTTTAGTAAGGATATAATTACCATCATGCTTCCATTCACCTACAAATCTTACTTATAAATTTATATTGTTTTGAGGTTTTAAGTTTAATTTATAAACAGCGTTAGGTAAAAAATAAAAATCTAATTTTGCGAGTGCAGAAGCATCTTTCACTACTGCCGTGTAGTGACTGTCTTCTAAATATAAATTTTCTAACTCGTCTTTTTTATTGTTACAACTTATTAATAAAACAGTAACACACAACATTAATATGGATTGAAAATACTTCATTATTGTTTTATTTTAATTAATTATTTTTTAAGTTTTCTTCTTCTATAAAATAAGGTGTCTTATCTTCTACAGGGTTAACACCATAATCATTGTCTATTTTATCTCCTGGGCTAAAGACTAAATATAAATTGTAGAGAGGGATAAGTACATTCCACCCAGATCTATTAACATCATGTACTCTTTTTACCATTTGTATTAATAGAAAGACCAACATTACAACAACTAACAAATAAATAACTGAGGATATAATGACAAAGGATTGTGCTGCAACAGAATCATTAGGGTGTTCTTCTAAATATTGAATAAACCATATGCCATACTCCCAAAGTCCATATATTGCAATAGCGATGATAACTAATACAAAGCCAAGCCTTAAAAGAAATGCTTTTAAAGATATTCTGCCTTTAGTTAGAAAGTAATGTGTTTCTATATTCCTAGACTTATCTAACCTTAAACTTTTTAAGTTACTATTCTTTTCTAATGCCATTTAAATATATTTTTTAATTCAAACTATTATAAATAGTATCAGTAGACCTTCTACTCGGTTCTATTCTACCTATATCTTTATAAAGTGAAATTAATTTTTGAGAGGATTGGTTAATAGCCTCAGTATTTTCCTTACAAGTATTGGCTATTCTTTTGGTTATAATAAGACTATCATATACAATGGTGTCATATTTTATCTCATGTACTTTTTCAAAGTTTAAAAAATCATACTTTATTTTAGAAAAATAATATCCATTAGTATTAATATTAAAGTTTATTGATTTTTCTCCCTTCGGAAATATTGTATAAGTTTCTATTTTCTTTGAGTAATTACTTTTATATCTACTTGAGGGCTTAGAGGTGTAACCATAATTCTTATTAACCTTGAATTTTAAATTATTTTTAGAATCCAAATTTTTAATTCTTAGAGATACATTGGTATTATAATATTTATTATAATAACTTATATCCATATCTAATATTTCATATTCTGGAATATAACTTCTCCTTATTTTTTTTACATCTTGATAGGTAACCCACTCTACCTCGGTAACCTCAACATCTGGGCAATCCCCAGTGCAAGAGTATAGGAATAAAGTTGATATTATATATATACAATGTTTCATATTTAGTTATTTCCGTTATTTCCATTACTATCATCATCCGTTTGAGTTTCTAATCCCTCATAAGGCTTACCTTCCGAATCCCCATTACTATCATCATCCGTTTGAGTTTCTAATCCCTCATAAGGCTTACCTTCCGAATCCCCATCACCATCACCATTCTCATCTACATTAATTATATTTACAGTATCAGAAGATATGTCACTTCCCTTCTTTTCATGTAGTTCCTTAATTTTTAGCTTAGCTTCTTTTTTATGTTCACCTTTGGGAAATTTTTTTAAGTAATGATTATAACCTTTTACAGTATTTTCAATTTTAGCATTATTGAATATTATATCATCCTGATAAGAATTAGAATCATCTTTATTGCTTGTAGATTCATTTAAATCTTCAAGTTGTTTATTAAGACCTTTTATAAGATTAAAGGTTTCATCAGTATCTAACCCCAAATTTTCCTGCAGAGATTTAATCTCTTTCAAAATTTCAATTCTTTTTTCAAGATTGTCTTTTGTCAATTCAGAATGAAGGTCATCAAATTTTGCTTGTAAAACAGCCAACTTATTAGTATAATCCAAAGGAGTATTGCTATCAACTTTTGTTTTAATGGAATCTGATTCCTCTCCTGCCACTTGGGCACCTGCAATGGTATTTTCTGAATCAGTTTTAGTATTATCTTTAGAATTTCCCCAACTATCTTTAAAAAAAAATGCTACAGATAACACCATAAAAAATACTGCCATAGAACCAGCCAACATGGCAAGTTTTTTAAATTTACTGAGACTTCTCTCAAGATAGGTGTTTTTACCTCTTTCGTCTGAAAGTTCTTTTTCTAAGTGTCCATTGATTGCTCTGAGTGTTTTAATCTCTTTTTCTGCGTTAGTTTTTGCAGGAACTTCTTTTTCCTTATGAGGATTTACAGGATCCGGCTGAGGCTCTATATAAGATACAATACTATTCGACTTAACAGTATATATCTTTTTATTTAATTGATTAAGATTGGCTTGATTAAGTGAATTTTTAAAAATAGATAAGTTGTTTGTTATATAAATATCATTAGAATTTACTTTCTCTAATGTGTTGAACTGCTCTTCTAAACTTGGTAAATAGAACAACTGAGTTCTTTTATCTATTTTGTTATTTGAGTTACTTTTAGTTTTTATAAAATCAATTAAGTTAGAATTTTTTTTAAAGGTATCGATGGCATGGTTACTCAAAAAAACCTCAGTAAATTTATGTTCCTTAGTAGCGTTATTTTTGAAAGATGATAATAATGTAGTTAAATAATATAAATTCTCTTTAGAAAATTCAATTTCATTTTTAGAGGAAAACCCAACCCCTATAACTATACCAGATCGAACTCCAGAAAATACCTGTGCGTAAGTGTACATTAAAAGGTAATTTTTTTTATTAATCAGATCTCTTCTATATCTTATAATAGTACCCTCGTCTTTGTTTTCTAAGAAAAAATGAGGGTCTATCACTCTTCTTTTCTCTGAATTGTATTCTATAAATTTATTCTCTCTATTAAAAGAGAATACCTCAAATGATTGCGGTTTGCCAAAAAATATTAATTCTACTGCCATATTATCCAAATAATTTTTCCCACCATGATTTACTTAAATCTTTGCCTGTACTTATTTTATATAGTCTATCCCATAGTCGTTTTGGATATTCTTTATTTATCTGTTGAAAGAATATAAATTCATTTCCTTCATTATCTTTACCTGTGGTAATATCTGCCACAGAATATTCTCCATAGACGGTATTAGAATTTTGTATTTGCCCATACAATTGTGGTCTATTTTGTTCAATGTACTCCTCCACGGAATCTGTTTCTCTGTTAGGATTTTTATCCCATTGAGAAACGATAACCACAAAAATTGACTCATTAAAAAGATTTGTCAAATTCATCTTTAAATGATTTAAAAAATCACTGTGTAATGTATCTTCATCGTGATCACCAAGTGCTGGCTCATAAGGAGTAATTAATAAAAAAATAGGGCGACTTCCTGCAATAGATTTTAATATACCATTGATTTGATCACCAAACTTCCCCTGATTACTAACTTTAATTTCTTTTAAATCTTCCCCTGCTAAATCTATAAACGCATACTCTGACACTGGTAAATTTCTTCTACTAGGTTCCATACGCACTCCAATGATATCAACAGTACCAGAAATAGTTTGTGGATATTGTTTTTTCTGTTGAAAATAATCTACCATTGTATTAACCGAAAGAAAACCATCATTAAAGGGTTCTTTATTTTCAAAGTTAGCCTTCCAATTTCTCTCTGTTGCTTTTCTAGAGTAATAAAATAAGGATGACAGTAAAAAGGATTTACCTGCTTGTGGAAAACCAACCGGAATTATTACTTGTCTTTTATTTTTGCCCCGGGTAAACTCATTAAAAATTTTAAGGATATCTAACTCAGATAATTTACCTAAAGTTTGTCTATTCTCATTATATTTAAAATCAATGTCATTTTGATGCTCCTCATCTAAAGATTTATAATTATTTGTCATATATTTTATTTTACTTTATTAGTATTTTAGATTAATTACATTCAGCTTTAACACTTTCTACAAATGCATAATAATCCCCAACATATTCTCCTTGTATCATCCTTGTTTCTAAATCTACATACTCTTCATAACTATATTCTTTGCTAACTTTGTTAAACAAACATTCGCATGCAGTATATTTACCACCCGATGATTCTAAACAAGCGGTTATAAAGTTACTCTTAACAGTTTCCGGATAATTCTCATTGCTTTTTTCACAACTTTGTGTAAAAAAACACAATACAGTAATAGATCCTAAATATAAAATTGTTTTTTTCATATCTTTTATAATTTATTGTTCTAGATTTTAAAAATAATTTTGTGACTTCTTTTTAATTCTATTTACTTTGAGAAGTAAAAACAAACAACTTATTAAACAAATGAAACTTATGACTACAAATTGATAAGGAAAAGGCACATCAGGTTCAGTTCCCGTTAGATAATCCAGCGTGGAGCGAGAGTATTCTTTTCTTACGGTATAATATGCATATGTTCCGTATGCAAAAAATATGGATACACCCAATAATAAAATCCCAATTATTTTCTTCAGCATAGTTTTAAGTATTAATTATTAAAGTTATTGTCATCTCTCCCCATTAATTTATCCCACCATGAAGCATTTGAAGTATAAACCGTTCTAGAATTACTATTTTCTATCTTCTCTCTTATTAAGAAGAACATAGCTAGAGGTACTAGAAAATCTATAAAAAGGCATAGGATAATTACGCCCCAAGTATCTTTTTTATCTATACGTTTTATCAGAGAATTTATCGTATGTTCAAAAGTTCCTATAAACTGAGATCTAGGCTGGCTATTTTCTCCATCTTTGTTAAAAAGATAGAATTCATCTTTTCCTCTAACTGTATTAAACATTCTGGAAGTTTTATCTAGTTCATTTACTACATCTGTCATTAGAACTATTTGTGGATGATATTTCACAGAATCTATATTAATTGCCGTATTGTCCTTAATCGCATTTTCAAGACCAAGTTTATATACAGCGTAATTTTCGTTCAATTCTTGACTGCTATCAAATAATTTTTGTGCTTCATTCTCTTTACTTCCAATAGACTTAATTACGTATGTTTTGATTGCTTTTTCTAACTTCTCTTTAAAAAAACTTACCATTTCATTCCTAGACTCTTCTGTTTTACCCAATTTTCTATCAGGTGAAATATTACTGCCTGCTAATTGATTAAATTCTTGTAGCTCTTTTGTGGCATGTGGACCGAATCCGCCTCGCGATTTGATTTCACGAAGAAGATTTTCTTTTTTATTATCTAAAAATTGAAGTTTTTGTAAATATTCGGTACCTGTCAAGCCAACAATTTTATCTATTTTGTTTTTATATAACTCCAAAGAATCACTTAATGCTATTGCTTCTTCTTTTACTAATTTTCTTCCTAAATATGAAGGATAAAAAGAGTTTAAGTTAAAAATGAATAATATAGTAGAACAAATTATCCAAAAAACAATGGCTATTTTAATACCAGATACCGCTCTTTCATAAGAAACTATAAGAACCATTAAAACTATAGCGGCAACTATTAAACTACCATACTCCCAACTTAGAGGCCTAAACTCTTTTAAACCTAAATGCGTATGCCAAAAACCTATAGCAAAAGCAAAAAGTGAAATTAGCCACCCCAAAATCTTAATATAGCCAGGTATTTTATTTGTTTGTTTTTTCATA
The DNA here is from genome assembly GCA_009835005.1 of Flavobacteriaceae bacterium Ap0902. Lineage (GTDB taxonomy): Bacteria > Bacteroidota > Bacteroidia > Flavobacteriales > Weeksellaceae > Profundicola. The sequence continues at coordinate 108,315 of WTFG01000005.1, read as the reverse complement.
TAAATTTAAAATTTTAATAATATATTCATTTAACTATAACGATATCTGGATATTCTCTTTCAACTTTTAAACTACAATTACTCGGAAATCCTCCTGAATCATAATATTTATACCACAATATTTTACGTTGAGTACCATCCAATACTAATTTTCCTTTTATCCAATAAAAGCTACCCGTCCAAGAACCAACCCAACTAATTTTAATTTTTGCTTCTGCACTCTCTGTAATATAATTTGTGTCAAAAGATTCCCAATCTATAGAAATATCCAAGTCCTTGCTTGCAGATGAGCACGCGTCATTAATAATTTCACCAAATTCAAAAGCTATCTCTTCAAATTCAGTTCTGGTTTGAGAAAAAATTAAGCTAAAGGCTAATAGAAAGGTAAATGATAATTTTATCTTCATAATATAATTTTACGCAAAGTACCCTTAACATTTCATTCACACAAACGACTTTACATGAAACCTTAAAAAACTAACGCGAAACCGAATCTTATTGTGTATTAAATTATTATATTTGAATAAACTTTTATTTTTGAGATTATTACTGCTATTATTTTTTATTTTTCCTTTACGGATTGCTTCTGCTCAAGTAGAATTTTCTCAGACTTATTATTTTCCAATTTCTCTTGAAAACAATGCTCATAATTATTTATTATTTTATCAAGACAGTGTTGTATATACAAAACCTTATAGCGGAGGATTAAATTACATATCTAATTTAGGAGAATCTAAATTTTTAAATCAAAAGCAACGGTTTGATAATGAGGATTTGATAATTTTTGAGGATTCAAGTGTTCTGAGAATTAAAAGAAACGCCAATAGTATAATGGAGTTTAAAAATGGAGTTAATAAGAAGATAGATATCCCTATTTATATTGATGTCACAAAACGGATTTTAAGGCATGATACTGTTTTTTTTCTAGGTAAAAACAGTAAGCATATCTACTATTATAATTTTAATCGATTTAAAAAATATGTTAAAATAAATCATGAATATTCTTATAATTTTATAGAATATCCTGAGGATAAATATATATACAGAGCCCAACATAATGTTGTGGAGCTAGCGAAGTTTAATACCCAAGATTTAAATTTTAGCAAACATTATGTGTTGCCCGAATTCAATAAACTCATCTATTTCAAAAATGACACACTGCTTTATCTAAATAAATCTAATCATTACAAATTGTATTTTCATGGTAAAATCATCAATGTTGATATAGAAAAAAATAGCAGAGATTTCTATAATTATTACCTTATTAAAGATAGTCCAACTTCTTATACTTTAGATAATATAATCAATAAAGGGCATTACAATATCCCTATTGAAGAATATGTACGTAATTACTTTGTAGATGAAAAATATAAAACAGCCTATTTTGCAACCACCAATATGTTGGCGAAAAGTTTTTTATACATCAATACTATTCCAAATGTATTTGCCCAAAACACCTCAAAATCTTGTTTTACTTTAGCAGAAAATCATCAAGGTAATATATTAGCGGGAAGTTATTCTAAACAATTATCAATTATAAAAAAAGATACCATAATCCCTATTGACAATAACTCTTTGAAATACTTAGTTGGACAATTATCATATAAAAATCACATGTATTTTATAGGTGAAAGAAGTCCATATAATGGAATTTATCGATATGATAATTCCGTTTTTACTCCAGTAAAAGGCAGTAATATAAATAACCTAACTGGCTACTATTTATTTAAATCATCTCAGGGTAAAATATATTATGGAACTTCCAGGAAAGGTTTATGGGAAATTGACGGAGATGATTTAATCAAAAATAATGGCAATTGGAAAGTCATTGGCTCAAAATATAAAGTCAATGTATTAACTATTACCGAAGATAATTTTGGGAAAATCCTATATGGAACACCAGCTGGAATTGGTGTATATGACCCAAAGGACAATAATCATAAATTCTACGCTATACAAAATAAAATGATAGAATTCGGTGCCATGGCTTCTGTAACAGATAGTTATGGAACTACCTGGTTTGGAGGAATGAACGGATTATATTATTTAAAATCTCAAAATGCTTTACCCCTACCAGTAGATTTCAAAAAATTAGATCATCCTTTTTTTGGCAATAATAGCATTGTTACAGCTTTTACACTTTATGATAATTATTTGATAATTAGTAATCATGACAAGATGGCTGTTTTAGATCTCAAAAAATTTCATGATGAGAATAATATCAATATACAATATTTGACTAAACATGAGACTAATTTTAAAGCAATTCCAGAGCAAAATACGCTTCTCACAGCCAAAGATAAAACCATTTGGTTCTCAACAACAGATAAAATCTATCATTGGGATTTTAAAACGTGGTTAGATATACCAAAATATAAAATCAAAAATTCTATTAGCTTAACTCATGATAATGAATCTTATATTTTAAATCCAGAAGAAAACATACGTCTTTCACCTAAAGAAAATGGTTTTGATGTTGTGATTAATTATCAAGCCAGAGATATGTTACCACGTTATATTTCTTATGCACTACAATATGAGGATGATAGCATTCAATGGTCTAAAGTTGATATTAAAAATAGATTTAACCAAAACAACTTAAAAGCTGGAAATTATACTTTACACATCAAAATTTTTGAATTAAACGGGGAGACTTCTTATTACAAATCTAACATAAAGATCCCATTATTCTGGTATGAGAGATGGTATTTTTGGGTTGTAGTGGGAACCATAATTATAGGTCTTACAGCATTATTTATTTATGATTTTCAAAAAAAGAGGATAAAATTTCATCAAATACAATTTGAAAGAGCAAGTTTAGCGAAAGAAAAAGAAATAGTAGAAAAAAGTTTAGCGCAATTTCAATTAAGTGCTATCAATAGTCAATTACGCCCACATTTTTTATTAAATACTTTTAACACTATAGGAGCACATCTTAAAAGTAACTCTTTTGAAGAAGATTTACTAGACACTTTAGGAAATAGTGTGGATATACTTTTTGCTATGACCAGAGAAAACCAAAGTATTCATCACCTAGAGAATGAATGGGAATTGGTGAAAAATATGATTAAGATATATAAACATGTGTATATCAAAGAGCTTGAATCTTTGTTACCTCAGGATGAAAAATTAGATAATTTTAAAAATATTTTGGTTCCACACGGTATTTTACATATCCCCGTAGAAAACGCTTTGATCCATGGTTTAAATAACAAAACAAAACCTCCTTATATTCTTAAAATTTCCTTGCATCTTACAGATGATAATTTAATTTTAAAGATTTACGATAACGGCATTGGTCTATCTAAAGCCAAGACTTTATCCAATATTAGATCAAACGGGACAGGGTTAAAGAATATATATAAAATAGTAGCAATATTTAATAAACATAATGTAAATAAAATCCTATTTAATTTTAACGACAAAATTTCAGAAGGCACTGAGGTCATTATTCAAATCCCTTTAAATTATAACTATGATATATCAAAATAAAGGTTTTAGCTATGCTATCATAGAAGATATAGAAGATGCTATAGATGGCATTGTCAATAGAATGAATTGTTATCAGGATTGGTTCAACATATCCAATAGTACTAATATCGAAAACGCTATAAAAATTATTGAGAACGATAAGCCAGATTTAATTTTTATGGATTGGAATATCAAAGGCGGTAGTACCTATGAAATATTAGATTTAATAGGTAACAATGCGGACTATTGTCCATTTATCATTTATTTTACTGGATTTCAAAAAGATCAACCCGATATACCCGAAAAGGTATTTAATAAATATCATGTTGACATCTATTTAATAAAACCAATATGGAAAAAGCTATCTAACAATCTAGAGAATTACCTAGAGTTAGCCAAGCGAAAAGCCAAAGATAGCTTAATGTTGAATATTGAGGATATTCATAGGAATTTACACCTGATCAACCCAAAGGATATAATATCTATTGCAATTTATGATTCTAAGAAAAGGACGAAATCGGTAAGATTATTGGATGGAAGCGTATTAATTATTAAACAAACTTTTGATAAAATAGAAGAACTATTATCAAGTTCTAATATAGACTATAAATATACCAATAAAAGATATTCATTGGTTACCAAAGATCATATCTGTAGAATCGAAAATGAATATGTTGTATTCAAAAATAATAGCCCCAAAGTTGAAATTTCAAAAGATAATTTAAAGGAAATTAAAGATTGGTTACTTAGTAGTATTTCATAACTGTAAGCTTCCCTTAAAACAGGACTGTTTAAAAGTATAAAAATATTATTAACTTTAAACAGTAAAATTATGAGACGAAGTAAATATTCACCGCAGAAGATTGCAAAGATTTTAAAAGAGTTTGAGGCAGGTAAAAGCGTAGAGCAAATTAGCCGAGACTATGGAGTTAGTAGCTCCACCTTTTACAAATGGCGTTCAAGATACGCTGGTATGGATGGCAAAGAGCTCAAGGGATTAAATTTGGTGAGAAAAGAAAAGCGTACAAAAATCATAAGAAGAACACCTTAAATCATCTATTGCAATTCTATGAGAAAGAAAAGTTCATTTTATTAGGAGACGCTACAGAAGGAGATACAGATATTTATCTAACGGCATTTGAACAGTTTCCAGATAGAATAGAGCATATATATATTCGCCAAGCAAAAGAAAAATTAAATAAAAGAGTGCTACAAAAAATTAAAAATCATCCAGAAGCACCGATTCATTTGATAGAACATTCCTCTGATATCTTGAAATATAGAAAAAATAAACCTTCACATTAATATATTGGTATAAATATTGTATCTTTGTAAGTTCCTGCGAAGGAATAGAAGTTCATTTAAATCAAATATCATGGGGCTGACTGGTTTTGACAGCAAGCCGAAATGGTAAGTAAGCATGTCGTGAAATGTTGTGTACTCACGTAAATCAGACACTTCAACTTTTTAACTGGCAACAACAATTACGCTTTAGCGGCCTAATTAGACTGAATCACAGTAAGTCTTGGCGATATCCCTGCAAGGCAGGGACGTTAAATGTCCTGCAGAGGCCCGATCACCGTGGCGTCTGAGTTCAGGGCACAGAAATACGGAGATAGAGGAATTGGTGTTTTGACTTTTCCTCGAAATTAATTAAAACTAAGGTGTAGTCAGGGAGTTTCAACCCAATCTGCACACGAAAATGAAAGATGAAACTAAGCATGTAGAAATCTTATGATTTCCTTGTTTGGACGCGGGTTCGAATCCCGCCAGTTCCACTAGATTAACTCGTTATCAAATAGTTATAAAGTTTATACCAAAAACTACCCATTTTTTCAATTAGGTTAGAAAAAATGGGTGTTTTTTTTGATTAAATCTCAAATATCATATGCGTTAAGACTTATTCTTCAAGCTAATAATAGCTTTTAATATTTATTTCAATTCTACCCTTTTAGATCATCTTTTTCTCTAGCTTGAGCATCTAAAACAGCAATAGTTGTAAGGTTAACAATCTCTTCTACACTAGCTCTCATTTGCAACACATGAACTGCTTTTTCCAGTCCCATTAAGATTGGACCAACTACCTGTGCAGATTCCATTCCTCTAATAATTTTATAAGATATATTGGCACTTTCTAAGGTTGGAAAAACAAATACATTAGCAGGTTTTTTTCCAAGTTTAGAAAAAGGATATTCTGCCAGCAACTCTTTATTTAATGCAAAATCAGGTTGAATTTCACCATCTACAATCATATCGGGATCTTTCTCATGTAATATTGAAACTGCTTTGGCAACTTTTTTAGAAGTTTCAGAATTAGCAGAAAAGTTCTCATAGGAAAGCATGGCAATTCTAGGTTCAATAGTAAAAGATTTAACCGTTTTATCCATGATTCTTGCAATATTAACTAAATCCTCTGTAGATGGATTTTCATTAATTGTTGCGTCTGAAAAAAACATATGTTTTTTATCACTAAGGACCATCATCATAGACGCCACCTTATCTACTCCCTCTTCTTTATCTATAACGTCTAAAATAGGTTTTAAAACAGAAGAATAACTTTTAGAAAATCCTGCGATAAGCGCATCTACATCACCATTTGCCAACATGAGAGGTGCAAAATAATCTCTATGTCTTACTTCTCTTTTAGCGCTATACTCATCCATCCCTTTTCTTTCAAGTTTTTCCCAAAGCATTTGACGATAGATTTTTCTTCTTTCACTTTGTTCTTCGCTCATAGGATCTACAATCTCCACATTCATTTCTATTCCATATTTTTTCATCTGTTTCAAAATGAAATTTTTCTCACCTAATAAAACAGGTTCGGCAATGCCATCTTCATAAACTATTTGTGCAGCTTTTAACACATTATATTCTTCTGCATTACCAAATGCCACTCTTTTTGGATTAGATCGTGCTCTATTCTGCAGCATTCTAATGAACTTATCATTTTTACCCATTCTTTCTATGAGCACATTTTCGTAAGCATCAAAATCATGTATTGGTTTTCTCGCGACGCCACTATCCATAGCGGCCTTTGCAACTGCCATAGAAACTCTAGCAAGTAATCTGTTGTCAAAAGGTTTAGGGATAAAATAATCTTTACCAAAACTTAAAGATTTCAAGTTATAAGCCATAATTACTGCTTCGGGTACTGGTTCTTTTGCTAATGCCGCTATGGCTAAAGCTGCGGCAACCTTCATTTCTTCATTAATAGTAATAGCTTGTACATCTAAGGCTCCTCTAAAAATATATGGAAATCCTAATACATTATTCACCTGATTGGGATAATCACTTCTACCAGTGGCAATGATAACATCTTTGCGGGTTTTTACAGCTAGATTATAATCAATTTCTGGATTTGGATTTGCAAGAGCAAACACAATCGGATTTTCTGCCATGCTTTTTAACATAGCTGGTTTCAATACATCGGCTACCGATAATCCTACAAAGACATCGGCACCCTTTAAAGCATCTGCAAGCGTGGAAGCTTTGGTTTCTGCAGCAAACTGTTTTTTATAATCATTTAGATTCTCTCTTTTTGTATTAATGACGCCTTTACTATCGCACATTAAGATATTTTCTTTTCTAATACCCAAAGCCATGTATAATTTGGTACAGGCAATGGCCGCAGCTCCGGCTCCATTTACTACCAATTTAACTTTATTGATATCTTTTTTGGCCAAATGCAAGGCATTGATCAAGGCTGCTGCAGAAATTATAGCAGTTCCGTGCTGGTCATCATGCATTAACGGAATATCTAATTCTTCTTTCAGCGTGTTTTCTATATAAAATGCCTCTGGTGCCTTTATATCTTCTAAATTGATTCCTCCAAAGGTAGGAGCTATTCCTTTGACTATTTCAATAAACTTATCTGGATCTTTCTCATCAATTTCGATATCAAAAACATTGATATCAGCAAAAATTTTAAATAACAATGCCTTACCTTCCATAACAGGTTTAGAGGCTTCTGCTCCAATATTCCCTAAGCCTAAAACCGCCGTACCATTGGATATTACCGCAACTAAATTTCCTTTACCAGTATATTCATATACGTCTTCTGGATTTTTCTCAATCTCTAAACAAGGTATAGCTACACCTGGTGAATAAGCTAATGCTAGGGATCTCTGAGAAGCATAGGGTTTGCTAGGCACTACTTCAATTTTACCTTTCGGTTCTGATCTATGATATTCCAGTGCTGCTTTATTAAACGCATCTGATTTTTTCTTATCTGACATTTTAACACTTTTTTTAAGTTAATAGCTATATATAGTTTGAATGCAAATGTAGTTGAATCTCAGTTAAATTTATTTTAAATTAACTTACTTTGCAAACCTTGTTTTAATCCAGATAATTAATTTTATTATCTCTCATAATAGAAAAATCCACCGCTAGCAATCGATGGATTATAAAAAAATAGATACGAATTTAAATTTTACTTATACAAATAAAAATCATTCACTCCTCTTCCTCCTTCAAAGGTATTCAATAATGTTCCTTGATCATTATAAATATACACATCTGAATCTGTCAAAAAACCATTAACATAAGACAAATAAATTTGATCCTCTAACACAGAAAATCCATAAAAATTACTCCAATCATTTTGCTCTGTTTCAATAAGTAAGGTTGGCTGATTGCTCTGGTCCTCTGTATTGATATAATATACGGCATTGCTGGTGGTGAAATAAACACGCTCATCATAGTAATTGTCTATATTAACCACATATTGATCAAAATTCCAAGTTTTGGTAACATTGCCCGTGCTTTTTTCTATTTGGTAGATAGATATCGTTAAATCCTCATCCTCACATCCCTCATATTCGCTACAATTGGTTTCTGAATTGCTTACTGCATAGAAATAGTTTCCTGTGCCCCAAGAAGAATCTCTCAAGTTTTGATCTAAATCTATATCATCCAATACTTCTAAAGACCTAGCATCTATTTTAGTGATTTTATTTCCATCGCTAAAATAGGATTGTTGCACATACACAAAGTCAGAATTACTAAAGATTTTTTCTACTTGCTGGGGCAATTCTATGGTGGATAGATATTCAAAACTTTCCTTGTCATAGATGGTAATATACCCACCAGATGCGCCAGCATACGTAGAATGATTGTTGGTAATGAAAATATAATCATCTGTAACGGTGAGGTATCTTGGCAGTTTTAAATTCTCTGTGATGGTTTCCACGATTTCAAAAGTATTCCTGTCTACAACCTCTACTTTGTTAGAATTATTCACCACTAAATAGGTATAATCATCTGCTACATAACTGCCCTGCAATACATCTCCTAATAGCACAGTAGGGTTTGCTTTGGTGAACACATTTGTCTCTAATTCGCCATTTGCATTTAAAAAATCTATGGTAGCATTGGCAGACCTGAAGTTTCCTTCATTAGAAATTAATACCCCTTTTCTCCCGCTAGCGGAAGGTCCTCCTCCTGGATCTGGCGGATCTGGGATGTTTAAAGAATTATCTGATTCCAGACAAGCCGTTAGATTTAATAAAAATAAAATCGCTAAAAATAATTGACTAAAATATTTCATAACTGATTTTTAAATTAAAATTTCTAGTTGGTTGATATCTATTTAACAATGATCTATATATTTTATTATTTAAATTATTGATTTTAAAATATAATTGTAATCGCTCATCCAACATTTTATACTTAAAGATAATATTGTTTAGATAATATTTCTCTACTTTGGAATCCTCATCTTTTCCTACAGAAAAATAGATATCATCTACAAAGCGATTGTTCCATCCGATGCTAAAATTCTTGTAACTAAAACCAAGATTAAATCCCATTTTCAAAGGAGGTACATACATCAAAGATAAATCTTCTTTGGCATCACGTGCATCTGTATATCCTAAAAAACCATTCACATCTGTTCTAATTCCTGCCAAATTAAAATGATAATGCAAATTGGCTTCTACACCGTCAATTTTCACTTCATCCACATTAAAAGCCTCCCAGTATCCTCTTCTACCTGGTATCCATCTAATCATATCCTCTATTTCTTGATGAAATACATTGACCCCTATATGAAAGTTAGACATTTTATATTCTGAACTAATTTCATAGGATTCAGAAAACTCTGATTTCAAATCTGGATTGCCTCCTGGCTGCCAATACAAATCATTAAAACTTGGAGCACGAAAAGATGTAGCTGTCTTTAACTTAATAAACCATCTCTTAATCGGATTAATATTCAACACCACCGCATATAAATAAGGTGAACTAAATCCACCTATCCATTCCTTTCTACCTGAACCCTCTATTTTAAGATACTTTGTAGGAGAATAAACAGTTCTAGCAGAAAAAGTCGCTTCTCTTCTATAGATTTTACCCATTGTATTGCCTTCTGGGAAGTTTTCTCTATAATTAAAACCGCCATTCATCTCTAAATTAAGTCGAGGCCATATTTTATATTCCGTTTTAAGTTTAGAGATCAAAGAGCCTACTCCATTTCCAGAATTCTCTATGAGAGAGATATCTGGATAATACCGATAACGTTCTTTTAAAAATCCAACTTCTGGCGTGATTCTTAATTTATCCTTGGTATAGATATACCGAACCAAATGTCTAAAATTAAAATTATAATATTTGCTGGGTGTTTCTGTAGGTAATATTAAAGCAAAGTTTCTTTTATCATTATAAACCTCATTATAAAAGAGCAGCTTATGATTCTCTTTCCATTGATAACCTAAATTAAAACTGATATCATTCTTCCAGAAATCACCATTGATGTTTTTATAATTCCTTTCTGGAATCTCATAATCATTATCTGATTGTTCCCTATAAAACTGTATAGAAAAGAATGAATTATCATTAGACATCAAATAATTATAACCCACTAAGAAGTGATTAAAACTCCCATATCCTAATTGGATATTTTGCTGATCTGGCTGGTGAAATTTTTCTGTATTATAGAGTGAAACAGTACCACCAATGGCTCCACTCCCACTTTCTGTACCGCCAGAACCATATTCTATATGCATCTCATCTGCTGTGGCCAAACTCACCGCATTAAAATCTGTTTGTCCTAACAACTGAGAATTAATATTGAGCCCATTCCATAAAACTGCGGTATGCTGTGCTGTAGTTCCTCTAAAACTAACAGAACTGATCATTCCTGCACCGCTCTCTTTAAAAAAAATGGGTGTTTGTTCTCTTAAAACCTCTGTAAGGCTTAACCCCACAGCATTAGATTTCACAGAATCTGACAAAATCTGTGTTTTGTGAAAATCTTCTCGTTTGTTTTCCTCGTCACCTTTGACATATAGAGAATCCAATGTGATAATTTGTCCTATGAGTCCTATAGGAGATAACACCAAAATGTATAGAATATATTTATACATGTTTATAATTGAAGTGGATACTGAATAGCTTAGTTTTAGTGAATATTGATTCTTACTCGCTTATATAATTAGGGATATAACACTAAATTAGCTGCACCAGCTATTTCTGTGGACATCTCCCCTAATACATCGCTCTGATCAAAAGAACCTGTGTACACACGCACAAAGTCAATCCCCCTTAATTCCACTGGCTGCATAAGTTCATTCACAGCCCAATCCAGATCTATTGTGTTTCCTCTATAATCAGAAAATTCTTCGCTAAAATTGTCAACATAGCCATATTCCAGATTATCAGAAGTTACCCAGCCTTGATCATTGACATAAAAGGGAGCATAAACTTTGGTTCCTTTAAAAGTGATACTTTCTTGCTCTGGGATAAAAGCAGGATAATAAGGTTGATCATGATATACATTCATTCTCAGAGCTCCCTCATTGCCTTGATTATCTATAAATGGAATATCTTCTGCTCCATTTGGATTAAAATAAGTTACTTCATAATTTCTAATCACTTCATCTTTAAAGTGGGCATCACCTGCAATCTCATACCAAGTATCGTCTGCAATTCCATTTCCATTTTCATCAAAAGAAACTTGCACAATGCCAGGTTCAGAAGATCCGTCAAAAGCGTTGGCAAATATCACAAAATCTTTTTCAGACGGGATATTCTCTATGGTATGATCAAACATAAATTCTATATAGCCTCCCCATGCGCCTAGTGAAACTAATCCGTCCATACCCCCCACAATGCTTTCTGCAGCTTCCTCAGATGCAAAAGCAGTATTTAGAAATTGACCTGGTGCAGGCTTATAAGTAAGAACTTTGGTGATAAAGGGACTGCTGTTTCCTGTAATCGGACGGAAATATTTGGTGTAATTATCTTCTACTATCACCGTGTACGTTCTTTCTATTTGTTCTAAACTTTCACTTGCTCTAAACAACAAATTAAAAGTCCCTTCTGTCGTCATCTCATAATTTAGATGACTATCTTCACTAATCATTGTATCATTTAAATACCAAGCGTACTGGGTATTAGATGAGCTATTCCTAATTTGAGGATTAATGGAAAGTGTATCAAAAACTTGGATACGATATTCGCTGATGTAATCTGTTTCTGCAAAACTTAATTTAGCCAGATTCACATCGTCATCATCTGAACATGAGGTGAGTGAAAAACCGAATGCAATAAGAAAATAAATAATTTTAAATCTCTTCATTTGATTATTTTTTTAAAAATTAATTAATAAATCAAACAAAGCCATAAGGGTATTTCTCTATCAAAGCAATAACTCCCGAAAGCTTTGTAATTAAAAAAAATAGTAGGTATCCTGGCTTGTTCCCATTATTGCGCCTTCCCAGTAATTACCAGTGGCTATAAGCAGTAATGATTAATAGAACTCACAGTTGCGGGTACAGCAAAGGATTTTGACCTTTTTCCCTTTTAAGATTTAAACCTAAATGCAAGATTAAATCTACTATTTAATTCAATCAAATATAGCCTTAATTTGTAGGTTTTCAAAAATTAAATTTTATCTCCTATTCTCAAATTTATTTTAAACATTCATTTGTTAAATTTTAAGTATAGAAATACGCTAAATTTTATTATAATAAAAGGCTTGCTTTTTGAAGAATAAATTAAAAAAGAAACTTATTATTAAACGCAGCAGATGTATCAATATAATCATTTCCAAGAGACATAAAAAGTTAATTATAAAAATACTTTGAATGAAATGTTCATCTAAAAACGTATAATAATGCTGTTAATAGTGCTTAAAATGATTTAAATTATAATTTAATTGCAATATTTAATTACATAAGTATTAAATTCACATAGAAACAGGAAATCCACATGACGCAGAAAGAAAAACATAAACCTTGGATCATAATCTATGGCGGGCTTTCAATTTTATTCCTAGCAGCCTATTATTTATTAGATTTAGCGTTTTTCCAAGCTTGGGGTGAATACATACCAAGTTTAAAGAAATTAACTATTACCTTATTCTTAATTTCTTTTATTTATTTAATAGGCAAAATTCTATCTAGAATCATCAATAAACAGAATTATCTAGAAGGTGATAAATATAACCTGCTACGGATTATCAGATTCTTGTCTATATCACTGAGTATGCTTGTGATATTTTCTGTTTTATTCCAAAATTTATATGCAGCAGCGGTGAGTTTTGGTTTAATCTCTTTGGTGCTAGGTTTTGCCCTACAGGCACCAATTACTTCTTTCATAGCTTGGATATATTTAATTTTTAGGCGCTCATATTTAGTGGGGGACAGAATCCAAATCAAAGACTTTAAGGGTGATGTCATAGAAATTAGTTATTTAGACACCACTATTATAGAATTTAGTGGGGTCTATTTGGGTAATGATCATGCAAGTGGCCGGATAGTGAGGTTTCCCAATAGCCTTATATTAAGAGAAGAAGTATTCAATTATTCTGGACCTCAAAATCCATTTATTTGGAATGAGGTGCCTATACAATTAGCTTATTCTAGTGATTTAGAATTTGTAGAAAATGCGCTTATAGATGCAGCCATTCGCGATTTTAAAGAACGGTATCCCCTTTATGATAGTTCCGGGCGATGGAAGCCTGCTGTGTATTTTCGGGTAAATTCCTATGCCTGGATGGAGGCTGTAATCACCTATCCTGTGATGCCCAAGGATACTTCTACACGCAGAAATAAAATTTTGAAAACGGTTCTCCCTATTTTTAATGCTAATCCAGACAAAATCAAATTACCAGAGGGTGGCACACGTTGATTTAATTTATCATGCAATTTAAATCAATTCTTTTTAATCAAAAAAGTCAAAAATTTGTTAAAATTATGTCGCGGACATCTTATCTTTATAAAATAAATTTAGGTTCTTTCTAAGAAACTAATCTGTCAATATATTAATAAGACATCATTGATTCTATGATTCTAGAGAACAAAAAGAAGAATTTAATTATACGCCAGTTAAAAGATATATCTTCTCAGCCATGTATAATTTTAAAAGGTAAGAATGACCCAGAAACCATAGAATCTTATGCCCTATATGCATCTGAATTCAAAAATTATGTACGCCAAAACATACCAGATATAGAGATTCTTAATTTAGTAGATGAGATTCTAGATATTAAATATAAAAGGAATAGAAACGCTATAGAGCATTCTAAATTAATTTATTAATATTTAAGTTTTAAAAATTGAACAGCCATCTAGGTTGTTATTAATGCAAAAAGCATCTAAATATATCATGTCCTATGATGATAGAGGTAAAAGATTTATGCGTAAAATTTGATGACAACATTATATTCCAAAATTTAAACTTCCAAGTTAAAAAGGGAGAAAAATTGACCATATTTGGTGACTCTGGTGCAGGGAAATCTACTTTATTAAAAGTATTAGCTGGATTTATTCCAGATTTTACCTCATTTAACTTAACGTTAATGTTTGAAAATTAAACTTTAGAATGGTTCTTGCATATAACTAATTAAACAATTAAAAAATTTAATTTAACCAAAAAAACAAAATTGATTATGAAACCATTATACACAGCAAAGGCAACAACCCAAGGCGGAAGATCTGGCCATGTGAAATCTGATGACAATGTAATTGATATGCAATTATCTGTACCATCAGACATGGGCGGTGAAGGCGGTGCGCATACCAATCCAGAACAATTATTTGCAGCGGGATATTCTGCTTGCTTTGGGAGCGCACTTGATTTAGTAATCAGCAAAGAGAAAGTAAATGTTGAAAGTACTGCAATTACCTCAGAAGTTACTATCGGCAAGGGTGATGACAATGGATTTGAATTGGTCGTGAAAATGATTGGTGAAATCAAAGGTGTGGAAAAAGAAAAAGCTAAAGAATTGATGGAAAAAGCGCACCAAGTATGTCCTTACTCTAAAGCTACCCGCGGAAACATAGATGTAACATTGGACGTGAAATAATATCGCTGTTTATAAGTTTTTTTAAAAGACAAAACTTATTCAGTATTTAAATATAGAAAACACTGCGAAGATATTTGTAGTGTTTTTTTATTTGAATTCCTTTAGACTTGTAAAGAAAATAAAAAACAAGAATAATGATAATGGATTGTTGGAATGTTGAGTAACTTTATTTATTGAAAATAAAAAAGTTATCAATATTTCAATAATCAAAAAGAGAATAAGAGTTTAAGTACACTACTATCGAGTTCGAGTTAATAACTCATATTCTGATTCAGACTTAAACCCTTTTTCATCATCCAATCTCAAATAGAAATTAGGGCAGAACCCATTAGTAAGGAATAGAGTTACATGATGAATTATTCTCCTTTTAAAAACCAATTCAAAGTTATGAATAAAAATATATTTATATCGGAATTGATATTAGCAAAGAGACATTAGACTTTTGCTTTAAAGAAGGTAGCCAGAAGAAATTCTTACACATTGCAAATAAACCTTCTGAGATCAAAGAGACCTTTAAATATTATAAGGACAAAGAATTGATAGTTTGTATGGAGAATACAGGAAAATACAATTACCATCTTTATCAAGTCTTAAAGCATTTACCCTTTAAAACTTACGTTAGCAATCCACAACAAATTAAATACAGTATGGGTTTTGTGAGAGGTAAGAATGATAAAATCGACGCTGAACGCATCTGTAATTATATTATCAAAAACCACGAGAAAGAAAGACCATGGGTTCCAGCGTAGTCTCCAACGTTAGAGTATCTAAGAAGGCAGACAAAGAACTTAAAACAGTTTTAGAAATGACCGCTATGCGTGCTATACGAAACAAAATAATCCATGTCGCATTGACCCTAATTAATAACAAAACTTTTTATCAAAATCGCTTGGTTTTGTCATAGAAATCTGTATGTTAGTTAAAATTTAAGTAGATTTACAGCCAAAACAATTCAATTCAACATAGATATTCTTTAATTTTATTTCATTCAATCTAAAATTAAATGAATTAAAAAACGATTGCTATTCATCATAGATCCTTTCCTGCATTCATCAAACACAACAGCATGAGCACCTTCCAAGATTTTAAAATTAAAAAACAATTAGTCAACGCACTCCAAGATTTAGGCATAGATAAACCAACGCCTATCCAAGAGCAGGCTTACTCTCCTATTCTGGCAGGTCGTGATTTTGTGGGAATTGCCCAAACAGGAACTGGGAAAACATTTGCTTATCTATTACCCATTCTGCAAGAACTCAAATATTCAGAGCAACCACAACCCAGAGTTTTAATCCTTGTGCCCACCAGAGAATTAGTAATCCAAACGGTACAGGAAATAGAAAAGCTTACACCCTACATCAATGTTCGTGTAGAGGGGGTTTATGGTGGCACCAACATCAACACACAGAAAAAGGCAGTCGCTAAGGGGTTAGATATCATTGTGGGAACGCCTCAACGTTTATATGATTTGGCGCTAACCAATGTTTTGAGATTACATTCCATCAAGAAATTGATTATAGATGAGGTGGATATCATGCTGGATTTTGGATATAAGACTCAATTGAGAAATATCTTTAGTTATTTACCTAAAAAACGTCAAAATATCCTACTATCTGCTACAATGACCACTTATGTAGATGAATTAATAGATGGATTTTTAACCAATCCATTGAGGGTTACTATCTCTATAAGTGGAACGCCATTAGATACAATTAGCCAAGAGGCTTATGCGGTGCCTAATTTTTATACCAAGGCTAATCTACTAAATCACTTATTACAAGATACAGAGAAATATCAAAAAGTTTTAATCTTCGTTCGGTCTAGAGCCAATGCAGATAGATTGTATGAAACCTTGGATTTTCAGCAAGAGGCATCTGTCATCCATTCTAACAAAACACAAAATCATAGATCACATTCCATAGAAAACTTCGTAGACGGTAGAAGCAGAATTTTGATTGCTACAGATGTGATTTCCCGTGGTATTGATATTGATAAAATTGATACAGTAGTGAGTTTTGACGTTCCATTTTATCCAGAAAATTATATTCATAGAATTGGCAGAACAGGACGTGCAAAACAACAGGGTCGCTCTATGCTATTGTTTACAGAAAAGGAAAGACCATTAAAAGAAGCTATTGAAGCACTGATGAATTATCAAATTCCTCTTACTGATTTCCCAGAGGAAGTAAAAAAATCCTCTCAATTAATCCCAGAAGAGACGGATAAACCCGTTGTACAAGAAGATGGACCGTCACACATGGTGAATGACTCTGATATTGTGATTGGCGCCTCTTTTCATGAGAAATCTGCTAAAAACAGCAAAGTCAATGCAAAGAGAAAAAGTTATGCAGACCAAATGAAAGAGAAATTTAAAAAGCCTATAAGAAGAGGGGATAAAATTCAGAACTTACGTGCCAAACGTAAAAAGAAATAATCGCTCTTTACCTAAGAATACGTAATAAAACTTCATTCTCCCCATAAATTGTTCCAGATTGATCTTGTAATCCGATATAAACTGGTTCTTTAAATTTTAGAAATACCATATCCTCTATTAGGATTAAGACGGCAGACAAATTTCCTGTATCATTATCTGGTTTATAATCAACCTTAATTCCGTTTGCTTTTATCTCTGGTTCTAATTTTTTGTAATCTTTTACCCAATTAATTTGATCTGTTTTAAAAACTAGAAAATCACGCCACAAACCAGGGTGATTGGTACCTCCTCCAACATAAAGCCGTTGATTTTTATAGTCCTTGCCAATCACATAAAGGGGTTCTTTGGTTCCCCTCTTGATAATGCCTCTGCGTTGTCCGTACTGGTAGTTTTCTAATCCATCATGTCCATCCAAAAGAAAACCATCAAAGAGTGTATATTGGTATTGATGATATTTCCATAGCAATTCCTCTTTAAGTGTTTTAAAGGGAGGTTCTTCCTTTTGATAAATGGCTGAATTCTGTGGAATTTGAATAATTTGACCTTTATGCAGCATAAATTAATTTAACAATTTCTAATTTAAGCATTAATCATTTAATAAAGTTAGATGAAGTGCAGAAAAAAAGCCACCCTTAACAGAGATGGCTTATAAAAATTCAATATTGATTTATTTTAAAAATTAAACCTTAGATATGAATTACTTCATCATACGCTGCAGCCACAGCCTCCATCACAGCCTCTGACATCGTTGGGTGTGGATGGATAGATTTAATGATTTCATGTCCTGTAGTTTCTAGTTTTCTAGCAGCCACTGCTTCTGCAATCATTTCTGTTACTCCTACGCCAATCATGTGGCATCCTAACCATTCACCATATTTAGCATCAAAAATTACTTTTACAAAACCAGCTACATCACCATTGGCAGTAGCTTTACCATTGGCAGTGAATGGGAATTTACCAATTTTGATATCATAGCCTTCTTCTCTGGCTTTGCCTTCTGTCATGCCTACAGATGCAATTTCTGGCAAGCAGTAAGTACATGCTGGAATATTACCATAATTAATTGGTTCTACATCCATGCCAGCGATCTTCTCTACACAAGTAATTCCCTCTGCAGATGCAACATGTGCCAATGCTTGGGTGGGTAATACATCACCAATTGCATAATATCCTGGGATGTTGGTTTGATAGAAATCATTTACCAAGATTTTGCCGTTATCTGTACCAATACCTACATCTTCTAAACCAATATTTTCTATATTGGATTGTATCCCGACAGCAGATAATAGAATATCAGCTTCTAACAGTTCCTCTCCATTTTTAGTTTTAACAACCGCTTTAACACCTTCTCCACTAGTATCCACAGATTCCACAGAAGATTCTGTCATGACATGAATTCCAGCTTTCTTGAAGTTCTTTGCCAATTCTTTAGAAATATCCTTATCCTCTGCAGGAACAATATTCGGCATAAATTCAACGACTGTCACCTTAACACCCATGGTAGCATAAAAATAGGCAAACTCTACACCAATAGCACCAGAACCCACTACAATCATGCTTTTCGGCATATTCTCTAATATCAAAGCTTCTCGATAACCAATTACTTTTTTACCATCCTGTGGTAAATTTGGCAATTCTCTAGAACGGGCACCCGTTGCTATGATGATATGATCCGCACTATATTCTTTAGTTTCGCCATCCGCCTTTACATCTACTTTTTTTCCTGCTTTTATTTTCGCTTCACCAAAAATGACATCAATCTTGTTCTTTTTCATCAAGAACTCAACCCCTTTACTCATTTTATGGGCTACGCCTCTACTTCTTTTCACAACATTTGGGAAATCAAAACTGATGTTATCTGGTTTGTTTAAACCAAAATCCTCTGCATGATTTATATATTTGAATACTTGCGCACTTTTTAATAAGGCTTTAGTTGGGATACAACCCCAGTTCAAACAAATCCCACCTAATTCTGCTTTTTCTATAATGCCTACTTTAAACCCTAATTGAGAGGCACGAATGGCTGTGACATAACCACCAGGTCCACTACCTACTACTATGATATCGTATTTCATTTAAAATAATTTATGTGAATTATAATTTCCATTGGCGAAGTTAAGGAATATTCATTAAAATATTTTAACCATCGATTGAAAATCAAAACATCTCTATTTTTCAATCCAGAAATCACATATTCCAAATAAACTAAAGGCATATATTTTGCAAGTTAACTGGATATTAATAAAAATATTCAATGGAAATAGAACAAACAAAAATAGATATATTAATCGTAGGCGCGGGCCCCATGGGAATTGCTACGGGTATAGAGGCACAAAAAAATAATTTATCTCATTTAATTTTAGAAAAAGGAGCCTTGGTAAATTCCATCTACCATTTTCCTAAAAATATGACTTTCTTTTCTACATCAGAAAAATTAGAAATAGGCAAAGTTCCATTTATGTCTATTCATGATAAACCCACAAGAGATGAAGCCTTGGAGTATTATAGAAGAGTGGTTGAATTTTGGGATTTAAACCTAAATTACTATGAAGAGGTTATCAATATAGAAAAACAAGAGGATGGTGCGTATTTAGTTACCTCCAAGAAAGGGACTTATTTAACCCAATATGTAGTAATTGCCACAGGATTTTATGGAAACCCTAATATGTTGCGCATTCCAGGTGAGGATTTAGATAAAGTTTCCCATTATTACGATAATGCACATAGGTTTATTAATCAAGAAGTTGCAGTAATAGGGGCTGGAAATTCTGCTACCCAAGTAGCCCTGGAATTACATTATAAAGGCGCCCATGTGACCATGATTGTACGGGACGCAGCTATTGGAGAAAATGTGAAATATTGGATTAAACCCAACATAGAGAATAGAATTAAAGAAGGTTCTATTCAGGCATATTTCAATGCAGAACTCACACAAATAGATGAAGATACAGTCACTTTTACCCAAGATAATGAAGAAATAACCATAGACAATGATTATGTACTGGCATTGACGGGATACCAGCCAGACTATGAATTCCTTAGTCAAATTGGCGTGGTATGTGACACTTCTGAGAAGAAAATTCCTGATTTTAAACCAGAGTCTCACCAAACAAATCAAGAAGGCATCTATATAGCAGGGGTTGTCTGCGGAGGATTACAAACGAATACCTATTCCATAGAAAATTCTATGGAACATGCAAAAAAAATCATTCAAAATATTTTACGACAAAATTCATAAAAAATCAATACTTTTGCGTTCTCAAAATTCAATAAATGGCCGCATAGTTCAACTGGATAGAATATCAGATTTCGGCTCTGAGGGTTGAGGGTTCGAATCCTTCTGCGGTCACCATTTAAATTGAGGTTTCTCCCTTTAAATTAATTTAAAGGGAGTTTTTTATTCTCTTACCCTTGGATCCAAGACACCGTAGAGAATATCTACAACTATATTCACCAAAATAAATGATATGGCAATTACGAGTACGGCACCCATAATTACAGGCTGATCCAATGTATTTAACGCGTTTACAATCTCTTTTCCTAAACCGTTCCATCCAAAAATAAATTCTACAAAGACCGCTCCTGCTAGCATCCCTGCAAACCAACCAGAAGCTGCTGTAATCACAGGATTTAAGGCGTTTTTAAGGGCGTGTCTCCAAATTACTTGCTTCTTGGTAAGCCCCTTGGCATAGGCTGTTCTAATATAATCTTTGGACAAAATATCTAGCAAAGAATTGCGCGTGAGTTGCGTAATGACTGCCAAAGGTCTTATGCCTAATGTTAATGCTGGCAAGATTAAGTTTTTTAATGTTAAATGTCTGCCTATGCCATAATCATCTACTTCATATAAACTGCCAGTCATGTTTAATTGGGTATAATCAGAAAGTAAATAGGCAAAAACCCATGCAATCAAAATAGCCGCAAAAAAAGATGGGACACTCATCCCAATGGATGTTATCACCAGAAGAAACCTGTCTAGCATAGAATCCTTTTTCAAAGCAGAAATAATTCCCAATATAATTCCCAATATAAAAGCAATGACAATGGCAGATAATGCCAATAATAGTGTATTAGGAAATGTTTCTTGTATGATTTCTAATACAGGTTTTCCTTGTTTTTGATAGGATTCTCTTAGGTATGGAATCTTGCAAACTATAGTGAAATCCCCAATGGTAAATAACGCTTTCCCATCATACTTATTCGTATCAAAATAAGTGTAATCCGCTGTATTATTAGAATGAATAGAAACCAAAGACAGATCATTAAGATAATAGAAATATTGTGTTAAATAGGGTTGATCCAATCCCAAATTATGGCGAATTGCAGCTAATTGCTCGGGGTCTTCATTTTGATCTAACATCATCCTAGCAGGATCTCCTTGCATCACATTAAAAAGCAAAAAAATTACTGTTACAACGCCTAAGAGGGTAATCAAGCCCTTGACCAGTCTATTTAAAATTAATCCAATCACTCAAATATTTTTTGAATTTCATCAGATTTCGGAGCATCTCTCCAGTGATATTTCGCTTTGATTGTACCGCTTTGTAAAAACATGATTCCTGGGTTTCCCCTCATCATTGTTTTAAGGGTAGTGGCATCCATTAGACATGTTTCTAAATTGCCTATAACCACATTATCAGATGCAACACTCAAAATTGGAATATCCAGTTGTTGAACATTCTCTGCAAATTCAGAAACCTTATTCATCCCTTTAATCGTAGTTTCTGATGGAATGGGCGTAATAATTAAAACCAATTGAGGTAAATCCAGATAATAATACGTCATATCTCCGTTATCACTACACTCTATATTAAAATCATGGATAGGTGGCTCATAACCTTTGTTTATCAATTTTTCTTCCGTATCTATTAAATCCCAAGAGGTTCCTTTCTGCCAATATGATTTATTTCCTATATATTCTGATTCAGATAGTTGAATCTTCTGCCCATTTAAATTATTTCTTAAATTATATCTAATTTCATATTGTGGTGGTTCTAACCCAAGTTCTTCTGCCGTTTTCATCCCCTCTGGAATGTTTTTTCCCACGGCATAAGGTCTAAAATCCTTGATAGGTAAATGATAAATACCCATGAAAGCGATATATCCCATTATCAAAACAGAAACAATGGATACATAAGTTCCTATAGGTCTAGCGAAGAATAAATCTATGTATTTTCTTCCAGACCATAGAATTATTAGTAAAATCAGTAATATCACATCCTTAGCAAAGGAACCCCAAGGGCTTAATTTAATGGCATCTCCAAAACACCCACAATCTTGTACTACCTCAAAATAAGCGGAATAAAATGTCAAAAAAGTAAAGAAAATCATCATTAATATCAAAGACACTAAAGTGAAAACTTTCTTGATCCCAAGAATTAACAAAACACCCAGTAAAACTTCAAAAATTGTAAGAAACACAGATAACTCTAACGAATATTCTGTTAATACTGGCATGTTAAATATCGTGAAATATTCGTCTAGTTTTAGAGAAAATCCTATTGGGTCTATGGTCTTAACTGCACCAGAAAAAATGAAAAGTAGACCAACTATCCATTTTATAATTTTAATAAAAACATTCATGTATTATTCTTTTGTATGTTCCAATTCATTTAAATGAATCATCGAAAATACAGCATAATTCAGGATATCCAAGTAGTTTGCGTCCAAACCTTCTGAAACTATGGTTTTTCCTTGATTATCCTCTATTTGTTTAATTCTTAAAAGCTTCTGCAAAATTAAATCTGTCATAGAACTCACACGCATATCTCGCCATGCTTCTCCATAATCATGATTTTTATTCTGCATTAAAGTTTTAGCCTCTTTAATTTTGATAGTATAAAGTTTAATCGCCTCTTCTATAGATAGATCCGCACAATTGGTTACCCCTAAATCTAACTGAATCAATGCAATAGCAGCATAATTAATAATCCCTATAAATTCACTTCTCTCCCCTTCTGCCACTTTCTGAACTTCATTTTCTTGCAAACTTCTTATTCTATTCGCTTTGATATAAATTTGATCTGTAAGCGATGGCAATCGCATGATTCGCCAAGATGTTCCATAATCCTTCAATTTATTATTAAATAGATCTGCGCATTCATTTGTCACCGCATCATACTGTTGTAATGTTTTTTCCATAATTTCGTATTCCATAATGAAGTTGCCCTCATTATTAGCAAAAATAATTAAATCATTTAAACATTGCACGATGACAATCAACACAAACGGCAAATTATTAGACTTGAGCAAACCCAAAGTAATGGGAATTTTAAATTTAACACCTGATTCTTTTCATGATGGTGGCAAAAATAATAGTTTGAATGCCGCTTTGCACAGAGTAGAAGAAATGTTAAATCACGGAGCCACTATTATAGATGTGGGTGGACAATCTACAAGACCTGGGGCAACGTTTCTTTCTGCAGAAGAAGAATTACAAGTGCTTTTTCCAATCTTAAATGAAATAATTAAAAACTTTCCAGATACAATCTTCTCTATTGATACTTTCTGGGGGAAAGTTGCACAAGAAACTGTAGATGCTGGTGTAGCCATTGTGAATGATGTTTCGGCAGCAAGTATAGATTCTAATATGTTTAAAACTGTGGCAGATTTAAAAGTACCTTATATATTAATGCACATGCAAGGTACGCCACAGAATATGCAAAAGAACCCAAAATATGACGATGTAATCATTGATGTAAATCAATTTTTTTCAGAAAAAATAGCAGCCTTAAAAGAATTAGGTGTTAATGATATAATTTTAGACCCAGGTTATGGTTTTGGAAAAACCGTAGAACACAATTATCAACTTCTTAAAAATCAGAATCTATTAGGCTTTGGCTCCTATCCTATTCTTGCTGGTGTTTCTAGAAAATCTATGATTACCAAAGTATTAAATGTGAAGAATAAAGAAGCCCTGAACGGAACCACCGCAGTAAATATGCTTGCCCTACTTCATGGCGCCAATATCTTGCGGGTTCATGATGTACAAGAAGCAGCGCAATGTATTAAGATTTTTGAGGCGTATGAGCAGGTTTAGGTTTAATAGAGAGTAAACAACCTATACACCAGTATTACGATACAATTATAGAAGTAACATGATTGTATTTTAATATGGTATTGGAACGATTAATCAAACCAACTTTTAATATTTGCTGCATTGAGAATAATCTCATCAGTTACAATATCTGGGCAAATTTTATTTTCAAATTTTCCATTTATATCTAATAAGCGAGAAGTAGCTAAATGTAAATCTGTATAATCATCCATTTTAAAAGTTGAATTTCCTGTAGTTGCTCCCCAGGTTTGTTTGCCGATAATTTTACTATTTGGTAGTGGTTTGAAGATTATAGTTAACATTTCGGCAGAACTAGCTACGCTATTATCTACTAATACCCCGATATGGCTTTTTGGGTTTTTCAATTTATATGGTTTGGTAGGTAATTTATAAGAAAGTTCTGAATCCTTTAATAAGCTATCGTCTTTGTAAATCCAAGGTTTACGACTTTTGTCATAATATTCAAAGTATCCTAAAACTCCTTCTTCAAAAAAAGAAATCAATCCTCCTAACATTGGCCATACATTACCACCGTAATTACCTCTAAGATCAATAACCCAATACTTGACTGAATTTGAGTCCAGAGATTTCAAACTACCTTGTATGTCATAAAATAGACTATCTATATGAGTAGAGTTAGAGGAACTAAATGGAGGGATTTTTATATAAGCTATCTCATCTGTAATTTTTTTGTTTATGATTTTAGTTTTATAATCATCCTTAGGCGTAGATGAATGCTTTGGATTTATACTTAAATAAGAGTGATTATCATTAAGTTTACTTAATAAATATTTAGCGCTCAAATAATATTTATCAGGTGTAAATTTTGAATATTTTAGCGCATGACGCCATTCAATATTCCAATTGATACTATCCCTATTTAAGGCATTATTTTCTATAATAAACTTTAATTTTTTGAGATAATTCTCAGTCTGTTTATCTATATTTTGATTTACCGAAACAGTTCTTGTATTGATGTCATCTATATATAAATTACCAATACCTGATAGACGCACTCCTATTTGTATCCTTTTAGTTTGCTTTGGAACTTTGAAATTAATATTACTTGTCTGCCATTTATGGGATGGAATAATATCTTCTACATAAAAATAGATATTACTATTTAATGAATCAATGGCTTTAACCCAAACTCCAGCATTACTATCAGAAAATGGTGTATATTTAGTTTTATACTTTAATTCAAACAACGAATCTTGTGGATAAAATGATTGTGCGGCATAGATAAAATCATTTGGCTCATTTGTATTTAATTGAAGATATTTATTATTGTAATTATTAACCAATTTTATACTAGTAGAATCGCTTAAAAACCAAGAGTCAATGCCTTTATTAAAATCTCCATTCAAAATTTGCGAATAACATAAAAATGTTATGAGAGTTGTTATAATAGATAGATACTGTTTCATCTGAAATATAATAATTTTTTAAATTTGTTTTAAAGCACTCATTTGGTTCAATTCGTGTAAAAATAGTTAAATCATATAAACATTGCATGATGATAATCAATAACAAAGCTAATTTAAACAGTGGATTCTGGTGTAGCAATCCAGAATGATGTTTCGGCAGAACTCTTAAAAACCAAAAACTTTTAGGCTTTGGCTCCTATCTTATTCTTGCTGGTGTTTCTAGAAAATCTATGATAACCAAAGTTTTAAATATCAAAAATAAGGATGCCCTTAACGGAACCACCGCAGTAAATATGCTTGCCCTACTTCATGGCGCCAATATCTTGCGGGTTCATGATGTACAAGAAGAAGCGCAATGTATTAAGATTTTTGAGGCATATGAGCAGGTTTAGGTTTATTTTTGAATAATAAAAGTGAGTATTGTACATTCTAAATCACAAAATTTAATTAAAAAAAGGAGGTGCCATAAAGAATCATTATCTTTACGTTTTTAAATCAATATATGAGTGATCGGATTTTTGGGTTAAGACCCGTTATAGAAGCTATCGAATCGGGTAAGACCATAGATAAATTGATGGTACAAAAAGGTTTGCAAGGCGAAATCTATAGCGAACTTATGGGGCTAGTTAAGACCTATGAGATACCTATTCAATATGTTCCAATACAGAAATTAAATCGTCTAACTGGCAAAAACCATCAAGGCGTTTTTGCTTTCCTATCCCCTATTGAGTTTTATAGCATAGAAGAAATTTTACCCCAAGTTTTTGAAGCTGGGAGAACACCACTTTTCTTAATCCTAGATCGTGTAAGTGATGTAAGAAACTTTGGAGCCATCTCTAGAACGGCAGAATGTTGTGGTGTGGATGCGATTATAATCCCAGAAAAAGGTTCTGCTTCTGTAAACGAAGATGCGGTGAAAACTTCTGCCGGTGCCTTGTATAAAATCCCAGTTTGTAAAGAAAAATCATTGAAAGAGGTAATTAAGTTTCTACAACTTTCTGGTGTGCAAATTACGTGTGCTAATGAGAAGACTAGTGAAACATTATATGATGTAGATTTTAAAGTGCCTACAGCAATCGTGATGGGAAGCGAAGAGGATGGCGTTTCATCTAAAATATTGCGTACGGCAGATAATTTAGCCAAACTTCCAATTTTGGGAGAAATTGGTTCATTGAATGTTTCCGTGGCCTGTGGAGCCTTTTTATATGAGGTAATTAGACAACGTACCACATAAATTTATTATTTTTGTGAAATAAATATTGAAATATGAAATATTCTACGATTATTGGACTTTTGCTAACTGCGGTTGGCTTGCTACTCTATATTCTACAAGAACCAGATTATACTTATAAAGAGTTTTATATCGCCGCCTTATTAGGTTTGGGGATAGGCCTATTCTTGGGAGGCATTATGGGTTATGCACAAAAAAAGAGAAAAAAAATTGTAGAACCTAAGTTTGAATCTAAAAAGACAGATACTTTTATCAATAAAGATATAGAAGACGATAGTGGTTTAAAGCTTTAAACAAGTATCACTGCTTATATCGCTAAACATTACTAAAAAAATTATATTTAACTACAACCTTCAATACATTATATTATGAGAACTAAAATAGTTGCTGGTAACTGGAAAATGAACATGAAATGGGTAGATGCTAAAAGTCTTCTTTTGGGCATCAATCAATATGTCAATACGCACAAACCAAATTGTGAAGTTATTGTATGCCCACCCTACCCTTATCTAGATAATGCAACAGAAATCCTTTCTGGCAAAGTACAGGTTGGTTCTCAAAATATTTCCGAATATGAAAAAGGAGCTTATACAGGTGAGATTTCTGCAGAAATTCTTAATTCTTTTGATGTGAGTTACGCCATCGTTGGACATTCAGAAAGAAGATCTATTTTCAAAGAATCTAATGAGCAGATTGGTGAAAAAGTTAAAACAGCCATCAAAAATAATATTAACACTATTATTTGCTGTGGAGAAACATTAGAGGAACGTCAATCTGACAATCATAAAAAAATAGTGAAGGAACAGTTAGAGGCTGCTCTTGCCGATGTATCTGATAAGGATATAGCCAATCAAGTCATAGCTTATGAGCCTGTATGGGCGATTGGCACTGGAGAAACGGCTTCCCCTGCTCAAGCTCAAGAAATGCATCAATTTATCCGTAGAGAAATTCTAGAATCAAAATACGGAAATGATCTTTCAGATAAAGTAAGAATCTTGTACGGTGGTAGTGTGAAACCTGGAAATGCAGAAGAATTGTTTAGTAAACCAGACATTGATGGTGGATTAATAGGTGGAGCATCACTAAAGGAAGATGATTTTGCAAGTATTATTAATGCTGCATCAAGAACCCAATAATGAACTATGTAGAATATAGTTTTATCATAAACCCACCTAGCCCGTGGACAGAAATCCTCATGGCCAAACTTTCTTTAATTGAATTTGAATCCTTTGACGAGAATGAAATTGGTGTTAAAGGTTATATCTTAAAGGATTTTGATGATGAAGATTTTGTAAAAGAACAGATTTCTCAATTAGAGCAAGTTCAAATATCTTATGAAAAAACAGATGTTGAGCAAGTGAATTGGAATTTGGAATGGGAGAAGCATTTTAATCCCATTCAAATAGGTAATGAATGTTATATCCGGGCTACATTTCATGAGCCTAAACCAGAGGTTGATTATGAAATCATCATACAGCCAAAAATGTCCTTTGGGACTGGTCATCATGAAACAACGCATTTAATGGTGCAATTTCTTTTAGAAGAAGATGTTACTGGCAAGTCTGTATTGGATATGGGTACAGGCACTGGGATTTTAGCGATTTTAGCAAAATTAAAAGGAGCCGATTTAGTGGAAGGTATTGATATAGACGAGTGGTCTTATGAGAATGCAATTGAAAATGCAGAGAAGAATAAGGTAGATGCAACATTTTATAAAGGTGGTGCAGAGCGTATTCCAGATAGGAAATATGATATTGTTCTAGCCAATATAAACAAGAATATCCTCATAGAAGATATTCCTTTTTATGTGAATGCACTAAAGAAAAATGGAATTTTATTTTTGAGCGGTTTGTATAATTTTGACGGAGATGATATTAAAAAAGAAGCATTTAAATATGGCTTAGAATTCATCCAATTAAAAGAAAGAAATGAATGGATTTCATTAAAATTTATGCTTAAATGATTAAAAAAATTTCTTCTTTGATGAACTATATTTTCAATGCTACAAAACGGGAAACGCAGCAAGATACAGATGTAGAAGTTTTGGAGTCAACCAATGAACCCCACAGAATTATCTTGCATAATGATGACGTGAATACTTTTGATTGGGTCATAGAATGTCTGGTTAAAATCTGTAGGCACACTCCATTGCAAGCAGAACAATGTGCTATGATTGTACATTATAAAGGAAAATGTGATGTGAAATCTGGAGAAATGAAGGAATTAAAACCTATGTGTTCTGCCCTATTAGATAAGGGTTTAAGCGCAGAAATCGTTTAATTTCACAAGAATTCGTTCCTCATTAAATATTTGATTCCCTATGTCTAGAATTCTTGCAATTGATTATGGTAAAGTTAGAACTGGATTGGCAGAAACGGATCCTTATCAGATTATAGCATCTGCTTTGGATACTGTTTTGACTAAGGATTTGATACCTTATATAAAGGCATATTTAGCGAAAGAAGATGTTGGGGATATTGTTATCGGGCTTCCTATGAGAGCTCATGGCGTACCCGGTGAAATAGAAGAAGACATTCAAAAATTGATTAAATATTTAAATAAAAACTACCCAGAGATTAGAATTCATCGCGAAGATGAAAGTTATACTTCTATACGTGCCTCTGAGGTCATATTTGCAGCAGGAATTAAAAAGAAAAAAAGAAGAGATAAAGCGCTTATAGATAAAGTAAGTGCCACTTTGATCCTACAACAATTCATGGCCAATAATCCCAAATAATATAAAATGTAAATGGTTATTTAGTAAATGGTTCAAATTTTGCTAAATTGAACCTTCAATCAAAGAAAAAAAATGAGAAAGGAAATTTTAGATATCATAGAAGATAGACAAAAGCAGTTAGTTCATAACTTAAAAAATGCACTTGCTACTTATGATAGTTCTACAGATTTAGATGAGGAAAGCACCATTGATTTAGACGATCTATCTCATCAAGCGGATACACAAGATTTAAAGAATGAGATGTTTCAAAAGTTGAATATGGAGGAAGATGATTTAAAACAGATAAGAACGCTAAGACTAAGAGAAGCAGAGGTAGTAAAAGAAGGTGCTGTCATAGAAACTAAAGATGCATTTTACTTTGTTGGTTTTACATTTTCACCTATCTCACATGAGGATAAGAAGATTTTTGGTTTATCTCTAAATGCGCCTGCATATCAAGCCAATAAGGATAAGAAAAAAGGAGACTCCTTGGTTTTAGGTAATACAGAAACTCAAATTATAAACATTTATTAAATCCGTTGATTTAATAATTAGTTAAAGTATTATTTAACTATATTTGCCATCCTAATAATTAAATTTATGATTTTACCCGTACGAGCATACGGCGATAACGTTTTAAGGACAAAAGGTAAGGAAATAGACAAGAATTATCCTCATCTACAAGAGCTCATAGATGATATGTTCGAAACCATGGAAGCGTCTCACGGTGTGGGAATCGCGGCTCCACAAATCGGATTACCTATACGCTTATTCATCGTAGATGTAACACCCTTTGCAGAAGATGAGGAGTATGAGGCAGAGGCAGAAACATTAAAAAATTTTAGAAAAGTATTCATTAATGCGGAAAAACTGGATGAAGAGGGAGAAGAATGGAAGTTTAATGAGGGTTGTTTAAGTATTCCAGGAATTAGAGAGGATGTTTCTCGTAAAGAAACAATCACTTTAAGGTACATGGATAGAGATTTCAATGAATTTACCGAAACTTTTACAGGTATTGCCGCCCGCGTTATCCAGCATGAGTATGATCATATAGAGGGTATTCTATTCACCGATTATTTGAGTGCTTTCAAAAAAAGATTATTAAAGAAGAAATTAAATAATATAAGAACTGGGAACGTTCATGTTGATTATAAAATGAGATTCCCCAAAAAATAGCATATGAAGATTGATAAAGTAATTTCTATTTCAGGAAAACCAGGATTATATACTTTAGTTACACAGTCTAAAGGTGGTTTTATAGCAGAAAATTTAGATAATAATCGCAAAACTTCTGTGCCTGCTTCTGCAAGTGTAAGTTTGTTGAGCAATATTGCTATCTATACTTTGACAGATGAGGTGCCTTTGGCAGAAGTTTTTGAAAGAATTTTTGAAAAAGAGAATGGTGGAAAAGCTATTAGCCATAAATCGTCTGAAAAAGAATTAAGAAATTACATGGCAGAGGTTCTACCTGATTATGATGAAGATCGTGTCTATAAATCAGATTTAAGAAAACTGTTTCAATGGTATAATATCCTTTTAAAAAATGGTCTGATTACAGATTCAGAAGATGAGGTAAATGAAACAACTTCAGAAGAAGAATAAATGAACTCACGCGAAGACCAATTAAAAGCATTTGATAGACTTCTAACCATTATGGATGAGTTAAGAGCAGAATGCCCTTGGGATCGCAAACAAACTTTAGAATCACTGCGTCACCTGACTATAGAAGAAACCTATGAGTTAGGTGATGCTATTTTGAATAATGATCTCCAAGAGATTAAAAAAGAATTAGGAGATTTATTCTTGCACCTTGTTTTTTATAGTAAAATTGGTTCTGAATTAAAAGCATTTGATGTCGCAGATGTTCTTAATTCCATCAGCGAAAAACTAATTCATCGTCATCCTCATATTTATAGCGACGCAAAAGTAGAGAATGAAGAAGATGTCAAACGCAATTGGGAAAAATTAAAACTTAAAGAAGGTAAAAAATCTGTTCTAGAAGGTGTTCCCAAAGGATTGCCTGCCATGGTGAAAGCATATCGTATGCAAGAAAAAGCCAAAGGTGTTGGCTTTGAATTTGACTCTGCAGAAGATACTTGGAGCAAAGTTGAAGAAGAAATTCAAGAATTCAAAGCAGAAACAGACATTGACAAACGAGAAAAAGAATTAGGTGATGTTTTATTCTCGCTAATTAATTATGCCCGCTTCACAGGAATTAACCCAGAAAATGCATTAGAAAGAACCAATCAAAAGTTCTTAAATAGATTCAAATTGATGGAAGAACTTGCAGAAGCCAAAGGGTTTGTCTTTAGTGATTTAAATATCCAAGAACAAGATGCCCTCTGGAATGAAACCAAAAAGAATATTAATTAATCATAATTCCTTTCACCAAATATAGCACTTCCAATTCTCACCATGGTACTGCCCTCTTCTATGGCAATTGGATAATCACCACTCATCCCCATAGATATATGTTTTAATTCTGGATGAATTTCTTTTAAATCTATAAAAATTTGTTTTAGTTTTTTGAACTCTGCTCTCACTTGATCCTGATTGTCTGTAAAAGTTGCCATCCCCATAAGACCAACAATTCTCACATTTTCATAAGATTTTAAAGTATCAGAAGTCAAGATTTGCTTAGCCTCTTCATGGTCCATTCCGTATTTGGTATCCTCATCTGCAATGTAGATTTGTAATAAAACGTCCTGTACTCTATTGGCTTGTTTGGCTCTTTTATTGACTTCTTTTAATCTCTTCGCTTTATCTATTCCATGGATTAAATGCACGAAATCTGTCATGTATTTAATTTTATTAGATTGAACATGACCAATCATATGCCATCGAATATCCTTTGGCAGTTGTGCTGCTTTATCTACCATTTCCTGAACTTTATTTTCACCAAAATCACGATGACCAGCATCATACAAGGCTTGAATATCTGCTACAGGTTTAGTTTTAGATACAGCAATGAGTGTGATATCCTCTGGGATTTCATTTAGTACTTTCTGATAATTTTCTACAAGACTCATAAATAATCTTCTAAATCATAAATAGTTAAACCAGATAAAAATTTAGGTTCGATATAAGTGGATTTTGGTGGCATAATTAAACCTTCATCAGCGACTAATCTCATGTCTTCTGGTGAAATTGGATAAAAACTGAATCCAATGGTGAATTTCCCACTATCTACTTTTTCTTTAATCTTCAACACACCATCCATGTCACCTGTTCCTTTAATAAATTTTAATCTATCATTGGTTCTACTATTTTGAATATTCAGAATAGGTTTTAAAACATGCTCCTCTAACAAATAAGTATCTAATTCTCCCAGACCCGTAGGTATACCTCTATATTCTTGGTTCACATATAGAGAATAAAATTCTCCTTCTAGATACATAGAAATATGGTGTTTATGGCTAGGAAAATAAGGTTCATCACCTTTCTCTACAACGGTGAATACCGTACTCAGTTTTTCTATGAATTCCTCTTTGGACAATTCATTTAAATCCTTGACGAGTCTATTATAATCATAAATTTTTAAGTGATTATCTGGTACTAGGATTGCCATCGCATAATTAAAAGCCTCTCCACCAAAGAAATCAGGCTCCTCCTCTCTGGCTTTATCTGTGTATCTTTTCGCAGACACCATTCTATGATGTCCATCTGCAATATAAAATGCCTCTAACTTTTCAATGGCCGTTTTTAATTGTTTCACGACCAATCTATCTTTAACCTGCCATAACCTATGTGTATGGTTATCTCTCCCAGTGAATTCCAACGTAGGTGAATGACGTGTTGTCATAGACATAATGAGTTCTATACTTTGATTTTCTGGAAAAGTTAATAAAATAGGATCTGACTGAAAATGGGCAGAGTTCAAAAACTCATCAAAGATTTTCTCTTTTTTTTCTATGGTGTCTTCATGTGGTTTAATTTTGCCAGCTACAAAGTCATCGATGCTTATTACCCCAATAATGCCGATAATAATTTGTTCATTATTATTTTCTTGTTCGTATATATAATAGGATTTTCTATCTGTAAGAAGAATTTCATCTGACATAAAATCCTCAAAATTATGTCTCACCTTAGCGGTAACCTTCTCTTCATCAGATAAATTATCTACTACAATAGGCTTTACAATATTTAAAAAGGATTCTGGATTTTTTTCTATTTCTTTAACAATCTCTTCTTGAGAGTAATTTTCTACATTTTCTGAAGTTACCTGTGCTGCTTTTTGTTTAGCAGGACGCACTCCTTTGAATGGTTTAAATTCAATCATTACAATTAATTTAATCTATTATTAACGTTTCCCATGCTTCTTTTAAATTGCCTTGATGCAATAACTGCTTAGCTCTAGCATGCTCCTGAACGTCTAGTGTGTAAGTGCCTTGCGGGATTTTCTCTACATTGGCTAATTGTGCTAAATCATTACCAGATAATATTTCGCTATGTAAAATTTCTAAAGGCAAATTATCAAATCCAACCCCTTTAGACCTCAAAGGTTTTGGAATCTGGAATAAGGCATCACCATAAGCTCTGCAATACCAACTTTCTCCCATTCTTGCAACTAGCATCATTTTTTCTGTAGAAATCCTTCCGTTTTCATCCAATACCTCTTCATGAATATGAATTTTAATCACCTCACAAATTACAAGGTTCGCAGCGCCACCTTCCGTGCCCGTTTCTATGATATCATTCACTTTACATTCCAGAGAAACTTTACTCTCTAAGCATCTAGGCGCAGATACTAAATCAGATTTCACAGGAGTTAGACCTGCTTTTATAAACTCATTGACATCCCTATCATATTCCGTACTTGCCAATGATACTTGGTGTACAATTTCTTCTGTCACTATATTAATTACACATTCCTTAGTTTCTTTAATATTTTCCAACGTATGTTTAATGGTATTATCTCTAACACGTCTTGCAGGAGAAAATATAACAATCGGAGGATTAGCTCCAAATACATTAAAAAAACTGAATGGACTCACATTAACATGTCCTTGGCTATCTACTGTACTTGCAAATGCTATAGGCCTAGGCGCAATAGAAGATAACAAATAAGCATGTAACTCTCTGGTAGAAATCTCTTTAGGGTCAATGGATTTTACCTTGAAATCTTTTAACTTCATAAAATGAATGTATAATATGGCTTCAAATTTACGAATAATTTAACGATTCAAACGAATTTGATTTTAACTTTCATTCAATCAAGAACCTTATTATTACTTATTTTTAACTAATAATAGATTTAAGAAAATGCATTAATTCCTGTGATATCCATTCCCGTAATCAATAAATGAACATCATGTGTACCCTCATAGGTAATCACAGATTCTAGGTTGGCAGCGTGTCTCATCATCGGATAATCACCTACAATTCCCATTCCTCCTAAAATTTGTCTGCTTTCTCTGGCAATATCAATCGCCATTTTTACATTATTTCTTTTGGCCATAGAGATTTGAGCGGGAGTCGCTCTTCCTTCGTTCTTCAATGTGCCCAAACGCCAACATAATAATTGGGCTTTGGTAATCTCCGTTAAAAATTCAGCTAATTTTTTCTGTTGTAATTGGAAGCCACCAATAGGTTTTCCAAATTGTGTACGTTCTAAACTATACTGTAACGCTGTTTCATAACAATCTATAGCAGCACCAATAACGCCCCAAGAAATTCCATACCTCGCAGAATTAAGGCAAGATAAAGGCCCTTTTAAACCTTTGATATTTGGAAATAAATTTTCTTTTGGCACTTTCACATTTTCAAAGACTAATTCCCCAGTTTTAGAGGCTCTCAGAGACCATTTATTGGGTGTTTCTGGGGCACTGAAACCTTCCATCTCTTTTTCTACCACCATTCCTCTCACGATACCTTCTTCATCCTTGGCCCAAACTACAGCAATGTCTGCTATGGGCGAATTAGTAATCCACATTTTTGCACCATTTAAGATGACATGATCACCCTTGTCTACAAATTTGGTCTCCATACCTCCTGGATTAGACCCATGATTAGGTTCTGTTAAACCAAAACAACCCACCAATTCTCCACTAGCCAATTTTGGCAACCATTTCATTTTTTGCTCTTCTGTAGCATATTCATGAATAGGAAACATTACCAAAGATGATTGCACAGAGGCAGAAGAACGAATAGCAGAATCACCAGCTTCTAATTCTTGCATGATGAGTCCATAAGAAATTTGGTCTAATCCAGCACCTCCATATTCCTCTGGAATGTAAGGCCCTAGAGCACCAATGGATCCTAATTTTTTCATCAGATCAGGGATATCTGTATGTGCTTGTGCGTATTTATCTATCACAGGTTTAATCTCCTGTTGAACAAATTCTCTAACAGATTGTCTGACTAATTTATGTTCTTCTGTTAAAAGATCATCTATTTGGTAATAGTCTGTATTCATATTCATAAATAAATCATTTCATAAAATTATTAGGCACAATTTAATGATTATTTACTTATTTACTATAATAAATAAAAAAAGACCGAACTAATTTGAATATTAAGTTAGGCCTTGCTATGATAAATAATACATTTTATTGATCTTCTGATTTTAATTTATATTTATTCCAAGCCTTGATTCCACCTTTCACATTTTTAATATGATGAAAACCATTATCTTTTAAAATTTTAGAAGCCTCTAAACTTCTCTTGCCAGTTCTGCAATACACATACACAGTTTTGTTTTTGTCCAATTTTTGAATTTTATCTACAAAATCATCTTCTTTTACATCTATATGGATAGCATCTTTAATATAACCACTATCAAACTCTTTTTGAGTTCTAACATCCAACAGAATAGCATCATTATCTCCTTGATATTGTGCTGCCAATTCCTGAACAGAAATGTTTTCTACGCCTTCTATCTTCTGTTTATCATTACAACCATATAGGAATATCATGGCTACCATTATTGTTATAAATTTATTCATAGCTTTAAGTATTTTTGAATATTTATCCATTCTATGAGAATAAATATTCCATTAAAATTACTCACTTATTATACTTCTTCCAAATTGGATTACGCGCATTGCGATAATGATTTTAGATAGGATGAATTTCGTAACTTTGCAGAATGCAATTTAAATTAAAATCTGATTATAAACCAACCGGTGATCAGCCTACTGCCATTAGACAGTTAGTAGAAAGAATGAATGCTGGTGACCGCTATCAGACCTTATTGGGTGTTACAGGTTCGGGTAAGACTTTTACGGTGGCGAATGTGGTAGAAGAAACCCAAAAACCAACGCTTGTTTTAGCTCATAACAAGACTTTGGCGGCGCAATTATACATGGAGTTTCAAGAGTTTTTTCCTGACAACGCTGTAGAATATTTTGTATCCTATTATGATTATTACCAACCAGAGGCTTTTATTCCGTCTTCTGGAACTTATATAGAAAAAGACTTATCCATTAATGAAGAAATAGAGAAATTAAGATTATCTACCTCCTCTGCCCTATTATCTGGGCGTAGAGATGTGCTCGTAGTAGCATCAGTTTCGTGTTTATATGGTATCGGAAACCCTGCAGAGTTTCATAAAAATGTGATTAAATTAGAAAAAGGTCAACGAATTTCTAGAACGCATTTTCTACATAATTTAGTGAATGCCTTATACTCTAGAAGTGCCATTGATTTTGGTAGAGGAAACTTTCGTGTGATGGGTGATACCGTAGAAATTTTCCCTGCGTATGCAGATGATGGCATTCGGGTACATTTTTTTGGTGATACCATAGAGGAAATTGAATCCTTTAAAATTCCAGAAGGAACCAGAATCTCTGGATTTGATAAAATAAATCTGTATCCGGCCAATTTGTTCGTGACCTCACAAGACACAATGAATGGGGCGATCAAAAACATTCAATTAGACCTTGGAAAACAAGTAGAATATTTTCAAGATATTGGAAAACCGCTAGAGGCTAAAAGATTAAAAGAGAGAACCGAGTTTGATGTTGAAATGATGAAAGAACTCGGATACTGTTCTGGAATTGAGAACTATTCTCGTTATTTAGATGGTAGATTACCTGGTACTCGTCCCTTCTGTCTATTAGACTACTTCCCAGATGATTATTTGATGATTATTGATGAGTCTCACGTGACGATTCCACAAGTTCATGCCATGTATGGTGGGGATAGAAGTAGAAAAGAAAACTTAGTGGAATATGGCTTTAGATTGCCTGCTGCGATGGATAATAGACCTTTAAAATTTGAAGAGTTTGAAGGTCTACAAAACCAAGTCATTTATGTTTCTGCCACCCCTGCTGATTATGAGTTAGAAAAGTCTGAAGGTGTTGTAGTGGAACAAATTATACGCCCAACAGGTCTTCTAGATCCTATTATTGAAGTTAGACCTTCTAAAAATCAAATGGATGATTTAATGGAGGAAATTCAAAAACGAGCAGAGATTGATGAACGTGTTTTGGTGACTACCCTTACCAAAAGAATGGCAGAGGAATTAACTAAATATCTCACCAGATATGGTGTCAGAACAGAATATATTCACTCTGGCGTGGACACGCTAGATAGGGTGAAGATTATGTCTGATTTGCGAGAAGGCTTATTTGATGTACTCGTTGGGGTTAACCTTTTGAGAGAAGGTTTAGACTTGCCAGAGGTATCCCTTGTAGCGATTTTAGATGCAGATAAAGAAGGCTTTTTACGTAATAATCGATCTTTGACCCAAACCATTGGTAGGGCGGCTAGGAACGTAAACGGTCGCGCGATTCTATACGCTGATAAAATTACTAAATCTATGGCTTCTACGATAGAAGAAACGGAACGTAGAAGAGAGAAACAAATGGCATATAATGAAAGACATGGCAAAGTACCAGTGGCTTTGGTGAAGAAAATTTCTAGAATTAAAAGAGAAGCCGAATTTGAAAATAATCCATATATTAAAAAATCTGCGGATGTCCTAGCCAAAGAAGATCAAGCGAATTATGGTGATGTGGACATAGATAAATTAATTGCTAAAAAAACCAAAGAAATGGAAAAAGCGGCAAAAGATTTAGATTTCATTAGAGCGGCAGCCTTGCGGGATGAGATCAAGGCGCTGCAAGAAAAAGTAGAAGCTGAGTAATGTTTTATTCAGTTTAAATTTTATAAAATTAATTTCTTAAAGTAGCCGTCTCAAAGCACCGCTTTTGTCAGCCTGAATTTATTTCAGGGTCTCATAATAAACTGGTTATTAAAATAATAAGATTCTGAATCAAGTTCAGAATCACTCTGGCTGACGAAGAGATTTCTCTTGATAGAATCATTTTATAAAAGGGAAACTTTATCTTCTTGTATATTTATAAAATTCACTTACTTATTGATTTAAAAGCCGTGCTCAAATAATCTGTAATTTGTGAGGCGATAAAACTTTCCATAGATTCATTAGTTAAGGCTAAATCTGCTGATTTACCATGAAGCCAAACGCCTAGTTGACAAGCCTGTATGGATGAATAACCTTGAGATAAAAGCCCTGTGATGATTCCAGTGAGAGTATCACCGCTTCCGCCAGTGGCTAGTGCCGCATTGCCTGTACTATTAAAATATACCTTAGCATCGGGTGAAATAATAACTGTTACCGCATCTTTTAATACGATAATCATTTGATTTTGATGCGCAAAATCTTGAGCCAATTTTAATCTATCTAAACTATTCTTACTAGACCCCACCAAACGTTCAAACTCTTTGGGATGAGGGGTCAATATGGCGTTTTGGGACAGATACTGTAATAGAGATTTATCTTGGCTCATCAAATTTAAAGCATCCGCATCAAGAACTAAAGATTTATTATGAAAATCTGAATTTTTTAACCATTGATAAAATGCATTTTTGGTAATTGCATCAGTTCCTAATCCTGGTCCAATACCAATACTCTTATAATTTTCTATGTTTGGAAACGATGAAATATAATTTTCATCTTTATCTGTTAAACACATGGCTTCTGGGACTGAGGATTGCATGATTTCATACCCACAGCGAGGAATATAACTAGTCACTAAACCTGCTCCTGCTTTTAAAGTTACTTTGGTAGTAAGCACAGAAGCACCTATTTTACCATAACTCCCAGCGATGATAAGCGCATGCCCATAAGTTCCTTTGTGAGAAAAACGTTTTCTTGGTTTATATATTTTTTGGACCAAAAATTGATCTACATAAAAATAATTAGAGTCTAATTTCTCTAAATAATACTGATTTTGTTGAATATCAATAACTTCTATATTTCCTATAAAATTACCCGTTTCTGGCAAAAAAAAAGATAATTTGGGTTGTCCAATCGTGTAGGTAATATCGGATCGAAAGATTTTATTTGAATCAGCCATCATATCATCTGCCATTAAACCAGATGGTAAATCAATGGCAACCTTTTCTCCTACTATTTCATTAATTTCTGAAATTCTCTCTGCCCAAGGCTGCTCTAATGGTCTATTGAGTCCTATACCAAAAAGCGCATCAATTGTCACCAGATTGCTATGATTTTCAGAAACTTCTTTTAATTCAGAAAAATCAAAAGTTTTAATATTTAAATTTTTTAACCTTTTTAAATTCTGTAAATTCTCTGGACTTTTATGCGTCGTATCTTTATCTATAAAAACTAAAACCTTACAATCAGATTCATATAATTTACGAGCAATCACCAAACCGTCTCCTCCATTGTTCCCGTTTCCGCATAGGATAATGTAAGTCTTATCTAATCCAAACTTTTCATAAATTTTCTCATAAAGCAAATGTCCCGCTCGTTCCATTAAATCAATAGACGTTATTGGTTCGCTCTTCATGGTTTCTTGATCTAAGGATTTACTTTGTGTGGCAGAAATGATTTTCATTCTCAAGCGATTTTATTGTATAAATTTAAAGGAAAAAATGTTAGCTATTTATAAAGTTCTCAAAATTGAGATGATATTTTACACTTCTGCCTGAGCCAGACTGTTTTAAGATATCTTTATTAAACTCACCTCGAATATTATCATGAGCCAATTATACATATTAATCGGCTCAGATATACAATAAATATGAGCCAATTGTTTAAGTAAACCGACTCTTTGGTGGTTTTGTGGTAAGTTAGTTCATTAATTAAAAAGTTATTTTTATCATCAATTTTGTTCAAATATTCATATGGGTGGAGATAGGCTGTGGGCAGTTCTGTAGGAATATATGATTATGCTAAAAATCTTCAACACATAACGCAAAGATATCGTAATCATTTAGAGAACATAGCAATTTTTACTCTGCCCAAAAATGGGATAGCTTTTAATTTAAACCCAAAAATCCGCTGAGTTACCTCAACGGACTTGTATGATGATTTATATTTGTATGATGA
The DNA here is from genome assembly GCA_009835005.1 of Flavobacteriaceae bacterium Ap0902. Taxonomy (GTDB): domain Bacteria; phylum Bacteroidota; class Bacteroidia; order Flavobacteriales; family Weeksellaceae; genus Profundicola. Next base: position 67,352 of record WTFG01000005.1, on the reverse strand, counting down.
TTTATAAATATATAAAAGATTAATCTAAAACTTCTATATCTCCTTTTCCTTCTCGCAGGACTTCATACTCGCCTCCACCCATAGAAGCATCAATCACGGTGGACGCAAGCGTTCCTCCTTCTCCACTATCTATAATAATATCTACTAATTTGTCGTATTTTTCTTTGATTAATTCTGGGTCTATAAAGTAATTTTCATCCATGGTATCTTTTTTCAAAGAAGTAGATGCAATCGGACTGTCTAGCATTTGCACAATTTCTTGTGGTACTTTGTGGTCTGGCACTCTAATCCCTACGGTTTCTCTTGATTTATAATAACTTGGCAGGGCATTATTTGAATTTAAAACAAAAGTAAAAGGTCCAGGCAAGGCACGCTTCAACATACGAAAAGTTGTATTATCTATTGGTCTTGTAAAAGTAGATAAGTGACTCAAGTCATTACACACAATAGAAAATTGTGTCTTTTCTAATTGCACTTCTTTTATTTGTGCCAAACGCTCCATGGCTTCCTTGTTGTAGATGTCACAACCAAGGCCATATACCGTATCTGTGGGGTATATAATAATTGCTCCCTGCTTCAATGCTTCTACCACTTGTTCCACCGCTCTTGTATGAGGATTGTCTGGATGAATTTTCAATATTTTCGCCATAATTATTTATTTAAAAGATTAGAAAAATACTGGCATCATATCTATGAAGCACAATTTTCTTCTAACCTAGATTCTTAACCTAAATTTAATAAAAAAATCCCAACTTATAACAGTTGGGATTCACTTTAAATCATGTTTAACGACTATTTAAGTTTTAAGATTTGCTGTCTAAGACTTTTCTCATGGTTTGGATGGCATCATCTATGTGTTGTTTAGACACTATTAGATGGGGTCTAAATCTAATACTTTGCAATCCACACTGTAGTAACAATAATTTCTCATTGTAACAAGCCTTCCAAAATTCCGTACGTTCTTCATCACTCGGGAAATCAAAAGCACACCAAAGACCTTCTCCTCTAGCATTAGATAGCTGTGGATAATCTTTCTCTAATTGTTGTAATTGCTCTAATAGGTAAGCACCAACGGTTTTAGCGTTTTCAACTAAATTATCTTTCTCTATTACTTCTAGGATTAACTTAAATCGCATCATGTCTATAAAGTTTCCACCAAAAGTAGAATTGATTCTACTGCTTTCTACAAAAACATTGTTCTCTACTTGGTCTATTTTGTCTTTGTTGGCAAGCAATCCACAAACTTGTGTTTTCTTACCAAAAGCCATGACATCTGGCACCACGCCATAATGTTGCCAAGCCCACATTTTGCCTGTAATCCCCATACCTGTTTGCACCTCATCAAAGATTAATAAGATTTCATTCTCATCACAAACATCACGCAAATATTGCAAAAATTCTGGACGAAAGAAGTTATCTCCACCCTCGCCTTGAATGGTCTCTATACAAATCGATGCAATATCATTAGGATTTTCTTGAATTGCTTTTTCTATTTGTTCTTTGGCTTGTTTCTCTAGTTCTAATGTTTTATCCACATTCCCCCCCTCAAAAGGGAAAAACATTTTAGGGTTGATGATTCTTGGCCAATCAAATTTGGGGAAATACATATATTTCCTTGGATCTTTGGTATTGGTAAGGGACATGGTGTAACCCGTTCTACCGTGAAAGGCTTGTTTAAAATGTATTACTTGACTTGCCTCTTTGTCTATTCCTTGAGACATATTCAATCTGGTCTTCCAATCAAAGGCAACCTTCAAACAATTTTCTACGGCTAACGCCCCACCAGAAATGAAGAAAGCATATTGTAACTCTTTTGGAATAGCAACTCTGGAAAATGTATCTAAAAAGTCTGCGAAATCTTTGTTATAAACATCGGACATAGAAGGTTTATTGACTGCCATTTTTCCGAGCCAATCACTACGCTCTACTAAATATGGGTGGTTATACCCGATGGACGCAGATGCAAACATGGAAAACATGTCTAAATATTCATCTCCATTTTCATCTACAATATAGCAATCATGTGATTTCTCTAAATCCATGACCATATCAAAACCATCGGCTAATAGATGCTTTCCTAATCTCTCATGCACTTTATTATATGTTTCTGTAATCATTTGTGTGATAAGTTTTTAAAATGTGTTAAATTTCTTGAATTTTAAATCCAAAATTTTATAAATCAAATTTAATTCCCTGCGCTAACGGCAAGTTATCTGTATAATTAATGGTATTGGTCTGTCTTCTCATGTAAACTTTCCAAGCATCAGAACCAGACTCTCTACCACCACCGGTATCTTTTTCTCCTCCAAAAGCACCTCCAATTTCTGCCCCAGAAGTACCAATATTTACGTTGGCAATTCCACAATCAGAACCTGTTTGTGATAAGAATTTCTCTGCTTCTTGTAAATTTTGGGTCATAATTGCAGAGGATAACCCTTGTCTTACACCATTTTGGATATCAATCGCGTTTTGGATGTCTCCGCTGTATTTAGTAATGTATAATATGGGTGCAAATGTTTCTTCTTGTACAATATCAAAAGTATTTTCTGCCTCTGCAATTGCTGGTTTTACGTAACATCCACTTTCATAACCTTCACCTTCTAATACACCACCTTCTACCACAATTTTACCACCTTCTTTTACTACTTCGTCTAAAGCTTTTTGGTAATTCTTCACCGCATCTCGATCTATTAATGGCCCTACATGATTATTTTCGTCTAGTGGATTACCAATTTTTAATTGCTTATAAGCATCCACAATCGCATCTTTTACTTGATCATAAACATCCTCATGAATGATTAATCTTCTGGTAGAAGTACAACGTTGACCAGCGGTACCCACAGCACCAAAGACTGCTCCAATCACCGTCATTTTAATATCTGCCTCTGGCGTAATGATAATGGCATTGTTTCCACCTAACTCTAATAAGGTTTTACCAAGTCTTGCTCCTACCGTTTGCGCTACGATTTTACCCATTCTGGTAGAACCTGTCGCAGAAATAAGAGGAATTCTATCATCAGAAGTAAGCATTTCACCTACTTTATAGTCTCCTTGAATTAAACAAGATACCCCCTCTGGCACATCATTCTCTTCAAAAACACCAGCGATTATCTTTTGACAAGCAATGGCTGTTAAAGGTGTTTTCTCACTAGGTTTCCATACACAAACATCGCCACATACCAATGCTAAAGCCGTATTCCAAGACCATACTGCTACTGGGAAATTAAATGCAGATATAATCCCTACAATCCCTAGAGGATGATACTGATCATACATTCTATGTCCTGGCCGTTCTGAATGAATGGTAGATCCATACAATTGACGTGAAAGACCTACTGCAAAATCACAGATATCAATCATTTCTTGCACCTCACCATAGCCCTCTTGCAAAGATTTTCCCATTTCATAAGAAACCAATTTTCCTAAAGGTTCTTTGAGTTCTCTTAATTTATTACCCAGTTGACGGACCACTTCTCCACGCTTGGGAGCCGGAATCGTACGCCATTCTTTAAATGCTTCTTGTGCTTTTATAATTACCTTTTCATAATCATCTGCTGTGGTGGTTTTTACTTTCGCAATTAACTCACCATCTACAGGAGAAACAGATGTGATTTCCTCACCATTAGCAAACCAGTTTTTACCTGTGGAAGTACCATCATTTATCTCATCAATCCCTAATTGATTAAGTACGCCTTCTATCATATTTTTTAATTTATTATTTAAACCCTCAATATAGTAAAATTATTTAAGATTTAAGATTAAACTCAATCGTTATAACAATAATATAACATAAATTTTAAATAATTCATTTCAAGGATTATTTAATGAAGGTGACCTATAGAACCCAAAAAGCGACTGGCTAAAAAACCAATCGCTTTTAAAATTATGTTTAAACTTTATTTAAATTCTAGATTTAATCTAGTATTTATCTATTCTCTGTAAAAGTGTTTACGGTGTCTGTAATGATTTGGATACATTCATCTAATTGCTCTTCTGTCATAACTAATGGTGGCGCAAACCGAATAATATTACCGTGTGTAGGTTTTGCTAAAAGACCATTTTCCTTTAAAGCAACACATAAATCCCAAGCGGTAGAACTATCTTCTGCGTCGTTTACAACCACTGCGTTCAATAATCCCTTACCGCGCACTAGTTTTACTAAATCATTAGAATCAACTAATTTCTGCATTCCAGTACGGAAACGTTTCCCTAATTTCTCAGCATTTTCTGCTAAGTTTTCATCCTTCACCACTTCCAAAGCCTCAATCGCTACCGCGCAAGCCAATGGATTTCCACCAAAAGTAGAACCATGTTGCCCTGGCTTTAAAACACCCATAATTGTATCATCTGCTAACACGGCAGAAACAGGATATACCCCACCAGAAATCGCTTTACCTAAAATTAAAATATCTGGATGCACATCTTCGTGATCAACTGCTAGCAATCTACCTGTTCTTGCAATTCCTGTTTGGATTTCATCTGCAATGAACAAAGCATTGTTTTTATGACATAATTCTTGGGCTTTCTTCAAGTATCCCTCATCTGGAACATATACTCCAGCCTCTCCTTGAATGGGCTCTACCAAGAAGCCAACCACATTTTCTTCTTGTAATGCTTTTTCTAAAGCATCTAAATCATTGTAAGGTACTTTGATAAACCCTTTGGTATAAGGACCAAAATTGTGTCTAGCATCTTCATCATTACTAAATGAGATAATTGTTGTAGTTCTACCATGAAAGTTATTTTCTGCTACAATGATTTTAGCCTCTTGATCTGGAATACCTTTGTGCTCATATCCATATTTTCTGGCAATTTTAATAGCAGATTCTACGGCTTCTGCTCCAGAGTTCATAGGTAAAATTTTATCAAAACCGAAATACTCACAAGCATACTTCTCGTATTGACCTAGGATATCACTATGGAAGGCTCTAGAAGTCAAAGTTAAATTCTCTGCCTGATCCTTTAATGCTTTGATAATTCTTGGATGACAATGTCCTTGATTCACTGCAGAATAGGCAGAAAGAAAATCATAGTACTTTTTACCTTCTACGTCCCATACGTGAACGCCTTCTCCTTTGGATAAAACAACTGGCAGTGGATGATAATTATGCGCACCGTATTTGTGCTCCATAGCTATCAATTCTTGTGATGTGTATTTTGAATTTTGCATAAAATGAATGATTTTCCCCAAAAATAAGAATTTAAATAAGAAGAAATCAAGTTTACAACCGACTTTTTATGAGGAAACAATACCACGAATTTTTTTATATATTTTTTCTTTACTTTGCATTTCAATTGATTGCCCAAATAATAGAACAGAATGAATGAAATTTTAGAAGTGATCAAGTACATCTTCCCTATGCTTGTATTGGGAGCCATCTTTTATTTTTTAATTGAAAAATTTTTCACAGAACAGCGATTTAAAGAAGAAATTGAATTAAAGAAAAAAGATAGAAGTTTATATCTACCTCAGAAATTTCAGGCGTATGAGCGTATGGCTCTTTTTATTGAAAGAATTAAACCTACCCATTTAGTGAGAAGAGTTCCTATGGCAGAGAATGCAGATCAATATGAACATGATATGGTCCATGCTATCCAAGAAGAATTTGACCATAACATGAGCCAACAAATTTATATAGAACCAGACACATGGAAAGTAATCTTCTCTGCAAAAAATGCGACCCAAAATTTTATCAAAACAACCAGAGAAAACTTGAGCGATGAAAATGATGTTCAGGCTTTTCAAACGGCTATTATTCATAACGCTACTACAGCATTAATGCCATTAAATGGTGCCATGCTACATTTACAAAAAGATATACAGGTTAATTAAAACATAATCAAAAACGAACTTTTAATATTAAATTTAATCATGAATATTCAGATTATTTCATCCAGCATTAGAGAAGAAAGAAAAAGTCACTGGGTCGCTTTGTTCATTCAACAATGGATTAGAGAAAACACATCTCATGAAGCATCTATTTTAGATTTAAGAGAATTAAACTTTCCTTTGTTTGAAGAAAGATATAAAATTCAAGACAATCCAAGTGAGCAGGTTACCCAATTTAGAAACGATGTTAATGACGCCGAAGCAATTTTTATGGTGGTTCCAGAATATAATGGGAGTTTCCCAGCATCACTAAAAAACGTGATTGATTTATTGTTTGAAGAGTGGCAAAATAAACCTGTATCTCTTGCACCTGTATCAGGAGGTATTTTTGCAGGTATGCAAGTAACCAAGGACTTGGTATTTACCATGTATAGAATTGGTGCTTTTGTCACCAAATCAAGATTGCATGTAGGGCAAGTTGGACAACATTTCAATGAACAAGGTGAAGTAATAGGAAATCATGAGATTTATGATAAATCCATGCAGTTGTGTATAAGGCAATTAGAGAAATTTGCGTCTTTGAATAGATAATTTGGATAAAAAACCTCTTTAAAAATTGTTTTTTTAATATAACTTATATAAGCAGGATAAATACGCTTTAGCCTATAATTTTTTGTAAATTTGCAGCTTACTTTTCTTTATGGAGAACGATAGTATTCAAATTTACGGTGCAAGGGAGCATAACCTAAAAGACATCAATGTAGAAATCCCAAGAAACGAACTTGTAGTAATCACAGGGCTTAGCGGAAGCGGGAAGTCATCCTTAGCCTTTGATACCATCTATGCAGAGGGTCAAAGAAGATATATTGAGACTTTTTCTGCCTATGCAAGACAATTGCTTGGTGGTATGGAGCGCCCCGATGTGGATAAAATTGACGGCTTATCACCCGTGATTGCCATAGAGCAAAAGACAACTTCTAAAAGTCCACGATCTACTGTGGGTACGATTACAGAAATTTATGACTTCTTACGTTTATTATATGCAAGAGCGTCTACCCCTTTCTCTTACATCAGTGGAGAGCCTATGGTTAGTTATACGGATGAAGAAATTCGTCAACTTTTAAGAGAACAATACACAGGGAAGAAAATTGTTCTTTTAGCCCCAATTGTAAGAACCAGAAAGGGACATTATAGAGAACTTTTTGAACAAATTACCAAAAAAGGATTTTTGGAGGTAAGAACGGATGGTGAGATACGGGATATCGAGCCAGGCATGAAACTAGACCGCTATAAAAATCATGATATAGAAATTGTAGTAGATAAAATTTTATTAAATAATAAAGTAAGTAGAGACAGGCTGCAATTATCTTTAGAAACGGCCATGCACCAAGGGAATGATGTCATGATGGTGCTGGATTATGAAACGGGAGAAACCAAATACTTTAGCCGCAGCATGATGTGCCCTACTTCTGGTATATCCTATCCGATACCAGAACCAAATACTTTTTCTTTTAACTCACCCAAAGGGGCTTGCCCTACTTGTAACGGGCTGGGTACACAAAAGATAGTAGATTTAGACAGCATTATCCCAGATGAAAATATTTCTATCGCCAAAGGTGCTATTGCGCCTATGAACGATGTGAAAAAGAAAGCTTGGATGAAAAAGCAAATTGATAACATCCTGGCTAAAAATGAAGAGAAAGAACGTACGCCTTGGAAGAATTTAAAAGAACAAACTAAAAAAGATATTTTAGAGGGAAGTTTTGAGAAAATTGAGATAAAATTAAAACATGCCAATATTACTAAAACGTATAAAATTGATTTCGAAGGAATTATCTCTTACCTAGAAAGAATCATTCAAGATAAAGATAATCCGAAATCAAGAACGCTTGGACGTCGTTATGCTACGCAAATTAAATGCCCTACCTGTAATGGAGATAGACTTAGAAAAGAGTCGCTTTATTTCAAAATTGATGATAAAAATATAGCGGACGTTTCTAACATGGATTTAGCCAATTTAAAAGAATGGCTAGACACTTTGCTTCCAAAATTAAATAAAAATCAGAAGGCAATAGCCACCGAGATTTTAAAAGAAATCTCTACCCGTTGTCAATTCTTATTAGATGTAGGTTTAGATTATTTAACTCTGAGCAGAAGTTCTAAATCACTTTCTGGTGGTGAAGCGCAACGGATTCGATTGGCTACTCAAATTGGAACTCAGCTGGTGAATGTTCTCTATATTTTAGATGAGCCGTCTATTGGATTGCATCCTAGAGATAACAGCAAACTCATTCAATCTTTAAAAGATTTACGTGATATTGGAAACTCTGTGATTGTGGTGGAGCATGATGAGGATATGATTTTGGAAGCAGATGAGGTGATTGATATGGGGCCTATGGCTGGGAAAAACGGTGGTGAAATCGTTTGGCAAGGGGCTCCAAAAGACATCGCCCATGCGGGTACACTGACTTCTGATTATATTAATCACAAGAAAAATATAGAAATTCCTGCAAAACGACGTAGTGGAAACGGCAACGCCATCAGCCTAAAAGGAGCCACAGGTAATAACTTACAAAGTGTAGACGTTGATATTCCCTTGGGTACGTTAACGGTAGTCACGGGTGTATCTGGTAGTGGTAAATCGACTTTAATCAATGAAACACTTTATAGAATATTAAACCAATATTTCTTTAAGGCCATTCAAAAACCACTACCTTATAAAGAATTAACTGGAATTGATTTAGTAGATAAAGTTATAGATATTGATCAATCCCCAATTGGAAGAACACCAAGAAGTAATCCTGCGACCTACACAGGGATTTTTGGAGACATTAGAAACTTATTTGCCAATTTGCCAGAATCTAAAATTAGAGGTTATAAACCTGGTAGATTTTCATTCAATGTAAAAGGTGGACGCTGCGAAACCTGCCAAGGTGCTGGATTGCGTGTGATAGAAATGAATTTTTTGCCAGATATTTATGTGCCCTGTGAGACTTGTCAAGGTAAGAGATTCAATAGAGAAACCTTGGAAGTACGTTATAAAGGAAAATCCATTGCCGATGTGTTAGATATGACGGTAAATGAGGCTGTACAGTTCTTTGAACCAATCCCCAATATATACAGACGAACTAAAATGTTGCAAGAAGTTGGTCTGGGTTATATAACCCTTGGGCAACAATCTACAACCTTGAGTGGCGGTGAGGCTCAAAGAGTAAAACTTGCTACAGAACTTAGTAAAAAACAAACGGGTAATACCTTCTATATTCTAGATGAGCCCACCACTGGATTGCATTTTGAAGATATTCGGGTATTGATGGAAGTTTTGCAAAGATTGGTAAATTTAGGCAATACGGTGGTGATTATAGAGCATAACCTAGATGTAATCAAGGTCGCAGATTATATCATTGACATAGGACCAGAAGGTGGTAAAGCGGGTGGTAAAATTGTTGCTTCTGGGACACCAGAGGATATCACTAAAGTAAAAGCTTCCTACACAGGTGAATTCCTAAAAAAAATGCTGAACAATCATTAAGAATGTTCAGCATCGTATCATAAGGTTTAGAATGATTTAATCTCTACTTCCCATAAATATACTGGCAAAATATACCAATTGTGCTAATGAGCCCAATGCCGCCACTACATAAGTCCGTGCTGCCCATTTCAAAGCATCTCTAGACATAGCCAGTTCATCTGGTCTTACTATATTTTTTTCTTTCATCCATTTTAAAGCTCTGTTACTGGCGTCATATTCTACAGGCAAAGTTACAAATGCAAATAATGTTGTTACAGCAAAAGCTACAACACCTAAACCCAGTATCCATGGAATCCCCTGCATAGCATACAAAACCAAGCCTCCCATAATCAAGAACATAGACATCTTAGAACTAATATTTACCATTGGTACCATGGCAGATCTAAACTTGAGCCAACTATATCCCTTGGCGTGTTGTACGGCATGCCCACATTCGTGTGCAGCAACAGCGGCAGCTGCTGCATTCCTTTCTAAATATACAGATTCTGATAAATTAACTGTTTTGTTTTGTGGATTATAATGATCTGTCAATTGTCCTCTCGTAGAAAGTACCTTCACATCGTATATCCCATTGTCTGCAAGCATTTGTTCTGCAATCTCTTTCCCGCTCATCCCATTGGATAAACGTGTTCTAGAATACTTCTTAAACTTAGATTTAAGTTTACCGCTCACAAACATACTAACCAGCGTAATAAGACCGATTAAAATATAATATCCCATAGTAAATTAATTTTGGAAGTGCTCAATCAAAAACAATGCCGATAAAAATGGTAAATTGTTAAATCCAAATAAGTTACTAACGTATAAAGATATTCCCGTTGAATTCGATTTTAATTAAAGTTTAATAAACTTATATTTGCAAAATATTTTGTATTGTGATAGAAATTAAAGAGGTAAAGAATCGTAAGATGCTAAAGCAATTTATAAAGTTTCCTATGGAACTTTATAAAGACAATCCGTATTATGTTCCTCCATTGATTAGTGAGGAAATAGAAGCACTAAATCGCGATAAAAATCCTGTTTTTAAGCACGCAATAGCTCATTATTACCTAGCTTATAAAAATGATAAAATTGTTGGACGCATAGCATCCATCATTAATTGGAAAGAAGTTAAGGATCAAAACAAACCCAAGGTGCGTTTTGGATGGTTTGATTTTATAGATGATAAAGAGGTAGTTAAAAAATTGCTAGATAAAGTCATTGAATTAGGGAAAAAGCATCATCTTCAATACATGGAAGGTCCTGTGGGCTTTTCTAATTTAGATAAAGCCGGGCTTTTAACCAAGGGCTTTGAGGAGATTCCTACCATGGTAACCTTATATAATTATCCTTACTATGAAGAACAACTATTGAATTTAAATTTTGAACCTGCCGCAGAATGGATTGAATACAAACTAGATTTCCCTAGTGTTTTACCAGAAAAGGTAGTCAAATTTACAAGGTTAATCAAAGAAAGATATGAATTAAAAGTAAAAAACTTTCAAAGCAAAGAGGAGCTTAAAGAAGCGGTAGAGCCTATGTTTGAACTCTTGGACAAAACTTATGGACATTTGAGCAGTTATGTACCCATCCCTAAAGAACAAATACAGCATTATAAAGAAAAATATATCAAATTAATCAATACAGATTTTGTGAATTGTATTGTAGATAAGGATGACAAGATGATTGCTTTTGCTATTACCATGCCTTCTTATTCTAAAGCTTTACAGAAAGCCAATGGCAAATTATTCCCTTTTGGATGGTGGTATCTCTGGCAAGCCAGTAAGAAAAATGATACCGCTGCTTTTTATCTGATTGGCATAGACCCAATCTATCAAGGTAAAGGTGTTACTGCTATTATATTTGATGAAATGTTTAAAGTCTTTAGCAAATACGGCATTCAGAAATTAGAAACCAATCCAGAATTGGCAGAAAATAAAAGTATCCAAACTTTATGGAAAGATTATAATCCTGTTAATCATAAAAGAAGAAAAACTTTTAGAAAAGATATTTAATCTTGCAAGGGATAAAATACCTCAAAACTATCATCACCATAAAACCACACAATCTTCTTGACTTGTTGTGGTTTTTTTTGTTTTTGGGGGTTAGATCCCTCTAATGCTGCATCAGAAAATAATTTGGGCTGGATATTTTCTTGAGTTGACATTTTTTCTGCTTTGTTTACATTTGTAACAAACATAGGACCTTCGCCTTTAATCAAATAATCCCATTGAATATCAGCAAATTCATCTTTTACTTTAATTAAGAAATCAATACTTGGATTATTCCTACCAGATAAAATATGTGATATACCAGACCTTTGAACCCCAATCTTCTCTGCTAATTCAGTAGCGTTAAGATTGTAAACACTTAATATTTCTTCTATAATTTTTTTATACATATGGATGGGGGTATAATTTGATTAAGAGATTAAACTTGGATTAACACAGAATAACAATCATTAAAGTAAAGTTTAATTTTTACATTAAATGATTATATCTAAACTATTGAAAATCAATTAATAAAATTATTTTAATATATTTTATTCAATCAAAAAATTTATTAACTGTCATAATGACAAATGTAAACATAAATTGTAAGATTTACAAATGTGCATTGGTTACATTTGTAACTGATTTATATAAATTAAATTCTCTTATCTTTGAGTTAATGAAAAATTTAAAAATTGATTACAGCCTTTTTAAGGAAAGAAATTTAGAAAATAGATATCTGCCCCCTTCTCTATTAAAATCTATTCTGAGAAGCAATGCATACGATTTTTCTATTTTAGGAAAGTCGTTTCAGGGTGAAGAGATATTTTTGATTACCCAAGGTTCTGGTAAAAAAAGAATCTTATTATGGTCTCAAATGCACGGGAATGAATCTACCGCAACCAGAGCCATGTTGGATATTTGGAAGTTCTTACATTCTACGCATCCTATGGCAAATCATATTAAACATGAAATTACCATAGATTATATTCCCCAACTGAATCCAGACGGTGCCGAAAAGTATACAAGAAGAAACGCTGTAGGGATTGACCTGAACAGAGATTTCCTTGCCAAGCAATCCATTGAATTGCCTTATTTGATGAACCAAGTTAAAAAGCATCCATATCATTTTCTTTTTAATCTCCATGATCAACGCAGTATATTTCATCCGATTGGCTCTAAACATCCCGCCACGCTATCCTTTTTATCACCCTCTTTTAATAAGGCAAGAGACGTCAATCTAGTTAGAGAAAATGCTATGAAGCTAATAGCTTCTATGACCAATGCTCTTAAACTTTCTCTACCCCAGGGAATTGCACGCTTTACAGATGAATTTTATCCAAAAGCCACAGGAGATAATTTTCAAAATTTAGGCAAATCTACCATCTTGATGGAATGTGGTCACTATCCAAATGATTATGCAAGAAACCAAACAAGAGTGTACACATTCTATGCGTTAATAAATTCTTTTAAAGCCATAGCAGATGATAGTTGGCAAGAACAAAAGATAACAGATTATCTTTCAATCTCAGTCAATAATGACAAGGCTTATGATTTGATTTATAGAAATGTAAAAGTTAAAAATCAAGATCGAGAATGTAGTTTAGATATAGGAATTTTATACAAAGAAAAATTGGTTGATAATCAGATTCAATTAAAAGCTTACATCACAGAAATTGGTGATTTAAGTGATTGTTTTGGTCATAAAGAATATGATGCGCATCATCAAATATTCAAAGCAGAAGAATCTGATTATCCTGAGCTAGGGTCAGCGGCAAATTTTAAATTAGGAGATAAAAGCGTAGAAAATGGTCTTTTAATTATAGGTTAAAAACTTAAATTTGTATTTAAATCATAATTATGGCACTCATACTTAACCTAGAAACTTCTACCAAAAATTGCTCCGTATCCATATCCAAAGACGGGGAATTATTTGTGCTCTATGAAGAGACTACGGATGGGTATCAACATGCAGAGAAACTACATACTTTTATGAATTGGGCGTTGGAAACAGAGAATCTGTCTTTTGAGGATTTGGATGCCGTGTGCGTGGGAAAAGGCCCTGGAAGCTATACGGGGCTTAGGATAGGCGTGTCTGCTGCCAAAGGATTATGTTTTGCACTCGATATCCCTTTATTGGCAATTAATTCCTTAGAAATCATGTCAGAGGCTATCCCTTCTGGTTATGATTTAATAATCCCAATGACAGATGCTAGACGAAAAGAAGTCTATACTGCTGTGTATGATGAGCATAAAAATTTATTAGAAAAAACACATGCTAAAATATTAGATGACCAATCTTTTCTACCATACGCAGATAAATCTATTGTATTTGTTGGAGATGGTGCAGAAAAAGCAGAGGAGATTCTAAATCTTCCTCATGCCACTTATAAAAAAGAAATTCTGCCGTCTGCAAAAAATATGTGCAAAACGGCAGAAAATTTATTTATCCATCAACAATTTGAAGACCTAGCCTACTTTGAACCTTTTTACTTAAAAGATTTTGTAGCTGGTAAGTGATTATTCATTTCTTGGATCTATCTCATTAATTAAATCTACCATTTCATTAAATTTCTGTTCTGCGTATGTGCTATCAATTTCCATAGCATAGGGCAAAATAGATCTTTGTAAACTTAAATCTGTAGACAACTGTTCGTGATCTGCATCGGAAAGACCTTCAAAACCAGTAGTTCTAATTCTATCTCTCATATTCTTAAGCCTAGTCTCTATGGGTATATAATAATTTTTAAAAGCCTCAAAAGCTTTGATTGTATCCTTCTCTGCATTTAAATAAAAATCTATCATACCCGCCACGGCATATTGTTGTTGGCCTATGTTTCTCTGGATATCATTGTAAACGGTAGATTTAGCATAAGGATCCAAGGATGCATAATATGCATTTTCTTCTTCTAGTCTATCATTCAAAAATGTTTGTAACTCATTGGCAAATTCAGTTTCTCCAACCGATTGGTACACGGGAACCAGACTGAACAATGAAATTCCTTCTGGGTACATTCTATAAGGGATTTTCTCTTCTAATAAATCTAATATTTCCTTGGCTTTATCTTTTTCACCATATTCTATCAGTACTCTTGCCGTCCTGGTAACTGCATTTCTATAAGTCAAAATATTATTGGTAGAAGTTGGGTCAAAATAGGCATTCGGATCATTAAAATTAGACCATTGGTAATTTTTGATATGTTCATACATTTCTAATGGATCCACCCAACCCGTTTCCCCTGTACTAACCGAACCAGTATCTATAGGTACAAGTTTTTGGATAAATCCTTCATAAGCCAAATAATCATTTAGATAGAAAATATTCACATCGTCATATAATCCACCACTAGAGAAATATATACTTCTGTCCCAATCATAATTGGCCAATACATCGAGCATAAACAACTCATTCTTGTACCCAATTTGCCTGTTTTTGAGTTCTATTACCAAATTAGGCACAATTTGATCTGCATATCTTTGGTTCACAATACCATTCTCCAATACCTTTTGTTTATTGACGGGAACTATAATCTTATTCGTTGGTAAGACATTATCTATCCCACTGCTATAAACCATTTTTAACTCATTAATCAATGCCATTTTGGCAGGATTATTTTTCTCTAAAATAAAATCCATCGCTTCTTTGGCTGTCATTCCATTATCAGCATATTGCTTTAACGGCAAAATCTGTTGATACAATCCTTCATTATTCTCCGCAGCATATTCAAATATTTGCCCCATTAAATTAGTATCCAGCACAATAATGCCCTCATTCACCCCTTGTTTATAATCCTCTGGGGTCATTTGCGATTCTATGGCGTCTGCATTATAAGTTTTACGCTTTGCTTGAGAAATATTCCAAGGCGAACCTAATAAGGTGTAGTTCACAACTTTTACATCATCTCTAAACTGTTCTGTTTCCTGAATCGCCCACAATGGATAGGTATCATTATCTCCATAAACAAATAAAATAGAATTGGGATTTAAATTCACTAAATAATTATATGCTAAATCATGTGCAGCTCTGCGCTCACTTCTATCATGATCTTCCCAATTCTGAAAGCCCATGAGTATGGGTGCTATCAAAGTCAATGAAGCCACAATTGCCGCTGTCTTCGGGTTTATTTTAGTTTTTAAAACAGAATAAATAGCCAAAACACTCAAACCAACCCAGACTGCAAATACATAGAAAGAAGTAACTACCGCATAATCCCTTTCTCTAGGCTCAAAAGGTTTAACATTGGTATATAAAACAATTCCAACTCCTGTCAATAGAAACAGTGATATCAAAGCAAAGTTTCTACCTGGGTCTCTTTTTAATTGAAAGAAGAAGCCCACAATTCCTAATATAAAAGGAATAGCGAAGTAAACATTTCTAGCCTCATTATCCTTAAATTTAGATGGAAGTTCCCCTTGGTTTCCTCCCACAAGCCAATTATCTATGAATGTAATGCCAGTAATTGTATTTCCTTTGGTAACTTCTAAATTCCCCTCAAAATCATTTTGCTTTCCAATAAAGTTCCAACCTAAATAACGCAGGTACATATACCCTACTTGATAATCCAGAAAAAACTGAATATTCTGCCAAAGACTAGGTTTTATATAGTGTATTTCTTGTTCTCCTGTTACAGGATTATAAGCCTCATAGCGATCTGGCTCTCCCATAATAGCTTTATAATTGCTAATGACATCTGGCATGGGGTTATACATTCTAGCAAATAGACCAATATGTTCTGGATTATAAACATAAGAGGTTCTTCTACCTACTTCTTCATAAACCCCTTTCTTCTCATTCTTCTTTAAAATAGGACCATTATCTTTGATTTTATAAGAACCATCTGGATTCGTTTCCACACCATTAGGATCAATATGCGCTGTGTATAACGGGCCTGTAAATACGGGCCAATCACCGTATTGTTCTCTATTAAAATAATCTAAAAGGCCTATAGCATCATCTGGGTCATTCAAATTCATGTGGGGATTGGCATTTGCTCTAATCGGGATTACCAGCCATGAACTAAAACCAACTAGCATAAATAATGTGGCCAGAATAAAAGTGTTAGCCGTGAGGTGTCCTTTCTTTCTAGTATAGGATAAACCAAAATAAAATACCGCAGCAAAAATTAAAAGCGTAACAATAAATCCAGAATTAAACGGCATATCCAATTCATTTACCATAAAAACTTCTAATTTCCCAATCATGGTCATAGAAAAAGAAAAGATAAATTTAAATACAAATACAAAGATGACTGCTGTTATAACATTGGCTATGGCAAAGGATTTCCAAGTGAAATCGTAATGTCTAAAATAATAGATATAACACAAAGCAGGAATCACCAAGATAGCCATTAAGTGGACTCCAGTAGCCAGTCCTACGAGCAAGGCTATCAACAAAACCCAACGGTTTTCTCTGTATTTACCAGCGTCATTCTCCCATTTACATGCAAGCCAAAGCATTAAGGCTGTGAACATAGACGCCATAGCATATACCTCTCCCTCTACCGCAGAAAACCAAAAAGAATCAGAGAACATATAGGCTGCAGCCCCGACAATACCACTCAATAAAATTATAAATTTATTGGTTCCAACAATTTGCTCTTCTACATCTTTAATGATGATTCTTCTTGCCAAATGTGTAATGGTCCAGAATAGGAATAAAATTGTTAATGCACTACATATAGCAGACATGGCATTGATTAAAATACCATATTTAGACCCATCCCCAAAAGCTAATCCAGACCACACTGCTCCCACTAATTGAAAAAACGCCGCTCCAGGTGCATGGGTAACACTTAGCTTGGCAGAAGAAACAATGTATTCTCCTGTATCCCAGAAACTGAATTCCCGCTCCATGGTTAACAAATACACCATAGCTGCTATAATAAACATCACCCATCCAAGGATATTATTTAATTTTTTAAAACCCATATAATTAAATTTCCTTGCGAAAATAGGAATTTTATTTTTCAATATTCTTTATTTATACAAAATGGTATAGGATGTGATACTATATTAACTAAATTATAACTTTTGTAAAGCGAGAGTTAAACATAAAAGAATTTTTTTTAAATTAATAACTTCATTATTTTAATTAATATTAAACATAATAATATGAATCGAACGATTAACGTTTATAATAATTCCAATCTTCCAAATCAACAAAAACAACAAGACATTATAGATTTTTTATACATTCATTTAGGAGAATATGGGGACGAGAAAACTGCTATTCAAAAATGTATGAACTATGCCTTAGATGAGAATCAATATAATGGGGGTTTTGTAATGACTATAGAAGAGCAGGATAAGATCTTGGCAGCCGTAATCATAAATAAAACAGGTATGTCAGATTATATTCCAGAGAATATTCTTGTGTATATCGCTGCACATGGTGATTATAGAGGTCAAGGTCTTGGTTCTAGACTTATAGAGGCTTGTATAGAAAGAGCGGAAGGCGATATCGCTTTACACGTAGAAAAGAATAATCCTGCCAAGGGGCTTTATGAAAAATTTGGTTTTACAAACCCCTACTTAGAAATGAGACTAAAAAAATAAAAAAATGGCTGAATTACTCATTCACACAGATAAAATAAAACAGAATATTAAATCACTCAGTGCGTTTTTCGCAGAGCGCAATGTATATTGGAGTCTGATTACCAAAGTTTTTTCTGGTGATAAAGAATTTTTATCCAATTTATTAACCGATGATGTCATAGAAGACATACAATCTATTGGAGATTCTAGGCTCACCAGTTTAAAGAATTTAAAAGAAGTCAATCCAGAAATTCGTACCATATATATTAAACCTCCTGCTGCTACTTATGCGGAAGAAGTGGTGAAATATGCAGATATTTCTTTAAATAGCTCCATGGAAACTATTTTAGAACTAAATAAGGAGGCTATTAAACAAGATAAAATCCATCATATCATTATTATGATTGATTTAGGAGAATTACGAGAAGGAATTAACCGTACAGATATTATGGATTTTTATGAGCAAGTATTTGAACTTTCAAATATCTCTGTGCTTGGTATAGGATCTAATTTGGGTTGCATGTACGGCATAGCCCCAACCTATGACAAGCTTTTGCAACTTGCGCTATATAAGGAATTAATCGCAGAGAAATTTAACCGTAGTGTTTATATGATTTCTGGAGGTTCCTCTATTACGTTATCCCTATTAAGGGATGGTGTAACGCCACCAGAGATTAATCACTTTAGAATAGGAGAAGCTGCTTTCTTTGGTACAGAACCTTTGGGTGGTAGTCAATTTTTAGATTTAAATACAGATACCTTTGAATTCTGTGCCCATATCATAGAATTGGAAGAAAAGAAAATGATTCCAGAAGGTGAAATCAGTGAAGCTAGTATTGGTAATATTGCGGATTTAGATGAAATCAATAGAAATGAAACAACCTATAAAGCGATTCTAGATTTTGGTTTACTCGATGTCAACCATGAAGACCTAGTATTGAAAGGTGAATCAGAAGAAATTAAATTTGTAGGAATGACTTCTGATATGACGGTTTTGGATATCGGTGATAACTTAAATGAAGATGGAACGCCACGATACCAAGTAGGTGATATCATTCACTTTACTCCAAATTATATGGCTGTGGCACGGCTTCTGAATTCTAAATTTATTGATAGAAAGTTTACATCTTAATACGCTATTTTAAAGTATAGAACTTAAAAAAATCCGAAAGATACCTTTTTTCGGATTTTTTTATTTATAGTATAATTATTAGATAAAACCTTAACCTCTATCAAATTCATTTTGAGCTACGTATCGCTCTGCATCCAAAGCAGCCATACATCCTGTTCCTGCAGCTGTTACTGCTTGGCGATAAACATTATCTTGCACATCACCACAAGCAAATACCCCAGGAATTTCTGTTTCTGTAGTCTTAGTTTTTGTGATTAAATATCCAGACTCATCCATCTTTAATTTCCCTTTAAAAATATCTGTATTGGGTTTGTGTCCTATGGCAATAAAAACACCATCAATTTTAAGCGTGGATTTTTCTCTAGTCTTATTGTTTACAATATATGCTTGTTCCACCACTTGATCTCCACTCAATCCTTCTAGCTCATGATTGAATAAAATCTCTATATTCTTGGTTTCTCTCACCCTATTTTCCATGATTTGAGAGGCTCTAAATTCATCTCTACGCACTAACAAATACACCTTGTTACAGATTTTAGCCAAATAAGTAGCTTCTTCTGCAGCCGTATCTCCACCTCCCACTACCGCAACATCTTTGCCTCTATAAAAGAAGCCATCGCAAGTGGCACAAGCAGAAACGCCGCTACCCGCATATTTCTTTTCATCATCCAATCCTAGGTATTTGGCAGATGCACCCGTAGAGATAATGACAGAATACGTTTTATAAACCAATCCATTACTGGTTTTCACAATATGCACACCGCCTATATCTTCTGCAAATTCCACTTCCGTCACCATATCATATACGACCTCTGTACCAAAACGCTCTGCTTGTTTTTGTAAATCACCCATCAATTCTGGTCCAGCGATTCCCTCTGGATATCCTGGAAAGTTCTCTACATCTGTAGTCGTGGTTAATTGTCCTCCTGGCTCCATTCCCGTAAGGATAATCGGATTCATTTCTGCTCTAGCTGCATATATAGCCGCGGTATAGCCTGCAGGTCCAGAGCCTATAATAATGGTTTCGTGAATATTTTCTGACATATCTAAATCTTAATTTCTGCAAATTTAAGGTTTTTGTACTGAAAATTTAAGTTTTAGAATTATTCATTTATCTAAAAATGATGCCTACTGTTATATGAACATCCCATCATCATAATTTATAGGTCCCATCATTTGCTTAAATTCAAGAATATTTAAATTTTATTTGCTTGGGCTGAATAATTATTCGAGCATATCATCCTTTTTTATTGATTAAATAATTTTGGTGAAATTAAATTTTATTATAACTTCGCGGTATTGTGATCTTTAGGGGTGCTGAATATTCGGCTGAGAAATACCCTTAGAACCTGAACAGGATAATACCTGCGCTAGGGAAAAGAAAGTTTTTTAGGATAACTTTTCTGCTATTTTAAAGCTTAGGGTTTATATATCTGCCCATATTCTTCCTCTAAATTTTACAGTAAAATTGATAGCCTATGGTTACTGTAAAAATCAATTCAAAAAGAGAGAAATTCCCTAAAGGGACGAGTATTCATCACATGATACAGCAAAAAAATATACCTACAAGTGGTATTGCTATTGCTATCAATCAACAAGTGATCAATCGCACTCTTTGGGAAGATACATTCTTACAAGAAAATGATTCAGTAATCATCATTAAGGCTACCCAAGGAGGTTAAATTTTGAATCAATATCTTAATTATGAGTAATCTAAAGAACCCTACAGAGCAAAAAATCAGTAGAGAACCCTTTCCAAATTCAGAGAAAGTGTATGTGCCAGGTAATATCTATAAAGATATTCGTGTCCCTATGCGTAAAATTAATTTATCTGATTCTGAAGATAAATTTAAAGGGACTAAAACACCCAATGATCCAGTTTTAGTGTATGATACCAGTGGTCCTTACACAGATCCTAAGGTGGAAATTGATGTGAAGAAAGGTTTAGAACCTATTCGCCAACAGTGGATTCTAGGTCGAGGTGATGTGGAGGCATTAGACGGATTATCCTCTAACTATGGGCGAGAGAGAGAAAATAATGAAAAATTAGATCATTTAAGATTTTCTAGGATACGCAAACCACTTAAAGCGAAAGAAGGTAAGAATGTAACACAAATGCATTATGCTAGACAAGGGATTATAACCCCCGAAATGGAATATATCGCCATTCGTGAAAATCAAAAAATACAAGAACTTACCACGCAGCATCCAGGCGAAAGTTTTGGGGCTTCGATTCCAAAAGAAATTACCCCTGAATTTGTACGGGATGAGGTGGCTCGTGGTAGAGCGGTAATTCCATGTAATATCAATCATCCAGAGACGGAACCTATGATTATCGGGCGAAATTTCTTGGTGAAAATCAATGCCAATATCGGAAATTCTGCTGTGACCTCTTCTATCGAAGAAGAAGTAGAAAAATCTGTGTGGGCCTGCCGTTGGGGTGCAGATACAATTATGGATTTATCTACTGGGAAGAATATTCATGAAACCAGAGAATGGATTCTTAGAAATTCACCAGTACCGATTGGCACCGTACCTATTTATCAAGCCTTAGAAAAAGTCAAAGGGAAAGCAGAGGATTTAACATGGGAAATCTTTCGTGATACTTTAATAGAGCAAGCGGAACAAGGCGTGGATTATTTCACCATTCATGCCGGAGTACGTTTACAATATATCCCTCATACAGCCAAAAGATTAACAGGAATTGTATCCCGCGGAGGTTCAATTATGGCAAAATGGTGTCTTGCGCATCACAAAGAAAGTTTCTTATATACTCATTTTGAGGAAATTTGTGAAATCATGAAAGCTTATGATGTTTCTTTCTCGTTAGGAGATGGATTAAGGCCAGGAAGTATTGCTGATGCGAATGACTATGCTCAATTTGCAGAACTAGAGACGCTAGGAGAATTAACTAAAATCGCTTGGAAACATGATGTACAATGTATTATAGAAGGCCCAGGGCATATCCCCATGCACATGATTAAAGAGAACATGGATAAGCAATTAGAGATTTGTGGCGAAGCGCCTTTCTATACTTTAGGACCACTTACAACTGACATTGCCCCTGGATATGACCACATTACCAGTGGCATCGGCGCAGCCATGATTGGATGGTTTGGTTGCGCGATGTTATGCTATGTAACACCCAAAGAGCATTTAGGTTTACCAAACAAAGAAGATGTAAAGACAGGCGTAATTACCTATAAAATTGCAGCACATGCCGCCGATATCGCTAAGGGAAATCCAGGTGCGCAACATAGAGATAATGCCATGAGTAAGGCACGATTTGAATTCCGCTGGGAGGATCAATTTAATTTGACATTAGACCCTGATACTGCCCGAGAATTCCATGATGAAACGTTGCCGTCTGAGAATGCCAAAGTAGCTCATTTCTGTTCTATGTGCGGACCCAATTTCTGTTCTATGAAGATTTCTCAAGATGTAAGAAACTATGCAGAAGAAAATGGATTAGATACCGTGGAGGTCTTAGAAAAAGGAATGGAAGAAAAGTCCAAAGAATTTACAGAACTAGGGAGCCAACTCTATTTATAATTTGAACTCCGCAAAATGTTCATCGTTATAACGGCAGAGGATTTAATTAAAAATGAAGTTGAAATTTTAAAAAATATGGCGAACTACCCTATTACGATTCATGTGCGAAAACCCAAATGGTCTCATGAAAAAATGAAAGCATGGTTAGCAGCGTTTTCTAATATTGAAACTTCTAAGATGATGTTACACCAGCATCATGAACTTTCAACTTTATTTACAATTAAAGGACTGCATTATACCGAAAAACATAAAGCAGATAGCAACTTAAATACAGAATTAGAACAACATAGCAAATCAGAGCTTACGCTTTCTGCCTCATTCCACGACTTGAAAGAGGCAGAAAGTCAAACCCTTTTTGATTATAATGTGTTAAGTCCAGTCTTTGACTCTATTTCTAAACCTAATTATGAGGGTAAACTATTTCAAATTCAAAACAACCTAAAACCGATTATGGCTTTAGGTGGAATTAAAGAAGACAATATCGCTATCACAAAAGCATTAGGATTTAATGGCATGGCTGTTTTAGGAAGTATTTGGAAAACTAGTAATCCTACAAGAGCATTTATGGATTTGTTTAAAGTTTATCGACAACATTATTAAAACTATTAATTTCTATTATGAAAGCACCACACGTATATTATATAAGCCAGGGTAAAACACCAGCGGATCACCTAGCAAATATCAAAAAAATGGTAGATGCACAAGTGGATTGGGTGCAATTACGCATTAAAGATGCCGATGAAACCACGATATTTGATATTGCGAATCAGGCACAATCCTATTGCCAATCCCATGATGTAAAATTTATCATTAATGATTCAATCAATATCGCGAAAGCCTACAATGCAGACGGTGTACATTTAGGAAAACAAGATGCTCAACCTAGCAAGGCTAGAGAGATTTTAGACGCAAATAAAATCGTTGGCGGAACAGCTAATACGCTAGAGGATTGCTTAAACCTAATTGACCAAGGCGTTGATTATATAGGTGTAGGACCTTTTAGGTTCACCACAACGAAAAAGAATCTGAGCCCCATTTTAGCACTAGAAGGTTATCAAAAAATTATCTCTGAATTAAAGCATTTACGGCAAAACCCAACATTGATTGCCATTGGTGGGATTACTTTGGAGGACATTCCTTATTTAACAAAAGTCGGTATATCTGGTGTAGCCTTATCAAGTGAATTACATAGACAAAACAATCTGGCGAACACTATTTTGCACATTAAAAACCATTTTCAAAAAATGCATTTATGAACGATTTACTCACCATAGCAGATAAAACATTTCAGTCGAGGTTATTCACAGGTACAGGTAAATTTTCCTCTACTGAAACCATGGAAAAAGCAATCCTAGCCAGCGAAAGTGAACTGGTCACCGTAGCCTTAAAGCGGGTAGAAGTTGACCACGAAGAAGATTCCATCTTAAAAGGTTTACAATACAATCACCTCCATTTATTACCTAATACTTCTGGTGTTCGTGATGCCAAAGAAGCCGTGTTTTCGGCAGAAATAGCAAGAGAGGCTTTAGAAACCAATTGGGTGAAAGTAGAAATTCATCCAGATCCAAGATATTTATTGCCTGATGCAGTAGAAACTTTAAAAGCCTGTGAAGAACTTGTAAAAAAAGGATTTGTCGTGATGCCTTATATTCATGCAGACCCTGTCTTATGCAAAAGATTAGAAGAAGTAGGCGCCCAATGTGTTATGCCTTTGGGTGCCCCTATTGGAACCAACAAAGGATTGAAAACCATTGATTTTCTAGAAATTATTATAGAACAAAGCAATGTACCTGTCATTGTAGATGCTGGAATTGGCGCTCCCTCACACGCATCATACGCTATGGAAATTGGCGCTGATGCCGTACTTGTAAACACCGCAATTGCTGTGGCTGGCGACCCTATCGCTATGACCAAGGCATTTAAAATGGCCGTAGAAGCAGGCCGAATGGCGTATCATGCCAAACTGGGGAAAGTAAGCCAAAAAGCAGAAGCCAGTAGTCCATTAACACAATTCTTATACGACTAATCAACGGATATGAATAGTTTTAAACACATATTTAATACCTATGATTGGGATGAGGTGTATGATAGCATTTATAACAAAACCTCAACGGATGTAGAAATAGCATTCGGCAAATCTAAAAGGGATTTAGAGGATTTTAAATCCTTAGTTTCCCCTGCAGGTATGGCTTTTATTGAACCCATGGCACAAGAAAGTCACGAGCGTACACGCAAAAGATTTGGTCACACCATGCAAATGTATGCACCGATGTATTTGAGCAATGAATGCCAAAATATTTGTACTTATTGCGGTTTTAGTTTGACTAATGATATCCCGCGTAAAACATTGAGTGATGCAGAAATCATTCAAGAGGCAGAATTTCTTTTAAACAAAGGCTATAAGCATATTTTATTGGTAACTGGGGAAGCTAATAAAATTGTAGGTGTGGATTATCTAGAACATGTCATTCAATTGCTTCGTCCCTATTTCACTAATATTTCTATAGAAGTTCAGCCCTTATCAGAAGAGGAATATAGAAGATTGAAACAGGTAGGATTATATGCAACTTTGGTTTACCAAGAAACTTATCACAGAGTCACTTATAAAATCCACCACCCCAAAGGAAAAAAGTCAAATTTTGATTTCCGTTTAGAAACGCCTGACAGAATTGGAAGTGCTGGTTTGCATAAAATCGGGATTGGTGCATTGCTTGGTTTAGAAGATTGGCGTACCGATAGTTTTTTCACTGCACTGCATTTAAAGTATTTGCAGAAAAAATATTGGAAGACCAAATATGCGATTTCCTTCCCGAGATTGCGCCCTTTTAGTGGTGGTTTGGAACCTAAATTGGCGATGACCGATGCGGATTTAGTTCAGTTAATTTCTGCCTATCGCCTACTGGATGAAGATATTGAATTATCTATCTCTACCAGAGAAAGTGCGAAATTCAGAGATCATATTATTCAATTAGGTGTGACCTCTATGAGTGCAGAATCTAAAACAAATCCAGGCGGATATAGCGTAGAAAATGAATCGTTGGAGCAATTTGAAATTTCTGATGAACGTACGACAGCAGAAATCACCGCCCTTTTAAAACAACAAAAAATTGAACCCGTTTGGAAGGATTGGGAAAAGGCATGGTAACGAATTTAACAGAAAAAGAAAAAGCACGCTATAACAGGCAAATATTGCTGAATGAATTAGCCGAAGAAGGTCAATTAAAACTAAAAAATGCCAAAGTTTTAGTGATTGGTGCGGGCGGTTTAGGAGGTCCTGTTTTGCAGTATTTAGCAGGCGCAGGCGTGGGAATCATCGGGATCTTAGACCCAGATATTGTTTCATTAAGCAACCTACACCGTCAGGTATTATTCACTCCACAAGATGTAGGAAAGCCTAAAGCAATTGTCGCCAAAGAAAAATTATCTGGCTTTAATCCTTTAATAAAAATCAAGGCTTACCCAGAGGCTTTGGATGAAAATAATGCCTTGAATTTATTTAATCTATATGATTTAATCATAGAAGGAAGCGATGATTTTACCACTAAATATTTAGCCAACGATGCCTCGGTTTTAGCAAACAAACCACTCATTATGGCTTCTATTTTTAAGTTTGAAGGGCAACTTTCGGTTTATAATTATCTGGGAAGTGCCACTTATCGCTGTTTATTTCCAGAACCGATGGCGAGCGCAGATATGCCCACGTGTAGCGAAGTCGGTGTTTTGGGGGTATTGCCAGGGGTACTTGGAACGCTTATGGCCAATGAGGCCATCAAAGTTATTACTGGGATTGGGGAAGTTCTTGCCAATCAATTTCTAAAAATAAACTTGCTCACTTTAGAAACTTTCATTTTTGAATTTAAAAAAGACCCGAGCATTCAAGTTTCTAATTTAAAACCGATTCAATTAAGTTGTAAAACAAATAATGAATGGAACGAAATTGATTATAGAACCTATCAAAAAGAACCTGAAAAATATCAATTATTAGATGTCCGATCAACTGAAGAACAACAGATTAAATATATGGGAGGTCTTAATATTCCATATAGTGACTTAGAATACCAATGGAGTCAGTTACCGACAGACAAACCAATACTCGTCTACTGCACCCGAGGAATCACGAGCCAAAAAGCCATTGAATTATTACAAAAAAAACTTCCTGATTTGACTTTTTATAATTTAAAAGGTGGAATGAAGAGTGTTTAGTTTTAGCAACTCATTTCACATCAAAAATTGCAACACATAACAAGTTAGCAAAACATATAAATCATTTATATTAAATATATTATGAGATAATATTGATGATTAAAGGCAAATTGATACTTAAAATTAATAAAAATTCCTAATCGGCAATTGATGCAATTTAGTTATATTTGCGTCATTGGAAAAGATTAAATTCATATTAATTGTATTGTTTTCGGTTTTGTTTGCGACAACGCCGCTTGTGAATTCTTTTGCATTTATTTTAGAATCACCATCAGAAACGGATACTTGCTGTGCACAAGAAATTAGTCTTGACTCTATACTCGTTACTAAGATTGACGAACATTGCGCCTTAATTCCAGACCAGAAAACGAAACAATCTGATGACAAAAACGCATCCAAAGATTGTAATGATTGTGATCACGATTGTAATAGTAATGCTTGCAATTCAATCGTACCAAGTCTAGTAAGTTTAGATTTCCCAATTTTGCAACCAACAGAAAAATGGATCTTATTTCCAGCAGAAAATGTCACTATTTTCAAAAACCA
This sequence comes from Flavobacteriaceae bacterium Ap0902, assembly GCA_009835005.1. GTDB lineage: Bacteria > Bacteroidota > Bacteroidia > Flavobacteriales > Weeksellaceae > Profundicola. The sequence goes on along the minus strand of WTFG01000005.1, from coordinate 40,053 downwards.
AGAAGACATTTTTATAGATGATTTCTTGCAATCTATTTGGTATCCGCCCAAAGTTTAATAAATCTTATATGCTATATTGTTAAGCGCAATGATAGCATTCCATATCTTTCTTATATCAAATTAGATCATCTTATTCAAGGTTTATTCATCTTATAAATCTTAATGGATTATTGGGTACAACTCACTTGTAATATTTGATTATCAAATTACAACCATTAAGTACGCTTGCGTAAAGATGTTTATTATCCTTATTTAATCATTAATCACTTATTTATTTAAATAATGAAAAATATATTAACCCTACTCCTATACATCAGATTTTTAAGCTTATATGCACAGGACAATAAGCAACAAAATATAGTACAGGATACCATTATCGTCAACGGAAAATGTGTAAAGAAACCATAGAAAAAGCCGTTCACACTGTTCCTAGTGCAGATGGCGATTGGAACATTCAATCCAAAGTTTTGCTCTTTTCTTATGATCCAACCCAAACCTCTAGCGACAAAATCCTAAAACGTATCGCAGAAGCAGGATATGATAATGAGTGTTATCTTGCAGACGACGAGGCTTATAATAGCCTGCATGCCTGCTGTTTTTATGATAGAGATATCGATTGGGATGAATTAAAAAACAAGGCAGAAAATGGTGTAATTACACATTCAATTTCACACGAAGACAATCACGATGCAAATCATCAAGAAGGTTCTCATCATGATATTAAACCAGATGAACACAGTCAAGCGACTTCTGAAACCGATGAGTGGCTTACCACAGATGAAGCGATTGCACTGTCTACCGTTCAATTAAAAGGAAACAAAGCACAAACGGCGCTAGATGCAAAAAGTGCAGGGCTCACTTTTAAAATTGATAAAACAGAATTGCTGAAGGCTGCTTGCTGTAATCTGTCTGAAAGTTTTGAAACCAATGCTACTGTAGATGTGAATTATGCCAACGCCGTGACTGGTACAAAGCAAATTAAAATGCTGGGCGTAGACCAGAAATATACCCTGATTTCTAAGGAATTATTGCCCGATATTCGCGGTTTAGCCTCACCTTATGGCATGAATTTTATTCCAGGGCGTTGGATCTCTGGCATTCAATTGACTAAAGGTGGTAGCACGGTTACCAATGGTCATGAGTCCATTTCTGGACACATTAATACAGAATTCGTGAAATTTCACACGGAACCAACTGCAAGCATTAATCTATTTGCAGATATCCAAACCCGTGTAGAGGGCAATGTGGTATGGGCAGATGCTTTAAATGAAAAATGGAATAACAGTGTTTTATTGCATGCCAATAGTACCATAGACCGTTTAGATGAAAATAACGATGGCTTTATAGATCAGCCTGTTGGTAACCAATTAAATGCCACCTATTTATTGAATTATAATGATTTGGATAATTCTGGAATCGGAACGCATTTCGGGGTGAATATTTTATCGGATAATCGCATAGCAGGTTCTATGGATTTTGATGAGAATTTAGACCGACTAGGGACTACCAATTATGGGGTGGGCATTGATATCAATCGCTTTCAAATTTGGAATAAAACAGGCTATATTTTTAAAGATAAACCTTACCAATCTATTGGATGGATGAATCAATATACCCATCACGAACAAGACTCCTATTTTGGGACTACACCCTATATCGGCACAGAACACACCTTCTATTCTAACTTAGTTTTTGAAAGTATTTTAGGCTCTACCCTGCACAAATACAAGGCTGGATTATCTTTCTTATATGATCAATTTGATGAAACTTACAGGGCAGAAAATTACGATAGGGAAGAAACTGCACCAGGAGCGTTTGCAGAATACACCTATACTAGGAATAAATTGACAGCGGTACTTGGAGCAAGGGTGGACTTTCATAATTTGGCAGGGACACAGTTTACGCCAAGAGTGAACCTAAAATATGATATCGTAGAGAAAACCACTTTACGTGCCTCTGCAGGTAGGGGATTTAGAACTGCGAATACCTTTGCAGAAAGTCAAGCCTATTTGGCGTCCAATAGAACGGTGGAAATTATATCTTCTAATGACGATGTTTATGGCTTAGATCCAGAAATTGCTTGGAATTATGGGGTAAGTCTCAATCAAGAATTTAAATTTTTACGCCATAAATCGAATATTACGATTGACTACTTCCGTACGGAATTTGAAAATCAAATTTTACCAGATTTAGATGCCTCACCGCACAAGATTTTGTTCTATAATATGGAGGGAGATTCTTATGCGAATGCCTTTCAAATTCAGTGGGATTTAGAACCCATCAAACGTTTAAAATTAAGATTGGCTTATAAGAATTATCAAACGCAAGTGTCTTATTTATCGGGAGAAAATGAAATTCCGTTTACGGCAGAGCATAGAGGTTTTGCTAATTTAGCGTATTCTACTTTCACTAATGGGCAGGGACAAAACTGGACTTTTGATACCACTCTACAATGGATTGGTGAGCAAAGAATTCCAGATACGAGTTCTAGTCCTATAACCTATCAATTGCCTGACTATGCTGATGCGTATTTTGTACTAAATGCACAAATGGCTAGACAGTTTAATAAAACACTACGCATGTATTTGGGTGCAGAAAATTTGTTAAGTTATGAACAAGAAAATCCCATTTTGCAAGTAGATAACCCTTTTGGAGAAAATTTTGATGGGGGTATGGTATGGGCACCAATCATGCCTGCAAACTTCTATATTGGTCTAGATATTAACTTTTAAAACCATGTTATGATGAAAAAATCACCTTACACCAATTTTATTTTGATGTTGATCCTCTCTTTTATAGGAATGTATATCACCATGTATTTTAACACCTATGAATTAGATCACGTGTATTTTAGCTTTACAAGATTCTATATAAGTTGTTTAGGTGTATCTGTCATGGCTATTATTATGCTTCTTTTTATGCGAAATATGTACAGGATTTCTATGACAAAACCAAACGATTTTGATAAAAAGTTTTGTTATTAATTAGGGCCAATGCGACATGGATTATTTTGTTTCGTATAGCATTGAGCACTGACATGGGGTTTTTGCCTTCTCCTAATTTTCTTTTATAATATTTTTCAAAATCGTTATTCTCTAAACGTATAGCACGCATAGCGGCCATTTGTAAAACTGTCTTTAGTTCTTTGTCTGCCTTCTTAGATACCCTAGCCTTTGATACCACACTGGTTCCGCTATTGTACTGATAGGGGACAACACCTGCATAGCTTCCTAGTTTTCTTGGATTCGTTAATCTGGTAAAACCATTGGTCTTGATAATGAAATACCATGCGGTAATCTCTCCTACACCTGGAATAGATGTAAGTCTTTTAAAGTTATCTGAGAGCTCTTGGTCTTCTTTGATTACCTCTCTTATCATTTCTTCTATTTGACTAATGCGTTTATTCAAATACTTGATATCAGCTATCTTTAACCTTATCACCTTCTTGGTTTTAGAACTCTTAATAATTGATAGTTCCTTTATCTGAGCTTTGATTCTTTTTCTGTTTGTTATAAGTGATCTTCTCTCACTCATCAATACTTTTAAATCATCCAACGCTTCTGAGGCTGGTTTCCATGGTCTTTCCTCAGAGTGATTTTTGATAATATAATTACAGATGCGTTCAGCGTCAACTTTATCATTCTTACCTCTGACAAAGCCCATACTATATTTGATTTGTTGTGGATTGCAAACATAGGTCTCGAAAGGTAAATGTTTTAAAACTTGATAAAGATGGTAGTTGTACTTTCCTGTATTTTCAATGCAAACAATCACTTCTTTGTCCTTATATGGTTTAAAGGCTTTTTTGATCTCAGAAGGTTTATTTGCAATGTGTAAGAATTTCTTCTGGCTACCTTCTTTAAAGCAAAAGTCTAATGTCTCTTTGCTAATATCAATTCCGATATAAATATATTTTTATTCATAACTTTGAATTGGTTTTTAAAAGGAGAATAATTCATCATGTAACTCTATTCCTTACTAATGGGTTCTGCCCTAATTTCTATTTGAGATTGGATGATGAAAAAGGGTTTAAGTCTGAATCAGCATATGAGTTATAAACTCGAACTCGATAGTAGTGTACTTAAACTCTTATTCTCTTTTTGATTATTGAAATATTGATAACTTTTTTATTTTCAATAATAAAGTTACTCAACATTCCAACAATCCATTATTATTATCATTTTTCTTAATTTTTATTTTACATTACAAGTCTAAAGGAACTTGATTCAGAATCTTATTAAATTGATAACCAGTTTATTATGAGACCATGAAATAAATTCAGGGTGACAAAAACGAGGTTTTGAGACAGTTACATTTTTTATTTCCATCTTTTACTTTATTGACTTTTCAAATTCAATCAAAAAATTTGAATCGGGCTTTAATTGACTTTTCTCTGCATAAACTTGCCATGTCGTAGTTGGTTTAATCCACTCTACTGACTTTTCTAATTTTACGGGCATATTAAATTCTGGAATTGTATTACGCCATCTGTAATATAATTCACCATTTTCTTCTTTGGTCTCTAAAATAGGAATGTCCTTTTGTCTTAGATATTGATTAAAAAATGGTTCTAAAGGTAAACCTGTCTCTTGAAGTATAAAACCCTCTAGTTGCACAGAAGTAATGGTTTGATGATAGAACGTTTTATTAATATCACGTATCAATTGCTTGAATTTCACATCATCATCCATCCACTGCCTCAACGTATGAATCATATTCGCTCCTTTATTATACATATCTATACTCCCAGCCTTGTGTTTTCCCAAAATTCCAATCATAGGTCTATCATTTAAAATAGCGGGTTTTAACCCCTGTACGTATTCATTGGCTGCCTTAACACCAAATCTTCCCTCCACGTACATGACTTCTGTATAAGTTGTAAATGCCTCATGAATCCACATATCTGCTGGGTCTTGCGCTGTGATACTATTCCCGAACCACTCATGTCCAGATTCGTGAATAATGATGAAATCAAATTGATTACCCCAACCAGAACCAGATCTATCCTCACCTAAATAACCATTTTCAAAGCCATTTCCATAAGCCACATTGCTCTGGTGCTCCATTCCTAGATAGGGAGCCTCTACTAATTTATAAGAATCCTCATAGAATGGATAGGATCCCATCCAATCTTCAAAGATTTCTAACATAGGTTTTACTTGAGAAAATTGCTTTTTCGCCCAATTAATATTATAATCTAAAACCCAATAATCTAGTTGTAACGATTCTCCGGCGGAATTCACATACTCATCCTTAAAATTCTTGTAATAACCAATATACGGAATGATATTATAAGTATTAATAGGATTTTGAACTTCCCAAGTATAAATATTGTTACCAACTTCATCTTTCACAAAAGAAGATTCCCATAATTTACCATTAGCGATAGCCACTAAATCCTCTGGAACCAGAATAGAAATCTTAACGCCTTGATCTGGCTCATCACCCCAATAATCCTTGCTCGGAAACCATGCACTCGAACCTAGACCTTGCACAGCCGCAGACATCCATGGCCTACCTAATTCATCTTCTTTAAATATCCATCCACCATCCCAAGGGGCTTGTTTCGCTATTTTTGGCTTACCTTCAAAATACATTTGAAGTGTAAATTGGCTATCCCTTTCCTTAGGTAAATGGCTTATATCTATAAAATAGGCATTTCTATCCCGTATCCATTTATCGCCTGAAATTACATTTTCTATGACAATCTGATTAGAATCTATATTATCTGCTTTCAATTGAATAATCTCTGTTATTTGCATTGGTTCTTGCAGATCAATTTGGATAATACCATTGTTGTCTTCATTTGTAACTTGCAAATGCATCGTTACTGATCCCGAGATTGACTTGTTTTTGTAATTTGGTTTAAAAGTAATATCATAGTGCAAAACGTTCCACCAATTTCTAAATTCTGTGTTACTTCCTCGTAAAATATCCGAATCATAATGTTGCGTTTTAGTTAATAAATCTTGTGTATAATTATTTTTATTATCTAAAAATTTTTGATTACAGGAAATAAAAAAAATAAGAAGGACTAAAAAATATTTATTTTTTTGAAGAAAAATTTTTGACATATCTTTTTATTTTTCTTTTTTAAAATTGAAAATTTAACCAAGTGAAATTACAATATTTATTTCAAATCAAAGTGGAATTAAAAGTTTACAACTATTAATAAACTTAAATTATCTATTTAATTATACCTTACATTACCTTTATAATTAAGTATTTAACACCTATACAATAAACCAAAACTTTTTAATTATCAACATCAGATTTGGAGAGCCTTAACACAAGCATATTTTAAAAATCAATTAGGTTTAATTAAATTTGATATTCAATTTAAAATCAAATAACCTTAAATTTATATTAGCGCTATGGCAACTCTCACAGTTCCAGAGAAGAAAAAAACTTTTTCATACGAAGAAACTTTACAGAAATCGTTACAATATTTTGACGGTGACGAACTCGCTGCTACCACTTGGATGAAAAAATATGCTATCAAAAATCCTGATGGTGAATTTGAAGAATCATCACCAGATGATATGCATCATAGAATGGCAAAAGAATTTGCCAAAATTGAGGAAAAATTTGGGAATGATACCTCTTTAGATAACTTATCTGAATATGGACAAAACCGAAAAGCCCTTAAAGAACAAGATATTTATGACCTCTTTAAGGACTTTAAATATGTCATTCCACAGGGTAGTGTTATGTCTGCATTAGGTCATCCCTATATGATTGCGTCTCTATCCAACTGTGTTGTAGTACCTCATGTTTATGACAGTTATGGTGGAATCATGCATACCGATCAACAATTGGCTCAATTATTCAAACGCAGATGTGGCGTGGGCGTAGATATTTCTGGATTGAGACCAGCAAATGCGAAAGTTTCTAACGCTGCTGGTAGTACCACAGGAGCTGTATCCTTTATGCATCGATTTTCTGATACTACCAGAGAGGTTGCACAAAATGGAAGACGTGGAGCTCTCATGCTTACCATAGATATAGCCCATCCAGATGTAATCGATTTCATCACTATCAAACAAGATTTAAGCAAAGTAACAGGTGCCAACATCTCTTTGCGTTTATCAGACGAGTTCATGAAAGCCGTTGTAGAAGATAAAGAATATACGCACCGCTGGCCCATTGACGCCAAGATAGAAGATGCACAATACGTAAAAACAGTTAAAGCGAAAGAAGTTTGGGATATCATCATAGAATGTGCGCATAAAACCGCAGAGCCAGGTCTCATTTTTTGGGATAGACAACATTGGTATTCGACTTCTTCTGTATATCCTGGATTTGAAAATAGCTCCACCAATCCATGTTCAGAAATTGCTATGCAAGGCGGAGATAGCTGTAGATTAATTGCTCTTAACTTATATAGTTTTGTAGATAATCCATTTACAGAAAAGGCAACTTTTGATTTTGACAAGTTCTATGAAATTACCTATGAAGCCCAAAGATTGATGGATGATTTAGTTGAACTAGAATTAGGTCATATAGAAAGAATTATTACAAAAATCAAATCAGACCCAGAACCAGATCACATCAAAGCGACAGAACTTGCTACTTGGGAGTTGTTATATGAGACAGGAAAAAAAGGAAGAAGAACTGGCTTAGGTTTCACAGCACTTTCTGATTGTGTGGCTGCCCTTGGTCTCAAAATAGACTCAAATGATGCTTTGAAAATTGTAGACCAAATCATGCGTAAAAAATTGACGGCAGAATTTGATTCTTCTGTTGATATGGCCATTCAACGCGGCGCATTTGCCAACTTTGACCCGACTTATGAAAAGACCTCTGAGTTTGTACAGATGATGAAAAAAGAGTTTCCAGAACTTTATAATAGAATGATAGAGAATGGCCGTAGAAATATTTCTATATCTACAGTAGCTCCTACAGGTACATTAAGCATGTTGGCGCAAACTTCTTCTGGAATTGAACCTGTCTTTATGCTAGGCTATAAACGTAGAAGAAAAGTCAACACCGATGCAGAGAACGCTAATATTACTTTTGTAGATGATATGGGCGATTCTTGGGAAGAATTTGATGTGTATCACCCAAAATTAAGGCAGTGGATGGAAATTACAGGAGAGACAGATCCTGATAAGAGTCCTTATGCAGGTGCTACTGCCCCAGAAATTGATTGGATCAAACGGGTAGAACTGCAAGCCTTGGTTCAAAAATACACCACGCACTCTATTAGTTCTACCATCAACCTACCAGAAGATATTCCTGTAGAAAAAGTTGCAGAAATTTATGTAGAATCATGGAAACAAGGATTGAAGGGAATCACAGTCTATCGTGATGGTTCTAGAGCAGGTGTTTTAGTTTCTTCTGATAAAAAAGAAGATAAACCAGAACCAGAATTGACTGCAGATGAACAAAACGCAAAAGACGAAGTAGCTGTTAATGACTTTGTGAACCAATTTAGCCTGACTAGTGCTCCAAGAAGACCTAAGAAGTTGAGTGCAGATGTGATTCGTTTTCAAAATGATTATGAAAAATGGATGGCCGTTGTTGGTAAGATAGATGGCAAACCTTATGAAATTTTCACAGGACGTTTAGAGGATTCTTTTAACCTCCCTCCTTTTGTAGAAGAAGGTTGGGTAATCAAGAATAAAAATGAGGAAGGAGAAAGCCGCTATGATTTTCAATACATAGACAAGGAAGGTTATAGAACTACGATTGAAGGGCTTAGCCGTTCATTCAACAAGGAATTCTGGAACTATGCTAAATTAATTTCTGGAATTTTACGCCATGGTATGCCAATTAATTATGTCGTGGATTTGGTATCAGATTTAAGTTTATACGATGATAACATCAATACTTGGAAGAATGGTGTGGCTAGAGCCTTAAAGCGGTACATACCAAATGGAACAGTAGCAGCGGATAAGAAATGTCCCAACTGCGGTGATCCCGATGGATTAGTATATGAAGAAGGTTGTTTAAATTGTAAAAGTTGTGGACACAGCAAGTGTGGATAATAACTAGTTATATTTCAACTTTAAGAAAGCCATTATTCTCTTTGAATAATGGCTTTTTATTATATTAATCATTTACTTTATGAGCTACATTTTCTCTATGATAAGGTCTAATGATCAATCTTACACTTTTATTATATTGGAAATACTGAATCACCCAATTAACTAAGGCTATCATCTTATTTCTAAAACCTACAAGAGATACCAAATGCACGAACATCCAAATTATCCAAGCGAACCAACCCGTTAACTTCATATTACCTATATCAGCCACAGCCTTATTTCTGCCAATGGTTGCCATAGAACCTTTATCATGATATTTAAATGGTCTCATAGGTCTGCCAGAGACAATATGATTTAAGTTTCTAGCTAAATTTTTTCCTTGTTGAATGGCTGGCTGTGCTACCATCGGATGTCCACGAGGATTCTCCTCGGTTTTCATACATGCCACATCCCCTATCGCAAATATATCCTCTACACCTAATACCTGATTAAAAGTATTGACTAAATATCTATTTTGCTCTATAGATGATTCTGGTAGTCCACTAATAATTTCCCCTTTTACCCCAGCTGCCCAAATAAGCGTTGTCGCATCAAAATCTTTGTTATTGGTATCCACGTGTTTGCCGTCATAATTAAGTACACGTGTATTCAACCATAAATGAACGTCCATATTAAGCAAATAATCTTCTGCAGCTTTAGAAGCTTTTCCAGAAAATCCTGGCAATAAATGATCTCCTGATTGTACTAAATGCACATGCATTCGGCGAATGTCTAAATCTGGATAATCATTAGGTAAAATATGATTTTTGAGCTCTGCAAAAGCTCCTGCTAGCTCTACCCCAGTTGGCCCACCTCCTACGATAACAAAATTCATCAGCCGTTTTCTTTCTGCTAAATCATCCGTGAGCAACGCCATTTCCAAGTTTTGTAAAATCACGGAACGTAAGTCTAAAGCCTCTGGAATAGACTTCATAGACATGGCATTAAATTCTATTTCTTTGTTTCCATAATAGTTGGTATCTGAACCTGTGGCAATGATTAATCTATCATAATGCAAGGAACCAATATCAGAATCTATCTCCTTATTTTCAACCTCTATGTGCGATACGTTGGCAATTCTAAAATGAAAATTTTTCTCATTTTTGAACAAAGTTCTGATGGCATGCGCTATAGAATCGGGTTCTAAACCTGCCGTAGCCACTTGATATAGCAAAGGCTGAAAAGTGTGATAATTATTCTTATCTATTAATACGACTTGTTGTTTAGATTTATCTAGTTTCTTGGCAAGGTTTAATCCTGCAAAGCCTGCCCCAACTATAACCACTCTTGGTAAACTACTATCTGGAATATTCATGAAGAAATATAATTCTTGTACAAAGATAAGGCATTTTGCAATTTTTGTCTTTCGAATACTTGCTAATTCTCTATTTCTTGTTAGCGTAACAAGGATATACTGGTTGAGGGTTTATGGATTAAAGTATATAGTTTAAAGTGTTTGGTTAAAAAAGTTAAAGCCTTGATAATGCGTATAATGTAAATAATATTTGTGTTTTTAGCATAAAAAAACCGCTTCCTTGCAGAAGCGGCTTAGTATGATTAATGGTGATTGGAATTTTAGTTTCCTCCTTCCATTTTCTTCTTCAACTCAGAAAGAGCGTCTAAATCTCCAAGCGTAGATTTCTCTGGCGCTTGTTGATTGTCCATTGCTTTCTTAGCTTGCTTAATTTCCTCGTCTCTGTAAGTAGCTGAGTGAGAAACCACAACTCTGCGGAATTCCTTGTTGAATTCAATTACTTTGAATTCTGCCTCTTCTCCTTGTTTGATACGAGTTCCATCTTCTTTGTCTAAAGTTCTAGCTGGTGCAAAAGCTTCAATTTCTTTGTCTTCAAACTCTACATTAGCTCCTTTATCAAATACATTAACGGCAGTACCTGTATGAGAAGTCCCAACAGCATACTTAGTTTCATACTCATCCCAAGGATTAGCCTCTAATTGTTTGTGACCAAGACTTAATCTTCTTGCGGCTACATCCAATTCTAAAACTACAACGTCTAACTTATCACCTACATTTGTGAATTCCGATGGGTGCTTGATTTTCTTAGTCCAAGAAAGATCAGAGATGTAGATTAATCCATCTACGCCTTCTTCTAGTTCTACGAACACACCAAAATTAGTGAAGTTACGTACAGTACCAGTATGTTTAGAGCCCACAGGATATTTAGAAGTAATGTCTGTCCATGGATCTGGCGTTAACTGTTTCATACCAAGAGACATTTTACGCTCTTCTCTATCTATGCTTAATACTACCGCTTCTACTTCATCACCCACTTGTACAAAGTCTTGTGCAGAACGTAAATGTGTAGACCAAGACATTTCCGAAACGTGAATTAAACCTTCTACGCCAGGTGCAACTTCTACAAATGCCCCATAGTCTGCTAAAACAACAACGGTTCCTTTGATTTTGTCACCAACTTTAACGTTCTCATCTAATGCATCCCATGGGTGCGGTTCTAATTGCTTAACACCTAATTGGATCCTTGTTTTATCCTCATCAAAGTCTAAGATTACGACATTAATCGTATCATCAACTTCTACCACCTCATTTGGATGATTGATTCTGCTCCAAGATAAATCTGTAATGTGGATTAAACCATCTACACCCCCTAGGTCTACGAATACACCATAAGAAGTAATATTTTTAACCACACCTTCTAATACTTGTCCTTTCTCTAATTGAGAAATAATCTCTTTTTTCTGCTCTTCGATATCCGCCTCAATCAGTGCTTTATGCGAAACAACTACGTTTTTGAATTCTGGATTAATTTTAACCACTTTGAATTCCATAGATTTCCCTACATATTGCTCATAATCACGGATTGGTTTAACATCAATTTGAGAACCTGGCAAGAATGCTTCTAGACCCAAGATGTCTACAATCATACCTCCTTTTGTTCTTGCTTTGATCGTACCATTTACGATTTCACCAGTCTCGTTTAATTCATTCACACGTTCCCATGCTTTTAATGTACGAGCTTTACGGTGAGATAATTGAAGCTGACCGTTTTTGTCCTCACGCTTATCCACCATTACATCTACCTCATCCCCTACGGCTAAATCTGGATTGTAACGGAATTCGTTTAATGAGATAACACCTTCTGATTTAAAATCGATGTCTACGATAGCTTCTCTGTCAGAGATACGTACAACTTTACCAGTAAAAACTTCATTTTCATTCAGTTCTTCTAGCGTTTCTTTGTACATGTCCTCTAACTCTTGCTTTTCTTTACGATCTTCTTCATCAAGACCGCTTTCAAAAGCTTCCCAGTCAAATTGATCTGGTTCAACATTGGCATTCAACATTGATTTTTCTTCTTGTTTAGTAGCATCCGTTTTTTTAACTTCTTCTACTTCTTGATTTTTAGTCTCTTCAGACATATAAAATAATTTGTATCTCAAACCTGCATTATAGAAAGATATGCGGTAATAACCGGTTGAGAGTGGTTAAATGATTAAATTAAGAATGCTTATTTTCTTCGATACCGCTAAGCGGATGCAAAGATAAGGATAAATTGTTAATATAGCACTAAAAAACTTTGACATTTATTTGTGCATCAGGACGTAATAAATTTTATTTCAATTTTTCTTTCATAACATCCAAAAATACTCGTTGACATTATCCGATAAAATTGGGTAAGATAAGAAGGATACGTTTGTTTATATATTCTAAGCTTATTTTCCATAATCTCCCGAACAAATTCAACACCAAAAAGCCGCCTTACATTTCATAAGACGGCTTCTTATTAATAAGATAAACAAATCAATGCCTAGCACTTATTTTACCAATAATTTTTGAGATAAAGACCCTTGATTGGTTTTTGCAGAAACTATATATAGACCTTTGTTTAAGTCACTTGTATTTACATTCAATGAATGTACCTTCGCAAAAGAAGTTGTGTTTAAATTTTTTACTAATTGCCCACTTTCGTTATAGATGCTCACTTCAACTTTAGAATTATCTTCTAATTGTAATTGAATCATAGCATAATCTGTAGCTGGGTTAGGAAATATTTTCATTTCGCCAACAGTATCTTCTACAACTTTTTCTTCCACAGTGGACATATGCTGCACATCTAAAAATGCTTCCATAATGGCAGTAAGATAGGTATTGTCGATTTGCCCTACACCATTGATTTTTCCTGCGAATGTACCTCCCATGTTATCTTCTGCACCTACAAAAACATCCATTGGCGTATGGTTACCTGGTGTATTACCCACGTTGATTCCGTTACCATTGGTTAAAGGATTAGAGGCATAGGCTACCACAATTCTTCTACCGTTGATATCACATTTTGGCCATAATTCCTCTGTTCTATCTTGGAAGGTGTACGTTTCATAATTTGGGAACCAACCATCATTGGTCATCGCTCCAAAATCAATATCACCTCTTGTAACTCCACTTGGGTTAGGGACATATTGTCCTAAATCATTATCCTGTCTTGGACTCAAAGCATAAGTTCTAATTTTAGTATTGTTGTTTTGCGCATCTGCCTCATCGTGCAAACCAACAATAGCCGTACCGCCACATTCGTGGTCAGAAGTAGAGAAAATCAAAGTTTTTGAATCATCATCTAATAATTTTCTCGCTTGATTGATAGAATAATCAAAGGCTAAAACTTCTTTGATTAAATAATCAGATCCAAAAACATCCGTATGTCTAGGCGTATCTGGGTTTGCACCATAATTGGCATCTCCACCTCCCAAGTAGGCAGGCTTATCAGAATCTATTGTATATACGTCTGTTCCATCCGCATTCACAACCGTAATACCACCATTGTTGGCATGCTCTAAGTGATCAATTCTACCAGCTTCTACCATCAAAAAAAATCCTTTGTCTCCCCCTTTAGCTTTTAGAATTTTAATAGCCATTTCTGTCATCTCAGGTAATGATGGCTCCCAAGATTTATACAATTGTCTATCTTGCTCATAACTACAGTGAGAAGAACTGAATAATCCTAGAAATTTATTATCATTATCTGGCGTAAATTGGGATAAATCTAAATTTAATAAAGCGTCTCTACTGTTAGCATACACAAAACCTCTGTTGCTTGCAACCTCCACCAAATTTACATTGTCTGCTCTTCTTCCGCTTAATGTAACTGGGTTTCCACTGGTCGTTAAAATGGGATTACCATTCGCGTCAAGTACTTCCTGTGAATAACCTTGTGGTAAGAAGAATCTAGCACCACCTCCCATCAATACATCTAATTCTACACCAACCTTGGGCGCTGGTAAAATCCAATCACGTTCCTCATTATAAGGTCTGATGGCAGAATTTGGGTTGTTGAATATTTCTTCATACTCTTCTTGGGTAGAGCTTATATATTGTGCTGCAATATATGTTTCTAAACCTCTACTCCATACGTGTGTGGCAAAAGTTGCGGGCGTTGCATGTGTTACCCTGGTTGTAGTTACTAAACCTACCGCATAGCCAGCTTTTTTGGCTTTCTCTAATATGGTCTCAACAGATTCACCTGTTTCCACATTAAATGCGATATTACCGTTATCTAATTTTCCTTCTACACCAGCTGCATAAGCAGATGCAGATGCACCAGAATCAGTAATCCAAGAGTTCATACTATGTGTCGTCAACGAACCTTGATAATCTAATTTATCTAAGGCTAGTAATTGAAAGTTTTCATCGCTAGTGATTTTACTTCCCTCAGTTCCTTGGCCAAGAGCCATTCTTGCGGCAGTTTTAGCAGAAGTTCCAAACCCATCTCCTATAAAGAAGATTACATTTTTGGGTGTTTCTTGTGCTAACCCCATGCAGATGCTAAATGTGGCAGTTGCAGTTAATAAAAATTTTTTCATCTTGATATTTTTTTGATATTCAAATGTATAAAAGCCGTTTACCACAAAGATGAATTTAAGTTTATGCGTTGTTTACGATATTGTTATTTTAAGGTTATGAAGTTTAAGTGTAGGTTATTATTTCACAAAGAGATATATAGATTACCTAAAATCGTTTTATTTGTATTTAATTCTTTAAAAAAAGCTTTATGCAAAAGATTTATTTCATTTTTATCGCTTTATGGATCATGATTCATTGTAACGCTCAAACGGCAGTATCTCAGTTTTTGTTCAAAGACAAAAAAGCTTATTTAATTCAAAATAATCAATTGTTTGAAGTTTCAAAAAAGAATGAATTAACGGCTAAAATCTCCTTTAATAATGAAGTAAATGATGCCATTATCCAAAACGATGAAATTTGGGTTGCTGGATCCAATGGATTATCCATATACAACTTATCAGATTATCGATTAAAAAAATCGCTGTTTGAGAATGATAAAATTGTTGGAATCACCAAAGATGCAGATGATCTGGTGTGGCTGGTAAGTTTTTTTAATGGCGCATATAAGCAAAGTTCAGAAAATCCTTACGCGTTTAACCCAATCTTCAAGGCCACGGTGAATTACACCATCCAAGGGAGTAAGGACAGGAATATGTATATAGGGACGGATTATGGACTATATAGAATCATGATAGACACAAATGATTATGTGCGGTATACAGAAGAGGCTCACAGCGGACACGGATTACCAGATAATTTAGTGGAGAAACTATTTGTAGATGATTTAGGTAATATTTGGGTGGTAATGCCAGAACACATTACCTACATCAAGGACAAGGGTTCTATGAGTGAATTCCCTACTTTTTCTTATGTGGGAGACCAGTCCAACAAAGTGAGGCAAATTTTCAGATTAAAAAACGATCAATATTTAATGCTTACAGATTTAGGTTCTATTGTACTCAATGCAAAAGAATTAAACCAACATGAACATGCGGCAGAAATATTTAATCCCCATGAGACTGCAGGTGTTTTATTGAATAATGCATTATTAAAAGCGCCAGAAGATTTAAAAAATAAAGAAATTATTACCGTGGGAAGAGGTGGGAAACATTTATATTTCTTGACAGAGAATGGAATTTGGAAAGTAAAAGAAAAAAAGATTTTGAAAGCTATGGCTAAAATGAAATTATGAATCTATCCTGTATTTAGATTTCCATTTATTTGGGTATAAGTACGTAAGAAAGATTATCCTAATTTTTCTTTAATAATCTTCAAAACTGCCTCTACCGTTTCCTCTGCATTCAGATCATCATTGTTTACTTCTACAGCGTCTTCTGCCTTTTTTAAGGGCGAATTGGCTCTTTCAGAATCCATTTTGTCCCTAGCATTTACGTTAGCCGTCACTTCTTCTAAAGTTACATCAACGCCTTTTGCCTTTAGTTCATCATAACGTCTTTGTGCGCGAACATGGGCACTAGCTGTCAAAAAAATCTTCACAGGTGCATCGGGGAAAACCACCGTGCCAATGTCTCTACCATCCATCACAATACCATCTTCTTGTGCCAAAGCCCGCTGAATCTTCACGAGCAAAGTTCTTACTTCATCAATCTTGGCAATCGGGCTTACATTGTTAGAAACCTCCATTGTTCTGATTTCTTTTTCTACATTTTCGCCGTTTAAGATGATTTCATTCTTTTCTGTTGCGGCATTATAATCAAATTTAATATCAATTTCATCCAATTTCTCTATCAAACCCATCTTATCTACTTCGCCATTTTCTAAGAAACCATGGCGCATGGCAAACAAAGTAATCGCTCGGTACATAGCTCCTGTATCTATATGTATAAACCCTAGTTGTTTAGATATCTGTTTAGAAAGTGAACTTTTCCCTGTAGAAGAATGGCCATCGATGGCGATGATTTTGTGCATAATAGATAATTTATAGTAAAAATAGTTATTTTACGGTTGACTACTTGGCAATAAAAAGAAATTAAATCTTAATTAACCTACTTTCTCCACCTCAAAAATATTGATTTTGGTTCTAAAAGTTCCATAATTAATAAAAACACTGTCCCCTTCTATTTTCTCTACCGTTCCCACGCTCGTACTATCTTTAATCCGAACCCGATCATTCAATTTCAAGGAATCTGCTTTTTTCTTAACCTCTTCTTTTTCTTTCTTTTTAATCTTTTGCTGAATCTCCTCTATTTTATCAGAATTCTTGGCTAAATCCTGTTTTAATTTATTTTGAACCGCTTTTTCTTTCTTTTTAGCCTTTACAAATTCTTTGGGCGCTGGTTTCTTCGCATTTTCCATTGCCACAATCTTCAAGAATTCATCGATCAGGCGTCTTTTACTCCTTCTCTTGTGGTAATTATCTGCCAATTCATCCACCTTTTTCCCAAGTTGAATATGGCGTTGCTCCTTTTCATATAAGCGTTGAAAATCCACCAATTTCGCCTGAATCTTTTCATGCGTTTGCTCTAATTGCTCCTTCTCTTCCTCTGATTGAGAATGAATTTCTTTCAGGCTATTCTTTGTTTTTTGAATATCATGTTTCTCTTGCTGTAGTTTCAAAATCGTTTTGTCTAGCCTTACTTTATTGCGTTCAATCTTTTTCTTGGCACGATTAATCAAACGGAAAGGAATTCTGTTTTTCTGTGCCACCTCAAAAGTAAAAGAACTACCCGCCTGCCCCACTTCTAGCGCAAACAAAGGTTCTAGTGATTTCTCATCAAAAAGCATAGAAGCATTGGTGGCCGCCTCTAAATTCTCTACCAAAATCTTGATATTAGTATAATGCGTGGTAAAAACACCAAAAGCCTCCATTTCATAAAACTCTTCTAAGAAAACTTCTGCCAAAGCCCCACCCAACTCAGGATCAGACCCTGTACCAAACTCATCAATCAATAAGAAAGTCTCTGCATCAGACTTCTGCAAGAAATATTGCATCTGCTTTAGACGATAAGAATACGTACTCAATTGATTTTCTATCGATTGATTATCGCCAATATCTGTAAAAATATTTTCATAAAAAGTCATGTGGCTTTTCTCATGGACAGGCACCAAAATTCCACTCTGCATCATAACTTGTAAAAGCCCTATGGTCTTCAATGTAATACTTTTACCCCCAGCATTAGGCCCAGAAATCACCATAATACGATGCGCTGGGTCAAAAGAAATCGTTTGGGGATGAATTTCCTTGCCTTCTTTATGATGCTTAGACCACAAAAGTGGATGATAGGCATTGATTAAATGCGTTTTCTTCTCAAAATTTAAATTAGGTAGCAACCCATTGATTTCCAAAGCATATTTAGCCTGAGAAGCAATTAAATCTAATTGAAACAAGAAATTCTGATAAGAAATTAATTCAGGCTGAAACTCCGCCAACAAAGCCGTTAATACCCGTAAAATCTTATCAATTTCATTCTTTTCCTCCTCTTTTAACTCATCATATTCTCGCTGAGATTTCAACACAGACTCTGGTTCTATAAAAGCAATAGAACCCGTTTTACTAGAGCCCACAAAACGACCTGCTACTTTCTTCCTATGCATGGCACTTATCGCCAATACCCGTTTCCCGTCCACCAAAGACTCTCCAATATCCGCTAAATATTCGCGGTTAGCTTTCATGGCCCCGTTAAAGCGATCAGACAATTGTTGATACACAATTTTCATCTGCTTTCTTATGGCACGTAATTCTGGGCTTGCACCATCCTTGATCTCACCCTTCTTATCAAAAATCTGATTAATCTGCGTTAAAATTTCTTTTTCAAAATGAATACGATTGATTCTATCATAAAAAACAGGAAAATATTCTTGAAAAGTACCCAAAAACTTAGTGAGTTCCTGAATCTGCATCATGTGACCACGAATCGCCAAAAACGAAGTCGCAGGCATACGATAATTCTCTACCGATAATTTCTCTAAATCCTCTCGTATATCATCATAATCCGCAAATGGAAAACGATTTTCCCCTTGCAAACCAGAAAGAAATTCATTGGTCGCATTTAATCTAAAAATCGCTTGTTTGTAATTGGCAATAGGTTTGGTCTTGAGAATCACTTTTTTTACCCGATCCGTCTTGGCATACTTCATCACCTCCTGCAAGACCTTATCGAACTCTAAATCTTCTAATGTTTTATTGGGAATATTCATTCCTGCAAAAATAATAGGTTTTTAAATGGTATGAAACCCCTTAACCGTTAATAACTTTAAGAAAAGTAAATTGCAGATTCTATAAAACATCTCACTCATGTAGCCTTTATCACTTTTACAATTTTTTGGGCGGTAAATCATGCTATCCCAAGTAGTCCTCACAGGTCTGCTTACAAAAAATCAGCATAGAAGGAGTTCCGCATTCGCTCCACTCTTATATGCTGTATTTTGTTAGCGCATCCCTCCTCCGGGCTACTTTGCTCTATCATGACCGCAAGGGATTTCGTGTCATTCCTACATTTATACCGTCTGATTCCCTGAAGTTTGTTCAAGGGCTCATTTTTAAGAGGAAGGAAGGAAGAGAAAAGATAGAATATTTGATACTTGTTTCTTTTTTACGGGAAAAAAAGACAGAAAGAAGTTAGTAGGGAGAAGAATTAATTATTATTTCCTGTGGTTTGAATCTAAAAAGTGCACCCGTCACACTGAGGTGAATTTTTCGTGAGAAAAATTGGTATCGAAGTGTTTTAACGTGCAGGACTGAGAGTATTTTATAGCAGATTGTAGTTCTTATCTGGGGCCATTTCGATACAAATTTCCTTTTCAAGGAAATTCAACTCAATGTGACCGATGCAATATGACGGACGTTTTTCATTGATTACATTATATAAAAATGAAGAAAGAGAAAAGAACAAAGAATAAAGAAGTGAGAGAGTAGACTAGCTACTTAAACCATCAACCACTAACTATTAAATCATCAACCACACCAGCGATAGGGATAGCAATGGAAATCCCGTAAGGGAAGATGCGCCAATAAATAAAGGGCTGTAAAAGCGACCGAATGGAAGCTCTTTACAGCCCTATTATTTATAAGCAGATTCCTGCGGAATTGGAATGGATAGCCCGTATAATCGCCCTAATTGATATATTGTCTTTATCTTTAAACCAAAATTAAACCCCATGGACGTAAAGATATCTCCTGCTTGGAAGGAACTTTTGAAGGATGAGTTTGAGAAAACTTATTTTAAGGAATTAGTGAGTTTCGTGAAAAGCGAATACGCGACCAAGAAGGTATATCCTCCTGGGAAGTTAATCTTTAATGCTTTTGACACGGTAGCGCCTGAGGATATAAAAGTGGTGATTTTGGGGCAAGATCCTTATCATGGGCCAGGACAAGCGCATGGTTTGAGTTTTTCTGTGCCATTGGGAATCCCCACGCCAAAGAGTCTCATAAATATCTTTAAGGAAATTGAATCTGACCTTGGTACGCCTCCCCCAAATAACGGAAATTTGGAACGCTGGGCCACGCAAGGGGTGTTTCTATTAAATGCTTCTTTGACGGTGAGAGCGGGCGAGCCTTCTTCGCACCAAAAAAGTGGATGGATGCAGTTTACAGATAAAGTGATAGAAAAAGTTTCTGAAAACTGTGAACATGTGGTTTTTATGCTTTGGGGTAATTTTGCTAAAGAAAAAATGAGTTTAATTGATCAGGATAGGCATCTAATCCTTACTTCTACGCATCCTTCGCCTTTCTCTGCGCACAAAGGGTTTCTTGGTAGTAAACAGTTTTCTAGAGCCAATGCCTATTTAGAAAACCATGGAAAAACGCCTATAAAATGGTGAGTATATTAGAATTTAACGTAAATCAAATATCCCCGGTTTCCACCAAGTTTATTAAAAAACTTATTAATTAAAACTTATATCTCCAAAAATATTTAATCTATGTAGATTATGAATTCTGTTTCTGGTTCTGCTGTGGCTCCTTCTGGCAGGTCTAAGGTCGCAGTAATCACATAATCCCCAGGTTCCAATGTTACGGTTTTGGTTTCTGATGTTTGTTCAATGACTACATCCCCTTGGTTGCTGGTCACTATATACTTTACTTCTGGTGTGGCAGATTCTAAACGGAAACTATATTCATCTGATTCTATGACTGTTAATTCATAATTTTGCGTTTCTGGCGTTGCAAAAGATCCTTTAAATTCCTGTTTCTTTAACTGGATGTTCTCATCTGCCACCATGTTGTTATTGTCATCATCTACCACGCCCGTGCTCCCTTGATATTGAGACGGCGTTGCATCACCTTCTAATAATTCTTCTGATGTGGTGTCTTCTTCCTGTACTGGTTTAGCGCCTGGGTCACATGAAACTGTCAAAACCATGGCAGCTAGAGAACTTAATAAAAATGTCTTTTTTATTGGTTTAATTTTTATAATAATAATTGAAAAAAATAATCCTTTTTATGTTAAAACTTTTCATTAAATTGAACACATAGGTTTAATTAGTCTAAAAAATTAGCTACTTAATCTTTAATTTAAGCATAAAAAAGATTAAATATTATTTATCTTTTAGATCTGGACGCGTAGGTCTAACTTCTATCTTACTTGGCAGAGTCCTTGGATGTATATTTAATAAATCCCAAACTATTTGGCCAATATCTTCTGGCTGAATTTTCCAATCATCTTTATCATTGGGCTCATGATTGTTAAAATAAGATTTTACAGAACCTGGCATAATTGTAGAAACTTTGATATCGAATTCCCTGAGATCTAACATGGCTGCTTGTGTAAAACCAACAACGCCAAACTTGGAAGCATTGTATCCCGCACCTTTTGGAAAAAAATTAGTTCCTGCTAGACTTGATAAAGTGAGGTAATATCCTTTAGATGCTTTTAATGCCTCAAAACTTGCTTTTAAGGTATGAAAACATCCTGTTAAATTGGTGTCTAGCATTTGATGCCATTCAGAGTCTTCTAGTTCATATACAGGTTTAAAGTATCCTACACCGGCATTGGCTAAAACTACATCCAATTGCCCGAATTTATTTAATATCTTCTTTACTGCTGATTTTTCATCTGATAAAGCAGAAACATCAGAGGATATACCTAATACGCGTTTATCATCATGGGATAATTCCTTGGCTGCTGCTTGCGCATCTTCTAAATTTCTACCAGATATGGCTACACGCATACCCTTTTCTACCAAATATTTAGCGACACCAAAACCGATTCCCTTGGTTCCGCCTGTGATGTATGCTACTCTGTTTTGATATTTATTCATAATCTTAGGTTTATATTGTATAGTACAAAGATTTTTCCAAAAGGTGATACTTATGATTGAATCATTTAATATGTTTTGTGGTGATACATATATTGTATCATGCCATCTGCAAGTCCAATTTTGGGCACATGAATCTGTCTAGCTTTTGCATATCGCATAACAGAACAATAGATTTCAAGTGCTGGAACAATAACATCCGCACGATCTTCTTTCATGTTATAGACTGTCAATCTATCTTCAAATGACAAGGCAGAGATAATCTTTCGTTGTTTATTTAAATATCTATTGGATAATGGTTTGCCTTTCTTGGTGTCTGATTGTTTATAAATAAAGTTAATATTACCTCCAGAGCCTATTAATTCTATGTGCTTTAAAGAACCACAATTTTCTATAATCCAAGGTTTTACTTTTTTTTCTAAATAATCCATTCCCACTCTGCCTTCTAACCAACGTACCGTTCCTACTCTAAAGGATTTACTGGTTACAACTTTATTATTTGTGAGCAATGTGCATTCTGTAGAACCACCTCCTACATCTACATATAGATAATTGTTATCATCTTTCACATATTCTTTGAGTTCGGTTTCAAAGATGATGTTCCCTTCTTTCTGGCCATCTATAATTTCTAATTCAATACCAGCTTCTTTTTTAATAGCTTTTACAATCTTTTTAGAATCCTCTATTTCCCTCATCGCAGATGTGGCATAGGCAGAATAATCTTCTATCCCATGCACATCCATCAAAAGTCTAAAGGCTTTCATCGCTTTGAGCATACGCTCTTTATTATCTGATGAAATTCCTTGTATGGTAAATGCATCTCTACCCAAACGAATGGGGGCTCTGACTAGACTAGTTTTATTAAATGTAACCTGTTCTCCATTATCATAAATCGTATTTACCAATAACCTCATGGCATTTGATCCTACATCTATGGCTGCTAATTTAGTTACCTTCATTCAATCTTTTGTTTTTATAGTAATTATATATAGATAATTGTGATCTGTTGGGTGGTAAATCATTGGTTTGATATGGTTCTCTTGAGTCCGCTGTTTGCAGTCTTCCTTTTACATTATCTGTATAACTGAGCTCAAAGGTATCCATAATTTCTTTCTTTAATATAGGATTAAAGATAGGACAACTCACCTCTACTCTATGATCTATGTTTCTAGGCATCATGTCTGCAGAAGAAATATATACCAAATCATCTCCTGCGTTCTTGAACCAATATAATCTTGGATGTTCCAAGAATTTGTCTATAACACTTACAGCGTTAATGGTTTCGCTTAGACCAGGTTCTCTTGGTATCAAACAGCATATTCCTCTTACTACCAATCTAACCTCTACTCCTGCTGCACTAGCCTCATATAGTTTATCTATAATTCCTTTGTCAGACAAACTATTGACTTTAAAATTGACTTGAGCAGGTAATCCTTTTTTATGGTTTTCTATTTCTTGGTCTATGAGTTTAGAAATCTTCTTTCTGGTTTCAAATGGAGAGAGAATTAAATGTTTAAAGTTTTTAATCTTATAGTTGGCTTGAAAGAATTCAAATACATCATCTACTTCATCTGCTAATTCGCGATTGGCTGTCATTAAAGTAAAGTCAGTATATATCCTAGCTGTTTTCTCATGAAAATTACCTGTAGATACAAAAGCAATCTTGCGTTCTTCTCCGTCTTTATCATATCTAATAACACCAATTTTAGAGTGAACTTTTAGGTCTGCTACACCAAAGATGACATTTACACCCTCATCTTGCAAAGTTTTAGACCAGTTAATATTATTGGCTTCATCAAATCTAGCACGCAATTCCAATAATGCAGTTACTTTTTTCCCATTTCTGGCTGCATTAATCAATGCACTTATAATTTGAGATTGGGTTGCAACGCGATAGATGGTAATCTTCAAGGATTTAACTCTTGGGTCTATGGCACATTCTCTAAGGAATTTTAAAAATACAGAATAATCCTCATACGGTGCATAGAGCATGTGGTCGCTTTTTTCTACCGCATTGATGTAACTTTTCACATTGGATAATGCAGTTGGAACAAAAGGTTTAATGGTTTTGAAGTTTAAATCTTCTCTTCCCAAATCTGGAAATCCAATAAAATCACGTTTCATGTGATAGCGCCCCCCTGGCGAAACACTATCATATATATTTAGTTTTAAAATATTCTTGATATATTCTAGTGTATCGGGTGCCATTTCTTTATCATAAACCAACCGCACAGGCTCACCACTTCTTCTCCCTTCTAGGCTCTTGGACATCCTATCCAGAAAACTCTTCTGTACATCTTGGTCTAAATCCAATTCTGCATCTTTAGAAGATTTGATAGAATGAGATTCTATATGTTCATAATCAAAAATACCAAAGATTTCTTCTAAATTATACCTCACTACATCTTCTAGCATCATAAAATAGGTTTTACCATCTATAGAGGGCAATATCACGAATCTAGAGAATAAATGGGTGGGAACTTCTACAATGGCATAGGTGATATCATCCATGGGCGTTTCCTTCTTCTGCTTATTAAAACAGAAGTTGAATCCATGTTGTCTATAATGTTTTCTTTTGACGCTCCTCACCATTTTAATAGCTAAATAATAGGCGTCTTCTCTTAAAGAAGGGTACCAATCATTAGACTCATCCCAAAGATAGACAGCAACGGTATGACTTAATTTATTTTGATAAAATTTTCTAATAAATTCTGCATGCTGCTCATTTACTTCTTTTTCATCTATAAAGAATATGTCATTATTCTTTAATTCTTCTATAATCCGCTCATAAGTATCATCATACATACGTTGTTGATCGGCTACTGTTCTACGGATTTCAAAGAGCAGTTCCTTTAAGGATTGTCCTTCTATAATATTGTTATACGCTTTGGAGTCCATCTCTAATGCTCGCAAGACAGTGGCGTACCTAACCTTATAAAATTCATCTAGATTATTAGAGTAAATTCCAAGAAAACGCAACCTCTCTAATAAGGGGACGGTCTCGTCTGCTGCCTCTTGCAAAACTCTAGCATTAAACTTCAACCAAGTGATTTCTCTATTTATATATCTCTTATTTGACACCTTTTATAGTATTTTATTTTTAGAAATAAGTGTTTTTAGTTTTCCATTGGATATATCTGCCCAACGATTTTGTTCAAAATTAATGATTGCACAAGATGCCGTTTTAAATTCATCTAAATCAGCATCAGAAATATGATTAATTAAATCCAAACATGCATCATTATGACCAAAGATAATGGCAGAGTCTATCTCGCTTGATATTTCATGAATATAGTTCAATAAATCTGTAGAAGAAAATGTATATAACTCATCTTTAATTTTAAGATTATTTACAAAATTAAATTGAGCAGCAAATATAGTAGCTGTATGTAGCGCCCGATTCGCATAACTACTCGCCCAATATTCTGGGGCGTTATCTAGATAGGCAAATAATAACTCTGCATGTTTATGAGCACGATGTATACCCTTCAACATTAAAGGTCTATCTTTATCACTCCAATCTTCACTCCAATCTGACTTTGCATGTCGTACTACAATCAATTTCTTCATAATACATTTCTAATATTATCGTTAAGCTACAAAGATGCGATTAATCAATGAATTTTTTATTTTCTAAACATTAAGAAATGTTAATTAAATCAAAGAAAAATTCTATTCATTTTAAATTACGTTAGGATTTGAGTATTTTTACCGCAGGGTTTTACCTTCGCATCATATTATTTATAAAATTTAAATGGAATATAATACAAATAGAGAACGTCTCATCATACCAGAGTATGGGAGACACCTCCAGGAAATGGTCAATTATTGTAAAACGATAGAGGACAAAGAAGAAAGAAATGATTTTGCAGAAGCCATTATAGAAGTAATGGGTAATGTCAATCCACATTTGAGGGATGTACAAGATTTTCAACATAAATTATGGGATCAGTTATTCATAATGGCGGATTTCGAATTAGATGTTGACCCCCCCTATCCTACTCCTACCAGAGAAAGTCTAAAAAGTAAACCAAACAGGATTGAATATCCTAGCAATAATAATAAGTACCGTTATTATGGCAAGAATATCCAACGCATGATAGATGTGGCTAAAGATTGGGAAAATAGCGATGAAAAAGCTGGTTTAATCAAAGCCATTGCAAATCAAATGAAAAAAAGTTACCTTCTTTGGAACAAAGACACAGTAGATGATCAAGTCATCTTTAATCAGCTTAAAGAAATGTCTGGCGGGGAAATTGATATTTCTAATATGGATGAATATATTAATCTTGCGTCTAAAAGAGATTTAAAAATTGGTGGCAAGTCCAACAATAGAAATCATAAAAACTATTCTAAGAAAAGACGATCTTCTAGAAGGAAATAAAACAATATTACCCTTATGTCTAAATTTGAAATCAAAGGCGGAAAGCAACTAAAAGGTGAAATTACTCCTCAGGGTGCTAAAAATGAAGCCTTACAAATTCTCTGTGCTACACTTTTAACAGATGAACCTGTACGTGTAAAAAACTTACCAGACATCAGAGACGTCAATCGGCTGATAGAAATCCTGGGAAGTCTTTCTGTTAAAATTAAAAAAAATGGTAAAGGTGATTATACTTTCCAGGCAGATGATGTAAATATTGATTATTTAAAAACTAGCGAATTCAGAAAGGATGGTGCCGCTTTACGTGGATCTGTCATGCTCATGGGACCTTTTCTTACTAGATATGGTTTTGCGTATATGCCCAAGCCAGGTGGAGACAAAATAGGCAGAAGAAGATTAGATACGCATTTTGAGGGATTTCAAAAATTAGGTGCCTCTTTTCGTTATACCCTAGAAGAAAAATTCTATGGGGTGGAATTAAAAGATGGCAAAAAATTACAAGGCTCCTATATGCTCTTAGAAGAGGCGTCTGTTACAGGTACAGCCAATATATTGATGGCTGCTGTGATGGCAGAAGGAACTACACAAATTTACAATGCTGCTTGTGAGCCTTATTTACAACAACTTTGTAAAATGCTGATGAGTATGGGAGCCAAAATAGAAGGAATTGGCTCTAACTTACTTACCATTACAGGTGTAGAAAAACTTAATGGAACAGAGCATACATTGCTGCCAGATATGATAGAAATTGGGTCTTGGATTGGATTAGCAGCCATGACAAAATCAGAGATTACCATTAAAAATGTGGGTTGGGAACATCTGGGCATCATCCCAGGGGTTTTTAAAAAAATGGGAATCACTTTGAATAAAATGGGTGATGATATTCATATTCCTGCACAAGATCACTATGAAGTTCAATCTTTTATAGATGGCTCTATTCTCACAGTTTCTGATGCTCCATGGCCGGGATTCACACCAGATTTAATTAGCATTATTCTAGTAGTAGCCACACAAGCAAAAGGGAGTGTGTTGGTACATCAAAAAATGTTTGAAAGCAGATTGTTTTTTGTAGACAAGATCATAGATATGGGTGCACAAATCATCCTTTGTGATCCGCACAGAGCCACCGTAATTGGACTTAACCAAGAAACACCTTTGCGCGGCACAGTATTGACGTCTCCAGATATAAGGGCTGGTATTGCTTTATTAATTGCTGCACTTTCTGCCAAAGGAACCAGCGTGATTCATAATATAGAACAGATAGATAGAGGATACGAAAATATAGATGATCGTTTGCGTGCTATTGGTGCAGATATAAGACGAGTAGATTAAACCCGACATCAATAAAATCTTATCAAATTATTATCATAGGTTTATTTAATAAATTCTATTTTTGCACAAATTTAACCTATGCATACAACCAAGGATTATTTGATGATATTTCTAAAAGGATTAAGCATGGGAGCGGCAGATGTCGTTCCTGGTGTTTCTGGTGGTACAATTGCCTTTATCACGGGAATCTATGCAGAACTTTTAGATAGTATTTCCTCTATCAAACCTTCTTTGATACAAGATTTTAAAAAAGAAGGAATTAAAGAAGTTTGGAGGAAAATTAATGGAAACTTCCTGGTCGCATTACTATCTGGTATTGCCGTGAGTATTTTATCACTAGCTAAGATTCTATCCTATGCCATGCACTATTATCCAATCCAATTATGGTGCTTTTTCTTTGGATTAATTCTGGCAAGCATATGGTATGTTGGCAAACAAATTAACCGATGGAATATCAGTTCTTTTTTAGGGTTAATTTTAGGCACCGCCTTGGTTTTTTGGCTTTCTGTTACGCCACCCTTAGGGAGTAATTCTTCTTATCTTTTCCTTTTTCTTGCTGGGAGCATAGCCTCTTGTGCTATGATTCTACCAGGCATCTCTGGTAGTTTCATTCTCTTATTGCTCGGTGCCTATAGTACCATTATCACTGCGGTAGGCAATCGGGATTTAATGATTATTGGAACGGTGGGTTTTGGTGCAGTCGTTGGATTGCTGAGTTTTTCTAAACTATTAAAATATTTGTTAAAAAATTATCCGAATACATTAATTGCAACACTCACAGGGTTTCTTATAGGTTCTCTATGGAAAATTTGGCCTTGGAAAACAGACGAATTAGTTTATATTAAAGATGTGGGCGTGCAGCCCGCAGAATCTATTTTAGAAGGTTATCAATCACTTAGTGCTTTTGTTAAAAATGCACCTACAGAAACTTTTGAAAACATTAAACCTTATGTAGAACATAATATCCTACCAAGTACGTATGCGTTAATTAATCACAATGTAGACGCAAACCTACTATATGGTATTATATTTGGTCTTCTTGGATTCTCAATTATCTTTATTATTGAATTCGTAGCCAAAAGTAAGAATGTATAAAAGAAATTTTTTAGATTATTTAATATTATATTTCAAAGGATTATTGATGGGTACTGCTAACAAAATCCCAGGGGTATCTGGTGGGATGTTGGCCATGGTTTCTGGATTTTATAAAGAGATGATTTTCTCTTTTCAAAGAGTCAATATTAATTCTTTGAAACTTCTTTTAAACGGTAGATTCAAGAAGTTTTTTAAATATATCAACTTCAGTTTTCTGTTTGCCATTAACTTCGGTTCTGTATCCGCCTTTTTTTCTATATCATTATTAATAGATTGGCTCATTAGATCTCCAGCAGAGAATGGTTTGGGATTTGAAATAGAAGTTTGGAGCTACTTTTTTGGGCTTATTATAGGTTCCGTTTATTATGTATCCAAGAAAATCACGCATTGGAGTTACAAATCATATCTTGGGATTTTATTAGGCGCATTCATTGGGCTATACATCTCTTTTATGGAACCTATGGCTCCTAATGACAACCTTTGGTTTATCTTTATTTGTGGATTAATTAGCGTGACGGGAATGACTTTACCAGGATTTTCTGGTTCTTTTATGCTCATCATCATTGGGAATTATAATTTACTTCTCGTAGACGCCGTAAATAATCTGTTCTATACCCTTATTGCTGTTTTTCAAGGGGATTTTGAATTGCTAGGAACTACAAACGCCATAGAGAAAGCAGAAAGGATCCGAATGCTCTATATTGTGGGAATATTTGCTACAGGTTCACTCTTCGGAATGGTATCTTTTTCTAAATTAATGGGTTATCTACTTCGTAATTTTCACAATTTTGTCATTGCCTTGCTCATGGGGTTTATTATAGGATCCTTGGGAGCAGCATGGCCATGGAAAACAGAGGATTTTAATGCAGTAGGAGACCTCATAGGCTACACGCGATATATTCCAGATGTTAGCAGTATGTGGTTTATCGTACAGATTATATGCATCATTATTGGAATCCTCACCATCTTAATCATTGATTATTATGAACACAAAAATAAATTCATCCACTAAAAGATATGGCTTAATAGGGAAAAATATAGCTTATTCTTTTTCACCGAATTATTTTGCTAAAAAGTTCAAAAATTTAAGGATTATTGCGGCTTATGACATTTTTGATTTAGATAAAATCGCTGCCATTGAGAAAGTTTTTAAAATAGAGCATTTAAATGGTTTGAATGTTACGATTCCATACAAAGAAAAAGTCATTCCCTATTTGGATAATCTATCCAATCCAGCAAAGGAAATAGGCGCTGTGAATACCATTCAGTTTGAAAATGGACTTAAAATTGGCCATAATACAGACTATATTGGGTTTATGGATTCTATTAAACCTTTGTTAACCCCCCACCATAAAAAGGCTTTGATTCTGGGTACAGGTGGCGCCAATAAGGCTGTACAATATGCATTAAAACAATTAGATCTAGACTGCGCTGTGGTTTCAAGGACCAAAGACAAAGCAGATTATACGTATAATGATTTAGATAAAAACATTATAAGTGAACACCAAGTTATCATTAATACCACCCCTGTTGGCACGCATCCTGATATTCAAGATATGCCAAATCTACCTACTCAACACTTAAATTCTAATCACTTGGTATATGATTTAATCTATAATCCAGAAATCACTGCGTTGTTGAAAGCCGCCAAAGAAAAAAAAGCAAAAATTAAAAATGGCTTGGAAATGTTAGTGTTACAGGCAGAAGCGGCTTGGGAAATATGGAATAAGCAATAGATTTTAGACCTGATTAATTTTTAAATATTAGTTCTTAGGTATTTAATTTAGGAATTGTTAGATTTGTTATATAATAATTTTAATTATGTCAACAGAAAAAGATAACCTGCCTAACGCAGACGGACAACAAGAAAACCTAAACCCAGAGGAATCTAAATCTATCAACGATTTAAATTCTGATGATGATACGACTGGCAAGGCCCCAATTCAAATGGAATTAGAATCTGGTGCAGAAGAGGTATCAGAAAATTTAGAAAAATTACCAGAGGAAACCCAGGCAGAATTCTCAGAAGATATGGAAGCAGAGGGCAAAGAAGTTGATTCCGACAAGTTGAATGAAACGGAATCCAAAGCAACCGAACCTGCAACTAACCTAGAGGATCGTACATCAAAAGATGATTCAAAATCTAATGAAGATAAATCACAGGATTTTGATGAAACTGCAGATCAAGATCAATCTCATGATGAGCAGGATGATCATAATGAAGATAAAAATGTACCCATCAAAGATTATGAGGAAATGTCCTTATCAGAGATGGTGACAGAAGCTGGTGATTTGCTTAAATCTTATTCTGCTTTATATTTGAAAGATGCTTTCAATGGGTTGCGTGATGCTTTTCGCAAGAAATCAGATGAAGAAGAGAATGAGGCTAAAGAGAAATTTCTAGCGTCTGGTGGAAATGAAATTGACTTTAGACATGACAACCGATATCACGGATCATTTTATGATGTTTATACCGAATATAAAAGTAAAGTAGATAGACATCATAAAAAACGCGAACAAGAACAAAAAGAAAATCTAAAAGAAAGACAGGCTATTATAGATGAGTTAAAAGCACTCTATACAGAACCTGCAGAAAATAATGGTCAAATTTTCAAGCGTTTTAGAAATTTAAAGACCCGTTGGCATAATGCAGGTAGAATCCATAAATCTGATGCGAGTAATATCTTCAAGACTTATTATTTTCATTTAAATAATTTTTATGAATTTCTGGATCTTAATCAGGAATTAAGAGAAATGGATTATGAGCACAACTTAGAGGTTAGAAAGAATATTATAGAGCGTGCTAAAAAATTATTGTCAGAGGACAATGTACAAAAAGCCTTAAACGAACTTCAGTATTTACATAGAATGTGGAAAGAAGAGGCTGTCCCTGTAGCAGAAGAGTTTAGAGAAACTACTTGGCAAGAATTTAAGGATATCACTTCTAAAATCCATGACCGTAAAGCAGAACTTAATGAGAAGTTAGAACAAAAACAAAAGGATAATTTAGAGAAGAAGAATGAGATTATTGATAAAATAGATGCACTTTTAGAGGAAGACAAACCTAAAACGCATAATCATTGGCAAAAGAAGATTAAAGCCATGAAAGCGCTTAGAGATGAGTTCTTCGCAGTGGGTAGAGTCCCAAAAGAAGACAATCAGCCTACTTGGGATAAATTTAAAGTAGTATCTAGAAAATTCAATAAAGAGAAAAATAATTTCTACAAGGAATTGAAAGCAGAGCAAATGGAAAACCTTGAAAAGAAAAGGGAACTGGTTGCTATTGCGCAAAAACACAAAGACAGTACAGATTGGAATGAATCTGTGAATGTGGTGAAGAAAATCCAAGCAGAATGGAAGAAAATTGGTCATGTACCACGCAAGTATTCAGATAAAATTTGGAAAGAATTTAGTGATGCAAACAATCTATTCTTTGAACGTTACAAAAACCGTAACAATGAGAAGTTAGAAAAGCAAAAAGAAAATCTAGAGAAGAAAAAGGAGTTTCTGCAAACCATGGAAAAAGCAGAAAAACCTACAGATCATAAAGAACTTATTAAATGGCTGAATGAGAAGAGAATTGAATGGTCCTCTATTGGATTCGTGCCTAATGGCAAGCAAGATATCAACAAAGATTTCAATAAATTAACAGAGAAGATTTTAGAGGACTCTGGCTTAAACAGAAATGCGATTGAAAAAGCCAAGTGGGAAAGTCAAATAGAACAAATTAAATCTAATTTAGATGATAAATTACTAAAAGATTTAAAGTTCGACACTCGAAAACGTATGGATGAGGTACAAAAGGAGGTTACGCATTTACAAACCAACTTGTCTTTTTTCTCTAATGCAGATGATTCTAACCCTTTGTTTAAAAATGCTATCAAGAATATAGAGGACAAAGTAGCGGAACTTAAATCACTAGAAAGTAAATTTGATGATTTAAGGCTCATTAATTTAGAAGCCATTGCAGAGAACCAAGAAAAGGAAGAAGGAAATACTGAAGAGAATGTTGAGGATCATACCGCAGAAGATTCTACAGAAAATGCATAAATAATATTTTAAATATTGATATAAGCCGTCTCTTTAATTTACGTTTTAGAGACGGCTTATTTAATGTGAGCTATGGGAAATCAATTCCAAGAATTAATGATGCAGCGATGTCTGCAATTGGCTAAGAACGGATTAGGCACCACCTACCCTAACCCATTGGTGGGCAGTGTAATCACGGTAGATGATAAAATTATAGGAGAAGGTTGGCATTATCAATCTGGTTTACCGCATGCAGAGGTCAATGCTATCCATGCTGTTCAAGATCAATCGTTGCTCAAAAAATCTACGCTTTATGTTAATTTAGAACCTTGCTCTCATTTTGGGAAAACCCCACCCTGCTCTCATAAGATTGTGGAAATGGGAATCCCCAAAGTAGTGATAGGCACCAGAGATTGGGCTTCCCATGTGAAAGGAAAAGGAATTGAATATCTTTTGAATCATGGCGTAGAAGTAATAGAAAATGTTTTAAAGGATGAATCATTATATATAAATAAAAGATTTTTTACATTTCACCAGAAAAAACGTCCTTATATTATTTTGAAATGGGCTGAAACCATGGATGGATATTTTGCACCAGCAGATAGAAAACAACAATGGATCACTGGTAAATACACAAAACAACTGGTTCATCAATGGAGAACCCAAGAACAAGCCATTATGATTGGGGGCGAAACCGTGAGAGCAGACAACCCACAATTGAATGCAAGATTATGGCACGGACATGACCCGATTAAAGTAATATTATCTAATCAAATAAAACCAGGTGCAAATATTTGTATGCTGAAAGAGAATAAAACGCTAATTTTTAATCATAAGGAATCCTTAGCAGAAAATGAAAATGAATGGCTTAAAATGGATGATAAACTTAATCCTATAAATGAAGTTATAGACCAATTATATGCCAAAGGAATTCAATCTCTTATAGTAGAAGGAGGTAAAAAAATTTTAGACCAATTCATTGATATGAATTTATGGGATGAGGCCAGGGTTTTAACAGGAAGTACTATTTGGAACAAAGGAATTAAAGCACCCCAATTAACTAATTATAAACTACTTAAAAAAAATAAAATTAGTTTAGATTCTTGTACAATATATGTAAATAATATCACGTGATTTTAGAATGTAACACTATTAAAAAGGACGTATTAGATATCATATCCAAAGAGAAAGGCAGTAAATTCATTGGATACGCTTTCCGAGTGATGAATGTAGGCGAAGTAAATAAAAAGCTAGATTGGGTAAAGTCTGAACACCCCTCTGCTACCCATCACTGCTATGCTTATAGATTAGGTTTTGCGGGCAAAAAATACAGAGCCAATGATGATGGAGAGCCTAACGGAACAGCAGGATTACCTATATACAATCAATTACTCTCTGCAGATTTAACTTTTACGCTGGTCGTAGTGGTTAGGTATTATGGGGGTACTAAATTAGGTGTCAGTGGGCTTATAAAAGCTTATAAAGGCTCTGCAGAATTATGTTTACAAAATGCAGAGATATTGGTTTTAGAAAAAACAGAAAAATTCAACCTTCATTTTCCATATTCCTCTCAAAGCGAAGCCATGCGTACCATAGAAAAATACAATGCCAATTTACTCACTCAAACCTATATGGAAGACTGTACGCTAGAAGTTGAAATAGCCAAAAAGAATAGCGCTACATTTCTATCCCAATTAGAAAATTACCCTGATATTGATGTAGAAGAAATCAAATAGTTCATTCAAAACCAAGTTCTTTTTTATCCAAGAGTGATTTAAATCAACGAAATTTAATGACCAGTCTACCTTGACATTATATCAATCGCTTAATCTAATTTTCTATAAAAGGAAAACTCCCTGAATTATATTCATTAAATCAATGATGGAGATAAAAATCATAAGTATCTAAAATTTAATGATTTAATAATTATTAAGAACCACATAGTACTTTTATTTAATATCCGCAATGTTAACAATTTTATAATAGTCATTTTGAGTCTTGAAATGTTAAAAATGACCTATTTCTTATTTAGAATCATTCTACATTGTCATATCCTGCAAGTTTTTCTATCAAATATTTAGGAGCCGCACAGGGTCTATTTTTTTGGATATCTACAAATACCAAAACGGTCATTCCTTTGTGAATCAATTGATCATCTTGATTATAAATTTCATAATCGAATTGAATCCTTGCACCCGTAGGGATTTCAACAATTTTTGTGTTTATTTTAAGTTCATCATCATACCGCGCGGGTGCTATATAATTTGATTCTAATTTAAGGACAGGTAACATAACTCCTTGGCTCTCTAATTCTTTGTATGTCAATCCAATAGAACGAAGTAACTCTGTTCTAGCCACCTCAAAATATTGGGCATAATTGCCATAATAAACATAGCCCATTTGGTCTGTTTCTCCGTATCTAACTCTGAGTAAAGTAGTTGATTCTATCATAAGATTTAATATAATATTATATAATGATTATAATTGACAAAGTCAATAGTTAGGACACTTTTTTTGTTCAATATTTTTTCACATTTTTGTACCTACAAGCTCAGCGAAAAGGTGGGCTTTTTTAGACTAACAAAATTAATAAAAATTACTATGGCTATAACAGCAGCTTCTGTATGGAGCAAATGCTTAGAGTTCATTAAGGACAATATTTCAGATCAAGCTTTCGCAACTTGGTTTGAACCTATTAAAGCCATTAAACTGGACGAGCCTATTCTAACAATTCAAGTACCTAGTAAGTTCTTCTATGAATGGTTAGAAGAGCATTATATCAAATTACTTAAAGTATCACTTCAAAAGGAATTAGGGCCGGATGCCAAATTAGTTTATAGCATTGTGATGGATCAAAATCTATCTAAAGCAGATCCATATACAGTGAAAATTCCTAGTTCTAATAAGGAAAAATTAAAACCTCAGGAATTGAATGCGCCTATGAACATAGAAAGTTCTAAGGTTAAAAATCCATTTGTCATACCTGGATTACAAAAATTAAAAATAGATTCTCAATTAAATATTAATTTCAATTTTGATAATTTCATAGAAGGAGAAACCAACAGATTGGCACGATCCGCTGGAAAAGCTATTGCCAAAAGACCTGGTGGAACCTCTTTTAATCCGCTCTTTATTTATGGTGGTGTAGGTCTGGGTAAAACGCATCTGGCACATGCTATAGGTTTAGAAGTAAAAGAAAAACACCCAGAAAAGACAGTACTTTATGTAGATATGCAGAAGTTCATTCAGCAATATGCAGAGGCTTCGCGTTCTAATAATAGAAATGATTTTATACACTTTTATCAAATGATAGACGTTCTCATTATAGATGATGTACAATTTCTATCTGGTAAAAAAGGAACGCAAGATGTATTCTTTCATATATTCAATGATTTACATCAAAGAGGTCATCAATTGGTTTTAACCTCTGACAAACCTCCTGTGGATATTCAGGATATGGAACAGCGCCTTATTTCTAGATTTAAATGGGGGCTTTCTGCAGATTTACAAATTCCAGAATATGATTTGCGCCGCAGCATTCTGGTTCATAAACTAGAAAAAGATGGGCTAGACATACCAGAAGAAGTGGTTGATTATATTGCCAAAAATGTAAAATCTAATATTCGTGAATTAGAAGGTGCCTTGAATTCTCTAATGGCACAATCGCTTTTAAACAAAAAAGAAATCACTTTGCCTTTGGCGCAAAAAGCATTGGCCAATTTGGTAAAACACCACAGAAAAGAAATTTCTATAGATTATATTCAAAAAGTGGTGTGTGAGTACTTCAAAATCCCATTAGAAAAAGTACAATCAAAAACTAGAAAAAGAGATATTGTACAGGCAAGACAGTTGGCAATGTTCTTCGCAAAACAATATACAAACGCCTCTTTGGCCAGCATCGGGAGCCAGATAGGTAAACGAGACCATGCAACTGTATTACACGCTTGTAAAACAGTTAAAAACCTATCAGAAACGGATAAAATATTCAAAGGTTACGTAGAAGATTTAAGAAGAAAAATAGGAGCGGAATGAAAAGTATTTTAATGGTTTGTTTAGGAAATATCTGTAGATCCCCTTTGGCAGAAGGATTATTACAATCTAAAGTTGGAAATAGTATTCAAGTTGATTCTGCAGGAACCTCTGGACAACATGCTGGGGAACTCCCAGATGAACGTTCTATAGAAGTAGCAAAAAAGCACGGAGTAGATATTACTTATCAAAGAAGTAGAAAATTCAAACCAGAAGATTTTGATCTATTTGATAAAATCTATGTCATGGACGCTTCTAATTATAATAATGTGAAGAAGGTTGCAAGGAATAAGGAAGACATGAAAAAAGTTGATTTAATTATGAATGAAATCAACCCAGACCAAAACCAAACGGTTCCCGATCCTTATTTTGGCGATTCAGAAGATTTTGAAAACGTGTACCAAATGCTGGATAAAGCAACGGATAAGATTATAGAAAAATATAACTTATGAGTGCTGCCAAGGTCTACTTGATACCCTGTCTTCTAGGGGATAGTGAGCCTAGTCACGTTCTGCCTGAATACAATTTAACCATTATAGAAAGTTTAAATCATTTTGTAGTAGAAAATGAGAAATCTGCAAGAAGATTTATTAAAACTGTCCTGCCTAAGAAAAAACAATCTGAGCTTAATATGGCTATTCTCAATAAAAAAACAGCGGATAGCGAAATACCAGCACTTTTAGAACCTTTAAAAAACAAACAATCTGTAGGGATTATATCAGAGGCAGGAATGCCAGGCATTGCAGATCCTGGAGCAAGATTGGTTTGGACAGCGTATCAACAGGGTTTTGAAGTTGCTCCACTGGTGGGGCCATCCTCTATCTTTCTGGCATTGGCAGCCTCTGGATTTAACGGACAATCTTTTACTTTTCATGGGTATCTTCCCATAGACAAGAAAGAACGGAAATATGCTATAAAGGCTTTAGAAACAGAAAGTAGAAAGAAAGGTTCTGCAGAAATATTTATGGAAACACCTTATAGAAATAATAATTTCCTGTCTGACTTGATTAGCGTGTTATCACCCCAAACCAAATTATGTGTGGCTTGTGATATCACTTTACCAACGGAATTTATAAGCTCTAAGCATATCAAAGACTGGAAAAATTTTAAAATTGATTTACATAAACGCCCAGCCATATATATTATTCAGGCATGATTACAATGGAATTGGTATAATTTTTTCTACGTATATACATAAAAAAAGATATGAAACTAGATATATTAGCCATGGCTCCGCATCCAGATGACATAGAATTAGGATGTGGTGGAACATTAGCGAAAGCTGTTGCGAATGGTAAAAAAGTGGGTATTGTAGATTTAACGCAAGGGGAATTAGGGACAAGAGGAACTGCTGAGATCAGAATGCAAGAAGCAGATGCGGCTGCAAAGATTTTGGGCGTTCATGCCAGAGAAAATCTAAAAATGAGAGATGGTTTCTTCCAGAATAATGAAGAAAACCAATTGAAGATTGTGGAAGTCATTAGGAAATATCAGCCAGAGATTCTAATTGCTAGTGCTTTAGAAGATCGGCATCCAGACCATGGTAGAGGGGCACAGCTGATTAAACAAGCGGCTTTTTTATCTGGTTTAAAGAGAATTGATACAGGACAAGAAGCATGGAGACCTAAAAAAGTTTTTCACTTGATCCAATGGCGTTCTTTGAAGCCAGATTTTGTAGTGGACATTTCGGGCTATTTAGATACAAAAGTGGAGGCTTGTTTGGCTTATAAATCCCAATTCTATGATCCAAACTCTGATGAACCAGAAACTGCGATATCTTCTAAAAGTTTTAAAGATAGCATTACTTACCGTGCAAGTGAATATGGTAGGTTGATTTTTAAGGATATGGGAGAAGGTTTTATGTCAGAAAGCCTGTTGGGTGTAGATAATTTAGAGGTTTTTCTATAATTTAATTAAGTCTCTATATCTTATTGAAGACATAGAGACTTATATAATTTAAATATATATTGAATTATTTCTTACGTTTTGGGTAGAATTTAATTCCTGCACCTACATAATTGCCAGAGATTTTATTTCCTTCTGTAGTAACTCCGTTAATCGTTTCATTAATTCTAAAAGATTTGGTGATACCAATACCTCCATTTACTTCTAATTCAAACATTCCTGCATTGGTAGGCAGAGCATATCCCACTTTTAATTGTAAAGCAGATTTAATGTCTCCAAAAGTTTCTACCTCATGGGTGATTGTTTTACCATTATACTCAAATGTACCTTTGGTGTTATCATCATCATTTGGTAAATTGATGTTATTCATCAATCCAAATCCTGCAATAAAATACTGATCTCCTACAGGAAAAAATCGTTCTATCATAATAGGAATAGAATAGGAACCATTAAAACTTCCATAATCAATATTTGTGGGTAGTGATTTCTTTACGATAGCAGAATTTGAAAACTCGATTTCAATCCCTGTTCTTAGGTTATAAGCATCCCACTGATAAAAATTCCAGTCTATGGCAGCTCGATAACTCTGATAGTCTTTAAAATCATATACTTGGTTAGCGCCATTATCGGTAAAAAAGTTATATCCTTTAATACCCAATCCTACTTTCCAATAATCATTGAAAGGTGTTGCTTTCTCTTGTGCATTGATAGCTAAAACTATCAGCATTAGAGTAAGTATACTAATTTTTTTAAATGCTCTCATTATTTATGTGTTTTATTAAAATGATCCCAATTGTTAAACCTTAATAACTGAACATCGTTTTTGTCATTAGACAATCTTCTATTTGACTTATCCCGTACTGATACGTCAACCTTCTCAATATTATTATCATAAACATCAAGTGACACAACTTCTCTATTAGAGCTTTGATTATTAACTTCATAGACATCATCATCGCAAGAGATAAAACATAAACTTAGAATTATTGGCAAAATCCATAATGTGATTTTTTCATAATTATTATTTATATTAATATTTTACAAATCTATACATATGCTTTAATTTGTCACTATAAATAAGCGAAATAAATAAATTTTTTTTGTTTAAATATTTATCTTATATTTGCAATCCAATTGAAACATGGTGGTTGTAGCTCAGCTGGTTAGAGCATCGGTTTGTGGTACCGAGGGTCGAGGGTTCGAATCCCTTCATCCACCCTTTT
>WTFG01000004.1 GCA_009835005.1 Flavobacteriaceae bacterium Ap0902 | reverse complement strand
AAAAGCCCGGTATTCGCCCTGAAAAAATAGTTGCTGCAATTTCTATATAGCTGGCTATACTGCATCTGATTTATAGTATTAATATATGATTAACCAGCTTATTATGTGTCCTTGAAATGAGTTTTGGGTGAAATGTGTAGTGTTTTGCGACGGATATGTTATCGTGATTATTCTAAATGGTACTGTTGGGAATATTATTTTCTGGGGATGTTATATGTTGTGCTGCAGGATGTAGTACGTAGGTATAATATGTATATTAGGTATGCTAAAGATAAGTGAATCCCGCGGCTAATTAATAATGAGTTTGACTGTTTAAAAAATATGTAGCTTTAGGCTTTCAATTTTGTTTAAACTTATTGAAAGAATAACATTATGTATGTTAACATGGGTTCTATAATAATTTAGTATTTTTGTTACATGCAATTATTTTTTAAAAATCATGATCAAAGAACTGGCGTACCTATGGGTAGAGCGCTAGAGTCTAGCCTGTGGCAGGCATTAGAGATTTTTGATGATTTGCCAGAGAATGATGATAGTTTTTTAGGGTTAATTAATTCTAAAAAAGAGGTTTTAAAGATGATGAAATACAATAAGTTTGTGTGGCTGGTAGAAATTCCACAACCGCACAAAGGGGGTTCTTATCAAGGATATTATCCTAGACAACGATGCAGAGAGATTATGAAAGATGTGTTTGATAATGTAGAATTTAAGGATATACCAGGACTTAAGTTTGAAAAATATTTATGAGCGTTATTATATGAAAAAATGGATTGATGCAGCGAGACTAAGAACTCTTCCACTCTCTCTAAGTGGAATTTTTTTAGGTACCTTATTGGCTATAAAAGAAAATAAATTTGATTGGATTATATTTTTATTGGCTTGTTTAACGACTTTATTTCTCCAGATTTTATCAAATTATGCCAATGATTATGGTGATGGAATCAAAGGAACGGATGATACAAGAAAAGGAGAAAAAAGGGCAGTAGCATCTGGGGAAATTACAGCCCATGCTATGAAAAATGCTGTTAAATTAACTGCAGTACTTTCTATTTTATCTGCTATAGGGCTCTTGGTTTATGCTTATATACCAGATTATTGGGAGTGGTTCTTGGTTTATATTGGTCTAGGAGCGGCTTCTGTTTGGGCGGCTATAAATTATACTGTGGGAGAAAACGCTTATGGATACCGTGCCATGGGGGATATATTTGTATTTATATTTTTTGGTATTGTGGCAGTTTTCGGTACTTATATGTTATATACTAAATCTTTTAATCCTCTTATCCTCTATCCAGCTTCTGCGATTGGATTATTGAGTATGGCGGTATTGAATTTGAACAATATGCGTGATTTATTACAAGACAAGCACGCTGGAAAGAAAACCATACCGATTATCATTGGGTTTTTATATGCTAAAAACTACCATGGTTTTTTATTGTTTACACCCTTCGTTTTGGGTGTTATGTATGTTTTGAATCAAGAAATTACGCACTTATTCAATTATCTGTTTTTAATTCTATTGATTCCTGCTATTGCCCTCATGTGGCGCGTAGGTATTACCCATGAATATGAAAAGTTAGATTCTGAATTAAAGAAAACTGCTCTTTTAACTTTATTTTTCGCTATTTTCTTTGGACTGGGATTTTTGATACCTCATTGGATATAATTTGTTAATTAACTGATTGATATAACATATCTTTTTGTACATTTTCGTAAATTTGAAAAAACACTTTATTATGCTAGTAATTGGTATCGCTGGTGGAACAGGATCGGGGAAAACTACGGTTGTAAATAATATATTATCCCATATCTCTTCTGAGGAGGTGATTGTGATTTCACAAGATAATTATTATAATGACAGCAGCCATTTACCGCTAGAGGAAAGAATTAAAATTAATTTTGATCATCCACGATCTATTGATTTTGATTTACTGGTGGATGACGTAAAAAAATTAAAAAGTGGTGAAACGATAGAACAACCAGTCTATTCATTTATTACGCATACCAGAACAGATGAGACTTTGCGCACTCCTTCTAAAAAGGTGATTATTGTAGAGGGTATTTTGGTTTTAACCAATGCAGCGTTAAGGGAATTATTTGATTTAAAGATTTTTGTTCATGCAGATTCTGATGAGCGATTGATAAGAAGAATTAAGAGAGATACCCAAGAAAGAGGAAGGGATTTAAAGGAGGTGATAGATCGTTATCAAAATACATTGAAGCCTATGCATCAACAATTTATAGAGCCTTCTAAAGTTTATGCGGATTTAATTTTGCCCAATGAAAATAAGATGAATCCTGTGGCTATAGATGTGTTCTCTACTGTTATTAAAAATAAATTAGCCCACTATGAATAAAAAAAATAAGCATTGGAGCAGGTATTTTCTCAATAAATATTTTATTGTAGGCTTATTATTTTTGGTTTGGATGACGTTCTTTGATCAAAATTCTTATTACCTTCACAAAGAAATAGATGAAGATATAGAGAAATTGACTGATGAAAAGACCTATTTTGAAAAAGAAATAGAAAAAGAAGAAAAGCAATTAAATCAATTAAAAAAAGATCCTGAACAATATGAAAGACTGGCTAGAGAAAAGTATTTAATGAAGAAGGAAAATGAGGATATTTTTGTAATTATTAAAAAAGATTCTACAGATTATGAATGATTTATTCCAAGATTTTGGTCCTATTGATGAAAAGCAATGGAAAACAGCAGTACAAGCAGAACTAAAGGGGGGAGATTATGCAGAAATGTTGATTACGCCTATGCCAGAGGGATTTGATGTGAAACCACTTTATACCAAAAGTGATGTTGCTACAGAATCTTTTTTAACGGATAAAAATAAATGGAAAATTATCTCTTCTTTTATTCCAACGACCAAAATCCCTTATGATAGTTTGGATGGTATCCAATTAGAAGCAAAGCAATTGGAGGGTTTTCAGCCTTCTGAATCTGAGTTGTTGTTTTGTACTTTTCGTAATGAATTACCACCCACAACTGCTCTGAATCAAAATACATACTTCGATTGGGATTTTCTAGGAGATTTGTTGGAATATGGTCATTACCCAGATAAATCTCAAGAATTAGCTATAGATCGGCTAAAGGAACTAAAAGAAAATCAATCCTATAAGAACACTTTGGCATTAGATGTTTCTAGGTATCAAAATTTTGGTTGTAATCATGCACAGCAACTTGCTTTTATGCTTTTAGAGGCGGCAGAATATGTAGACTTGACACAAGATGCGAAAATCCTAGATAAGACATTGGTTAAAAATGCTGCAGGAAGTGATTTCTTTTTGGAAAT
Source organism: Flavobacteriaceae bacterium Ap0902 (assembly GCA_009835005.1). GTDB lineage: Bacteria > Bacteroidota > Bacteroidia > Flavobacteriales > Weeksellaceae > Profundicola. The sequence continues at coordinate 229,271 of WTFG01000004.1, read as the reverse complement.
CGCCAAACTTAGAGCGATGCGCATACTATGGGCTAATTTTGCTGATGCTTATAATATTAAAAGTGAATTAACCATTTTGACAGAAACGACATTAAGAAATAAATCTGTAAAGGATAAATTCAATAATATCATCCGTTCTACTTTTGAGGCTGCTGCTGGAATCTTTGGGAATTCTGATGCTGTACTGGTGCATCCTTATGATGAATTATTTATTGAAACCAAAGAGTTAGCTTTAGAATTAGGTTTTAAACAACAGTTTGTCCTTAGAGAAGAATCATTTCTAAATCATTATACAGATCCTTTAAAAGGTGCCTATTATGTGGAATTTTTGACAGAAAAATTAGCAGAAAAAGCATGGGAATTGTTTAAAAAGTTGGAAAAAGAAGGTGGTTTCTTAAAAGGTTTGGGTAAAGGATCTATTCAACGTAAAATTAAAGCGTCTGCTCAATTGGAACAAGATAAATTTGACGAGGGTAATCTTAACCTGATTGGCGTTAATAAATACCCCAACACGGCAGATGTAATTTTGAAAGATCAAATTAAATCAAAAGCTAAAAACGAAGGTAAGACTTTATTTGAAACTGTTTCTAGAAAGCGTTTATCAGAAAAAATTGAGCAAGAGTAAATCCTATCATTTATTCTATGACTCCAGAAATTCTATCTAGACCAGAGATACAGCAATGGCTGAATGAACATGCTAAGGATGATATATATAATTTGGCGTTGAAGAAATCTCCATTTCCAGACATTGAAATGTCTGATCTGGTACAGCAAATTCAAGGTAGGCAAATTGCGGCAAAGAAATTACCTATTTTATTTAGTCATGAATCTATATGCTATCCACCAAAGATAAACTTAGAACAGACCTCCTCTGCAACTACTGCTCACTATAAAGCAGGAATTATTAAAGATGGTATTAAAAACAAACAAATTATTGATATCACAGGTGGTTTCGGGATTGATTGTATTTATTTTGCCGATTGCTTTAGAGAAGTATATCATATAGAACAAAATATAGAACTTCAACAAATAGCAGCGCATAACTTCAAGGTATTAGGCAAGGTTAACATTCAATCTCATAACGCAGATGGTATTCGTTTTTTGAATGAACATAGCGACTTAAATGATGCGCTTTTTGTAGATCCTGCAAGACGAAGTGCTAATCAGAAAAAAGTGTTCCTGTTAGAGGATTTAACACCTAATATTTTAGAACATATAGAGGAGTGGAATTCAAGATTTAATGAAGTTTGGGTAAAGTTATCACCCATGATTGATTTAACTTATTTAATCAAAACCATCCCTAATCTATCTCAAATTCATTTGGTAGCTGTTAAAAATGAATTAAAAGAGGTTTTGATTCAAACCAAACAAGATCCTATCAAGAAAATTACTGCGGTTAATTTAGAAACCAATGATTTCCCGTTTGAAGTTCAGTGGGATTCTCCTATTACGCCTCCACTCTATTCAGAGATTAAAACTTATATTTATGAACCGCACGTGGCTATTCAAAAATCTGGTTACAATGATGTATTGACTAAATTGTTTATTTTATTTAAACTCCATCCTAATTCCCAACTTTATACCTCAAACGATTTAATAATAAATTTTCCTGGTCGAATTTTTAAAATTTTATCGCCAGTTAAAAATCCAAAAAAGGAATTGAAGGGTAAATCTATTCAGGCTATTCACAGAAATTTCCCAGAATCATTAGCCAATCTAAAACGCAAATATAAGTTTATTACAGACGGAATAGATCCTATCATTTTCACCCAAACCAAGGATAAAGTAAGTATTTTAAAGGCAGAAATTATTACATAAGAATTTGATTTTCTCTTGTGTGAAGAATATGGTTAGATTGACCCGTTATTTGATAGCCCTGATGGAACGACATGTTTGAGCTCATTATCTTTTTTTTTGCTTAAAAAAAGATAATAGCGAGTAGTGACAGCAGGAAATAGCTCCTAAAAAACTTTATCTTTGCAACATGTATCAAGAAGAAACTATTATTGCTCCTGCCACTGGACACCAATCTGCTGCCATAGCGGTGATTCGTGTTTCTGGACCGGCATCTATTAAAATTACAAAAAAAGTTTTTAAGTCTAAATTCAAGAAAAATCTTAAAAATCAAAAATCGCATACGCTCCATTTTGGAGAGATTGTGGATGGTGCTGAAATTATAGATGAAGTATTGGTTGCTGTGTTTGAGCGTGGGAAATCCTTTACAGGAGAGGAAACGGTGGAGATTTCTTGTCATGGTTCTGTTTATATTCAAGATAGAATTATAGATTTATTTTTGGAGCATGGTGCAAGATTAGCAGAGCCAGGAGAGTTTTCTATGCGTGCTTTTAAAAATGGTCAATTTGATTTGATGCAAGCAGAGGCGATTGCAGATTTGATTGCTTCTGATTCCAAAGCTTCTCACGATATTGCGATGACGCAAATGCGTGGTGGAATTTCTAGTAAATTGGATAATTTGCGCAAAGAATTAATTAGATTCACGGCACTTTTAGAATTGGAATTAGATTTTTCTGAGGAAGACGTGGAGTTTGCAGATCGCACCGAGTTTATTAAATTACTGAATGATATTCAAGCGCAGGTTAGGTCTTTGATAGATTCCTTCTCTTATGGTAATGCTATTAAAAATGGGGTTCCTGTGGCGATTGTTGGTAAACCAAATGCTGGGAAGTCTACACTATTGAATAAATTGTTGAATGAGGAGCGTGCGATTGTGAGTAATATCGCGGGAACTACGCGTGATACGATAGAAGAAATCTTGAATATTGGTGGGATTAAATTTAGATTTATAGATACTGCAGGGCTGCGTGATACGGAAGATGAAATTGAAAAGATTGGCGTACAGAGAGCGTTGGAGAAGGCTAAACAGGCCAAAGTAATTCTGTATTTATTTAATTTAGAAGAGAATACGGTGGCTGAAATTACGACGCATGTAGAGGAATTCCAAAGAGAAGATGTTCATTTAATTTTATTGCATAACAAGGCAGATGAGTTTAGTGAGGATAAAATTGCTGATTTTAATAAGCAATTATCTGCCAAAACTGGGCATGAAATTTTTAATATTTCTGCCAAACAAGGAGATAATGTAGAAGAGGTTAAAAGTCATATGCTAAGCATCATTAAGCCAGATGGCTTTGATAATGAATTGATTATATCTAATAAAAGACATGCCACGGCACTCAAAAAAGCCTTAGAAGCCTTAGAAAATGCTGCGACTGGCTTCAGCATGAATATTCCGTCTGATCTCATCGCACAGGATTTACGGGAAGCCATCCGTCAATTGGGCAATATCACGGGTGAAATTGATGTGGATAGAGATATTTTAGGTCTAATTTTTGGCGAATTCTGTATTGGGAAGTAAAATGGAATAAAAGATAATATGTCTGACAATTATATGATAGATAGTAGAATAAAGCTTAAAGCAGCATCAGGAATTAAAAATTTCAATCTTTAGTATGAAATTTGCAATATTCAAATAAAAATAAAATTATGGCCAACGTATTTAAAATAGAAGGAACTTCTTGTGAGGGGTGTAAAAGCATTATTGAGGAAACATTATTAAAGGAAAACAATATAGATCGCGCTGATCTTGATTTGGAAACTAAGCAATTGATCATCCGCTCGGATAATGAATTTAGTGTAGCAGATGTTCAGGAGATATTTAACAAAGAAGATTTAAATTATACCGTGAAGGACACCACTTTTAACGATTAAACTTTTAGTATTTTTTATAGAATTAAAGCCCGTTTAATTAATACTAAATGGGCTTTTTTTGATTGGAAGGTTGTTAATTCAATATCTTTACGTCTTTCTCTCCCTAACGGGTTTTTAACTTATTATATATTCCCCCAGTGGGTTTTAACCACATACGCATAAATAATCAATAGTTGAGAAACTTAGTTAAAACCAGAACATATATGCTACAGAGGCAATAAATATTATTCCAATTAAATTTAAAATAATACCAGCCTTCACCATATCTTTTTGCTCTAAAAGCCCTGTACCATAGGCTATGGCATTTGGAGGCGTAGCTACAGGCAGCATAAAGGCACAGGATGCTCCAAGACCCACAATCATAGATAGACCCAGAGGATTCATTCCTAAAGCCCTTGCAATAGAAATAAAAATAGGTACAAGCAAAGCTGCACTGGCTGTATTGGATGTGAACTCTGTAAGGAATATTACAAAGAAAGCTACTAATAGTCCTATTAAATAAAAGTGTTGCTCTTCTATTATAAATATCATCATATCTACTAGAGTTTTGCTAGCTCCAGAGGATATTAATACACTACTTAGCGTGAGCCCACCACCAAATAACAACAATACACCCCAATCTGTATCTTTCTGAATTTGTTTCCAGGGGGATACACCTGTAGTTGCAATTAATATAACTGCACCAATAGCCACAATGGTATCAAAAGATTTAATTTCTTCTATATTCATCCAGGATGAAATCATTGGATTAATAATATCTCCTGTTAACCAAAAAAATGCAGTAAGTGCAAAAATAAAAATGGTAATATATTGATTTCTATTAAGTTTTTGATCTTTGACTTTAATGTCAATTTTTAGTTTTAAGTCTGGACGAAAGATTAAATATAAGACTAAAATCATCAAAGGCATAAGCCCAATCATAACTGGTGTACCATACTTGAGCCAATCTGTAAAACTAAGACCAATATTAGAAACCACAATGGCATTGGGTGGACTCCCGACAACTGTACCCATTCCACCAATGTTAGCACTATACGCAATCCCTAATAAAACAAAAGCGTATGTACCTTTATATTCTTTTAATGGAAAAGGCCGTAGCATTCCAATTCCTAGTGGAATCATCATGGCAGCTGTTGCCGTATTACTAATGCCCATAGACAACAATGCAGTTACCATAAACATAAGTAAAATGGCATGAAGAAAATTCCCTTTGGCAAGGGATAAAACACGATTGGCTATATACTGATCTAAATGCTGAGTGCTAAGCGCCGATGCTATTGCAAAACCACCAAAAAACAAATATATGGTGGGGTTTGCAAATGCTTCCAAGGCCTCTTTGGTAGGTGTAAGCCCAAAAACTACTGCTAAAAAAGGAACTAATAATGCGGTGATAGTGATATGAATGGCTTCTGTGAGCCATAATACTGCTACCAAGAATAATAAGGCCAATCCTTTATTGGTTTCGATTGGATACGGTAAAAAGTTCATCAAAGCAATGGATAACAGAATTGCGGATAATACAATCCATAATTTATTATTGTTTAAATTCATTGTTTATTTAATTTAGAATTATAATCAAATTAAATGAATCAATCCACTATTTCTCTTCAAAAACACACCTTAACAAATTTACAATATTTTAACAAAGTTTTATATTAGAGTTTTAATGAACTTTCTCATGTTGAGCTTTTAGGTGGGACACAACAATCTAAAAAAAAAGAGGGATAAGCCTGAAAAGCCTATCCCTGCTTTATTTCATAGAAAAATTATAATAATTTTTTAATTTCTTATTTGTTTATATCTACTAAAATCTTAACCTCTGACGGGTCTTTAGTAAGTGCCTCAAATCCTTTTTCTACAATATCATCTAAAGCTAAATAATTGATTAAAGGCAAGTTAAAATGTTAAAAATTATAACATTTATTGGACTATTGTTAATAATCCCCTAATACATTATGTCGTCAGAAATTTAAAATTCCCAATAAGCTTCAACCCTTTCCACCTCTGCGAGTACAGCTTTAATACCTTGCGTTGAAAATTGATTAATGATTGCATATTCAGCATTAATTGTCAGAATAAACCAATATGTAGGAACTACTGGTTGGTGTTCGGCTATAGGTAGATTCCTTCTTGCTTTAAAAGATGAATTGAATGTTAGATCATTTGACTCCAGTTTAATAGCTACAGAAACTACTTTGAAACTTGGTCAAAAGGTTAGGTTAGAAGATAGCAAGTTGGTTTATATAGACTGTAACAACTAATATTTTTATTTTTTAAACTAAGTATATTAAATATGCATCATATACAATATTCAAAATTTCGTATAGAGTAGTTATCCTTTTTGCTGACGAAACAAGAATGATTGAATTCTCTGATGAGATAAATCCAATTATCTCCTCGCAAAAAAAATTGTTACCAGAGAATGTGATTTTTGTAGATGAGGATTATTTTTTAAACCAGTATAACTATGAGACGCCTCTAATGTTTGGTACTGAGTTTGGCATTTTTCCACAAAAATATGCTGATCTGCGTAAGTGCATGGGACAGCGAATTGCCATATGCTGTAAATCTATCAAATCTTGCTATCCCTACCCTCCTGATTTCTATACCGTAGATGAAGATAATATCATAGAATTACGAAATATCTATGGGTATTATCGAATGAATTAAGGTTAATATATTTTTTCAGGGTATAAACTTATAAGTATTTAACTAATGTAGACAATTGTCCGTTGTATATTAATCTACATTTCTTTAACTATGTTTTATGATTGAAATCAAAGTTCAATTTGCGAAACGGATTAAAGAACTACGTTACGAAAAAGGGTGGTCTCAAGAATATTTAGCTAATAAAGCTGATTTGGATAGGACTTATCTTCAAAGTATAGAAAGTGGAAAAAGGAACGTTTCATTAGAAGTTATTAATAAATTTTCTAAAGCTTTTAACATTTCAATTTCAGATTTAATGAAAAATATATAATGGGTTTAAAAGAGATAAATTTTCCAGAAAGTTTAAAATACTCGTATAATAGCAAAAATAAGCCTTATGAAATATATTATGAGGCTTTTGCAGAATCCGAAAATATTGATTTTTTGCTTGGATATTTTAGTTCGAATGCTATTCAATCCCTGATACCCTCTTTTTGTCAATTTATATTAAAAAAAGGTAAACTTAGATTTATCATTAATCAATTTATATCAAAAACTGATTATAGTGAAATTTTTGTAACCAGTGAGATATCAAGTAAGGATGAAATAATAAACATTTTCTCAGACTTACAGACATTTAGAAATAAAATGTCAAAGGATCGAAAATTCTTTTTTGATTGTTTAAGGTATTTAAAAAATGAAAAAAGACTTGAATTCGTTATAATAAAACCTCGTACAAAAAATATATCTCATTTTAAAGAGTCAATCTTTTCGGATGGTGTTAATGAAATACATTTAAATGGTAGTTCAAATTTCACATCCAATGGATTAATTGGCAATGCTGAAAGCGTAACAGTTGATAGAAGTTGGGGATCAAAAAATGAGATTAAACGCATAGAAGATTCAAAAATTGAGTTTGAAAAAATTTATAAAAATGAAGATACCAATTACGAGTATTTAAGTATAAATGATTTCAATATAATCGATAGTTGTTCAGAAGGTAAATCCTTAGAAGATCTTATTGAGGATGGAATCATTGTTTTATCCGAAATGAGAAAAAAAGATCCGCAGTTAAATGACAAACTGAAGGAATATGAAAACATTTTTAGAGATAAAGTAGAAGAATTAGAATCACAGCCAAAATTCCCTTTCGAAAAACCATATGATTATCAAAACGATGCTTATTTAGCTTGGGTTAAAAATAATTATAATGGAGTTTTCGCAATGGCAACAGGTACAGGTAAAACCATTACATCTCTAAATTGTTTATTGCAGCTATATAATGAAAATAATAAATATAATGCTATAATACTAGTACCATCAATAACATTATTAAATCAATGGAAAAAGGAAGTCAAATCATTTAATTTTAAAAATATATTAAAAATAGGAAGTGGGTATAATTGGGAAAAGGATTTAGCTAATTATTCAAGTAATTTTTCATGGGGACTAAAAAATGATTTAATAATTATATCGACATATGATAGTTTTATTCTTGATAGATTTCAAAGATTATTTCAGAAAATACAAGAAGACTTTTTGTTAATTGCTGATGAAGCTCATAATATGGGAGCTAATAATGTACGTAAAACACTCAAAAATATAAAAGTCCGTAAAAAGATAGGACTGTCTGCTACTCCAAAACGAATATATGATCCAGAAGGAACTTTAGCGATAGATTTTTTTTTCAATGATTCACCACCTTATACATATAACTTTGGGATGGAAAAAGCATTAGAGTTTGGATTCCTAACTGGATATAAATATTACCCAATGATTGTAGAATTAAATGAAGATGAATTTGAACAATATGTTGAGATTTCTAAAAAATTGTTAATGTTTTTTGATTTCAAAAAAGGTGAATTTAAAAACGATCCTATAGTAAAAGTATTATTGCGGAATAGAAAAAGGATTATTCATAAAGCTACAAATAAACTATATGCTTTTAATACAATTATAAAAGAACTAATAAAAAATAATGATGATAAGTATGTTTTCGCTTATATTCCTGAAGGTAATACTATAAATAGTGAAGGAGAAACAGTTAAAATATTGAATCAATATTTACTAAAAACTCATCAGCAATACCCTAAGCTAAAAATGAACTCCTATACTAATGAAGATCAAAATTTAGGTGAGATTTTAAGAGGATTTGAGGATGGTAAAATAGATATTTTATTTGCTATGAGAATGCTCGATGAAGGCGTCGATATACCAAGGGCAGAAGTCGGTATTTTCGCAAGTAGTACTGGAAATCCGCGTCAATTTATTCAAAGAAGGGGAAGATTACTGAGAAAACATAAAGATAAAAATTTTGCAACTATTTATGATATGGTTGTTATACCGAAATTAGATTATAGTCACAGTGAGCTTTTCAATATTGAAAGAAATTTAGTAAGAAATGAATTAAATCGAGTTGGATACTTTGCCAGTTTGGCAATGAACTTTTATGACTCGAGAGAAGCACTTGAGCATGTATGTTTAAAATATGATTTAGATTTAGATACGATTATAAACGAACTTAAATAACAAATGGAAAGAAATCAAATATTAAAAGAAATTCTATCTGATTCAGAATTAATGGAAAAATATAAAATCAGAGAATCAGAACTAAATTCACTAACCACAAATCCTCCATATCATAAGAAGATCGTTGAAGTATTGTCCGTAATTATTAATGAGAATGACAATCATTTGAATAGTTCTAGGATATATAAAAAAATTAAAAACGTACACAATATATAGGTTATTATGGCATCAATAATAAATAGTATTTCTTTTAAAAATTTTTTTAATTATTATGGAGATTATGATACGACGAGATATGAGTTTGAGGAAGGAGTAAACATTGTAGTAGCCGATAATGGAGCAGGTAAATCTAAGTTTTTCAATGCATTCTTATGGTTATTCTATGATCAAATTTTAGATTCGGATGATAAGAAAAAAAAGAATGTTAAAGATATTGCAGTAAAAATTATCTCTGACAAAGCAAAAAATGAAACTCCGATTGGTGATCAGGTTCAATCAGGAATTAAAATAGAATATTCTACTGGCAGATATAAATACCAAATAACAAAGTCTTTGACAGCGACAAGATTAAGTGAAAAAGTAATGGACTTTGAGAGTTGGCAAATAATTATAGATGACATAGAGGTAGACAAAACTGACCATGTTTTACCAAAATATAAACCAATTTATGATGCTGATGAAAAACAAAAAGTTATTAATCAGCTAATATTACCTACTTTAAGACAATATTCATTTTTTCAAGGTGAAGAAGTTGATAAAATGATAGATTTTAATAAAAAATCAAGTATTGAAGATGCTGTTAGGACATTAACAAATATTAGCAAATATGAAGATATAGCTAATATAGTTAAGGATATTGCTATTAAAGCAGAAAAAGATTTAAATAAGCAAACTAATGCGACTAGTGAACATAATGAGAGACTTAATAAAGCAATAGATGTTAAAAAACAGTTAGAAATAAAACTAATTCATGAAGAAGAAAAATTAACTGAGTTTAATACCCTATATGAGACTGCAGAATATGAAAAAAATGAATTAGAACAGAACTTTGCTAATGCCGAAAAAAGAAAGGAATTAGATGACAAAATTTTCGAGAAAAATAATGTATTAAAACAAGTAAAGGATAATTATGATTCGTTCCTGGATAGTATTAATAATAGATTTTTTGATGGGAATTTTTCTTGGATTGCTTTAGGTTTTGAAAATTCCATAAATGAGTTTAAAAATAACATTAAAGTATTTCGACAGCAAAGATATGAAAAAAGAGCATTACAAAATGTATCCGAAAACCCAAATGATTATTTTACAATGCTACCCGTAAATTCACCAGATGCAGTAACTCTAGATCAAATGATTGAGGATCAAATATGTTATGTTTGCAATAGGGATGCAAAGGAAGGGTCAGAAGCATATAATTATCTATTGAAATTAAAAAACAGACCTAATATTAAAAGTAGTAAAGTAGATTTTGTTAAAAATGATTTAGAAGATTTCTTTGGAGACCTTCAACTTAAAGCAGCGCCTTTTATAAACAAGTTCGACTCAATATCTCAGAGTGTCTTGAGAACTAGAGAAAAAGAACAAGAACTTAAACAAAGATTAGATAAATTAAGCTCTGAATTGAGAGCTTTAAAATCGCAACGAAAAGATATTCTAATTGCTGGTACCGAAAGTGAAGGTGTTGATAATGCATTAACTATAATAAATCAATATAAAGGGGCTATTAGAAGAATGGAACAAGCATCTTCGAGAATTGAAAGATTACAAGACACAGTTAAGAAATTAAAAGCTGATATTTATAATACTGAAAAAGAAATATCCAATTTACGACCTAAAAATATCCCAGAAGGATATACCGTAAATTATGAAATCAGTAAGGATTTGGTTGATGCCACCCAATTAGCAAAAGAACGTGTATTTGATAAAATGGTTAGTCTTTTAGAAGATCACTCTAATATACATTTCCAAAATCTAATAAAATACAATGATATTAAAGGTGGGGTTTTAAGGTTTCAAAAAACACCTTCTGGAGGAATTTCTTTAGATTATATTGATGATCTTGGAAATGAAGTTTCTGGAGCTTCAGAAGGTTTTCAAAGGATGAAAAAATTTGCTGTAGTAATGTCTATTATTTCTGCAAATACTTCGCAATATAACTATCCTTTATTAGCAGATGCACCATTATCCGCATTCGGTAAAGCTTTTAATAAAGGATTTTTTGAAGCTATTCCAGATGTATTCCCTCAAAGTATAATACTAGTAAAAGATCTATATGATAAGGACTCAGAGGATAAACTAACTGATTTAGGACAACAGCTGATAAAAAATAATGTTATAAAAACGTTTTATATAAATGAAGTGGATGAAGAGTCGCCTCAAATAGAAAGAACCACTAAAATAGAAAGAAGAAAATAATGAATAGCCAAGAATTTAAAACAAATATACTGTCTAAACGACCCCGCTATGCAAATAGTAGAATCCCATTAATACAGGCATTAGCAAATAAAGGTTCAAGATCATCTGAATATAGTCAATTCGGACCTATTTACGAATTGTATATTTATGCGATGATGATTGGAATAAAAAATGGAAGTAGACTTCCTCTACCTTCAAGAAATTTAACTTCAGATTTTCTAGAAATTGGTAAATGGAAAAGAGAATCTTCTTTAGTCGATTTCCTATTGATGATAATTTTAACAAAGAAGGATTTATTAGAATTTGAATGGAATGACTTAGAGGAAATGAGTGATGATCAATTGAATAAAGTTACTGCAAATATAATAACGTTGATGGAAGAATATGCAAATGCAGGATTAGAGTATTTAGAAAATTTATTTGAAAATGGAGAATTACAAAATTCTCATTATATGTTCATTGACCTTTATAATGATCTATAACTATTTATATTTGGTAGTATTAGTTTAGTACTAATCAATTAATACTACCTTCAATTTTTTCAATTATAAAATCAAAACCATCAATATTTGGATTTTTTTCTATTTCATCATTAATTAATTCTAAACCATCATCAATATGCATTTTAATATATTTAGGTATATCTTTATTTTTTGAAGAGATATTATAATGCACACATATCAATCCTATATAGTAATCCTCATAACCAGCAAATAGAACTTTTTTGGAATACTCTTTTCCAGAAGAGTCTTTAACATTTTCTAAACTTAATCTTTGACCCTTCGATAAAGAGTATCCTAAAGCAATCCTTGCAATAATATTTTCTGTTCCTAGATTCAGTTTACGACTTAGTTTAGATACAATTTCTTTATTAGCCTTACTGGTTCTTATTTGTGTAAACATTTAGTTTTTATTAAAAGCTTTAAAAATTTCATTCTTATTATAAAGAACTAGATTTGATCCTTCGTTATCTGTATTTTCTATTAAATATGTTTTTGATAAATTAGGCTTTAGTAATTCATATTCATCAACGTTTAGTTCTTTTTCTAATAATGGAAATAATACAACTTGCTCGGATATATTTGGGTAAAATTCGGTTATTACATTACGAGCATGTTCCGGATCAAGTTTTTGTAAAGGACTATCAATAAAAATAGGAAAATCTATACCTGACTCATCTACTAATGCCTTTAAAATGGAAGTTGCGTAAAGTTGTTGCTCGCCCTTCGATAACTCATTCTTATCGATTATCTCTCCATTGAAATTAATCAATTCAACATCCATATAATCGTCATATATTTTCACATCTATTTCAGCAATAAAATCTTTTTTATGAAACAATCTTTTTATCTCACGCAATATAGATTTTTGTAAAGTGAATTTTTTTTCTTCTTTAATTCGATGAATCATCAAATTAACTTTATTCAGGATCTCTTCGGTCGCCTTATATTTTTTTCTAGCTAATTCTGAGAAATTAAAATTTTTCTCATATTCAGAGAGAATTTTAAGATTATTATTTTTCCTAACCTTTAACGCTGCAATCTCAGAAATTAGATTTTCAATTTTCAACTCAGAATCGAAAATTCTTCTTTCTATAATATCTTTTTGAGAACGTAATTCATTATTTAAAGCGTTATTTTTTCTTGCTTCAGCTTCTCTTATTTTTGAACGTACTCTATTTAATCGAACCTTATTATTTTTCACATTTTGAACCAATGTTTCAAATTGTATAACAAACGATGATTTTAAATAATGAAATAAAGTTTGAAACTCTTTTGTTGAACTTTCTGATAAATTAAGTAGTAATTTAATTTCTTTAGGTTTCTCTAAATCTGTTTCTAACAACAATTTATTTAATTCTTTTAGAATTTGTTCTTTAGTGTTAAGATCTCCATTTATAAAATTGATTCTATCTTCAAGTTTTAAAGAAAATTCTTCAATTTTCTTATTACTTTTATCTAATATTAAATCAGAATTAATACGATCTTTCTCTTTTATAAGTTGATCATAGAGTTTTTCAGTTAATTTACCAGCTAAAACAAATGGAATAATATCAAAAAATCGTTTCAATTCAATTTTTAAATTTGATCCTTTTCCTTCGAGTGCCAATTTCTCATTTTTCAATTCTTTGAGCTCTTTTATAGTAATACTACTCCCCTCTCTTATTAATTTTTCTTGTAAACGATCTGCCTCTATCTTAAGAGTTTTTATTTCATCATCTATACATGTTCGAGATTCTTCTAATTCTAGAATTTGATTGGTAAAATCATTTTCTATTTTAAGTAATCGATTAAGTTCTTCTTTCTCATATTCATTAGCTCCATCACGTCTTAACTTAGTCATTAGAGCATTCAAATTTGTTTTTAAATCCTCATATTTTTTAATTCCTAAAACTTCAGAATACGCTTTACTTAACGCTCTAAGTTCGACTTTAGTTTTAGCTTCAGCTAATGAGACAATTTTTTCAGCATCAAAGAAAAAGAATTTAGCTATTTCTCGAGGTAATATAAAGTCGTTGATAAATATTTCGAAACCGACTTGCCTTGTTAATTCATTTGGTTGACCATCAATTAAAATTGATAAATCTTCCTCTTCTGTTATACAATTATACGATCTTATTAATAGAATACTATCGCAGGGAATAGAGGGTATTTGTACATCAGTTAATTCTACAGAAACAGAATAAGATTTTCTTCCAAGTGTTTCTCTAATATCATTATTTAATAATGATTTCAAGTAATTAGGATAGCCTTTGGCACTCTTGATATCTTGACGATATTTATCTTCAACCTGACTCATCATTTTTCCATAAAATAACCATACAAGACCAGATAAGAAAGTTGTTTTCCCAAAGCCATTTTTACCTCCTATTAGATTTATATTATTTTTCTGATTAGTATCAAAAACAACCGAGTTTTTCCCTTTATATATTTTATAATTATAAAATATAATTTCTTTTATCTTCATTCGGCAGTGGTAGTATTAACAAATTTCTCAATTCTTTTTTCGATATCATTATGTAATCCATATTTAGATATCATTAAGGATTTTGATTCTTGAAGTGTTAATAAATCATCGATCAGCTCATAATCTGAAGAATTATCATCACAAATTTCTCGCAATACTTTTCTTTCCACAATACTGAGCATCGAAATATTCTTAGTACTTAATTCTTTATCATAGATATTTTGGTAAATATCAGATACATTAAAATCAAAAATCATATCCCTGTACCATGTAACCTGAATTGCAATAAGCTCCTGATTTGTAATTAGTGTCAAATGTGGTTTGATTTTCTGTAATTCAAATTGAATGTCCAGTAAATTACTTAAAATTCGTTTTCTGTATTCAGGTGTATAATTTCCTTGATTGTGACCATCGACTACAGCTGGTTGACCATTACGTCTTGTTGGCATTCTATTCTCACTAAGGTTTCTTCCTTCAACTAGATCATTTCTGAAATCCATTAGAGGTTTCATCCATTCTTGTCCATTATTAACTAATGCTGACATTGACTTATCTTTTTTGACTACTGTACAAGTCCAACAGCCAAACCTACTCTGTCCGCAAGAAGAATGCTCTTTACTAGTTACAACCGTTGGACATTCATAATCATCTGCACTAGCATCAGAATAGATTTTGAATAAAACTGAATTATCATAACCCCATGGGCAGGGAACAGCATTAATAACATACCATATTTCTTCTAGTTGCATGTCCTTTATAGGTGCGTAGACATAAGTATTTGGTGTATTATTATGCTTTGATAACCTATTACCTTTGACTTCATGCTTTCGCATTGATTTTCCTCTTGTTACACTTTCATCATATCTTGTTCCTAACAGAACAATTGCCTCTCCCATATCATCAACTTGACTTAAAAGGAATTCGGATGTTGGTCGTATCTTTAATTTATCAGTACACCATCTAAAAGTATTATTTGGTACAGGATAGCCTTTACCAATAACATTAATCCAAAAACTTTCTTCTAGTTTAGGCGTTGTTTTTTTAATAAATATTGGTAAATCTTGATCTCTTGCGGATCTTTCTATATATCCTAAAACATCATCAACATATTCTGTTATAATTGGATTTTCTACGAGAGTATCGTTACATACCACATAAACAGGTCTTTTTAATTGATATGGGGTTGGTAGTTCCTTTATTCTCTTTAATGCTATCCATACTAAAGTTAAAAGTACTGTGCTATCTTTACCCCCACTAAATCCTATAATCCATGGTCTCTCTTTATTACTATCGGCAAAAGCATATTGATCAATCAATTCATCAATAATAGATTCTACCATTTTACTTCTAATTTTCATATTTCAAAAATACGAAATTATAATGTCATCATTATAAAAATTCCTTTTTTACAGAGTACTCATTATTAAGTTCTCAGGAATCAAGATTTAATATTACATTAATTTATCTCTCCCCCTACAAAACCAAAGCCCCATCATCCACATCAATAATATTCCCTGTAAATCAATAGATTAAAACGCATTGTATATCGTGACACAGGGTTAAAAACCCTATGGATTGATGTTGTTCCCCCTCAAAATCTCACAAACCAATTCCCGTGTAGCCTTGCGTCCATTCAGTTGTTCTTTTACTTCTGCAAAGGTTACTTTAAAGTCACAACCCGATTTATAATTACTACAACCATAAGCGGTTTTTCCTTTGAGGATAGTGCCTTGATTACATTTGGGGCAAGTGAGTTTGGCTGGGATTTGATTATTAGAGACTTTAGGTTTTACACGATTCACCGTTTTTTTAGGTTCTAATTTTAAATGAAAATCATCATCAAACCTTACTAAACCTTCCACCGTTCCGTTTTCAGTTTTAAAACCTTTAAGATTAATGGTACTACCCTTCTCTAACAAGCGTATGAATTGATTTTCTGATATTTTCTTTCCCATGAAATCAAAAGGCATGATAAAATCGCAACCTTCTTTGTATTGACTACATCCATAGGCAGTTTTACCTTTTAATAATGTTCCTTTTTTACATTTGGGGCAAGCCTGAACTATGATTTTAGAACGTTTCGTCTTTTGAGATTTTGAATTAGATGATTTTGGAGTAGGCTTATTCATCTTTTTAACAGTGGTGGCATAGGAAATATTAGCATTATTGGTCTCGCTCCGCACTTCATAAACCAATTCATCTACCATGCGTTTCATATTGGCAATGAAAGTGCCAGCACTAAATTCTCCCCGCTCTATATCTTTTAATTGTTTTTCCCATGAACCCGTTAATTCTGCTGATTTCAAAATTTCATTCTGTATGGTATCAATCAATTGAATACCGATCCTGGTAGGCAAAACTTGTTTTTTATTTCGTTTAATGTACTTTCTTCTAAAAAGGGTTTCTATGATATTCGCGCGGGTAGATGGACGCCCAATCCCATTTTCTTTCATTAAATCCCGCAACTCCTCATCCTCTACTTGCTTACCTGCGGTTTCCATCGCACGTAAAAGGGATGCCTCTGTAAACTGCTTAGGTGGTTTGGTTTGTTTTTCTGTAAAACTCGGTTCATGTGGACCCGTTTCACCTTTGGTAAAATTTGGTAAAATATTCGGTTCTTTTTCTTTAGAATTTTCGGTATCGAAAACCACTCGCCAACCTTTTTCCAAAATTTCTTTCCCTGTGGCTTTAAAAACTACTTCTGCCGCCTCACCCAATACCGTCGTATTAGAAACGGTACAATCATCATAAAATACCGCTATGAACCGCCTTGTGATAATATCATACACTCGTTGTTGATTATACTGCAAATTACGCTCTACCCCAGTCGGGATAATAGCATGGTGATCCGTTACTTTTTTATCATTAAATACTTTAGTAGACTTTCTAATTTTCTTGCCTAAAACAGATTCCGTTAGACTGCTGTATTTAGTTAATTTTCGCAAAATTCCAGGAACTTTTGGATATACATCATTTGGTAAAAAGGTGGTGTCTACCCTTGGATAAGTCACAACTTTTTCTTCATACAACTTCTGAACAATCTTCAAGGTTTCATCTGCAGAAAAACCCAATTTATTATTACAATAAACCTGCAATCCTGTTAAATCAAATAACTTAGGCGCATATTCCTTCCCTTTCTTCTTGGTGATAGAAGTGATTTCAAATTCACTTTCTTTTACTTTATTCAATAAAGCCTCTCCTTCTTCTTTTTTAAAAAACCTACCCTCTTGATAACTAAAAATGGTCTCCCGATACAGGGTTTGAAGTTCCCAATAAGGTTGCGGTTTAAAGTTTTCTATCTCTTTATACCGATTCACCACCATGGCCAAAGTGGGCGTTTGCACTCTACCTACAGATAAAACTTGCTTATAACCTCCATGTTTTACTGTGTATAATCTTGTCGCATTCATACCTAAAAGCCAATCTCCTATAGCTCTAGAAAAACCAGCATAATACAGATTATCATAGTTTTTGGACGGTTTCAAATTCTGAAAGCCTTCTCTAATGGCTTCTGTCGTCAAAGATGAAATCCAAAGCCGTTGCACAGGTCCTTTATAATTGGCTTCGTTCAATACCCAGCGCTGTATTAATTCTCCCTCTTGCCCCGCATCCCCACAGTTAATGACCAATTCTGCCTTGTCAAATAATTTTTTTACAATTCTAAATTGCTTTTGAATCCCAGCATTAGAAACTACTTTGGTCTCAAATTTCTTAGGGAGCATCGGCAGATTATTTAAATCCCAATGCTTCCAATAAGGTTTATAATCGTGTGGTTCTTTGAGGGTGCATAAGTGCCCAAAAGTGTAAGTAACTGCATAGCCATTGCCCTCATAGTAACCATCACGTTTGGTGGTGGCTCCTAAAACGGTGGCAATTTCTCTAGCCACACTAGGCTTTTCTGCAATACAGACTTTCATGAAACTAAATTATATTGGAAGATGCAAATTAGTGAATTTTGATTAGATAGAAAGGATTCAAAATATTAAAAGATAATCGATATACTTATGACTGGATACTAAAATCTAGATACTATTGATGTTAAATTATGACCAAAAAAACATGATTTCTCTCATAAATTTCATAATTCTTTGTAAATGTGATTTTTATTATTAATTGATGAATAATATTCTTGAATAATAGTTTTTATATTTATTTATTCTAAATAGATTTGCCTTTACGTTTAAATTAAATAATGTTAACAATCTTGAAACCTCATATTCTATTACTTTTTATAATGTATTCCTGCATTAGTATGGGACAAACTTTTTCTATTGGTTTTATATTAACAGATGAATATGAATCTCCTTTGGAAAATGTAAGCGTAGAAATTAACAGGGTTAATTATTCTTGGAGAGGACATACCGATAAAAATGGTTTCGTAAAGGTAAATAATATCTCTAATGGAATTTATTCTTGTAAGTTTAGCCATGAAGATTATTTAGATAATTACAAGCAAATCCATGTATTGGACAATAGAACATTTAACATCACTTTACAAAGAGAATCTATCTTGCTAGAGCGTATGGTCGTTACCGCCAAGGAAAACAAGGGACTAGTAACTACTTCTAAAATTAATCAAAAAGCTTTACAGCATTTACAGCCCTCCAGTTTTTCTGATATATTTGAACTTCTTCCTGGTGGAAAAGCCAAAGATCCTATACTTACAGGTGTTAATTCTGTTAATATTAGAGAGTTCTCTCCACCAGACCAATATATGACTTCAGCCTTAGGTACCCAATTTTTATTAGATGGATCTCCGCTTAACTCTGCAGCAGATTTGCAAATTTCTGTAGAGGATCCATTAACGCTATACAATAATAGTTCTCAAACAATTGCTTCTAGAAATACATATAATATTGGAATAGACACCCGTACAATATCTACAAATGACATAGAATCTGTAGAAATTATCCGTGGAATCCCTCATGCTGGTTATGGAGACTTGACTTCTGGGTTAATTAAAATTAAAAGGAAATCTGGTCAAACTAAATGGCAGGGTAGAATTAAAGTAGATGGTTTTAGCAAATCATATTATGTAGCCAAGGGATTTCGGGTTAATCATAATTGGGCTATTAAT
Organism: Flavobacteriaceae bacterium Ap0902; assembly: GCA_009835005.1. GTDB lineage: Bacteria > Bacteroidota > Bacteroidia > Flavobacteriales > Weeksellaceae > Profundicola. The sequence continues at coordinate 209,905 of WTFG01000004.1, read as the reverse complement.
GCAAGTGCAGACTACCTAAATGCTATAGCTGACCCCAGAAGTGTTACAGAGAATTACTCGCGTTTTACTGGTTCTGTGCGGTCTACAAGTACTTTTAATATAAGAAAGAATCAAATCAAATGGCTTTCTACCATAGATTATGTAAGAAGTATGGATGATGAAACTGTAGATCCCGATTCTGGTTTTGATAAAATTGATTCTTATGAAAATGTAAAACAGAACTTTCATTTTATTAATAATTTAGATTATACTATTAAAAATGGATTTATTAATCAATTAGAACTTAAAACTTCTATTAGAAAAGGATACCATGATTTGAAACAAACTAAATGGGTGCAATTTTCTGGTCCTAGATCCATTTCTATTGCTCAAGAGCAAGGTGTAAATAACGGGTATTTCCCAGAGATTAGTTATACTTCTTATTTAAAAACAGAAGGTAGACCCCTGGATATGTCTTATAAGTTATCTGCACTTGCTTCTATTTCTACGGGTTCAGTATCACATCAAATAACATCTGGAATAGATTATAAGTATTCTAAAAATAATGGGCGTGGACAGCTATATGATATTTTGAAACCTCCTGCGCCAAATATGAATACACGCCCTAGATCTTATAAAAGTATTCCAGCTTACCAAAATATAGCACTTTATCTGGGGGACAAAATAGAATATAAATATAATGAACATGCGTTTAAACTCTATGCTGGCGGACGTTTATCCAAAAATATGGGTCTAAAAGATAAATACCGCTTAAAACATACCTTATTTTTAGAACCACGTTTTAATTTTCAATGGAACGTACCTAGGATAAGAATGAATGAAAGAGATTTTAAAATAGATGTTACCGTGGGATATGGTGTTTTGTATAAACAACCTACACTATATATGCTATATCCAAATCTATTGTACTTGGATTTTCAGCAATTAAACTTTTATCATTCTAATCCAAATTTACGACTGGTTAATTATATGACTTATGTAGAAGATGTAACTAATTATAATTTAACAGCTGCCAAAAATGTAAAGAAAGAAATCAGGTTAGATTTATCTTATGATAATCATGATGTTTTCTTTACTTATTTTCTGGAAGATATGAAATCTGGTTTTAGAAGAGAAAATCATTTTAAAACTTTCTATTATAATCGATATGACACTTCTGGTATAGACCTAGAAAATCTAACACAAACTCCAGATATACAATATTTACCCTATACTACTCAATATAGTTTTCTAGGAATTACATCTCACCAGAATGGCAGTAGAACATTTAAAAGGGGTATTGAATTTGGGTATACTTCTCCACGTTTTAATGGTTTGAACACCAGAATTACATTCAATGGTGCATGGTTTAAAACTTTGTATGAAAACTCTACACCATACCATCAAAAGCCAAACCAATCTATTGGGGGGATTTCCTTTCCTTATGTAGGAATTTATAAAAATGATACAGGATATATTAACACTGGATTAAATTATAACTGCATTATAGATACCTATTTACAAAATTTAGGGTTGAATTTTTCTTTATCGCTACAAGGTACTTTGTTTTTAGATTTGGAGAGGGTCAAAAGAATTGCAGAACCTTATGCTTATTATGACAAAGACGGTAATGTATTTGAATTTACCCCAGAAGATAAAACAGATGCCTATAAACAATGGTTGGTTCGTAATGTGAGCTTAACAGACAATATAGCGACGCACTACCCCATGGATATTGTAGCCAATATAAAGGCGACTAAACGTGTATACAATGATTTAAAAGCTTCTTTATTTGTCAATAGATTATTTAGCTATTACGCTCCATATAAATTTAACGATATCACTGTAAAACGTAATTTTTGGAATGAACCTTATTTCGGAATGGAATTAACATTTAATTTTTAATCAATAATTTAATATTATGAAAAACAATTTTTATTACATGCTTATTGCCTTTTTTGGCTTGACACTCACCATTGTATCTTGTAACAATGATGATGATTTTAATCCTCCACAAGTATTAGAGGATAGTATTATCAATTTATCTTTTGAAGGAGATAATATTGCAGAAGTTAATTCTGTAGAATTAGAATTTAAAGAAACCAATACAGGAACAGTTATCATTAAGGAATTAGATACAAAACCTTATACTGTGAGACTACCAAAAGGTTCTTATAATGCTACAGTTAATGCCCAAGTAGTTTTGACTTCTGGAGAAACCTTAGAAGCAGCTGGTCTTTCTAGTTTTGATTTAACAGAAGAGACTCAAGATTTGCGTATAAATTTAAGCCTAAAAGCGTTTAGCGAAGATTTTATTATAGAAGAAGTTTTCTTTACTGGTGTAAAAACATCCGAAGGGAAAAATTATAACTCTGGAAGATATTTTAAACTAACCAATAACACCAATAAGACTTTGAATACAGGTGGTTTGTTAATTATGAAATCCCAATTTAACCCATCTCTTAAATATGATGTTCAACCAGATATTAGAAGTAATTCTTTTGCAGTAAGCGGTGTACTTATGATACCATTAGAAATAGGAAAGGAAGTAGAACCAGGTGATTTTATAGTAATTGCGGACATGGCAATTAATCACCACACAAGCAATATTCCCGCTTATGATTTAAGCAATGCAGACTATGAATATCCTAATTTAGATAATCCTGCATTGGGACAAACGGATAATCCTGCAGTACCAAATGCCAATGTTATCTATACAACGATGAATTTTAATATGTTCTTTTTGCACAATCGCGGTCTAGAAAGTTATGCAATTGCTCGATTTCCAGAAAACGTATCGGTTAATTCGTGGTTAAATGACTATGTTTATAATTATGAATACCTAAATGCTGCAGGTAATATAACTCAAAAAAGTACTTATAAAGTACCTAATGAATGGATTTTAGATGGAGTTAACTGTGCTATACCTACCAATTGGGAGTGGAATCCATTAGATGCTTCTATTGACGCCTCTTACACATCTGTTGGTACTATAAATAGTGATCCATCTAGGTTTGGGAAAACCGTTAGAAGAAAAATAATTGGTACCATGGTGAATGGAAAACCTGTTTATAAGGACACCAATGATTCTGATATAGATTTTGTGAAAAGTTCTGATTCTAGTTTGGCTAACGGAATTATCCATTAATCATGATTCAATATTATTCTAAATATGCTTTTATAATTGTCCTGCTTTTATTATGTTTTATATCCAAAGCACAGGACACAACATCTTTCTATGATAAAATAGAAAATCAACAGAATCCATTTAGAGTATTGAATCAATCTTATTACTATAATCCTGCTAATATGCAGGATTATAGTAATCTTTCTTATACTAATATTTATCTGAATTATTATAATCAGGATCAAGAAACATATTTATTACAAAGGGGTAAATCCAAAGAAAAGTATAGACTTTTTATTGAATCTTATAAAATCATGGATAATGAAACAAATCTATGGGGTGAGGCCTCTTATACTGATTCTAATACCAAAGATATACAATGGAATAACAACCTAGATTTAGACAAGATTTCACCTTTTGTCATAGCTGATGCTGTAGGCGGAAACATAAAAACACAGTCATATCAATTCAGAGGAGGGATTTCAAAAAATATACAAAAATTAACCTTGGGTGCTGATTTAAAATATAAAGCAAAATTGAGTTATAAAACAACAGATCCACGTCCCAAAAATACGGTATCTGATCTTCATATTGCTTTGGGTTCTAGGTATCTAATAATGCCTAAATATCATTTAGGATTGGCAGTTAAACTCAATCGCTATATACAAACCTCTAGTATTAAGTTCTCTAGCGAGATAGAACAAACGCCACTATATCATCTAAATGGATTGGGCACGTACCATTACTATTTTTCTAATAGAAGTACTGCAGCATCTTTTAAAGATTTCACACAGGAATATATTTTGACATGGGGTTCACAAGAAAAGAATTTGCATCTAACAGCGGGCACTCTATTTAGTAATTTTTCTAAAGAAGCTATTACCACATCCAATACGACTTACCAAAGCAACTCTATGGATAAACATAAATTATATATGGTTATTAATAAATTATTCCCACTGAATGAAAAAATTAAATTGGGAGGCAAAATATCTTTTGACAAAACATCCACAAAAGGGAAAGAAATCTATTATACCAATAACACAAGTATAGTAGAAAAACTATTAGAGAAACAAACTTACCAACAAGAATTAGAAAACTATTATATAAGTTCTATCTTAGAATATAAAAACAAAAATTTCTCTATTTTCTTAGAACCTTATATTAAATTTAACCAGAATATAGAACGTAAACTGGATATAGATTGGACTCAAAATTTTAAATATAATTTTATTGGAATAAATCTATTTTATTTACAACCAATGGATAATAAAAACATGTTTAGCCTGAATACGACGTTATATCAAAGACACATTCATAACAACCCAAATCTAATAACCACCAACGATAATGATGAAATTAATAATTGGCAGCATCACGATTTTTTAATCAAAAATTTAAACTACTATGCCATTGAGTCATTTTTAAGATATGACAGGAATATAGATAATTATAAATCTATCTATGTCACCATTGGATATCATCATTATTATTTTTCTAATACTACGAATAACAGAATATATAGCATTAATTTAGGTGTCACATTTTAATTAACATGAAAAAATTTATAATTCCCGTAATCTTTTTAATTTTTCTTTTTCTTTTGAGTTTTATTACGATTCATAAGGAATTGGATAACATAGAAATTAACTATGAAGAGATCGTCAAATTATACAAAAAACCCATAGAGGATTGGCCTTCTCCTTTTATAGACCAAGGCGTTGAATGGGAAGAATTCAAAAGCATCCCCATTGATTCTAACTATTTCCAATCCCAAGAATTACCAAAAGTCATCTTAGGTAAAATGTTATTTTTTGATCCCAAACTTTCTAAATCTAATCAAATATCCTGCAGTAGTTGTCATGACCCAGAAATTGGTTGGGCAGATGGTAGACGGGTAGCATTAGGACATAATCATTTGTTAGGGGCACGTAATAGCCTATCCTTATTGAATGTAGCAGAAAGAAAGTTATTATTTTGGGATGGCAGAGTATCCTCATTAGAAGAGCAAGCCTTGGCTCCAATTATTGCGCATAATGAAATGGCTCATACCTCTGATAGTTTGGTTTATCAATTGAATAAAATATCTAATTATAAACCATTATTTAAAAATGCCTATGGCTCAGAAAAAATCACTTTTGAACGTATTACAACAGCATTGGCTTCTTTTCAAAAAACAATTAAAAGCCAACCAAGCAGATTTGATAAGTTTTTAGAAAGAGATTATGAAGCGCTAACGGATCAAGAAATTTATGGTATGCATATTTTTAGGACAAAAGCTAGGTGTATGAATTGCCACTATGGACAATACCTAACAGATGAATCTTTTCATAATATAGGGCTCACATACTATAAAAGGAAGTACCAGGATTTAGGAAGATATAATACGACACTTATAAAAGAGGATGTCGGTAAATTTAGAACACCATCATTAAGAGATTTATTAATTACTCGACCTTGGATGCATAATGGCTTATTTAATGATTTACTTGGTGTTGTAAACATGTATAACAGTGGAATGCACATGTTGGATCCAAGCTTAGAACAAAAAAGACAAGATTCTTTGTACCCAGTAACAGATTCATTAATGAAGCCTTTAAACTTATCAAAAGAGGAAAGATTGGCCGTGGTCGCATTCTTAAAATCCTTATCAGGGACAAAATTTAAAATGAGAAGACCAGAATATCCAAGAAAATAGGGAATCATCACAGATTATTCAAATCCCAATGCTTCCAATATGGCTGATAATCATGAGGTTCTTTAAGTGAGCATAAGTGCCCAAAAGTGTAGGTGGCTGCAAGCCATTGCCCTCATAGTAACCATCACGCTTGGTGGTGGCTCCTAAAACGGTGGCAATTTCTCTAGCCACACTTGGCTTTTCTGCAATACAGACTTTCATGGAACTAAATTATATTGGAAGATGCAAATTAGTGAATTTTGATTAGATAGAACACGCCTTTCATAGCTGTATGAAGTCATTTTGATCTATTACAGAATCTAAGCAGATGATTAAATACTTAAAAGTCATCCAGATACTTTCAACTTAATACTTAAATCTAGATACTTAAATATGATAAAGTGTGTTAAAATAGTGTATCATCAACAAAGTTTGCATATTTTTACTACCTATCACTATTGAATTAAAATTTTATGCTTCATCATACGATCTATCAACATCAAGAATCCACAGAATGGGTCACATTTGTACATGGTGCTGGTGGGAGTTCTTCTATATGGTTTCGGCAAATTAGAGAATATAGCAAACATTTTAATGTACTTTTAGTTGATTTGCGAGGTCATGGACAAAGCAAGGATGCTTTTTCTATATTCAACAAAAATTATACATTCGATGCTGTAACCAATGACGTGATTGAAGTTTTGGATTACTTAAAAATCAGCCAGTCTCATTTTGTAGGAATGTCTTTGGGTACAATCATTATTAGAAAAATGGCAGAGATTCGCCCAAAATTGGTAAGTTCTATGGTGATGGGTGGTGCAGTTATGAAATTAAACTTGAGGGGTCGCTTTCTTATGGGCATTGGAAATACCTTTAAATCTATTGTTCCCTATATGTGGTTATATACGATATTAGCGCATATCATCATGCCTAAAACTAATCACAAGGAATCTCGGAATATGTTTATCCAAGAAGCAAAAAAACTGTATAAGAGAGAATTTAAACGTTGGTATAAACTAACAGCAGAAATCAATCCTTTATTAAAATTCTTTAGAGAAAAAGATACGGGAATTCCTACCTTATATATTATGGGAGAAGAAGATCATATGTTTTTACCCTCTGTTCAACAAATTGTAGACAAGCACAAGAAAACAAAATTACATATTATAGAAGCCTGCGGACATGTGGTAAACGTAGAACAGCCCTCAATCTTCAATGAAATTTCTCTAAAATTTATTCAGGGTAATTTATTATTAAACCGTACATAAATAATTTTTGCTCTAACTTCATCAATATTGCATCATCTATACACGCATAATTATTTAAATTTGTGATATAAAATTTATTCTATGAAAGATATCAATCAAGAAGATTTTAAATTTGAAATGCCTATCCCTATGCGTTGGAATGATATGGACGCACTAGGACATATTAACAATATTTACTATTTTGAATATTTCCAGATCGTGCGTGGTCATTATATGATGAAAATGAGCCCGACTTGGGATTGGAATAAACACATGTTTGTCATTGCGCATATTGAATGTGATTATTATAAAGAAATTAAACTCACCACGCCCAATGTGCGAATCAAAGTTAGGACTTCTACCCTATCTAATAAAAGCTTTGAAATGGAATACTTGATCGTAAGTGAAGGCGCAGATGGAAAAGAAACAATACATGCTAGAGGGAAAAGCGCTCAGGTAATGATTGATATGCAAAAGAAGAAATCTATCGCCATTCCAGCATGGCTAAGAAATGATATGATTGCCTATGAGCCTAGTCTTGGATAAAGTCGAATCCATAATATTCATATAAAAACAGAACAGCGATTTTATAAAGCCGCTGTTCTGTTTTTGTATTTTTCTAATTAAATAAGAGATTAAAACGGCATTCCTGGAATATTGGGCATACCAGATTTGGCTACACTTTCTATTTCTGCATCAAATTCTGTTTGTGCTTTATCCAAAGCTTTATTTAAAGTCAAAATTAAATAATCTACCAATTGTTCTTTGTCTTCCAATAATTCATCGTTGATTGTGATTTCTTTAACTCGTCCATTTTTAGATACTTTGGCGCTTAATAGATTATCTGAAGTGGCTTCTGTAATATATTCACCAGCCATTCTATTCTTTGCTTCTTCTACTTTCTTTTGAGACTCTTGTAATTGTCCCAACATTTTCATCATATCCATGTTATACTTATTTTATATTTGAATCCCTACAGCTTCAAAAATCAAGCCTTAAAAAAGGTTTTATTTTAATTGTAAAAGAACTATTTTTGTATAAATAATCATAGATGGTAAGATTTCTGTTACTATTATCCGTTAGTATTTTTCTTTTTAATTGCAAAAAAGAGAGTGAAACTATCAAATCTAAACAACTAGAGATTTCAGAGAATGAAATCATTAATTATGTAGAGTATTGCAATGATAGATATGATATGTGTTTTGATTATCCAAGTAATTTTGGTGCTCAACCAGACCCACCCAATGGAGATGGTAAAACATTTATCAATAAGTTAGATTCATCTAAAATCACCATGTATGGTTTTATAGATGAGACTGGAGATGAGCTAGAAGAATTGCTTTCCGTTACAGGGAAAATGCTAAATGATGAGAAAATCACTAAACTGGCGAACGGTTATGAAATAACTGGTATTCAAGCAAATAATAACCAAGTATATCATGAAAAATTAATCGTTAAAAATTCAGAAGAAGGTTTAAAAGTGGTAACTGGATTACAGTTTATGCATCCTCAAAGTAAAACCTCTAAATTTAATGGTTATTGGGAAAGCATGACAGAAAAGTTTAAATAATCGATACTTATAAATATTAAAAGGAGGCTTTTTTTTTAAATAAAGAGCCTCCTTTTGAATTTTAGCATGACTATAATCTATTTATACGCACTTAATTTCTTCCAGAGCATATCTTTTAACTCTTGAAGCCCTGTCTGAGCAACAGAGGAAATGAACACATGCGGAACATCTTTTGGTAATTTAGGAATAATTTCCTCCTTTAATTCCTCATCTAGCATATCTGATTTAGAAATTGCAAGAATAATATCCTTATCTAATAATTCTTTATTAAACTTAGCCAACTCATTCAATAGTACATCAAATTCCTTTTTATAATCCTCTGAATCAGCAGGAATTAAAAACAATAGCAAAGCGTTTCTCTCTATATGACGCAAAAATCTATGACCTAGCCCCTTTCCCTCACTTGCTCCTTCTATAATCCCAGGAATATCTGCCATCACAAAGGATTGATGTTCTCTATAATCTACAATTCCTAAATTAGGCGTAAGCGTAGTGAATTCATAATCCCCAATTTTTGGTTTGGCAGCAGTAATTACAGAAAGCAATGTAGATTTACCAGCATTAGGAAATCCTACCAATCCTACATCTGCTAAAATCTTTAACTCAAAAGTTAAATCCACCTCTCTTCCAGGTAATCCTGGTTGTGCGTATCTAGGCGTTTGTTGGGTAGAAGATCTAAAGTGCCAGTTCCCCAAACCACCCTTTCCACCTTCTACAACCACTATTTTATCACCCTCTTCTATGACTTCTCCAACGATCTCGCCTTCCTCATTTTTAATCACAGTCCCCAGCGGTACATCTATCGTAATATCCTGTCCATCACGCCCCGTAGCTCTTTGTTTACCTCCTGGCTTTCCATTTTCTGCATTCAAGTGTCTGGTATATCTAAGATGAAAAAGTGTCCACATATTTGGATTGGCTTGAACAATCACATGACCACCTCTACCTCCATCTCCACCATCGGGACCCCCTTTGTCTACATATTTCTCTCTACGTAAATGAGCGGAACCGGCACCCCCTTTACCACTTTTTACATGGATTTTAACGTGATCTATAAAATTGTTTTGCATAATATCTAATTCAATACTAATAAACTAAAGAAATTTATTTATTAATTATTCTATGATTAAAATTTAAATAAACTTAATTTCTGTTAAATACTCCTCTTCCATGTAATTGTTGATATGTTGGAGGATTTTTGATTTCCCGTAACTTAATTCATTTTTAATCGCTGGACTGTTAATTCTCACAAAAAGTATGCGATTTTTCACATACAAGGCATCGGTATATTGTTTCATGAAATCGCCCATCTGATCCTGCCAGGCATCAAGCACCATGCTGTCTAACACACGCTGTTCCATGCCGTTTTCTTTGATAAAATAGCGTATAGCCTCTGAAATGGTAATTTCATTTTTTCTTTTCATCGTGAATTAAAGTTTAAATAGTTTATAATCCTCATTCACTCTTTTAAGAAGCTCCTCTGTCCTTTCTGGATGCGTATCAGATATAAAAATTTGTCCAAAATCGGCATCATTCACTAATTTAATTAATTGTTCTACTCTAGATTCATCTAATTTATCAAAAATATCATCTAACAAAAGAATGGGTGTAATATTTAAATGATTTTTAATAAAATCAAGCTGTGCTAATTTCAAAGCAATCAAAAACGATTTTTGCTGCCCTTGTGAGCCAAATTTTTTGATTTTATTTTGATTAATAATAAAATCCAAATCATCTTTATGAATCCCCGCAGTTGTATATTGCAGTAATTTATCTCTGTCTAAACTATCTGTTAAATAGTTTTTCTGATTATATTTTAAATCAGAAGCATACAAAACTCCAACTTCCTCTCTACCCGTAGAGATAGCGTTATAATAATACTGAAAAACAGGATGAAATTCTTGGATAAATTTATCTCTTTCCTCAAATATATAAGCACCAAGACTCAAAATTTCATTATCAAAAACTTCTAACTGTAGTGCATCAAAAACTCTATTCGCCGCAAAGTACTTCAATAAAGAATTTCTCTGTTGTAGCACTTTGTTGTATCGGATTAGTTTTTTAAGATAAGTAGCATTCGCTTGGGATATAATACTGTCTAAAAACTTTCTACGTACATCACTACCCTCTGCAATCAAATCCCTATCATAGGGAGAGATTATCACAACTGGGAATTTACCAATATGATCAGATATTCTATCATACGACTTCTGGTTGCGCTTCACTGATTTTTTTTGACCTATCTGGAAACCACATTGAATATGTTCTTCTTGTTCCTCTTTTTGAAACCAACCTTCTAGGAAGAAATAGTCCTCATCAAATTTAATATTGTTCTTGTCTGAATGGTGAAAGTAACTTTTAAATATGCTTAAATAATATACCGCATCCAAAACATTGGTTTTACCCACCCCATTATTTCCCACGAAAGCATTAATCTTAGGAGAAAAATCAAAAGTTTGATCTTGGAAGTTTTTAAAATTAACCAAATGGATTCGGTCTAGATGCATTCAAAAGTTTTTTGATAAAATATAAGAAAAAGTATTGGATTAATCACCTAATCAAACTTCATATTTAATTATTCAATTAACCCAATACGCAATAAGTACAAGAAATTACTTGTTTCCTTTGTTATAATCTGCTAAAAATTTTTCTAATCCGCTTGTAGTCAAAGGGTGATTAAGCAATGCGGTGATGGCACTTAGTGGTGCTGTCACTACATCTGCACCCATCAATGCACATTGATTGATATGCATCGGGTGACGCACGGATGCTGCTAAAATCTCTGTATCAAACATATAATTATCATATATTGTTCTAATATCTTCTATTAAATTCATACCATCTGTAGAGATATCGTCTAATCTGCCTATAAAAGGAGATACATACGTTGCTCCCGCTTTGGCTGCCAATAGAGCTTGTCCAGAAGAAAAAACCAATGTACAGTTGGTCTTGATACCCTTGTTAGAGAAATAATTAATCGCCTTGATTCCTTCTTTAATCATTGGGACCTTCACCACGATTTGCTCATTCAATGCGGCTAATTCTTCTCCTTCCTTGAGCATACCATCAAAATCAGTAGAGATAACCTCTGCACTCACATCACCGTCTACAAGTTCACAAATGTCTTTATAGTGCTGTAAAATATTATCTTTACCTGTAATTCCTTCTTTTGCCATCAATGATGGATTGGTGGTTACACCGTCTAAAATACCCAAATCCTGTGCTTCTTTAATTTGATCTAAGTTAGCTGTATCTATAAAAAATTTCATTCTGAATGGTTTTAATTCCCTCAAAGATAAGAAAGGATTAAATCCCTATGAAATTAAAGCAGATACTATTTTGAAAATAATAAATGGCATAGCGCTTAATCCCTCTATCCAGAAAGCCGTGTACCATTTAGAAGCGGTAAATTTTTGAAGATAACAAAGTATCATTCCTATAAAAATTGTCAAAGCAAATGCGTAGAAATATAAATTGAATTGCATCTGATTAGCCAAACTAAAACAGATTAAACTAACCAGTAATAAGATTATAGACAGCTGTATACTCTTCTCTATACCAATTCGTTGCGGAATAGTTCTTAAACTCTGATGATCTGTATAATAATCTCTTAAATCAAATGGAATGGTAATACCCAAAATGAATGTAAAAGCTGATAATACGTACCAAAGCAATGCAGTGTTGTAAGTATGGTTTTCTACATAAATTAAACAAACAGTAACAGCCCAAACCAATGCAATCCAAAATATCTTGAAACCTGGAATTTTCCTTAGTTTAAAACTTCTATATGGGATGGAATAAAAAATACTAATCAATCCCATGACTATGAGCAACACTTGTGTGTCTAAATGTTCTAAATTAAAGAATAGATAAATACAGAAAATTACAGAAATTATCATAACCAACATCCTCCAATTAAAAAGCTTTTCCTCTATCCAATACGCTAAATTATAAGCAAATAAAGTAGAAAAGAAACTCATCCATATCAGCGTTGCAGAATACCACGCACTTCCTAATTGAAAATACCAAACCAATAAAGCAACACAAAACGCCACCCATGCTTGGGAAGTAATAAATGTCCTGTATATATGTGATGAAAATTGTCTCAAAATGATGAGGCAAGTTAGTTTAAAAATAAGTAACTGCAAGCAATTTCCAACAATGCCATTAAGTCCATGTTTCTGCCAGTATGACATTAAAGATATAGTGGCAGATGATTTGCCAAATCTTAATCAAAATTATTGGGATGAATAAAGATAAGGAAACATTTGATGAGGAAAACATCAATAAGGATGAAAATATAAATACTAGCGATGACACTTCTAATGAGGATGAAACCGCTAAAAAGCAGCAAGAGAAAACATTAGAGGATGAATATGCGGATTTAAAAGATAGAAATCTAAGACTATTTGCAGAGTTTGAGAACTTTAAAAAAAGAAGCAACAAAGAGAAGTTAGATTTATATAAATCTGCCAATGAGTCACTTTTAGTGGATTTACTGCCTGTGTTAGATGATTTTGATAGAGGAATCAATTTGTTAAAAACTGAAGAGGGAGAAAGTGAAGAGTTAAGGGGGATGGAATTGATTCAGCATAAATTCCTCACCATTCTAGAAGGAAAAGGACTAAAAGCAATAGAAACAGAGGCAGGTGACGATTTTGATATAGAACTACATGAAGCTATAACGCAGATACCAGCTCCATCAGAAGATTTAAGAGGCAAAATTGTGGATATTGTGGAAACTGGATATATGTTGAATGATAAAGTAATCCGCTTCACCAAAGTTGTTGTAGGAAAATAAGATTATGGCAAAAAGAGATTATTACGAAATTTTAGGAATTGATAAATCAGCCACTAAAGTTGAGATTAAGAAAGCATACAGAAAAATTGCGATTAAATACCACCCAGATAAAAATCCAGATAACCAAGAAGCCGAAGAAAAGTTTAAAGAGGCAGCAGAGGCTTATGAAGTATTAAGTAATGATGATAAGCGTCAACGCTATGATCAGTTTGGTCATGCAGGCGTTGGTGGTGCTGCTGGTGGAGGATTTGGTGGAATGAATATGGAAGACATATTCTCCCAGTTCGGTGATATATTTGGTGGTGGCTTTGGCGGTTTCGGCGGTGGATTCTCTGGAGGAGGCCGTAGTAGACAGCAAAGAGGTTCTAACCTACGTGTTCGTGTTCGGTTGAATTTAGAAGAGATGATGGAAGGTGTAACTAAAAAATTAAAGGTTACCCGAATGAAACTACACCCAGAGGCAACCTTCAAAACATGTCCTACGTGTCATGGTAGTGGTCAACAAGTTAGGGTGATGAACACACCACTTGGGCAAATGCAAACGGCTACTACTTGTGGAACTTGTAGAGGAACTGGTAAAATTGCAGACCATATTCCAAATGGCGCTAATAATCAAGGACTCATCAAAGAGGATGACACAGTAGAAGTTAAAATTCCTGCGGGAGCAAGAGATGGAATTCAACTTCAGGTGCGTGGGAAGGGGAATGAGGCTCCTTTTGGCGGTCCTGCTGGGGATTTATTGGTAGTGATAGAAGAAGAGGAACATCAGGATTTAAAGCGAGATGGTAACAACTTGCATTATGACTTGCATGTATCCCTGCCAGATGTCGTTCTGGGTGCAGAGAAAGAAATTCCAACGGCAACCGGAAAGGCTAAAATTAAGATAGAACCAGGTACGCAAAGTGGTAAAATCTTGAGATTAAAAAGCAAAGGTTTACCAAGTCTAGAGGGTTATGGTTCTGGGGATTTATTTGTGCATGTCAATGCCTTTATTCCGCATAATTTATCTAGTAAACAGAAAGCCTTTTTTGAGGAAATGCGTGAGGATGATAATTTTAATCCTATCCATAAAAAGGATAACAAATCATTCTTTGAACGTGTAAGAGATATGTTTGGGTAAGATATTCAGCAAACTTAAATTAAGAAACCGCCTAATTTTTAGAAATTATGGCGGTTTATTTATGGTCTTTAAACTTAATATAACTTTAAGTATTAGTGGAATAAATGAATACCAAAAAAACCACCTCCTAAGAGATGGTTTTTGCATATTAAAATCATTAAATCTGGATTACTTCACTATAATTTTAATAGACTTATTTTCTACCTGTAAGATATAGACTCCGCTAGGTAAATTATTTAATCTAATCGGTTGTTCATTTTGTACGTTCAAAATGGTTTGTACCAGTTGTCCGTTCATATTATAGATAGTTACCGTTTGATTATCTTCAAAACCTTTTAATTGAAGTACTTGATTATTTACTGGATTTGGATAGGCTAGAATTTCCTTCTCACCCACAACCACATTATCCACATCCATGGTGCTATAACAAGTCCAAGTCAAGTTATCAAATGCTACTCTATTATTAGAAACTTCATCTACTAATGTTATGATCACATCACCTGCTATATTGATATTTTCTATAGCAAATGTCTCTGCTGTAGAGGAGTATGGTATTTCACCTTTCTCTTCTCCATTCACCATTAATTTATAAACCCCCGATTGACCGCTAAATTTCAATTGTGTCTGAACAGATAATGAACCTATCCCTCCGGATAAAGTAGTAGAACTCAAGTTTCCGCCTCTCATGACAAGCGCTTTGCCATCCTCTATTTCTAAATCTATTCTAGCGTTTGTCGCTGTCCAAGTAATACCATTATTTGTCCATACCCTGTCTGCATAAGAAGAATCAGGAACATTTTCTGTAGCATCTAAATTTTCAAAATCTTCTGTACCACAAGAAGTTTGCCCATCACCTGCCTCCAGTGTTTTACCTATTAAAACTTCGCTTAAATCAGATTGATTATTTGCATTGTCTATGGCTTTTACTTGAAGCTCATAAGATGTGTTTGGATGTAACCCACTCACAGTAGCGGTATTGGTATTCACAGAACTGTGATATTCACTGTCAATATACACGGCATAACTTGTTACAGCTACGTTGTCTTGCGACGCATCCCATGAAAAAGTAAGTGTAGTGGATGTAGACGAAACTAATTCTAAATTTGTAGGGACTGTAGGAACCTCCGTATCACCATCTCCACCACCATCAATAGAATCTGGCCATGTATTTTCTGCTTCTGGACCTGTCCATATAATAGTTGCCAAGTATGGATTATCTACAAATGGATTTCTATTCCCTTGCCAAGCAGCGACCACATCATTGCGTTGTCTTTCAAAATCAGAGACAGGATCCTCTGCATTCCACTTTAATAATAAATCTGGAATATCAGAAGACCATGTATACGGTGAGATTACTACCCTAGATGGATTTGTTCTTTCTCCATAGTGTAAATGTAAATACATTAATATTCTAGCCACATCCCCTTTCCATTCCTCTCCAGGATAAAAACCTCCATTTGATTTACCTGCCATCGCACCAGTACCATCTACAAACGGTAAATTTTCTCTAAGGGAATTTAGTTGCTTGTCAGCGGGTCTAATATGATGGGCATCTGCTCCTGGTCCAGAATTTCCCAAATTAGGATTTCCAAGGGATTTTGGATATACATGCTCTCGATTCCAACTCCCATCTGCAGATCTACTGCGCTGGTGCATTCCAGTAGCTTGTGAGCCATATATTAGCAATATATTTCCATTTACATCTGGATCTGCATCACTTTCGGGAAGTAAATCTCTAAGTTCATTATAAGTAGTCACATGATGATGTGAGTAAATCATTAAATCCCGTAATTGGATCTTCATTTCCACGCCCGTTTTGCTAAAATCTAAATCATCATAGTAAGATGGCGCCGATTGAGCCCATAAAATCAATGAGAACAAACTGCTTAAAAAAGTAAATTTTAATTTCATATTTATTAATTTAACTAATTATACGTTCTATTTTATAGAATATTGATGCTATTTCTTGCAAGTTGTTTTAATTAATAACCTTAATTTTTGGAGTTACCTTTAATAAATCTGCAATCTATCCATCATTATCTGCAGGAGCAATATAAAATTCCACATCCTCATTAAACTTCAAATACATTCCTCTTCTAGTCAAAGCAGCTCCAATTCCCCCCCCCAAAAAGACATCAACTTTTTCTAATTCCATCATGTCATTAATCTTCACATCACCTTTAACGGCTCCACATACATAATAAAACACCCCATCCTCTATTTTGTAAGAGGTTTTGAAATAGATCGTATACATAATGATAAGAGGGATTAAAAGGGGAATTATCATCAAAGGATTTTCTTTGTAAAAATCTGATTCTGCCAGATAAGTTATGATGGGCAAAGCAATGGAAGCTATCAGCAAATAAGTGATTAATCCTTCTCTTTTCCCCTTATATATCTTTTTCATATTCCCAATATTAATTAATTTTTAAGATGAGAAATCTCTTCAACGCACCAAGATTCATTGCAGTACAAAGTTAGTGAATCACGCTAGAATAAAACTGAAAGCATAAAACTAAAATAGAAGTTAGGATAAAATTTACTTAAAGTGATTTTTACTTGGCTTTCAAAAGAATTAAAAACCTTTAAATAGGCATAATTTATTTATAGAAAATTAAATTCAGATATAATAAACCTTCTTTTTCTATTGAATATTTAACAATTATTTATATCGCTGAATCCAATGTCATTATACGATTTAAAGTTAATTTAGTTGGATATATTAAAAAACTATTGATTACATAAAACTTGTATCAAATTAAATATAACCAAACTAGAACAGCAATGGAAATGACACAACAAGATGTGGATAGCATATTTAACGAATTAAATGTTTTGGGCAATGAAATTAGAGCTTATCAAAAGAAACATGAGAATCTATTGGAAGATGTAGATTTATCCAGAAGAAAGTCATTGATTAATCTTCTAAATTATATTGTATTTCGCAAACATGATATTCGGGAACTTCAAGACATTTTGCATGAATTTGGTTTGTCATCCTTTTCTGGGTCAGAGGGTCATATCGCCAGTCAAATTGTACAGGTAAAGAAAAGATTGAAGGCAGATTTTACTCCAGAAATTGAACCTGTATGCTCTTTTCATGAGGGTAGAGAAATACTAGAATCTAATACCACCAAATTGTTTGGAAAGAGAAAGGATCAGTTGATACCACATATTATGGTCACCTTTGATGCTGCTTTTTTAGAAAACCCAAAGAAAATTAAAGAATTATTGACCAATGGAATGAATGTCGCCAGAATTAACTGTGCTCATGATGACCCAAAAACATGGTTAAAACTTATTGATGAACTAAAGAAATACAGCGCAAAATTAGATATACCATGCAAAGTTTTTATGGATTTAGCAGGACCTAAAATCAGGACAGAAATTTTAGGTAAAGGGTCTGATAAAGGTAAAGTTAAAATCAATGAAGGGGATGAGTTTTATTTGGTGGATAAACCTGTCAAATTCAAGAAGAAAGATGTTATCATTGGCTGTACTTTGCCCAACATCACACAGTTTATAAAAGTAGGAGAAAGAATCATGTTTGATGATGGAGAATTAGAGGCCTCTGTCATAGAGAAATCAGAAAACCGATTAAAACTTCAAATGCTTAGAAATTCTAAAAAAAGCAGAAATTTAAAAGCAGAAAAGGGAATTAATTTCCCAGACTCTGATTTAGAAGTTCCATCCCTTACAGATTATGACAGAGAATGTTTGCCTTTTGTCGTAGATCATGCAGACATGGTTGGATATTCCTTTGTGAATTCTACCCAAGATATCCAAGTCTTACAGACAGAATTAAACAAATATAAGAAACAGCCTCATATTGTATTAAAAATAGAAACGCCTGCGGCTGTAAAGAAATTACCTTCGCTATTGGTTCAAGGTATGAAAGAAAATTTGATAGGTGTTATGATAGCACGTGGGGATTTAGCTGTTGAAATTGGATTTGAACGCATGAGCGAAATTCAAGAAGAGATTTTATGGTTTTGTGAGGCAGCTCATGTCCCTGTGATATGGGCAACACAAGTTCTAGAAACTTTGCATAAAACTGGGATTGCAACACGTGCAGAAATGACAGATGCTGCCAACGCAATTTCCGCAGAATGTATCATGATTAATAAAGGCGAATACACCGTGAGGGTTTTAAGAACATTAAAGGATGTATTGCACAGGACCAGTGGACACCGGTATAAGAAACGCTATTACTTGCGTCCATTGAACATAGCGCAGAATTTTACTTTTAAACAGCCAGAAAGCAAGTAGGTAGTTCGCCATTAATCCACTAGCCCAACCTATTTATGTGTTGGGCTATGCTATACCCCATACTAAAAGCAGCTTGCAATTTTATATGAGTTAAAGATTTTCCTATCAAAATCTTTGGAATAGATATTGAAATTTAATTTAAAAAATGAAATTATGAAAAATAAAATATTAACCATAGCATCGCTTTTCGTTTTGGGTTTAGGAACATCTTATGCACAAGAGATTGCACAAAACCAAGTACCGGATGTTATCCAAACAAGTTTTCAACAGAAATTCCCGAAAGCATCTGATATTGAGTGGGAGAAAGAAGGAAACTTATACAAAGTGGAATTTGAGATTGGATGGTCTCAGGATTATGATGCATGGTACGATGCGAGGGGTAATTTAGTTAAATATAAAGCAGAGGTTGCCGAAAAGGATTTACCAGCAGCGATAACAAACGCGATCAAAAGTAATTATCCTGTCTATAAAATAGATGATGCAGATATGTATGTAGAAAATGGTAAAACGGTTTATAAAATAGAGATAGAAAAGGCAGATGAAAAACGTGATATCTATTTGGATAAAAATGGAAAAACAGTAAAAGGTTTGTTAAATTTTAATACCATTAAATAATTTAAAGTTTAATATAATATTATAACCACCGATTTCTTTTGATGAAAATTGGTGGTTTTTAGTATTCTGTTTTTTTAAATTAATTCACAACATGTACATTACTTTTATTCCAAGATTCTAATATAGAGTCTCTTGATCGCTCTTCATGAGCTATGAATCTATATAATCATCATACAAATGTAAACCCACGCCAACTTTAAATTAATAATAGAATTCAATCTAAATAAAGCAAAATATTTATTAGAATTAGAATTATTCCTGTATATTATATTGGAATTAAATCAATAGACAAAATCTAAATAGATGATTTATTTAATTGTTAATATTAATCTAAAGCGTTAGATTTATTGTCATTTTATATCAAAGTTCTAACACTTTAAAATTTACCCAATGAAATTTAAAATAGGTCTTCTTCCAAAAATTATTATGGCGATAATTGCGGGTATTCTGGCATCTATGGTATTCCCATTATGGGCTGTAGAAATATTTGTAACTATTACAGCCATATTTTCTAATTTCTTATCCTTTATAATTCCATTAATCATATTAGGTCTTGTAGCACCAGGTATAGCAGATTTAGGCAAGGGTGCTGGTAAATTGCTTGGAATAACCGCATTGATTGCGTATGCTTCTACAATCTCTGCGGGATTTTTATCTTATTTAACTACAGAATGGTCTTTGCCCATGTTATTATCTGCAGAAGAATTAAAAAGTGGAGCGAATATCCATGTAGAAGAAAGCGTTTCTGCTTACTTTAATGTGGATATGCCACCTTTGATGGGCGTTACTACCGCTTTGGTACTAGCTTTTGTCATAGGTTTAGGTGTTGCATCTATAGAAGGTAATAGAATGAAAGTAATACTCCAAGAGTTTAAGGATATCATCATTTGGATTATAGAAAAAGCTATTATACCTATGTTACCTCTGTATATCTTTGGGATATTTATTAAAATTGGGGCAGAAGGACAAGTAGCTGTGGTTTTAGGTCTATTTTTTAAAGTGATTATTATAATTTTCATTATGCATGTTTTATGGCTGTTGTTGCAATTCTTTATCGCAGGAAGCATTACTAAAAAAAATCCAATCAAAGCATTAATTACGATGATGCCTGCTTATATGACAGCATTAGGAACACAATCCTCTGCTGCCACCATTCCTGTAACTTTATCACAAGCCAAGAAAAATGGTGTAGATGAGGATGTAGCAGATTTCGTAATTCCGCTATGTGCGACCATTCATTTATCTGGTAGTATGTTGAAGATTGTAGCATGTGCATTCGCTATAATGTATATGACGGGAATGGAAGCTAATTTTGAGATGTTTGCTGGGTTTATCATGATGCTAGGGATTACTATGATTGCCGCACCAGGAGTTCCTGGCGGAGCCATTATGGCAGCGGTTGCTTTACTGGAATCTATGTTGGGGTTTGATCAAACTTTAATAGGGCTAATGATTGCGCTATATATAACCATGGACAGTTTTGGTACAGCTTGTAATGTGACTGGAGACGGAGCAATAGCTATGGTTGTGAATCAGATTAATAAGAAAATCAATAGAAAAAATATTGTAGAAGTATCAAATTAAAAATTTATCATCCTTTATTAGCCCTTTGATTGTAGTATAATCAAAGGGTTTTATTGTTTTACGTGTTAAAGTTATCTTAATTTGACAATATGTAGATAACTGGTAAAACCATGAATTTAGGTCTAAACTTATGATAGGCATTAGCTTACACATAGAATCAATTGATTCGTTATTTATTATGCCTAAATAGCGAGCATTTTTTCAATTTGAATATTAAATTAATAGTAATAAATTTATATAGAATTAGCCACTATAAAGGGAATTGGGATTATAAATACTGGAATCTATGCAAGAGAATATTGGGTCTATAATTTTAAACACTTTTGAAAAAGATAAACAAAAACACTTCCTAAAAAACTATATAACGGGTGAGCAATACACAGGAGAAGAAACCATTAATATCGTGCATAAGATTGCAACTACTCTTATAGCAGAAGAAGTAGAGGCAGGTAGCAGAGTGGCTATATACTCTCAAAATTGTCCAGAATGGACAATGGTGGATATTGCATGTTTACAATCCAAATTAATCAGTGTTCCAATTTTTGCTACTAACAATAGCCATGAGACAGATTATATACTCCATGATGCGGGAGTTCAAGTGATTTTTGTAGGAACACAATCTCAATATAGAGAGATTCTTAAAATTGATAGAAGAGAACAATTCAGAATCATTATTTTTGACGAAAAGGTTAATTTACAAACAGATAATAGTATTCACTTCAAGAATTGGATTAACCAATACGACCCCAAAGGATATGACTCTGATTTAGAAGAAAGAACAAATAGCATAACTAAAAATGATCTAGCAACTCTTATCTACACAAGTGGAACAACTGGAGAACCAAAAGGTGTAGAGTTGATACATCATCAATTCACCTCTCTATTAGAGAATCATAATTTGACCTACGAATTTAAACCTTCTTATACCTCTATTGCGTTTCTACCACTTTCTCATGTTTATGAGAGAGGTTGGACTTATATCGTCCTAGCCAATGGTATGACAAATGTTTATCTAAGCGACCCAAAAATTATTGCGGATGCTATATATAACGTTAAACCAGAGACCGTATGCGCCGTTCCAAGGCTTTATGAGAAGATTTATGCTAAAATAATGGATGAAATTTCTAGCCAATCCCTTATTAAAAAGAAAATATTCCATTGGGCAGTGGGGGTAGGTAAAAACCGATTGAAATATACCCAAGAGAATAAATCTGTACCCTTAGGATTATCTTTAAAATATAAGATTGCAGATAGATTAGTTTTCCAAAAAATATTAGAAAAACTTGGAGGCAATATGGTCTACGCTCCTTGCGGTGGAGCCTATATGCCAGATAAGTTGGTAGAGTTCTTTTTAGCCATAGGGCTACCGATGCTGGTGGGTTATGGTCTCACAGAGGCATCTGCTACAGTAACTTCCTTCACTTTAGAAAACTTCAAAGTGGGCACAGTAGGTAAACCGATTATCAATGTAGACGTCAAAATTGGAGAAAATAATGAAATTCTAGTCAAAGGGGATACCATTACAAGAGGTTATTACAAATTAGAGGAGGAATCTAAGAAACATTATACAGAAGATGGATGGTTCAAAACTGGAGACGCTGGTCATTTAGATGAAGAAGGCTATTTGGTGATTACAGATAGAATTAAACAATTGATAAAGACAGCCAATGGTAAATATATAGCGCCGCAATTAGTGGAAGCCCAAATCTCCCAAAGTCCTTTTATTTCCCAAGCGATGGTGATTGGAGAAGGAAAACCTTTTGCCGCCGCCATATTGACTCTAAATCGTGAATATGCAGAAAAATGGGCTAATAGAAAGCAAATAGAATTTGATAAGATAGACAATCTATTAGAGAATGAACGCATGCTTAAATCGCTGGATCAGTCTATCAAAAAGAAACAACTCACGCTGTCAAGTTATGAAAGAGTAAAAAGATACAAGGTACTTCCAAACGAATTTACAATGGAGAATGATGAGCTAACCCCTACTTTAAAACTGAAAAGAAAAGTTATTTTAGAAAGATATAGTGATTTAATTGATACTTTATATAAATAATGTAAATATCTGAAAATAAATATTTTATTTATAATATATAAATCTTATTATTTTATTAATTTTTTCACTTTAATTAGAGTATATGTGGATTGGTATTGCTTTTGTGCCATTTTAAGTAAATAATTGAAATTATGAGAAAGCAATTGAAATCTATATTATTTGTTTCTGTCTTATCGCTATCTGTGTTTAGTTGCTCAGAAGATAAAGTTGTAACCAATGACGAATTACCACAAGAAATCCAAACTTATGTTCAAACTCATTTTCCAAATAGCAACATTGTACAAGCAACCATGGATGATGAGATGATTTCCAAAACTTACGAGATAGTTTTAGAAAACAACATGAAATTAGAATTTGATTCTGACAATAACATATCAGAAATAGATAGTTCCACAGAACTGCCAGACAGCGTAGTCCCTACTCCTATTTTGGAATATGTTAAAACTAATTATCCAAACAACAAAATCATGGATATGGATATAGATGACAACAAACAATCTGTTGAGTTAGATAATCAAATGGAACTTGAGTTTGATAAGGATGATGGACAGTTTTTAAAAATTGATTAATTTAGTTTATCGTTACCCAAAAGCAGCGATTAAATAGCATATTCAATCGCTGCTTTAATTTATTATAAATTAAGAATTACCCTTATTTATGAAATTTCAGTTTCATCTCTAAACTGATAACTATGGTCGCTAACCCAATGATTATCAAACTCGACAATGCCTCTCTTAAAGTCTTCATTTAACATCTTCTCTTGATATTCTAACTCTTCTTTGATTCTATTCATATAATCATCCTCTATATGTTCAGGCTCTTTTGCCAGACGTCTCATAATATCCTCATCATATTTTACAAAATTATAAGCCTGTCTATCTAAAGTGTGTTTTCTAAAACCTAATTTACTTAACACATCCTTGGCCATGGTTAATGAACTATCTAAATATTCCCTATAGACATCATCTACACCCAAATTCAATATATCATAAGCATCCTTTCTACTCTTTACACGTACCATCACCTCTATGTGCGGATAATGCTTTTTAATCATCATCGTAATATCAGTCGCTACATTGATATTATCTACAGTACAAATCACAATTTTAGCCTCTGCTAGTCCTGCAGATTCTAATAAACTCAATCTTGTGGCATCTCCATAGTAAACATTGAACCCCATTTTTCTCAAAACATCTACCCGATTTGAATCATGATCAAAGATAGTGGCTTCTACGCCATGAGAACGCATAAATCTACCAATCACACTGCCGAACTGTCCAAAACCAATTAACATCACTTTTTGTTTTTGAGCAATGTGATCCATTGGTCTTTTGATAAATTCTTTGGTTCCAATATGGGGTAGAATTAGTCTTTCATTAATCATACTCAAAATGGGTGTTAATGACATAGAAAGTGCGGTGATTACTAGCATTAAATCCATTTGATCTTGGTTTAAAATATTCAAGCCAAAAGCAAAGGATAATAATACAAACGCAAATTCTCCAACTTGTGCTAAACTAAAGGTTAAAAGAAGTTTTTGATCCAATTTGAGTTTAAATACGGTGGCTGAAATAAATAATACCACGCCTTTTAAGACAATTACAGCCATAAGAATACCAGAAATTGTTAATGGCATCTTAGCGATTAAGATAAAATTAATTGAAGCACCAACTGCCATAAAGAATAATCCTAATAAAAGGTTTTTGAAAGGTTCTAGGGTACTTTCTAATTCATGTTTAAATTCACTGTTAGATAATACCACACCACCTAAAAACGCCCCCAACGCAGGGCTTAACCCCACATATTCCATGAGATAAGATATCGCTACTACAATGAATATGGCAGAGGCAATAAGCAATTCTCTGACACCTGCTTTGGCTACCTTGCGCAACATGGGCTCTATCAAATACTTACCAGCGACTATAATTAATCCAATAGATAATATAATGGCTGCTGTTTGAATTCCTAACGGTAATTGGTCTAAGATATTGACACTTTCTGGGTGATTTCCAACTGCATTCCCCTCCCCAGCATTAGACAACAAAGGCATGGCACCAAGCATGAAGATGACTATTAAATCTTGAAATAATAAAATAGAAAAGGAAGAAAAACCAAAGTTGGTTTTCATCAATCCTTTTTCTTCTATGACCTGCATGGCTATCGCAGTGGATGACAAGGATATAGCCATTCCAAAAACCAGAGATACCGTCCACGTATATCCCAGAAAACTAAACATAAAATATCCTAGCAGAATGGTTAAAAATACCTGTAATCCACCCATCCCCAGAATGGTCTTCCGCATATCCCAGAAGTTCCTAGGCTCTATACTTAGACCTATCAAGAAAAGCATCACCACCACTCCAAATTCTGCAAAATGAAGAATATCTTTGCCTTCATCTCCTATGAAACCTAATACATAGGGACCAATCAGAATTCCAGCGAGCAAGTACCCAATAACAGAACTTAATCCTAATTTTTTGGCAATAGACACACAAACAATCGCCCCTGCAAGAAATACGATGGCATTTAATAATAAACCTCCAGTCATAATTTATTTTTTTAAAGCCTGAATTTCATTTAAATATTCCACATCATCAAATTGAACTTTCACCTCATTCCTTTGCAAACGCTGTAATAGATTTACATATTGAATCGCTTCTGCTTCTATCTCTTTATCTGTCAATTGATGCACACCCATCACTGCATAAGCAGGTAGATATTTCATCCCACAAATTTTGGCGGTTTGTTCAAAAGGTCTCAAAAATTCTTTGATAGAGTAACTATGTACCCCTGCTGGATCATACTTCCATCGCGTACCGCCCGTAGTTATCGCATTAAATATAGTTTTGTTTTTGAGGGCATTTCCTTCTGCACCATACGCCCAACCATATTCCAACACCTCATCTATCCACATTTTTAATAAAGGTGGACAACTATACCAGTAGATAGGGTGTTGCCAAATGATGATATCATGCTGCATTAATAACGCTTGTTCCTTATCTACATCTATATGAAATGATGGATATTCCTCATATAAATCTTGCACAGTCACGTGTTCTAAACCCTTTACCTGATCTATGATAATCTTATTCGTTCTAGATTTTTCAAATTTGGGATGTGCAAATAGAATAAGGATTTTTTTCATAAACATTGTTTAAAACTATACGAATACGCTGGCTATAGCGTGATAATTGCAAATTTAATCAATTGTAATTATAAAGTTATCTTAGTATATCAAAATACCTATGTTAAATCTAACTTATTCTAAGCATTACATCAACGGTGAAATCAAACGCAAACATTTTTCTAAAAATTGCTTGTATTTTTTTCTATTAGCCCAATCTTCGTAATATATCTGTCTAGAATTTTCTAGGTCATTATTAAAGGTCTGTCTTAATTGAGAAGTGATATCCCTGTCATATACCATGGCATTAACTTCAAAATTAAGATCAAAACTTCTATTGTCTAGGTTGGCAGTACCAATGATAGATAACTCATCATCACACACCATGGTTTTAGCATGTACAAAACCTTTTTGGTATAAATATATCTCTACACCTTGATCTAGCAAATCTAAATAATATGATTTAGACACAGCATTCACTACCAAAGAATCAGAAAACTCTGGAACCAAAACTTTCACTCTGACACCACGCAAAACTGCCATATGAAGCGCATGTAGAAATTCCTCTCCAGGAATTAAATAAGGGGTGGTGATTAATATTTCTTTCTCTGATATAGCTATGGCATGTAAAAAACTATATAAAATGCTGGGGTTCATGGAATCTGGTCCGCTCGGTATAATCTGTACCCACTGTGGATTTTCTAAGATGGGATGCTGTTTAAAAAAGGAAGGATTGGGTTTTACGTTTTGATTAGAACAGAAATTCCAATCGGCCAAGAATATCCTTTGTAATTCGTTCACGGAATCACCTTCTAGCATCAAATGTGTATCTCTCCAGTATAAATCTTCTGGATTTCTATTTACATATTTATCACTCACGTTGATTCCTCCTACAAAGCCTACAGAATCATCTACTATCACAATTTTGCGATGATTTCTATAGTTCAATCGATTGGCTAAGTATATAAATTGAACTTTATAAAAAGCGTAGGCTTCTACCCCACTTTCTCTAAGTTTTGGCACCAGATGTTTTCTAATCTTTCTACTACCAAAATCATCATATATAAAACGTACTTGAACGCCTTCTCTAGCCTTCTGCATCAAAATCTCTGCTAGTTCATTTCCTATTTCATCGTCATCATATATATAATATTCGATATGAATATGATGTTTTGCTTTACGTAAAGCATCAAACATTGCAGGGAATTTATTTTCTCCATTTATCAAAAGATTCACTTGGTTATTTTTGGTTACAAAACTTTCCGTATCAGAATACAACATATTACCAAGCCCAAAATATTTAGAAAACTTCTCATCAAATTCCTTTTTGGTATCTTTTAAATAAAATTCTATGTATTGATTGATGATTTTCTTTTGGTTTTGATCAAGTTGTAATTTCTTATCATAAATCTGAGACTTACGATAATTCAATCCAAATGATAGATAAATAAGAATTCCAGCAACAGGCAACAAGAAAATCAATAAAATATAAGCAGAAGCCTTCGTAGATGATTCTGTATCGTAAATCACTTTAAAAGTGAAAACTAAAAGAATTACATAATAGACTATTTTAAAAATAAGTTGCCAATCCATCTATTCTTAAATTGAAGTGTCAATTTCCCGTTCTGCTGGTTTCTCTTCTTGATCTTTTTTCATAATCACCGTTCTATGTGGAAATGGAATCTCTATATCCGCCTCATCAAAACGTTTTTTGATGCTTTCTAATAAATCACATTTCATCACAAAAGCATCACTATAATTCTTTGCCCATGCCCATGCCCGTATCGACATAGAAGAATCATTGAGGCTAGTAACACGTACGGTCACCAAAGGTGCGGCATCTGCCTTCTGTAATTTCGTTCTATTATCTACAAGCAATGGATGCTTTTCACATTCTTCTCTCATGATTTCTTTGGCCAATTTAACATCGGTATCATAGGCCACTTCCATAATTATCCACTCACAACATAAACTGCCATTCAAATCATAATTCACCAACTTTTCTTTATTAATGATGGCATTAGGGATTACAATCATTCTGTTTTGGTAGTTTCTAATAATAGTATGCCTTAAAGTGATATCGGTAACAGTACCAATCATGGTTTCATCTACCTTAATGATATCATTGACTTTAAAAGGTTTGAACATGATTATAAATATCCCTCCTACTAAATTGGCCAAGGCTTCTTGAGAAGCGACACCCGCTACAATAGCGATCACCCCCGCACTACCCAAAGCAGTAGTTACAAAACCTCTCATAGATTCAAAAGCGAAGAGCATCAAAAGAATTCCTATGAAATATACGCCATATACTGCGATATACCTAAGGAACTTAAAATTGGTGGTATCCTCATTGGACAAAGACTTACTATAAATTTTTTTAGAAAACCAAATCTGAACCAAAGTGACTGACACTAGCATGATCACAGTCACCATACCTAAATACAAAGTCTGATAAAAGATTTGCCTAGCCGTGGCATACTGTGCTTTATCTATGAAGATGAAAGTCAAAGAAATAATACCTAACACAACCCATAAGAAATATAGAATTTTCTTGATCCAATTAATCTTAGAGGTATCCTCATGCGGAAGTTTATATCCTAGACGTTGGGTAAATAATCTATATACGATTTTAGTAGCGTAAATAAAGATAAAAACTAAACCTACAACAATAAAAGTGTAAACTAACTCTGGCTTGATTTCATTAAAACTCTCTTCCATGATATTGATGATATATTATAATATTCTAATTTGAATTAGAACCTCCTAGACAAATATAAGGATGAAAATACAATTAATATTAAACCAAATTGCTATCAATCCAATGCATATAAATATTTGTCATTACTCCCAAAATATATTATGCCATCATCCATAGCAGGACTAGCATCAATTTTCCCTTCTGTTTTGAATTTCGCTAATTCCTTCCCATCATCTGCATCGATTGCATAGAGATAAGAATCATGGCTTCCTACATAGATGGTTCCTTCTGTAATCATGGGGCTAGAATAGATGGCACCTCCCGTTTTAAATTGCCACTTCATATTTCCATTATGGATATCTAATGCATATACCTTGGCATCTCTGCCCCCAAACACCACCAAATTATTTTCTACTGCCACACTAGAACTAATGTAATCCGTGGCTTTAAATTTCCATATCAATTGTCCAGTATTTTGGTAAAGCGCATATAAATGGGTATCTCTGCTACCAAATAAAACTAAACCATTACTGAGTGCAGGACTTGAATTCACATAGCCTCCAGTTTTAAATTTCCATCGTTCTTGACCAGTGTATAAATCAATGGCGTAGAAATATTTATCCATGCTCCCAAAATATACTATACCTTCTGATACCGCTGGGCTAGAAAATATGGCATCTCCAGTTTTAAAACGCCAATGCTCCTTTCCAGATTCTAAATTAACGGCATAAATATGATGATCATAACTTCCAAAAATCACTACTTCACCCGCAATCACAGGGCTTCCACTTACATGGCTTCCTGTCTTAAACTTCCAGACTTCTTTTCCGTTTTTGAAATCTAAAGCATATAAATACCCGTCCATGCTCCCAATATACACCACGTCATCATGTATCGCAGATGTGCCATCAATGATATTACCTGTTTCAAATCGCCAAAGTAATTTGCCGTTTTCCGCATTTAATGCATAAACTTGATGGTCTAGACTGCCAAAAACTATTACCCCCTTATCTATCACCGCACTAGAATATATACCACTCTCTGCCTTAAATTTCCATTTGAGATTAGTTGCTACATTGATATTCTCTGATTCTAAATTTCCTGTGTGCGCGTTGTTCCCACGAAAAGTAGTCCAACCTTGTGTAACGCCTTTGCCACAGCTTGTTATGAATAAACATAAAACTAGGAATAAACAGATATTTTTTAATTTCATTCAATTATTTATTAAAGGATTTATCCTATAAATTTAATCTACTTTTCTTATTAATTTTCTAGCATATCTCATTCTGCGTAAGCGTTGAAAACGCCTTGTAGTTTTAATTGTATGTAGTCGCATATCATCATAAAATAAACTAAGTAATAAAATCAGCCCTGCCACATTCAAAGTATTGAGACCCCAATAGAGTTCAGAATAGATATAACCACCCATCATTCCACCCGCAAAGAAGAAAGTAATAATATACATTCTCAATTTAATATTAGAAATTAACTTATCCCGATTTGCATGCGATTTTGGAAAGAATAGATAAGATAATTCTATCCCCAAATCCGTGAAAAGTCCTGTGAGGTGCGTTGTGCGTACTACCGCGTCTGATATTTTGGTAACAAAAGCATTTTGAAGTCCCATCACAAATAAGAGTGAGCAAGCCATTAGATTGGTGAAACTAACTTCTATAAAATTGCTAGAAATCCCAATGATGAATAGGATTAAACACTCAATTAAAGAAGGAATTAAATAAACATTTAACTTCTTATTCTCCCGAAACATTTCTATCAAAAAACCAGAAGTAAAAGAACCAATTAAAAAAGATAGAATGAATAGGAAATACTTCGCTCCTTTCCAGAAATTAAAGTTGGCTAAATCATCTATAAATAATGCAAAATGACCAGTGACATTGGTTGTTAATTCATGAAAAGCCAAGAAACCTGTGGCATTCACTATGCCAGCGATAAAAGACAATACAATGGCGATTTGTATATTATGCCTTCTGGTTCTTTTCTTGCCATGGTGTTTAAACATGCTACATGTATTTTAAAAGAGATTTCACCCTTTCAATAAGTAATTGATTCCACTTTAAATTTAATTATCTTTCTTGTATTTTGTTTGCATCGCATGCAAGAAGTTCCTCAAGTATTGATCATTTAAATGCTTATACTTAGCATGATCTGGATTGCGGAAAAAGGCACTTAACTCATGTTTACTAATACTTTTACCTTTGCTTGCCAATAATGCTATAATCTCCTCTGATTGCAGATTCAAAGCGATTTTAAGTTTACGCAATATCATGTTATTAGACAAAGATGATTCTGCCTCTGGCTGTGGTCCATCTTTCCTCCCTCTATGCTCTATGATAAATCCATTCAAAAATGTAGCTAACTCCTTGTCTGTAATATCTGTATAAGTTTCAACCTCTTCCTTTTTCAACCAATCACACACCAACTCTCTGTTCACCTCATGATCCACTAATTTAAATATGCGCATCATGTCTTGGTCTGTATAATCAAAAGTATATCTGATTCTTTTTAAAATATCATTGTTTGTCATAGGTGGTAATCTTAATCTGTGTTGATAATGGCAAAATTAAGAAGATTTAAATTAGGAAATAGGGTTTATCTTCTCCAATGGGTTTTAACCCAATGTCGCACCAAATAAGTTGTGACTAATTTTAGGGTTTCCTAGTTTTTCTTCTGGAAATAAGCCTTTATTATCTTTTGTAACTCTGATTTGACTGTTAATCAAGTGATTAGAGGAAATTCTACATTTACAAATACACAAAAAACCCAGAGCATTTAAAATGTCTGGGTTACTTTTTTTTATTTTATAGTACTCTTCTAAAGCCATAAATGGTAAAGAAATGCACTTTTATACCTGCGAATATACAATTATTTGTAATATTACACAATTGTGTAGATAATCATTTGTTTAGTAATTGAAACAAATATGCAACATTACAAATCAAATTTAGTCTTGTCTTGAATCATCTCATAGAGCAAATTGTTAGACTTTAAATTCTGATATAATATTTTGATCGCTTTTTCTAGTTCTTCTGCTCTATTAACTGATATTTTATTTAATACAAAAAGAATTAATCTTAAAGAGGAATTTAATGACGTATTGTTAGATGTCCTGTTTCGGTAATATTCATTAGGAATTCTCCTTATTGGTTTTGGTTGATAGAAATCATACAAAACAGCGTTACGAGGAGGTATTATTTTGAGATTTAAATTCCAAATAATCTTTATAATTCTTTACCTTGTCTGAAATTGCTTTTAATTTCAACATTACTTCTAAATAGTTATCTTCTTTAAAAGTGTAATTTACATCTCTATGTAAAGGATCTCTCGCCCATTTAAATCCACACCATTTAATTATTTTATCCGATGCTATTCTTTCTATTTGCATCTGATAATAATCACAATCCGCGATACCACAAGTATGAACCAAGCAAATGATTTCACCAAATTCACCTATTGCTTCTGTGTCATTGTATTGAGGAGTATATCTGTCATCTAAGTTAAAATCATGCGTATTAAATAATATCTTAGCAAAATTCATAAAACTTTCAAAAGGAGAAAGTCCAATCATTATATGTTTTTGATCCAATGGCATGAGATTTCTTGGAAAGTTATAATAGAAAAGAGCTTCCTCATCAATCATCTCTTCTGGGTAAGTTTCTAAATAATAGAATTTTAAGAAGTTTTCATTCCTTTCTTTATCTGATTCGTACGTTGATATGATATGCTTGGTCACAATAGAATCATATAGCGGTACATTATTTACGAGCATGGTCGCAATAATATAATTATCATGTGATTGCAATCTAAAATCTAAACTATCATACTGCTCCATAATTAAGAATTTTCCACAATCGCCACCTCCTCTTCCGTCAAGCCATATAAATTATAAAGCATTTGGTTTATGGTTTGGTTGATTTGGGTTTTTAGGGTGTTGGCTTTGGTTTTTTCTACTCCTCTTCATCCTTAAGGTTCAATATTAGATCGGAATCAAAGAATTTTGATACATTAATAGTAGGGATTACAAAATTATTGAATGCAGTATGCTCTGTTTTTGAATGATAAACACCTCTTGCGGTACCAACAGTCAACATAGCAAGATGCGATGCGAATCCTTTTGGAATAATCATATCATTATCATTAATAAATGAATTCCAATTTTCTAATTTTATAATAAAATGACAGCCAACTTTAAGTTTTAAAAGTTTTTCTAAATCTTTTTCTATCATAAAACTCACAAAACATCCAATTTGATGTTTGCGATCATCTATTTTAAATGAAATTCCTGTTTTTAGTTCATAAGCATCATCTACCGCTGTGCTTTCTGCCAATATAGCAAATTCTTCTGTAGAGATACCAACTAATTCAAATCCAATGCTTTCTTCTTTTGTCATGCCTCTAAGTAAGTATCAGTTTCTGTTTTTATGTAATTATTTTTTAGCCGAATGACTTTGCAGTCCGTATAATCTGTAGAGGCGTGAAAACGTTGCATTTTAAGTTTTTCTTCAACCACAAATTCTTTAATTCTTGCTGTAGGTTCAAAAGTTGATAACAATCCAATATTCAAAGTATTTTGAATTTTGACTAGAATTTCAAACCCAAATTTCTCATTTCCTTTAAGTAACTTATTGATGTATTGCGGAGATTTACCCGTGGCTTCGGCTAAATCCTTCTGATTCATATTCTTTTCATCTAATGCCATCAATATTTTTAAAGCAAGTTTATGAGACTCTTTTAACCATTCACGGTTTGCATTTCTCCACTTTGCTTGTTGTAACGCTTTAGACTCCTGTCCAGCAATACGTTTAAGAAATTTTTCTTTATTAGTCATAATCTTCTTGTTCTAGTAAATATGCGTAGAAAGAATCCTCATCTGTAATCTGCTTATTTTTCAAAAATTCTTTTACTTCCTCTAATTTCTTTAACTGCTCATTAGTCAATGAATGCCCTTGCATCTTTTGTGTTAATTTAATAGCACCACCTGTAATGATATATGCACTTTCTACTTTGATACAATAGATTCTAAGAAAACTATTTTTAGCCTTTCGTTTAGAATGTAATTCATAAAAATTTTCATTTACGCTTAAAACTTCAAATATTTCATTCAATGAATTAGTCTCACTCGCAATCTCTAAACTTTCATCAAAATCAGTAGCATACCTTTCAATTTTATTACTAAATTCTTGTATGTTTCTTGCCCTTATGTACGGATTATCCTGAATGTAAATTAAATGCTCCTCATAAAATTCCTTTCGAAATTCCACATCGTTCCAGTCATTTAGTAAAGAAGTATAAACATCTTCTTCTGCATTATCATACTGTATAGCATACAAATATGGAGCAAATATACTTACAATTTTCATATAAATCAACCTATAGGTTTATTATTACCTTCAATTATACCTTATTTAAGAATTTTCCACAATCGCAACCTCCTCCTCTGTCAAGCCATAGAGGTCATAAACCATTTGGTCGATTTCGTGGTCGGTTTTGGTGATTTGGGATTTTAGGGTTTCTGCTTTGGCTTTTTCTACGGTAAAGTAATCTTCCCATTCGGCTTCTTCTGCGAGGCTAAGTTTTACTTTTTTCTTCTTTAATTCTTTTACAAATTCTGCGAAGGATAAATCATGCCACGACTCTAATTTTTTGCTCAATTTATCGATCTCAAATCTTCGTTCTAGGGTTCGGATAAATTTATCGGTGACTTCAATCAAATCATTTGTGATTAATATTCTCTCATTTGCTTTAGATATAAATTTATACTGAATATCATCACTGGGGAAATTTATAGGTAGTTTTTTTAAATTGACTGTTTTTACCTGCGCGAAAACTCTACCACCCTCATCAACTAAAAAATTGTATATAAAATTTAAAAGTTTAGAATTTTCAATACATAATAGAGTTTTTAAATCATAGTCCTCATTTATAAGAACTTGACAGTGTGTTGAATCTAATGTATAAATTTGACTTTCATCGTAAGCAACGATTAAGTTACTACTTGTTTGTCTATTAATAAGTTTAGGTTTTGTTTCAAAAATTTCCTCATTTGTATTACTCCACAATAATTCTTTATCAAATAAAACATAATTCTCATTATATTTATATCCATACTTTAATACATCTGCTCCCCGAATAATCTTTTTATAACGCTCATCTATTTTTTCATTAGCAAGATATTTCTTATTATTTCCAGTTATAATTCCTTGATAAAATTTAACAATTTCACCCAAAGGAACTGCCTTTTCATAGCATTTTTTCACTATTGAAACACTGTCAACATTTGTCAAGAATTTACCTTGCGTGACTTTAATATTATTATAATAATTTATTATTCTAGGAACAATTAATTTTTCGTCAAAATCTTTTGGTGATTCAACTTCAATAACTCTTGTTTGGTGGTTATTTTCTTTATTTTTTTGAAGTGTAAAGATTAGACAGCCACCTGTATTTGCATCCTGAAATGGTTCATAATTTAAATTAATAAATTCTTCAATAAAAAATTCTTCTCGGATAAAATTTCTAATATTCTTAAATGTTGAATTGAACAAAATAGAATTTGGTATAATAAACGAAAACTTACCATTCTTTTTAAGCAAAACATGTGTCTTACCAATAAAAAGAGAGAAAAGATTACCCTTATATTCTACTAGTTTTTCAAACTTTTTTTCGTAATAATCCGTAGTTTCCTTACTTATTGAAACTGTCTTTTTTCCCAATTTGTTTGTAACATAAGGCGGATTCCCAATCACCACATCAAAGCCTCCTTTCTCAAATACATGAGCAAATTCCTTTTCCCAAACAAAGGCTTTCTCGCCCGCTACTTCAGGATCATCTATTAAGGAATTACCAACTTTTATGTTTTGGTTGAGGCTATTGAGTTTTCTATTGGGTTTGGCCGTACGTAGCCATAAAGAGAGTTTAGCAATCTCTACAGATTCCTCATTAATGTCTACGCCATAGAGGTTGTTTTCTAAAATATCATTTTCACTAAACGGAAAAGCCATTGCAATCTGCCCATCCTTGGCATATAGATTTTGGCGTAATTGCGTCAAATAATCATGCTCCTTGATCAGAAAATCCAGCGCTTGGTTCAGGAAAGCCCCAGAGCCACAGGCGGGATCACATATAGTGAGTTGCGTGAGCCAATCATAATACGCCACTAATTGATCCTCTAATTTCGCTCGGGTTTTCTTCTGATAATTAGCACCAGGATCATAATCCTCATCCTTGATATTGAGTTTAGCCTTTTGCTCCTCACATAATTTACCTACCGTGTTTTCTACAATATATTGGGTAATGTATTTTGGCGTATAGAAAACCCCATCCTTCTTGCGTTTGGTTTTAGATTTATCTATGGTTTCACCAGCAAGTTCAGCCTTAATTTCATCAATTTCATTCAGGGAATTTTCAAAAATATGCCCTAAAATGTTCACATCAACTTCACTTTGATAATCGTAATCTGCGAGTTTTTGGGTGTATTGGTATAAAATATCATCTGAAATCTCTACCGCATCCAAGATTTCATCGGGGGCAAATAAACCACCATTGTAGGCGAAGATATCATACTTTTTCCCTTTAAAACCTGTATTCAGATATCCAAAATATTTACGAAAACGATTGATAAGCGTATCATACGCATCAAGTTCTTGCAGTTTTTGCCATTGTAATAAAATTTCTCTTACGGCATTGGGTGGCAATAAACCTCTATCCTCTGCAAAGAATAAAAACAAGAATCTATCTAATAACTTTTGTGAACTTTTAAAAAGCGTAAGCGCATCATAATCGGGGTTACGCTGGGTTAAATCATGGAATAATTCTCTTTTAAAAGCAGAGTAATCTTTATAAAGTTTCTTGGTAATTTCTTCCTCTTCGCTTAAACTTTCATCTTTAATTTTAATCAGTAAATTTTTAGCAAAATATTCATGCGCTAGCAATAAATAAAGCAAGTCAAATTGGACCTTATTGAGCGTAAAAAGATTAAACTCCTGATATTCTGTTTGATTTCGGATAAAGAGGCGAAGTTTCTCAAAATTAGAGATAATTACCACATCACAGCCAGGATGACTGGTTTTGTAATTAAAAGCCTGTTGTTGTACTTTGGTTAAATCTGTGGTCTTGGTTCCCTTCAACTCTATCACGGCCTTCACCACATCATCTATCAGGATAGCGCCATCTGCCTTCTTACTATCTTGTACGTTTTTAAGTTCTGTCGTGAGATTAAACCCTGGCGTTGGATTTTTGGTATAGCCTAAAACTTTTACAAATAGATCGATCAAGAATTCACCTTGGTATTGCTCTTCTTTGCTATTGCGAATATTCTCTTGAATAGCAGGATTCAAGAAATGTGCTTGATATTGTGCCCAAGCCTCTGCCACTTTCTCGGCATCTAGCATCTTTAAATATTTCTGAACGACAGTTTGTTGAAACATAGAATCAATTAAACTTCTAATTTAATGATATTACAATTTAAAATCAGAATTATTATTAAAAAAATAAACAATAAGCATAGATGCTCTTGCTAAATAAAAAAATCCCATGGTTTGAAAGCAAGGGATTCTTTATCTGTAATATAGTCTAATATATTATTTCTTCAAGATATAAATTTTAGCAATTCGGCAATGCTATCATTATTAATATCGTCATCACGCTCATTTCCTAGAATAGCCAAAAATGCTACTAATCCTAATCTTTACATATTTAAAATTTAACGAATATACTTTATTTTATATTAGTAATTTATTATATGGTAGATCAATACTCTTGATTATAGATAAATGTTTTGCGTGAGGGATAGAAGCGGCATCCTTTTTTGTTTTTCACAAAAAAGATACAGCGGATAGCCCGACCCGTAGGGGCACGCCCAAATTATAATTGAATTAAATGGATAACAATGGTGTTTATATCTAATGGTTGATTAATCTTTCTTTTCATATAAATACCAATAGGCGGTACCAACCAACAGACCTCCACCGATTATATTTCCTATGGTTACGGGTAGTAAATTATGAATAAAGAATTGATACCATGTAACGTCTGCTCCATAGAATATGGCGGTGGGTATAAAAAACATGTTGGCTACACAGTGTTCAAACCCCATGGCGACAAATGCCATGATTGGAAACCATATTCCTATGATTTTACCGCTTATGTCTTTGGCTGCATAGGCCATCCACATGGCAAGGGCAACCATCCAGTTGCATACTATGCCTTTGACCAAGGTGATTAAAAATGGTTTAGAAACTTTGTATTCTCCTATGGCTATTGCGTTTTGCATGGCATAAGAGTCTTTGAGCATGCCTGTATAATAGGCGAATAGCCATGATACGATAATGGCGCCGATAAAGTTGCCGATATATACGATGCTTCCATTTTTGAAGGGTGTAAGTGGACTGATTTTTCCTGATAGGACGGATGGGGCAAAATAGGCGGTGTTGCCTGTGAATAATTCTGCGCCTGCAATGGCTACTAACATTAAGCCTAGAGGGAAAACACTACCAAAAATTAATTTTTGTAAACCAATGTTTTCTGCTTGAATGCCAGGTAGGTTTCCTCCAATAATTAAGGCGAGAAAACTACCAAATGCAATATATGCACCACCCAATAGCGCTGCAACGAATGTCTTACTGATAGGGGTTTTTAATCGATTGGCTGTAGCGATGTTAATCTTCTCTACAATCTGTTGAGGTGTATGATAGGACATGTATGGAGTTTATGTGATAAAACAAAATTAGGAATTTATGTTTAGTATATAAATCGGGAGTGAATAATGAGGTAATCCTATAATAGAAAATCCACATGGTTTAACCCATTGCACATCCCATTGCACTAAATAAAAAAAACAAGGGGTTGAAACCCCTTGAAGGATAAATAATCTATTACCTAATCAATTTCTTGTACTTGATTCTGGTTGGCATGATATCATGACCCAATCGTTTTTTCTTATTTTCTTCATAATCACTGAAACTTCCCTCGAAGTAATAAACCTGGCTATTTCCTTCGAAAGCGAGAATATGGGTACAAATTCTATCTAAGAACCATCTATCGTGACTAATCACGACGGCACAACCTGCAAAGTTTTCTAAACCTTCTTCTAAGGCACGTAGCGTATTGATATCCAAATCATTGGTAGGCTCATCCAATAACAATACGTTTCCTTCTTCTTTTAAGGTCATTGCTAGGTGCAAGCGGTTACGTTCTCCACCAGAAAGTTTAGAAACCAATTTATTTTGCTCACTCCCACTAAAGTTAAAACGGCTTAAATACGCTCTGGAATTCACTTGGCGTCCTCCCATATTGATGAGTTCTTGTCCTTCGCTAAAGTTTTGCCAAATAGATTTATTCGGGTCTATATTGCTATGGGCTTGATCTACATAAGCGATTTTGGCCGTTTCTCCCACCTCAAAAGTTCCTTTGTCTGGTGTCTCCTCACCCATAATCATTTTGAAAATCGTGGTTTTACCAGCACCATTCGGCCCGATGATTCCTACGATTCCTGCTTTGGGTAATTTGAAGTTTAAATCCTCATATAAAAGTTTATCTCCATAGGCTTTAGCAACCCCTTTCGCTTCAATCACATTGTTCCCTAAACGTGGACCATTCGGAATATAAATCTCTAGGTTCTCGTCTAGTTTCTTCTGATCTTGATTAGCTAGTTTATCATAGTTGGCAAGACGTGCTTTCTGCTTGGCTTGTTTTCCTTTTGGTGCCATGCGTACCCATTCTAACTCTCTTTCTAGGGTCTTTTGGCGTTTACTTGCTTGCTTCTGCTCTACGGCTAAACGTTTAGATTTTTGTTCTAGCCAAGAAGAATAATTCCCTTTCCATGGTATGCCTTCTCCTCTATCTAGTTCTAAAATCCACCCAGCTACATTGTCCAAGAAATATCTATCGTGCGTTACAGCAATCACCGTCCCTTTGTATTGAGATAGGTGATGCTCTAACCAATGTACACTTTCTGCATCCAAGTGGTTGGTAGGCTCATCCAATAATAAGATATCTGGTTCTTGTAAAAGCAATCTACACAACGCTACACGTCTGCGCTCACCTCCTGATAGCACACGAATGGGTTTATCTGGCTCTGGCGTACGCAAAGCATCCATGGCAATCTCTAATTTGGTATCTAATTCCCAAGCGTTAGAGGCATCAATTTTATCTTGTAATTCTGATTGTTTGGCCATTAATTTTTCCATCTTATCTGGATCTGAATAGACTTCTTCTAAACCAAACATTTCATTGATTTTATTATACTCATCTAGGGTATCCACAACGTCTTGAACTCCTTCTTTTACGACTTCTAAAACAGTTTTAGATTCGTCTAGTTGTGGTTCTTGGTGCAAATATCCGATGGTATATCCTGGTTGAAAACTTACGTCCCCTTGGTAATTCTTATCTTCACCTGCAATAATCTTTAACAAAGTAGATTTACCACTACCATTAAGACCTAAAATACCGATTTTGGCTCCGTAGAAAAAACTTAAATAGATATTTTTAAGCACAGGCGTTTGCGCACTTGGGAAAGTCTTAGTGACACCCGTCATAGAGAATATAATCTTCTTATCGTCTGACATATATTGTATTCATTTTAAAAGTTGAAAGATACGCTAGAAATTTGATATGCGCAATTTCTATCCATTACTTATAATCCAATATAGTGGATCGTGATACTAGTTACAAAAGAATTATGATAAACTATATACCTTTACATTTTGCATCATAATTGTAGTAAATAGCTATACAAAATAAAACATGACCAATCAATTAAAAAGAAGAGGAAAGAAAGTAAAGAAATTAGTGAAATTCACGGATGAATATGACGTGAAAGAGAAAATCATTCTGCGGGATCATTTGGCTTTACAACGTACCAAATTAGCCAATGAGAGGACATTGCTTACTTACGTAAGATCTGCCCTGTATTTAATCATCGCTGGGTTAGCCTTTATCGGAATGAAGGATTTTGAAAGTATGCCTTACTTGGGAGAAATCTGTTTTGTAGTAAGTATTATCATTTTAATGATTGGCTTTGTAAGATTTTATCAACTGAAAAAACAATTAAATAAAGTCTATAAAGATCCAGATTTACAATTAGAGGATGATGATTAAATGCTTTATACAACAGCATGTTGCTTAGTTTAATCAAAGCAAAATCCCGCTAAAAAGCAGGATTTTAACTAATATTAAAGAATTATACCTGTTATTTAATCAATTTTACCTCTTGGGTAGTAATTGCTTCTTCTAAATCGATTTCATACTTTTTCTTACCTATTTTAACTTCTAATAAATAACCTTCTTCCTCGAAATCCCAATCCAAAATCTCTGCTTCTTTGCCAGCAATTTTCTTCGCATCTTTGGATATATCTAAATCATTGATTTTCTCTAAAGCATCTGCTCCGCGTTCTACGGCATGTGCGCCATGCATCACTTTGATAGCACCTTGCATAACCTTGATATTGCTAGAGCCTAAGCCTACAGCCACTGCGCCACTACCCACAGCATCTGCCACACCACCAATTAACTGCGTACCAAGTTTTGATTTTTTTCTATTTACAAATAAAAAATCTCTCCCAGAAACAGGTAAGAATATTTGAATCTTGTCCCCTTTATCTAACCAATCGTGATCATTAATCAATAATTTCCCGTTTTTCTCCTGTACGGTGGCCATGGTTAGATAATCATCAACTTCTTCTATTACAGCATCATTTTTAGCGTTATTCTCTATCATTAAACTTATAAGTTCATCTGATAAATTCTCTTCCTTTAATTTTAAAAGGGCATCTGCGGAAGTATCAAATTCACAATTTTCAGAGGCTACTTTAGACATAATGATTTCATCACTTAGCCCAGCATTTTTTAATTTAATTACCGTTTCATTGTTGCATTTAGATTCTTGAGCCATTACAGGAATCGTACCTATAAGACAAGTTAAAAGAAAGAGTCGAAATAAATTCATAAAATTAGTTTTAAATTATTCTAAGCTCGAA
Organism: Flavobacteriaceae bacterium Ap0902; assembly: GCA_009835005.1. Classification (GTDB taxonomy): domain Bacteria; phylum Bacteroidota; class Bacteroidia; order Flavobacteriales; family Weeksellaceae; genus Profundicola. The sequence goes on along the minus strand of WTFG01000004.1, from coordinate 168,043 downwards.
TATAATAGAAATAATTATAAATTTTAGATATTTTCTACGTGATTATTTATTTTTAATGTAAATTTAATATTAAATATTTAGAAAAATATGAAATTAAATAGGATCTACATCAAAATCAATTCTCACAGAACGGAATGCCTTGATGGTTTGCAGGTTTATTAAAGCATCATTCAATAAAACCTTAGCTTTGGAAGCGGATTGATTCGGTAAAATTTTAATTAGAATTTTAAAATAATATTGATTATTCAATCTAGCAATCGTGGGTGCTTCTGGTCCTAATAAAGTTTTGTCTGTAAAATATTTTTTAAGTGAATTCCCATAATAGCGAGATGCTTTTTCTGCTCTCTCTTTGCTTTTATGTCTAAAAGTAATTTCTATTAACCTTGTGAAAGGTGGATATAAAAATTCTCTTCTTTCGTATAAAAGTTGTTCTGCCAGTTCATGGTATTTAAACTGGGTAGCTAATTGCAGTACATGATGCTCTGCTTTAAAAGCCTGAATCAAAACCTTACCACGCTCTTTTCTTCTTCCAGCTCTACCTGCTACTTGTACTATCCGTTGAAAAGCTCTTTCATGTGCTCGGAAGTTTGGGAAATTAAGCAAACTATCTGCTCGGATGATTCCAACCAATGTTACATCTTCAAAATCTAGTCCTTTGGTCACCATTTGCGTCCCCACGAGCATATCAATTTCCTTGTTTTGGAAGGCATCAATCAATTTTTCAAAGGCATTTTTACGCCTCATGCTATCTACATCCATTCTCGCGATACTATGATGCGGAAAAATTTGATTCATCTCCTCCTCTATCATTTCTGTTCCAATCCCTTTGGTTTCTAATTCTGTAGACTTACATTGATAACATTGGTGTGGTTTGGATTGGGAATGTCCACAATAATGACATTTCAATTGATGCGATAATTGATGATATGTAAGAGCCACATCACAATTGGGACAATAGGGTGTGTGTCCGCAGTTTTTACATTCCATTACAGGGGCATATCCTCTCCTATTTTGGAAAATGATTACTTGTTTTTTAAGTTCAAAAGTATCACGAATTTCTTCTTCTAATCGGGAAGAGATATCACCATTCATTTGTTTTTTATGCGTCGCCTTGCGCAAGTCCACTATTTCCATTTCTGGCGCTTGTACGCCACCAAAACGTTCCGTCAATTCTACATAACCAAACTTCCCTTCTTTTGCTGCATGATAAACTTCCAAAGAAGGTGTCGCAGAACCTAAGAGAACTTTGGCTCCAGCCATTTTAGCCAAAACCATGGCGGCATCTCTACCATGAAAGAAAGGCTTGGAGTCCGATTGTTTTAAAGAAGTTTCATGTTCTTCATCCACCACAATTAAACCTAAATCTTGAATAGGGAGAAACAAAGAGGACCTGGCACCAATCAAGATTTTATAATCATTATTGAGTGTCTTATGCCATAATTCTACCCTTTCATTTTGATTAAATTTAGAGTGATAGATTCCTACATCGTCCCCAAAGTGTTTTTGTAACCTTCTCGTTAATTGGGTGGTAAGCGAAATCTCTGGTAATAAATAAAGTACCCGCTTGCCCTTTTGCAATACTTTCTCTATTAATTTAATGTAAATTTCTGTCTTTCCAGAAGAAGTGACGCCATGTAATAAAACAGCATCTTTTTCTCTAAATTGTTCTATGATGGATTGATAAGCGAGTTGTTGCTTATTAGACAAAGTGTGTATTTCATTTACATCTTCTCCGTATTCCGAGATACGCTCCGATTGATTTTCAAACAAATCAATCACCCCTTTTTCTTTCATAGAACGAAGAGTAGCATACGTTCCACCATTGGCTTTTAAGAATGTAGAGGCTTTAATGGGCTTGTCTAATTGCTTGTATTGCGCTAGAAGTTTGAAAAATAACTCTCTTTGCTTGGGAGCGCGATCCATCTCATCTAAAATATCTGGCAAACTATCATCTTCCATAGAGATAATAGGTTGGATATAATATTCTATCTTGGGCGTATATTTCTTTTGCAGTTTTTCATCTAATTGAATTAGACCAAAATCCAATAACTCTTTTAAAACTGGAAGTACAGACTTTAATTCTACCAAATCGGTAGCCTCATTCACAGAAATCATCGTTCTGTGTTGCAACGTCTGCCATAGTAGAAAAGCATGAGCGGATAAATTTTCTTCTTCTGGGAATTCTTTGTCTTTGATAGCTTTTACAAAAGTATCACTCTCCAATTTCAAGGCAGAAGGAAAAGCATTTTTATACACATCTCCAAGCGAACACATATAATAAGCTGCAATCCACTCCCAAAACAAAATCTGCGCTGGCAAAACCAATAATTCTTCTTCTAAAATAGCCTCTAACGGCTTGGTCTTATATAATTCTGGCTTGTTTTGATGAATGGAATGTACAATGCCTGTATAAATTTTACGCTTCCCGAATTGTACTGCTACCCTTTGTCCTATTTGCACCTGCCAACCTGCAGGAATTTCATAAGTGAAAGTCCCAGGCATGGGTAGTGGCAATATGACTTCTGCAAAATTTTGAATCAAACTATCATTTTAAAAAGAGTTAAGATAGTGAATTTTAATTTTCTAATTTTCTTCTCTTTAATTCCTTTTCTATCAAATCTAATTCTCTAGAAGATTGACCTGCGACAGAAGTGTTTTCTTGTGCTCTACGGATTAAATATGGCATTACATCGCGCACAGGACCATAAGGAACATATTTCGCCACATTATAACCTAAATCAGCTAACACAAAACTAATGTTATCACTCATTCCTAATAATTGACCAAACCATAGTTGATTATCATCTTTATCAAGGTCATTTTTTCCTATATAATCCATTAATATTTTACAACTCTGCTCATTATGCGTTCCTGCGAATAGAGAGATGCGCTCTTTATTTTCTGCAATAAATAGAACTGCTCTATTATAATCTCTATCTGTGCTTGCTTTGTCTGGCTGGATAGGAGATGGATAACCTTTTTCTTTGGCTCGTTCTCTTTCTTTCTCCATATATGCTCCACGCACTACCTTAAAACCAATATAATACCCCTCTTCTTTCGCTAGTTTCGCTTGTGTTTTGAGGTAGGTCAATCGATCGTGTCTGTACATTTGTAACGTATTTACCACCACACAACGTTTTTGATTATATAATTGCATCATCTCTACCACCAAATCATCTACCGCATCTTGCATCCAAGATTCTTCTGCATCTATCATAATCGTCACATCTTTAGTGTGCCCTTTTTCACAAACAGCTTTAAACCTTCTTTGAATATTTTGCCATTGCTTTTCTTCATTAGGACTTAATTTATCGCCAGCACTAACTTTGGTATAAATGTCTATATTTCCAAAACCTGTGGGTTTAAATACCACAAACGGAATCATAGGATTACCCTCTGCAATGTCTATGATTGCCATAATCTCATTAAAACAACGTTCATAATCCTCCTCACTCTCTTTTCCTTCTACAGAATAGTCTAAAATACTCTTCACATTTTGCCCATAAATTTGCTCTACCGTTTGCAAAGATTCTTTTCTGGTCTCTCCTCCACAAAATTGAGCAAACACGGTAGCTTTCATTAAGGACTTCACCCCAGGAATATGAATCGCCCATGGCAAACTCCACGCACCTAAATTTGTAAGCCAATTTTTATCTACTGCTTTAAATAGTGCGTGCGCTTTACGCAACTCATTATTTGACTTTAATTTGAATGCAATCGCTGTATTTTCAAAAAGGGACATAATTTATAATATTAAAACATAAATTTACGGCAAATAAAAAATCGCAACAATAGTTTGTGCGATTTTTCAAACATTTTTTTTAATCAAAATTGATTATTGATAAGCTGGTTTTAAATTTTCTTTGAACTCAGAATAAAACTTTCTCAATTTTGGAGCAATCACAGCATTACAATAAGGTTGTGTCTTATTCAGCTCATAGTAATCCGTATGATAATCTTCTGCTGGATAAAAGTTATCATTCAACGCGGATAATTTAGTCACAATTGGTTTCGCATATTTACCAGAAGCATTTTCTTGATTGATGGATGCTTCCGCTAACTCTTTTTGTGTATCATTGTGATAGAAAATCTCTGATCTATATTGGGTGCCGATATCATTTCCTTGTCTATTGAGTTGGGTTGGATCATGAATTACCCAAAAAGCATCTAATAAAGTCTCATAAGAAATCTCATTTGGATCATACGTAACTTGTATCACTTCTGCATGTCCAGTTTTTCCTGTGGTAACTTCTTTATAAGTTGGATTTACTTTGTGCCCACCAGCATAGCCTGATTTCACTTCTTTTACCCCTTCTAATTGATCAAAGGCCGCTTCTATACACCAAAAGCACCCTGCACCAAAGGTGGCCTTTTCTAAATTTTTATCTTGATTCATAATGGTTTTTTTTGATTGATTGTTCTTAATTTTTGAAGTTTTCTCCTGACAATTCATCATCATGGGGAAAATCAACAAAACTAAAAATGATTTAATTGACATGGTAACATCCATAAAACTTCATATTTCAAAAACTATGCAAATTAATTAAAATTAAAAAAACGGAAGGACTTTTCAGCCTTTCCGTTTTTTAATTTATTTAAACGCTCAAAATTTAGTTTTCTACGAGCACCCACTCACCACTTTCTATCATGGGTTCTGCTTGTTTGTATTTCAATTCTTGTTTCTCTCCAGAATTAATATTTCTAATCATAACTCTTTCATTACGACCAATTTTCACAACTTGTCTAGGTGCAGTGACTTCAACTTCTTGATTCACTTGATTCCCTGCTTGCTGCTGAGCCCGTTGCGTTTGTGTTTGTCCCTGATCATCGCCTCTGCTTGTCTGTATTTTTTCTTCTTTTTGTCTGCGTGCCTGTTGGATCTGTTTAGGGTCTGGCTCTGGCAATTCACCTTTGAACAAGAAAGAAATGATTTCTCTATTCATCTCATCTAACATGTTTCTAAACATATAGAAAGATTCTTCTTTATAAACCACCAATGGATCCTTTTGCTCATAAGTTACATTCTGGACAGAACGACGCAAATCGTCCATTTCTCGCAAATGCTCTTTCCATTTATCATCTATAAGCGCTAAAACAATTCCTTTTTCAAAATCTTTGATTAATTGTTTTCCTTTAGAATTATAAGCCTCCTCTAAATCAGAAACAACGGTTAGCGTCTTACTACCATCTGTAAACGGTACTTGAATACGCTTGAAGTTGTTTACATTATTCTCAAAAATATTAGCAACTACGGGATAAACTTTCTCTGCTGTGACTCTGGCTTTAATCTTATAATCTTCCATCGCTGCATGGAAAACATCATTGATTAATTCTGATTCACTCTTAGATTTAAAAGCTTGTTCTGTTACAGGAGAATTCATTGTGAAATGCGTAATCAAATCCAATCCGAATGCTTTGAAATCGCTTGTGTTCTTGTGCTCATGAACGATACCTGTAGCAGTATCATAAATCATATTAGCGATATCTGTATCCAAACGTTCACCGTTTAAGGCATTCCTACGTCTTTTATAGATTACCTCACGTTGTTTGTTCATGACATCATCATACTCCAGTAAACGTTTACGAATACCAAAGTTGTTTTCCTCTACTTTTTTCTGAGCGCGTTCAATAGATTTAGAAACCATAGAGTGTTGTAAAACATCACCTTCTTTATGACCCATTCTATCCATTAATTTTGAAATCTTCTCTGATCCGAATAAACGCATTAAACTATCTTCTAACGATACAAAGAATTGTGAACTTCCTGGATCCCCTTGTCTACCAGCACGACCTCTTAACTGTCTATCTACACGTCTAGAGTCATGTCTTTCTGTACCAACAATGGCAAGACCACCCGCTTCTTTCACTTCCTCACTTAATTTAATATCCGTACCACGACCTGCCATATTGGTAGCAATAGTCACCTTACCCGGTTGACCAGCCTCTGCTACAACTTCTGCCTCCTGCTTATGCAACTTGGCGTTTAATACATTATGATCTATTTTTCTAAGTTTAAGGGCTCTCGATAGAAACTCAGATACCTCTACAGAGGTAGTACCTACAAGAACTGGTCTACCTGCATTCGCTAAATGCGTGATTTCTTCTATTACAGCATTAAACTTCTCACGATTGGTCTTATAAATTTTATCTTGAAGATCCTCTCTTGCAATTGGACGATTGGTTGGAATTACCACCACATCTAATTCATAAATTTCCCAGAATTCTCCTGCCTCTGTTTCTGCAGTACCCGTCATCCCAGACAATTTATTATACATACGGAAGTAATTCTGCAAGGTTACCGTAGCAAAAGTTTGAGTCGCTGCTTCAATTTTCACATTCTCTTTGGCCTCTATCGCTTGGTGTAAACCGTCAGAATAACGTCTACCATCCATGATACGTCCCGTCTGCTCATCTACAATCTTCACCTGACCTTCCATCACCACATACTCCACATCTTTTTCAAAAAGTGTATAGGCTTTTAATAGTTGGTTCATGGTATGAATCCTTTCGGACTTCACAGCATATTCTCTAAAGAATTCTTCTTTTTTCTGATATTCCTCCTCCTCTGGTAGGTTCATTTGCTCTATTTTCGCAACTTCTTCTCCCACCTCTGGTAATATGAAAAAATCTGCATCTTGCGAACCTGATGATAAATATTCAATCCCTTTATCTGTAAGATTGATTTGATTTTGTTTCTCGTCTATCACAAAATACAAATGCTCATCCACCTTATGCATTTCCCGATTATTGTCCTGCATATAGAATGATTCTGTCTTTTGAAGTTGTGTACGTACTCCATCTTCTGACAAGAATTTAATCAAGGGCTTATATTTAGGTAAACCCCGATGAACTTTTAATAATTCAAAACCAGCCTCTTTATTCTTACCTTCCTTCCATAATTTTTTGGCAGTATTTAATGTCACTGCCAAATCTTTGCGTTGGACACTTACAATTTTATCTATGGTAGGTTTAAGCGCATCAAACTCTTGGCGATCTCCTTGTGGGACTGGACCAGATATAATTAATGGCGTCCGAGCATCATCAATTAAAACCGAATCCACCTCATCTATTATCGCATAATTTAATTCTTGTTGAACTAAATTATCCATAGAAGTTGCCATATTGTCACGCAAGTAATCAAAACCAAATTCATTATTGGTTCCATATACTACGTCACATTTATAGGCTTTTTTCCTACCTTCTGAATTAGGACGGTGATTATCTATGCAATCAATGCTGAGACCATGGAATTCCATGATAGGTCCAATCCAAGTAGAGTCACGACGTGCTAGGTAGTTATTCACAGTAATCACATGAACTCCTCTACCAGTTAAAGCATTTAAATAAATAGGAAGTGTTGCTACAAGCGTTTTACCCTCACCTGTTTGCATCTCTGCAATTTTACCCTGATGCAAAACAGTACCACCAATCAACTGAACGTCATAGTGAATCATATCCCAAACTACCTCTTTACCAGCAGCATCCCAGTTATTCTTCCAAATAGCTTTATCTGCACCTTCTAGGCTAACATATTCTTTGGTTCCTGCTAGCTCCCGATCAAAGGGTGAAGCAATTACTTCTAATGTCGGGTTATGATAAAATCTTTTAGCTGTTTCTTTCACAACTGCAAAAGCCTGAGGTAATATTTCTGTTAAAACCTCCTCTTCTACATTGTATTTATCTGCATTTAATTGATCTATTTTAGAGAAGATAACATCCTTTTGATCTATGTCTTCTATTTGATCTATTTCTGCTTTTAAAGAAGCTATCTCTTCATCCTGAGGAGCTGTAGCATTCTTAATTTTTTGTTTGAATTCTGTCGTTTTAGCCCTTAATTCATCCAAAGATAAGTTCTCTATGGATTTTTCTTGTTCTAATATTTGATCTACATACTTTCTAAGTTCTGCAACGTCTTTTTTGTTCTTATCTCCTAAGAAACTCTTTAAAATTTTATCTAAAAAACTCATATTGTAGTTGAGGTGTTATTATATTATGACTTTTTGATTGGTCAAAATTTATGCAAAGCTGCTAAAACTGACAGTCTTTCAGTCCAAAAACGAATAAATGATACGACTGTGACTAATTAGGTAAATAAAAAGCCCTAATGGCAGGGCTTCATCAAAATATTTTAATATTCATCTTCATTCCACAGAAAATCATCTTCTGTTGGATAATCTGGCCAAATTTCTTGAATAGACTCATACGCATCACCCTCATCTTCTATAGATTGTAAATTTTCTACAACCTCTAGCGGTGCACCTGTACGAATAGCATAATCAATTAATTCATCTTTAGTAGCGGGCCAAGGGGCATCACTTAAATAGGATGCAAGCTCTAATGTCCAATACATATCTTTATTTTTTGCAAAAGTATTAAAGTATATTATATTTCCAAATGATTTTTAAGCTTAAACACATTTTTATAATTTATATGGTTTTATAAAAAGCATAATCTATGTACATTCCAATACTTTTTATATATTTAATTTTAAATATTAGCCCATGAATAAAATTACTTCTCTATTTAATATTCAATACCCTATTATACAAGGAGGAATGATTTGGAATAGTGGATGGCGCCTTGCTTCTGCTGTTTCTAATGCTGGTGGTCTAGGTTTGATAGGGGCAGGAAGCATGTATCCAGATGTTTTAGTAGAACACATTCAAAAGTGTCAGAGCGCTACAGACAAACCTTTTGGGGTTAATCTACCACTTATGTATCCTGCCATAGAAGAGCATATAGAAAGTATAATTAAATTGGGAGTAAAAATAGTTTTCACCTCTGCAGGAAGTCCAAAAAAATGGACTTCTACCCTACAAAAAGAAGGCATTAAAGTGGTGCATGTAGTGAGTTCTAGTAAATTTGCTTTAAAATCTCAAGAAGCTGGTGTAGATGCAATAGTAGCAGAAGGTTTTGAGGCAGGAGGACACAATGGCATAGAAGAAACTACGACATTATGTTTGATTCCAGATGTTGCTAGCCAAATTGATATTCCTATATTAGCCGCAGGGGGAATTGCTACAGGTAAACAAATGCTTGCAGCCATGATATTGGGAGCAGACGGGGTGCAAATTGGGTCTAGATTTGCGGCAACCCATGAGGCATCTTCTCACGATTTATATAAAGAACAAATCGTAAAAGCTAAAGAGGGTGATACGCAGCTATCTCTAAAAGAATTGGCGCCAGTGAGATTATTAAAAAATGAATTTTGGAACCAAATACAGGAGGCCTACGAACGCTGTGCTACAACAGGAGAATTACAAAAACTGTTAGGCAGAGGTCGTGCCAAAAAAGGCATGTTTGAAGGGAATCTAGTAGAAGGTGAGATTGAATTTGGTCAAAGTTCTGCTTTAATTCATGAAATCAAATCGGTGCAAGAGGTAATAAATGATTTAATGAGGGAATATCAAGAATCACTTAATCATAAACCTTTTATTTAGTACACCATACCAATATTTAGAAAATTTGAGATGAGATTGGTTGTTCCGTACACAAAAAGAAAATAGTATCCTAGATTTTATCTAATTATTTATATAATAAAGATAGATATTATAAGAATATCTTATAAACCAATCTATACTTCATCTTAAAAATACCTCATCATATTTAATTTTTCATTACTTTTGTATAATAATTCTAAATAAGGATGGTAAAAGTATCAGAAGAAGCTAAAAATAAGATTTCCCAATTGATGGGAGAAAGTGGAAATACCCTTGAGGATACCTATGTGCGTGTAGGCGTTACAAGTGGAGGATGCAGCGGTCTTTCTTATAATTTAGATTTTGACCAAAATCGCAAAGAGGAAGATAAAATGTTTGAAGATAATGGGGTGCGTATATTGGTAGATAAGAAATCTATTCTATATCTTGCGGGCACTACCTTAGAGTTCTCTGGTGGTTTAAATGGAAAGGGGTTTATTTTTAATAATCCCAACGCGAATAGAACTTGTGGATGTGGCGAATCATTTGCCATATAAGCTTATATTTAAAATAGAATCACATAGAGCATTAACAAAAATTGAATTAAATAAAATCAATTTTTGAATTATAATTAAAAAATAATGAGCAAATATACCGAGGACGATTTAAGAGAAGACTTAGAAGCTGGAAAAGAATACGAATTCGGGTGGTCAACAGAGATTGAATACGAGGATTTCCCAGTAGGATTAAATGAAAATGTTGTGCGCCTGATTTCTGAGAAAAAAGAGGAGCCAGAATGGATGACAGAATGGAGGTTAGAGGCTTTCCGTATTTGGAAAACCATGAAAGAGCCAGACTGGGCGAATGTGACTTATGAAAAACCAGATTTCCAGGCTATAAAATATTTCGCCAAACCTAAAAAGAAAATTAATTCCCTGGATGAGGTTGATCCAGAACTACTAAATACTTTTGAGCGTTTAGGAATCTCACTAGATGAACAGAAGAAATTAACTGGAGTAGCCATGGATGCTGTCATTGATTCTGTATCGGTTAAAACTACCTTTCAGGATACTTTGTCAGAGAAAGGCATTATTTTTATGTCTATTTCTGAGGCGATTAAGGAACATCCAGAATTAGTTAAAAAATACATCGGTACGGTGGTACCTAGAGGGGATAACTTCTATGCAGCATTAAATTCTGCCGTATTCTCTGACGGGAGTTTCTGTTATATCCCAAAAGGGGTTCATTGCCCTATGGAACTTTCTACCTACTTTCGTATCAACCAAGCTGGAACTGGACAATTTGAAAGAACATTATTAATTGCAGATGAAGGATCTTATGTCTCATATCTAGAAGGATGTACCGCGCCATCAAGAGATGAAAATCAATTACACGCCGCTGTGGTAGAGTTAATCGCAATGGATGATGCAGAAATTAAATATTCTACCGTACAAAATTGGTATCCTGGTAATGATCAAGGAAAGGGTGGTGTATATAACTTTGTTACCAAAAGAGGAATTGCTGGTAATAATGCGAAACTAAGCTGGACCCAAGTAGAAACTGGTTCCGCTGTTACATGGAAATACCCTAGTTGTATATTAAAAGGTGATAATGCAGTTGGCGAATTTTATTCTATCGCTGTAACTAACAATTATCAACAGGCAGATACAGGTACTAAAATGATTCACATTGGTAAAAACACAAAATCTACCATTATTTCTAAAGGTATTTCTGCTGGTAGATCACAGAACTCTTATAGAGGACTTGTGAAAATATTACAGGGTGCAGAAGGAGCTAGAAACTTCTCTCAATGTGATTCTCTATTAATGGGTAATCAATGCGGAGCGCATACATTTCCATACATAGAAGTTGGAAATGATACTTCTACCTTAGAACATGAAGCCACTACTTCTAAAATCGGGGAAGATCAAATTTTCTATTGTAACCAAAGAGGTATTAGCGAAGAAAAAGCAATAGCCTTAATTGTGAATGGATTTAGCAAAGAAGTGTTAAATAAATTACCGATGGAATTTGCTGTCGAAGCTCAAAAATTATTAGAAATTTCTCTTGAAGGTAGTGTTGGTTAAACTTTAACTATAAATATTTATCTTATCCAAACCACTTTAATAGGACATGTTAGAGTGGTTTTTTTCATGAAAACAAAAAAAATTGAGATCATAATTAGTTAGTGTATCAACTACATTAATTTCTCTTGATTTGAGTTACAAAGCAATTGATATAAATTATGGATTCAATCATGTTCAAATATGAAAATTATCAAGTCAAAAATTGAAATCTATGGAAATCAATGAGATTATAAAATCCTCAAAAATATTTGTTTTTATGTCTTGCATTCTAAAAGAATAATTTTAAATTTACTTAAATAATAAATCGTTAATTTAGTTATGAGCAAATCAATCGCTAAGAAAGAAAAACGGGGAATGTATCAAAATGTGTTACATCAGTTTAATAAAGCCGCAGATGTAATGAATCTTGATCCTGGAGTAAGGAAGATTCTTGGTACAACACAAAATGAAATTGTTGTTCATTTTCCTGCCAAAATGGATGACGGGAGCGTTGAAGTATTTACAGGATATCGCGTACAACACAATAATGCATTGGGTCCATATAAAGGTGGTCTACGTTATCACCCTACCGTGGATATTGATGCAGCACGTGCATTGGCGACTTGGATGACATGGAAAACTGCTTTAGCAGGATTACCATATGGTGGTGGAAAAGGCGGTATCCAGATAGATCCTAAAAAATATTCCAAGGGTGAGCTAGAAAGGATTACAAGACGCTTTACTTATGCATTAGGGAACAACATTGGTCCCGATTATGATATTCCTGCTCCAGATGTAAATACCAATTCTCAAATAATGGCTTGGATTGCAGATACTTTTGCTTCTAATCAAGCACCTGGGCAAAGATTCAATAGTTTCCATGTGGTTACAGGTAAACCTGTAGTATCTGGAGGATTAGAGGGCAGAGACCGTGCAACTGGATTTGGAGTAGTAACAACAATCCAAAAATGGGCAGACCTAAGAGAAGAAGATCTATCTAATAAAACTTATATTGTTCAAGGTTTTGGGAATGTGGGATATTGGGCCTCTCATTTCATGAAAGAAAAAGGTGTTAAACTTATCGGTGTTCAAGATCATTCTGGTACTATTTACAATGAAGATGGTATAGACCCAGAGGAGTTATTAGCATACGCTACGGATAATAATGGTGGAATTAAAGGTTTTCATAAAGCAGATGAATATGACAAGGATACCTTTTTTGGAATAGACTGTGATATTATAATTCCAGCTGCTTTAGGCAATCAAATAACAACAGATAATGCAGGTATGATTAAAGCGCAACTGGTTGCAGAAGGAGCTAATGGACCAACGGATACAGATGCAGAACAGATCTTACTAGATAAAGGTATAGAAATTATACCAGATATCTTATGTAATGGTGGCGGAGTGATTGGTAGTTATTTTGAATGGCTACAAAATAAAAGAAGTGAGATTTGGAAGATAGAAGATGTATTAATCAAGCTTCAAGACAAGTTAGAAATTTCTTTTGACAAGGTGATTAAAACTGCAGAGAAATATGATATTGACTGGAGAACAGCGGCTTATGTTGTAGCTATGGAAAGGTTAGAACAAACCTATACCGAAAGAGGTGTTTTCCCATAATTGTATATAAATATTAGCGGTGTCCTAACAAGGGACAGTTATAAAATATAATCCCGAATAAATTCTGATTTATTCGGGATTATTTAATTTATAACATATTCTATTTAAAACTCACTTACAAAATGAAGTTTTACAGAAGGATATTTCTCTTGGGTCATCTGAATAGTAAAGGCAGAATCGGCTAAAAACACCAATTGATTATATTTATCTCGTGCCATATATTTCTGCTTTACACGCATAAATTCTTTGAACTCCTCTGAGGACTCATCTTCTACCTCTACCCAACATGCTCTATGGATATTGATATTTTCATAAGTAACTTTGGCATTGTATTCATGCTCTAAACGATATTCAATTACCTCGTATTGCAAGGCTCCAACCGTTCCAATGATCTTACGGTTATTGTATTCCATGATGAATAATTGTGCAACCCCTTCATCCATCAACTGATCAATTCCTTTTTCAAATTGCTTGGCTTTCATTGGATCTGCGTTATTCACATAGCGGAAATGCTCTGGAGAGAAACTTGGAATTCCTTTAAAGTGCATTTCTTCTCCCTCTGTCAATGTATCCCCAATTCGGAAGTTTCCAGAATCGTGTAAACCGATGATATCTCCAGGATAACTTTCATCTACCACTTGTTTTTTATCAGCAAAAAAGGCATTCGGTGCACTAAATTTCATTTTCTTGCCCAATCTTACATGATAGTAATTTTTATTTCTTTCAAACTTACCAGAAACTACTTTTATAAACGCCAAACGGTTTCTGTGATTGGGGTCCATATTCGCATGAATCTTAAATACAAACCCAGAAAAATCCTCTTCTTCTGGTTTTACCACCCGCAAATCACTTTCTTTGGGCATGGGATTAGGCGCAATGTCCACAAAGGCGTTTAATAATTCTTGAACCCCAAAGTTATTTAAGGCAGACCCAAAAAATACAGGTTGTAAGTCACCATCTAAATATGCTTGTTTATCAAATGATGGATATACCCCATCTAATAACTCAATATCATCACGAAGTTCTTGCGCTGCAGACTCCCCTACAATCTCATCCAATTCTGGATTAGATAAATCTTCAAATTCAATACCTTCTGTAACTCTTTGTTTATTTTCTGGTGAAAATAGCTTAATGTTTTTCTCCCAAATATTATAAATCCCTTGAAAGCGATCTCCCATTCCAATCGGCCAGGATAAAGGAGTAACCGTAAGGTCTAATTTCTGCTCAACTTCATCTAATAAATCAAAAGCATCTTTACCTTCACGGTCCATTTTATTGATAAAAACAAGCATCGGAATCTTACGCATTCTACATACCTGCACCAACTTTTCTGTCTGTTCCTCTACTCCTTTGGCTACATCAATCACTACAATCACAGAATCCACTGCCGTCAATGTACGGAATGTATCCTCTGCAAAATCCTTGTGACCAGGCGTATCAAGGATATTAATCTTCTTACCCTTATATTCAAAAGCAAGAACAGAAGTTGCCACAGATATGCCACGTTGACGTTCAATCTCCATGAAATCGGAAGTGGCACCCTTTTTAATCTTATTCGATTTTACGGCACCCGCTTCTTGTATCGCTCCACCAAAAAGTAGTAATTTTTCTGTTAAAGTAGTTTTACCCGCATCGGGGTGAGATATAATACCGAAGGTTTTTCTTTTATTGATTTCTTTTACAAGAGATGAAGCCATGGAATGTTCTTATTATTTTGGATTTGCAAAGGTATAACATTTCATCCAAAAATGAGGATGAACTGTATAACAGTGTTTTGAATGGTTTTACAGTGACATACTAAGGCGTACTTACAGAACTTTGAATAATTTTACCATTCATAAAATGATGTCCTTTTAAACCAAATTCAAATAGGTAATCAGCCATTTCTTCTGGATTAATGGGCGCAATGTATCCTGGGAAAGCAGTTTCTAGCATTTCTGTTTGTACCGCCCCCAATGCCACACAATTTAAACGTGGACCTGTAGTTTCAAATTCTTGTGCTAAGACTTCTGTAAGCGTGATTAATGCACCTTTGGAACTTCCATAAGCCGATAATTCTGGAAACTTCACAGAACCTTGTACGGCTCCCATTGTAGTTATGTTTACCACATGCGATTTTAAATCCATTTTTGGTAACATCGCTTGTATCAACATACTTGGTGCAAGGAAGTTGACCTTCCAACTTTGCATATAATCAGATGCGGTAAGTTCTTTAAAAGGTTTTTTAATTAATAAACCTGCATTATTAAAAATTACATCAACTCTTTTCCAATCCTCAATATATTCATTCAGCACATTAAAATCTTCTAAACTGGCTAAATCTAAGACCGCATATTTGAATTGCTTTCCAAACTCCAAAGCATCAATTTCTTTTAATTTATCCTCTGATCTAGCAATCACAAATACGTTATGACCTTCTTCTAAAAATTTAATGGTCAACGCTTTACCAACGCCTCTACTTCCACCCGTAATGATGATATTTTTACTTTCCATAATTTATATTCTTTAAAATCTCTTGTTTGATATTTAATTTTAAATCAATTGCTTCTGGTGTTCCCACATGCAGTTGCTTCTCTTGAAACATCCAGATTTCATCGCTCATCGCAAGAGCCTGTAATACCTCATGCGTAATCACAATAAAGGTTTTCCCTGTAACTTCTACCGTTTTCTTTAATAATTCAAAAACAATACGCTTATTTTTATAATCTAGATGTGCGGTAGGTTCATCAAAAATCACATAAGGCGTATCTTGCAAAATGGCTCTGGCAATCATCACTTTTTGTAATTGACCATCGCTTAATTGCGTAGCATATTGATTTAGCAATTCAGAAATTTCTAAAAGTGCAGAAATATTATTTAATTCCAATTCATCCTTATTTTCTGAGCCAATTTGAATTAATTCGCTAACCTTAATATGCGGAATTTGTTGCACTCTTGAAAACACAGCAGCAAATATTCTAGACCATGATTTTTGGCTATAATCTTGGATGCTTTTATCCTGATAAATTATTTCTCCTTTTAATAAAGGAATTATTTTTAATAAAGAATACATGAGTGTAGACTTCCCTGTACCATTTTCACCAATCAGCGATATCAATTTTCCACTGCCAACTTCCAAATTAATTCCTTTTGCTAAAGGTATATGATTATATCCTATGACAACTTCTTTTAAAACCAATTTATCCATTCCACACTTTTTTATTATTCATAATAATATGCAGAACAATCGGCGCTCCGAGTAAAGAAGTGATGATATTAATTGGTAAAGAACCACCAGGAAACATCACAGAAACGATATTAAATAATAACATTAAAAGCATCCCAACAATTATAACATGTGCAAATAAACGATAAAAGTTGGCTGTCTTTAAGTACGTTCTACATATATGCGGAACCGCCAACCCTATAAAAGAAATGGGACCAACCAAGGCGGTACAAACTCCAGTTAAGACAGAAGCCGCAATAATGAGTTCTATGCGTAAACTTTTCACATTGACTCCCATCGTGGTTGCATACATTTCACCTAACTGAATTTTGATTAATGATGGGATATTTCTTATCACTAATGCTGCGCCAAGCAGCACAAAAAAAGAAAAATACAAAATCCTTTCCGTACTTAAACCACTTATAGAACCAAATGTCCATAAAACATAAGATTTCAACTCATTAGAAGTTGCAAAATAGGATAACAAACTAATCAATGCACCTGAGAATGCTGCCATCATAAAACCTATAATAATCAATGCTGTGGTAGAGAAATTAAACTTCGCTACCCATAGCAAAACGATCATGGAAAGGAAAGCTCCACCTAAACCTGACAATGTTAAACCCCATGAACTTTCTACCAAGGTTTGATGCCCTAAACTTCCACCAATCATGATCATTAAGGCAACGCCCAGCCCTGCTGTAGAAGTCACCCCTAAGACAGAAGGTCCGGCCAAAGGATTCCGAAAATATTCTTGCAAAACCCAACCGCTTATAGGCAATGCAATCCCTGTGAGCATAGCCGTTAATGCTCTAGGAAAACGATATTCCCAAATGATTTTATGATATGACGCTTCAGAAGAATAATTGAAATTAAATATTTCTTGAAGCGGAACTTGTACAGTACCCAACATCAAGGATAACACAAACAGTATAATCAGTAGCGCCATAAGTAACCATAGTAAGCGATCTGTTTGGATTTCTTTTAACATCCTCACAAATATAATTAAATCTGCATTCTTACGTTATTAAAAACTAATTGTGTTTTGTTGATAATTAGCACCACATAAAATCAGTTAAAAGTTTAATTCTTCTTATTTTTGGGAATTCAAAATTAATTTAATGGGTAAAATCATAGCAATTGCTAATCAAAAAGGAGGTGTAGGCAAAACTACTACAGCCATTAATCTTTCTGCAGCCGTGGGTATTCTAGAGAAGAAAACTCTCCTGATAGATGCAGATCCACAAGCGAATGCTTCCTCTGGTTTAGGGATTGATATAGAAAATCTAGAACATGGTACTTATGAAGTTCTAGAACATGAGTTAACCGCAAGAGAAGTAATACAAAAAACGAATTCACCTAACCTGGACATCATTCCATCTCATGTGGATTTGGTGGCGGCAGAAATTGAATTGGTAGATGTAGATAGAAGAGAATCCCTTTTAAAAGCGGCTCTGTTAGAGGTAAAAGATGATTACGATTATATTTTCATTGACTGTGCCCCATCCTTAGGACTTATCACCTTGAACGCACTTACCGCAGCGGATTCTGTTATTATTCCGATCCAATGTGAATATTTTGCACTAGAGGGATTGGGTAAGTTATTAAACACCATCAAAGGAGTTCAACAACATCATAACCCAAGTCTTGACGTAGAGGGATTACTACTAACTATGTTTGATTCCCGATTAAGATTGAGCAATCAAGTGGTAGAAGAAGTGAAAAATCATTTCCCGAAAATGGTTTTTGATACTTTAATCAATCGGAATGTGCGATTAAGTGAGTCTCCTAGTTATGGTGAGAGCATCATTAAATATGACGCAGATAGTAAAGGTGCAGAAAATTACTTAAATTTGGCTCACGAGTTTTTAAAAAATAATAACGATAGCGTATAAGATATTTAAAATAAATGGCTAAAAAGAAAGCATTAGGAAGAGGATTATCTGCCCTGTTGAGTGAATCGAATGAGCAAACGAATTCGGCGCAAGATGCTGGCGCCAAAGAATTAGTGAGTAGCATTATAGATATACCAATCAGCCGAATCAGCCGCAATCCTAATCAACCAAGAACTTATTTTAATGAAACTGCCTTGCAAGAATTGGCGCAGTCCATCCAAGAATTAGGCGTTATACAGCCGATTACGGTACGTAAAGTTCAAAACAAATTTGAATTAATTTCTGGAGAACGCAGATACCGTGCTTCTCAAATGGCTGGTTTAGAAAGCATTCCTGCTTTTATCCGTTTAGCAGATGATAGAGAAATGCTAGAAATGGCATTGGTAGAAAACATTCAACGTGAAGATCTAGATGCGATTGAGGTTGCTTTAACCTACCAAAGATTAATTGATGATGTCAATTTAACCCAAGAGGAAATGAGCCGCCGCGTTGGAAAAGATAGAAGTACAGTCACAAACTATTTACGATTGCTTAAACTAGACCCAATTGTACAAACAGGAATTCGTGACGGAATGATTTCTATGGGGCACGGTAGAGCACTCATTACACTAGAAGACAACAATCAGCAATTGGATGCTTATGAAGAGATTATTCAAAAAAATCTGTCTGTTAGGCAAACCGAGCAATATATAAAAAGCCTTAAAAACCCGAAGCCTAAATCAAGCACAACTAAAGACTTACCAAATGATTATAAAAAGATACAGAAATCTTGGACCAATCAATGGGAAACCAAAGTTGAAATCAAGCGTAATAGCAACGGTAAAGGAAAGATTATTTTAAATTTTGATTCCGATGAAGATTTTGAACGTTTAAAAGAATTATTAGGATGAAGTGGTTAAATTTCATTCTAATATTATTTCCATTTATCTTGCTTGCCCAAGTAGAGGAAGTTGGAGTAATAACAGATTCTGTCGCTATAGAATCAAATCCTTTTACTGCCGATATTGCATTGGATTCCAAAAACCCATTAAAAGCTTCTTTGTATTCTGCTGTATTGCCAGGTTTGGGACAGGTTTATAATGAGAGATATTGGAAAATACCCATTGTTTGGGGAGCCTTAGGAACTGGTATTGGCTTTACACTATACTACAATGATTTAAAAAATAAATATAGAGAAGCCTTTATTGCAGAACTCAATGGAGAAGAACATCAGTATTCGGGCATTCTTGATGCTCAAAGATTAGGTAGTATCCAAGATGATATGCGTAGAAATAGAGATTACGCCATTGCCATCACCATTTTAGTCTATGCATTAAACGTAATTGATGCTACTGTAGATGCACATCTGTATGAAATTAGGAAAGACAAAGATTTAAGTGTTGATCCTCTTGCCTTTGCAGATCCAATGACGGGCGAAACGCATTTAGGCTTATCCTTAAAATTAGATTTATAATGAAGATTGCAATTATTGGTTACGGCAAAATGGGTAAAACCATAGAGAAATTGGCTTTAGCGGCTGGTCATAAGATTGTTTTAAAAATAAATGAGACCCCAACACATAGCCAATTAGTAGATACCCAGCCAGATGTAGCCATTGAATTTACCAAACCAGAATCTGCTTATAAAAATATAGTGCAACTTTTAAAAAGTGATATTCCTACAGTAAGCGGGACAACTGGTTGGACGCATCTTATGGGCGATATAGAAACTAAAGTAGACCGATTTAATGGGTCCTTTATTTATGCTTCTAATTTTTCTTTGGGCGTCAATTTATTTTTTGCCATGGTGCAGAATGCTGCGAAACTAATGAAGGATCACCCACTCTACTCTACTTCTATCCAAGAAACGCATCATACAGAAAAAAAAGACGCACCGAGTGGAACGGCTATCACTATTGCAGAGAAAATAATCCTAGAGACAAATTACAAATCTTGGGAATTACGCGATTCACCAAATACAAAAGATAATATTATTCCAATACAGGCTTTTAGGAGAGAAAATGTACCTGGAACACACGTTGTGCAATTCAATTCTGATATTGATTCTATTGAATTAAAACATACAGCGAACTCCAGAGAGGGCTTTGCCTACGGGGCACTGAAAGCTGCAGAGTATATTCATGATAAAAAAGGGGTATTTACAATGAAAGATGTATTAGGATTGTAACAAATGAATCATTATCACTACTTATATTCAAATTAAAACATACATAATATGTGGCTAAGTACTTGGACCGATTGGTTTATATTTTTTATTGTAGTACAAATCATCCATTTCGCAGGAACTTGGCATTTGTACCAAAAAGCGGGACGCAAAGCATGGGAAGCTGCTATACCTATTTACAATGCAGTAGCTCTTATGGACATCATCAAACGCCCAAAATGGTGGGTGATTTTACTATTTTTACCTATCATCTCCCCCATCATGATTTTAATTATCTGGGTAGATTTTATTAGAAGTTACGGTAAACGCAGTTTAGTAGATGCACTTCTTGTTATTTTTACGCTTGGATTTTATATTTATTATTTAAATTATGTAGAAAAACCTGCCTACACGGGCCCAGAAGATAGAAAAGAAACTATTATTTCTGCGATTCTATTTGCTGTCATCTTAGCCACAACCGTGCATGTATATTTTGTTCAACCTATGATTATCCCAACTGGTTCTATGGAAAATACATTGAGAATTGGAGATGCGCTGTTTGTAAGTAAAAACATTTATGGAACGCGTATTCCGAATACACCTGTAGCTGTACCTTTTTCTGATTTATTTAATAGAAATTTATTTATTGAAAAATTACAATTACCCTATGCTAGAATCCCAGGATGGAAGAAACCACAGAAAAATGATATTGTCGTGTTCAATTTCCCAGCAGATTCACTTTTTGCACCCATAGACAGAAAAGATAATTATGTGAAACGTTTAGTGGGGGAACCAGGTGATGTGATTGAAGTAATGGATGGCGAATTATTTGTGAATCAAGAAAAATTTGTGCCTAAAGCAGATGCACAAATGCAATCAAGTGCTTTATTTACTTTCAAGACACAATTAAGCCCTAAATACCTGCAAGAAGAATACGGCTTAGTAGGTACGAATTATGATATTGCATCAATTCAGAATGGGTATGCTTATGAATTTCATGGTATTACAGAAGAAATATTCCTTCAGTTAAAAAATAATCCTAATACACTAACGGCAGAATGGATAAAGCGTGAAGAGGGTGTTGCAGATAGAGGCGTTTATCCTAAGGGTGAATCCTGGAATGCTGATTTCTATGGACCTTTGCAAGTGCCTCAGAAAGGACAAACAATTGATTTAACGTTAGATAATTTGGTTAATTATATAGACGTAATAGAAAAGTTTGAAGATGTGAATCTAGTATCAAGAGATGGTAAAATTTGGGATGGTGATACACCGATTACGCAATACACCTTCAAGTATGATTACTATTTCATGATGGGTGATAATAGACATAATTCTTGGGATGGTAGATATTTTGGTTTTGTACCAGAAACTTATATTATTGGTCAACCTTTCTTCTTGTGGGCAAACCTAAATCAAGTTTTTGGGTTTGAGCCAAAGAGTGGATGGAAATGGGATAGATGGTTCACAGTTCCTAACAATGGAGAACCCAACAAAACGAGTTATTTATGGGTAGGTATTATTATTTTAGTGTTATTCTTTGGCTGGGATTTCTTTAGAAAAAAGGTGAAAGAAAAGAAAAATAAATCATAACCGAATACTTAAATATTCAATAGAACCTTCTAAACCAAAACTTAATATGGATATTTTCTCTGCACATTTTTTCCCCACCATACGCTATATGGCTGATTGGATTCATGCAGATAATCCTGTTCTAGATAATTTTGAAAATATTCAAAAACAATCCTATAGAACCAGGTGTTATATTCAAGGTCCTAATGGTAGACAAATGCTGAGTGTTCCAACACAAAAAAACAACAAAAGCAGACGCATCAAGGATATTAAAATCGCCTATGCAGAGCATTGGAGAAAAGAACATTTTAAATCCCTAGAAGCTGCCTACCGCAGGTCGCCTTACTTTGAATATTATGAGCATTTCTTTGAGGATGTTTTACATGCTGATTTCACCTATCTTTTTGATTTGAATTATTATATATTGGAACGACTTTTGAAATTACTACAATTTGACTCTGATATTAAGAAAACAAATCAATATTACCAAGCAGGAGATCACTTAGTGGATAATGATTTCAGAGAAAAGTATTTGGCTAGAGAAGAGCCAGTTATAATTCCAAGTTATCCTCAAGTATTTGAAGAAAAATTAAGTTTTGAACCCGATTTAAGTTTTATAGACTTATTATGTAACTTAGGACCAGAGTCCGTTATTTATTTAAAAAAATTAAAAGAATGAAAAAGATTTTATTGCCCTTAGTGGTATTTGGAGGAATGTTAATTTCCCATGCGCAAGAGACTCCCGTGACAGAAATTTCTGCAGAGGAGTTGGCCAAGAGAAATTGGTTCCATGCAGATTTTGAAAGCGATTCCATTTATGGCGTTTCTACGGATGCTGCTTACAAATTCGTAGAAAGCAAAAATTTAAAACCTAGCCCAATCATTGTTGCAGTAATAGATAGCGGCGTGGATATTGAGCATGAAGATTTAAAAGAAGTTCTCTGGACTAACATCAATGAAATCCCTAATAATGGCATAGACGATGATAATAATGGGTATGTAGATGATATTCATGGTTGGAACTTCATTGGAGGGCCAGATGGTAATGTGGACGAGGATACTTTGGAAATCACTCGTCTTGTAAAAGAAGGAATGGATTTATTTGAGACACCAGATGAATTTACAAATCAAAATAACAAGGAGAAATATCCAGAGAAGTACGAGGAATACAAAAAGATGAAAATTCAGGTGGAAGAAGAATTGGCCAAAACCAACATGACACTTGCACAGATTGATGCTCAAATAGAAGGAATGCTAGACGCCATGAATTCTTTTGGTAATTCCTATGGTATGGATAAAGTGATTTCTGTAGAAAATTTAAGAGCTTTTGAACCAGAAAATAATCAAGCTGGTGCTTTGAAAGAAAATTTCTTGAATGCCGTGAATACAGAAAAAGCAGATGGATTATTTGGAAACACACCAGCGGAATTAATTGCTGAAATTAAAACTGAAATAGAAAACGATCCTCAAAGAAATTACTATTTACAAAGACAGAAAAACTACGATGTTAATTTTGACCCAAGACCAATTGTGGGTGATAATTATGATGATAAAACAGAGAAATATTATGGAAATAATGATGTAGATGGACCCGATTCACTGCATGGAACGCATGTTGCTGGTATTATTGGCGCCAAATATTCTAATGAATTAGGTATGGACGGTGTGGCTCGCCACGTGGAGATTATGAGTGTTCGTACTGTCCCTAATGGAGATGAGCGTGACAAGGATGTAGCAAATGCTATTAGGTATGCTGTAGATAATGGAGCAAAAGTTCTAAATATGAGTTTTGGTAAAGCGTATTCTCCAGATAAGGAATTGGTATGGGATGCGATTAGATATGCTACAGAGAAGGGTGTGTTGATGGTACATGCTGCAGGTAACGATAACAAGGATATTGATACAGAATCTAATTATCCTACGAATTTTAATGAAGATGGACAAGATATCTCTGATACTTGGTTAACTGTTGGGGCAAGTACTAGATATAATGATAAAATCAAAGCAAGTTTTTCTAACTTTGGTAAAAAAGGAGTAGATATCTTTGCTCCTGGTTTAGAGATTTATTCTACGGTTCCAGAAAATAAATATAGATATTTACAAGGAACCAGTATGGCTGCACCTGTAGTAGCTGGTGTTGCTGCCATGGTTTGGAGTTATTATCCTACGCTATCTGCTCCAGAGCTTAGAGAATTATTAATAGAATCTGGTAATGTTAATCCAGACCTAACAGAAATTTCTACGCAAGGAAAAGTGGTCAATGCTTTGAATGCTGTTAAATTAGCCGACCAAAAGGTTAAGATTAGCCGTTCTAAAGCAAGAAGAGAATAAATTACATCAGTTATAATATGTATAAAGCCAGGCAGATATGTCTGGCTTTTTTTGTTATGAAATAAATTTTAGTGTTTTACTGGTTAAATTTATATTAATCAATTCTGTTTTCTATGAAATATTTTGGTCTACTTTTAACTTCGGAATAAATCTTTGCTATGTATTCCCCCATAATTCCTAAACAAAATAATTGAACGCCACCTAAAAAATAAAGTGGCAATACAGTAGATAACCATCCCGGCACAATACTAGTTAAAAAGAATGACCCTATGGCATACAGTGTCGCTAAAATACATAGAGATAAAACAATAAAACTAATTAATGTAACTAGTTTTAAAGGATAATTACTAAAAGAGGTGATTCCATTTAAGGCAAAAGAAAGCATTTTCCCAAGAGGATATTTAGAAACACCTGCCACCCTGCTTTTCCTTTCATAATAAACAATACTACTAGAGAATCCAATCGTAGGGATGATACCTCTTAGAAATAAATTTACCTCATTGTATTGAGAGAGCGCTTCAATAATTTTATTACTACAAAGCCTATAATCAGCATGATTATAAACTATATTCACTTTCATCCAATGCATTAATTTATAAAAGAATAAAGCAGAATATTTCTTAAACAGACTATCTGTATCTCTCTTACTCCTTACAGCATAAACTACTTGAATATCTCTTTGCACAAATTCATTAATCATTTCTGGAATGATGGAAATATCATCTTGTAAATCAGCATCTATAGAAATAAGTGCATCTGCATCATTATTAAAATTCAATAAGCCTGCTAATAACGCATTTTGATGTCCTACATTTTTACTTAATTTCAAACCTTTAATAGTAGTAAGATCATTTGCGTATGACTTAATTAAAGACCAAGTTTTATCCTTGCTACCATCATCTACTAATGCAATAAAACTATTTATAGAAATAGTTTTATTAGATTTCAGTTTATTTAGAACTTCATTTAATTTAGATATTGTGAAATCTAAAACTTCTTCTTCATTATAACAGGGCAGAATAATGCCAATAATAGGTTTCTGCATAAGATTTAATTTACTTCCATCATTTGATTAAAGGGTTTATAGTGTGTTTTCTGATTATTTAAATCTGTAACTAAAAGTCCTAAACTATAATTACCTTTTTTTAAGTATTTCTTTTCGAATTCTATGATGATGCCAGATGAATCATAATTATGACCATCTGCTAACCAGTTAGAAATATCTTGTCTAGGATATGAGGCAGAAGATATTACGTAAATATCTGTCTGATTATCTGCTACTAATTCAATCATAACATTTCCTGAGTCTAATCCCTTCAAGGCAGCCCAGCCTACTATATATAAAGATTCTGGATCGTCCTTAATTTCATCAAAATTACCCACTATGTTCTCATTAATTTCTGGTAATTTTTCTATCTTATTAATGCGAGTAGAATTTAATTCCTCTGAATCTTGGAAATTTAAAGGTGCACCTGCTGTTTGACTAAATTTAACCACTACGATATTATCTTTTTTCCAGATAGAACCTTCATTAGGCCATTTAGGCATCCTTGGAATCGAATCCTTTATCTGATCATAGATTTCTTCCTTATCAATAACATTATAATTACCTAAATGATGATAATTGAAGAAATTTAACATTCTCTGATTACTACCATTGTCCCAGCGAAATATCCCAGAAGCAAAAACCTCTGAATCTGGTAAAGTCATATCTTGATAATTAGATATAGGTGGAGAACCATGAAAATATAAATAAGTACGTTCTGGTGTATCACCTCCTAATTTTGATTTTATCTCTTTATCAATATTTTTGGCCATCTCTAAGTCAAACTGATATATTTGGTGAGCGGAGTTAAATAAATTCGTCACCATGAAAGTATTACCCAGAAAAACGATAACACTTAAAATCATTAATATCCTTTGATTGAATATTTTATTGATAATAAATACGATCATAAATGCAAATAAAATAGTAGATCCAATATATATTCTTGGAGGATGGTAGGTTCCAGGTATAAAAAATGAAACGATAAATGGTGCTAAAAACAAAAATATAAGCACTAGAATTTTTAATATAAAATACTTTCTCTTATAAAATAAATAGCCTAATGTTAGAAGCCCGCAGATACTAGTAAGAATAAAAAACTGTTCTCCGTAATAGAATAATCCTAATAAATTATCTTCCCAAATTTCTAAAAATCTCAAATATGGATTTTCATTTTCACCTTCCGCATAACTGGATAAGTATGACCCTTGCTTATCAGAGAAAAACATCTTTATAGATAATAGATATAAAATTGCAGCTGAAAACATTGATCCAACAAAGAGAATAGCATTTCTAATTTCCTTCTTTATATCTAGATTATTAAATAATAACTGAAAAAATTTTGCAGCAAATAAAACAATCGGAACAAATATTAACCCCTGATAAGTTCCTATAGTACAAGTCAATAATAGAATCACACAGAATAAATAAGCAATACTCTTAATTGTAAAAAATTCTTTCTTTTGAAGATGAGATAATTTGATAAACCATAAATAAACTGCTAACGATCCGGTAAAATAACCAATTCCTATAGCATCTGCCTGCATGGTAAAAGCCAATTGATAAGCATGCTGCGGAAAACTGACAAATAGCAAAATAAAAGCATAGGGTGCTAAATTTTTAAATTTGAATATCTCTGTCATCAAAACAGCACTTATGCCTAAAAAGAATATACCTAATAGTTGCGTGAAATAGGGTAAATGTCCTCCAAACAAGTGATAACGAATGAAGTTAGTTCCCCACCTCCCATGTTCCAAAGAGAATGTGGGTACTATGGGAGATTCACTATCTACCATTAACGTAAAATTAGTAAGAGAGAATCCATAAACTATAATAGCAGATATAAACGCAAAGCAAATCTTGTAATAGATAGAGGATTTCATGATAAAATTTCAAATTTACAATAATTTAAATAGCAACTATTTAAATTGATATAAATTTTCAAAATAAAATTGATTTAAAACTATAATTAATTGTGAATGAATATTTAATAATAGAAATTTAATTTGGAATCAAATCATTTCGTAAATTTAAACAATTAATTATGAAAATAGGATGACAAAATCAGATATAAATAATTTAAACTATACAGATTTAAAAAACGCTTTTAATTTTAATTCACTCCCTGGCGTACAGGCACAACTAGAACTTGCCCCACCCTATAGAGCAAAACTTATAAGAGAAAATCAATTAAATAATATCAAAGAACCCAGAGTTGCGGCCATTTTAATATTATTATATCCATATAAAGGAGAATGGTATTTCCCCGTGATTTTAAGAAATACGTATAAGGGTGTACATTCCAATCAAATTGGGTTTCCTGGCGGCAAAGTAGAAGAAGAAGATATCGATCTAGCCACTACAGCGTTAAGGGAAAGCAGAGAAGAGGTAAATGCTAACCCAGATGAAATAGAAGTTTTAGGACAATTAACAGAATTATACATACCCCCTAGTAATTTCATAGTACATCCATTTGTGGGAATCACAGATAAGGAACCAAACTTTATTCCCTGCGATCAGGAAGTTCAGGATATATTCCATGTTAATTTGGCTGATTTTATTCTGGACGCTAAAGTTGTTTCGATGGAAATTGATAAGGCTGGAGAAATTAAAAATGTTCCTGCCTATTTATTATCCAATGGTCTCAAAATTTGGGGAGCATCTGCTATGATGTTAAGTGAATATTATGTTTTCATTAAAAAATCATTAAATTTGTAAACATATAAAACTCAAAATTTGACTAAGATTAAATCAATTTTTTTTGATGCCTTTGGACATTGGTACTTCATAAAACGTATATTTATTTTCATATTCGGTATTGTATCATACAGAAGGTATAATGGATTTAATAAACTTAACATCTCTGGAACTGAATATATTAAAGATCTTCCAGACACCAATGTTCTATTTGTATCAAATCATCAAACATATTTTGCTGACGTTTTTGCCATGTATCATGTGATTTGCAGCGTTAATAATGGTTTTGAAGATCATATAAACAACCCAATTTATCTATTGAATCCAAAAGTAGACATGTATTACGTGGCGGCCGAGGAGACTATGAATAAGGGATTTTTGGCCAAAATGTTTGCTTATACGGGGGCTATTACCGTGAAAAGAACATGGAGAGCCAACGGTAAAAAAGTCAATAGAAGAGTAGATTTAAAAGAGGTTAATAATATCAAAAAAGCACTTGATGTGGGTTGGGTAATCACTTTCCCACAAGGTACCACCAAAGCATTTGCCCCAGGAAGAAGAGGTACTGCGCATATCATTTTAGAAGAAAAACCCATTGTAGTCCCTGTTGTGATAGATGGTTTTAGAAGATCTTTTGATAAAAAAGGGCTTATCGTCAAAAAAACGGGTGTAGAACAATCTATGAAATTTAAAGCTCCACTAGAGATTGATTATGAAAATGAAAATAAAGGTGATTTACTCAAGAAAATCATGGATGCTATTGAGCAATCAGAAGAATTTGATATTGTGTCTCAAATAGAGCAAAGAGAAAGTGAAAATGAGACTTTCTTTTAAGTAAAACAAAGTTTATGAATAAAAAGGTAGCCGTCTCAAAACCTTAAAAAACTAGTTATTCTGAACTTGATTCAGAATCTTAATCATTTATTAACCAGTTTATTATGAGACCCTGAATTGATTCAGGATGACAAAAACGGTATTTTGAATCGGCTTTACCTGTCGTATAATATCTTAGACTTAAAAAACTTTTAGTCTTTTAAAATATTTCTAGCGATTACTAATTTTTGAATTTCTGTAGTTCCTTCTCCAATCGTACAAAGTTTTGAGTCGCGATAATACTTCTCTGCAGGGAAATCTTTAGTATACCCGTATCCACCAAAAATTTGCACCGCATCTGTTGCGATTTCCACACAAGCCTCAGAAGCATACATTTTGGCCATGGCTCCTTCTGTAGTCATTTTTTCTTTATTCTCTTTTAATTCACACGCTCTAAGAATCATCAATTCAGAAGCATGAATCTTGGTGGCCATGTCTGCTAATTTGAAATTAATTGCTTGGAAATTCGCAATCGGTTGATTAAATTGAACTCTTTCTTTGGCATATTTCTTCGCTGCATTATAAGCTCCTTTTGCAATGCCTAGAGATAATGCCGCAATGGAGATTCTACCTCCATCTAAAACGGTTAACGCTTGTTTGAAACCTTCTCCTACTTCTCCCAATCTATGACTATCTGGTACACGAACATTATCAAAAATTAACTCTGCTGTTTCAGAAGCACGCATACCTAGTTTATTCTCTTTTCTTCCAGAGGTAAAACCTTCCATTCCTTTTTCTAGCACAAATGCCGTAGCATTATTTCTTGTACCTTTTTCTCCTGTTCTAGTCATGACCACAGCTGTATCACCAGATATAGCATGTGTGATAAAATTTTTGGCTCCATTAATCACCCAATCTTCTCCATCTTTTACCGCTGTTGTATTCATACCTCCAGCATCACTACCTGTATTATGTTCTGTGAGCCCCCACGCACCTATTACTTTACCAGAAGCCAAATCTGGAATCCACCTTTTCTTCTGCTCTTCGTTGGCAAACATTAATATATGATTGGTGCAAAGAGAGTTATGCGCCGCAACGGAAAGACCAATGGAAGGATCCACTTGTGAAATTTCATCTATAATTCTAACATAATCAAAATAATTAAGCCCTGCACCACCATATTCTTCTGGCACTAAAACACCCATAAGTCCCATTTCTCCCAATTGATGAAATAATTCTACTGGGAAGTGTTGAGCCTCATCCCATTCCATGATATTGGGGCGAATGTGTTGCTCTGAAAATGTCTTTACTGCATCAACAATAATTTTTTGAGATTCGTTAGGTGTATACATATTTATTATATTCTTTTAATTTTGCAATCAAATATAATAAATCCTTGTCTATTGGGCTGAACTTTTTAAATATTAAAATGAAAAACAATTTAATCTTTGCTACGTACAATGTGCATAAAGTTATAGAAGTAAACAAAATGCTACCAGATTTCAATCTATTATCTCTCTCTGATATTCAATATAATGAAGATATTGAAGAAACAGGAAATACATTTCATGAAAATGCAGAAATTAAGGCAAATACCATATTTAAAACTGTAAATAAATCACTTTTTGCAGACGATTCTGGATTGGTAATCCCTAGCCTTGGTGGAGAACCAGGCATTTATTCTGCCAGATATGCAGGAACAGGAGATTCAGCAGATAATATTCAAAAAGTGCTTTCTAAATTAAATAATACAGAAGATAGAAGAGCTTATTTTATCTGTATAATTTGTTTGATTTTAGAAGAAGGAGAAAAACATTTTTTTGAAGGAAAAATTCATGGGGAAATTTTATATGATATAGAGGGAGAAAATGGCTTTGGCTATGACCCCATTTTTAAACCTCTTGGATATGATCAAAGTTTTGCAAAAATTAGTGGAGATCTAAAGAATAAAATATCCCATAGAGCCATCGCAATCCGTCAAATGAATGAATTTTTAAAAAATAAACTTCTCAAATGATTTTTACATCTTTTTAACATTCCTTAAATTCGTGAAAAATAAGAACTATGAAAAAGATATTATTTGCATTGTCCCTGATAGCTTTAGTTAGCTGTAAGTTTGATCAAAATGGTAACAAAGGTGTTTTACCAGAAACAGATGATAACCATACAGAGGTTACTCCACACGCGCCTAGTACAGAAACAGATGAAACAGTTTCCTCAGAAAACACACAGCTAGATGAGCACGGAAACTTTATTTATAGTGTTGGAGACTTAACTACCATTACGCTTCCAGATGGTAAAACATTAGAAGTTGGAATGAATTCAACAGAAAATAAATTATACAATATGCTGGCTGATGCAGGATATGAAGTGAATCAAGAAGATAAAACACAGGGTTGGATAACGCTGGATAGAGTTTATTTTGAAACTGGAAGTGATGGTCTCACCGCGAATTCTATTACCCAGATAGATAATATTGTAAACATTCTAAATGCATTCCCAGATGCGCATGTGAAATTTGGAGGATACACAGACAATACTGGGAGCCAAGAAATTAATCAACCTTTATCAGAAGGTAGAGCCAAAACAGTAATGAATAATATAATTAATGATGGGATTTCTGCTGATCGTTTAGAAGCAGAAGGTTATGGATCAGAACATCCTGTATGTCCAGAGAATGACACGCAGTTATGTAAAGCACAAAATAGACGTGTGGATATTAGAATTACTGAAAAGTAAAATCTTTAAACCGCCCATTTAGTTTATATTAGCCAACGCAACATTTTATATGCGTTGGTTATTTTTTGTATTTTAAATTCAAATATTATTCATTGATATTTGAAATTTAAAATTACATTTGCATAAATTCTATATTTTTGAGTCAAGTCACAAGAAATATTATTTCTACACTACTAGCTATGTTGATCATCATGATTAATGTGGCGGAATTGGCTGCGACTATTAATCATTTTACACATCATCATCATATAGAAAATAATTTAAGTTTGGATGATGACCATTCAGATTGTCATTCTTTTTGTTCTCATATCAGTAATCAGAATTTACATGATGTGTGTGATGGTCACTTTTTGAACTTTATGCCGCAGATCACTACAGGCAAACTACAGTTTGAAATTAAGCAAAAAATAGAATTAGCCATTAACCAGCCTATTTTTTTACGAGTAAAACAGTATAGCAGCAGTTATACGCACTTATTCACCTCTCGCCCACCTCCATTCATGGCATAATTCCACAGCCAACGGAAGTGATTATTTTTCTTTTTGAATAAAAGTTGATAGGGTTTATCATGAAACCTAATTCATAACTTTTTTTCCAAATATTGGGATGATTTAAGATTATAGCAAACTTTATATTGATTATAGTACAAACTACTTTTGATTCAAGTAGATTTTGAATAACCTGTATAATGATTGAATAATCTATTAAGAAAAATAAAGTTATGCTTAAATATCTATTCTTAGGTATTTGGTCATCTAGGTCACTTCTCCTCTATTATCTATTGTATTCATTAAAATTTAAAAGTAATGCATTTTAGAAGCATGCTTGTATTGTTGTTTGTAGGTGTTTTTGGCATGCTACAAGGGCAAGAAGATAGCACTATAATTCAATTGAGTAAGATTAAAGTTAAAGCAATTAATCCAGAAAAATCAATTTATAAAGCAGAAGAAATTGATGCTTTAACGCAACAAGTAAACACAGGCAAGGATTTGGCTCACCAACTGGAGTCTCTTTCTGGCGTGCAAGTCAGAAAATCTGGTAGCAATATCTCTAAGCCAATTATAGATGGACTCTCTAGTAGCAGATTAGTCTATATGGTGTACGGAGTAAAATTAGAAAACCAAGATTGGGCAGATGCACATTCTCCAGAAATTGACCCCGATTTAGCAAATGATTTAAGCGTCTTGCGAGGTGCAGAAACTGTTACATATGGTAGCAATGCATTGGGCGGTGTTATTCAAATTAATGCGGGTAAAATCCCAAGTGATTCTATCATCAATGGTGCCGCTACCATTCATTATGATGGGAATACTGGTGGCTGGGGTGGCAGGTTGAAAGTCCAACAACAGTCTAATTTACTCAAAGGATTACGCTGGAGATTGAGTGCGAACAATACACAGCATGGAGATTACAAGACCGCAGCATATAATATAGGAAATTCTGGTACCCGATTAGAAAGCTATAGAGGGGAATTAGAATATAAATATAAGAATTTAGCTATTCGTACTTTCTATTCTGATTATAGCGCAAAACAGGGGAATTATTTTGGAGCTCTCACAGGAAACATAGAGGAGTTTAAAGAAAGGATTGAATTAGGTAGACCCTTGAATATCATACCTTATTCTTTTAAAGTTAGACCGCCCCATCAACAGAGTAGACATCAAATTATGAACGTTTCTACCCGTTGGAAGTTTTCTCCCAACTGGTATGTGAATGGACAATACAGTTACCAAAAAAATCACAAACAAGAATTTGATGTACGCAGAAGTGGTAACCATACCATCCCAGTACAGGACATGCATTTAGAATCAGAACATTACAATGCAGAAATTGGCTATCAAACCTATAGAATACA
The DNA here is from genome assembly GCA_009835005.1 of Flavobacteriaceae bacterium Ap0902. Lineage (GTDB taxonomy): Bacteria > Bacteroidota > Bacteroidia > Flavobacteriales > Weeksellaceae > Profundicola. The sequence goes on along the minus strand of WTFG01000004.1, from coordinate 134,641 downwards.
ATCTATAATAGGTTTACAAATTAGAGATAAAGAACATTACAATCAGCCAGGGACTGGTGTCACCCCTGTATTACCGAATTATATTTTTAAAGAAAAATCAATATATACCCAACATACCTATCAATCAAACGATTGGACATGGAATGCGGGTATAAGGTATGATTGGGCTAAATTTAATGCCAGAGGATATAACTTTTTAGGCCAAGAATATGGGGAAAACAAAGAATTCTCTGCTTTTTCTGCACAGTTAGCGACAGATTATGCTAAGAAACATTGGCAAGTGAATTCTTCTCTAAGTTATGGCTGGCGAGTCCCAGAGGCTTATGAATTATATGCCAATGGCAAGCAGCATGGTATCCCCATATATTTCGTAGGAAATTCAAATTTAAAAGCAGAAAAAGGATGGAAATGGATGAATAGTATTCAATTTCAAACTGGAAAGTCTAGATTAGAGATACAAGGGTTTATAAATTTATTAGAAAACTATATTTATGCTGTACCCACCCACATCTTTAAACAATTGTTTTCTGGTCCTGCAGCAATTTTTCAATTTAAGCAACAAGATGCTTTAATTTATGGTTTTGATATCATCCATCTTACTCAAATTTTAGACAACCTAGAACTCACAAATAAATTATCTTGGATTAAAGGCAAAGAAATTAACTCAGAAAACCCTTTGCCTAATATTTCTCCATTGCGTATACATAATCATCTTCAAATCAATCTACCATCTTATTTAATTTTTAAATCTAATGAGATGCAAATAGGACATGACTGGATTGCACAAAAACAAAATTATAATCCAGCTTATGAATTGTCTACCCAAATACCAGAGGCATACCATTTATTTAATCTAGCATGGTCTACCAAATACCCCATAGCAGACGCTAAAAATTTGCAGTTCAGCCTAGGAGTAGATAATTTTTTCAACACCTTATACAAAGACTATTTAAATCTACACCGCTATTTTGTTCATGATAGGGGTCGTAGTATATATATGAACATTCAATTTCAATTTTAAAAAACATATAAATCATTAATTATTTTTTATGAAAACAGAGAATTTATTTAGAACAGCAATTTTCGCAGTTTTTGCCCTGATAATGACTGGGTTAGCATCTTGTACTAGTGATGATGATTTGCCCATCCCAGCCCCAAAAGATCCAGAAGCCGAAACTGAACCAGAGCTAAGCTATGATTGGTCTAAAGTGACTTTCACTTTTCATGTAGGTCATCTACATGGTACTTCATTCCACGGAAACCCAGTAAATGAAGAAGTACAATATTATAAATCATTACAGGAATATACCATAGAAGTTGATGAGAATGGAGATTTAACCTATTCAGATACCCCTATAAGATTCCTAAAAAACCAAAATTTCGCATTAGAAATAGATTATTATGACAGTGAAGGGAAATTATTAAACACAGAATATGCAGCACCAGAAAATTCACCACATTACCAACATTTCTTTTTGACAAAGAATGCTACCCATATTGATTCTGATAATCCGTTTGAAAATGCAGATAATATTTTGGGTTACACCTACAGAGATACTGATCCTATAGATATAAACATTAAAGATGAAAATCATGATGTCGTATTACGCGATAATGATCCACTTGGGTTTAAAGGATATTTCTTTGTAAATGAAATTTATACCAAATTTGATTTAAATGTAATATTAGTTCATTTAGAAGATTCTGATAAATATAAAACAGATGGTTCTGCTTATGCGTTTAATCAACCTGATCCAACCTTTTTGAACTCGAAAATTTTAGACGTAAATATTCCAGTTAGAGTGTATACGAGTACGCAGGATTATGATATGTTAGTCAATGACCTGGCTAATGAATTTAACATCAACGTAGAAGAAGCAGAAGATGACATAAACTTGCAGTGGGATACGCCTTTTGAGGATGGAAATTTCTGGATGTAAAATTAAATAATCAATTAATAAAATTTTATAATGATGAGAGAGAACAATTTTTTAAGAACACTATTGATGACCTTGATGGCAGCAATAATGCTGGGTTTCATATCCTGTAGCAGTGGAGATGATGATATGCCAGCGCCACCAGTAGAAGAACCAAAGGATAAAAACCATGAAGACTGGACCAAAGTGACTTTCACATTCCACACAGGGCATCTGCATGGATCTAAATTCCATGGAAGTCCTATGAATGAGGACGTTCAATATTACAAAGCTAGTCAAGAAATTAGTTTCCAATATGATGCAAGTGGTAATCTAATTAAACCAGATACACCGATTAGGTTTATTAAAGGCGAATATTATGCACTAGAAATTAAGTATTATGATAATGAAGGGCAATTAATGAATCAGCAATTTGCCAACGAAATTAATGCCCCAATTCACCAACACTTCTTTATAACCAAAGAAGCAATGGAATTGGATACACAGAATCCTTTTACGAATGCAGATAATATTCTAGATTATACCTATAGAGACACAGATCCTGTAGATGAACCGTTAGGAGAAAATGGTTCTGTGCTCAGAGAAAATGATCCGCTGGGATTCAAAGGATATTTCAGCGTAAATGAGGCGTATACCCAATTTGATTTAAACGTAGTCCTTGTGCATATCATCAATGGGGACAAATTTGATGAGAATGGAAATCCGTATCCGTTTAACGATCCTAATCGCGCCTTTTTTGCAACCCAAGATTTGAATTTAAGAATTCCTGTTAGGGTATATACGGAAAGACCGTATGAAGATATGGATCAATTCTTTGAGGATATGGCCAATGAATTTAATATCACAGTAGAAGAGGCAGAAAATGACTGGCAAACACAAGTAGACACCCCGCATGACAGTGGAAACTATTGGATGTAATCCATATAATTGACTTACTGCAAAGTTATAAACTATATTAAAGTCAATTCAATTTAAAAGCCCCTTTTGCGAGGGGCTTTTACTTTTAATTTTCTTCTTCAAAATAAATCTTGTAATATTTACCTACACTATCCTCTCCCCTTTCTATTTTGCTTCTATCCCCATGAACATAAATATGGAAATTTTTATCTAATTTAATAATGCTTTTATAAACGCTATTCTGTTTTTTAACTGCTTTTTCTGCAATGGAGAAATTATCCTGTAGCATTTGATTATCCTCATATTCTAAATCAGATTTAAAATTTTGAAAACTTTCTATCACATCTGATTGTTGTAAAACTTGATTTTCAAACTCATCTGATTTAAATTCCTCTGCATTTTTAAAATATTCCATGGTACGGTTCAGGTAATCGGCTTGGTCTATTTTGCTGGTTTCAAATTCTTCTGGAAAACGTTCATCTATATAATTTTTAAACACAGACATGGTCTTTTCTGTATAGAAATAAGCATCCTCATATTGCTTTACATGTAGAAAATCATCAAACCAATATTGAGCGCCTATATCATTGGTCTTATCCTTGACAATGGTAATATAACCCTCATCTTCTTGCGTATTATAGATAATACAACTCTTATCTAATTTATTAATATTGACGCCTTTCTCCGTAATTATATCAAAGAAATGATCATCATTTTTAACATTTAAAAAGATATCCTTATTCTCTGTTTTAAACAAACCAATCGCATCCACCGTTTCACCTTTATAATTACAATTTTCAAAATAGGCCACATAGAATTCTCCTGCCTTAATTTTGGGATGCACGGAAACCTCAAATAAATATTGTGCAAGGTTGATGGATTGTTCATGAAAATCTGTGGGATTATCAAATATTTTTTTCACGTAATTATAAACCTCATTCATCGCTAAATCTACCTGATGAAAAAACTTGAAGTATTCATCTGTTTTAAATGAATTTTCAAAAAATAAGTTTAATACATCTGTGGTAGGTTCATCTAAATCTATAGGAAGTTTAGATTTACTCAAGTGTTCATGCCGGTTCTTGTTTCCAACCAGATGTACAGATAACTGCTTTAAATCATTCATAATGCAATTTTAGTGAAAAAATATAGAATTAAATATGCTAGAGATAACTTTAATAAGAAGAATTTAACCAGATAAAAGGTTCAAAAGGTAAATTCCTTAGAACAAGGAAAATAACAATTATTATAATTAATAAGATTCCAAATTTACTTTTATAAATCCAAACATTCGGTGCTGGTAAACCAAAAATAAATTGTCTTAAAGCAAAGATGATGTAAAAGATTAAAAAGGGTAAAAAGAATACAAAAAAAGCATTATAATCAATGGCTTCTAGAATATTCCCATGAAATAAAGCATGTACTGCTCTCTGATTTCCACAGCCTACACAATCCAAACCTGTGGACTCCTTAAAAGTACAGGCTGGGAAAAATGAATTCTCTACGGAAGGATCAAAAATATAGTAATAAAGAAAAACAGCCCCAAGCAGAAAAATTCCACCTACGACTATTAAACTTCTTATGATAATTTGTGTTAGACTTCTTAGCAATTATTCTGTTTCTATGCCATATTGTTTCATCATTTCCTCTATCATTTCTCTCTGTTCTATATAGATTTCCGGGTGTTTTAAATACACATACGCTGCGTAGGATAGAGATAAGACCACGATTCCAATAGAAACTAAAGAGAAGATTTTAGCATAATTCGCATTTTTCTCTGCACCGTCTATATCTCCAGAATAAAATCTAGTATTGACTTGAGAAGCAAAATAAATTCCTACGATACCAAGTATAAAACTGATCCCATAGAGTGAGCAGGTACAACAGCCTAAAATGGTAGCGATGATAGACAATGTCATGAAATTCTGCGGAGGGACCTCATAATTACTAATTTGATTATTTTCCATTTTTCTATTTACTTTATCCTAATAATATTCCTGCTATGGTAGCAGACAACAAGGAGGCTAACATCCCTCCTATTAATGCCTTCATTCCAAGTTCAGATAATAATTTCTTTTTGCTTGGTGCCAATGCACCGATTCCACCAATTTGAATCCCTATAGAAGCAAAATTAGCAAAACCACAGAGCATATAGGTAGCCATAATAACAGATTTAAAATTCTGTAAATGCATGGGTGAAGTTACATCCTTTAATTCTGCCAATTGAATGTAAGCTATAAACTCACTAGCCACCAACTTAACGCCCAATAATTGCCCCATTAAACTAATATCATTAGATGGAACTCCTATTAACCACATAAGTGGCGCAAATATATAACCTAGCACAAATTCAAGAGAAAGTGCGGTGTAATTGGTATTTGCAGCAATCATTTCATTTAATCCAGTAACATCACCAATCCAATCCATAATTCCATTGGTCATCGCTATAAATGCGATGAACACGAGCAACATAGCCGCGACATTTACTGCTAATTTAAGCCCTTCTGTCGTACCATTAGATAGAGCATCTAAAAAGTTGCTTCCTACATTTTCCATCTTTACACTAAAGTCTTCTATTGGTTTTTCCTGTTGCGGATACAAAATTTTAGAAACCAAAATGGCTCCTGGGGCTGCCATAACAGATGCGGCTAATAAGTGTCTGGCAAATTCTTGTTGAGCTACAGGATCTGTGCCTCCTAGAAATTGGATATAAGCACCTAATACCCCACCAGCAACAGTGGCCATACCTCCAATCATCACCAAAAGCATTTCAGAATCTGTCATACGGGCTAGATAGGCTTTAATCATCAAAGGTGATTCTGTTTGTCCAAGGAAAACATTCCCAGCGACAGATAAACTTTCTGGTCCAGATATTCCCAGCAATTTGCTCATAAAATAAGCAAAAAATTTAACAACCACTTGGATGATTCCTAAATAGAACAATACAGAAGTTAAGGCAGAAAAGAATAATATCACAGGCAAGACTTGAAAAGCAAATATAAATCCATAAGAATCTACATTCATTAATCCACCTAAAAGAAATTCACTACCGGCCTGCGTATAGCCAAGTAAGTTTATAAATATACCACCTACCTGATCAAAGAAACCACCTATAAACCCCAAATCAAATCTATATCCTCCTGCGTTAAAACCAATATCATCTCCTTTTAAAATTCCAATCCCTAATACAAGTTGAAATAATAAACCAAAACCAACCGTTCTCCAGTTAATTCTTTTTCTATTATTACTGAATAGAACTGCTATCCCTAATAAGACTACCAGACCTAAAGCACCTCTTAATACACCTTCTAAGGATATACCTATGGACGCTGTTTGTTCTAAATTAGATTGGGCATGGAGCCCAGCCGTTAGAAGGCATAAGATTAAACAGAATAAAATTTTACTCATTTTCTTTTCTTTTATCTAATTCATCTCGCAACTTGGCAGCAGTTTCATAGTCTTCATTCTTAGCAGCTTCTCCCATCATATCTTCTAGTTCATTTATACTTAACTCACTATAATCATCTTCTTTGGCTATATCTTCATTCAATTCCTTTTCAATTTCCTTAATCGCTTCATTCACATCAGCATCATCCTCAGAAATCATCTCTAATTGAATTCCTGCCCTATCCATGACTTCTTTCAACACATAGATGGGCACATTAAATCTAACAGCTAAAGCTATTGCATCAGAGGTTCTAGAATCTATTTCCTTGATTTCACCATCTGTATTTTCGCATATAATATTAGAGTAAAAAATTCCTTCCTCTAATTTGTATATATTGACAGACTTCATTTCTATTTGGAAAGCCTTTGCGAAGTTCACAAACAAATCATGTGTCAAAGGCCTTGGAGGTAAAAGGTCTTTCTCCAAAGCAATGGCAATGGCTTGAGCCTCAAAATTACCAATAATAATAGGAAGTTTTCTCTGCCCAAATTCCTCTTCTAATATTAGAGCGTATGCCCCTACTTGTGTCTGACTATAGGAAATACCTTTTATATTTAATTTAATAAAATCCATAGAAAGTAAATTTAGCAATTTTGAATCAATAATAAAGAATACATTTAAATATTAGAAAGATTTATGATAAAAAAACTCCGATTGAAATGAATCAATCAGAGTGTTAAAGATAAAACCTAATTTAGAATTTATGATTTAAATTTCTTGATGGCTTCCGTTAATTTAGGTACAACCTCAAAAGCATCACCTACAATACCATAATCAGCAGCACCAAAGAATGGTGCTTCTGCATCATTATTAATTACCACAATATTTTTAGATGCATTAACACCAGCCAAGTGTTGAATGGCACCAGAAATACCAATAGCAATATATAAATTGGGTGCAATCGCTTTACCTGTTTGCCCCACGTGTTCGCTATGTGGTCTCCACCCCATATCAGATACTGGCTTAGAAGCTGCGGTGGCACCACCTATTGCTTCTGCTAACGCTTCTATCATACCCCAGTTTTCTGGTCCCTTCAAGCCACGTCCACCAGATACAACGATAGCGGCTTCTTTTAAATCTATTGAACCAGAATTCGTTTCTACACTTTCTACATTTACTTTGCCTTCCGTTACCTCCAAAGCAACTTCTTCTGTAGAACCCTCTACGGCATTTTCATGTATTCCATAAGCGTTCGTGGCCACTGTTAAAACAGTTTTTTCCAGAATTGCTTCTGATAACATAATACCTTTTCCAGAGAATGCTTTGCGTTTAACTTTCAATGGGCTTGTAGATTCTGGAGCTTCTATAACGTTGGTAATAAGTGCAGCACCCAAATTATGAGCAACGAATGGTGCATAAGAAGACCCTTCTGCACTATGAGATAATACTACAAAATTTCCATCTGCATTATCAGAAATTAATTTCCCTACCACCTCTGGTGATAATTTATGTGCATTACCTCCTGTAAGAACTTTTACATTGTCCGCACCATATTGATACAATTCAGAGGCATCTGTTATATCTATTGCAAGTGCTGTGACCGTATCACCTGTCTTGTCCGCTACAGCTTTAGCATAAGATACGGCTTCAAATGCATTCTTTTTAAATTTCCCGTCCTGGGTTTCTGTATATACTAATATTGACATTTTTCTCTTTTTTTAGGTTTATATTACTTTAGCTTCTTCATGCAAAAGGCGAACTAATTCCTCCACATTGTCTTTATCTACTAAAGTCACAGAAGAACGTGGTTCTGGTTTTTCAAACTCATCTGCCTTTACCTGAGCCTCTGCGCCAGATGCTTCCACTACATTCAATGGCTTACTTCTTGCCTGCATAATACCACGCATATTAGGGATTTTAAGGTCTTTTTCCTCTACAATTCCTTTTTGTCCAGCTATGATGGCTGGTAATTTGAACTTGACAGTTTCTTTACCACCATCAATCTCTGAAACCGCAGTTGCTTGATCTTCTTCTACTTCTAAACCTATACAATTATTCACAAAACTCCACCCTAATTCTGCAGCTAGCATTGCAGGTACTGCATTACCATTATAATCAATAGATTCTCTACCCATCAGAATTAAGTCATACTGATTCTCAGCTATCACTTTGGCAATTTCCTTAGCTGTAGAATAACTATCATGCGGCTCAGTATCTACCCGAATAGCATCATTGGCTCCAATGGCCAAAGCCTTTCTCATTACAGGTTCTACAGAAGCATCACCCACTGTTAAAACAGTAACGGTAGCTCCTTGTTTTTCTTGAAACCAAATAGCTCTGGTCAAAGAAAATTCGTCATAAGGATTGATCACAAACTGAATTCCGTTTTTATCAAACGCTTTACCATCCGCGGTAAAGTTAATTTTGGATGTAGTATCTGGAACACTACTTATACAAACTAATATATTCATATATAATTCTTTAAAATCTTAATTGTAAATATATGAAAATAATTTTATTATGTATGAATATTAAGCAATATTCTTACCATAAAAAAGTAAGTATTGAAAAATTATTGAGGTTTAATTAAATCTGTTTTTTTTTCTTCCTTATAAACTCTTTTCACAATTAGAATACTAAACTCATAAAGCAATAACAAAGGGACAGATGCAATAAACATACTCAATAAATCTGCAGGCGTAATTATGGCTGCAACAGTTAATATTACTACAAAAGCATGTTTGCGGTAAGTAATCATAAACGCTGGCGTCACTAAATTAATTTTAGCCAAAAAGAATACCACGATGGGCAATAGAAATACAACACCCATGGCTAGTGTCGTCTGCACAAATACATTGACGTAACTCATGATTGTCCAGTTATTTTCTACCTCAAAAGGCTGAAAGAAAAACATAAAATGAACAGATAAAGGAAGAACTAAAAAATAAGCAAATGTAACCCCTAGAAGAAAGAATAAAACTGTGGATAACATCAAAAAATTAGAATATTCCTTCTCTTTTTGGGTTAAACCAGGTTTTAGAAATTCAAAAAATTCATAAACGATGTATGGCAATCCCACAATTAAACCAGATACAAGCAATACTCCAATCATAGAAGAAAATTGGCCACCAAATTGTAGATTCTTTAATTTATTTTGAATGTCAAAAGGTCCTTGAAAGATATCCCCCACACCTATGACGTTTCCTAATGCATTTATACCTCTAAAAGTAATAAATTCAGAGGATAATGGTGCCATAATTATATCTATAATATAACTCCAAAGTACCCCTACAATAATCATAGCAATGACTAAACCTATAATCGCACGAATTAAATGTTTTCGCAATTCTGCTACGTGATCCAAAAATGGCATCTCACTCATATCTTTCTTTCTATTCTTCACTAATTCCTTCATTGATGAGTCCATGAAAATCAATAATTCCAACGTAATCATTTTTCTTATCAATCACGATTAACTGCCCTATCTTATATTCGTTCATCTGTTTTAAAGCATCTTTGGCTAGCGCATCTTTATAAATTGTTTTGGGGCTAAATGTACCAATATCTTTGGCCGTAATATCAGTTAAATCTGAATATTTTTCTAACATACGGCGTAAATCCCCATCTGTAACAACACCCGCAATCTCACCGTTTTCCATAATCACCGTAATCCCAAATCTACCACTAGAGAGAGAATGAATAACATCTTTGATATTAGAATTAATATCTACATGCGGTTTATGATGGATATCTAGTATGTCCTCCACCCGCATCATCAACTGTTTACCTAAAGACCCTCCAGGATGATATTTACCAAAGTCTTCTGCCGTGAAATTCTTCATCTTCATAAGTGTCATTGCAATGGCATCACACATTACAAGTTGCACGGTGGTACTGCTTGTAGGTGCTAAATTATTATGCCCAGCTTCTCTACTCACCGTAGTATCTAGCACATAATCTGCCTGAGATGCCAAATAGGAATTCATATTGCCAGTCATAGCTACCGTCTTTTTACCCAAAAATTTAATGGATGGTAAAGCAGCTTTGATTTCCTGTGTATTCCCAGATTTAGAAATGATGATACAAATATCCTCTGGTTGTATGATACCTAAATCGCCATGCAGCGCTTCACCAGCATGTAAAAACTGTGCAACGGTTCCTGTAGAATTTAAGGTAGCTACCATTTTCTGTGCTATTGGAGCATTTTTACCAACACCTATCACTATGACTTTACCTGTACAAGCATAAAGTTCTTTTAATACAAAATTATACGCGGCACCTAGTTTTGTTTTTAAAGCATGAATTTCAGCAATTTCAGCATTGATAATGTCTTTGGCATACGCCGTTAAATCAAATTCCACAGATAATTCTTTTGTAAGTATTAATTATTTAATTAATTTTAATAAAACAAAAATAAAAAGTCTTAATCGATTTTACGCTATGGCGCAAAATAATATTCAATTAACCAAAGTTTTAAAACAACTCTTTGGTTTTAATCAGTTCAAAGGAGATCAAGAAGCCATTATAAAAAGTCTATTAGACGGAAATGATGTATTTGTTCTTATGCCAACAGGCGGTGGAAAATCTTTATGTTATCAACTTCCTGCGATTGTATCAGATGGTTTGGCCATTGTAGTTTCTCCCTTAATCGCATTAATGAAGAATCAAGTAGATGCGATACGGGGGATTTCAGAGGAAAGAGGAATTGCTCATGTTTTAAACTCCTCTCTTAACAAAACAGAAACAAACCAAGTACTTACAGATATAAAAAATGGTGTCACTAAGTTATTGTATGTTGCACCAGAATCATTAACCAAAGAGGAATATATTAATTTCTTTCAATCGGTTGATATTTCTTTTTATGCTATAGATGAAGCGCATTGTATCTCTGAATGGGGACATGACTTCCGTCCAGAATATAGAAATATTCAAAACATTACAGAGAAAATTGGCAAAAGACCCATCATAGCATTAACTGCAACAGCTACGCCCAAAGTTCAAGACGATATTCAAAAAACATTGGGAATGCAAAAAGCAGAAGTTTTTAAGGCCTCTTTCAATAGACCTAATTTATTTTATGAAGTTAGACCCAAAATAGATGCGGCCAAACAAATGATTAAATTCATTAATCAACGCAAAGGTCAATCGGGAATCATCTATTGTTTAAGTAGAAAAAAAGTTGAGGAAATCACACAAATTTTACAGGTGAATGGAATTTCTGCCGTTCCGTATCATGCAGGCTTAGATGCTAAAAAGCGCGCATTGCATCAAGATATGTTCCTCATGGAAAATGCAGATGTGGTGGTAGCCACTATCGCCTTTGGGATGGGAATAGACAAACCAGATGTGCGTTTTGTCATTCATTATGATATTCCTAAAAGTTTAGAAGGATATTACCAGGAAACTGGCCGTGCAGGTAGAGATGGTGGCGTGGGATACTGCTTGGCATTCTATGATTATAAAGATATAGAAAAATTAGAAAAATTCTTATCTGGAAAACCTGTATCAGAAAGAGAAGTGGGACTACAACTATTAAATGAAGTAGTGGCATACGCAGAAACTTCTATGTCTAGAAGGAAGTTCCTGCTTCATTATTTTGGAGAAGACTTTGATGAAAAGAATGGCGCAGGTGCCATGATGGATGATAACATGCAAAATCCAAAAGAGAAGATTGATGCTACACAAGAGCTAAAGCAATTTTTGGATTTGCTGAAGGACACCAAAGAAATGCTCAAATTAAATGATTTGGTGAAAGTTCTAATGGGAAAATCTTCTGTGATTATTAAATCTTATGGACTGCAAGATTCAGCATTTTTTGGTTCTGGAAAAGAACGCGATGACACTTTCTGGCAGACCATAGGCAGACAAGCCGTAGTACAAAATTACTGTTATAAAGAAGTGGAATCCTATGGTGTTTTGAAGCTGAGAGATAAGGGTAAAAAGTTTTTGGAAAAACCGTCTGAATTTAAAATTGTAAAGGATCATGACTATTCTCAATTAAAAGTTGAAGCAGATGACTTGAACAAAACCGCTGCAGGTGCATTAGATGAGACTTTGGTGAAACATCTAAAAGAAATAAGAAAAAAAGTAGGTAAAAAACATAAAATTCCACCTTTTGCCATTTTTCAAGATCCAAGTTTGGAGGATATGGCTACCAACTACCCTACCTCTATAGAAGAATTAAGCAATATCTATGGTGTTGGAGAAGGAAAAGCTAAGAAGTTTGGAAAAGATTTTATTCATTTCATTGCTCAATATGTAGAAGAAAATGATATAGATAGACCAGAGGATTTTGTTTTTAAAAATGTAGTTAATAAATCTACCAACAAGGTTTTCATCATCAAAAGTACAGACCGCAAGATGGATCTAGAAGACATTGCTAAAGCCAAAGGGATGACGATGGAAGAATTATTGTCTGAAATGGAAAGCATAGTTTATCAAGGAACCAAATTAAATATTGATTATTATATCAATGATCTAATAGATGAGGATTTGCAAGATGAAGTTGTAGAATTCTTGATGGAAGAAGCAGAATCAGATAGTATGAAAGAATTACTAGATGAATTTGGTGATGACATGGATGAAAATGAAATTAGATTGATGCGTATTAAATTCATTAGTGATGTTGCTAATTAACTATGAAATCAATGGAATAGGCTTGGTTTTGAGTGATGACTATAATGGCTTTTCGTTCAATTAATAAGGGGTTATGGCTTGATTTATGTATAAATTGAGTCAGTTAAATTTATTTTATGACAATTAGAGATATTAAAAATCAATTCTTGGACAGGCTTCAAGATTTATATACAAAAGAGGAAATTGACACCATCTTTTTTATTCTAGCAGAAAAATTTTTACACAAAGATAAATCCATCATTCGTGCTGGCTTGGATGAGTCTTGGTCTGAATTAGAATCCGCAGAAAAACACTTTGATTACGCTCTTCATCAATTAACATTAGGTGCGCCTTATCAATATATTGTGGGTGAAACTGAATTCCTGGATTATAAAATATTTGTGAATCCTGCGGTATTGATTCCAAGACCAGAAACGGAGGAATTGGTAGAATGGATTAAGGAAGATTACACGAATCCCGACAATGAATTTAATGGGAGTATTTTAGATATTGGGACTGGAAGCGGGGCGATAGCTATAGCACTTAAAGATGCTTTTCCAAATGCAAGTGTACATGCACTAGACATTAGCCAAAAGGCCTTGGAGGTGGCGCAAAACAATGCGATGTATAACCATACGAATATAACTTTTCACAAAATAAATATTTTAAAATCAGATTTAAAAGATTTACCTCATTTTGATATTATTGTGAGTAACCCACCTTATATTCCATTGTCAGAAAAACAAGACATGGATGACAATGTCACCCAGTTTGAACCTGCGGAAGCTTTATTTGTACCAGATGAGAATCCCACAGAATTTTACTTTCAGATTAGCCAACTTGCTCAAGATAAATTAAGACCTAGAGGCAGCGTTTATTTAGAAATTCACCAAAATTTGATGGAAAAAACCAAAGAAATATATGATATGGGTTTTGGAAGGGTTTCAGTGAAAAAGGATATATCAGATAATTGGAGATTACTTAGAGCAGAACAGCCTTATACCTGTGGTTAAAAATTTATCTGATTCTTATTGAATATAATGTATTTATAACCCATAATTTGAAATAAGATTTAAACATTATATGTACTATTAATATCTGAATTTGATAGTATAAGTATATTTCATCTTTTACTTCGTAATTCATTTTAATTCCTTTATTTTTGTGGGAATTTAGAAGGAATTAAAAATGAAGTTTTTAGAAAAGTTGTTATTCTCTACGCGTGCGATGTCTGTAATGCTATTTATATATGCTATTGCTATGGCTATAGCGACATTCGTAGAAAATGATTTTGGCACACCAGCCGCAAAAGAAATGATATACAATGCTTTGTGGTTTGATGTACTACAGATTCTTCTTATCATCAATTTTTGTGTTAATATATTTAGATACCGTCTTTGGAGAAGAGAAAAATGGGCAATTCTCTTATTCCATGTTGGATTCATTGTGACCTTCATTGGTGCTGCGATAACCCATTTAGTGGGTGAGGAAGGCATGATGAATATTAGAGAAGGTGATACTTCTAATGAAATTATTACTTCTAGGACTTATGTAAAGATGAGTATTTTTGATCAGGATCGTGCATTGGCATACGAAACGCCTTATCAAATGACCTATTTCAATAAAAAAGAAGCCTCTTTTCCTTTTAAAAGACAATTTCAAAAGCAATACCAGTTCAAGGATAGAATCATTACCCTTAGGTCTTTAGATTATGTTCCATTGGCCAAAGACACAATTATTGTGGGAGAAGGTAAAGAGACTTTAGAAATTGTGAGTGTAGGAGAAGGCGGTAGGAAAAGCCAATATATTCAATCTGGAGAATTAAAGGAAATTGGTGGAATTATGTTCAGTATGAATAATCCAGTTCCAGGTACTTTTCAAATTATAACCAATGCGAATGGAATGTCTTTTAAATCTCCTTTAGAAGGAGAATATGTCCAAATGAAAGGACAAGCAGTAGGGATGGTAACAGATTCTGCTACATTTGCAGAAGGAAGAGGCAAAATTGCTGTTGATTCCATTCAAGAATTAAAATTAAGTTCACTGTATCAAATTGGATCTGCACAGTTCGTACTACCTAGACCCACCTTTAGAGGTAAATTAAATTTTATATCAGGAGATAAAAATCACCCAGAGGAGCAAATGAATGCCAATGTAGTGGTGATGGAATATGATGATGGTGAAGTTAAAGATACGCTGGTATTACGTGGGGGACAAGGAAGCACAGCGTATAGCACAAGAAAAAGTATCAATGGATTGCAAGTTTCTTTAGGATTTGGATCTAAAATTATTAATACGCCTTTTGCAATTAAATTAAGGGATTTCCAGATGGAAACTTATCCAGGATCCCCTAACCCATCATCGTTCGCCAGTGAAATTACGATCATAGATAATGGGCAGGAAACGCCGCATAGAATATATATGAACAATGTTTTGGATCATGGTGGATACCGCTTTTTTCAATCTGGGTATGATCCAGATGAATTAGGAACCAGACTTTCCGTCAATCAAGATAGACCAGGGACAATTACGACTTACGTTGGATATTTCATGATGTTTATTGGAATGTTCTTCGCGCTTTTCTGGAAAGGTACCAGATTCGATGCACTTCAAAAAATGCTCAAGAATATGAGAAGGCACACGGCCGCAATTTTATTCTTATTAATACCATTGATTGGATTCGCGCAAGAAAATGCAACAGTGCATGATAATACGCATGGCCAAGCACAGCCAATTCAAGATGCCATGCATATGCAAAGCATGAAAATGACGCCGCCGGATAGCATTATTGCACAAATCAATTTTGATCAAGCACATGTAAATAAATTAGAACATTTATTGGTACAAGATGATCAAGGTAGAATTAAACCACTTGGTACGCATGCACTAGAATTAATGCGAAAAGTACACAAAACAGATAAATTTCATGGCGTTCCAGCAGTTTCTTGGTTTATGTCTCTGCAGCAAAACCCTGCCCTCTGGGCACAAGCTCCGTTGATTAAAGTGAATCAACTAAAAATGGGAAGTAAATGGTCAGAAAATATTGGTGCAGAGGGAAATTACACTTCTTTGTTAAACCTAGTGGATCATACGACAACACAATTCAAACTAAACCAAGAATATAATAATGCTTTTTCTAAAAAACCATCTGAAAAGACAGAATTTGACAAAGAAGTTATTAACGTAACAGAGAGGTTCACAATTGTTGATAATATAGCCAAAGGATATTTTCTAAGGTTATTCCCATTGCCTAATGATACCAATGAAACTTGGACTGGTTGGATTAAACCTACACAAGAATTGGAGATTGATAGCACAGCGCTTGCCTATACAGCTAGATATTTTAATGCTTTGAGCAAAGCGCAAAAGACGGGAGACTGGTCTGCTGCCAATCAAATTGTAGATGAAATAGATGCATACCAGAAAAAATGGGGTAAAAATGTGATACTACCAGAATCTAAAGTGAAAATGGAAGTGATTTACAATCATTTTAATCCTTTTTTCTATGTGATGATTGCTTATTCTCTTCTAGGAGGGATTCTGTTGATACTTTCTTTTATTAAATTATTTAAGCCTACCAAAATAATTAAGAGATTATTGAATATAACGTTAATTTTAACGCTAATCGTTTTCGCAATTCATGCAGTAGGACTGGCCATGCGTTGGTATATATCGGGGCATGCTCCATGGACCAATGGTTATGAAGCCGTTATATTTATTTCTTGGATTGGCGTATTAGCAGGTTTCCTCATGTACAGAAATGGGAACTCATTTTTACCAACAGCGGGGGCAACGGTAGCTGTCATTATGATGGGATTTGCGCATGGATCATCCTTATTAGATCCACAAATTACACCGCTAGTTCCTGTTCTAAAATCATACTGGTTGATTATTCATGTGGCTATCATAACGTCTAGCTATGGTTTCTTCGGGCTAGGTATGGTCCTTTCTATGTTTAATATGATTTTATTTATGCTAAAACCCTCTAAGAAGATAGAAGCAAACATCAAGGAATTAACCATTGTGAATGAAATGTCATTAACGGTAGGTATCTATATGTTGACCATAGGTACATTCCTAGGAGGCATGTGGGCCAATGAAAGTTGGGGTAGATATTGGTCTTGGGATCCAAAAGAAACCTGGGCTTTTATCTCTGTCATAGTATATGCCATTGTATTACACATGAGATTAGTACCTGGAATGAGAGGTAAATTTGCTTTTAACTTGGCATCCCTTTGGGCGGTCTCTGCTCCTATTATGACCTATTTTGGTGTTAATTATTATTTGAGTGGTCTACATACTTATGCTGCAGGAGATACAATTCCTATCCCGGCCTGGGTACCATTAGCCGTAGTTTTATTCTTTGTTCTAAGTGTAGCTGCTTATCTCCTGAGAAAGAAATATACCAAGAATAACGAATTCGTTCAAATGTGAAATTTATGAAAAAGATAATTTTTTTAACCTTTATAGGTTTATTATTCATGACATGTAATAAACATACCCAAGTAGATACTACTAGTATTCCTACATCCCAATTGGGTAAAATTTATGATTATACAGTCAAGGATATTGATGGGGATACGTTTGATTTTGCAGATTTAAAAGGTAAAAAAATCATGATTGTCAATACGGCATCCAAATGTGGTTTTACACCTCAATATGCGCAATTAGAGGAAATTTATGAAAAGTATAAAGATGATAACTTCATCATTGTAGGTTTTCCTGCCAATAATTTCCTTTCTCAAGAACCAGGTTCTAATGAAGAGATCAAGCAATTTTGCACCTTGAATTATGGCGTAACTTTCCCCATGATGGAAAAAATATCTGTAAAAGGTGATGACAAGGCTCCCGTTTATCAATTTTTGACGCAAAAATCTGCCAATGGCGTTCAAGATAGTGAGGTACAATGGAATTTTCAGAAATATTTGATCGGAGAAGAAGGCGTTTTAGAACATATATTTTATTCTAAAGTAGAACCTAATGACCCAGAAATTATTGCTTGGATAGAGGAATGATAGATTTTTTTTATAATCCATTCATAATCCTAGTACTGATTCATTTTGGCGTTAGAATATCTGATCGCATACA
This sequence comes from Flavobacteriaceae bacterium Ap0902, assembly GCA_009835005.1. Lineage (GTDB taxonomy): Bacteria > Bacteroidota > Bacteroidia > Flavobacteriales > Weeksellaceae > Profundicola. The sequence goes on along the minus strand of WTFG01000004.1, from coordinate 116,716 downwards.
TTCTTTCATTAATTCAACCCTTCATTTTATGTTTAATAGAAAATCGATACAGTTTACCCATTTCGCCTGGATACCCCCTCTGCTCTGCTAATAAAGTCGCTGTTTTGTGAATATCCTCTTCCTTTATAGAATCCAAAGTTTCAAATTGATGCTCTGTCTCTATCTTTTGCCTTATTAAATTTAAATCTTTTAAATTTTGCACAATTTTATCTGCTACGTCCAATGCAGAAGAAGCCTTGATAATTTCGCTTACCGCATAATATTTTTTAGGAAATCGAACCTCTCCTACCCTCAAAGTTTTGTCATTTCCTGGAATCTGTTGTGCGCCATAGAGTGGTTTGGAACCCGTGGTGGCATGCTTGAAACTTGGTACAAATCTAGCAACATGGTTTATGGCTCTTTCTGTTCTAGCTACAACCTGTGGATAATCCCAACCGCTATTTATCTTATCTTTTAAACTATCGTTAAGTCTAGGTTGCGCGTCAAAGGGTGTATTCTGTACCAACCCATCTTGAAAAAGCGTGATATCCTCTGTCATTCCATGAATTTGGTAATATCCGTCTGCATAAGGTGTTAATTGAGCCATGCCATTTGACGTTCCTCTTTTTCCTTGAAAAATTAGCTCTGGTATATTAGGTAGATGCTCCCATTTAGAGACGTAAGCAGCTTTAAATTCTACCAATCTGTCCTTTCTCAGATTCACCTCATTGTCTATTTCACCTGTTTTATATCCAGCCGCATTGATTAAATATTCTGCATAGTAAACACCGCCGTTTGTTTTTACTTTCCAATTATATTCAACATGCTCATCTATACAATTCGTGATATGCAAGGCTTCTGTATTCAATAACAAATCACAATTTTCTAACTTATCAATGGCTAAATGTGCTTCCGCAGCCAATCGAAACAAATTCCAACCATATTCTTGAACCAACAAAACTGGAAACTTTAATTTATCATAATCAACAATCTTAGAAACCTCTATCATCCAATCGTCTAAACTCTCTGGAGATAATACAGAGTCTTTTTGTTTAAAATCATCCAAATCTTCTTTATGATATAATTTAAAATATTGATGAGGTTCACCTAAAATTTCATTGGTAGCATCCGCATGACTTAATTTCTGATATTCATTTACGATTAATTGTAAACGGTTTATTAAATCACTAGGTGCATAATCTTCTGATCTAGGGATACTTATAAATGTGGGGCGTTGGTCTATAGACTCGGGAAACATTTTAGCCATGTCTATAGATTGTCTCAAAAGTACCAAGCATTGTTCTACGGATATATATGGATACAAATTACCCCCTGCATGTAAATGGCAAAAAGGAGGTCCATTCACTACAGATTCTTTTTTCTCTATCACCAAATTAGAAATTCCTAGTTCTCCTAGCCTAATCGCTGTGGTAACTCCAGAAACCCCTGCTCCAATGATTATAGCTTTATATATATGATTTTTTTCTTTCTTCAATTATTGATATGCTATTCTATTTATTATAATAAAGCAAAATATATTCCTAATCATTAACACAAAACTATCACTTTTTTATATTTATATTTCCATTACTTCTCTTTAATTTTGTTGGACTGCTATATTCGTGGATTGATTTAAATTTTTAAATATTAAAACTTACTAATTTAAGACTTACTAACTTTGTGAAAAATCACCCATGGCAACACCACCTTTAACTACTTATAATAAATATACAGAAACTTTAACTTTAGAAGAATTACATCTTTCAGAAGAAAATAGAATTAAAATCAACCAACTCATAGAGGAGTTTGAATTTATAGAAGCATTAAGTCAATATAATTTACCAATAGATAATAAAATCCTGTTATATGGAAGTACAGGATGTGGAAAAACAGCCACCGCACATGCAATTGCCCAACGATTAGACAAGAAAATCATTACATTACATTTGGGTGGTTTTGTATCTTCTCGTCTGGGTGAAACGGCCAAAAATATTACAGAGGTGTTTAGAAATGCAAGATTGGACAAAGCCATTCTGTTTATAGATGAATTTGATTTTATAGGAAAATCCAGAGATGAAGATGATAAGGATGCTGGAGAAATGAGACGCATTGTGAATACACTCCTGCAACAAATAGATGCTTTGAACCCCGAAACCATGCTCATAGGTGCCACCAATTATGTGGAAATTATAGATATAGCCTTGCTCAGAAGGTTTCAATTGAAGTTGGCTTATGATTTACCTTCTAAACCGCAACTAGATTTATATTATCAACAATTATTTGATAAATTTCCACCCGTATTGATAGATTTTGAAAAGAAATATGGGATTTCCTATGCAGAAGCCAAAGATTATACCTATCAACAGGTCAAAAAGAATATTATACAAGCAGAGAAAACTAAAAAGGACAAATCATCATAGTTTACTTTCAATAAAAGAGATACTACAAGCTGCCATGTCTTGCTAATAGACCCAATGAGTTTTAATATAAAAAGCTTATATCATTTATAGACATAAGCTATTTTCAAGTTCAAATATTGTCATTATAAGATTTAACCTTGATAAGGATGAGTTTCTCCTTTCCACACAATGATTCCCCCTATCAAATTATAAGTATGATTAGCTCCTAGATTGTCCAAAATTTTACAGGCATAGGCGCTACGTTGACCACTTTTACAATAGATATAAAAGTTTTTAGATTTATCCATACTCTCCATTGCTGCCAAGAAATTATCTTGATCATGAAAATTGATAAGTATAGCATTTTTTAAAACACCATCCTGCCATTCCATGGGTGTTCTTACATCCAAAATAACAGCATCCTTGTCCTTGGCTATTCTCTCTCTCCATACTTCTTCTTTAATATTCTCCATAACTAACTATATAAAAATTAGTAGCACGCCAGTTGACGTGCCTTCTAATTTACTTTGTATGTGATTTATTTAAACTGTCATTTTTAATTCTCTCCATTGCTTCATCCCTGCAGAATAATTCTTAACATCTTTAAAGCCATGTTTTGCTAAAATGGATTGTGCAATGGTCGCTCTATCTCCACTTTCACAATGGATTACAATTTGTTTGTCTTTGTTAAATCTATCCAGATTATCCTCTATGTCCCCAATGAAAATATGTTCTGCCCCTTCCACATGGAATTCATCATATTCCGATTGACTTCTAATATCAACAATTTGCGCATTAGGATTACCAATATAAGTTTCAAATTCTGCTGCATCTATTATATCTTCTGTTTCTAATTCTAGTCCTAAATTTTGAATATCTGTATAGTATCCATAAATATTATCTAACCCGATACGCATTAATTTACGTGTCAAATCCTCCATCTCATCTGCCTTCGCAATTAGAATAAATTGTTCTTCATAATTTAAAAACCAACCGGCCCAAGTGGATAATGATTTATTATGCTGTATATTAATTGCATTAGGAATAAAACCTTGTGCAAACTCTGTTTTTGGTCTTGTATCTATTATTTTAACACCATCCTGATATGCCTTTAGGAATTCCTCTTTGGTTAATTCTGCATGTTTAGGAACTTCTAGCAATAGCGGTCTACTCACTTTGTTCAACTCCTTCATTTTTGCAAAATATTTAGGAGGTTCCGGCTGTCCCTCTAATAAATAATCTACAAATCCAGATTCATTCTTGGGGTATTGAAAGGCCCAGTTTCTAATTTTCTCATATCCAATGGTAGAACTAGGTACGGCACCAAGTGCCTTGCCACAAGCGGAACCTGCACCATGTCCCGGCCAAACTTGAATATAATCTGGCAGTGCCGCAAATCTTTCTATAGACTGATACATTTGATGCGCACCCTCTTCTTTGGTACCCATGATGCCAGCAGCTTTTTCTAATAAATCTGGCCTTCCAACATCCCCCACAAATACAAAATCTCCAGTGAAAATCATCACAGGTTCCTTAGAGGCAGGATTGTCTGTTAATAAGAAACTTATGCTTTCTGGTGTATGACCGGGCGTGTGAAGAACTTCAAAAGTTAAATTCCCAACTTCTATTTTGTCTCCATCCTTTAATCCATGATGAGGAAATTGGTATTGCCAATCCTCTCCTCCTTCATCAGACAAATACATTTCTGCTCCTGTGATAGCGGCTAATTCTCTGGTTCCACTCAAGAAATCTGCATGAATATGCGTTTCTGTGACATGCGTGATTTTCATGTTGTTTTTTTCTGCAATCTCTAAATATACATCCACATCTCTTTGTGCATCAATTACCATTGCTTTACCTTTAGCTTGACAACCAATGAAATAGCTGGCTTGTGCTAAAGTCTCATCATATACTTGTTGAAAAAACATAATCTTTTATTTTTAATTGTTTAAAAAAGTTGAATCTTTTATTAATTTTAGATTGAAACTGATTCTTTGATCATTTAATTTATAATTCAAATTTATCAATTAATATTTACTTTTTAGGTAACGGCTGTTACATATACTTAGACATAGAAAATTAGTTCCTTTTGTCTAGTCCTAAATAAACGATACAGATTAGTCAACCCAGTCAATTTCATTTTTTAATCTAAATCAATCCAATTTTATAGCAAGTAGATTTCTACCAAAATTTCCTCTACCACTTCCAAAGAACAGTCGTATTTAATAACTGTGGATGAATATCTAAACTTGCTTTTTTAGGACGAATCATGGCAATTGATGCCAAAATCATCACAGAGGCATAAAATATCATGAGCCCAATAGATTGGATGATTTTAAAAGAAACCTACAAAACCAAAACCTTTGGAATTAATGCGGAAGTTTATCTCTAAGAAGACCATAAATGAATGTTCCTAGAATGGCTCCACCAAGGACAACTAAAATCGGTAGATAACCAGCCCCCACAAGAACATACATAGGCCCAGGACATGCCCCTGCCAACGCCCACCCAAGCCCAAAGATGATACCACCAAATAAATACCTAGGTACACTTTTATCTTTGGCTGGAATGGTGATAGGATTGCCTTCTACATCTTTTAAATGACTGCGCTTTATGAATTGAACCACAATAATTCCTAACGCCAAGGCAGAACCCATAATTCCATACATGTGGAAAGATTGGAAATTAAACATTTCATAAATTCTAAACCAAGAAGCGGCTTCTGATTTAAATAAAACGATACCAAAAAAAGTACCGATAATCAAATATATAAGAGATTTCATCATTGTATTTTTTTAATTGATTGTGAGGTGATTATTTAAAATATAAAAGGAAAAATTAAGTGAACCATGATCAAACCACCTATGAAGAATCCAATGGTAGCGATTAATGAGGGTAATTGTAAATTACTAATTCCAGAAATTGAATGTCCAGAGGTACACCCACCTGCATATCTAGCGCCAAAACCTACTAAGAATCCTCCAATGAGTAAAAGCAATAGGGTAGAAGGTTCTGAAAAGGCATCCATTCCATAAAGCTCTGTAGGTAAATAGGTCTCACCAGCACTATCTATCCCATATTTTTGTAATTGAGCGATGGTATCAGGATTCAAATCTGGTGCTTGGTCATGAGATAAAAAATTAGAGGCGATAAAACCACCAATACCTACACCCACCATTACAAGTAGATTCCACCGTTGGCTTTTCCAATCAAATCTAAAAAAGTCACTCATTTTTCCAGCTCCACCTATACTACATAGCGTTCTTAAATTAGATGACATTCCAAAAGTTTTACCTACCCAAAGTAAAACAAACATGGTTAGTGCTATTAATGGTCCGCCTATATACCACGGCCAAGGTTTTAATATCCATTCCATAATTTTTCTTTTAAATTTTGATTACAAATATCAGACTATTTAGAGTAATTCTTAGTTACATAGGTTACAATCATATTTTAATTAAACTAAATATGATTTATATCGCTTTTAGGAAAAAAAGGTTAAATCATTGAGTACCCATCATTTGAATTTGACTATCTTAGTTGCAAATATTTTCTATCAGAGAACAAAGGCGTTCTCTATTAATTAGAAACACTCAATATGGAAGATTTAATATTTTATGATAGGCTGCAATTCGCATTCACTATCACCTTTCACTATATATTTCCACAGTTGACCATGGGATTGTCTCTCATGATTGTGTACTTCAAGTGGAGATATTTAAAATCCAAAGTGGAAAAATACAACCATGCTGCAAAATTCTTTATGAAGATATTTGCCATTAATTTCACCATGGGCGTCGTCACGGGAATTCCTATGGAATTTCAATTTGGTACCAATTGGGCTAAATTCTCTGAATTAACAGGAAGTGTTATAGGACAAACCTTGGCGATGGAAGGCATCTTTTCTTTTGTTTTAGAATCTTCCTTTTTAGCCTTATTTATCTTTGGAGAAAAACTAATGGGGCAGCGATTACACTTTGTCACAGGGTTTTTAGTTTTTCTAGGTTCTTGGCTGAGTGGATGGTTTATTCTTGCTACCAACGCTTGGATGCAAAACCCTGTGGGATATGAAATTTTAGAAAATGGCGTCTTTGTCTTGGATAACTTCCAAGCATTATTTAGTAATCCGTGGCTATTGCCAGCATTCTTGCACAATCAGCTGGCATCTGTGGTGACCTCTGCCTTTGTGGTAGCAGGTATTGGTGCTTTCTATATTTTAAAGAAAAAAGATTTAGAATACGGTAAATTATTCTTGAAGACAGGTGTCATTTTTGGGGTTATTTCTAGTATTCTGGTCGCCGTACCCACAGGAGATTGGAATGCTAAAAATGTAGCAAAATATCAACCGGCATCTTTTGCGGCAATGGAAGGAATTTTCCACACAGAAGAAGCAGGTGCAGAAATTGTTCTCATTGGACAACCAGATATGCTGAACAAAAAATTAGATAATAAAATCGCTGTACCTAATGTTTTAAGTTTCTTGACCTACCAAGACTGGAATCAACAAATTGTAGGCATGGATCAATTTGAGGAGGACGAACTTCCAGATAATGTGCCAGCCTTATATTATTCCTATCATATCATGGTGGGATTAGGAACCATTTTTATAGCAGTGATGGTGTTAGCAGCCTTTTTCCTATACAGGGATAAATTATACAAAATGAAACCGCTTTTGTGGGTGATTATGATATTGGTTCCGTTTCCCTACATTGCTAATATGACAGGATGGTACACCGCAGAACTTGGGAGACAACCATGGCTAGTCTATGGCTTGATGCGCACAACAGAAGGAATTTCACCTAACGTATCCTCTGGTAATACTTTATTCACCCTTTTGGGATTCGTTGGCTTATATATGCTTTTAGGCTTATTATTTTTATTATTGGTAGGGAAAACGATTCACCATGGACCAAAACCTCAAAAACACTAGATTATGGAAATTTTATGGTTTGTTGTCATAGCTATTATATTAACCGTGTTTTTTGTGCTGGATGGTTATGACTTTGGCACAGGTATTATACATCTATTTTTTGCAAAAAAAGAAAAGGATAAAGAAGTAATTGCTAAAGCGGCAGGATTGTATTGGGATTCTAATGAGGTTTGGCTTGTGGCAGCAGGAGGTTTATTATTTATGGCATTTCCCACGTATTACGCTTCTGTATTTAGTGGATTCTATCTGCCCTTAATTATTGTCTTGTGGTTGATTGTTTTTAGAGCGATTGGTTTAGAACTCAGATCTCAGTTTGATAGCAGCATGTGGAAAGCTATCTGGGATGCTTCTTTTGGGATTGCTAGTTTATTATTAGCCCTATTCTTTGGGGTTGCGTTGGGGAATATTGCCAGAGGAGTTAATTTAGGCGAAATCCAGAATGGAGAACCTATTTATGAAGGGCATTATTTCTTCTTGCCACTTTGGGATAGTACATTTAGTCCTTTGAGCCATACACCCGGTGTTATAGATTGGTTCACTTTGATTATTGGCCTTATTGCAGTAGTCGCGTTGGCCATTCATGGTGCCAATTGGATTATATTAAAAACGAATTCCACCATTAATGATAAATTAAAAAATATCATCTTCATTTTAAATATCGTTCTTTTGGGTCTTACGATTTTTTCTCTATGGACATGGCTCAAAATAAATCCAGATGCATTAAATAATTTTAGTCAAAGACCGTATTTAATCATTTTCCCTTTGATATATTTTGTGGGGTTAATAGGTCTATTTTTTAGAAAAAAAATCAAGAATAATTTCTATGGTTTTGTGCTTTCTACCTTGGTGATTATAGGAGGGATTACTGCAACGCTGGCCTCTATGTTTCCTGTAATGCTACGTTCTACCAATAGCATCAATCCACCGTTGACTATATACAATACATCTGCACACGCTTATGAATTATCTGTAGCGGTATATTGGTTCATTTTAGGTCTTATTTTAATAATCATTTATACGATTATACAAAAACGTCTTTTAGGTGGCAAAATAGATGACATGGATTATGGCCATTAATAACTATAAATATGATAGAATCATTTATTGCATTGGCCAGTATTTTTTGGGGAATTCTCGGTGCTAATACCTTGGGATATTCTTATAAACAATTTAGTTTTGGTATAACAGGTAATACCCTTATTGGTGTTTTTGGTGGTACGGCATTTATAAAATCATTCGGGCGTTTAGGTTTTGATCCTTGGCATATTATGGCTGGTGGAGATATTAATTATACGCTGCTACTAATTAACATCATAGTATCTATAATTGGAGGGACGATCACTTTGATTCTAGCCAAGAAACTATGGCTTTATTTCAATCAAAATAAGAAGTAATTAATCCCTTTTAAATAGAAATTTAAAAGTTCATTCACGCGTATATTTTTTCTATATAATTTCAAAAACTCTTGCTATCTTTCCTTTATAGACAAAGGTTTATTACACCCATGTATCAAGAAAAGTATTTAAATCACATTAAGCCAGACAATAGAACCAGATTGTTTGAAAATCTCCCCGATCGTTTTATAAAAAATGTGATTAACCTCCTAAATAATGAAGAGAAAGAAAAAGCAGAAACTCTAAACTTTCTATACATTGTAGATGACGCCAATAGATTAATAGATGACCTCAAGATTGGAGAATTATTAATGGCAGAGCCTTCTATCAAAATCGCAGATTTAATGGACTATCATTTTAATGCCATTGTGGCTACAACACCCATGGAAGAAACTTTTGATATTTTTGATAAATATGATAGATCTACCTTGCCTATTGTCACGGAAAATGGAATGTTGGTGGGCATTGTGACATTTGATGACATTATAGATGAAATTACAGACCGTGATACAGAGGATATTCATAAATTTGGAGGATCTGAGGGGTTATATTTATCTTATACCCAAACTCCTCTCCTATCACTCATGAGGAAACGTGCCGGTTGGTTAATTATTCTATTCTTTGGTAATGTGATGAAGAAGGAACTTCTAACAGGATTTATGTTAGGGACAATTTTAGGTGCTGTAGGGTTCCTTAGGATACTTTTTTGGCAACAAATGAACCTATATGATTATGGTGAATATTGGATATTTATAGGATTAACCGTTGGTGTTTCTTTAATCTTCATCGTGCTATGGGGGACATTGTTAGGTTCTTTGATTCCGTTTATATTAAGAACTATTGGTTTAGACCCTGCCACAGCTTCTGCCTCTTTCGTGGGAACACTTGTGGACGTAACAGGAATCATTATTTACTTTGTAATTGCTGCGCTATTCCTTGCAGATAAGTTATTATAAATTATTATGGAATTAGCAAGTTTAAAACGCACTTTGCTATAGCAACCAGATGCTTGTGTTGCTTATGGATAAAAACCTATTAAATATTTTCTAATGCACGTTTTTTTATTCTATTATCTATTCTTATTCTTTATATTTATGATTTTTAGATTATTTTTCCAATGAAAATTTACAATCATATAAAAACTGTACTGGAGCAAAACGATAAATTTTGTAAGGACGGAAAGTTGTTTAAGAATGTAGTGGTTGAGGCAGGACTAAAATTAGATCCAGAATTACTCTCTATTTTATTATCTGATGAAACCACCAAAAACTATTTTTTTACAGCCGTTAATGGCATAGCCGTTTTTGACAAAATAAAGTTTCAAAAGTTTGTGAGCAACAAACAGTTTTTGCCAGATAGTTACACCGCTTTTAAAAATAAGATAGGCTTAACTGCCAATGGCGCGTATTTAACCGATGCTAAAGAAGTAATTTTAGACTTTCCGTACAAAGATTGTGTATTAGAAGGAGGGCAAACCAAAGAGGATCAAAAACGTCAAGAGATTTTTTGGAATGAAACCCTTGCACCCGATGAGATAGACCGCTTGTTTGAACCTAAAGTACTAACCAATTGGAAACGTTATGATAAAGATGGGGAACACAAAGTGCAGAACATTTCTTTAGATGACAATCTAATTATCAAAGGAAACAATTTAATTGCTCTGCACTCCCTTAAAAAAGTCTATCAAGGCAAAATTAAACTGGTATTTATTGACCCACCATACAATACAGAAAATGATAGCTTTAGATATAATGATAACTTCAATCATTCTTCCTGGCTAACATTTATGAAAAATAGGCTAGAAATCGCAAAAGAGTTTTTAACGGAAGATGGGCTATTTTGGGTTTCATTATCAGATAAAGAGGCGCATTACTGTAAAGTACTGATGGATGAAGTATTTGGAGTAGAAAATTTTGTGGCAGACATTATTTGGAACTCAACCAAATCCGTTACCAATACAGCATTAATCTCTGATGCGCATACGCATTTGCTTTTGTATTGTAAAAACATAAATGTCCTTAAATCAAAAAGAACAGATTTTCGTCTTACAGCGGACGAAAGTAAATTTTCTAATCCAGATAATGACCCAAGAGGGAATTGGGTGGCTGATCCTTTCCAAGTAGGTGGAGAAAGACCAAATCAATTGTATGAAATTACAAATCCCAATACTGGAGTAGTATATAGACCTAACAAAGGAAGTAGTTGGAAAAATGAAAAGAAAGTTTTTGATGAATTACTTGCAGATAATAGAATTATTTTTGGAACAACTGGAGAGGCGGGACCTCAAAGAAAAAGATTTTGGTATGAAGCAAAAGATAGAGGACAAGTGACTACGACCTTATGGAAAGATTTACCAACTACAACCAATGGGACACAACATTTAAAAAAACTTTTTAGGGAAAAGGTGTTTGATAATCCAAAACCAGAGGGATTAATGGAAAGAATTATCCAGTTATCTACAGATGAAGGAGATACGGTATTAGATTACCATCTAGGAAGTGGTACCACTATCACGGCGGCTCATAAAATGAAAAGAAAATATATTGGTATAGAACAAATGGATTACATAAATGAAGTCCCTATACCCCGACTTCTAAAAGTTATAAATGGAGAGGATAAATGGGGAATTTCTCAAAATCAAAACTGGAAAAAGGGAGGCTCTTTTGTTTACTTTGAATTAAAATCAAGAGCAAGTAATTTCTTACAAAAAGTGAAAAACTGTCGTTCGATTGCGGAGATTAATCAAGTTTTAAAATCTAATGAGTTCAGTGATTTAATCAACTACAAAACAGATATCAATTCACTCCTAAAATATGCAGAAGAAGGAGAACTAAGCCTGGAAGATTACAAAGAAAATCTTTCGGTTATTATAGATAGCAACAGTGCTTATATTCCTGCATCCGAGTTATATAATGGCGATTATAATATTTCTGAAACTGATAAAAATTTAACTCTAAAATTCTATAATGGATAAAAAATCTAAACCCATTGGAAAAACAGATGATGATGCTAAATCATTAATAATAGAAGCCCTGGAAGGAAATGTTACTGGTGGATTTGATTTAGATAGTATTTATAAAATAAGTGGAAAATATTATGTTGTAGAGTTTTTGAAATGTGATACGGTTAGGCCAAATAATAGCCACCCAAGAAGATATTGGCATAAAAACAAACAAAAGTTTATTTCACTTTGGGAGATTACTCAAAAGTTAGAAGGTGTACTATTTTTGGTGAATTATGAAGATAGTAGAGAACAGTTTAAGGTAATCAAGGTAATAGAACTAGACAACAACGGAATCGTCAAAGAGGATGTGAGGCAATGGAATTTTGACGAATTCAAAAGTTGGTTTAAATCACTGAATGATAAAGCAATAAAAAGTTAATATGCGTATTCCAAAACATTTAAAGCACAAACCCATTTTAGGGGTAGATAACTGCGAAAGTATTGACGGTAAATATGCAGGTAAATCGGATGCAAAAGCCATTTCAATAGGGAAAGCCCAATGGGATAATGAAGAAATTTCTGCCAAAGTATTTAGACATACAGGGAAAAGATGGAGTCGACAAAATGAGGAATATGAAAAAATAAAAAATTACATAAAAGATAATGCATATCTGGAAGAGAGAATTAGGGAATTAGAAAATACTTTAAAGAAAATTCAAAAGTAATTTTATGCAACAATCTTTAGAGCAAATCATATCAACTGCATATTCTTTAGGCTTAATTCCAAAGGGTGTAGAGTCCCATATAAAAAGTAATTTAAATAGTAAGTTTAAGTTACGCCCCTATCAGGTAGAGGCGTTTGAGCGGTTTAATTATTACAATACCCAGTACCCAAATAGCGTAAAGCCTACGCAGTTATTGTTTCACATGGCTACTGGCAGCGGTAAAACTTTGGTGATGGCAGGTCTTATATTAGACCTGTACGAAAAAGGATACAGAAATTTTATCTTTTTTGTACATAGCAAATCCATTATAGAAAAAACCAGAGATAATTTTTTAAACTCGCTGTCTTCAAAATATTTGTTCAATGACACCGTTTCTTTCTCTGATCGCAGAGTTAAGATTAAAGAAGTAGAGAATTTTGAAGCGTTAAATGATGAGGATATAAATATTGTATTTACCACTATTCAAGGACTACATAGGCAACTAAACACACCTAGAGAAAACAGTTTAACTTATGAAGATTTTGAGGATAAAAAGATTGTGCTACTTTCAGATGAAGCTCATCACATCAACGCAGAAACCAAAAAAAGAAAACATACGAAAGATGAAGTTGAGGCAATAATAAGTTGGGAAGGTACAGTGAATCGTATTTTTAATGCCAATCCAGATAATTATTTACTGGAGTTCACAGCCACCGTAGACCTAAACCATCCAGATATTAGTACAAAATATCAAGAAAAGTTATTGTTTGATTATCCACTAAAGCAATTCCGTATAGATAAATATTCTAAAGAGGTTCAAGTATTACAGACCGATTTACAACCTTTTGAACGCGCCTTACAATCGGTACTTTTAAGCCAATACAGACAGAAAGTTTTTGAAAACAATCAATTACATATCAAGCCTGTAATAATGTTTAAATCCAAGACTATTAAAGAAAGTCAAGAGTTTTATAATGCGTTTGTTTCTGGCATCAATAGTTTAACCGTAAATCAATTAGAAAAGATAAAGACAGATACTTCTAATCCTATCATGAGCAAGGTGTTTAATTATTTAGAACAGCATAATATCACACTAGAAAATTTGGTATTGGAGTTAAAAAATGATTTTTCAAAAGATAAATGTATTGCCGTAGATAGCAAGCACGATAGCGAAGAAAAGCAATTGGTAATCAATAGCCTTGAAGATGAAAACAACGAGTACAGGGCAGTCTTTGCAGTAGATAAACTAAATGAGGGGTGGGATGTATTAAATTTATTTGATATCGTCCGTTTGTATGACACCCAAAGTACAGGGGGAGCGAACAAAGGTAAGGTGGGTAAAACCACGATGTCAGAGGCTCAATTAATTGGTAGAGGTGCAAGGTATTACCCTTTTAAAGTTTCTGATGACCAACCACTTTATAAAAGAAAATACGATGATGATATTGAGAACGATTTAAGAATTGGAGAAGAGTTATACTATCATTCTGCACACAATCCAAGATATATTTCAGAACTCAATAAGGCATTACAACAAATTGGTATCAAAGCACCAAAAACCGTTCAGAAAAGATTGGTGTTAAAAGACAGCTTCAAGGATACAGATTTTTACAAATCTGGTAAGGTCTATGTAAACAAGCGTATTGCCCATGATAGAAAAGATATACACGCGTTAGAGCAATCTATAAGAACTAAGATTTACAAAAAGAAGTTTGTCACTGGTAAAAGCGCTGTTAGTATTTTAATTGATGGCATGGAGCCTAAACAATTAAGTAATGATACGAGAATATACAATCTAAAAGATTTTTCTAAACCTATAATACGAAAAGCACTTCATAAATTACCTTTTTATAGATTTAGCAACTTACAACGTTATTTTCCGCACTTAAATTCTATGTCAGAGTTCATCAATGATGATAAATTTTTGAATACAATAAAAATTGAATTTATAGGCAATGCAGAGCAAGTACAAAACCCAACCAATGAAATGAAGCTGGAAGCTACTGTAACCGCTCTGGATGAAATTTCCAAACTCATTCCGCAAGGATATACAAAGTATAGAGGTACCCAAGTGTTTTATCCAGAAAGTGTGGCTAAAAAGTTTGGTGCTGAAAACGGAGTTAAGGTGTTAAATTTTTCTATTGATCAAAATAATGACAATGGTGGTAAGGGTATTGGACAATCAGAAACGGTTAACCAAGATTTGCACATAGACCTGTCCAAAGAAGATTGGTATGTATTTAATGATAATTATGGTACGTCAGAGGAAAAGTATTTGGTTAAGTTTATCAAAGGTGCATACCAGTCTTTAAAAGAGAAATACAAGGTATATTTATTGCGAAATGAAAAACATATTACCATTTACACTTTTGATGAGGGATTGGCCTTTCAACCAGATTTTATCTTATTTTTGATTGAAAAAGAAACCAAAAATTCTTTGCTATATCAAGTGTTTATAGAACCTAAAGGAGATGACCGATTAAGCAATAAGGACAGCCAAATTAAAGAGAAATTTTTGATGCAGATATCGAGTGAATACAAGTTAGATATTCTGTTTAAGAACCAAGAATATAAGTTGGTGGGAATGCCTCTCTACAATGAAGCAAATACTAAAACCAAATTTAACAAAGCGTTTAATGAACTAAGCAATTCAGATATCTCATCAAAATTTAGACCATTGGATAATGAATAAAAATTAGATATACTTAAAAAAATCAAAAAAAAGATGAGTAAAGAAAAGAGAGAATTTACAAAAGCTTTTAAGGCTAAAGTAGCCATAGAAGCCCTAAAAGAACGTGAGACGTTGGAAGAACTATCTAAGCGTTTTGAGGTGAGCCCCAATCAAATTGTCCAATGGAAAAGAGCTTTTCTTGATAATACGGAAAAGATATTCCAGCAAGAAGATAAAAAACAAGAAGAAATAGACTTGGATAAATTATATCGCAAGATTGGGGAATTAGAAATGGAGCGAGATTTCTTAAGGAAAAGTTTGAGGAAAACAGGATTGTAAAGGAGCCAGAGGTCTTATAATAGATTATAACACACTACGCTACCCAATGGGTTTCATCCTATTGCAATTTACAATGGATTGAAACCCATTGGAGAGTTAAAACCTATTGGGCCTCGTTTAATTGTTGCACGATTTCTAAAATGCGGTCTGTTTGTTCATCATTAAATACACCATCCACGCCTAGTGGATTATAGGATATAAAAGGCGGTTCATAGAGTTTGGCAGGTTCTATTTTGCCATTGGTGGTGAAGAATTTTTTGATGGTTTCTAAAAATTCAATTTGTACAGCATTTAATTGGTATTGATTTCTAAATTCTGCAAATGCTTTTTCTACTTTTTCTTCGCTTAACCCCATCAAAGAAACAATAAAATCTGTTAGGTTAAAGCCCTCTCCCATTTCTGTTTGTATCGCATTTTCATCTACTCCTTTAGAAAATAAAATCTGTTCTAACGCTTGTAATTCTGCTTGCGTAATAGGCTCGCCATTTTTGATTTTCTGTATGGTAATATGATTTCTGTTCGCTCGAATTAATGTTTCTAAACGATGCACATTGTTTTGAAAAGCCGATGGTCCATACGCTGGAGGCGTCTCCATAGCACGCATTTTCACCTTATCTTCTTGGATGGTATCCGTGAAATTAGTCGTCACATAGCGTTGGTCTTCTGGGTCTATATATTTCACCAAATGCCTTACATTTTCTCGCAGTTTCTCTAAATGTGCAATCCCCTCTATTTTCCAGAAATCCTGTTCTAGTGGTAATTTAATATCTTCCTCTTTCGCTTTTACTGCAGGAATCGTGGTTTTCTTTAATAATTTCCTAGACGTATTGGCTACTTTTTGAATCGGCACAGCATATCCTCTGATAAATTCTTCTTCATTGGGTGTTTCTAGGCGTTTGATGATTAAATTATAGATTAATTTATCATAAAACCTGGCCATGTCCGTATCGCCTTCCTTGGATTTCACGAGCGGAGCCAGATATTCTTCTATGCGTTGTATATCCCCTTTAGATAGGTGATTCCATACCTCCCGGTTAGAATTCCCAAATTCGTCCACAATTTCTCTTCTCATTTTCACATCAAAGCGATCTAAATTCAGGCTAGCAATATCATGATGCAATCCATCTAATAATTTGATTCTAAAATCTTGTAAATCCTGATGATCTGCAAACTGCGTACTCTTCAGATATTGCGCTAATTGCAAACGGGTATTAAACAAGATTTCTGTAAGTCCCTTTTGTGTTGTCGGAGCAACTCCATCTGGGTTTTCGTCAAAAAACTCAAAGTTTCCACATAAATCAAAGATCAAGAAATGCGTTTTATCTTTTCCTACGCCAAATAAATCTGGACGTAATCGGGATCCTCTCCCTTTCATCTGCCAAAATTTAGCATAGGATTTTACAGGTTTATAAAAAACTAAATTCACGCAACTTGGGGCGTCAATTCCTGTATCCATCATATCTACAGAAATCGCAATTTGTGGATCACGATCCTTTTCTTCATCACAGAAACGTTCTATAAACTCTTGGGATTTCGGTTCGTTATGCGTGATTACCTTTACATATTCATTTCCAAATAGGGCTGGATCTAGTTTCATGAACATTTCTTTTAAAAAATGGGCATGCTTTTGATTCCGAGCAAAAATGATCGTCTTACCAAGTTCATCTCCGCTTTGTTTTTTGATGCCGTGTTCTATGATAAATTTCAAGGTCTCTATGGCTGTGGGTTCATTAAACAACCATTGATTCAAAGCTGTGTTAGATACCCATTCATTCCCTGTGGCCTGCTCTCCTTCTAGGATTTCATTTTCAAATTCTTCTTGCTCTTCCTCAGAGAGATCACTGTATTTGATACCTTGTGTCATCAATCTGGTTGGTACTTCTATCGTTTTGTATGGGGTCAAATAGCCATCTTTTACAGCTTGGTCAAACGTGTAGGCATCTGTAGGTGATTGATCTGGCAAACCAAAAGCTTCATAAGTATTGCGGTCTATATGATTGATAGGCGTTGCGGTAAGCCCTAAAAATAGGGTATCAAAATAATCAAATATCGTTTGGTATTTTTTGTAAATATATCGGTGTGCCTCATCTACGATGATCAAATCGAAATGTCCTACACCATAAAAACGTGTATCATCTTCTACATTGCTATCAATCAATCCCATCATGGTTTGGTAGGTAGAAAAAGCAATTCTAGCATCTGGATTATCCTTTTCTTCTATCAGGTTTACGCTGGTGTAGTTGGGTAAGAGTTTTACAAAATTAGATTTGGCTTGTTTTACCAAACTCACTCGATCGGCCAAAAATAAGATCCGTTTAGCCCAATTATTCTCAAACAATAATTTAGAAAATGCAATAGCCGTTCTAGTCTTTCCTGTTCCTGTGGCAAGGACCAAGAGTGCACCTCTATGCGTTCCAATCAGTTGGCCTGTACGCTTATCTGTGGCAGAAAAATGTTCTGCAATACTTTTGATTGCCCGCATCTGGTAATATCTACCTGCAATATCTGTATCGATGGGTGCCGTGCGAATATCCCCACGATTCTCTCTGCGGAACATGATGCGTTGCAGTTCTGCCTTGGTATAGAAACCAAATACCTGCCTTGCTTGCTTGTAAAATAGATCGTCCCAAAGATAAATTTCATAGCCATTGGTATAAAACATCACGGGACGTCTGCCATACATTTTCTCTAGCGCCTCTGCATATAATTGCGCTTGGTTTTCGCCTTGGGTCACACTTTCTATTGATCGTTTGGCCTCTACTACTGCCAAAGGTAACCCATCATCATCCCATAGTACATAATCCGCATAGCCCATACCAGAGGGATTGGTAGATTTTGGCATGTGCGTGACCTTAAATTCTTTTACATTGGGAGCATCTGTTTCCCATCCCGCCTCTCGCAAAGTTAAATCTATTAAATATTTTCTAGTCTCTGCCTCGTTTTGTGGGTGGTGTACCGCGTCTATTTGATTGGCTTCGGCTTTATTGGCTTCTATTTGTTTTTGAAGTTCTGCGTAATGTGTCGCAACTAAATCTTTATCTTCTTTTAATCTTTTTAGCTCTTCTTCTTGGGCTTTTAATTGGGTTAAATATTGTTCACGCTCTTTGTCTTGTTCTTTCTTTAATTGCTGAATCTGATTTTTGGACAATGATTCTGCCCCTTTCTCTGGAATTAATTCATAATCGAAAAGCTCAGGTACTTTAACTTCTGTAGATGAATATGACTTGGCAAACCATTTGGCGAAATAATACAAAGCATCTAAGGCACCTAATGAATCTACTTCTGATACGGTTTTGTTATGCGCTGCAAGATTCCCCGTTTTTCTAATGATATGCAGTTCATTGTATAATTTGACATTCAACTGATCTTTAAAATCTTGGTTTACCATCAGATGATGCAAACTCGTGTCATACGGCATTTCCAATTCCTCGTCATGGGTGTACATCCAGCCAATGGCCAACTCTAATGCCATACGGGCATAGAGCAAAGACGTACGCGCATCTGTTCTAGCAAATTGCTCTGCTTTTTGAGCTCTTTGATAAAATTCAGGGAATTCTGAACCAAGAAATTGAAAATTAGAGTTCATAAGGTTAAAGATAGTCATTATGGTTTTAAAATCAGGTTATATCCTCTATATACGTTTTTATTATACCAACTCCCCTTTAAATGCTTTTTGCAAAAGCGCATTGAATAAATCTTCGCTTTCTTTGAGTTCTTGCTTGGCTAATTCTTTTTGTTTCTCTATTAAAGCAATCTTTTCGGCAAATTCATTTTGAAGTTCAATTGGGGGGAGTGTTATTTTCAATTTACGTAATTGTGTCAAACTCAAAAACTTTTGCGCTCCACCAATTGATGATATCCAAATTATTTTATTTTTCATTGTCTCATTATTTAGAAAATATTCTAAATATCGCCCAATTAAATAATCTGTATTACATTTTAATAATGCTACATTTTTCATACTAAACTCATAAGAAACTGTATTAAGTGCAGCGGTCCCTAAATTTGCCCCTATATTCGTATACAAAACATCATGATACTCTGGATTACATCTTCTATAAATTATTTCATGAACATCTTCAGAGACATAATCACTATTTTCATAATCGATTATATATGGTCTAATATGCTTTCCAGTAATAAATTTCACACCTTTATTAATTCGTTCAGGTGTATCATGTGTTCCATCAGTTATTTTATTACAAACATCAATTACTTTGTAAGATTCCCACCCTTTTGGATTATTCACAGGATCCCCAAACATATCTAAAAAGATAGATTGCGCCAGTGCATCGTATTCCGTGAGGAGTTGCTGGGTTTTATCTTTTAAAGCCGCTGCATTGTCTAAAATTTCGGCTATTTTCTTTTGGGTTTCTAGTGGGGGAAGTGGGAACACTAAATCTTTGACATATTTAAAATGTCTGTTATAACCGGTATCTATTATATTAATAGATTTTAAAAAATAATAAATGAATTTAGGATATGCCTCATCATTGATAATTTCTAGAATCTTTGTCCCATCTGCACCCATAGCAAATTCAAAGTCTACATATTTTAATATTCTTGTGTGATCACCAAAAACAATTAATGGTAATTTAGCACTAACAATACTATCCTCCTGATTAGTATACCCAGCGATAAAATCTTTCCCTTGATCAATTACAGGAATATTACCTTCTGACACAGTCTCTTTAGATTTTATTTTTAAATTACCTCCTGAACTATCTCTAAGAACTCTTTTAAATGGAAGTATATTCCACTTCTTAGAAAGAACATCAACCAACCTTTGATTTTGCATTAATCCTGCTTTCATAACTCTTTAAGAATATCATTCAAATACGTTCCTCTCTGTTCATCCAATTTTTTAATCCTCTCAATTATCACTTTCGGTTCATCGTATTCAATTTCCTCATAAACAATTTCCTTGTAGCGGTTAATAGATAAATCCCAATCATTTCCTTCTATCTCCTGATAGGGCACTAAAAATGATTGTGAGGTTCTATCAGAAAAATCATGCGTAACGGTTTCATCTAAATATTCTTTAAAACCTAGATTATCTGGTACATCCTTTACATGTAATACTTCGCCAGAAGGTTGGTGCATTTTGCCAAAATAATCACTCTTTAGATACTTATAATGATCTAATATCTGGGGCAGGTTAAATTTATCATGCAAATCTCTTTTGGTATCTGCATCTGCCTGTTCAAAGCCATCACCAAAACTAAAATCATCAAAAACTTTTTCCTCTACCAAGAGATTACGCTTGTCATCCAGACTCTTACCATCTGCCAACATATCATAAAACCATACATAATCGGTACCACCAGCACCTGTTTTAGTGAAAATCATGATAGCCGTACTTACCCCAGAATAGGGTTTGAAGATACCGCTGGGCATAGAAATCACCGCCTCTAATTTATGGTTCTGTACAATCTCTTTGCGGATGCTCTTATGTGCATTACTCGCCCCAAATAAAACGCCATCTGGCACTATTACCGCGGCTCTACCCCCAGCCTTCAATTGGCGTAACATGAGTGCCAAAAAGAGTAATTCTGTCTTGGTGGTATTGGTCACATTTTTGAGCCCTGTGGCAATGCTTTCCTTGTCTATTGTCCCTTTAAACGGTGGATTCGCTAAGACTAAAGAATAGGCATTACTCACTTCATTATCCTTACTCACGGCATCTACATCCATGATATTGGGTTCCTCTACGCCGTGTAAAAACAAATTCATAGAAGCAATGCGGAGCATGGTGGCGTCAAACTCTGTCCCATTAAACATCTGAGATTTAATATGCTCGCTGTGCTTGCTTAATTCTGTAACATCATAAGTCTTGTCTAGATATTCTTTGGCTGCCACAAGAAAACCAGCTGTTCCCGCCGCGGGATCCACAATCGTATCTTCCAGCGTCGGTTGCATCATCTCTACCATCAACTTGATGATATGGCGTGGCGTACGGAACTGCCCAGCCGTTCCGCCACCTTCTAGTTTGGACAACAGATATTCATAAATATCACCCTTAATATCTTGATTAGACATATCCAGCGCCTCTAGCTTCTCTATTACTAGATCTAGTGTAGCAGCTTTGTTAATCCCAAAAGAGGCATCCTTCATGTATTGGCTAAACATGCTCTTCTCGCTCCCCAGACTTCTAATAAATGGGAATATTCCGTCTTTGTTATCATTAAAGATATCATGGCGTGCTTGCACATCCATTTCTTTTAGGTTCTTCCATCTAAACTTCTGTTGATCCTCACCAAAAATAGGTTCAAAATCTTTACCCAATCTTCTAGCCATTAATTCATTTCTAGTCTCTACCTCATCTAGGTTTTTGATAAAAATTAGATACGTCAACTGCTCTACAATGGTAATGGTATTGGATATACCCCCAGTCCAGAAGGTATTCCATATCGCATCAATTTTATTTTTAAGTTCTCCTGTGATCATTACAATTAAATTGAAGGTGTGATAAATACTAAAATAACTATATTAAAAAACCTATGCACAATCTTTAGGAAATCATGAATAGGCTGTGAAATTACTAAAATTTGAACGATTAACCTTTGGTTTACTTTATTAAATGGATCACCACGCCGATTTGATTTTCTGGGTGTTCTCGTGGCATGACCCTCTGAATCCTCGCTTGGAGATTATTCCCTAAACCCACGGTGAGCAATTTATAAATAATCCTATTTTCGCTCCTAGGCACATACCCTAATTTAAACTTCTTGTAATATATAGCCACCGCCCTAGGGTCATATTTATTCTCTGTGTCTAGTTTAAGGTCAACCTTCTTCCCAATCCTTAAATCCTGAAAGCATTCTATCCCCTCATAATAGGTGAACCCTGCAATATTGAAGTGCGCTAAATGTTCTTTTCTTTTCATAACCTCTCCTTTTTTTGATTTCTATTACAAATATATAAAAGAACTGCGCAGAGTAATTGCGTAGTTTTTCAAATATGGATTTTGTGAAAATAAAGTGAGCGCTTATTTTACTTTATAGGTGTTTTGGTAAAATAAGGGACCTTACCGATACCTCTTATTTAAAGTTGAAATTTTGCATCGCATTACCTCTCTTAAACTTGCTGGTTCCAGCACTTCTACGTCCTCACCATAAGATAAAATTTGCTGTATGAGTTCTCTATTGATTATGGTTTCAAACCAAACTTGATCTTGCTTATCATCTTCAAAGAATTCATCATAGTTAGGAAAGAAAGGTTTGGTTTTGAAATAGGCTTCTCTGCCATTATAAAATTTTAATACAACTTTTTCTACGTTCGCATCCAATGGCCTTACGATACCCACTTGATAATTAAAATAAGTATCCCAATCGATGTTTGAATCTATATAATCCTTATCCTTTAATACTTTAAAATTAACCAGTCGCTCGTCTAATGGGATGCTCCACGTATGGATATCTTTGTCATTGTTTCTTCCAAAAACAAACCATCTCCGATTGTATTGCTTTAGAATATAAGGGTGGAATTCAAACGTGGTAGGTGTAGTATCTTTAAATCCTTGATACGTGATTTGTAGGACTTGCTTTTTGCGAATGGCATGATAGAAAGGTTTTAATAGCTTGATGCCTTTATACTCATCGTTATGATCATAATACAAAATAGCATCGCTTTCATCATCTTGATATTCATCATCCTGAACCTTTAATAGTGCCTCTGCCAATCTATCATATTTAGGATCATTCTCAAAACGTTCTAGTAATTCTTGGGCTGTATTCAATAGGTACTGCTCGTATTCCAAAAGTGGACGTTGGGCTATAGAGAAATTTTTGTCTGTATATTGATAAACCCTTTTACCATCAGGCAATGGCGCATCAAATCCATTCTTCTTATCTCTAAATACTTTAATATCATCTCTTAAAGTTCTTTCAGAAACAGCTTCGCCAATCCCGTGCTCATCCAAACGCTGATTGAGATAATCTAAAAGCTCCTTAAAATTGAAAGCTTTCTCTCTAAAACAATAATCTAATATATTATATCGAATATGGGCATGAGAGGATTTGGACATAGGTAAATATAGAAAAATTAAATAATAGATATTAAAAAATCTCAAAGAAAACGTTTTCTCTGAGATTTAATTAATGTATTTTTAACATCTAATCTGTATCGTTTAGTTAGGACTAGACAAAAGGTTAAATTCATTGAAATATCCTTTTAAAAAGATATATTTTTGTTTAATAAATATTTTATAATGAAAAAATTTCTATTCTTCTTGTTATTATCTATCATTGGATGTTTACACATAAATGCACAAGTAATAATAGATGATACAGGTGAAACAAACCCTACTTCCCACCCCTCTGCTATTTTAGAATTAAATTCCACAACTAGAGGTTTCTTACCTCCTAGGTTATCATTTGCAGAGAGAGATGCAATTCAAAATCCAGCTGATGGATTGATGATTTATATTATTGATAATGAAGTTAGATGCCTCCAGGTCTATGACGGGCAAAGTTGGACAAATGTTTATTGCCCTGGTTCCAATGATGCACCTATTGCACAAGATGTAGCTATAACTGGCACACTAGCAAATGGTAATACCTTAGTTGGGTCTTACACTTATTTTGATGCAGATGGTAATTTAGAACAAAATTCAATTTTGAATTGGTACACCATTGACTCAGCACAAGACACTAATTATGTTTCCCTTAATAATAATACAGATAACCTTGTATTAACAGATGAGCACATTGATAAATATATTGTTTTTGGTGTAACCCCAAAAGCCCAGTCAGGCACTGTGTTAGGTGAAGAGTTTTATAGCGATCCCCTTGGACCAGTGATGGATAGAATTGTTGCCAACATTAACGAGTTTCACTATGAAAACCAAGATAGGGATCAAAATGAGTTTGTAGAAATTCGTGTTGACGGTGATATTAATAATCAACCAACAGATATAGGTTCTTATAAAATTATTCAATATAGACGTGCTGGTACAGTCGTATCATCTGTAACCTTAGAGAGGTTAACGAAAACATGTGATTCTACTCATTGCTATTATGTTTGGGAGCATTCATTGCAAAATAGTACGACAGGAATTGCGTTAATCAATCATAACTCACAACTCATTGAATTTTTAAGTTACGAAGGTGTGGTAACAGCAACGGAAGGGGATGCTGATGGTGAGACCTCTACGGATATTGGTGTTAGCCAGTCAAATTCTTCTACTCCTTTAGATAGCTCTTTATTCTTAGACTCTGATGGCACCTGGAAAGCAAGTAACGGATCAAATACTAAAGGAACAGCAAATTACTAAAACATGAAAAAAATAATATTACTTTGCCTATTAGTTTCAAGTTATACTCACGCCCAAGTGGTAATATCTGATAACACGGAAGGATTACAGCAAGATAATTCTGCTGTCTTAGAATTAGACTCTAAATTAGGTTTTTTATTACCTGTAATGACGGAAAAACAAAGAGATTTAATACCCGTTGACACCAACAGCGAGGGTTTATTAATTTATTCTCTTACTACAAAAAGTATAAACATATTCGACGGTGAAAAATGGCATGTTATTGAACCTCAATCAACATCTACTTAAATTATATTTGATAACGTTTGATAACGGCAAAACTAGTATAAACCCTATGTCCGCCAAATTAGTTCTGCGAATGCAAAACTCTATCGAAGCATTAACAAGAAAGTAGAATTTTAAAGCTTGTATCTGATGCTAATGCCTATAATAGCCGTTAGATACATAAATCCTTTCTTCATGGGTATGTAGCTTATATCTATGGCCCATACTTGATTGGGACGGGTAATTTTTAGATTTCTGAGCAAATAGGGATGAATGTATTTGGCTTTACCTAATTTACTCAAATTAGGTGGGCTTGGG
Source organism: Flavobacteriaceae bacterium Ap0902 (assembly GCA_009835005.1). Classification (GTDB taxonomy): domain Bacteria; phylum Bacteroidota; class Bacteroidia; order Flavobacteriales; family Weeksellaceae; genus Profundicola. The sequence continues at coordinate 91,500 of WTFG01000004.1, read as the reverse complement.
GCACATAGGTTCTAAGCCAAACACCATAGGTGGGGTTATCCAAATAAATGTGGTCTATTTTACGCATAATCTCTAAGTTCTCAAATCTTTCTGTTTTAGGTGAATAATAAAGACTACTTCTATTAATCTCTAAAAGTTTACTCTGTTTTCTCACATTTAACTTTTCCACCTTATCTACCAATAACCGACGCTCCTTTACAGTCCGGTTTTCCATAAGCTTTTTTTTAGAAAGTCTCGCTCCATTTCTAATTCTCCAATCTTGCGATATAGTTTATCAACATCTACTTCTTCCTTTTGCTTTTTCCCTTGATGATCGAATGCTTTTTCTGCATTCTCCAGAAAGGCTTTTTTCCATTGGGATATTTGATTGGGGCTCACCTCAAAACGCTTAGATAGTTCTTGCAACGTCTCACGCTCTTTTAAAGCTTCTATGGCTACTTTTGTCTTAAAGGCTCTTGTGAATTTTCTTCTCCCTTTTCTCATCGTTTTTTGTTTTTAAATTTATCCATTTTTATTATTTATCCAATGGCCTAAATTTGGGGGAGTATTATATAAATTTAAAATTTCATTACGCTTACATCCAATAATTAAATAAATAATCTAAAATTTGCAACACAAAGTATTTGAACTAATTTATTAGATAATGTCCAGACTAAAATGTAAGAAAAACAAAACCACAATGGTAATTGGTGTGAAATATTAGCACCTACATTAGCGCCTAAAAATAGAAAACCCCACCGGATCAGCCATCCCATGAGGTATCTGCGGAGAGTGAGGGATTCGAACCCCCGGAGGTGTGACCCTCAACAGTTTTCAAGACTGCCGCATTCGACCACTCTGCCAACTCTCCAATAAAAACCCGTCTTTGATTTAACGGGATGCAAATATAAAGAATTAAATCCCAACAAAGCAAATAAATATTTAATCTATTGCTAATTTTAAATTTTAATATTTAATCTTCAACTACTTATGCTTTAAAGCAGTTAAAAATATCATTAGAATTTAGTCATGTTCTGAGCAATTTGGATTTCAGTATTCTTGTTCCCTCCACAGCTTTTTCTTGAATATGATGAATGTTATCTGTATGCATCACAGATACGGGTTGCGGATCCACAATGTATATAGGAGAATCTATAGACACATAATCTATCAGGGAGGCCGCTGGGTACACTTGCATAGACGTTCCAATAACAATAAAGATATCTGCTTTTAATGTAAGCTCTATTGCCTTTTCCATCTCTGGAACAGCCTCACCAAACCATACAATGTGTGGTCTTAATTGACCACCATCTTCTGCTAAGTCGCCAAGCTTAATATCTTCTTCTATATCAAAAAAGACTTCATCATTTTTCACACTTCGCATTTTCTTTAGTTCTCCATGCAGATGAATTACATCCGTACTTCCTGCTCTTTCATGCAAATCATCTACATTTTGGGTGATTACCGTAACTTTATATTCACTTTCTAACTGTGCCAGTGCCTTATGAGCATCATTGGGTTCTACTTCTTTTAATTGCCTTCTGCGTTGATTGTAGAAGTCTAAAACTAGCGCTGGATTTTGCTGGAACCCTTGAGGACTAGCCACTTCCATGATGTCATGATTTTCCCACAAGCCATTAGAATCTCTAAAAGTCTTAATTCCGCTTTCTTGTGAAATTCCTGCACCCGTTAATACCACGATATGTTTTTTAGCCATTGAATAAGTTTGTGAAATTTGCTATCTATTAAATTTCATATAAATATATGAAATGATAAGTACTTTATAAATTTAGAATTAGTGGTTATCTTTGATTATGAGAAATCACCAAACTCTAAATAGTGTAACTACATTAATTTTAATCATTTTTATATTTTTACTTTGGGCAATTTCAGAGGACATGCCTTTTACATGGCAATTATTCCCAGGAGATTCTGCTTTATATTTACCAGTTGTTTTTGTGTTTACCTCTATACTATGTATATGCTCTTTAAGAATTAAAAAGAATATATGGGCTATCCTACTGCTAATTATATCTATCCTATTGTTAATTATAACTTCATTCGCTTCACTTTACATTTTCCTTTTAGGTTCTAATTGGAGTAATTAGATGTCTAATCCTAAATAAACAAAAAACCTGAATCTACATCGGCGGATTCAGGTTTTGAGTTCTTTCAAAAGTTAGATAAAATTAATCTTGATACATTTTATGATATAAGTCTATAAAATGCTCTTTAATTTGTTTTCTCTTATGTTTTAAAGTAGGCGTTAGTAAACCATTTTCTTGAGACCAGACCTCTGGTGTTAGTTCAAACTTTTTAATTTGTTCCCAATGCCCAAAATCTTTATTGATTACTCTGATTTGTTCTCGGATAATTTCTTTTAGCGCAGCACTATTTGCAATACGTTCATCCGTAGGATTTTCTATAGTTAGCTCATTTTTCTTAATAAACTCTCTTATATAATCAAAATTTGGTTGAATAAGTGCCGTCGGCATTTTCTGTCCCTCACCTACTACCATAATTTGTTCTATGAATGGAATCTGCTTCATCGCATTTTCTATGATTTGTGGTGCAATGTATTTACCACCACTGGTTTTGAACATCTGTTTCTTACGATCTGTAATATATAATAAACCATCTCTAAACTCGCCAATATCCCCAGTCATGAAGTAACCATCCGCTGTGAAAGCTGCTTTGGTTTTTTCTGGATTTCTATAATATTCCTTGAATACGTTAGGTCCTTTTACTTGTATTTCTCCATCTTCTCCTAATTTGACATCCACATTATTCAAGACTTTTCCTACACTACCTAATGCAAATTCCTCTGGTCTCATAGCATTTACAGAAATAACAGGAGAGGTTTCTGTAAGCCCATATCCTTCTAGAATTGGAATCCCAGCTGCCCAGAACATTCTGTTTAGATCTGAGTTTAATTTGGCACTTCCAGAAACTAAACATACAATATTACCTCCAACACCTTCTCTCCATTTGCTAAAGACTAATTTGTCATAAAACTTGTATTGGATTTTATCTAAAAAAGACATTTCCTCAAAAGGCTTGAATCTCTCTGCAAACTTCAAGGAAGCCATGAAAATTTTACTTTTAACACCACCCACTGTAGCGCCTTTGTCATATATTTTGCCATATACTTTTTCTACCACACGGGGAACCACTGTCATCACCGTTGGTTTTATCTCCTTCAAATTATCGCCAATAGCATCTATACTCTCTGCATAATAAATAGAGATGGAATTGTATTGGTATAGATAAATGAGCATTCTTTCAAAAACGTGACAAATAGGCAAGAAACTCAGTGCCTTGCCATGCTCTCCCATATCTGGGACTATCTCATTAGAGGCAATCACATTACTCAAAATATTGTGATGTGTCAATACTACCCCTTTGGGTTCTCCTGTGGTCCCAGATGTATAAATTAGGGTAACTACATCCTCTGATTTCACTTGTGACTTTAACCTTTCCACTTCTTCTTGGTTGCCTTCATCTAAACCTAATTCTAAGATTTCTTTCCAATTTTGGGCACCCTCAATCTCTTGAAAAGTATAAATCTCTTTTAGAGTGGGTACAAGTTCCTGTGTTTTGAGCATTTTGTCATACAATTCCGCATCATTAACAAAGCTATATTCTATCTCTGCATCATTGAAAATGAATTCGTATTCTTTGATAGAAATAGAAGGATAGACAGGAACAGAAATTACACCAATTTGTTGTAGGGCAATATCCATAACATTCCATTCTGTACAATTTACAGAAGTGATTAATGCCACCTTATCTCCTGGTTTAATTCCCTTTCTAAGCAATCCTCTGCTAATTTGATTGGCAAATTTCTGGTAATCCTGAGAAGAAGTTTTTCGCCATATACCATCCCTTTTGGTAACTAGCGCATTATCCAGCGGTTTTGTATTGAGTTGATAAGTTAAAAAGTCAAAAAGACGTTTGATTTCCATATAATCTTAATTGGTGTAAAAATTAAAAATAAGAATTTTTTTCAATAAATTAAGTTAACATTTACTAAAATAATTTATTGATTATATATAATTGAATAAAATCGTCATTATGGTTCATTATCTATATCCAACCCCAGCTCTATTCTCAGTTTATCCAAAATTGGAAATTCCTCCACCATTTCTTGGAACTTTTCTTTTCGCGTTTTGATATGCGATCTGGTGTTTTTGGATGTAGAAACTTTAGTTTTTACTTGAATATGAAAATTATTTAATTTCTCACGAACCCGTCTCAGGAAATCATCCTTTAATTTTTCAAATTCCAAGACCATGACACTAGAATCAAAAGTGAATTCTATATCATAATCCACGGTAATCCTCCAATGCGCCGTTTCCATGACATTGTAAGCTGGTTTATAATTATTTTTTAATTTCTTTAAATAAGATACCCAAAATTCTTGAAACTCTTCTGCAGTAAATTCATCTTTTGGCAAAGAAGGGTCAATGGCATCGTCAGACTCTTCCTCTTCTAAATCACTTAAAACTGTATGTTTAATACTAAAAGTGGGATGTTGAGGTCTTCTTACAACTTCTACATTTTTTCTAGCAGCATCATGAACTCTTTTTTGGATAGAATCTGGTGAGTTGTTCTCTACCTCATCTTCTTGCTTATCTCCTGTTGCAGAATCTTGAGACGGAATTGAAGGAACTGATTTAGCTTGAAGATTATCTTCAGGTTTAGTTACATTATTGGTTTGCTGAGCGTTTATAGGCGCATCATCAAACAAATAAGATGGAATTATGCTAAACTTTTTTTTTTATCTGAAGGGTTCCCTTGGGTTAAAGAAGCGATTTGCATAAGCGCAATTTCCACCGTAAGTCTTTGGTTCTTGCTCGCCTTATAATTAATATCTGCTTGATTACAAATTTCTATTGCATCGATTAAAAACTGAGGCGTACATTTAGCACCTTGTTCTAAATATTTGGCTTTGGTATTTTCACCAACCTCTAATAACTCTACGGTTTCTGGACTCTGTGAAACCAACAAATCCCTAAAGTGTCCTCCTAAACCAGAAATAAACAATTGTGCATCGAACCCTTTTTCTAAAATCGTGTTTAAGATTTTAAGTGCTTTGGGAATTTCGTTTTCTAAACAAGCGTCTGTAATGGCAAAATAAGTTTCGTAATCCAAGACGTTTAAAGTCTCTGTAACCCCAGCCATGGTCAAATTTCCATTACCAAAAGTTACCAATCGATCAAATATGGATAAGGCATCACGCAAAGCACCGTCTGCCTTTTGAGCAATTAAATGCAAGGCATCATCTTCGTAAGTTACACCTTCCTTTTCTGCAATTTTAATCAAATGATTTTTAATATCAGCAATTTGAATTCTTTTAAAATCATAAATCTGACACCTAGACAAGATGGTTGGGATGATTTTATGCTTTTCTGTTGTTGCTAGTATAAATATTGCATGCGCTGGTGGCTCCTCTAAAGTCTTTAAAAAAGCATTAAAAGCCGCATTAGATAACATGTGCACCTCATCTATGATATAAACCTTGTATTGCCCCACTTGCGGTGGGAAACGTACTTGATCTACAAGACTACGGATATCATCCACAGAGTTATTAGAAGCGGCATCTAATTCAAAAATATTAAAGGCGAAATCATTATCATCTGATGCACCTGCCCCCTCATTGATTCTTTTGGCTAAAATTCTAGCGCAGGTCGTTTTTCCTACACCTCTAGGACCACAAAATAAAAGGGCTTGTGCTAAGTGATTGGTATCTATTGCGTGCTCTAAAGTTTGTGCAATAGCCTCTTGCCCCACCACTTCATCAAAAGTTTGGGGTCTATATTTACGGGCAGATACTACATAATCACTCATAGGCATTACAAATATAGCGCATTTAGTTTCAAAATGCAATATAGTAAGTCGCCAAGCACTTCTTGTTAATTTAATTATATTTGATATTATCTATTTATTTAAAATCACATAGAATCACATGAGAAAAACACAATTTTACCTAAGTTTAGCCTTTCTATTTACGGTAGTTCTAAGCCATGCTCAAATGAGCGAATCTGCTCTGGACGAATTAGTAGAAAACACGATTAAAACTTTTGATGTACCAGGAATTTCTGTAGGAATTATTGAAGATGGAAAAGTTCAATATGCCAAGGGACACGGAGTAAGGTCTTTAAACAATCATAAACCAATGGATGAGCATACTTTGGTAGGAATCGCCTCCAACTCTAAAGGTTTCACATGCTTTGCCTTGGGAATGCTCGTAGATGAAGGGAAATTGAATTGGAATGATAAGGTAAGAAAATACATTCCAGAGTTTAAATTATATGATGCTTATGTGACAGAAGAATTTACGGTAAAAGATTTAGTAACACATAGAAGTGGTCTCACGCTTGGTGCTGGAGATTTAATGTTTTTCCCAGAAGGAAATAAAATGACGATTGATGATATCATCAAGGGCGTTTCTCATTTAGAGCCAAGAAGTTCTTTCCGATCAGAATTTATGTACAACAACAATATGTTTAACATTGCTGGGGAAGTAATTCATAGAATTTCTGGTCTTACCTGGGGAGAATTTATAGATCAAAAAATCCTGAAACCTGTGGGAATGACAGAGAGTTATCCTTATTATAATGCAGTGACAGACAAGTCTAATATTATAGATGCACACGCGCCAGTAAATGGAGAAGTCAAAGCCATTGCACATGATTGGAGTGAACTTGCCAACCCAGCGGGTGGAATTGTGAGTAATATTCATGATATGTTAATCTGGGCGGATTTCTTGATGAACGGAGCGGTTACTAAAGACGGAACTCGCTTGTTGAGTGAAGATGAAATGCATCATTTATGGACTTTGCATACACCAATACCCGTAAGAAAGAACAATGATTATAATATGCATTTTTATGGTTATGGTCTTGGTTGGTTTCTAAGTGATGCAGGTGGAACGTTAGAAGTAACGCATTCTGGTGGTTTAATCGGGACTGTTACTAAGTTCACTTTATTACCAGAAAAAAAGGTTGGAATTGTAGTGCTCACGAATCAACAATCTGGCGCTGCATTTTCTGCGATTAATAATACGATTAAAGATAGTTATTTAGGTTTTGAGAGCAGAGATTGGGTGAAAAGATATGGAGAAAGAACTAAAAATTATGCCCAAGAAGTGAAAGAACATAAAGAAAAAGTTTATGCAGAGGCCAAAGCATTTAATAAATCGAAATGTGTTACAGATGCTCATAATATCCTAGGAACTTACCAAGATGCTTGGCTTGGAAATGCCATCATTACCAATCGAAAAGATAAATTATATTTCACTTTAGAAAATCAACCCCAATTGAAGGGAGAATTAATTCCTTATAATTCACATACTTATATTGTCATGTGGGAGAATAGAAGTTTTGATGCTGATGCTTTTGTGAATTTTACTTTTTATAATAATGGAAAAGCCAAAGGATTTACCATGGAACCAATTTCTGATATTACAGATTTTAGTTTTGATTTTGTAGATTTAAACTTTTCTAAAGTTGAATAGAAACAATAAAATAGATATCCCAAAAACCTTTTGCCACTGAGAAATGAATTCAAGCTCTCATACCAATTTGATTATCATATAAGTGAGATTCTTGATCAAATTAAGAACGACCAGTCATTAAGGTTTTAAAACAATTACATTGGTTTTGCTGTAATAGCCTAACAGATTTTAAAACTTATTTTTCGGAACAGTTCTATTCTAAGCTAATAGCACTTAGTGAAAGTTATTTTAATCTTTAAATTGGATTAAGAACACAAAAAGTTTTTTGGGTTTTGAATAACATAAATAAACTAAATTTGCAGATGGAATCTATCAAACTATTGCCCCTACACGAATCCAAAGAATGAAAACAGAAAATATAGAAAACATAGAGTTAGAGGAACTTTCTTTAAATGATTATGACGATTTAGTCTCTGCCATGCAGGCATCTTATAAAAGCATGTCTCAAAATGTATGGAAGAAAGAGCAAATTGCGAAATTAATAGAAATCTTTCCAGAAGGTCAAGTGGCATTGAAGATTAATGAGGATATTGCAGCAGTTGCCCTGGCTATCATTGTACCTGGTAAAAAAGTAGATCAGCATCACACATACGATTCTATTACAGGTAAAGAAACCTTCTCCACGCATGATCCAAATGGTAATGTGCTCTATGGAATAGATATTTTTGTGCACCCCAATTACCGCGGAATGAAATTGGGTCGTAGATTGTATGAGTACCGAAGGGAATTGTGCGAAAGATTAAATCTTCGCGGAATCGCCTTTGGAGGTAGAATGCCTAATTATCATAAATATGCCAAAAATTTAACCCCAAAAGAATACATTAATAAAGTTAGAAACAAAGAAATTGCAGATCCAGTTTTAAATTTTCAGATTTCTAATGACTTCCGCCCTACTAGGATTCTTAGAAATTACTTACCAGATGATAAATTATCTGATAAGAATGCTATCCTCATGGAATGGGATAATATCTATTATGAAGAGAAAGAGGAAACCATTACTAAAACTACTAAAACCGTTGTACGCCTTGGTTTAATTCAATGGCAAATGCGTCCTTATAAGAGTTTTGATGACGTCATGGAACAAGCAGAATATTTCGTAGATACACTCTCTGGATACCGCAGTGATTTCGCTCTTTTCCCTGAATACTTCAATGCCCCTCTAATGGCTGATTATAACCATCTTTCAGAGGCTGGAGCTATTAGAGAATTGGCAGAATACACGCATGGTTTTAGAGATAGGTTTTCTGAATTAGCGGTGCAATACAACATCAACATCATTACTGGGAGTATGCCAGAGATTGTAGATGACCAATTGTATAATATGGGTTATCTCTGCCGTAGAGATGGTTCTATAGAGCGCTATGAAAAAATTCATATCACACCAGATGAGACAAAAGCATGGGGTTTGCAAGGTGGCTCACAGATCAAAGCTTTTGACACGGATTGTGGTAAAATTGGAATTTTAATTTGTTATGATGTGGAGTTCCCAGAACTGCCCAGATTGTTGGCAGATCAAGGGATGGATATTCTTTTTGTTCCATTTCTTACTGATACCAAAAACGGCTATTCTAGGGTAAGATATTGTGCACAGGCCAGAGCCATAGAAAATGAATGTTATGTGGCTATAGCGGGAAGCGTTGGGAACCTGCCCAAAGTTCATAACATGGACATTCAATATTCTCAATCCATGGTTTTCACCCCTTGTGATTTTGCTTTCCCAGCAGATGGAATCAAAGGTGCGTCCACGCCCAATACAGAGATGATTTTAATTGAAGATGTAGATTTAGATTTGCTTTTGGAATTGCATGAACAAGGTTCTGTGAAAAACTTAAAGGATAGAAGAACAGACTTGTATTCATTGAAGCGAAAGAAGTAGTACCCAAAGATTTATTAATGATAACAGAATCAGAATAACTGGTTTTAAAGACTTTGGGATGACTTCTATTTTTATGAATAAAAATTAAGCTATTACATATAATATATCAGACTTTACCCTATTTCTTTTTTACATGATTTAATATTCGTAATTTAGAACAAAAATAAATATCACAACCAATTATAAATCATGATGCATGTTAATTCCCAATCTATTTTAAATAAAATTAGACAACAAAGTCCATTGGTGCATAACATTACCAATTATGTTGTAATGAATAATACAGCCAATGCGCTACTTGCGATAGGTGCATCGCCTGTCATGGCACATTCTAAAGAAGAAGTAGAGGATATCGTGAGTATCTCATCTTCTTTGGTAATTAATATGGGGACTTTGAGTAAGCCTTGGGTAGAGGCTATGCTTTTAACTGTGAAAAAAGCTAAAAAATTAAATATCCCTTATGTATTTGACCCAGTAGGTATAGGTGCCTCGTCTTATAGAATTACCTCTGCACAAGATATTATAGCATCTGCTATACCCCAAGTCATAAGAGGGAATGCATCGGAAATAGCAGCACTGGCGGAGGTCTCTCATACCTCCAAGGGTGTAGATAGCACCATGGCATCTAAAGATGTAATATCTGCCGCTCAAGAATTGTCTGAAAATTTAAATAACACGATTGTTATAAGTGGAGAAACCGATTATGTGATTACCAAGAATCAAGTCACAGAAATTACGGGAGGTGATATTTTAATGAGTAAAGTTACAGGAATGGGTTGTACCGCCACGGGTATTATTGGTGCATGTTTGGCAGTAGAAACGGATGCCCATCTGGCTTCATGCGCAGCAATGGAAATTATGGCAGAGGCAGGTAGCCTTGCCGCTAAAGTTTCAAATGGACCTGGTAGTTTTCAAATGCATTTTATTGATAAATTATATAAAATAAAATGAGTTTAATCGATTATTCCTTAATGTATGTAACAGATGAAAGAATTATAGATGAAAACGCATTCTTTCAAATTATAGAAGATAGTCTTCAAGGGGGAGCAACCATTATACAATTAAGAGAGAAATCCATGCCAGGACGAGAATTATATCATAGAGCCTGGAAAGTAAAAAAGTTATGCGATTCTTATAATGTACCTCTAATTATCAACGATAGACTAGATATAGCTTTAGCCATAGATGCTCAAGGGTTGCATGTGGGACAAGAAGATTTGCCTGCTACCGTAGCGAGAAGGATTTTAGGATCCAATAAAATTATAGGCTTGTCTATAAGTAATGCTATGCAATTAAATGAGGCCAACCAATTGCCTATTGATTATGTAGGATTATCACCCATCTTCCAAACCTCTACCAAAACAAAGAATCTAGATAAGCCAGCGGGACTAGAAGGTCTCAAAAATCTTAGTCGTCTATCAAAATTCCCAATGATAAGCATTGGTGGAATTAACGAAAATAATACAGCTGCAATTATGGAACATGGTTCTGCGGGTATAGCAGTAGTTTCTGCTATTTCACAAGCAAAAAATCCTATCAAGGCTACAGAAAAATTAAAATATATTATATGCAAAACTGGTACAAATATATAAACGATAAAACTGATTATATTCTAGACGAAATAAAATCTCATCCATTTATCTCAGATCTTATGGAGGGAATTTTAACCAAAGAAATTTTCAAATTTTATATTCATCAAGATGCTTTGTACTTAGCCGAATACAAAAAAGTATTGGCTATTTTGGGTACGCGGTGCGATGAGCAAGATGAAACCCAATTCTTCTTAAACGCTGCAACAGGTATAATTGATGTAGAAAAAGCTTTGCATCAACATTTTATGGATAAAGAGAATAATAGGCATGAACCTTCTCCGACTTGTGAATTTTATACCAATTATTTAGCCAACATGGTTAGCACACATTCATTACAAGAAGGTTTGGCAGCTGTATTGCCCTGTTTTACCATTTATAAACAAATTGGCGATTACATCCTAGAGAATCAATCCAATTTTAAAAATAATCCATACCAAGATTGGATTAATACATACGGTGGAGATGAATTTGCAAAATCTGTTGCTCTAGCAATTGATATTACCAATAAATATGCTGCTGAAGCTAATGATAAGACCATTCACCAAATGAATCTTGCTTATGAAAAAGCTTCTAAACTAGAATGGATGTTTTGGGATAGCGCATATCAACTAGAATCTTGGAAAATATGAACAAGACATATCCAAGTGTATTAAGTATAGCGGGAAGTGACTCTGGCGGAGGCGCGGGTATACAAGCAGACATTAAATCTATTAGCGCTTGTGGTGCCTATGCCGCGAGTGTAATTACCGCTACTACTGCCCAGAATACGATGGGCGTGATAGATATTCATGAAATTCCTCTTACCCATATTCAAAAGCAGATTCAAGCGGTTTTAGAAGATATATCTTTTGGTGCGATAAAAGTGGGCATGTTACATTCTTGTGAGGTTATAAAATTGGTACAAAGCCAATTGCGACAATACAAACAAAGGAATATTATCATTGATCCTGTGATGGTTGCTACCTCTGGCGACAAATTGATTCATGACGAAGCCATAGCTTGTTTAAATCAATTCTTGCCCGATGCACTTTTAATTACCCCCAATGCAAAGGAAGCAGAAATTTTGGTAGGAGAGATGATAGATCATCATAATGCGGCAGCGATGGCAAAGAAAATAGGTGACCGATATAAAACCTCTATTTTATTGAAAGGTGGGCATTTGAATAGTCAGGATCAGATGATTAAAGATTATTTATTTCTATATGATACCAAAGATATAGTTACTATAAAAAATCAAAAAATCGAAACGCAAAACACTCATGGAACAGGTTGTAGTTTATCCTCAAGTATCGCTGCTTTTATAAGTTTGGGAAAGGATTTGAAATCTGCAGTAATTAAAGGTTGTACGTACGTGCATCACGCCATTGATCAAGGTAAAAACATTCATTTAGGTCATGGTAATGGACCTATTAATCATTTTAATATTCAAGAGGATTAATTGTTTTAAGCTAATGATAAAATCTATGAATTTTAAATATAATGATAACGCATGCAAATCCAATTTAAGATATCTAGTTATAAAAGTTTTAACCCAGTTACCTTTTTATAATTTTAAATTGTAATTTCAATATTATTAAATCTGTGCCATGAAATCAAAGAACGTAAATTTAATTGTTGCTATTTTGGCTTTTATATTTTTCCTGAGTTATTTTAGAAGTTCAGAGCCTTTGGAAACCTTTGGCATATCTGTGAGTGTTTGGGTATTTAGACTGCTATGGCTTTTTATCGCCATTATCAATATCCTGAGTTATATCAAGAAAAGAAAATTAGAACATGAATAAATGGCATGATTTTGCCTTAATAACTTCATAATATCTATAGATGAGAATAGAGTTAAAAAAACAATTGTATTCTCATTATTAAATCAATTTAGACAATTATATGAAGTACTTTTTATTTTTAATGGGCGCTTTTTTACTTACAAGTTGTGCGGACGATCCGTTGGTTATCGACAATGGAAATGATGTTGAATTGATTTTAGATCTAAAAGATCATGATGGTATTGAAAAAATTGAATTTACTACAAGGGATGAAATAACCTCCTTAAACCATACCCAAATAGCGGATTATGATCAAATTATTTATAACTTCAATATCCTTGGTGAGGATGCGGTAAGCACTTGTATTTATACAGATAAAGACACGATATGCCATGCAGAATATGTGGAATTAAATTACAAACCGCATTTGGTATTTGAGGATAATGAATTGACTTCCAAAGGCTCATTGATTAGGTATTAAATCATGTCATATAAATAGTAGTACTGATAAAATCTTGTGAACACATGCAAATTAAAACTAATATAGTTGTAAACTCCAAACAATGAATTCATTGAAAATAAATTTTATACGCATCGCAATATTTTTAACTTATTCTCTCGCATGGGCTCAAACTACTAGCTCTTGGGAAAATGAATATTCCATTCAAATGAATAATGAGGAAATAACCCATACATTCCAAATAATTCCAAATCCTGATGAGTCTTCAAAAGAAATTACTTGTGGCATATCAAAGCCATGCTCTTACATCATTACTTCCAGAGAAAATGATAATAAAATCATAGCCAAACCTTTAATATATGATTTGGACAAAGGAATCAATGAGTATGCACCATTTGGATGGACGAATTTACGTGCCCAAGGTAAAATTGAATGTTTGCAAGGAGATGCATTATTCATTTGTAAAACAGCGCCTGACACCATGATTCCTCTAGATGAAGAGGATTATTTTACGAAAACTGGGATATTTACAATAATTCCAGACCAAGGTTTCGTGGATATAAATATTCTTGTGCCCTCGGAACAATAATTTGAGAGACTTCCTCTAATTATGTAAGCTAATATTTGAAATTAGTCCTATTCAATTTTTTAAAACGCATTAATTATCCGTACTTTGCCAAACTGTAGTTTTTTATATAAGTTAGGAATAAAATTACTTAACCAATATTAAAAATTAGGTTGAATTAAAATATCATTAATTTAGCAAAAGTAAAACCCATTCGTAAACTTCATTCATGGCCAATCACCAAAATAATCAACCCGAAAATGCAAGCGACAATCTTGTTGCTTCCATCTTAAATAAATTCCAAATCGAAACGCTGAACCCGATGCAGGAAACGGCTTTTGAAAAAATACAAACAGGAAAAGACGTTGTGCTCCTATCTCCTACTGGGACTGGAAAGACCTTGGCTTTTCTATTACCGCTTATTGAAACCTTGGATGAAGATTGTGACGAAATTCAGATTCTAATCATTGTGCCTACCAGAGAATTGGCACAACAAATTGAGCAAGTGGCCAGAAAAATGGGTTCTGGTTTCAAGATTAACTCTGTGTATGGTGGCCGTGCAGGATCGTTAGATAAGCAAGATTTAAAGCACAGACCAGCCATATTGATTGGCACACCAGGACGTGTAGCTGACAGGTTAAGAAGAGATAATTTTTCTATTGAACATATCAGGACTTTGGTTTTAGATGAGTATGATAAGTCACTGGAAATCGGATTTGATAAGGAAATGACAGAGATCGTAGAAGCCTTACCGAATATCGAGCAACGCATTTTGACTTCCGCAACGAGTGAAGTGGGAATTCCAGGTTTTTTAGGTTTAACCAAACCTATTTTTGTGAACTTTATTACAGAAGATAATGCTAAACTCACCATTAAAACTATTTCTTCTCCTAGTAAAGATAAGTTAGAGGCTTTAAAACAAACCTTAGATTTTATTGGCCCACAACCAGGAATTGTTTTTTGTAATTTTAAAGATTCACTAGAAAGAGTAAGCGAGTTTTTAGATGAGCATAACATACGCCATGAAACTTTTCACGGGAGTATGGAGCAATTGGATAGAGAACGAGCCTTGGTGAAATTCAGAAATGGAACTTCGCAATTATTGCTTGCTACCGATTTGGCGGCTCGTGGTATAGATATTCCAGAATTAAAGTTTATCATACACTATCATTTGCCGATGCGTAAAAAGGAATTCACACACAGAAATGGTAGAACAGCCCGTATGAACAGTGATGGCGCGGCGTACATTCTATATTGGGAAGGAGAAGAATTGCCAGATTTCATACAAGAAATTGAAGCAGAAAACCTTAGAGCAGACTCGTTGCCTAAAGCCGAAATTACCCCAACCCAACAATGGGAAACGCTCTACATCACAGGTGGTAGACGAGATAAAATCTCTAAAGGGGATATTGCAGGACTTTTCTTTAAAGAAGGTAAAGCCCAAAAAGGACAGGTTGGTGTCATAGAACTACAACAAAATGGATCTTTTGTAGCCGTTGATGCTAAAATCGCTCAGAAAATGATTGATAAACTCAATAATTCTAAGTTAAAAACGAAGAAAGTAAGAATTAGTTTAGCTGAAAATTTCCCAGCGCTCATCAACCTTATGATGGTAAACCTATGATTGTCGTATTCGTCTCATACTTACTCATTCTGTACATAGCGTTAGGTATGGGGTTATGGATGCGCCAATGGATCAATTTAGAGAAGGTTAATGTACTATTTACCATATTAATAGGATTTTTAATTCTCATCAATATCGCTACTTTTTATGCTATCAGTTTCCCTATAAATTATATGTTTATGGGGTTGATTTTATGTTTAAGTACCGCATCATTTATTTATCACCGCAATGCGCTCTATCAAATAATAAACAAAACACGCCTTGACTATTTAAACCTACCCAAACATTACCGATTAATATTTTGGGTTTTGGTTATAGTATCCTTATTACATACTTCATCCTCACCCACTTTAGCCGATAATGAATCTTATTATATACAAACGATTAAATGGTTGAATGAGTATGGTTTAGTCAAAGGATTAGGGAATTTACATTTGTTTTTAGGACAGGCATCGGGTTGGCATTTACTTCAGAGTAGTTTAAATTTTAAATTTCTGAACAATCATTTAAATGATCTGAATGGTTTTTTAATCATCCTCGCAGGCTTCTTTTCCCTTACCAAATTGAATGCCTACCATAAAACTAAAGATTATTTAGATTTATTTATGGGCTTAATACTTTTGTCTGTGCCTGGTCAATTTCTGTTTATAGACTCTCCTTCTACAGACTTATCGCTTTTGTTGGTAGTGCCCATTATTACCTACCTATTCTTGAAGTGCATGAGAAAAGAAGATGATTCCAATTTCCTTTTGATGTTTATATTAACACTACTCGTAATCTTGGTTAAAGTAACCATTGCCCCTGTTTTAATCTTACCATTAATCATCCTATTACGTTACAAGAAACTTCCCTACCACAAACTTTTATTTACGTTATCATCAATTTCTCTCATAGGATTTATCACTAAAAATTTAATCATTACAGGATACCCATTCTATCCATTGAGTATCGGATCAGATTTGATCAATATTGACTGGAAATTAAATAAGAATATACAAGACACTTATTATCAATGGATTACTTTATACGCTTGGAAGATAGATGACATGAACTATTTTGAATCTTTAGGATTTTTTGAGAAATTTATGCTTTGGTTAAATCAGTCAGGAATCAACGGGATAATGAATAAAGCTATTACATTCATAATGATTGCTTTCCCGATGTATTTTTATAAAAAAAGAGTGTTTCTCTTGCTCTACATTTCCTGTATTATACAATTTATTATTTTCTATTTAACCTCTCCTCAATACCGATTCTTCCTTCCCGTATTATTGATTATGGGGTTACTATTTATAGTAGAAATATTAAAAAACCACTTGAAATATATTCCCGCTATTATATCTATAAATCTTATATTTTTAGTGTTTACAGGTATTTTCGGATTCAATTTAACTGTTTTTAGTAATAATCCTATAATGCAAGAGCGGTCAAAGTTTAAGATTTTTCAATTGATATATCCTCAGCCCCATACACAATTTCCAGCGATGCTATTCAAAAAAGAAAAGGTTGGGAATCTAATCTACTATACCCCCGATTCAACAAATTCAACGTTTTATCAGACATCTGATGGTCCTTTACCATCATCTAATAAAACCATGATTAAATTCTTTGCAAAAAAATATAAACACATTCCACAATTAAGGACTCAAAATATAAAAGACGGTTTCTATATGAAACCAATTGAAAAAGAAAAGAAGAAATAAGTCAATAACAATCCATTTTGATTTGATAATTATCTTGATAAGATTCTATACTTAGATTTTCTGTGAGAAGTTCGTGATTTAATATCGCTAGAACATCTTGTGCAATGGATAAATTTCCACAGATTAAAACTTCTCCTCCATTCTTCAAATTGGTAATTATAATTTCTTTTTGTGCTTGTACTACCTCCTGTAAGTATCGCTTCTCATCAGGTTCTCGAGAATAAGATATTTCAGTATCGTACAAACCTTCTAAAAGGTTTTGATAAAGTTCAAAACTTTTTTTATTTCTAAGCCCTAAAATTAAATGCTGTCTCTTCACAAGATTATGCTGAATCATTCCTATAAATGGTCCTACACCTGTTCCATTGGCTATATAAGTATGTGTAGTTGCCGATTTATTATAATGAAAATCAGGTTGCTCTTTAATATAACCAGATAGTGTTTCTCCAATTTCTAACAGATATAAATATTGGCTACACAAACCATATTCATGCAATTTGACCGAAATAAATAAAGAATCATTTAGTTTGGACAAACTATAATATCGCTCCTCTTCTGCATCTGGTGCAAAAACAGCAAGTAAATCTCCAGATTCAAACGGTAAATCAGTTTTAGGTTTTACCCAAAGATTAAAGGTCGTTTGGTATCCGTCATAAACCGCTGTTTTATGGACAACTTCAAACTGATGCAAAGTTGGTTTCTTCATCTTGAAATGTGCATCAAAATCTAAAGTTAATTGATTCTTTTGTGCCCATCGATTCCACCAATTTTTAAATTCTGTTTTATCTTGATGATTAATGTACACAGGATTTAAAAACATTTCTGCCTTTGTTTTCGACAAGGCTGATATACAATCTTTGGCAAATTGGCAATATTTAGGATATTCTTTGGCTCCAAACCCAACTACACTATATTTAAAATTTTTATTGCCCAAGTAAGCATCGCATTTACCTAAAAATTGATTGGCATTCATGGGCGGTTCACCATCGCCATAAGTACTCGTAATAATCACCAATTGCTTCAGCTTTGGGAAGTCTGCTACATGATTTAAATCTGTGATATACGCTTTTATATTTTGGCTAATCAATGCCCTATAGAGTGCATAGGCTTTATTTTTGGTACTGCCATTTTCACTTCCGTATAAGATAATATAGATTGCTTCATCTGGAGTGTAAGCATTCTTTAATTTCTTCTTAAAATTTCTTTTCCAAAAAATGATAGCACCACTAACAATAAAATAGAGCACGGCTAATGCAGAAAATAATAAAATGATGGGCCATCCCCAACTTCCCTGTCCTGTATGCAAAAGCAAAGCCCAAGGTTTTAATTGCTGCATGGTATCAATTTTTTCTCTAGATAAAATTTGTCCTGCATTTTGAGCAATTTGCACAATTTCATCCTTAAAATATATGCGGTAATAATCGTCTTCTTCCGTAGAAAAAGGAAATTCTATTTTAGTGATATCCGCTAACGTTTTTCCTTTTAAAACATCAAAAGATTCAATGGCTCGCGACTCTGATTCTACGTACGCATAAGTAGTTTCTATAGGCTGCTCAGACGCCAACCAGCCCAATCGTTCTACGCTAATCACAGCTGCAGATAAAGTAATTACAAGCAATGGGAAAAGAAAGATTCTGCCCAGCCAAACATGAGAGAATTGTGAGAAATGAGAAGAAACGATTTTAGTATAAAACTTCTTCCAACTTTGTTGTCTTTGAGCGATAAGACCAATCCCAGACACTGTAATCATACTTAATAAAACAGCCATCACCAGCATGATATTCCTACCTGTAGTTTCTAAAAATAAGGAACGATGCAGGGTTTGAGACCATTCAAATATGGGGTTTCTCTCTATATCGGTATGGGGTAATAGGCTCTGATTTGCTGGATTGTAATCATAAGTTCCATCTAGTTCAGGTTCAAAATTCAATAATTCTACCGTCACTTGATCATGTTCATTGACATTTAATTCAAAAACCTCATCATAGTTACTTTTTAAAGAAGAAATCACATCAGCCAACTGATATTTGGACAAATCAACCGATGGAACTTCCCGTTCATATCCATCTACCATGGGTTCTATCGCCAGAATAACACCCGTAATTCCAGCAACAAACAAAAACCCAAACGATAGTATTGCCAACCATAAGTGTGAGAGTCTCCAAACTTTTTTCATAAAATTCTATCTATTCATAGGTTTATAAACCAAGAAAACGGCTAAGACTATAGCCTTTAACCGTTTCTAAAAACATGAATTTAATATTTATTTAGCTGGAATCAACCGAACGTATCGGATGTATCCATTTCCATCTACTTTATTTTTAATGGTGCTTGTATTCAATGGAATCACTACATCTGTTGCTTTATAAGAATTGTCTTCTACGGCAGATTCAAATCTGAGCGCATAGCCTTTGTTTATATAAGCATCTGGTATATTCAATGCAAAAATTTGCCTCTCACCGCCTACTAAAGTTTCACCAGAAATAGCATCTACGGCTGTCAATTTCTTATTGGATTTATTGGATTTCCACCAGTTCTTTAATTCTGGGAACCATTCATCATCATCCCCAAAAACTTTCAGCGTCTTTATATACTGATTTTTTGCATCTACTACAGAGATGGCTATATAGGCTCCTTCTCCACTATAATTAGACATTTGTACCATACATTTATAGGGTTTGCTGTCTGTACTTTGCGCATAAGTAAAACTTAATAAGATTGCTGTAACCATTACGGCCAATGTTAATCGTATAATTGTATTCATTGTATTATAATTCTATTAATTATTTTAAAAATTCTATATCTTTTCCTTGCAAGGCTTCATTTTCTTGCGCCAATTGGTAAACCGTTTCGTCAAATTCTGTCTTCACTGTTTTGTCTGCACCAGCCTGAATTAAAGTTTTTAAAATCTGTAAGTCTTTCGTTTGCAATGTTGCTTGTTGAATAGGCGTTAGCCCTTTATGATTAGCCACATTAATATCCTCCTTTGTAAGTTCAATCGCCTTGTTGACTAGATATGCATTATTCTTATCTACCGCCGTATGTAGGATGGTGTTTCCATCTTTTGAATTGACTGTGGGTTGAACTCCCTTATCAGATAATATTTGAACATATTTTTCAAAATATGCCTTGTTCCTATCGTTATAATGATTGAAAAGTACATTGAGATAACTTTCGTTAGCCTTGTTTTTATGATTCAAATCAATCTCTTTCTCTAACAAAAAAGCCGTTATTTTATCATTATTCCCTTGGATAGCATAACTCATCAAGGTTTCCCCATTCTTATTTTCTTGTCTTAAATCTTTTTCAAGAGGCAGCAAAACCTCTGTAGCAGGTGCATTATTATTGGCAACTGCATAGAATATAGCAGGATTCCCTTCATGATCTAAGGCGTTTGGGTTAATTCCCTGTTGGATCAAGTATTCAAGAACTTCTTTCTTGGGATTTCTAGCAGATGCATAATGCAATGCCGTTTTACCTTCTTTATCTTTTTGGGTGAAATCAATATCTAATTCATTGAGGTAATTAAAAGTTTCTATGCCATTGTGATGTCTACGCGCTCCTTGACTCGCAATAATCACCGCATTTTCTCCATCTTCATTTTCTTTTTTATAATCTACTCCAGCGTCTACTAATTCCTTCAAAAAGGCAACATTCCCTTTGGATACAGCATATAAGAATAAATTGTTACCATGATTATCCACATCTTTTAATTTCATTCCATGGTCTAGGAAATAAGATAAATCATCTAAGCCTGTGACTCTACTAGATGCTAATAACAACGCATTGGCTCCATCTCTATTGGTTTCATCCATTGATAAACCTTTGGATAGATATAAATCATAAATCGCTGGATTGGTTTGCCCTCCAATGGCAGTAAAAGTCACCAAACCATAGCCATGCTCATCTATAAAATGTACATCAGATCCTTCATCTATCAACCAATTAATAACTTCTAAATCCCCTGCATAACCAGCCCATAGCAGATAATTTCTTCCATCGTGCGTGATTTTGTCTACACCATTCCCATCCAGAGACACCAAATATTGAATAATCGCTGGATCTGCCTTGTCTAATATAGCCAATGAAGAAGCGTCAAACATATATTTATTTCTACTCACAGGATCATTTCCTTTTTCAATATCCGCTTTTACTTGATCTAATGTTGGATTCGCTTGCCAATACGCTCTATCTAAAAATACGTTTTCCTGAGCCCATAAAGATAAACTCAAAAACATGACACAAATAATAGAATTAAATACTTTCATTATATAGTTATTTAGATTTAGTTTAAACAAAGATAACTATATAATTTATTTTTCAAACCCCAATTGCAAAATTTTGTGTTCGGTATGTATTTCTTGGTTATCTGTGCTAATAAAATTTGATTAAATCATCCTATATACTCTGATAAAGTTAATACATATAAGCACAGCCATATGGATGCTGCACATCATGTTGCGCCATGATATTACAGCCCCAATTATATGCTCATAAATTGAGTCAAAACATAGTAACGATAACGTATACTATAACAAAATTATTCTATGATTTCCGCCTCAAAAACCTCAGCAAAATGTTGTTTAACCAATGCTTTCACCTCATTCATCTGTATTTTTTGATCCAATTCTCTTTCTAATGAAGTCACGGCTTTATCTTGAATTCCACAAGGGATAATATATTCAAAATAACGTAAGTCCGCATTCACATTGAGGGCAAAGCCATGCATGGTAACCCAACGAGACGCCTTTACGCCCATCGCACAAATTTTTCTAGCATAAGGTTTGCCAACGTCTAGCCATACACCCGTTTCTCCTGGACTTCTCTCGCCTTTTAACCCATAATGTGCTATAGTTTTAATAATCACCTCTTCTAGACTTCTTAAATACCAATGGATATCTGTTTTGAAGTTATCTAAATCTAGGATGGGATAGCCTACCAATTGTTGTGGTCCATGATAAGTGATATCTCCTCCTCTATTGGTTTTCACATAACTGGCATTGATTTCCTTTAATTTCTCTTCATTGGCCAGCATATTATGTTCATCACCACTCTTACCAAGCGTATAAACGTGAGGATGCTCTACAAATAAAAGATGATTGGGCGTAATGATAGAATCAATCTCCTTCTGCAGTTCAGGTTTCTCTGGTAAATCTCTTTCTAACTTCCTTTTCCTGATTTTAAGATCAACAATTTCTTGTAGCATAGATTCTTGCAAATCCCATGTCTTTTTATAATCCTGTTGTTCTCCTAAATCCTGAAACTTAACTTCTCTATTCTGCATTGATTCAATTTGAACTTCAAAGATAAGAATTTTAATATTTTAAAATTAACCTGATACTTATAATACCTAAAACTATGAACAAACCAATGTAGCATAGACTTTGTAGATTAATATCATTGAAAAATAAATTGAATCGAAAAAATAAAAATTAAGTTATGATCCAAAAAGAAAAAAGCCTTGATTCATCATTTAATTCTACAGATATCAAGTTTTTTAAAGTTTGCTTAGATTTAGCGAAACAAGCTTTGGATGCTGGTGACCAACCTTTTGGATCTATTTTGGTAAATGCAAACAATGAGATTATTGCCAAAGCAAGAAACCGGATTAATGAAAAAAATGCGTTATCTCATCCAGAAATTGAACTAGCAAAATGGGCTCTGGAAAATTTAAGCGTAGAAGAACGTCAAAAATCCAAAATGTATACTACAGGTGAACATTGCCCTATGTGCGCTGGAGCACACAGATGGGCAGAAATTGGATCATTATATTATTTGAGTTCTGGAGAGCAATTAGGACAATGGTTAGAAGAATTTGGTGTAGAAGATGGTCCAATTAATTTTATATCTACCAAAGAGATTATAAAAAATGTAGAAATTAAAGGTCCTGCAAACGGTGAATTATCAGATAAAATTAAAGAAATGCATCGTCAGTTTATTGTAAAGCATAAAACAGCGTCCGATCATATTTAAATTAATTCCATATTTTAGTAAGACAATATAAAATATTGAATCTTTAGAAATATCATAAATTAACTAGAATGGAAATAAATCAAGATTGGGCCTATTATTATAGTTTAGTACAGGATAAACCAGCCAGCATAAGATTAAATCTTGCTTTGGCAGAAGTAGCACCGATAGAAGATTATGCTCTTAGAACATGGTTCTCTGTTAAATTGTTAAATCCAGATGAGAATGGGCTCACCACCAATGAGGAATTTGAAAAAATCGGTGAGATTGAAGATGCTGTTTCTGATGCTTTAGCAAATAGCGGCGCGATCTTCGTTGGAACGATCAAAAACAATGGAATGGCAGATTTTTATTTTTATTCTAAAGAAATATACAATTATAAGGAGATTATTCATACGGTAATGTCTAATTATAAAGAATACCGCTTTGCGATAGATACACAAGAAGACGCTACTTGGAGCGCCTATTTTGATTTTTTGTATCCATCAGCTTATGAGATGCAAACCATAAGGAATAGAAAAGTTTTGATGCAGTTAGACCAATTAGGCGATGATCCAGAAAAAGAGCGTAAAGTAGATCATTGGATTTACTTTAAGTCAGAAAAAGATAGAGATAATTTCATCAAAGAAGCAGAGATATTAGGCTATCATATTTTATCTTTAGAAAAAGTGGAAGGGGAATACCCTTACCAGTTGAATATCGATAGACTAGACAATACGATTTGGGATAATGTAGATAATTATGTCTGGGAATTGGTAACGATAGCCAATGAAAATAATGGTTATTATGATGGTTGGGGTTCTCCCATTATGAAAGAGGAATAATTAGCTGTATGTTATATTTTCTAAACTCAACCTTTAAGTTTCTGTTCTAGCCCGGATAGGACTGGAAATCCCACAGGCCTGGTGGGACATACAAAACGCCTTGTAAAAGAGCGACCAAGGGAAGCTCCTTTTATAAGGTGAATTTGTATTCCACCAGCCGAGGAATTGAAAGGAATAGCCGGAAATAGCTCCATATAAAAATTATAAAAGCACATCTCTGGATAGAAACGTGCTTGTGAATTAGAATTTGAATTATATAAGATAGAACGTTAATTTCTATGTAAATAGGTCTATGACAAACTGTATGATTTCCTGAAAAAATATAATTATAATCTGTACCATTTTATTTGATTTTAATTTGAATTGAATCTTTGTTTGCTTTGATATCAACACTTTCGCGCTGATTATCGTGATTGTCACCTACAGATTCTATATCCGTGTCTATTTCTACATCAATATCCTCCACGCAACTCACGCATTTAAAGGTATCGCCGTCTAATATATAAATTTTTTCTGTATCTGCATCAAACCAATCTTTGTTCCCATTGATATCTGCTGTGCCGTATCCAAAATTCCTAAAGATGACTTGTGTGCTATCTGTGAGATATAAAATAGGTTCTACTTTCTGGTTTCGCCATTTCTCTCCCTCTTTTATATAAGTATATTGCCCTAAGCGTACCAGACTATCTTCTACACTATAATTGAATTTAATAGGTTTTACCGCTTCTTTGGCAGCCTCTATTGTACGCCCTTTGGCAATGTATTTAAGTTCTAAATAATTAAACCCTGTTTTGGATTTCCTAACGGTCATATCATCTGTATTGGGAACAGTCAAATATCCTGGGTTAATACCTAATAAATCTTCTGAGTCAAATTCACCATCACCATAATCTCTTTGCATGATAATCGTGGATGCATTGGTAGGAATATTCACTGTTTTGATATCATAAGCCGTATTTCTAAAGTTTTGGAAAGTTAGTCCTGTTAGAATTGCCAATCCAAACACACCTGCTAACCACAAAAATGGCAAACCAAACCCTACAAATTTTGGAACGGAATAACGTTTAGAGATAATGCGCAGTACCAATAATATTAATGCTATCGCTGGAATTACCAATATTAAAAATAGGGTTACATATAATACGGCTCTTTCCCATGGATTCTCAAACAAATAGGGCAGATATTCATTCAGACTAAAAGAGGCAATTCCAACCCCAAATAGTGCAGTTCCAGCCCCTAGAATGGCTACAACAAATGATACCACAAGAGCCAAGGCAATGATTAATAGGATGATAAGAATAAAGATGCCTATGATTTTAAAAATCATCCGAAGGATATCCCCCAACACCGATCCAGAAGTTGACACCACCCGGCGAGCATCATCTCCAACATCATTGAATTTGGTTTTAAGATTTTCCGGGCTTTTTCCAAAAAAATCACGAATGGTATCCACATTCACAGGTTCCCCGCGCATTTGCAATTTATCAGACGTTGTTCTAGCCAAAGGAACCACCAACCAGAGCACCAAATAGCCCACAAAAATCATACTGCCCATAGAAAAGAAAATAGGGTCTATAAACAGCGCCACAACCGTCAAGATTCTTACCCACGTAGCATCCATCCCTACATAATGTCCCAGCCCAGCGCAAACACCACCAATCATTTTATCATCTGGATCACGAAACAATTTTTTATTCTTACCAGTAGATGCGTAAGCAGATTTAGTTTTCTTCTCAAAATCAGCCTCTTCCTCTGCAAAACCCTCTGTATAGAAATCTTTGGGTTCTCCCATCACCTCTATTAAATAATCCACATCAGCTTCATTCACCACCTCTCTGGCCATCATTTTGGCACGTAACAATTCGGCCATACGAAACTCCACATCCGTCATAATTTCATCTGCCCCCGCAATATTGCCAATAGATACGCTGATCTCTTTCAAATATCTATTCAATCTTTTATAAGCGGTGTCCTCTATATTGAAGGCAAAACCACCCAAACTTATATTATGTGTTTTGTCCATGATTATTGGGTTATTTGGTTAACGGTATATTGTAATTTATTCCAAGTAGACTTTAATTCCTGTAAGAATTCATCTCCTTTGTCTGTAAGCGCATAATACTTTCTAGGTGGTCCAGAAGTAGACTCCTCCCATCTATAATTCAAAAGACCTGCGTTTTTAAGCCGGGTAAGCAAAGGATACAAAGTCCCTTCTACTACAATCATCTCTGCCGCTTTTAATTCATCTATAATATCCGATGCATACAAATCTCCACGTTTGATGATGCTTAAAATACAGAGCTCTAAAATGCCTTTTCGCATTTGCACTTTGGCCTTATCTGCATTCATAACTTTTAGTTTTATCAAAGAAAATCCAGCTGATTAAAATCATTTTTACAATCTATATAGAACTTTCTAATGCAAATATATAAATATTAAAAGGTATTATGTGATACAAAGTACTATATTTTATGATAATTTAACAATTATTTAACTTTTTTATCTAGAGCTTAATCTGGCTATCCCTTTCAATTCCTCGGCTAGGCAGGCACAAAATCACCCTATAAAAGGAGCTTCCTCTGGTCGCTCTTGTATAGCGCATTTTGTAGGCCACCCTAGGCCTGTGGGATTTCCAGTCCTATCCAGGCTAAGATTGGTTGAGGGTTTATGGTTGAGGGTTTAAAGTTGAGAGCGTTGAAATCAGAGAAAAGGATATTGATACATTGTTGCACAGAGGTAGTTTTTTCATTAGAATAATTGTGCTTGAAGTGTTTGTAAAGAGAAAACATTATATTTTAATTTTTCATATTTTTGGATTTAGCAAGGTTCTCAACCCACCCAATCGCCCCACTTTGATAAAAAAGATTCTATTAAAAACACTCTTCACCATTTTGGTGCTTCCACTAGCCTATCTGATCATAGGACTAATAATATTCTATATAACAGTGAATAGCGACTTTAAACAGGATTTAAAAAGTGACTACACCGTATATCTGCACACCAATGGCGTACATTTAGATATAACATTTGATAAAAACAGAATCCCAGAAGATAGCATACTGGGACTGTTCACAACAGCAGAAAACCAATATATTTCTTTTGGCTGGCGAGAAGAAAACTTTTATCTCAACACTCCAGAATGGAAAGACTTAACTTTTAAAAATGCCTTTAAAGCGATATTAATGAGGAGTCCGTCTCTCATGCACGTAACGAGGTATAATACCGTGCAACCAGATTGGACACCGATTCATTTAAACCAAAAACAGTACAATAAATTACTGCGAGAAATAACACAAACCTTTCAAAAAGACGCAGAAAATCATGTCATTTTATTAGAAGACGCTTCCTACTCCAGCATCGATGAATTCTACAGAGCCAAAGGTTCCTATCATCTATTCAATACCTGCAATACTTGGGTTAATCGCGCTTTTAAAAACAGTGGTTTAAGAGCATGTCTTTGGACACCTTTTGATTTTCCTTTAATTGATAAATATGGCCAGCAAACTTTAAATTAACGATTTTTAACTATTCTGTAATTTACTACCAAAAGATAAATCACCAGCATCTCCCAGTCCAGGTACAATATATTTCTTTTCATTTAAAGAAGGATCTATGGTGCCACACCAAATATGTGCTTGAGGAAAATGTTTTTGAATAAAATCTACACCTTCCTGGGCTGCGATAGCACAAATAAAATGCAAAGAAGAAGGTTTACCAATTTCTAAAATCTCATCTAAGGCCTCTTTTAAAGAAGAACCCGTTGCCAACATAGGGTCTGTTAAAATTAAAGGTCTGTCAGAGATTTGAGGGCATGTTACATAATCTTGACGTACAGAAATACCATGACCACTCTCCTTTCTATAACCTGCTACAAAACCAGCATCGGCTTTGTCAAAATAATTCATTACACCATTAAATAGAGGGACACCAGCCCTTAAAATAGTCATAATGACAGGCTGGACATTTAAAGTTTTAGATTCTTTAGTGGCTAACGGGGTTTTTATATTAATTCCCTTATAATCTAGCGTCTTACTAATCTCATACGCCGCAATTTCACCAATTCTTTCTAAATTCCTACGGAAAACCATGCGTTGATTCTGACATTCTACATTTCTAAGTTCATTGATCCATTCGGTAATTAGAGAAACATCTTCAGAAAGGTTGTGTATGCGACCCATAATCAAGTAGTTTAGATAATTTATTTAAAACTTTTTGTAAAAATACATATCATTCTATAAAATGAAGAGAATAGTGTTGACTAAATTTAAATTGACTAAAAAATTTCATGTTGAAGTTGATATATATTATCTTTGAAAAATTCTAAATATCTTTTCATTTTATGAGCGATTTAATACATTTCAATCCCGCAGACGCAGTAATAGAAAAAATCAAACAAAAAGGTGGTTGGGTGAACACACACTCACACCTAGACAGAGCTTTTTCTTTACAAGAAGACACTTTCTCTTTCACCAATTCTTATTTAAAAGAAAAATGGCACTTGGTAGATGAGATGAAGAAAAACTCTTCTGTAGAGACTATCTATGATCGCATGGCACGTGCCATAGAACTTTTTATAAAACAAGGCGCACAAGCCGTGGGTAGTTTTATAGACGTGGATGACGTGATGGAAGACAAGAGTATGATTGCTGCCAGAAGGATTAAAGAAGACTTTGGATCTGATATAGAAATTCGTTTTGCTAACCAAGTACTCAAAGGCGTAATAGACCCCAAAGCTCGTGAATGGTTTGATATGTCTTCTGATTTTGTAGACATCATCGGTGGGTTACCTGCCAAGGATTTTGGCCAGGAAGAAGAGCATTTGGATATCCTTATGGAAACTGCTAAGTCTAAAAATAAATTGGTACATGTTCATGTAGATCAATTCAATACAGATGAGGAAAAAGAAACAGAACTTCTGGCAAGAAAAACCATAGAACATGGTCTTCAAGGTAAAGTTACTGCGGTACACTCTATCTCTGTGGCAGCCCACCCCAAGAAATATAGATATGAACTATATGACTTGATGAATGAAGCACAATTACACGTAATTTCTTGCCCCACAGCTTGGATAGATCATAACAGAACAGAGCGTTTGGCGCCTAGTCACAACTCTGTAACACCCGTAGATGAAATGGTACCTCATGGCATTAATGTAGCTTTTGGTACAGATAACATCAATGATATTTATAAACCATTTTCTGATGGAGATTTATGGACAGAACTACGTGTGATGTTAGAATCTTGTCACTATTATGATGTAGATAAATTATCTGATATTGCTACGATCAATGGGCTTAAAGTTCTAGGAATAGAGAAATAATTTCATCTAGAATTTTGAATTAAATATAATCATCCTGTAAAGATAGTGCCGTCTATTTTTACAGGATTTTTAATTATATTAAATATGATTTAACAATTCAATCGGACAAAACGGCAGTTTCTAATCCAACAACGTTTTATTATAAAAGTAATTTATTTTATGCTAGATTTTAATCAAATCTTCTAATAATCGCATTTATAGAGGATAAGAATAGATATTCCATAAGCCTCTAGTTTATGTTAATAACCTTAACGGAATTTTTGGTCTGGTTTTCGTAAATTTGTAGTTCTTCTATTAGCTATTAAAACTATTGAACACCATATGCGTTACCTCATTTTTGATACCGAAACTACTGGATTACCAGCCAATTACAACGCTCCCATTTCTGACACAGACAATTGGCCAAGGCTTGTACAATTGGCTTGGCAAATTCACGATGAGAAAGGTCAACTCATAGAAAATCACAATATTATTGTAAAACCAGATGGTTTTACCATTCCATTTAACTCTGCCCAGATTCATGGGATTTCTACAGAGAAAGCATTAAAGGAAGGACAAGATTTAAGAGAGGTTATCGCCAAATTTCAAGAATCCCTGACGCCCGATACTTTATTAGTAGGTCACAATGTGATTTTTGACATCAACATTGTAGGATCAGAATTATATAGGTTAGAAGAAGATACAGATACGTTCATGGAACTGCCCTACCTGGATACCAAAGATGAATCAACAGATTTTTGTCAAATTCCTGGCGGTCGTGGTGGTGGTTATAAATGGCCCAAACTTGGTGAATTACACGAGAAGCTATTTGATGAGCCGTTTGACGAGGCACACAATGCGGCGGCTGATGTTAATGCTACGGCAAGATCTTTTTTTGAATTAGTAAGAATCAATGTAATCCCTGCAGCCAAGGCTAAATTTAATCAAGAAGATTATCAAGCTTTCAAAGCTATCTATAATAATGTAATTCAGCGCTATGACATTGAGGTGGGTAAACAGATAGCAGATAAAGACCAAGCCTCTTCTCCCAATAATATTATTCTAAAGAAAAAAGAAGATTTAAAGGAAGTGGTAGATTCACCATTCTTTCATTTTCATAATCATACCTCCTTCTCTATTCTCACGGCAACTTCTAAAGTTCAAAATTTAATTCAACGTGCAGTGGACGAAAAGATGCCAGCCATTGGGATGACGGATTTAGGAAATATGATGGGGGCTTTTCTATTTATTTCAGAGGCAGAAAAGATAAACGCAAGTTTAGACAAACCGATTATTCCAATCATTGGCTGTGAGGTTTATGTATCTGATAGATACCAACAATTAAAGTTTACCAAGGATAATCCCGATAAAAGACACACGCAGGTTTTGTTAGCCAAAAACAAAAAGGGCTATCATAATTTAGCCAAAATATCTTCTACTGGATACACAGAAGGCTACTATATGGGTTATCCCCGTGTTGGAAAAGAGGTTATCTTACAATATAAAGAAGACTTAATTGCTACAACAGGTTCCCTTGGCTCAGAGGTGCCTAATTTAATATTGAACGTCGGTGAGCATCAAGCGGAAGAGGCTTTTATTTGGTGGAAGGATAACTTTGGAGATGATTTCTATGTAGAGTTAATTCGGCATGGATTAGATGAAGAAAACCATGTGAACGATGTCTTATTGAATTTCGCTAAAAAACATGATGTCAAAGTTCTGGCACAAAACAATACTTTTTATCTGGATCAAAGTGAGTCAGAAGCACATGATATTTTATTATGTGTAAGAGATGGTGAAAAGCAAGCCACAGAAATTGGCCGAGGACGTGATTATCGATTTGGTTTCCCCAATAATGAGTTTTATTTCAAATCTCAGGCTCAGATGGAAAAACTTTTTGAGGATATTCCCGAAGCCATTTCAAACTTTCAGGATTTTGTGAAAAAATTTGAACCTTACAAACTAGCGCAAGATGTATTGCTTCCAAAATTTGATATTCCAGAAGAGTTTAAAGACCCACAAGATGAAGTAGATGGTGGCGTAAGAGGTGAAAATGCTTATTTGAGACATTTAACCTATGAAGGGGCCAAAGATAGATATGGCGAAATCACAGATGAAATCCGAGAACGTCTAGATTTTGAACTTGAAACCATAGAGAATACTGGCTACCCTGGATATTTCTTGATTGTACAAGATTTCACCTCACAAGCACGTAAAATGGGCGTCTCTGTTGGACCAGGACGTGGTTCCGCTGCGGGATCTGCAGTAGCGTATTGTGTGGGAATCACCAATATAGATCCCATTAAATATGACTTGCTTTTTGAGCGGTTCTTAAACCCCGATCGTGTATCCCTACCAGATATTGATATCGATTTTGATGACCGTGGTAGAGAAGATATCATCCGTTGGGTTGTGGATAAATATGGAAGCTCAAATGTGGCACAAATCATTACTTATGGTACCATGGCAGGTAAATCTGCCGTGCGCGATACAGGACGTGTATTAGATTTACCTTTACCTGATACCGATAGAATTGCGAAGAAAATTCATACCAAGTTGAATAAGCTGTTCGGGATGAGCGACAAGGATATGAGTTCCAAATTCAATGGAGATGAGTTGTCTGATAGCAAAGAAATCTTGAAAATCGCTGCCCAAGATAATCTAGAAGCTCGTACGTTAAATCAAGCCAAGGTTATAGAAGGTAGTATTAGAAACACGGGAGTTCACGCTTGTGGAGTGATTATTACCCCTACAGATATTCGAGAACTGATTCCAGTAGCCGTTGCTAAGGAAAGAAGCAACGATGATGGGTCTCCTGGTAATCAGATTGTAACACAGTTTGATAATGCTGTAGTGGAGGATGCTGGTCTTTTAAAAATGGACTTTTTAGGATTAAAAACCTTAACCATTATTAAAGATGCTGTGGAATTAGTAAAAGAAACCAGAGGAATTGATTTAGTTCCAGATGACTTCCCATTAGATGATTTACAGACCTATGAGGAGGTGTTTAAACCTGGTAGAACTACGGCTATTTTCCAGTATGAATCTGCGGGAATGCAAAAACACCTCAAGGCATTAAAACCCGATAAGTTTGATGATTTAATTGCGATGAATGCTTTGTACCGCCCAGGTCCATTGCAATATATCCCGAATTTTATTGCCCGAAAACACGGTAATGAGGAGATTACTTATGACCTACCAGAGATGGAGGAATACCTTTCGGAGACTTATGGTATTACAGTTTATCAAGAGCAAGTGATGCTTCTGTCTCAAAAATTAGCAAATTTTACCAAAGGTGAAGCCGATGTTTTACGTAAGGCGATGGGTAAAAAGCAAATGGATACCCTAGCCAAAATGGAAGGGAAATTCATGGATCAAGCGAAAGCGAATGGTCATGATGAACAGATCTTAAAGAAAATTTGGGAGGATTGGAAGGCATTTGCTCAATATGCCTTCAATAAATCTCACTCTACATGTTATGCTTATGTAGCCTTTCAAACAGCCTATTTAAAAGCACATTACCCAGCAGAGTTAATGGCGGCTACCTTGAGTAACAACATGAAGAATATCAAGGATATTTCTTTCTTTATGCAGGAATGTAAAAGAATGGGCATTCCTGTTTTGAGCCCAGATGTGAATGAAAGTAACCTTTATTTTAACGTGAATAAAGATGGAGCCATTCGATTTGGTTTGGGCGCTGTTAAAGGGGTGGGCCAAGGTGCTGTAACGTCCATCGTGCAAGAAAGAAAAGAGAACGGAAGATTCAAAAGTATTTTTGATTTTGTGAAACGTGTAGACCTCACCCAATGTAATAAAAGAACCCTAGAAAATTTGATTTATGCTGGTGCTTTTGATGAGGTAGATTCCATCCACAGAGGTAGATATTTCTATGAAACAGAGGGGACAACTTCCATAGAGAAAATCATTAAATTTGGACAAGCTTCTCAAAAAGGTGGTGATGAAAATCAAATTTCATTGTTTGGAGAAGAAACCATGCAAAATTCAATACAAGAACCATTTATTCCAGATTGTGAAGAATGGCCTGTGATTCAAAAATTGAATAAAGAAAAAGAAGTCGTAGGAATTTACATTTCTTCTCATCCGCTAGATAAATATCAATATGTAATTAAAGGTTATACCAATATCACTTTAGATCAATTAAAAGGAAACGAGGAAAAGTTTGTAGGCAGACCGCTAAAAGTAGCTGGAATGATCACGGAAGTAAATCATATGGTATCCAGCAAAGACGGCAGAGAGTTTGGTAAAATGATTATAGAAGATTACACAGAAAGTACAGAGATTATGCTTTTTGGCGAAGATTATTTAAAGTTTAAACATTTTCTAGAGAAGAACTTAATGGTTTTATTGAGTTTAAACATTACTAAAAATCAATGGTCTGGCAGAACGTATGTCAATATTGCAGATATCCAATTGTTAGGGAATGTCATGGAAAACCAATCTAAGGCATTGAATGTTGTTATTGATGCCAAATCTATTGATGAGGTTTTCTTGGATGTGTTTATGGAGGTGATTAAAAAACACTTAGGAGATAAGGATTTGAATGTAGAAATTCAATGTGAAGACAAACAGATACTATCCAGATCTACAGCATACAAAGTCAACATTAGCCAAGAATTATTAAATGAGTTAGAGGAACTTTCTGGGCTACATTTCAAACTTAATTGATTGATATATTAAAATAATTTATCATGTTTGCAAAAGTTAGGAAAGGTTTATGAATAGTAAGAATATAAATTAAAAATTAAATGTTATGGCATTAGAAATTACAGATGCAAATTTTAAAGAAACTATTAATTCAGAAAAACCTGTATTAGTGGATTTCTGGGCTGCTTGGTGTGGACCATGTCGAATGGTTGGACCAACAGTGGAGACACTTAGTGAAGAGTATGCAGATACGGCTATCGTAGGAAAAGTGGATGTAGATGCTAATCCCGATACTGCAGCAGAATATGGAATTAGAAATATCCCTACCATATTATTCTTTAAAAACGGAGAAGTGGTGGATAAAGTGGTGGGTGTTGTGCCTAAAGATCAATTAGCAAATAAATTAGATGCTTTAATGAAGTAAATAATTGCGAACCAAGGCTCAGCCATGTTTTCTTAAATAGTTATGTAACTTGGTTTGTCTTAAAGTTTGGATATAATTGCTTTATTATTCATAGTTATACTTATTTTAGTAAGTAAATATGGATAATGAAGCAATTTTTATTTTTTCGAATTTTACACTATCCCATCTAAGCATAGAAGGAGTTGACAATAAAAATATCTTTTAAATTCATCCCAATCCAGTGTTCGGCATATTTAGACTCGCCTCGTCAACCTGTTGAGCATATAACAAGCATCAGGTTCTAATCTCAATACCTTTATATAAAAAAAGCCTTAAGAAAAAAATCTTAAGGCTTTAGGCGATCCGGACGGGATTCGAACCCGCGACCACTTGCGTGACAGGCAAGTATTCTAACCAGCTGAACTACCGGATCATCACTTTATTTATTTAAAGATGCTAAAGCAACATCTTGCGATCCGGACGAGATTCGAACTCGCGACCACTTGCGTGACAGGCAAGTATTCTAACCAGCTGAACTACCGGATCAAGAAATTTAAATTTCAAAAACTATAGACTATTATTCCTATAGCGATTGCAAATATATAACATTATTTGAATTAGACCAATTGATTTTAAGAAAACAAGACAATAAAATTTTAGCCCAAATAATAATTATCTATTATCTAAATAGTTAGGATTCGAATTATTTTTACGTTTTCCTATCCTACCACTTTCAATTCACTTAATCCATAACCATTTTGGGAAAATCATTAATAAAATTCTGCTTTCCTAAACGATACTTATTAAAATTTGTCAATTCCAATTGGTCCGGTTAAAAGAAACCAGGGGCAAAATTCCAGACAAGTATTTAGAAAATTTCAATTCCAGTATTGGTACGATTAAAAGCAACGTAGTAAACCAAATGGCTGATAATGCTTCTGCATTTCAATTCCAGTATTGGTACGATTAAAAGGAGGATGGAGAGGAATTACCACTTCCTAAGCCCAAATTTCAATTCCAGTATTGGTACGATTAAAAGTTCAGACGTAGGTTCTGTAGATATTGACGGAGACTAATTTCAATTCCAGTATTGGTACGATTAAAAGTAATTTTAATTGTTAATAATTTTTTTTTTTAAATTGATTTCAATTCCAGTATTGGTACGATTAAAAGTGTACAAAAAAACTCCCATATAAATAAATATGGGAGATTTCAATTCTAGTATTGGTACGATTAAAAGCAACCCTGTTGACATGATAGTAAGGTTAAAAGCCTTATTTCAATTCCAGTATTGGTACGATTAAAAGTTGCAAAACTTCATCTTCGAGGGCATCAACCCAGTATTTCAATTCCAGTATTGGTACGATTAAAAGAGGAGGACTGAGTGGCTACATAAGAACCCGATTAAAATTTCAATTCCAGTATTGGTACGATTAAAAGTAAACAAGTAACTCCGCCATCCTTTAGATTCTTACCCATTTCAATTCCAGTATTGGTACGATTAAAAGAATTAATTTTAATTGTTAATAATTTTTTTTAAATCGATTTCAATTCCAGTATTGGTACGATTAAAAGTCTCAAGTTTATTTTTGCAAAAATACCCTCTCTTTTATTTCAATTCCAGTATTGGTACGATTAAAAGCTATCTTTTCTCCGCCTTGGGTTAAGATTTGGTAAGATTTCAATTCCAGTATTGGTACGATTAAAAGGATAATTCAATTAATTGAAATACTAAAATGTTGATTAATTTCAATTCCAGTATTGGTACGATTAAAAGACTTATCTTTTACATTCATTATGCTACTTCATTATATTTCAATTCCAGTATTGGTACGATTAAAAGATAATTAATTTTAATTGTTAATAATTTTTTAAGTCGATTTCAATTCCAGTATTGGTACGATTAAAAGAGGAGGACTGAGTGGCTACATAAGGAGCCGATTAAGATTTCAATTCCAGTATTGGTACGATTAAAAGTGCATATCATACAATACCAGCCGAAGAAATAACAAAATTTCAATTCCAGTATTGGTACGATTAAAAGGGTTTACCCGGGCTACGGAGTCGTTGAGGTAAGGGGATTTCAATTCCAGTATTGGTACGATTAAAAGAAGCGACGAGAAGAGAGCAAAAGAGTTATTAGAAAAATTTCAATTCCAGTATTGGTACGATTAAAAGCCATTACGTTTTGAATGACAATATTATTGATATTCAAATCATAACTGCTATACAAAACTAATGATTTTGATTAAAAATATCGTCAACCTGCAATGATAAAATTACACTTTAAGATTGACGACATTATAACTACCTTATAATCAATTGCTTTTTATTTTTAATTATTTCAAATGTCAAAGAACTTCTAATTGATAGAAACTATCGACGATTATAAAAAATTGTCTAGTTCGTTTTTCTCTACGCCAATCACCTGCTTGTCCAGCCATTTTTCATCTCTAGAGGAAAAGATGATTAGGCTATCCTTTTTATTATCCATAATCTTCTTGGCTTTCGCAATCAATTCCTTTAATTTGACTTCTGTAATTGCACCTTCAAAAACACTGTTTTGTATCCAATTTAAGTATTGACGACATAACTTGAGCATCTTTCCTACGCGTTTCTCCCCCAAATCATAAACCAATATCACATACATAAATATAATTTTTAAATGGGTTAATACTTTACCACCAAGCCTTAAAGGGTTGATATTCTTCCATATTCATCACATGTTTTACTAATTTATAACATTCTAATCGGATAAGGTGTCTATAACTCACACTTTTATTCAATTTTCTATGTTTAATCGTTTCATTCAATTTTTCTTCCCATGCGCGCATTACTTTTTTGCATCCTGGCTCCTTGAGTAAACAACTGTTCAGATTGATATCAAAATCACCGGATTGAATTTGTTTTTTATTCATTAAAGAAAAAATCAACCTGTCCACTAAAATGGGTTTAAAGACTTCTGCTAAATCTAATGCGAGAGAATACCTGCGAAATCCTGGCTCATGCAAAAAACTAACCGTTGGATTGAGTTGGGTATGATACAATTGATCCAAACATGCAGTGTAGCAAATCATATTCAAAAATGAGATAAGTGCATTGACTTCATTATTCGGTGGCTGTTTTACACGATTATTCATTTCAAAATCGTTAATGATTTCTCCAAAACATTCATAATAGGTCATACGAATATTTCCTTCAATCCCCATCAATTCATCTATTTGTTCAGTAGAGGCTATTTTGTTTATAAAGTATTCAATTTGTGCTATTTGATCTGTAACAACTTTACCCCTACCTGCATAATATTTTAAGTTCCTCAACACATTATAGGCACCACCAGCCACAAATTGTTGTGCAATCTTTATCCGTTTTTTATCAGAAGTATAATGTTTAACCTGTTGCACAACCACTTTGCCACTGAGTAAATATTCCTTGGGCATAAAGCTACCTGTATAATGCTCATAATAATCAAAAAAGTGAACAGGAATTCGATTTTTACCCAAAAAATTATACAATGCAGAATTGGCGTCTAAAGCACCAAAGCAGTATAAATTCTTGATTCCTTCTACTGGTAAATATTTAGGAGAACCTTCGTTACCTTGAGCATCCACTGGCAGAAATTTAAGTGTATTATCTTTACGGCTAAGCCTGCCAGGATTGAATAAATAAAACGATTTTTTCATACTTCTCCACTATAACAAAATTCAAAATAACTACACCTTTTGCAGATCTTAGATTCAATCACAGGAGGGCAATTTTCGTCGGCTATGGTTTGCTGAATTTGAGGAATCATTTCACCTAACAGTTTACGCTCCATATCAGACAAATATACGTCTGTCGTTAGCCTTAATTTTGGATATTCTACCTTGCCCACAACCTCTTCTATGCCATTAAGTTCAAACAACCAAATATAAAATTTAAGTTGCCATTCATGTGCTTCTTCTATTTTATTCCCACGTTTGATCTCATGAATAATTTTATCTTTTCTATCATAAAAGTCTACTTTACCTGTGAGTGAAACTCCTTTCCATTGCGCGCTTAATTCCACTTCTTGATATTTCTGCGCCCTTTGTGGGTAACTGCTTTCATGAAATAACTTTCCATCATAAACAATGTCTGAGGTGTGTTCCATATTGATGCCGTTGGCGTGTAGCCAGCATTGTCTAGGGCATACAATATAGAGATTTATGAGAGTGGCATTGATTTTCATATCATATAAATTGTACTAGATCTATATTTTCAAAAGAAGATTCGTTGATTCCTGATTTTTCATCATAGAATGCCTGATATCTATCCATATAGAAATAACCATATTCACTTTTTTCGATATTCATAAAAATGGTTAATTCTTGTCTTATCTTTTCTGTAGCAAAAGTTGAGAAGATAAATTTAGAGAGTATAGCCTGTATTTCTTTTAAAGCAATTTTTTTGGTGATGAAAGTTTGATTAGATCCTATCAAACCTAAATAAACATCAAAAACTTCTTCTCCAGATATTTTATCCTCTAAGTCAGGAAAAACATCATACGTGGCTAAAAAGTTTAAATCACTATCGTTGAAAATTGCTTCTTTTATGTTATCATTTTCACCTGGTATATTGATAGGAATCTTCATGGGGATAAAACAACTAAAGTTCTCTTGGTTTATTAATTTAAAATCCTCATTCACAGATTTGAACTGCAACATATTTACAGCATTTAAATAATCTGTAAGTCCAACAAAACTTGAATCTAGGTTTCTTGTATTTTTTAAATCTATAACTTTTTGATATAGAAAATCAAAATCTTTAGATTTCAAAATATAAGCCTTGTCCTCAATGCTTAAAGTCTTACTAACCTCAAAGCGTAAATCATCTTTATGAATAACCCCTTCCGCATTGTGATTAAATAGAAATAATTTACAATTTTCTTTGTTTACATTGCGGTTAATTCTACCAGCCAATTGCTCTTCACTATCAATTAAAGAGGTATCCTTAAATCCCAAATCCATATCTATATCTACACCAGCTTCTACAACTTGTGTCGTAATTAGAAGTATTTTTTTACTTCTATTCTCTTTTCTTTTTAAATAATTAATAATAAATCTCCTGCGATGATGCAAGATTGTACCTGAAAGCACAAATATCTCATCAAAAAACCCTTGATCTAGGCTTTCTATTACTTGCTTAAATAATGTGGCTGTTTTCTTAAAAATGAATTCTATAATGGTGTAAACACTACCTTTTGGCTTTTCCTTACCGCCATCTACATCCGCATAGTTTTTAGATTCTTCTAATACTTTTCTTGCCAATAAATCTAGTTCTATCCTATTAGGTAATAAACTAAAATCAAACGCTACACGACCTGCAAAATTGATATTTTGAAAATAATCGCTCTTTGCATGAGGTAATAAATACACGATATTATCATGATCCACTCTCTCAATCTTCAAATTATCCACTTTTGGTAATGTTGCAGACATGATAATAAATTTGATGTTATACGCCCTAGCATATTGTGCTATAAAATACATCACTTTATCCCAATGCTCTGGACTATATGCCTGTAATTCATCAATCACTACAATGCTATTGGCTATACGATGTAGCAGATAATTGGTTTCTTTTACATTAGTCTTAAGTATATCGAAAAATCGAATGTGAGATAACAGACAAAAAGGATAATTTACAAAAAGTCGATTGATGTAATTTTTTTTCTGTGTTCCATATTGATCATCTTCTGCATCAGAGGAATTATTAAAAGAGGCTTTTGAATGCAGGGCTACAATCTCATAGTCATTTAAGTCTAAATTCTCTTTGATACTCTCAAAAGTTTGATCTATTAATGTTGTAAATGGAAAAACATAATAAACCTTATTCAGGTTTTTATTGTTTTTTAATAATTCTAAAGTCAGCAACATAGAAATATTTGTCTTCCCGCCGCCTGTAGGAGCTTCTAGGTAAAATATGGATTGATTGGGGTGATTTCGAATATTTCTAATGGCTTCTGTGGCCATTTGCTGACGTAACAAATTTAAATTTTGATTGCTCTTTTCAATAGGTTTTTTATCTAATGAAAGGGTATTTAATTCATCATAAGTTTTTTTATTGTAGTTAACTTTTCCCATTGACTTATTAATCCATTCATTATTCTTTACTTCATTATATAATTCATCAATCCGAGATTCTGAAAGTACACCAAAATCTTCCACAGGAAAACCACTCATATATTGATTAGTTGCTAGATAATCTGAGGCTGTAAGTAGCGAAAAATTTAATCGAATTAATTGATATAGTGGAAAGGACTTTTCAAATGGCGATGTAAATTTTTCTCTTTTTAGAATCTCTAAATTACCTAATATGGAGGATACCTGCGGATTATTTAATTTTTTATTGAAAATTTTTAAATAACTCTCGAAATGCTCTACTTTTTTAGATTCACGAATAATCTTTTCCCAATAATCATTATATAAATACTTACTGTGGTGAAGATAAATAGCATAAGAAAAAAGTAATGCTATCGTTATAGCACACTTTTGTTCTTTTTTATTATGCTTAAATAAAACTATAGCGTCATCTAGAAGATGATTTAAATAGATATAACTGCTTAGCGTAGAATGATGTGTACCAATAGCATTATCTAGATTTTCTTTACCTTTAAAGTAGATATTATTCATCTTTTCTTGACTCGCTTGAAAGTTTTCATTTACTTTCCCATGATCATGATAAACAATAGTAAAGACAAATAATTTCTTTATAAATAGTTGAAGAATAGGCGATTCTAAATCGACAATCTGCAAATATTCATAAATCAAACCATAGATAATACGATCTAATTGATGAATTTTACAGAGTTTATCAAAATATATTAACACTAAATCAATATGCTCTTCTAGTGTTTCATAAGGTGGTAATGCGTATGGATTAGTATGAGCATAATAATTTTCTGCATCTTTTAATAAAATAGCAAAATTATAATCTTTCTTCCATTCTTCAATAATTTCTGAAACTGTTTTATATGAGTTGGACATAAGAGTTTTCTTTTGTCAAATAAAAAATGTTCGGCATGGATCTTACATTTTTAATTTTGTAATTGCTATAAACCATTTCTGTCAATTCATACTGCATTAATTGTAAATTAAACCCAATAGGTAATCTTTCAAAATACATAAAAGGGGGTTCGTTAAAATTATCTAATCCAAAATCCAAAAAATCCAATTCAGCAGAAGGTTCTTCACTGTTTTCAGACAAAGTCTGATTCTTAACAAACAAAGTATCTATTCGTATTTTATCCTCTTCATTTAGTTGTGCTACTTCATATTCATATTCTTGGTAATTATCCCACCAAGCAGTAAATTCATTTTTCCCGAAATAGGGAATAAATTCTGTATGTCCATTTTTTAGATTCCATAACAATTGTTTCTGCTCTTCTACCTCTTTATCTAATAAAAGATAAATTCTATACTGCGGAGCAATTAACGTAAGCTCTTCTGTAAGAAAGGTTGTTCCTTTATTAGCATAGCCCACCGTATTAGAATATTTAATAGAGGTTTTAGAAAAATTACCGTTTTCATGATTTAATGGTGCAATTCCAATCTTTAAATCAGATAGTTTATTATAATATTCTGGTAATTTCCCCTTTTCTTGATACCCTTTTAAACCAATAACCGCCCCTAGTAGTCCCCAGATTGCTGGTTTATGTATCATATTATAGGATACATTGAGCGTATTATTGGTTTCGGGTTTTCTGAAAAAGCCAAAATCACTTTTCACATCAATTGAAATCAACTTCATAATTATTTCAATTTAAATGGTATGAAATACTGCATTATCTGGAGCATTCTCTACATTAGTTATGGCCTTATTATAATATATTTCTATGGATTCTATCTCATTAGCAACATGTTCTTGTAATAAATAATCTTTGACTTTACTTAGATCAATCACTCTATCTTCTTGCACAT
This sequence comes from Flavobacteriaceae bacterium Ap0902, assembly GCA_009835005.1. GTDB lineage: Bacteria > Bacteroidota > Bacteroidia > Flavobacteriales > Weeksellaceae > Profundicola. The sequence continues at coordinate 49,321 of WTFG01000004.1, read as the reverse complement.
CAACAAAGTCAATAAAAGAAGGCATCACCAATTTAGAATTTTCTTTGAGTTGCACCCAAAAAAGGACTTCGTTTTCTGTACCAGATTTAGAAGCGCTGTCATAAAAACTAACACCTTTGCGCAACCCTTCTTTTAATTTCTCTATATCTTCTTGTGATAATCCATTTGCATTTACTCGTTCTACATCTTCTTCTATATTTTTTGGATTAATAGAAAAATGGTGTACATAATGCCCTTCTTCCAACTTAGATTGGTTACCTAATGTTGTCATGGTGCTATCCTTGTTTTTATCACTTGGGTTTTTAAAAGGAGACATAATTTGTTCCGAATAAATAATATCCTCTGGAAACTTATTAAGACCGTGAGTGATCTGACAAGTTCCGTGAACAGAAATATTGGTTGCACCTGCATAAGTACCGCCGAATAATCTCACATCTAAAACAGATAAAATATTGTTTAAAACATCTTTGCGAAGGTTTTTATCCTTTTTATCTATTTTACCAAAATATTTTTCGTAGGTTTCATCTAAAGTTCTTGGCGACATGTCATCCGTTAAGGATTTAAAGTAAAATACATCTTCGCCCAATGCATTTTTCCAATAGTTTCTAATAGAATATTTTAACACCTTGTCAGTCGCATAGACCTTACCATTAGGTAATCTTCTTGGCTGACCAGAAAAATCAGCATTATAGTTTGAGTTGATAGATTTAATGATTGCAAAGCCATAAACACGGTTGTTGAATTCTTGAGCCATTTTTATTTATTTTCTTGGTTATTTTTGGTTGAGTAAATTTGATTTTTAGCAAACAAGCCTGAAAGCAATTGTGGTTGCAATTCTTTAAGATTAATGTCAGTTTCATAACTTAAAACAAAGGCAGAAACCTTCTTAAAATTATCAGAAAAACTTTCATGACTATAACGTTTAAAGTCTTCTGTAATATTTTGTTGCAAGGCTTTTACATTGGTTTTTTGTAAATACGGTTCTATTAACTTTAGCCCATTATCCTGCGCTTTACTTTTAGTTAATAAGTAATAGATGATTTGTCCTGCCGAGAAGGCGAAATGCTTATCAGTTGCTTTATCTAAATCAGCAGATTCATTAATGATATCCGTTACAAATTTTTCATAGTTCTTTAATTCACTTGCCATGGGTGGTGTTTTTTGGTTTTTAATTTTATAAAAGTAATCGTATAAACTATACCATATATTTAGTTTTTCTTTAATACCATATTCATTATCATTTTTAATATCATCTAAAATGCTATTAAAAATCATTTCTTTAAAAATGTCTCTAGTTATGGCATATCGATTTGACTTATATACATAATCATAGACCGCTTTTCTATATTTGGTATAGGATAAGAAAGTAAGATCTCGGTTTTCATAGTCTTCTTTTTTAAAATCAGAAAAGTAATCAACCCGATGATATTTATTCTGAATTAGATATTTTAAAACTCTGTCTTCTAATTCAAATATATTATGGATAATTGCATAATGCTTTTCTCCTTTTTGCTTATCTTCTTTTCTGGCTTGGATATGAAATAAATTTAAAGTCTCTAATCCCTCATTTCCATTAACTTTATATTCAAATTTGGATACAAAATCAAAGTCATTAAATACTACCCCATCCCTTGTATTGGACCAGTTTAATAAATAATAGTTTTGAAAATCATTTTCGTGATTTTGATAAAGGGTATCTATAATATCTCTAAAATTTCGTTTGTCTTTTTTATAAAGCGCAATCACTTTTTCCTTAAACTCCTCATTATAAATAAAGATGGGCAAGGGATTAGGTAATATCCTACTAGGTAAAACTTTGCTAAAATCATATAAAGCACGTGCATCTAAATTGGAAATCCTACCAGTTATATCAAAAGTAGCCGTTTGGTGTAATAAAAAAGGCATATTTGAATTATACCCATTTTGGAAATCGTTAGTACCATAGACTATTCCCTCTTCATTAGGTTTCGTATTATAATCTGAGGTATTAAACAATTTATCATTTAAATACTTACCATGCACTTCTTTGTAATAATCAAGTGGAATATCCAGATAAAAAAGAATGTAGTCACTCTCTGACAAAGGTTGATACTTTATAATTTCTTCTTTTAAATCATTGATAGCATCTTTTAAAGCATCTTTTCTTATTTTATCTTTCTCGTTTTTATACGCCTCATTCCGTTCACTTTCCTTATTAGATAAAATTCCTAGTTTTATACTCCGCTGATTTAATATATTATTCAAAATTACAGACCATCCACCGTTTATAAATAAATCGGCAAAAGATTGAAAAGCATTAACTTGAAAATCATTTTCCGTATCAATAGTTTCCTTAGCCTTTTCGAAATAATAATCCTTGAATCGTTCTTGAATTTGTAATTTCTCTCTTTCTTGATTAATCTCAAACTTTTTACCTCCCTCTAAATGCTCTCTTTTAAAAGCAATACTGAATGGGGAACAAGTATGAATAGCCTTGGTAGGTAAATCATAGCATTTATTGGTATTTACACACCAAGCATTCTCTTGTAGCATCAAACTTTTTTGTAAAGTAGGGGAAACACTGCCTTTTATTTTTTTGGAATAGAAATCAAATGCTATCGTATCTGTCTTAGTCTGGACAAGCCCATTATCATCAACTTTTAAGAGAATATGTAAACCTTCTTTAGGTTGCATTCCTAAACTTTTAAAATCGTCTGATAAGGAGTTCGTGAAATTGATAAGTTCTGTTAACATATGAGCCTTTATTAATTCAATTGCTTCTAAATTAAGCAAATAGTATTAAACGATATTTTTAAATTACACTTATTTAACTTAGGTTCAAATATAAAAATTTCAAATATTTATCTAATATCTAATTGTTTAAATTTGCATGATAATTGAATCTTTTAGAAATTGAAATAATATTTATCTCATATACTTGAGTATATATTATTGCCAGAGGATGCATTTCCTCTGGCATTTTTAATCTTTTAATAGAAAAAAATTTGCTATATACAATAACGCTTATCATTCTATGAGACTTCCCTTTCGCCTAAAATTATTTAGATAGGATGCCTATTTCACCAATAACTTTTCCTACCGCATTTCCTTCAAAATCTCATTGGTTTCTTTTAAATCAAATTGATAACTTTTATGATCGTCATCAGAAATGAAAGCAAGCATATCAGCGTAATCATCATGTTCTGGGTGCTCTGGGTTGTTTATCGCCTCCATCAATTGGTAATATCCATGGATTCCACCAGAATTTTCCATCAAATTATCTCCTTTAGCCCCAAGACATACAGGATAATCTATATACTCCTCTGTGACTTCAATGAGTTCTATGCTATGTCTCCAATCATCACCAAAATCATAGATATAAACGATTTTCTGTTTTGGTGTAGAAAAATAGTCATTTAGCCCAATCTCATTGGCTTTGAACTTCTCGCCATCTGGGAAATCTGATGAATCTACGTCTTCTTCAAATTCATCATCGAAACCAAACTCCTCCTCATCCATAGTTATCTCTGGAGTTGTACCCCAGCCTCCTGGTGAAAACATATACAGATGGGAATTAGACCATCCAAATAATACTTGAATGATTTCATGAAAATTTTCAAATGAAATAAAATCATTCACTTTTACTTTACGCCAAATAGGAGGTTTAGCACTCCCAACAATTTTAATTTTAAAAATAAATGCCATGGTTATAATTATTATGGTTTATTAAGATAAATATTTTCTTATAGTTTTTTTCTTCTTTACCTCACAAAACCCCATACCCAAACTTGCATTCTGAACTCCAAATCCCCCCGCAAAGCCCATTTCTTGTAGTTCTGGGGGAGCGGAGAGACTAAAATCATATAAATACCCTTTGACCTTTATGCCTTTAATCTTCCATAATTTAGATTGAAATTTTGAGGATAGAAGTTTAAAACTCACTTGGTCTATATGGTATTTTTCATCTCCTAAATAAGCATTTGCCTTGTCTACAAGGTTGATGGCAAAAGTCTCTGCATAGCGCTCATCATCAGGTTCCAGATAAGTAGCATAAGGATTATTTTCTTCTTTCACAGATACGCATATAGGCGTCTGTGTGGTATACTGCATGATTTCTGAAAAAGTGGGCGGTGACAATAATTCTACCTGATTTACCATGCCCAGCATTTTAAAATATTCCCCAGATTTAATTTGCATTATATTATCTTTAAAAAGCCCTTTAATAATATCTTTGCCCGCTTTATCTACATTAAAAGATAAAACAAGTTCCGTAGGTCCTTCTACCAATTCAAACACTTTCTCTCGCGGATGAATTTTATACCGTTGGGGTCGCAACATAGAGAAACAAAAATGCTTATACCGCTTGCCTTTGGTTTGATAACCATGTTCATGCAACCACGTGGCAAACGCACTATCGCTGGAATACAACACATGATATATCCAACTAGAGATTAAATATGGGTAGTTAATAGGAAGTTGCTGATGGGGAAGATGGTCTATTTTTAATTGAATACGCATATAGAGGTTCTCATAAGTTTCATTAAAAATAATAATAAACCATGAAGTAGCCTCTATAAAAATTAGATTAATTTAACCCTACCCTACCACCTTCAATGTACTTAGTCCATAACCATTTTGGGATAATTGGATTTGCGTTGCAATGCGTTCCTTCAAGGCCTCTACATGAGAGATTACGCCTATGGTTTTTTGATTTTCTTGTTGTAAACGCTCTAAAGTATCCAAGGTTTTATCAAGCGTTTCTGGATCTAATGTCCCGAAGCCTTCATCTATAAATAAGGTATCTATTTTCACGTTTTTAGAAGCCAAATCAGATAGGGCTAATGCCAAGGCTAAACTTAAAATAAAACTTTCACCACCAGACAGTGTGCGGACAGAACGGCGTTGATTGCCCATATCTTTATCTATCGCCACCAATCCATCATCTTCCTCTTGCGTTGGTTGGGATAGCAAATATCGGGACTTCAATTGATCTAAACGCTTGTTGGCTAAATGCAGTAGATGATTCAACGTTAAATCCTGTGCAAAATCATTGAATTTCTTTCCTTTGGCATCCCCAATCATACTGTCTAGCATACGCCAAATTCGGCTTTGCTCGTTTTCAGTGGCTATCTTTTCTTTTAAAGTTTTAATATCTTTTAAATAGGTTTGATGCTGTGATTTTTGAGCGAAAATTTGCTTTAATCGCTCCTCAATTTCATTCAGTTTTTTCTTTAATTCAGCATCACGCTCTTGCAATTCTTGTTGATTAGAATCTTTTAAAAGTTCCGTCAGTTTTTCTCTGTTTTCAACATAGACCTTTTGCGTTCCCTTTAATTCATTGACGGCATTGGCCATTTCTTGGCGTTGTTTTCTAAGCGTCTGAACTTGCTCTGCACTCAACCTACTTGCCAACGCATTTTGAATATCTGTAAAACCATTTTGCGTGATAATCGGCACCAGTTTATTGGTTATATCTTTTAATTTACCTTCAATGGTTTCCGATTGTTCATGAATTTCTTTTAATGCTTTTTTATTTTGTTCTAGCGTTTGTCTAGCACTATTCCAAGAGGTGAGTAAGTTTTGAGTTGCTGTGTTCGGATCTGTATTTTCCCCTATTGCCTTTTTTATCATAGAGCCAATTTCGGTACCTTCTTTAATCCGTTCATTTAGTCTTTTAGTCAAAGGCAAAACTTTCTCTAATTGTTTTTTGGTTTGTACAGCAGTGTAAATTTCCTCTAACTTTCTCTCTGCTTTTTTGATTTCTTCTCTTTCCGATTTAAAATCATCTTTTGTGCTAAAAGTTTTAAAATTCTCAGAGAAATTTTTATGTAAAGGTTCTAATTTATTATTAAGTGTTTTTAATTCCTTTTCTAAGTCTTGAAGGGTTTTATTAAAAGAATCACGCTTGGTTTTTAGTTGAATTAAATTGGTTTTATACTGATCAACCTCTTTTTTCAAGGTGTTTCTTTGCTTTTCTAAATCATCTTCTTTGTGCGGATTATGCGTGGCATAAGGATGATCCAAAGACCCACAAAGCGGGCAAGGCTCATCATTTTTTAACTGATTTCTATAATCCTCTAAAGACTTTTCTAGGTTTTGATTTTTAATCTTTAATTCTAAATTCTCTAAACATAAAGCACCTTTATCAAACTGTACTTGCAGACTTTCAATTTGCTTGGGTAGTTTCTCTAATTCGGTAGAAACTTCGGTTTTTTTATCTTTTTTCTCTTGAATCGATTGCGTTAAATATTGAATATCACTCGCCAAACGTTCCGCTTTTTGAATCATAATTTCTTTTGCCTCTAACGCCTCTTTTTCTTTTGCATAAGCGTCTTTGGATAATTCTTCCACATTTTCTGATTTTAACCATGCGGAAACGCTATCTAATTTTATTTGCAATTCATCCTCTTCCCCTCTTTTATATTTCTGGTCTATAGGTTCTAATGAATGTTTAATTTCTGATAAAATCTCTTTACACGCCACACGTTTTTCGTTTTGTTCTTCTTTTAAAGAAACCATCTCTTTTCGGAATGTCTCTAATGCATGCGGTATATTATCTTCTACAATATCTTCAACTTTTAACCATTGTAAAATTTTAGTTTTAACCTTAGATTTTAAACCCTTGGCATTTTCAAAAGCCTCTTTTTTAGTTTTTAATTGCTTATTAATATCTGATTTTGATTGATTTAAATGCTGAAATTCACTTAATTCCTCTGCAAAACCATCCGTTTTCTCATGTTGAATCAATTGTTTTCCTTGATTTAAATCAAATTCCAGCATAGCCTTTTGCTTTTGCTCTAAATCTAGATCGATTTTATCCAGTCTTGCCTTTAACTCAGCAAAATCTGCCCATTGTTTTAACTTGGTTTTAATCGTCTCTAAATCAACCTGAAAACCTTCTTTTTGTTTCGTTAATTCTTTTTCTTCTTCTGCCCAAAGTTTGGTTTTCTCTTCCGTGGGTAACTTGGCTTGAATATCCGCAATCATCTTCTGCCAATCCTCTACCGATGATTTATAAGTTTTATATTTTTCAAAGGCCGCAATCCCTATTTTTCTATAAATATCTGTGCCTGTAATTTGTTCTAAAAGCGCACTGCGCTCTGCCCTTTTTACTTTTAGAAATTTATTAAACTCGCCTTGCGCCAGCATCACAGATTTAATGAATTGCTCATAATTCAATCCAATTAAGTCTTCATTCTTGCCCGGAACTTCAGATTTCTTTTGCGTAATGGGTTTGCCAGAAGCATCGTATAAAAACATTTCATAATCCTGCAATGCGCCTGTTCTAGCCACTCTCACCGTCCATTCAGAAGTGAAAATGCCGTCTTTACAAGCGTATTGCACCCGTGCATAAGCCTCTTTTTGCCCACGCGTTAATATGGCACCCTGCTTTACCATCACAGATTTAGAAATCGTACCATCTAGTCGTGGAATCTTATTAAACAAAGCCAAAGGAATCACGTCTAAAATCGTACTTTTACCGCTTCCCGTAGGGCCTGTGATAGCAAATAAATTATTTTGAATAAAGGGTTCTTGCGTGAAGTCAATGCTATGCTTTCCCTCTAATGAATTGATATTTTGAAACTCAATTTTTAATATCTTCATACCTGTTCTGCATTTTGTACTTGTTCCACCAATTCATTAAAAGCCACTTTTAAGGCTTGTTGATCCTCGTCAGATACGGCTTGAGTTTCTAGTAATTTAGAGAACATTTCTATCGGTTTCAGATCTGTGATATCATCGCCTGTGTCAAAGAGCTCGTGGGCACCCAATATTTTATCCTTAAACATCATCCGCGTTTTTACAATCTCTGCTTTTTCATGTTTAAATTCTTGCGTCCATTGCAAAAAAGCATCTTCCACATCTGCACTATAAATATCTTCTATCAATTCGACTTCTATCAAGGATTTTAAAAGAGAATCAATTTTTAGGGTATTTAATTTAGATTGAATGTGGACCAAAGAACCACTGATTTTTAATAATTTTCGATAACTCGGTACAGGAATACTTTCGGGTTCAAAACCTTTTTCAGTATCTAATAACAATACTCTTTTCTCATCTGAACGTTCACTAAAAGACAATGGAATCGGTGAACCACTGTAATAAGTTGGAACGTTGGCATTCACTTTCTGTGGCTTGTGAATATGCCCCAAAGCCACATAATCAAAGGTAGAACCCAGACGATTGGCATCAAATTGTGCCTCATTTCCAACTTGGATTTCACGCTCACTTTCAGAGGTCGCAACCCCAGACGTAAACAAGTGACCCATAGCGATATGCGGAACATTGGGATATTGCATTTCACCGTATTGGGCACTCGCAGTAAATACCTGTTCTATCCCATCCTGCACGGCTTTTATCCTATCCTTATACCCCACGCCATCGTTCGCATTGCGCAAATCAGCATCTCTCAAAAACGGAATCGCATGAACCACCACTTCTATTTCACCCTCTTTATTCTTCACAGGAATCACATAATCCTCTTGGCGATTAGGCAAACTGCCCACCACCTGAATATCAATGGCATGCAACACTTCTTTGGGCGCATTCATCACCGCAGGAGAATCATGGTTACCACCCGTCAGGATCACTTTACATTGCAATTGATTTAACTTCACTAGCAAAGAATAATATTGTTGCCGAGCCGTAGAAGAAGGATTGGCTAAATCAAAAATATCCCCAGAAACCAGCAATAAATCTACTTCTCTATCCGCTATCAACTTCAAAAGCCACTGACTAAACAATTCAAAATCTTGGTGCAAATCATAATGGTGTAAGCGCTTGCCAATATGCCAATCAGCGGTATGGAGAATCTTCATAAAAGGAAATCAAATATTAAAATGGATGCACCCAAATTTACAAAATTCTGTTGGGATTGGGGGCAATAAAAGAATGCATTCAGACAAAGAGGTGCTATAAAACATCAATTGCGGATCAGATATTAAAAAACTCAAGACATTTTCGGCATAAACTTGAAGTTAATTATATGGTCGATTATATAATTCCCAAACATATAATACATTATGAGCCAAGAAAGAAATTAAAATTAAATAAAGATTTATTGAACCCAGACCACTAAATATAATTTTACATAATCAAGAATATAAAATCATAAGTCTTCTTATGAGAAATTCCTAATATAAAACCTTACTCATGAAAATTCTAATAACAATTTTAAGTCTTATTTAAATGAGAGAAGAAAGCAAATGAACTACGGCTCTACCGTACAAGAATATGCTGATTCATTTGGTATCAAGAATCCTTTTGAATATTCAATGCACGAGGTTAAGGAAATGAAGTTGGAATTGGAATAATAAAGTGTCATGTAAATAATTGAAAAATATTTTGATAAAACAATAGTAATATACTTACTAAAACATTATCGTGTGCATATTTATTTATTAAAATGGAATAAAAATTGTGAGTTTAAATAATTGGATTAAAAGCTCTTTTAATCTTATATAAATTCGAATAATTTTTAAAAACCATTAACATTATGAGCGATAAAGTAGCACTCAACTGGATTAACGGAGAATGGGTGGATAGCCCAAAACATAGCAAAAGTATAGACCCGGCAACTGGGAATGAGATAGGAACCTTTGCCGATGCAACGCTGGAAAACGCGAAGGAAGCGATTCGAGTAGCCAAAAAGACTTTTTACGAATCTGATTGGAGAGTTAATAGACGACTTAGAGCACAAGTTCTCAATGAAATGGCCGATCGTTTTGAAGAAAACGCAGAGAAGCTAATTCAAATTTTAATGCTAGAAAATGGCAAGGTGAGAGATGAAGCAGAATTTGAATTTAGTCTGGTTGTCCCTAAAATTAGATTCTATGCTGCTGTTGCTATGACACAATATGGACGAGCGATGGAAACGCAACCAGGTAAATTCAGCCAAGTTCTTACCGAGCCCATGGGTGTAGCGGGAATTATTGCCCCATGGAATTCACCTATTATTTTGATGATTAGATCACTTGTACCAGCCCTGGCCGCGGGTTGTACAGCAGTAATTAAATTACCTGCACAGACTTCTCAGGTAAATTATGCTATCAATGAGGTTTTCGCTTCTATTAAAAGTTTGCCAAAAGGTGTCATTAATCAAATGACAGAAAGTGGAAATGATGTTGCTGCAGAATTAATAGAATCACCAGATGTTCCTACGGTAAGTTTTACAGGTAGTACAAGAACGGGAACTATTTTGATGAGGAATGGTGCAGATCAACTTAAACGTTTAGGTTTTGAATTAGGTGGAAAAACACCAATGATAGTATTGAATGATGCAGATATGGAGAAAACTATTCCTGTCCTAGTCAAAGCGCTGACAACGTTTGCTGGTCAATTCTGTATGACGGGTAGTAGAATTTTACTACAGAGTGGTATCGCAGAAGAATGGAAAAAAAGATTGGCAGAAGAATTCAAAAATGTAAAAGTGGGACCAGCTTCAGACAAGGATAGCTTTATGGGTCCTCTGATTGACAAGGACAATGTAGAACGGGTGGATAAAATAGTGGAAAAAGCCATCAGCGAAGGAGCTAAAGTTTTGGAAAGAGGTGGGCCTATAAAAGAAGGAGAATTGGCCAAAGGTGCCTTCTATAAACCTTGTTTACTAGAGGTGTTTGATAATAGCATGGAAATCGTGCAAGAAGAAACTTTCGGCCCCGTAGCTACCGTTCAAGTTTTTGACACTTTGGAAGAAGGTGCAAAACTAGCTAATGACAATAAATATGGTCTATCCGCGTCCGTATGGAGCAATGACGTTGATCGTCCTTGGCAAATGGTGAGAGAAATAGATGCAGGTACCGTTTGGATCAATGATTGGGCCATCATCAATGACGAGTTTGAGGAGGGTGGATATAAAATGAGTGGATTAGGTAGATTAAACGGATTGACTTCTATCATAGATTTTGTAGAGCATAAACATATATATCATAATTCTGGTGTTATGGAAGGGTCTACTAAAAAGTTTGAGGGTCAAGAGGGTAAATTACGTTAAGGTTCATCAAACATTCGTTGAAAACACATAAATCTGAATTAGTATATGAGTGGAGTTCTTGCTATACGCTATAAGGTGAATCCTCAAAAAAGGCAAGAATTCGAGGGTTGGAACAAGGAAATGGAAAATAAAGTACGTGCATCTACTGGTTTTAAAGATTTGATTCATATCAACCCAATAGATGAAAACGACTATCACCAAATTATTGTTCGATTTGATTCTAATGAGAATTTAGAAAATTGGCGATTATCAGATTTTAGGAATAAAATGCATAAAGAATCTGAAGTGCTATGGATAGAAGAAAAAGAAGAAGCAACCCATGATTGGGATTCCTTTTGGTTTGATAAAATGAATAATATAAAGCCATGGAAACAATGGGTGGTGACTTTTTTTGCTGTTTACCCTTTAACGCTAATTGTTCCCAAAGGAATAAATTTTATAGACGAATGGGCATCCATGTACTTCTTCAAGGGGGTTCTAAGTGCTATCATTATATCTGGAGCTATGAATTTTCTTGTTATGCCTTTTATGATGAAAACATTTAAAAAATGGCTTCATCGATAATTAATTAAAAATATTAACCATTAAAATAAATAGGATGAATAAACCACAAGTAGCAATTATTGGATTAGGAAATATTGGAGAAAAACTTGTCAGAAACATGACAGGTAATGGTAGATCTTTGATTGTAGCAGATCAAGACAAGACCATAAGTGATGATCTTGCCAAAGAAATTGGCGAATTAGCAGAATCTAAAAGTCTGGACGATGCTATGAAAGAAGCAGACGTTATAATTATGTCTGTACCCTTTGAGGCAATTCAAGACGACATCAAAAAATATAGTGAACAGCTAAAAGGCAAAATTTTGGTGGATCCATCTAATCCTATCAAACCAGATGGAAAGGGAAATATGAAAAAAATAATAGGAGAAAATGAATCTTCTGGTGAAATTATTCAAGGCATGTTACCCGATGGTGTAAAAATGGCTAAAGCTTTTGGTACATTGGCTGCACCTACTTTAAAAAGTGAAGCCAATAAAACCCCACGCAAGGTAGAGTTTTATGCTACCAGTGATCAGAGCATTGATGATCAGATAGAAGATTTGATCAGAGACAATGGATATGAACCATTGAAAGTTGGAGGAATAGATCAATCCATAAAGATTGAGGTTTTTGGTGAGTTACATGAAATGGGCGGATTAGAAAAAGCGGTAACAATGGATGAAGCGCAAAAAGCTTTAGACAAAGTATCAAAATCCAGCTAACCTAGACAAAAAAATATAAAATGCATTGCTGCGAAGATTTTCCAATCTTCGCAGTTTTTATATTTGCAAAATAAAATTGTAATTTACCGCAACCTTAGATAAATATAAATAAGATCGATCATCCTTAATTTAATTTCAAGTCCCCGATCTTAATCCACCCCACCATCAACAAAATACGATAAATCGCATAGCATAAAATTGCTGGTAAAACAAAATGAAGTAAAATCATTGCGATATAAACTTCTTGGGAATTACCCATTGCCGAGATTGTTCCAATTTGTCCAACAAGCCCACTTGTGCCCATACCTGCACCTTCTGGAATATTCTGCATCTGGAAATACATGGTAGCCAGCGGTCCTAAAAGAGCACTGGTCAAGATGGGTGGAATCCAAATTTTAGGATTCTTGATGATATTAGATAATTGTAGCATGCTGGTTCCAATCCCCAAACTTATTACCGCTCCAGCATTATTGTCTCGCATACTCATTACCGCAAATCCAACCATTTGGGCACAACAGCCCACAGTAGAGGCACCCGCAGCAATTCCTGATAGTGAAAGGGCAATAGCAATAGCCGCACTAGAAATGGGCAAAGTTAAGAGTACACCCATACTCACGGCAAGAACAATCCCCATTAAAAAGGGACGTAATTGAACAGACCATTCTATAAAAGCAGAAATTTGCATCATGAGGCTTTGGATAGGTGCGCCAATTCCTTTAGCGATCAGCGCCCCTAAAACCAAACAAATGATAGGCGTGAGAATAATATCTGCTGGAGTCGTTTTGCTCACCAATTTCCCCATTTCTGTGGTGATTAATACCGTAATAAAGCACCCAACAGGACCTCCAAGTTGTGCTGCAAATGACCCGATGACAACATTGCTTACAATCACTAAAATTGGTGCTTTTAATTGATAGGCCACGGCACCGCCAATAGCTGCCCCCATCATGCTTTGCGCAAAAGTTCCAATATCTACGAGTATGGGTAGTGATAGCCATTCCCCTAGGTTTTTCAATATCAATCCAACGATTAGAGAACCGAACAAACCTAAAGCCATCGCATTTAGGGCATCAATTCCATAACGTTGGAGAGATATTTCTATATTTTTTTTCTTGAGGTAGGCTTTCATGAATGATATCAATAAATTTAAAAATACACTTATAATCCTGATAATTAAATTTAAGTAATTCAATCCAATAAATCCATATTGATAATACAATATTGTTTCAATTTCATTTTATTATAGATTGTTTTGACAATAATTCTATATCTTACCCATTATTATTTTGTATTAACTACCTAAGCTATGAAAATTAAAGTTTTTAACATTAGGCTGACCAAAGAGCACCTAGAGGTTGATGAGAAGAAGATAAATGATTTTTTAGAGGACGTAGAAGTATTGGATTCTACTATGACACTGGTAACAGGGAAAATAAATTTCTGGTCTTTAATTTTTCAATATAAAGAAAGAACCAAAACATCAAAATCTAAATTATCAGAAGCAGATTTAACTGCAAATGAAATTGCTATCGTAGAGCGTCTTAAACATTGGAGGTGGGAGCAATCCCAAAAAGAAGAAACTGCTGTATTTATGATTTTACCGAATGCAACGCTATATAGCCTGGCTAGAAATCGCCCCACAGATCTAGAAAACTTACTAGATATTTATGGTATGGGAGAAACAAAAGTTGAGAAATACGGTAACGATTTAATAGCATTATTAAATGCTACAGAATAAATATGGGATCATAATTGACAACATTTCTTTGAAGTTTAAAACAAAAAAGATTTAAAATATCATCATTTCCTCTTACGATTCCTCCACGCCCACGGGGCAACCGCATGCGGATCTTGCCATAAACCAACTTTCTGTTTGCGAGCGATTTTTTCTAAATCTTGATATAGCTTATTATCAGAATATTTTTGATAATGCCAGGCCATGCCTTTTCTCACCATTTGCATATTAATATTTCCATATTTATTCGAAATAATTTCTGCAATCAATCGACCATTTCTATCATAAGATAAATCTGTATTAACGGTAACCATATCTCCAAAAACCATCGCGGATAGCACTTTTTTTGCCTTATTCCCAAATGGCTGGGTTCCTCGTTTTTCTGGGCAATCGATATGCGCCATTCTGATTTTGATAGGTAATTCATGATATAGTACTTCCATAGTGTCGCCATCTACAATGCGAATAACTTTTGCTTGAATCTCAAGGCTATCCTTTACTGGCTTTATGATCCTAGCAAATGTTGTTAGGTTAAAAAACAACAAAAGAGTAAATATGAAAAATTTTTTATACATTATGTGTATTTGATATAATTGAGTGGGCATAGATAGCCCTATGTTTAATACTGCAGATTGAAAAAATATAAGATTTACTCACCCAATTATAAATTATAAATTTTTACGTTTTTTATGTAAATCTATTGAAGCAAATTTACTGATAATAATTCCTACTAAAACAACTTCATAAAACTTCCCTACAATACCAAAGAATGATATAATGAGTTTGGTGACGTGGGAACTTGGAAAAATATCACCATACCCAATAGTAGTGAGCGATATACTGCTAAAATATACCAAATCCATATAGACTTCTGTCACGGACTCTTGATTGACATGACTCAACATACTTGGATCATAATAGTATAAAGTCTCTAGTAAAAATACCATAATTTCTATTAATAAGAAATATCCACATGCGGATGCTATGATGATATCTGCATTGAAATAACTCGGTTTTATGAGAAAAGTAATAATTTCATAAAAGATAAACCCAAAAAAAAGAAAATAAAAAATACTGATGATTATAAGAAAATCGGGAGTAGCACCAAGAAATGGAATACTTACTGGCAATAGAAATGCAATAATGGACAGGATATTTTGAAAGGTAGTTTTTATATGGTTCTTTTCTATAAAAACGCCTACACTCGCTATCCCCAATAATAACATGTTCAATGGCCATACCACACGCAAATAAAAAGAATCATCTGTAATAATGATTCCAATGTACAAATGCGCAATCAAAGAAAATAATAAGAATGTATACTTATGTTCTCCTAAAAATATTCTAAGAACTTTGATCATTATTAAATTTAAATTTTGCTTATAATGTTTCCTAAAAAAAAGGATAAGTAAATATAGTGTTTCCTATGATAAAATTTAATTTAATCTTTCTTATGTTTTATACTATGAGTGGGTTCTATCACTTGAATGTACTTGCACGTAGGTTTTGAAATTAAATGATATACTGTTTCAATTTTTGTAGTTTCGCTAGATGCAAAAAGTATTATTTATAGGAAAAGTTTGGCCAGAACCTTCTTCATCTGCTGCAGGTACTCGTATTCTACAGCTTGTAGATTTATTCTTAGACCAATCTATGCAGGTTACTTTTACCTCTGTAGCTTCTAAATCACCTCACTCCTACCCCTTTAACAATCCCAATGTCAAAGAAAAAAATATCCAATTAAACGATGAACATTTTGATGTTTTTATCCAAGAATTAAAACCAGATTATGTAGTTTTTGATCGGTTTATGATAGAAGAGCAATTTGGTTGGCGTATAAGAAAACATTGTCCCAAAGCAATAACAATATTAGATACAGAGGATTTGCATTTTTTACGAGAAGCAAGAACCATTGCTTATAAAAAAAATCAGCCACTTCACCTCCACACTTCATTGGCTAAAAGAGAAGTTGCAAGCATCTTGCGATGTGATTTAGTTCTTATCATTTCTAATGTAGAGATAGATTTATTAGTGAATACTTTTAATGTACCAGCACATATTTTGTTGCACTTACCCTTTCTAGAGGATACCTCAACGCTTTCTCATTCAGAGGTGAAAGACTTTGAAAAACGATCTAATTTTGTTTTTATAGGCAACTATTTACATGAACCTAATTACGAGACTTTATTAGTTTTAAAGAAAGAGATTTGGCCTGAGTTAAGCAAGAAACTTCCCAAGGCTGAATTACATATATATGGAGCTTATGCTAATCAAAAAGTATGGCAACTCCATAACCAAAAAGAAAGATTCATAATCAAAGGCAGGGCCGAAAATGCACGTCAAACTTTAGCTCATTACAAAGTGTTGCTTGCCCCGATTCCGTTTGGTGCAGGAATTAAAGGTAAATTTGTAGATGCTATGTTTAGTGGCACACCTTCTATCACAACCTCGATTGGAGCCGAAAGTATGTATTTTCATAAAACCTGGAATGGCTGCGTAACAGATAATCAAGTTAAAATGATAGAAAACGCAAAAGTATTGTATGAAGACGCAGCATTATGGGAGGAATCTCAAAATAAAGGCTTCATTATATTAGATGAGCTGTTTAATAAAGAAAAGTTTACGCAAATATTTTGGGAAACTTTTAATCAAATAAGAGAAAATTTAAAAGTTCATAGACAACAAAACTTTATGGGAGAAATCCTAAAAACCAATCAATTCAATAGCCATAAATACATGTCTCTATGGATCGAAGCTAAAAACAAGTCATAAAAAAACTGCCATTTCATATCATGAAAGACAGTTAATAAATTCAATGCTACTCGCTCTTTATTTTCGGTACCAATACTGGGTTCTACCTAGCATAGAAAATCCAATATAACCCCTAACCTTCAGTTTATTCTTCTCTACTAATTCTAAAGAAACATCATAGGTTTTACCATTGTTTGGATCTAGAATTTTACCATCATCCCATTTGTTTTTACCGTCTTTTTCAACACCTTCTAAAACAACCATCCCAACGATTGGTTTATTTTTGTTTTTGCCCTTACAACTAGAGCATACAGCATCTTTTTTATCCGATAATATTTCTATCACCTTACCATATAACTCACCATCTTTCTCATAAATTTGAATATATGATTTTGCTTCTCCTGACTCATCGTCCACTGTCTTCCATGTACCAACCGCAGATTGCGCTATCAAGAATGTTCCTAAAAAAAGAAATAATCCTGTAAATAATAAATTTTTCATAATCAATACTTTTTAATAATAATGTGGTAAATGTAGTGAATTATTTAAATAATCAACCTTTACGAATAATTAAATTAAATAAATCTATGTCAAAATTTCATATTTATTGAAACATCCATGAAATTTCGTCACTTAATTAATAATATTTTAGAAAATAGCAGAATTAATGGCAGATAATACATA
Organism: Flavobacteriaceae bacterium Ap0902; assembly: GCA_009835005.1. Taxonomy (GTDB): domain Bacteria; phylum Bacteroidota; class Bacteroidia; order Flavobacteriales; family Weeksellaceae; genus Profundicola. The sequence goes on along the minus strand of WTFG01000004.1, from coordinate 31,915 downwards.
TAGGTGTTTTAATTGCTTATAAATAAGTGTTCAGCATAATAGTTGATGATAATTAAAGAAAAAAATATACATGGATTTAAATAAATTTACAATTAAAGCGCAAGAGGCGGTGCAGAAAGCACAGCAGCTTGCTCAGGCAACTGGTCAACAAATTATAGAGGCTGGTCACCTGATTAAAGGAATGTTGCAAGAGGATAATCAAGTCGTTAGTTTCTTATTGAATAAACAAGGGGTGAATGTGGAATACCTGATAAAGGAAATTGATGATCTAATTGCCACCTACCCAAAAGTAACAGGTGGTAATATGCAGATATCACAGAACTTGGGAAGAATCTTAAACGATGCAATGAACGAGGCTCAAAAACTCAATGATGAATTTGTGAGTGTTGAACATATTTTATTAGCTCTTTCTAATTCAAATGATAAAGCAGCACAGTTATTAAAAGATCAAGGCGTTTCTCATCAAGGTACGCTAGAGGCTTCTCAAGAATTGAGAAAAGGAGAACGTGTAACTTCCCAATCACAAGAAGACACCTACAATGCGCTAGGTAAATATGCCAAAAATTTAAATGAATTGGCAGCGGAGGGAAAATTAGACCCTGTAATTGGTAGGGATGAAGAAATCCGTAGGGTTTTACAAATTTTATCCCGTAGAACCAAAAACAATCCTATCTTAATTGGAGAGCCAGGAGTTGGTAAAACAGCTATTGCAGAAGGAATTGCGCATAGAATTATAGATGGCGATGTACCAGAAAATTTAAAGAATAAAAAAATATATTCATTGGATATGGGTTCCTTGGTTGCAGGAGCAAAGTATAAAGGGGAATTTGAGGAACGATTGAAGTCTGTAGTGAAAGAAGTTACCAGTGCCAATGGGGAAATCATTTTATTTATAGATGAGATCCATACGCTGGTGGGTGCTGGTAAAGGAGAAGGTGCTATGGATGCCGCCAATATTTTAAAACCAGCCCTTGCTAGAGGTGAATTACGTTCCGTGGGAGCTACTACTTTGGGTGAATATCAAAAATATTTTGAACAGGATAAAGCGTTGGAGCGTAGATTCCAAAAAGTAATGGTAGAAGAACCAAATGAAGAAGATGCGATATCTATTTTACGCGGTATTAAAGAAAAGTATGAGGTTCACCACAAAATTAGAATCAAAGATGAGGCAATCATTGCTGCAGTAGAATTATCTCAACGTTATATTGCAGATAGATTTTTGCCAGACAAAGCGATTGATCTAATTGATGAGGCTTCTGCTAAACTGCGTATGGAAATGAACTCTAAACCAGAGGAATTAGACCAATTGGATAGAAAAATCACCCAATTAGAAATTGAAATAGAGGCGATTAAGCGCGAAGGTGATGAGAAAAAAGTAGGTCTATTACGGGCAGAACTTTCTGATTTGAATGAGGAGCGGAATGAATTGAATGCTACATGGCAATCAGAAAAAGGATTGGCGGAAAACATTCAAGAAACACGGAAAAATATAGAGGAATATAAATTAGAGGCGGAACGTGCAGAGCGTGCTGGTGATTTTGCCAGAGTTGCAGAATTGCGCTATGGTATTATCAAAGAAGAAGAAGCAAAACTTCAAGATCTAGAGTCCAAATTAGAAAATCAAGACGTTAAAATGATCAAGGAAGAGGTAGAGAGAGAAGATATTGCCGATGTGGTGGCTAGATGGACTGGAATTCCAGTTACCAAAATGTTACAGTCTGAACGGGAAAAGCTTCTGCATTTAGAAGATGTTCTGCATGAACGGGTCATTGGACAGGAGGAAGCCATACAAGCAGTTTCTGACGCTATCCGTAGAAACAGAGCTGGACTTAGTGATGAGAGAAAACCAATTGGATCTTTCTTGTTCCTAGGTTCTACGGGGGTTGGTAAAACAGAATTAGCTAAAACTTTAGCCTCTTATTTATTTGATGATGAGAACAATATGACCAGAATAGATATGAGTGAATACCAAGAAAGACATGCCGTATCTAGATTAATTGGAGCACCTCCCGGATACGTGGGATATGATGAAGGTGGACAGTTAACAGAAGCTGTACGCAGACGTCCCTATTCTGTGGTTTTGTTAGATGAAATGGAAAAAGCGCATCCAGATGTTTTTAATATATTGTTACAAGTATTGGATGATGGCCGATTGACAGATAATAAAGGTAGGGTTGTTAACTTCAAGAACACCATTATCATCATGACCTCTAATATTGGTTCTCACTTGATTCAAGAAAACTTCTTGGATTTAGAAAATCAAGATTATGAAACTGTATTGGAGAAAACCAAAGTGGATGTATTTGGATTATTAAGACAAAGTTTTAGACCAGAGTTTCTAAACAGAATAGATGAAACCATCCTGTTCACACCATTAAGTAAAGAGGAGGTGAAAAAAATTGTTCATTTACAATTAGACGGTTTATCTAGTATCTTATCTAAAAGAGATATTGTACTTGACACAACAGATGAAGCTGTAAATTACCTTGCACGCGTAGGATATGATCCTCAATATGGTGCAAGGCCTATTAAAAGAGCCATACAACAAGAGGTACTCAATAGGCTGTCTAAAGAAATTTTGGCAGGTCATGTACATGACAATTCTGTTGTGCTCATAGACTATTTTGAGGAAGGTGGACTGGTCTTTAGAATGCAGGAATAAATTAACTAGTTAGCTTTAAACAACCCTACATTGAATTCAATTCAATGTGGGTTGTTCTTCTAAATCTACCAATATTACATATACAAACTTAAAAATTAATCATCAATCAAATTAATTTCTATATAATATGAGCAGATTCAACTTGTATTAGAATCTTCGTTATTTAAAAGATATTTTTGTATTTTTATAGACTATAATTTCAGATAAACTTAATAATGAATACTAATAATTTTTCACTACGCCATGTAGGCGTACACGGATCCGATAAAGAGGAGATGCTTCAAGCCTTGAATGTTGATAGTTTAGATCAACTGATGGATGAAACACTACCTGATTCTATCAAAGATTCCAAAGAACTAAACACTCCAAAAGCATTTTCTGAATTAGAATTATTCAGACACATGAAAGAACTAGGTGCTAGAAATAAAACCTATAAATCATACATTGGATACGGGTATTACAATACCATTTTACCTCCTGTAATCCAAAGAAATATTTTGGAAAATCCAGGCTGGTATACAGCATATACGCCCTACCAAGCAGAAATTGCACAAGGTAGACTAGAAGCTTTGTTAAATTTCCAAACAGTGGTTTCTGATTTAACAGGTTTAACCATGGCCAATGCGTCACTTCTAGATGAAGGTACAGCAGCTGCAGAAGCAATGCACATGTTCTATGAGGCACGTTCTAGAGATAAGAAAAAGGCAGGAGCTAATAAGTTTTTTGTGTCTAAAGAAGTTTTCCCACAAACGTTGGCTGTATTAAAAACCAAAGCTTCTGGGTTAGAAATAGATTTGGTGGTAGATGACCATAATGACTTTGAGTTTACAGAAGACTTCTTTGGTGCATTAGTACAATATCCATCTAAATATGGAGAAGTGTACGACTATACAGAGTTCACTCAACATGCGCATGACAAAGAATGTTTTGTAGCTGTTGCCGCGGATATTCTTGCCTTGACATTATTAAAGGCTCCAGGAGAATTTGGTGCAGATGCAGCGATTGGTAGTACACAACGCTTTGGTATCCCTATGGGCTTTGGAGGACCACACGCAGGTTATTTTTCTTGTACAGAAGATTTTAAACGTCATGTTCCAGGTAGAATTATTGGTGTTTCTAAAGACAAGAACGGTAAGTTTGCCCTTAGAATGGCACTTCAGACTAGAGAGCAACATATTAAAAGAGAACGAGCTACTTCTAATATCTGTACCGCCCAAGTTTTATTAGCGGTAATGGCAGGAATGTATGCTACGTATCATGGTCCAGATGGTTTAAAATTCATTGCCACAGAAATTCACAAAAAAACGGTTCATTTAGAAAACGCTTTAAAAGAATTGGGGTATAAATTAGCCAACGATAGTTTCTTTGATACCCTGCGTATTTCTTCTGAAAATATTGACAGAGATAAATTAAAGCAAATTGCTAAAAACAATGCGGTTAACCTTAATTTCTTTGACAAGGATTATATCACTATTTCTCTTGATGATTTGGATGCTGCCACAGATGAGGGTATTATGGATCTATTAAATGTATTCTCTGAATATATGGGTAAATCTTCTGAATTCTTAAAAGAAGGTGAAGAGGGCAAGAGATATCCAGAAAAACTGGAAAGAACCTCTGAATATTTAACACATGAAGTGTTTAATTCTTTCCACACAGAGACAGAATTAATGCGTTATATCAAACGTTTAGAGAAAAAAGATTTAGCACTCAATCACTCTATGATCCCACTGGGTAGTTGTACCATGAAGCTGAATGCTGCTGCAGAAATGCTACCTTTGAGTTGGGTAGAATTTGGTGGAATTCATCCTTTTGCACCTATCGATCAAACCAAAGGATACCGCCAAATGATTGATGCGCTAGAAGATTATTTATCAGAGATTACTGGATTTGCCGCGACTTCTTTACAGCCAAATTCTGGTGCTCAAGGAGAATATTCTGGTCTTATGGTAATCCGTGCTTATTTACATAGCAAAGGAGAAACCAATCGTAATATCGTAGTTATTCCTGAATCTGCACATGGTACCAATCCAGCATCTGCAGTACTTGCAGGAATGAAAGTAGTAGTGGTGAAGAATTTACCAAACGGTGAATTTGATATGGATGATCTTAAAGCCAAAGTAGAAAAGCATAGTGATAATCTTGCTGCGCTTATGGTGACTTACCCTTCTACCTATGGTATGTTTGATCAGAATATTAAAGAAGTCACAAATTTAATTCACAAGCATGGTGGACAAGTCTATATGGATGGCGCGAATATGAATGCACAAGTTGGATTAACAAGTCCACACTTTATTGGAGCAGATGTCTGCCACTTGAACCTGCATAAAACTTTTGCGATTCCACACGGTGGTGGTGGTCCTGGGGTTGGCCCTATTTGTGTTGCAGAACACTTAAAACCATTTTTACCATCTAATCCTAATATAGAAACAGGTGGTGAACAAGCATTAGAAGCTATATCTTCTGCCCCATTTGGTTCTGCTCTCATCCATACAATCTCTTATGCTTATATTAGATTATTAGGACCAAAAGGTTTAAAATTGAGTACACAAACCGCTATTTTAAACGCCAATTATATTAAGAGCAGATTAGAAAATCACTACAATGTATTATACCAAAACAGCAAAGGAAGAGTGGCGCATGAGATGATTATTGATTGCCGTCCTTTCAAAAAAATCGGTGTTGAGGTTGTAGATATCGCCAAGCGCTTAATGGACTATGGTTTCCATGCGCCAACGGTGTCTTTCCCAGTAGCTGGAACCTTGATGATAGAGCCTACGGAATCTGAATCTAAAGCAGAGTTAGACAGATTCGTAGATGCACTTATATCTATTAAAGCAGAAATTGATGAAATTGCTAATGGTGATTTTGATGAGGAGGATAATGTGCTTAAAAATGCACCTCATACGTTAGAATTATTAACAGCAAGCGAATGGGATAAGCCATATAGCAGAGAAAAGGCTGCCTATCCATTAGATTGGGTACAACATCATAAATTCTGGGCAAGTGTGGCTAGAATTGATGATGCTTATGGCGATAGAAATTTGATATGTACTTGTCCGCCATTAGAGGCATACGCTTAATCATTTAGATTTTTAATTAATTGTTTAGCCATCTTGTTTTTGCAAGATGGCTTTTTTGTAGAAATAACATAAATAACTTCTTTTAGATTATTTAATATTCAATAACTTTGAGGCATGTACAAAAATTTAATGCTAATTTTCATTGGTGGAGGCCTTGGAAGTGTTTTACGCTTTGGGCTTGGAAGTTTATTAAATAAAAATTTCCCGTATGGTACCATGGCTGCCAATGTTTTAGGTTGCCTATTCATAGGGTTATTTCTTGGTCTATTTGAAAAACAAATCATCAATAATTCCCATGTATTAATTCTGGCCGTAGGGTTTTGTGGGGGTTTCACGACTTTTTCCTCTTTTGCAGCAGAAAATCTAAAAATGATTCAAAATGGGGAAATGCTCATGTTTCTTCTTTATCTAGGTTTAAGCATTCTATTAGGTTTGTTCTTCGTATTCTTTGGGTTTAAATTAGCCAAATTGGCATAAAAAAAACCTCAACCATAAAATGATTGAGGCTTATTAAAATGTTGAAGTGTTTTATCTTTATTTAACCAACACTTTCTTGGTTATTCTACCTTGCTCCGTAGTGATGGCAAAGAAATACAATCCAGATGCTAAGTCCCCTACATGAAGTGAAGCACCCTTATAATTCAACTTTTTAACCAGTCTACCATTTATATCATAAACCTCTATAGCCGCTGTATCTACACCTTTTAAATTCACCACATCCATCACGGGATTAGGATAAACTACTACTTCTACGCTGGTATCTACCACATCATTTGTGCTTAAAGCTTCTATTTGATTGTTATAAAAATCATTGACCCCTATGGTCGCGTGAACAATTTGAATTTCCTCCCCATCTTCTACATTGAAGATTCTAATTTCTGATGGATCCACAAATCCTTGAGAGTCTGCAGATAAAATATAATCACCTAATACATTAAAACCATAAAATGTATTCCATGAATTATCTGGAACACTTGTAATTAATGTAGGCTCACCTTCCAGATCATCTGAAATTCCATAAACATTGGTTCCATTCCCAATGAAGAAAACAATATTATCAGAAACCGCTAGTTTTCTACCTGCTGTAATCCCATCAAACCTTGTTTCTGCAACCACCTCTAAAGTCTCTGCATCTATTTTATGCAAATCTGTGTATCCAGGTTCCGTAGACACTACATATAAATAAGCACCATCAGATTCAATCCCCAATACATTTCCCTCAAAATCATAAAGTTGTGCTACTGTATCTGTTTCTGTTTCTATAGCAGAAACTACTTTACCCGTACCAAAAGAAGCATTTTGTACAAATACATAATTACCAATACTTTCTATTTCCTCTGTCGTTTTATCAATATCTACAATACTTAACAAACTATTATCTTCTTGGCTATACACATTCACAGCTCTAGAACCCATGTTCGTAACATAATATTTACCATTATTAAAGGCAATATATCTAGGAGAATCTAAACCCTCTGTAATCTCAAATTGTTTTTCAAATGTTTCGCGATTCACGACTTTAATGACATTAGAAGCATTTATCACTAAATAAGCATACTCATTATTAAAGTTTACGTTTTGCAATACGTTTCCAAGATCCTCATTATTAACAGTTTTATAGATATCATTGGTGATTTCTAAAGTAGTATAATCTATAAAACTAATTTCTGCGTTTTGATATCCAAAATTCCCTTCATTCCCAACGATGATTCCATTAGAATACTGCGCGTTTAAAAGTCCGCCTAGTAATAAAAAGGCAAAACAAATGCTTTTTAAATTGTAAATGTGTTTCATAATAATAGTTTTAATTGATATAAATTTCTGTTTTAACTTTAAATGATTTAAATGAACTTAGCAGGTGATAGAAGAATAAGTTTATAGCATGAATGTTCATTAGGCATATAGAAACATAGTCCAGCCAATTTTTATAATCACTACCAAGGTAATATATCAATAAATTCAATACTAATCTTTTCATAATCATCTAGCCTTTTTTCCCGAAGGTTTAATTAAATATCTATGGCAGGTCTCCTGACTTATTTCTCGTTTTCTGCCTTCCCATTGCAGCGCAACAGTGGCGAAGCGTGAAAACGATTGAATAGAAACTTACAGTTGCGGGTACAGCAATGGATTCTCACCATTTTCCCTTTTCATTTCACCCTATGTGAAACACCATATCATTTACAAAAATAAGTAATATTTATCATAAAAAAAGCCGTTTATTATAGAAATAACAAACGGCTTAGAATAAATTAGAAATTTTTTATACAAATGGTAATTTTACCACCTCTGCTTTCAAATTATTTTTTCTCACCTGCACATATATTTCTGTTCCAATTTTATGATGTCCCATGGATACATAGCCCAATCCAATCCCTTCTTTTAACACAGGGGATTGCGTACCAGAAGTCACTTCACCTATTTCAGTTCCTTCTGCATCAACCAATTTATAATGTTGTCTTGGAATTCCTCTATCCACCATTTTAAAAGCTATCAATTTACGTTTAATCCCTTCTTCTTTTTGTTTCTTTAAAACATCAGAGCCTATAAAATCTGTATCTAATTTAGTAATCCAGCCTAAACCTGCTTCTAATGGTGTTGTGTTCTCGTTGATATCATTTCCGTATAGACAGAATCCTTTCTCCAATCTCAAAGTATCTCTAGAGGCCAATCCACATGGCTCTATACCAAAATCTTTTCCTGCCTGCATCACAGCATTCCACATTTTATCTGCAGCATCATTAGGGAAATAAATCTCAAAACCACCAGAACCCGTATATCCTGTGGCAGAAATAAGAACATTCTCTACCCCTGCAAAAGTATCCACTACAAAATGATAAAACTTGATTTCATCCAATTTCACATCTGTCAAGGATTGCATAGCCTCTACAGTTTTGGGTCCTTGGATAGCCAAAAGTGATGTATCATCACTTTCATTAATGATTTCAACCTCTCCTTCTTTTTTCTCATTCACCCAAGCCCAATCCTTATCTAAACAACCAGCATTCACTACCAATAAGAATTCATCCTCTTGAACTTTATATATAATTAAATCATCTTTAATTCCACCTTTAGGATTTGGAAAACAAGAATATTGTGCTTGATTTATTTTAATTTTACTAATATCATTGCTGGTAATACCTTGCAAGAATTTTTCTGCATCCGCACCTTTCACTCTAAATTGCCCCATGTGACTCACGTCAAATAAACCAATATTCTCCCGTACAGCCATGTGCTCTTGTTTAACACCACTATATTGAACGGGCATTTCATAGCCTGCGAACTCCACCATTTTGGCACCTAAATCCTTATGTATTTGATTGAATGCTGTTTTTTTCATAATAAATATTAATAATTTTAATTTCCTTTATATGTTACGAAGTTGCGAGCCGTCTCATAAAGCGTAATTTCCAACTTCTTACCTTCTTTAATTCTATTTCTGATTTTGTTCCAGATTAAAACTACAATGTTTTCTGCGGTTGGAATTTTGTCTTTGAATTCTGGTATGTCGACATTCAAATTTTTATGATCCAAATAATCTACTACTTCATCTTGAATAATCTTCTTTAAATCATCTAGATTCATCACAAATCCTGTTTCAGGATTAATTTGACCTGTTACACTCACTACCAAATCATAATTATGTCCATGATAATTTGGATAAGCACATTTGCCAAAAACCTCTAAGTTCTCCTCATCAGACCACTTTTTTTGAAAGAGTCTATGGGCTGCATTAAAATGTGCTTTTCTATGAATTGTAACCTCCATTTATAAATGATGTGTATATTCTTTGAATATAATTTTAAACCAAGCCGTATACTTCTCTGGATGCGTTGTCATATCTTTCTTTAAATCCTCTAACTTAATCCATTGATATGATGCCACCTCCTCTGGATTGATTTCTGGATCTTGGTTATATGTTCCCGTAAAAACATAATCTAATTCATGTTCTGTAAGTCCCTGACCTACATCTGCCTTATAGACAAAATCAAAGAGATATTCTAAATCTGTGGTAAAACCCATTTCTTCCATCAATCGGCGTTTAGCTCCCTCTTCATAAGTCTCTCCTTGCCTTGGATGACTACAACACGTATTGGTCCATAAGCCAGGAGAATGATATTTATGCATGGCTCTTCGTTGAATTAATAGCTCACCTTTGTCATTATAAATAAATACCGAAAATGCACGATGCAAAACGCCTGCAATATGTGCTTCTTGTTTTTCCATCACACCCAGTGGGTCATCAGATTCATTTACCAAAACTACCTTATCTGTACCTGTCATAATTCAAAATTAATGATTATTAATGAATAACTATTAAAGTTAATAATTCAATTTTACTTCTTTGTGCTGAAAAGTCATTAATCCTAAACCTTCTATTTCTATAACAGCATTTCCATTGTCATCAATACCCCGCAAAATTCCGTTTTTGGTCATACCATCAAATTCATAAGTAGCTACCTCATCTCTTTTAAACAAATTCTTATGATATAAATCTATGATCTTTTTATAATTCAAAGGATTAAAATCCTCAAAAGATTTTTCAAAAGCATATAGCATTTCCATAAGGCAATTTTCTAGCGGCTTATTAAAATCAGGCTTTTCTAATTTAATAGAAGTTGCTCTAGCTAGGTTTTCAAAATTAGTTTGATAAATATTTAAACCAATTCCAATCACAGAAAAGGTAATCTTATTATTGCTAATCTTGGATTTAATTAAAATGCCTCCCACTTTTTTGCCATGGACAATGATATCATTGGGCCATTTAATTTTAGAAGGAACCTGCCAATTTGTCAATACCTCGTAAATAGTCACCGCTACCCACATGTTCAATACGGGAAGTTCTCTCTGTACAGTGAGGTTTCTATTGATTAAAAAGCTAAAGGTTAAATTCTGATTAACAGTAGATTCCCATTTATTATTCACATAACCTTTTCCATTTGTTTGATTAAATGTAGATACCACCATAAAGTGAATAGGATCCTCTAGTGCCAATTGGTATAGCGTTTGATTAGTTGATGGCAGGGATTTATACGTAATTAATTTGATTATGTATATATTTTATGTATTAAAGAAACAAATTTACGTTAAATTACAGTAAATTATTCTATTTTTGCATCCAATAATTTTTTAAAAAACTAATATTAATTAATGTCAAAAAAAGAAAGCAATAAGCTTATAGATACAATTGTAGATGCGATTGATGATGTAAAAGGAGAAGATATAACCTTATTAGATCTTACAGAAATAGACAATTCTGTGGCACAATATTTCATTATATGCAGTGCCAAGACCAACACACAGGTTAATGCAATTTCATCCAATATAGAAAAAAAAGTAAGAAACCAAATACAAGAGCGTCCCATTCACGTAGAGGGAAAAGAGAATGCCCAATGGGTGTTGATAGACTATGGCAATGTAGTTGTACATATCTTCCAACCTATTTATAGAGAATATTACGACATAGAAAGTATGTGGGGAGATGCCAAATTGGTAACTTATTAATTTATAAAATATAACAAAATTGGCTAATAATAAAGATAATAAAAGGAAGAAGACCCCTACCCCAAAATTTAATCTAAACTGGCTTTATACTGCCTTAGCATTATTTTTAATCGGGTGGTTTTTCATCATTAATGGAGGGTTTTCTGGCAACGGAAAAGAGATTACAGAAACTCAATTTTTTGAATATGTTGAGGATGGATATGTTCAGAAATATATTCTTAATAAGGACTCTGAACAGGTAGAAGTATACCTAACGCCAGAGGCATTGGAAGAAGAAGAGTTTAAAGGTCTTAAACAGGCACCCAATATGATGGGGCAGCCTGCTAATATGCACTTTGAGGTAGCAGATAAAACTAATTTTATTGCAAAATTTGATGATCTACCAGAAGACATTAAAGGTGAGGTCCAAAGAGAAATAACCAGGGATAACCCATTGGTAGAAATGTTTTTAAGCATCTTTATATGGATTGCCTTATTAGGTCTTTTATGGTATTTCCTATTTAGAAGAATGTCTGGAGGTGCTGGTGGGCCTGGAGGACAAATATTTAATATTGGTAAATCCAAAGCAAAACTTTATGATGAGAACACGAAGATTAAAACCACCTTTAAGGATGTTGCGGGTTTAGAAGGCGCTAAAGATGAGGTAGAAGAAATTGTACAATTTCTGAAGAATCCAGACAAGTACACCCGTTTAGGTGGTAAAATCCCTAAAGGTGCGTTATTGGTAGGACCTCCAGGTACAGGTAAAACTTTACTTGCCAAGGCTGTTGCGGGTGAAGCAGATGTTCCATTTTTCTCATTATCTGGTTCTGATTTTGTAGAGATGTTCGTGGGAGTTGGTGCTTCTAGGGTACGTGATTTGTTTAAAACTGCCAAGGAAAAATCTCCTTCTATTATATTTATAGATGAGATTGATGCTATTGGTAGAGCCAGAGGCAAAAATGCCATGGCTGGTGGAAATGATGAACGTGAAAATACTTTGAATCAATTATTAACAGAAATGGATGGCTTTGGTACCAATACCAATGTCATTGTGATGGCAGCTACGAACCGCGCAGATATTTTGGATAAGGCATTGACACGTGCAGGGCGTTTTGATAGACAAATTCAAGTAGATCTACCAGAGGTACATGAGAGAGAAGAGATCTTCAAGGTACATATCGCTAACATTAAAACAGATGGGAGTTTAGATTTAGAGTTTTTAGCAAGACAAACTCCTGGATTCAGCGGTGCAGATATTGCCAATATTTGTAATGAGGCTGCGTTGATCGCTGCTAGAAAGAACAAGGAGGTGGTAGAACGTCAGGATTTCTTGGATGCCGTAGACCGGGTCATTGGTGGCCTGGAGAAGAAAGGTAAAATTATTAAACCAAAAGAAAAAAGAAGGATTGCTTTTCATGAGGCTGGTCATGCAACTGTAAGCTGGTTGTTAGAACATGCTTCTCCTTTGGTAAAAGTAACAATTATTCCTAGAGGTCGGTCATTAGGTGCTGCTTGGTATTTACCAGAAGAAAGACAAATTACGACAGAAAGTCAACTGTTAGATGAAATGTGTGCGCTATTAGGAGGGCGTGCAGCAGAAGAGGTGATTTTTGGTCTAGACTATTCTACAGGGGCACAAAACGATTTAGAAAGAGCCTATAAACAATCTATGGCCATGGTGACCATATATGGTTTGAGCCCTAAGATTGGTCATGTATCCTATTATGATAGTACGGGCCAATCAGATTATTCTTTTTCTAAACCTTATTCTGAGAAAACAGCAGAGGTAATTGATGAGGAAATTAGAAGAATTATTGATCAGCAATATGAGCGTTGTCTTTCTATTCTAAGAGAAAATCAAGATAAATTGACCTTGTTAGCAGATAAACTATTAGAAGAAGAGGTTATCTTTAGAGAAGATTTAGAGAAGATATTTGGCAAAAGACCTTTTGAAGATGACATGAGCACCAATAAGCCTTTGAAAGAAGAGGTTAATAGAATGGGAAAGCACACGTCTGATGAAAATTAATTTGTTGATTTAGAATAAACTTAATGATTTAAGTTTTGAATTTCTCTTATAAATAATTAATTTTAACTTTTTGGCGAGTAGATATAATTAACCAAGGTGGGATATGAATAATTTATGGAGTAAATTAAAAAATTTCTTTCAACCAGAAGAGGAGGAAGAAACGGATGAAATAGAACTTTCTATTTCTAGATCCATCCCATTAGATGAGAAATTTGTTAATTATTTTATTCAAGGTAAAGGACATTTTCTCTATTGCGAGAGTGAAAGTGAATTACTTTTAAATCTAAAAAATATCTCTAAAGAAGAACATATAAGTAGATATATATGCTTTGATGAGAAGTTACAGAATTATTTAATTTCTATTGGAGCTAATTTTATAGATTACCCGTCTGCAACGGCTGATTTTAGTTTTTTGACATGTGAAAGTTTAGTGGCTCATAACGGGTCTATTATGCTCTCATCTGAAGTAACTGGAGGTAGAAAATTATCCGACTTGCCAGATAATTTTATTATTTATGCCAGGTACAATCAAATTGTGGATCAATTAGGAGAAGGTCTTCAGAAAATACTCAGCAGGAGAAAAAATGAAAGTATGCCAAGTGGGATTACTTCTATTGGAGGTGTGGATGCCCACCCTATGGATAATGAACCGCTACGGAACACAATATACTTGCTACTACTAGATTAGGATGTCAAATTTACTCACACGTCTTATTGTTGGATTTATTTATATCACTGTGATTGTCATAGGTAGTATGTATAGTCCTCTCCTGTTTATTGGTCTTATAAGCTTGTTTGCATTTTTATGTCTATTAGAATTGATTAAAATATTAAGATTCGATAACATTTTATATATTATAGGTGCTTTTTTGATTGGTGCATACTTATTATATACGTATGGTTCTGGTTTTTGGTACAGTACAAGTATCTATGAATTGAACCTTATTAATTTGCTGCCCATATTTCTTTTTGGTATTGCCATTTTATTAATATTTAAAAGAACTGGTGAATTATATTATGATTCATCTAAATTAATTTTTTCTGTAGTCTATGGTGTTTTACCATTTGCACTAATTTTTGCGGTGGTGAACAAAATAGAGGTGGATAACTTCCAATCTTTCAATGCATTAATCTGTTTATTTATACTATTATGGTGCAGTGATAGTTTTGCCTATATCACTGGTAGGCTCTTTGGTTCAACCCCTTTGAGTAAAATTTCTGCCAAGAAAACTGTAGAAGGACTTGTGGGTGGAATATTCTTTACGATTGTCGCAGGTGTCATCATGAATTATAATTTAACAGAACTTCGTGGCAATTGGATTATTATAGCAGCCTTGGTGGCTATAGCTGCACCTGTGGGGGATTTGGCTGAATCTAAATTAAAACGATTTTTTGATATCAAAGATAGCAGCAACTGGTTACCTGGACATGGCGGATATTTGGACAGATTGGATAGTTTTCTAACCTCGGCTGTAGTAGTTTACACCTATTATTTATTTATTTAATATGAGTTTTAGTGTCAACATATTAGGCTATAATTCTGCAATTCCCAAAATTAATAGCCATCCTACCGCGCAGTTAATTAACGTGAATGAACGTTATTTATTAATAGATTGCGGAGAGGGAACACAAGTTCAATTAAGAAGAGCTCAAGTCAAGTTTTCTAAAATCAATCATATTTTTATTTCGCATTTACATGGAGATCATGTATTTGGACTTATTGGATTTATTTCTACGCTACAATTATTAGGAAAAACCACTCCTATTCATATTTTTGGTCCAGAGGGCATTCAAGATTTTATTTTAAATCAATTTAAACACACACAAACCAAAAGCAGCTTTGAAATTAACTTTCATGAATTGAATCATACAGATTCAAGGCTAATTTTTGAGGATAATAAGATTGAAGTTTATAATATCCCGCTTGCGCATAGAATATATTGTAATGGTTACCTAATCAAGGAAAAGAAGAAATTAAAGAATTTAAATATAGAAGCCATTCAGCAGTATGAGGATATTGAACGATGTGACTATTACAATTTAAAAAAAGGAAAAGATTTTGTTAGAGAAAATGGAGAAATAATCAGCAATGAGGTGCTAACTTTCCCTGCTCCAAAACCCAAATCCTACGCATTTTGTTCTGATACGAAGTATAATGAGCAATTGATACCCATCATAGAGAATGTGAATTTATTATATCATGAGACCACTTTTATGCATGATTTGAAGGATCTGGCTTTAAAAACAGGTCACTCTACGGCACTAGAAGCAGCCACCATTGCCAAGAAAGCAAATGTGGGGAAATTAATTATAGGCCATTTCTCTAACCGCTATCCAGATCCAAGTGTTTTGGTGGCAGAAGCAAGAAGCGTCTTCCAAGAAACCTATCCACCAGAATTATTGCAACCTGTCATTATTGATTAGGGGGAGAACCCCGTTTTCCCAATTCTATTACACTCAAATTTTCTATATTCCCTTCATTCAATTCAAATTGTAACATGGTTCTCATTTGATGAAACCCGTGTATTCCTGCAGCTCCTGGATTCATGTGCAAATGATTTAAATTCTTATCTGGCATCACTTTCAGAATATGAGAATGTCCGCAGATTACCAATTTTGGACTATGCATGATTATCTGCTCTTTGACGCGTGTATTATATTTACCTGGATAACCAGCAATATGCGTCATAAATACTTTTATACCTTCCAATTCGAATATTAAATTAAGTGGAAAACTATTTCTAACCTCTGTGCCATCTATATTTCCATACACCGCACGGAATGGCTTGAGAGCTGCTAGTGCATCTGCGACAGCAATATTACCGATGTCACCAGCATGCCAAATTTCATCATTTGAACTAGCATAATGCAAAATTCTATCATCCATATAACTATGGGTATCAGAAAGGAGAAGGATTCTTTTCAAGAGAAATGGTATTTTTGTACTTCAAAAGTACAAAATTGAGATATTTTATCACCCTTGCTTATAACGGAAATAATTATCATGGTTGGCAAATTCAACCAAATGCTATTACTGTACAAGAAATTTTAGAGGATAGGATCAGTAAACTATTGGGAATAAATACTCCTATCACTGCTGCTGGCCGAACAGATACGGGTGTACATGCCAGCAAAATGGTGGTGCATATAGATGCTTCTATTCCAGACAAAGAAAATTTTATTTATAGACTTAATGCATTTTTGCCAACAGATATTGCTATTCACAGCATAGAAGCAGTAAGAGATGATGCTCACGCCAGATTTAACGCATTAGAACGCACGTATCAATATTTTTTACATTATGATAAAAATCCTTTTATTCCTGATGTATCTTGGCATTGGCGTTATACATCTTTAGGCATAAAAGCCATGAATGAGGCCGCCACCTATTTATTGCAAACAGAGGATTTTACCAGTTTTGCCCGATTGCACGCAGATAATAAAACGAATATTTGTGATGTTAGGCAGGCTTTTTGGAAAGAAACCAGAGAAGGTTTAAAGTTTACAATTTCTGCAGATAGATTCTTGCGCAATATGGTGAGAGCAATCGTTGGGACATTGGTAGAAGTAGGAAGAGGTAAACTAAATAAAAAAGAATTTATAGAAATCATTCATAAAAAAGACCGTAGTTTTGCAGCAGCTTCTGCACCAGCGCATGGTTTATTTATAACTAATATTGAATATCCAGACGATATCTATTTATGAAGAACGAATCTAATTTTAATCTTAACGAATTTAAAAGATTAATTACCATTGGTACCCAGAAGAAATCTATCTTCATAGCGGTGACCATCGTGGCCATACTTATGGCCATTCTTTCTTCTATTAGACCAATTTTGGTGGGAGATGCAATAGATTCATATATTAAACCAAAAAATTACGAGCTTCTCTTCCAATTGATTCTCATATTACTTGGGATTTTATTGGTAGAGGTGATTCTAAATTATTTTTTCATTCTCTTATCCAATATCATTGCTCAAAATGTCATTGAAAAGTTAAGAGTAGATTTGTTTAATAAAATTGTAGAATATAAGCTAGGCTTCTTTGATCGTACTCCAAATGGAACTTTAGTCACACGCTCTGTCTCGGATATAGAAACAGTTTCTCAAGTTTTTACAGATGGTATATTAGTGATCTTGGGTGATATGCTCAAAATAATCCTAATCATTATAGCCATGTTCTGGGTGAATTGGAAAATGGCTTTGGTAGTCATTGTGATTCTACCTATTTTAATATTCATTACCAAATACTTTCAAAAAAAGATTAAAAAGACTTTTTCCGCAGAAAGAACTCAAACCGCCAGATTTAATAGTTTTGTTCAAGAAAGATTGAGCGGAATGAAAATCATCCAACTTTTTGGAAGAGAAGACAATGAGTATGAGAAATTTAAAGAGGTTAATCTAGACCTTAGAAAAGCCTATATAGCCACCATATTTTACTTCTCTATTCTATTCCCTATTGTCAATGTGATGTCCTCTATCGCCCTAGGACTTATTATTATTTTAGCAGGTTATAGCACCTTAGAAAATCATGATATCTCTGCTGGCCATGTGATTTCATTTATTATGTTTATTCCCATGCTTATTCGCCCAATTAGGCAAATCGCAGAACGGTTCAACAATCTACAAAGAGGACTTGTGAGTGCAGAAAGGGTATTCAAAATGATGGATTTAAATGATACTTTTGAAAACAAAGGAACCTATAGGCCAGAAAAAGTTCAGGGAAATATTGAATTTAAAGATGTTGTATTTGAATATGTCCCAGGAGAAGAAGTATTAAAGGGCATCTCATTTTCTGCTAAACAAGGGGAGACAATTGCCATTGTAGGAGCCACGGGTGCTGGGAAATCCACCATAATTAATTTACTCAGTAGATTCTATGATATAAAAAGTGGAAGTATTTCTATAGATGGAACAGATATTAGAGATTATGATTTAAAAAATTTAAGAAAGCATATTGCTGTAGTATTACAGGATGTATTTTTATTTAATGATACAATATTGAACAATATTACCCTGAATGACCGCTCTATCACTAGAGATGATGTTGTGAATGCTGCAAAAGAAATAGAGATAGATAAATTTATTGCCGCCCTGCCTAATGGTTATGATTATGAAGTAGCAGAAAGAGGAAACACACTCTCTGTAGGACAAAGACAATTAATTTCTTTTTTGAGGGCTTATGTAAATAAACCAGATATTTTGGTGTTAGATGAAGCAACTTCTTCTATTGATACAGCTTCTGAAACCTTGATACAATATGCGACAGATAAAATAACAGAACAACGCACTTCTATCATTATAGCGCATAGACTAGCTACCATTCAAAAATCAGATATGATTCTGGTAATGGATCAAGGCCAGATTGTAGAAAGAGGAACGCATCAAGAGCTATTAGACCAAATGGGCTATTATCATCAATTATACAACGCACAATTTAAAGAACTGGAATGATTCTTTCATACTTATAAACAAATAGTTATATAGATTGATTTATATAATAAAAGCATGAATTAACATAATTTAAGAAATTAATCCTTATATTTGCTTTATTAACATTTGAAAAAAATATTAATTATGAAAAAAGTATTATTATTAACAGCAGTTGCAGGTATGGTAGCATTTACTTCTTGTAAAAAAGAAGCTAATGATGCTGCTAACTCTATTGAGCAAGGAATGGATAAAACAGGAGCGGCTATTCAAGATGGAGTGAATGCAGCTGGAGACGCAATTCAAGATGGTGCTAATACTGCTGGAGACGCATTAGATAATGCATACGAAGATGCAAAAGCATTGGTAACTGATGCTCCACAATTGGAAAATGACCAACTACAAGAATGGGTTAATAAATTACATGATGCTGCAGTAAAAGCTAAAGCATCTGCTGCCGTAGGGAATCAAGAAGGTTTGAATGAGGCTACTGCAGAAATGACTTCTTTAAACGAGTCTTTAAGCAATTTTAGTGGTGACGCAGAATATGCAGAAGCACAAGCCTATTATGAAGAAATCCAAGCTGAATTAGCTCAATAAGATTCTTTATAAAAAACTTAGTATAAAAAAAGCCTTCCGAAATTGGAAGGTTTTTTTGTTGAATGACAATCTGCTTTCAAGGAATTAATTCTGGATTAATATCCAAAATATTCTCTTTTAAATACCTTGACAGAAATTCTTGCGTGAAGTTTTCTGCCCCCATTATATCTGCTTTATAAAGCTCTCCTATAACCTCTTTTTCTATATATTGTGAAAGCATTTTACAGGCAGTAGTGGCATAACTAAAATGCCATGGCTCATATTTAAACCCTTTCCTATCTGGATTATTGGTATAAACCTCTTTAAATCCAAACTGGATCGAATTCTCATTCAACCACAATTTAAAAGCATGATATTGCCCTCCTTGATTAAAATGTTTCTCATGCAATGGATTAGAGGGTATATTTTTAGCAGAGCCTATGATATCAAAATCAGTCCCCCAATGATGTCTAGAGGTTCCTGGAATGGTACTATATTTAATAATCTTCTCAATTGTAGCCTGTGGGCTTAATCCATCTTTAGTGAATCTTGTATATTTATTATTCCAGATACGCTTTTGGTGATTGTAACTTCTATAACTAGAGACAACATAGGGGTTGAAACCACTTTTTGACGCCTCCTTCAACATAGCAGATAAGGAGTTTGCAGCTTCTTCTCTAAGATTAAACCCTTTTCCATAAAGGTTTAATTTAGATTTCCCCATTAAATCTTCTATAGAAAATTCTGTAGATATGGCACTTCTATTGTGAAAAGCATTTAATGGAGAAGACAATAATAGACTAGCTCCAGATAGCGCTGTATATTTTAAAAACTCCCTTCTACTATACATCCCCTATTACATTAAAATCTATATTCTCTCCACCACCGCCCCCATCTTTATCATCACCATCAACGCTTTTTTTAGTTATTAAAAGTCCAGTTAACATAATGATCATACTGCCTAATATAACTATTAATAGAACTTTCTCATTGATTATCTGATTGACAAATTCTATTGGTAAATCCAAAAATAACAAAATGGTAATCAAACCTCTAGGTGAAATGAAAGCTGTTGGAACAATATTTTTTGGCTGTGTGGCACCTATGTAAGCAAATCTAATAAATATGATTACCAATAGAATAACGAAACCATAAATATAGGTTTCTGGAGATAAGAACATATCCACCGTGATATTGAAACCAAAGAATAAGAAAAACCCTGTTCTAATCAAAAAGGTGGATTCTGCCGTAAGAATATGAAACTCATGCAAGCCTTCCTCCGCTTTTTTAGTATTGATATATTTACGCCATCTCACAGGTAATAAATTCCTAGAATTGGCCATAAATAGACCAAAGAAAAATATGATAATCAAAGCCGATAAGTGGAACTTCTTAGCGATAACATAAGATAAAATCAAGATAGACAAAATCAAAAAGAATTTGACTTTATGTGAAATTCTTGCAATTAATTCCACTAAAATATAAGTTACAATTAAGGAAATGGCGATAACCAAAATGATCTCAAAAAATAACTCTACAAAAGACCCCATACTAACCATTTGTGGAACCTCCAAAGCCATACCTGTTTCATCATTCACTAAATGATACTTCAGAAAATAAAACAAGACAATTCCTAAAATATCAGAAAACGTGGATTCATACGTTATAAACTCCCGGTCCTTGTTCAACAAACCAGCGGCGCTGGGTATAGCCACAGCACTACTTATAATGGCTAAGGGAGTGGCACTCAACATGCTTTGGAGAAAAGGAATCTCTAACCATGTATGTATTAAATAAGCTAGTACAAAAGTAGTTAATAACAAAATCACAAGAGCAGATAAAAACCCTCTTATTATGACACCTCTTTTTTGCTTATTTATCTCTAACTCTAATGCGCCTTCTAAAACGATTAGAATCAGTCCGATAGTACCAAAAGTTGGTATAATTCTTTCTAGATAAGGAATATGATAGTTAAATGAATCTGCTACCCACCTTAACCCTATACCAGTTGCTATTAACAATATTACAGATGGAAACTGCGTTTTTCTCGCAAACCCATCAAATAAATAAGAAAATATAATGAGCAGGGACATCCCACCCATGATTAAATAAATATCCATTAGTCTGGTTTATCCGTACTCAATCTTGCGATTTCTATAATAACTTCTGTGGCTTTTTCCATAGACTCTAATGTTACATATTCATAACGACTATGGAAGTTTTGCCCCCCCGCGAAGATATTTGGGCAAGGTAAACCTTTATAAGATAATTGAGCACCATCTGTGCCCCCTCTAATTGGCTTTATATTAGGTTCTACATCAATATTCTCCATGGCTTTTTTGGCCAGATCCACAATATGCATTTTATCTTTAATCATTTTATACATATTATAATATTGATCCTTAATTTCTAATTTAATTCTCTCTTCTCCATAAGATTGATTAAAACGTTGAACCAATTGACGTAAAAAGTTTTTTCTCTTTTCAAATAATTCATCATCATGATCGCGAACTATCATTTCTAGCGTCACCATATCTGGCCCACCATGAATAGCCGTTTGGTGATAAAACCCTTGCCTACCTTCTGTCTTTTCTGGAACCTCATCTGCTGGTAAGGCAGCAGCAAACTCACGAGCCATGTGTAGCGCATTAATCATTTTATTTTTAGCATACCCGGGATGTACCATTTTTCCTTGAAAAGTTAATTTGACTCCAGCGGCATTAAAGTTTTCATATTCTAATTCTCCCACAGAACTACCATCCATGGTGTATGCCCAATCTGCACCAAACTTCTCTACATCAAATAAATGCGCTCCTTTTCCTACTTCTTCATCGGGTGTAAATCCAACAGCTATTCTAGGTCTTGGAATATCTGGGTTATTAATTAAATATTCTACAGCGGTAACAATCTCTGCGATACCAGCTTTATCATCTGCTCCCAAAAGCGTGGTGCCATCTGTAGTGATTAAGGTTTGTCCAAACATATCCTTAATCTCTGGAAACTCACTAGTTTTTAATACAATATTTTTATCCTCATTTAGTAAAACATCTCCACCCGCATAGTCTTTCCATATTTTTGGTTTCACATCTTTCCCTGTAAAGTCTGGAGAAGTATCAAAATGTGCTATGAATCCAATGGTAGGAAGCTTATTACGTTCTTGATTAGAAGGTAGATAACCCATGACATAGGCATGATCGTCTATACTCACATCTTCTAAACCAATATCTTCTAACTCCTTTTTTAAATATTTAGCCAAATCCCACTGTTGTGGTGTACTAGGAATTTCGTCAACTCCTGGTTCACTTTCTGTGTAGGTTTTAACGTATTTTAAAAATCTGTCTAATAATTTATCTTTCCAAACGCTGTCCATATTGTAATTTTAAGATGGTAATAATATAAATTTTAATTATATTAGGCAAGTTAATTAGATACTATGATACACATAACTGAATGCCCAAGAGATGCAATGCAAGGTAGGAAAAGTTTTATCCCTACAGAAGACAAAGTTAAATATATTCAATCTTTAATAGAAGTAAATTTTGATATTTTGGACTGTGGAAGTTTTGTTTCACCCAAAGCGATTCCGCAAATGGCAGATTCTAAGGAAGTTTTAAATCAACTAGACAAATCTGGCTCTGACACCAAACTTTCTGTAATCGTTGCTAATTTAGGTGGCGCCCAAAGAGCTATTGAAGTAGAAAACGTGGATATTCTTGGGTTTCCATTTTCTATTTCAGAAGAGTTTCAATTGAGTAATACCAATGCAACGAGAGAAGAAGGATTAGAAAGAATTAGTGAAATCAAAGAAGTCTCTGATGCTGCGGGTAAAGAACTTTTAATCTATACTTCTATGGGTTTTGGAAACCCTTATGGTGAAGAGTGGAGTACAGATTTATTAAAACATTATGTGAGGATTATTCACAATATGGGCATTAGACATATCAAACTATCTGATACCATTGGTGCTGCTAAGCCAGAAGATATAAAGACAGTTTTCTCTGAGTTGATTCCTAAATATCCCGATGTTAAATTTGCTGCACATTTCCATACCGTTTATGATGAGTGGTTTGAAAAAGTAAATATTGCCTATGAAAATGGATGTAGAGATTTTGATGGTGCTATACAAGGATACGGCGGATGTCCCTTATCCAAAACAGATTTGGTTGGGAATATGCCAACAGAAAAATTAATTTCCTTTGTAGAGTCTAAAAAAGAAAAAAGTCAAATAAACCCTTTAGCCTTTGAATCTGCTTTTAATAATGCTTTAACTATCTTTCTTTAGAATTATCAATCAAATGTAGAAGTTAAACCCTTACTTTGCAGACATAAATTAAAAAATGATTAAAAGTATTTTTTCTTTATTTACCTTGTTGGGTATCACCTTTTGTATAGCACAAGAGGATTACTTGATAGTAAATAATGATAGTATATCCACCACAGCGTTCCAATCAATTTATCATAAAAATATAGAAGCAGAAGGGTTACCTCTTGCCATCGCTAATTACATAGATTTTAAAGTAATTTCACAAGCAGCAAGAGCCGAGCAAATAGATACATCCTCATATTTCCAACGCAATCTAGAGCAGTTCAAAGCCATTGAAAGTAAGCAATATTTGGAATCAAAGGAATTAAAAGAGGAGATTGCTCAAGAGATTTATGAAAAATTAAAAATCGAGAAAAAAGCAGAAATTTTTTCTAAATTTTATCAAAACCCATTTGACCCAGAGGAAGTTTCCAATGCTAAACGAGAGATTGGAAAGTTAAGAAATCAAATTTGCGTAAATGTAGATACGCTTGCGCTAGCAAAGTTTAGAGAAGAAAATAAGAGTCGGCCATTTTGGGTACGGCCTATTTCTATTCCGCATGAAATAGAAGACGAAATCTATGATACAAAAATTGGAGCATGTTCCAATATTCAAACCGATGAATTCGCTACTTATTTTGTCAAGGTTTATGAGGAAAAAGAAGCAGAAGGTCTTCCCCCTTATAATCAACTTCAAGAAGAAATCAAAGGTAGTCTAAACCAAAGCCCTTATTATAATTTGCTACAAGAAGATTTAATTAAAAAATTAAACAAGAAAATAAACATAGAAGAAGATAAATCTGCCTTGAATGTGGTGATAAATAAAGCCAAAAAAGATCTTTTTAAAACAGAAGGATTTGATTTTTCTGGAAATCAAATCATTTGGGAAACGGAACATTCGCAATTCACACAACAGGATTTTGCGACTGCTCTAAATCATATTAAAAAAAGAGGGAAATATGGTAAAAACACCAATTTTAAATCTTTTATCAATTATGTCCTACCCTATCTAAAAGATGAGTTTCTGATAGATACTTACAAAAATAATTTAGCTGAATATGAACCAGCATATAAAACCAGTATCGAATTAATGCGTGAATCCTTGCTTGTAAATTATTATATAGAACAATATATTTATGCCAAAGGGGAGAAAGATTCAACGGCACAAAGGCAATACTTGCAAGCCAATCAATCCAAATATACTTGGCCTGTACGTTATGATATAGATATCTATAGATTTTATGATCCATCTATAGAAAAGCAATTAGAGAAATTAATTAGGCAAGGTAAACCTGAAAACTTAATTCTAAATTCCTTTAACCAAAATTCTGAGAAACCAGTTGTTGTGATGTCTCACGGTATTTTTCATAAAAACAGCAATGATTTACCTGCATCTTTTAATCCAAAAAAGAAAATTCAAAAAGGAAAGTACCAAACACAAAATGCTTTTTATATAGTAAACGATGTGCTGCCACCAAGGGTGATGACGGTAGAAGAAGCTGGTCATTCTTTTAAAGAGGCATTTAACTCTTATTTTTATCAAAAGGAATTGAATGTCTTAAAAGATCAAGCAGAAGTGATAACGCCAAAAGCATTTAAATGATGAGAGAGATATGCCTATCTATCTTTTGTTCTATGATCCTCTTTGCATGTGAATCTAAGGATGATACTTGGGTTGCAAAATATGGAAATCATGTTCTTACCAAAACAGAGGTAAGAAAAATGACACCCAATACTTTGAGTCCAGAGGATAGCATAGCCTTTGTGAAACAATTAATAGATAAATGGGCTAAGGATAAAGTATTGTTAAATAATAGCCAAGAAATCTTATCAGAAGAAGAAATAGCCCAGATAGATTTAAAAGTTGCCCGTTATAGAGAAAACATTACAACTTCTTTTGTAGAGGAAAAATTAACGAATAACTTAAATGACTCTATCTCTGATTCCGATATTGAATCCTACTATCATGATTATATAGATAGTTTCGATTTAAAAGAAGATTATTTAAGCTACCGCTATATGATGATTCCTATGGATTCTGTGAGTTCATACAAGGCATTATTAAGGGAAAATCAATTGGCGGCATTGGAATCCAATTTAAAAAATTACGGTTACGCTTATGATTTTGGGATAGATAATTGGATCTCTAAATCCAAGTTTGATGAATCTGATTTTTTTCCAGAGAAATTAAAAAAATATAATCTAAAGACTAAAAATCAAATATTTACGGTAGATCAAAACAATAACGCTTATATTTTTGAATTAATTGAATATAAGAAAGCTGGAGAGCATGCCCCTCTACCCATCGTAAAAGATATGATTAAAAGTGTGTTAATCAACAAAAGAAAGTTAAATTTGCTGACTAAAAAGAAAAAAGAGTTATATAAAAAAGCATTACAGAATGATGAGATTAAAAGAAAATAAAATATTACCTACTCTAATTCTTATGTTAATTCCCATCATGGGATTATCACAAGAGAAAAAAATTGATGGTGTAGCAGCAGTAGTTGGGAATGAGGTGATCCTAGAATCTGATATTCAAAGAGATTATACGTTAGCACAACAACAAGGAATGGAGGCAGCGGATCGATGTGCTTTTGTAAATAATATGTTGGTTCAAAAAATGGTATTGCACCACGCTAAAAATGATACCTTAGTTTCAGTCTCAGACGAGAGAGTTAGAGCCCAAGCTACCCAAGTATTAGAAGATTTTAAAAGCAGAGGATCAGAAGAGGAAATATTATCTGTATATGGTGTAAAAACAATGGCAGAGCTTCAAAATGAATTGGAAATCCTGGTTAGAGATAACCAATTGATAGAAAGTAAAAGAGGTAGAATTGAATCTGACCTGGATGCTTCACCAGAAGAGGTGAAAACATTCTTCAACACCTATCAGAGTGAGTTGCCCCAAATGAATGAAGAGGTAGAAATGTCCCATATTGTGATTCACCCCACCATCACAGAGGAGCACAAAGAGGAAATCATCAATCGTCTGCTAGCCATGAAACAAGAAATTATAGAAGGAGCTAGTTTTTCTACCAAAGCCATTTTATATTCAGAGGATCCAGGTTCTAAAGAGAATGGTGGATTATATGAGAATATTAAAAGAGGAACATTTGTCCCAGAATTTGATGCGGTAGCTTTTAATTTGGATGAAGGAGAAATTTCTGATCCAGTAGAAACACAATTTGGATTCCATTTAATTCAATTAGAAAGAAGAAGGGGCCAATCTATAGATGTTCGCCATATTCTAATCTCTGCAGAGCCAACAGAACAAGAAATGGCAGAAGCTAGGAATTTAATAGATTCTATCCGAACCCAAATTAAAAGCGGTGATTTAACTTTTAAAGAAGCTGCTAAACAATACTCTGTAGATAAATATACCCGTTATAATGGTGGTCAATTAACCAATTCACAAAATGGAGAAACCAAGTTTGAAAGGAGTAAATTGCCCATGAAACAAGTTTATGCCATTGCGGGTCTAGAGCCTGGAGACATTTCAGAACCTTTTGAAACGGAATATGACAGAAAGAAAGCTATAGAAATATTAAGACTAGATAATATTATCCCTGCTCATAAACTAGCTCTGGATACAGACTATACTAGAATTAAAAACATGACCATTCAACAGAAAAAACAGGAAAAACTCTTTGAATGGATAGATGAGAACATGAATGATACTTTTGTAAAAATTCATAAGGATTATCAAAGCTGTGATTTTGGATTTAATTGGTTAAAGAAATAATTAATCATCCTAATTAATAATTTATAAGCCTTTTCTTAACGGAGAAGGCTTTTTTATAGAATAAATATTGTATTTTTAACATATATAGTGTTAAATTAATCATATTTAATCCTATATTTAAAATAATTTATATCAACGGCAAATGATAAAACTTGAGACTTTAGAAGAACTTAAAAACAGGGATAATTTAATTCAATATTTAGAAGAAAGAGCAGATGATAATTCAGTCTATCAGAAAGTTCTAAATAAATATTACTATGAAGAGGAACTCACCAAACTACAAGCAGAGTTGGTGGAACTTCAACGTTTTATACAATTAAATAAGAAAAAAGTAACCATTCTATTTGAGGGTAGAGATGCCTCTGGCAAAGGTGGCACCATTCGCCGTTTCTCTGATCATTTAAATCCACGTGCTAGGAGAATAGTAGCACTAAACAAGCCCACAGAAATAGAAAAAAGACAGTGGTACTTCAATAGATATATCAAAGAATTACCTAATGGCGGTGAGATTGTTTTCTTTGATAGAAGTTGGTATAATCGCGCTGTCGTTGAGCCTGTAATGGGTTTTTGTGATCAAAGACAATATGAACGTTTTATGGTTCAAGTACCAGAGTTTGAGCATATGCTATATGAATCTGGTACTAAAATTATTAAATTTTGGTTTTCTGTATCTAAAGAAGAACAACAGAGAAGATTTGAAAAAAGATTAAAAAATCCACTTAAAAAATGGAAATTTAGTCCTGTGGATGAAAAAGGACAAGAATTATGGGATCAATTTACCCATTACAAGAATGAAATGTTTGCCAGAACCCATACGTCTTTTTGCCCTTGGATCATCGTGAAATCCAATGACAAGAAAAAGGCAAGATTAGAGAGTATTAAGTATGTTTTATCACAGTTTGATTATGATAACAAGGGAGAAAATTATCAAAATATATTGCCAGACCCTAATATTGTAAACAGATATTTTCGTATGGTGAAACAATTAGATAAATAAACATGAGTAATAAAAAAGTAACAGATAAAGCACTAGAAATACTAAATTCCAAACAGGGTTTAAGAGCATTGCTATCAGATAAATCCATCAATCCTTCTAAGGCTTTAAAAAATGTGAAATATGAAAATCGCATAGAGGAATTACAAGAAGAATTACTCATCATGCAACAATGGGTGGTAAAAAATAGAAAGAAGGTAGTCATTATCTTTGAAGGGAGAGACGCCGCAGGGAAAGGTGGTGCTATTAGAAGAACTGTAGAGCACCTTCCACCTAGAGAAGTACGTACCGTGGCATTACCTAAACCAGATGAGATAGAAGAAGGGCAATGGTATTTCCAACGATATATTAATCAATTACCCAAAGAAGGTGAGATGGTCTTTTTTGATAGAAGTTGGTATAACCGTGCTGTCGTTGAACCTGTCAACGGTTTTTGTACGCAGGCGCAATATCATACTTTTATGGATCAGGTAAATGACATAGAAAAAATGATGGTTCGATCTGGGTTAATCGTCATTAAAATGTACTTCTCTATTACCAAAAAGGAACAAGAAAGAAGATTTAAAGAAATAATTAGCAGCCCTGTTAAAAGATGGAAATTTAGCAAGGTGGATGAGAGGGCATTAGCACTTTGGGATGAATACACCAAATATAAAGAATGGATGTTTGAAAAAACGCAAGAATATGTTCCCTGGAGAATCATTAAAGCCAATAGAAAAACGCTGGCTAGAATTAAAACTATGGAATATATCTTAAAACAAGTACCCTATGAAGGCAAGAATAAAGATATCATCAAACACAAAAAGTTATAATTACGTTCAGTGACTTAAAAATATTAAAGGTAGCCGTCACAAAACACCACTTTTGTTATTCTGAATTTATTTCAGGGTCTCATAATAAACTGGTTATTAACATAATAAGATTCTGAATCAAGTTCACAATGACCAGCTTTTAAGGTTTTGAGACGGCTACTTCTAATTAATTCTTTTAATGTAAGTTAAGGGTGCACTAAAGGGATTCTACCCAAAGCCCTTCCTCATTCTTCTCTACTTTGGCTAATTCTTTTTTGGTTAATTCTTTAATAGATTTATCCCATTTTTTATTTGATAAACCTGATTGTTCTTTTAATGAACCTAGTGCAATGCGACCAGCCTCTTTTAATTTAGATAAAACAACTTTTGCATCATCTGATATTTCTACTGCTTTCTTCTCTGGCTTCATTTGCGGGAAGAACAATACCTCTTGTATGGATTGTTGATTGGTTAAAAACATAAGCAATCTATCCATTCCGATGCCTAAACCAGCTGTTGGTGGCATACCGTATTCTAATGCTCTCAAGAAATCTTGATCTATAAATTCTGCCGCCTCATCATCACCTTTTTCTGCTAATTTTACCTGAGCCTCAAAACGCTCTCTTTGATCAATTGGATCATTTAACTCAGAATAAGCATTGGCTATTTCTTTACCACATACCATCAATTCAAAACGTTCCGTCACTCCTTCCTCACTTCTATGCATTTTGGTTAATGGACTCATTTCTTTAGGATAATCTGTGATAAAAGTTGGTTGAATGTAATTAGGTTCACATTTTTCACCAAAAATTTCATCTATCAATTTTCCTTTACCCATGGTATCATCTACTTCCACGCCCATCTCCTCTGCGGCATATCGAATTTCATCCTCGGATTTCTCTTTGATATCAAATCCAGTATGCTCTAAGATAGCATCGCGCATGGTAATTCTTGGATAGGGTGCTTTAAAATCTATTTCATAATCCCCGTATTTTGCTTCTGTAGAGCCATTCACAGCCTTTGCACAATACTCTAGCAATCTTTCTGTGAAATCCATCATCCAATTGTAGTCTTTGTAAGCTACATAGATTTCCATCGCGGTAAATTCTGGGTTATGCGTTCTGTCCATTCCCTCATTACGGAAATTTTTAGAAAACTCATAAACACCATCAAATCCACCAACAATCAATCTTTTAAGATATAACTCATTGGCAATTCTCATATATAATGGAATGTTCAATGCATTATGTTGCGTTATAAATGGACGAGCCGCTGCACCACCAGGAATAGATTGTAGAATAGGCGTTTCTACTTCCATATAATCATGCTGATTGAAGAAATCACGCATGGCTGTAAAAAGTTTAGTTCTTTTAATGAAGATCTCTTTTACCTGTGGATTCACAACTAAATCGGCATATCGTTGACGATAACGTTGTTCTGGATCGGTAAAACCATCATGAACATTTCCCTCTGCATCTGTTTTGGGTAGTGGCAAAGGTTTTAATGATTTACTAAGCAAAGTAAAGTCTGTAACTTTCACCGTCTTCTCTCCTACTTTCGTATGAAACAACTCCCCTTCTATCCCTACAAAATCACCAATATCTAGTAATTTTTTATAAACATCATTATACAAAGTTTTATCCTCTCCAGGACAAATCTCATCTCTATTAAAATAAACCTGAATACGCCCGTCAGAATCTTGCAACTCTGCAAAGGAGGCCTTTCCTTGAATACGTCTAGCCATTAATCTCCCTGCAAGTTTCACCTTCTTACCTTCTTCAAAATTTTTCTTGATAGAATCGGTCGTATCTTTAACCTCATAACCCTCTGCAGGATATGGATTTATATTTAATTTCTTTAACTCTGCTAACTTCTCTCTTCTTATTTGTTCCTGCTCAGATAATGCCATAAATTATTTTATAAAGATTTTAATGTCCTTTTTTTGATAACTGCAAATTTATCACTTTTATTAAGATTAATGTTTAATTTAGCTAAAACTCATGGTATGAAAAAAGTTTTGCTATTATTCATCTCAATTTTTTGTTTAGCGTCTTGTGAAATTACAGAAAAGATATATTTTGATGAAGACCATCAAGTTACCTATTCCATAGAATCTAATTTGACTCAATTAATGAAGTTAGAGCCTAACAAAGAGCAAGCACTTGCAGAGAACTATCCAATAGATACAGTCATGACGATAGAAGAATTTGGCGCATGGGATTTAATGAATGATGATAATTCATCTGGTGATTTTCAAAAAGAATCATTTAAAGAATTATTTAAAGACTTTAATGTGCATGTTAAATTATCACAGGAAGACAGTTATTTTTCCTTATTTACAAAACAGAATAGCGTTCAAGAACTAAACAATGTATTATCTGATTTAAAAAGAAAGGCCTTAAAATATGAAGAAGAGGAAGGTGAAACAGCGCCACAGAATAAACTATATTATGACTATATGTTTCAAAACAATCAATTCAATTTCGATGGTAAAACGCTAGAGAGGAACAGCGAGTTGAATATGAATAATATACAAGAACTCTTAAATAAAGAAAATGGTGATATGGGACTTACCGGATTTTTTTATTTCACCAGATATAATGTAGAATATCACTTTCCAAGACCTATAAAATCTATATCAGATAAAAAAGCAAAAGTGAGTTTGGATAGAAAAACAGCATTTATAGAAAAATCTATGGATGATATTCTGAGTAACCCAAACACAATGGATATTGTCATTGAATTGCAGGATTAAATAACGTTTTGGTAGTATTTCATAAACTGTGTAAGTTAAAAAGTTATTCTGAAAATTT
>WTFG01000030.1 GCA_009835005.1 Flavobacteriaceae bacterium Ap0902 | reverse complement strand
CTGAACCAACTGGAATTACTGTGAATAGAACTAGCGGAACTACGGCTACTATTACTGCAGATGATTTAAGTGCTCAATATGATATCTTCGCAGTACTTGAAGGTGCACAAGGTCCTACAGCAAACGAAGAGCCTAATCATGCAGGGAACAATGACGTAACTTTCCCATTCACTAGAACTAATTTAACTGCTGGTTTCAGCTATGATATTTATGTAAGAAAACAATGTACTGCTACAGAGACTTCTGCTTGGGTGGG
>WTFG01000003.1 GCA_009835005.1 Flavobacteriaceae bacterium Ap0902 | reverse complement strand
TGCTCTATATTTAAAAAGTCTACTGTCTTTACTGTACTTACGCTTCACGCTTATTTGCCTCTTATTGACATTTAATACTGGATGTATACTTCCATCCTTTCTTGATATTCAAGCATAATCTGAAAATCCCTTATTAATAGATGGCTAATTCAATCAAGCGTCAATATAATGAATGCTAGATTACCTAATATATCATAAGGGCGTTTACAGTAATTACTAGCTTTTAATAATCTTATCTAATGTTGTGTAGATAAATACTACAAGGGCGAATAATAAATTATTTTGCATGTAGGTATCAACAGCTTAACATCAATAAGTGATCTACTACGGAATCGATCAATTGTTATCTCTTAATTGCGATATTTGAAGTTAAAAGTCCTCTTTCTACAAGCTAGAATGAGGGATTCGTACTGATCACTGACTAGAGTACTTGGATAATTTATTGCACGAAATCATGTGCGCTTATTATATTCTATAGGTATAGAAGCTGTTCATAATGCAAGAATTTGGTATTATTAAATAATTATTGAATATTCAATTTCTATATTCCCTATTTGAAATTAGAAGTAATTCACTTATAGCACAATACTTATTTTAATTAAAATCGTTCCAACAGAAAAAGGCGACCCATAATGGCCGCCTTTAAATTTGAGTTTTATATAAAAAAGGATTATTTTTTAATTAAAGCCTTCTCATATACTTTTCCATCTATATCAATAATTCTTAAATGATATTTACCAGTAGTTAAATTCTGTAAATTAATCTCGCCATTAACTATAGGTAAATTCATAAGTCTATTACCAGACATATTATATACTTCTACTCTTTCTCCAGAAATCCCGTTTACTTTAATGGTATTTCCAATAGCTGGATTTGGATAAATAACGGCTTTTTGATCTTCTTGATACGTCGGAAGTACATAAGGACCTACCCAATCAGAATATAAATCCTCATCACACTTAATTCTTAACCAAACATTATGAGCAAAATCAGGAACTAATGCAGTCTGAATGTGAGGGATGTGCATATTTGTCATTCCATATAAAGGATATGGTCTAATTTTTTTATGTTCCACACGATTCGCGGTTCCTTGGTAAACTGCATCTTTATCATCAGCGACGAAGGTTGATGTTGTATCACTCAATCTATTTAATACGATTCCAGTTGGTTCGTTACATGTTGTTGGAGCTTCTATCATTTCATCTGTAGTGAAA
The DNA here is from genome assembly GCA_009835005.1 of Flavobacteriaceae bacterium Ap0902. Lineage (GTDB taxonomy): Bacteria > Bacteroidota > Bacteroidia > Flavobacteriales > Weeksellaceae > Profundicola. Next base: position 268,678 of record WTFG01000003.1, on the reverse strand, counting down.
GTTGTTTTAACCCAAGCAGAGAATGAATCATTGCCACATATAGAACGCACGTAAACATCATAAGTTGTATTGTCATCTAAATTATTTATAGTATAAGAAACAACATCAATATTTGTTATAGTCCCATTAGATGGATCCTCATTTTCATCAACTACTATCAATTGATATCCATTTGGTCCTTCTATTGTGGTCCATGAAATAGTGGCTTCTGAAGTAGTTATATTACTTACTGTAAGGTCTGTAGGTTCATCACAAATTGGTGTTTCCACAAGCTCTACGCCACATAACTGGATGTTATCAAGCTCAAATGTATCGCTAGCTCCATTCATGCTTCCTTCTATTCTAAAATCGAATGTAGTAGCTTCTCCAATTTCCTGAGTAAATTTACCGGCTATATTCGCATCATTAAACCATACGTGCTCTGATTCTTGCCCATCAATGATTAATATCACTTTCGCATCATCGTTACTTTTTACAAAATAATCAAATGAAAATAATACGTTAGTATAATTAGACACATCAATTTCATTAAACGTAAAAACGAATGGATCTAATGAAGGCTCATCTCCTTCTCCTTTTAAATCTCTTGCATATAAAATGTTTCCAGAAAAATTAGGATTGTTTCCAGAATTCTCAACGATAAATAGCCCTTGATCTTCACTCGTTGGATCAATAAATAAAAGACTTTCTATATTGTTTGTCCAATTGCTATTATCAAAGTTTTCTATTCCAATAACCTCTGCATTATCCGCGCAAGTATCATCTTCTCCTGGATCTACAACGACACTTTCTTCTGTTATAAATGTTATATTATCCCATTCCGATACTAATTGCCCTTCACAAATAGATCTTACATACACCACATAAGTTGTATTTTCTTCTAAATTGGTAAAAGTATAGGTAGTAGCATTATTAACTGTGATTGTATCATCTGTATTAGGATCTACATTTTCTTCTGTAAGTATTAATTCAAAAGTTTCTGATGAATTATTAGAAGCCCAGTTAATAGTTGCGGAATCGGAAGTAATATTACTTGATGTTAAATTGCTAGGCTCATTACAGGTAGGTGTGTTATCACCATTTACATAAGACATGGTTGGAACAATTTCCCCGAAAGCTGTTCCTCCATTACATAACCCCTGCCCATCTAGACCGCCATTTACAATTGTCCAATCACTAACTACGAAAGTACCAGAAGGTGTAGTCCCAGCGTTTCTTACAGCATAACCATCTTTGTATTCCCATGGTTCTCCAGTGCCGTCTTCTTCGTTTCCGAATTGATCTACCACAGTACCATCTGCAGAAATAATTCTTACAGCATCATCTCCGTTAATGTTAACAGAAGCAGAATTGGTGTGAAGTGTAATTTGAGCATTAGGGAATTCAGAAGTAAAGATATTTTCATCCCCATAATAAATGAATACAAAATCATCTTTAACGGTTCCCAGATCAGACAAATTTAATGCAGAACCAAATTCTCCACCATTAGCAGATTTTTCTAAATTGAATTGTGAGAAGTCTACAGTTCCATCTGCGTATAGACCTACTACTTTAGGGTTTCAATTGAGTAATCTCCATCTATGACAGATGTAATTACTGGGGTTTGTGCAAAGGCTATAGCAATACCAGCCATAGTAAAAAAAGATAAAAGTTTCTTTTTCATAATATGAATTTTATTGTTTTCATAAATTTACTGCATTGCGCTGCGGATATTGTATGGATTATATTACTAAAAGGTTAATAAAATAATGTATTATTGGTAATTAATAGAAGATTAAAAAAAGCAAATAAACTTTCATCTATATACGCTTATTGTATTGTGGCTAAGATATAGTAGATTATCTACACATTAGGGATTACCACTTCAGCATTAGCGGGTTTAAGCGCTCACAGGAAAGACGTATGTATCTTATCAAAGATAAACTTATAGGTGACTACGCTGTCTTTCTATAATTCCAAATAGCCAAAGCATTTAATACAATAGCGAAGATAAATTCATAAATATAAGTCCATTTCAAATCTATAAAACCACTTCCTTTTACGATAATATTCCGTATGGCGGTCATATAATGCGAAATGGGTAAGAGATCAGAAATTACTCTTGCCCAATATGGCATACTGTCTATGGAGGTAAATAGCCCACTCATCATTATAAAAATCATGATAAAGAAGTAGGCAATAAACATAGATTGCAATTGGTTGTCACTAAAAGTGGATATCAATAATCCAAAACCTAATAACGCGATTAAATAAACGGCTGTAAGACTGTATAAATTGAGCAGACTACCTCGCGGAACAACACCATACATAGCCCATGCAATCAAGAGCCCGATGGTAAAGATCAGCATCCCAACAATCCAAAATGGAATCATCTTGGCTAAAATAAATTCCCATTTACTGATAGGCGATACATTGATTTGTTCTATGGTCCCTAGTTCTTTTTCGCTTACAATATTCAATGAAGTAAGAAAACCACCCACAATGGTGACAAGTAATACGAGAACCCCCGGGACAGAAAACCAATAATAATCTGCCAATGGATTGTACCAAAGGGAATGGGTGACTTTTATTTGCTGGGGTGGCGTGTAAGCATTTCCTGTATATAATTGAATTTCCTGGTTATAATCTTGCAATACCGCAAGTATATAAGCAGAACCAAGGCTAGATTTAGTTCCGTTAATGGCATCTACAAAGATTCCGATTTGTTGCTTGCCTTCTCGCACTAAATTTTCTTCAAATTGTTGCGGAATAGTAATGATAGCATCGGCATCGCCACTGTCTAAATAGGGCGTCGCTTGTTTATAAGTAATCGGATCGGCTATCATTTGAAAATACCCAGAGGCGCCAAGTTTAGAAATAAATTTTTGAGAGTAACTGCTATGATCGTTATCCACAACCACCACGTTAATCTCTTTCACATCAAAATTCATGGCAAGTGGAATCAATACTAATTCTAGTATTGGCAAAAGAAATATCATTGCAATAATGGCCTTATCGCGGAAGATTTGCTTAAACTCTTTTTCTAATAAAAACTTTAATCTTCTCATGATAGCCTGATTTTAAAGTTCTTCACGGCTAAAATCAATAATGTTACCGTCATCCCAAGCAATATCAATGTTTCCTGCCACACATAACTGAAGCCTAGACCTTTGAGCATGATTTTTTTTACAATAAAATAATACCATTTGGCAGGGACTAAATTAGAAATCCATTGCAAAGGCCAAGGCATATTCTCTATCGGGAATATAAAACCTGTAAAGATTACCGTTGGCAATAGCAAGCCCATCATAGAAATTAATAAGGCTTGTTGTTGTGTCTGCGCAATGTTAGAAATCACAAGTCCAAACGCCAAACTGGTTAAAATAAATAAAAGCGTTTCCATAAATAATAGCACACTATTTCCTAAAAATGGAACGTCTAATAAGGTGATGGATAAGAAAATTATAAAAACAAAGTTCACCAAGGATAACACCAAATACGGAATGGTTTTAGCCACCAAAACCATCAAAGGATTAAATGGTGAAACCAGCAAAATTTCCATCGTACCGAGTTCTTTTTCACGAACCACAGCCACAGAAGTAAGGGCGGTAGAGATAATCATCAAAACCATGGCCAATACTCCAGGCACATAACTGATAGATCCATTCATTTCTTCATTAAAGAGCATCCGAACCTCTGGTTCTATGATTTGTCTTTGGGATGCAAATTGATTCATATCTTGCATCTTAATGGATACGATATTCTGTATGTATTGATGAATCGTCTTGGCTACATTGGGTTCTGTAGCATCGGCGATTACTTGGATGGTGGCTTTTCTGGTATTGTATAAATCTGTTTCAAAATTCTGTGGAATAATTACAACCGCTTTGGTAGTTCCTTTTTTGAATTCTGCATCCAGTTTACTTTGAGGGATAATTCTTCGCTCTACAATGAAGTTGGGGGTGGCAGAAATTCGTTCGGTCAAATCTTGTGAAGTTTCATCATTTGCCAAATCCATCACCACGATATTCGCATTTTTAACCTCACTGGTGAGCGCATAACCAAACAGCAATATTTGTATGAATGGCAAGCCAAACATAATCAATAGCGTTCTCCTGTCCCGAAAAACATGCTTAAACTCTTTCTTGATAAATACCAGTAACTCTTTCATTAATCTCCTCTCTTTGCGCCTCTGGCTAATTGATAAAATACATCATCCATGGTATCGGCATTATATTCTGCCTTCAAATTTTTAGGCGTATCCAAGGCTTCAATTTTACCATCTACCATGATAGATACCCGATCACAATACTCTGATTCGTCCATATAATGGGTGGTAACAAAAATGGTAATTCCTCTTTCAGATGCTTCATAAATCATATTCCAAAACTGTCTTCTGGTGATAGGATCCACCCCTCCTGTTGGTTCATCTAAAAATACGATTTGAGGCTCATGGAAGATCGCCACAGAAAACGCTAACTTTTGTTTCCAACCAAGTGGTAAAGCCCCCACCATTTTATTGGCTTCGTTTTCCATGCCTAAATCCAATATCAGTTGTTCTCTTTTTTCTTTAATTACCTTTGTTGGGACACCATAAACCCCCGCAAAAAATTTAATATTTTCTCTAATGGTTAAATTCTCATATAAAGAGAATTTTTGGCTCATATATCCAATATTTTTCTTGATGGGTTCCTGTTCTTTATACACATCAAATCCTGCCACCGTAGCCTGGCCAGAAGTAGGGTAGGATAGACCACTGAGCATGCGCATAGCGGTAGTTTTTCCTGCACCATTCGCTCCCAAGAACCCGAAGATTTCACCTTTATCCACCGCAAAACTAATTTTATCTACCGCATAGAAATCTCCAAATTTCTTGGTTAAATCTTTGGCATATATGGCGTGGTCTTTTTTCACAGGTCTTGATTTTTAGATTCAAAATCGTTGGTTAATCGAATAAAAGTATCTTCTATGGTTGGTTTAATTTCTTTTATCTCGATTTTCTTTTCTACGTTTTTCTTGATTTTAGGGACTATATTTTCCTCTTCCTTTTTAAAAGTAACATGCAAACTATCTCCAAAAGCATATACCGTTTCTATTTCTTCTATGGTTTCAAGTTCTTGCATAATTCTGTATTGATGAGAACCAGCAATAGCGTATAGTTTCTTAGGATAAGTATCTATAATTTCTTGTGGTGTATCAATTTGCATAATATTTCCTTGTTGGATTAAGGCAATTCGCTCACATTGCAAAGCCTCATCCATATAAGGCGTAGAAACCAAAATGGTGATGCCTTGTTCCTTTAAATTCTGTAAAACGTCCCAGAATTCTTTGCGAGAAACTGCATCCACTCCTGTAGTCGGTTCATCCAAGAATAATACTTGGGGTTTGTGAACCAGAGCACAGCAAAGCGCCAATTTTTGTTTCATCCCACCAGATAATTTTCCTGCTCTACGATCTTTGAAAGGCTCTATCTGGACATAGATATCTTGGATTAAATCATAACTTTCCTCAATCGAAGTGCCAAATAAAGTGGCAAAGAAATTCAGGTTTTCTTCTACGGTTAAATCTTGATATAGCGAAAATTTACCAGGCATATACCCAATTTCCTTTCGGATACTTTGATATTCCTTAACCACATCATGCCCTAAAATAGAGGCTGTTCCATCATCGGCCAGAAGTAGCGTAGTCAAGATACGAAACAGCGTCGTTTTACCAGCACCATCTGGACCAATAAGGCCAAAAAGTTCCCCAGATTTTACACTTAAATCAATGGCATTAAGCGCTAAAACCTCATCATAGGATTTGCTGATATGGTGTACTTCTATTGTGTGCATGTAGATTTCGTTAAAATAATTTATCTTATCTAAATTTTAAAAGCCTTTAAAAATTTATAAAATCACTTCTCCATACATTCCTAATTTCAAATAGCCATCATTTGCCACTTTCACTTTAATGGCATACACTAAATTGGCTCTTTCTTTTTTGGTTTGAATGGTCTTCGGTGTAAACTCCGCATCAGAAGAAATCCACTGAACGAAGCCTTTATAATTTTTATAACCATCTTCTCCATGGTCAATTCGCACGGTCACTTCTTGATTTAATTTCAAATTAGGTAATTGATCACCACTTACATAAGCCTTCAAATAAATGTTATCTAAATTAGCGATTTTATACAGCGGTTTCCCCATGCTTGCCAATTCACCCTCGTTGGCATAAGTCGTTAAAACAGTTCCTGCAATGGGGTTCACTACTGTCCCTTTATCTATCTGATATTGAATGATCTCTGCATTTTTCTCTAAAGGTTCCTCCTCGCTTAACACACTTTTATTCTGTGTTTCTGATTGGGTTTTATAAACATTGATTTGCTCTCTGGTCACGGCCATTTGTCGTCTAATTTGCGTGATTTGAGCATTGATATCATCTAGATTTTTACGCGGTGCGGCATCGGCATCCACTAAATTTTGGGTACGGGATTGCTCTTGTAATAGATGATTTAATTGGGCTTGTTGCGCAGATAATTGTTTTTCTGCTACTTTCACTTGATCGGTTGTAGAAACCGTTTTATCCTGCAAAGAGGATTTAGACGCCAAAACTTGTTCTTTTTGCAAACGTTGACCTTCCACATCAATTTGCCCAACGGCTTGATTGGCTTGTAAAGTTTGACCTTCCGCTACGTTTAAATCTAATATCTTTCCATTTTGTTCTGCAGATACAATCACCTCATCCGCCTCAAAATAGCCAGAAGCATCAAAGTCTACCACATTGTTATCACAGGAAACAAAAAGTGTTATCAGGGTTAAATAAAATATATTTTTCATGATTAATTTCCAGTTATGATTAATTGTTGATATTGGGATTTCAATTGTTGAAGTTGATGCAGGGATTTGGTGATCTGTGCGATATAGGTGGCGTTCAATTTATTTATAAACTCATGAGACGTGATCACACCGTAATTTAATTGTGCCTTGGCGGATTCTAAAACCTCTTGACGCAATGCAATGATTTCTGCATCTTTAGCAATCAATTCTTCAAACTTTTGAATATTATTTTCTTCCTCAATGCTTTCAAGTCTAGTATTCATCTCAAAAGTTTGTAATTCAGTATCTATCATCGCCGACTCTATTTCCAATTTTTCTAATTCATTCTTTTGAGTATAAAAACCACTTAACGGGATAGAAAGTCGCACACCACCAATCGCAAAAGGTTTAAAATCATTATCTAGCATGTTTAATCCAGGTCTTCCATAACCACCTTGCACGAATGCACCAATTTGTGGATGCCAATGCTGGTTTAATTTCTTGCGTTCAATCTCCAGCATTTGTTGACGTAGTTTGAACATTTCCATTTCTGGACGCTGATTTTTTATCGTAGTTTGAATTGGTTCAGGTGTCTTGAAAACTACATTATCTGTAAATTGATGCCCCGTTAATTCCTCCAACATACGAATTAAAGCCTCTTTTTTATATTGAATTTCTATGCGTTGTTGCTCGCTAGCAATCAATTCTGCCTTTAATTCATTGACATCTGCTTTAGCCGTGACACCATTATCCAGCGCAACTTCTGCTTGATCTAGTGTGGCCTGTAAAGTTTCTTCTATGTATTTCCTTTGTTTAATTTGTTCCTCTGTAAGTAAAATTCCAAAATATAAATCACTAACGCGTTGGCGCAAATTATATAGCGTGATTTCAACTTCTTGCAATTGCATTAATTCTGAAAGTTGTAGACGTTCTTGCTTATTTTTAATATTTCCGCCATCATAAATGAGTTGGTTTACTTCTGCTACCAATTGATATTGGTCTTTGCTCATATCTTCAATTTCTATCCCTGGAATTTCAATCGGGATAGAGGTTACATCGGTTTGATACGTCGCTTGACCTTGCAGATTAACTTGGGGTAGATAAGCCTTATGGGTGTTACTAAGATTTCTTTTGGTTTGTTCCTTGAGCAACTCTTTTTGTTGATAAATAGGGAGGTTCTCTTTAGACCATTGATAAGCCTCATCAATAGTTACTGTCTGAGCGTAGGAGGTACTCAAAAGACTTATAAATAAAAGAATTAAAATATTTTTCATTCGTCTTATTTTAATTTGGAATACAGAAAGTTTCACAAAAGCAATCATTAGAATAAATGAGCATTGCTTTAGTCTAAATTTTGTTTCATAATTCGTTCCAAATCATAAAGGTTTCAAAATTTTTTCCAAGCATTTAAATCTGAATTTTCTCATATGTGCAAAAATTAAAACAAGAAAAAGAACGACCATATTTTTGAAATTTTTATATACCTTTGCGATCTTGTTTCGCTCACGTGGAGAAACTGGTAGACTTGCCATCTTGAGGGGGTGGTGTTCGAAAGGACGTGCGGGTTCGAATCCCGCCGTGAGCACAATATAGAAGTTAAATGATTGATTATTAGAGTTTTCATTTTTGATTTGTGCAACATTTGTAAAACTCACCTATTTTTTATGCACCAAAAGTTTTCTTCATTTCACTGTCATCTCATTGTTCTATTCAATCAAATGCTTTGAATTACGCTCTCTTAATTATAATAAATTATAGATTTTAGCTCAAATTTATAATCTATTAAACCTCTTATTTTAAACAAATTAACGCCTGTTCATAACATTCGATTATTCCATTTATAAATTGTTTGCCGAACAATCACTAATTTATTAACCATCGTTTGAGATGAATGGTATCGTGATTGATGGGTAATTGAATTATCTGATGACATACTTAATTTATATTCATTTTATTGTAATAAATTTTAAATTTATTTATAACTTTAATGGGTTAATTAGATAAATAATGTTATTATGAAAAAATCTCTATTCTTATTTATGTTATTATTTTGTTTTATTGGTTATTCTCAAAATAATAATCCAGATGTTAATTCTAACGGAAAATCCACCGTTTATTCAGATGATGTAAAATTACCTGTAGCATATTCGCAGAATTCAGGTATAGCTATTACAGAGGATGTAAAACAAACTACTAATTGGCAAGGAATACGCAATTCAAAGATGCCTTTTACTGGAAGGTTTTATGCAGATAATTCTAATGGTTTAGTGTATTATAATGGTCCTTATTGGAATGTTCAAGGCAATCCAAATAAAAATATGCTAGAAACAATTTCCTTGGGTATGAATACGATTGGATCCCAAGCGTCTTTGGTTTATAACACTAGTTTGGCAGATGATTTAATACTAAATGTGGATGTTTCTGTATCTTCCATTGATTTTTTTGCTTATCAGACAGGTGCTGAAATCCCTTCTGTTACGGCTGTATATTTACAGGTATGGGATGGAGATCCAAGCAGTGGTACGGCAAATGTAATCTGGGGTGATTTAACTACCAATATTATTGGTGAGGTGTCTTATGCTCAGGCAAATAGGGTTACAGAAGAAGCACAAGATGATACCACTAGAAAAATTCAACGGGTGCAAGCCTTAACCCCTGGCTTAGATTTAAATGCAGGAACCTATTGGTTGCAATTTACATTTGATGGATCAAGTTCTTCTGGACCTTGGGTTCCGCCTATCGCTATTTTAGGTGAACCTACGACAGGAAATGCTATGCAGTTTCAAACAATAGAGGGCGAATCATTTTGGGTTCCTACACAAGATAGTGGAACAGATACGCAACAAGGTTTTCCATTCATGGTATATGGAGAAATTACAAGTAATGATGATTTTCCAACACCTTATTGTGAGATAGATGCTATTGTTGCAGAACCTATTACACTGGTAGAGGTTGCGTCTATAAGTAATAGAAGTAGTAATAATCTAGATGATGCTATTGCGCATGAGGATTATGTCACTATCACAGGTTATATGACAGAAAACGAGACTTATACTATTAATTTAGAAGGTAATACAAATGGAGAGCATCCTGCAACTTTTACAGTTTTTATAGATTGGAATCAGGATGAGATATTCAATAGTGAAGATGAGCGCTATGAAGTGGGTAGTATTTATAATTCCACGGGAATGGATGGTATTCAGGCATCTAATGTGATTACTGTACCGCCTGGCGTAGCCCACGGACAAACAAGAATGCGTATTATAAAATTGTTAGGGACAGCGTATGCGGCAGATGGATGCACAGATTTAACCTGGGGTCAAGCAGAAGATTATACAATAGATGTAACAGCTACGGGTGATAATGCGCCTTTCCCGGCTCCGTATTGTGGTCCAATTGACTTTAATTTAGCTGTAGAGCCGATTTCTCTAGTTAGAATGGAAGGTGCGGGAATAGAAAATGAAAGTTCATCAGCACTTAATGATTCTCCCACTCATGAAGATTTCACAAGCATTATTGGGGAGGTGACAGAAGGTCAATCCTATCCGATTACTGTAGAGGGTAATACAGATGGGTACTTCAATAGTATAACAGTATTTATTGATTGGAATCAAGATGGATATATGGATAACGAAGGAGAAAGATATAACATCGGAATCATGAATGGAACCAACGCAGATATACAACAAGTAACTGGCGATATATTGGTTCCTAATGGTGTACAAGAAGGCTTGACAAGAATGAGAGTGGTGAAAAGATATACAAGTTCTGAAGTGGATTATGCGATTGATTCATGTAACCCCGGTTCAAACTATGGGCAAGTAGAAGACTACAGCATCAATGTTACTTTAAATACGATGGATGTAATAGATGTAGATCAGAAAAATTTCTCTTACTATCCAAATCCAACTTCTGGTAATTTATATTTGAATGCAGAGTCAAATATTCAATCTGTTGTTTTCTATAATATGTTAGGACAAAAAGTAAGGGAAACAAATGTTAACACATCGAATCCTGTAATTAATTTGTCTGGATTGAAATATGGTAATTATATAATGCAAGTTACAATTGATGGCAAAACTAAATCCTATAAAATATTGAAGAAATAACTTTATATAAAATTAGATTTGTAAAGGAAGCTTCTAATAAAATAGAAGCTTCCTTTATTTATATTAGTAAAACTGAAGTTTTAAAATAGTGATATCTAATATTATAACTCATCTGATGTTTTATTTAATCCATAGAATAATTTTCTATAATTCAAACCACTTATCTATCTTTACTTTATGAAAAATATTGTAATTCTATCGTTGGTGTGGCTGATGGCTTGTGTGCCTACGCAGCAGACACAAAATTCTAATCAAACAAGTTTACCAGATACTAATAGCGTAGAGACTAATCGCCATGCCATGGTGGTTTCTGCGAGAGAAGAGGCGTCTAAGATAGGCGTTGAAATCATGCGCAGAGGTGGAAATGCTTTTGATGCGATGGTAGCTACAGATGCAGCATTGGCTGTATGTTTTCCATTTGCTGGTAACATTGGGGGTGGTGGTTTTATGGTTTATCGCTTAAAAGATGGGACCACTGGGACTTTAGATTATAGAGAAAAAGCACCGAAAGCTGCGCACGAAAAAATGTATCAAGATAAAAATGGAGAGTTAATTCCACGCTTGAGCATGGATGGTGCTTTGGCTGTTGGCGTACCAGGAACTGTGGCTGGAATGTATGAGGCGCATCAAAAATTGGGTAAGTTAAGTTGGAAAGAGGTAATGCAGCCAGCCATTGATTTAGCCAAGAATGGTTTTGTGGTGACAGAAAAACAAGCAGAGATGTTGAACGGCTCTAGATATTTATTTCAAAAGGTAAATAAGAATAGAAAGATTTATTTTGACAAAGCGTGGAAAGAAGGAGATGTCATCGTACAGCCAAATTTAGCAAAGACTTTAGAACAAATTAGAGATAAGGGTAGAGATGGATTTTATAAAGGAAAAATCGCAAAGAAAACAGTCGTATTTATTCAAGAAAATGGTGGTATCATTACCGAAGAAGATTTATTAGATTATAATCCTATATGGAGAAATCCTATTCAATTTAAATTTCATGATTATGAGATTACAACCATGGGTCCGCCAAGTAGTGGTGGTATAGTTTTAGGTCAAATTTTAAAAACTTTAGAAAATTATCCATTAAACGAAATGCAGCATAATAGTGCTAATTATATTCAGTTAATTACAGAGGTTGAGCGTAGAGCCTACGCAGACCGCTCTAAATTTCTGGGAGATCCAGATTTTGTAAATGTTCCTTTGGTTCAATTAATGGACAAGTCTTATTTGAAACAAAGAATGGAAGATTTTAATTGGGATAAAGCCACTTCATCATCTGATATTGCACCAGGAGATATTGAATGGACAGAAAGCAATGAAACGACACATTATTCTATAGTAGATACAGATGGTAACGCTGTGTCTGTGACTACTACAATTAATGGTGCTTATGGTAGTAAATTATACGATAATGAGTTAGGTTATTTCTTTAACAATGAAATGGATGATTTTAGTGCCAAACCAGGTGTGCCCAATATGTTTGGACTGGTAGGAGGAGAGGCCAATAAGATAGAGCCAGAGAAAAGAATGCTAAGTTCTATGACTCCTACCATTGTTTCTAAAGATGATAAATTACATATGGTGTTAGGCACGCCTGGTGGCTCTACCATTATTACCACGGTGCTCCAAACGATTTTGAATCAGACTATTTTTAATATGAACATGCAACAAGCTGTTTCTGCTCCGCGTTTTCATCATCAATGGTTGCCAGATGAGGTCACCCTTGAGCCTAGAGGATTTGATCCATCTGTAATTCAAGTTCTAAAAGATAAAGGGTACAATATTCAAGAAAAAAATAACAGAATTCTTGGGAAAATGGATGCGATTCGTGTCATCGAGGATGGCTCGCTAGAGGGCGGAGCAGACCCTAGAGGAGATGATTCTGCGGTAGAACTTTAACACACAAAACGCAAATAGACAAGTATAGTTAAAAGAATATTAGTAAATTGCGACTTATAAAGTTTTTTATGAAGATGTATAGAACAGTTTTAATGTTACTTATGGTGACAATGGTATTCATTGGATGTAGCGAAGATGATGATGCACCTCTAACAGAGGAATTATTGCCGCAAGATGTTAGAAACACGGTAGATGATGAAGTGATGGAATTAATCCTAAATGATTATTACCTCAATGAACAAGGTAAATTAACCCGTTTTTCTGATACAGACGTATCAGATGATGAAGAAGTACCTTTAAGAGATCTTGCTACTTATAACCCCATTGGTTTTTGGACAGTAAAAAGACCAGATCATAGCGCCAATGGCAGAAGAGTGGTGGATGTGAATACAGAAAAGATATTGCTTCAATATGATATGTTTACCTTTATGGGTAGAACGAATGAGGCACGGGACTCAACATTTTACTCACCACCAGCCAGATTTTCCTCTACCATTAACGCAACTGGGTATCCAAGTTGGGACCCCAATTTTTACTATAAACCACTATCAGAAGCAGAAATAGAAAATAATGTGGAAAGATCTTGGTATGAAATAGAGGGATTTCAGGAAGGGATCAGGCTTTTTAATGCTTCTAATAAAGAAGCAGATGCCCAACCTTTTGTAGATTTTCAAGGTTTAGTGATTATTCCATCTAGATTAGCATTTGGTAGAGAAAGAAATGCCTTTGGTTTGAGACCAGATCAATCTGTAATTATCAATTTTGAATTGTATAAGGTAGAGGATAGATAGAAACCAATGCTATATGCGACTATTGCAATACAAATCACTTGATGACATGCTGGACATTAAGTGATTTTGTTTTGCATGCTAATCAATAAATGTCTAAATCATATTGAATTAATAGACCTTGTAATTGCTGAAAGTTAAGTTATTTATTTTAATAAATTCTTGATTTTCAATGACTATTGCATTTTCATCCATAGCGTTAGGATTGCTTATGATTTAATTTTCTACGTTTTAAATATTTTCTTATTTCTACAAACCAGAATACAAGACTAGAGATTGCAAAACAAATCAGAAGTTCCTCCCATGTGAGTGCTTGGGTGTTAAAAATATCTTGCAAAAAAGGAACATATATCACCAGCATTTGTAGGGTAACGGTTAGCGCAACAGCTGCAATCAATAATTTATTTGCAAAAATACCTTGTTGAAATAGTGATTTCACCTCACTCCTGGTAGCCATGGCATTCCCCATTTGGCTTAAACATAAAACTGTAAAGACCATGGTTTGCCATTTCTCATTCTCCAAATATAAAGCACCAGCCTGCGTAGCTAATGCTACAAAACCCATGACTATTCCTATCCAAATAATAGCGGAACCCATACCATTAGAAAAAATATTCTCATCACTTTTGCGCGGTGGTTTTTTCAGGATATCTTCTTCCGCTGGTTCTGCTACATACGCCAGTCCAGGGAATCCATCGGTAACAAGATTAATCCATAAGATGTGGATGGGTGTCAATGGAATAGGCATACCCAATAGAGGGGCCAAAAAGAGCGTTAAGATTTCGCCTACATTGCTTGCCAGGGTATATTTGATAAATTTCCTAATATTATCATAGATTCTTCTTCCTTCTTTAACCGCATTGATAATAGTGGAAAAATTATCATCTAATAAAATCATTTGTGCTGCTTCTTTGCTCACATCTGTCCCTGTAATACCCATGGCAACGCCAATATTAGCACGGCGCAGTGCAGGAGCGTCATTCACCCCATCGCCTGTCATGGCTACAAAATTGTCCTTGTTTTGAAGTGTTTTAACAATTTTTAGTTTTTGTTCTGGGGATACGCGCGCATAAACTTTAATATCCTCTACTTGCTTATCAAATTCCGCATCACTTAATTTTTGTAAAGCAGTTCCTGTAATCGTTTTGTCTGATTTTTTATATATAATTCCCGTCTCCAGGGCTATGGCTTTAGCTGTTACAGGATGGTCTCCAGTTATCATCACAGGAGTAATGCCAGCGGTGTGGCATTGTTCTATGGCCTTAATTACCTCTTCTCTGGGTGGATCTATCATTGCCACTAAGCCAATGAAGTTTAAATCCGTCTCTAAAGACTTTGGCGATATTTCTTGAGGTAATTCATCGAGGGTTTTAAAAGCATACGATAGTACCCGTTTTCCTTCCTCTGCATAGCTATTGACGGTTTCCAGAATAGGAGATTGATTTTCTACAGTGGTATGTTTAAGAATAGATTCTATAGCCCCTTTGGTAATAACTATATATTTATTATTTATTTTATAAACTGTAGTCATTCTTTTTCTTTCAGAATCAAATGGAATTTCTTCCACTCTTTTTAATTGATTCCATTCAGATTGATACAACGCATGATTATTTGAAAATTCTACAATAGCCACTTCTGTTTGGTCGCCTTGTAGCTCATTAGATTCATCCTGTGTGACATCATTATTTAAAGACATAGACAGGAGCAATAATTCATCCTTTTGGAAGTCTTGAAAACTCACCGTTTCAGAAGACAGCCAAGTATCTGTAACAGTCATTTTATTTTGAGTGATTGTACCTGTTTTATCAGTGCAAATAAAATTCACAGAACCCAAAGTTTCTACAGAAGGTAACTTGCGAATTAGCGCATTTTTAGTGACCATTCTTTTGGCGCCTAGGGCTAGTGCTATCGTTATAAAGGCAGGAAGCGTTTCTGGGATAGCAGCTACAGCTAAGGAAATAGCTGTGAGTAACATGTTCATAGGATCCTCTCCACGCAGATAGCCCACCAGAAACATCACAATACAGATGCCAATAACTATAAAAGATAGTTTTTTACTTAAATCTGTTAATCGTTGTTGAAGAGGCGTTTTACTTTGGTCTTCTTGTAAGAGTCGTGCTATGCGTCCAATCTCTGTTTCCATTCCAGTGCCCACAACGATTCCTTCCGCCCGCCCATTAGAAACAATGGTACTCTTATAAGCCATATTGGTTCTATCACCAATAGCTAAATCATCATTTTCTAATACTTCACTACTTTTATCCACACTCGTAGACTCACCAGTTAGAGAAGACTCTTCAACTTTTAAAGAATGAACTTCCATGAGCCGAATATCGGCAGGAACAATATTTCCAGCCTCTAACAGAACCACATCACCTCTCACCAGGTCTGTTGCTGGGACTTCTATTGTGTTACCATCCCGTTTAACTTTAGAATTAGATGAGGACATTTTTTTCAATGCTTCCATCGCATTTTCTGCCCTATATTCTTGGATAAACCCAATAATCGCATTCAAAATTACAATTAGTAGAATGACGATAGAATCCTTCATGTCACCAACCAAGGTAGAAATGATGGCTGCGGCTAAAAGAATTACAATCATTAAATCCTTGAATTGATCCAGAAAAATCATCCATAGAGATTTTCTTTTCTTTTCTACCAATTCATTTTTACCATTTTTATCTAATCTTCTTTTCGCAGTAGAAGAAGAAAGACCCTTTTCAGAGGTTTCATAAGAATCTTTAATTTCTTGAATGGTGGATAGATAAGGTTTCATCAAACAATTTAAAAATATTCAGTATATAGCTTAGATGTCCATTATCAGCAATAATCTTACCCTAATTTAAAAAAGGAATTTCATATTCTATTTTGTATTACCTCTTTTATTAATATGATTTTACATCACCTTATCTGCTAAGAATTTTTGAACCTCATAGATATCAATGCTTTTATTAAACTTTTTACTAATCGTGGGGGCGTTTTCTCCAGAAATCCAAATTTTTAATTCTGCATCCAAATCAAAAGTACCAGCAGTTTCTAGAGAAAATCTAGAGATACTTTTATACGGTAGAGATAAATATTCATTCTTTTTGCCTGTTAAACCTTGAACATCCACCAAGATAAGTCTCTTGTTGGTAAACATAAATACATCTCTAAATAATTGAAAACCTAGCTCAATATTTTCTGAGGAGATTAATATCTTGTGATATTTTTGTGTAAGTTTTTCAATAGAGACTTCACTAGCATTTCCTAAAACTTGATTTAATATTTTCATAATGAGGTGTTTATATTTAGGTAATATTTTTAATAGAAATTGATTAGGCTTAATTTAATCTTCTATAATTTCATAATCAATATTTAATTTTCTTAAACCTCTAAGAGCAGAAGCTGTATTGTTATTATTTATTTCTATTTCAATAGCATCACCTTCTAATAATATTTCCGTAAATTCTCTTGCTAGTGAATCATTGACTCCCACAGCAATGTCTTGGATAAATTGCGCAATAACTCTTTTGTCTGGTCCTTGCGTTTCTATGGATAATAAATTAATTTTCATAGTTTGAATTTTATGCAAGATACAAGAGTTCATCTCAAGATAGAATGTATCCCCATCCAAATTCGCTAAATATCTGCAGGAATGGATGATAATACTCAAATATTATAATAAGTTATAAAAAATTATCTTAATTTCTTAGAACCGCCATCTGCCATCACAGTTTGCCCAGTCATATATTGGCTATCTTCTTTCAGAAGAAATGCTACAATAGGGGCAATGTCTTTTTTAGGATCCCCAAAACGTTGCAATGGAATCTCTCTCACCACCTGTTCATATTGTTTTGGATGTTCTTTTTGCCACGAATCTACGCCTCCAGTATGGGCTAGCGGGCAAATCACATTAACTCTAATACCGTCATGTGCCCATTCATTGGCTGCCACTCGGCTTAATCCACGAATCGCTTCTTTGGCGGCTGCATAACTCGCTTGATTTGGTTGACCATCTAATGCTGCGCCAGATCCATAATTTACAATGGCACCTTTGGTTTTCTTTAATTCTGGATATGCTGCTTTCATAAAATAAAGGGTAGCATTGAATCCTGTGCCAAAAGATAACTCCCAATCCTCTGGAGTTTGTTCTAATAATGGTTTTTGACGAGACGCATGGGCATTATTCACAACGCCCGTTAATTTATCAAATTTAGAAACAGCCAAATTTACAGCCTCTTTGGCTGTGTTTTCTTTGGAAACATCACCTTTCATAAATAAAACTTGTCCTGGAAAAGAATTTTCAATTTCTTTGCCTGCTTCTTCATTTATGTCTACTGCTATAATTTTCGCCCCTCTTTCTGCCAAAACAGAGGATACAGCCCCTCCTATACCAGAGGCACCTCCAGTTACTATAATTACGTGTCCGTCTAAATCTTTCATATTATTTTTTTATTTAAATAATGATATTAGGGCAAATAACGTTCCATAATTTAATGATTTTTGGTTATAGCAATACCTAAATTAAAGAAAGCCCGGAATAATAACCTAATAAATTATTAAAAGTTAAAAAAAGTACAGAGATCCATCTATGCGAATCAAAGTGTTTTTTTTGCACTATACAGAAATAATGATTATGCTTGATGTGTTTCTAATTTTTTTATGAGTTTAGAACTTGCCTTATCTGCATACATACCATAAGCATTGACTAAAGTTCCTTTTAAACTCTCATCCGTAGAAGAAATTGCATAGACTACCATAGAATCTCCTGGGTCTGTTTCTCCCTCAAATCTATAAACACCATCTATTTTGAAATCATCTGGAGATAGTTGATCTTCTGTAGATCGGCAGAAGATACAATCTTGTTCTGTCAAAATAGAAAAATCTAAAGTGTAACCTTCTTTTTGTAAATCCTGTATCGCTTCTACTACGGTATCATAACTTTTTTTCAACATGGTAAATAAGTTTTAAGTGTTAATGGAATATTTCTCTCTTAATTTAAGAAATTTTTTGCTTATAAATAAATCATGCCCTTTATAGATAGTTTATAAGCTAAAAGCCTGCCAATCTTTTATATAAGGCTTATTTTAAAAAGAATTAATATCAAATTTCCATAGCTTTTCGCCTATCAAACCTTTGTAACAAAATGGGAGGGCTAAAAGGTTAATTATGATTTCATTAATAGAAAAGCGATTTCA
Source organism: Flavobacteriaceae bacterium Ap0902 (assembly GCA_009835005.1). Classification (GTDB taxonomy): domain Bacteria; phylum Bacteroidota; class Bacteroidia; order Flavobacteriales; family Weeksellaceae; genus Profundicola. The sequence goes on along the minus strand of WTFG01000003.1, from coordinate 249,932 downwards.
ATTTTTATAATTTTGAGAAAATCAATCTATTATTCATATAGAGAGGTCCTATTCATTGTAAATCAAATCATTCAACGTTTAATGAAATACGCCATTGTAGATATTGAAACAACGGGAAAAACTCAACGCATCACAGAAATTGCTATTGTACGCTATAAGGATAATCAAAAGTTGGATGAATATGTTCAATTGATTAATCCAGAGCAGCGATTGCCTTATTTTATAACACAACTTACAGGAATCACAGATGATATGCTCTTAGATGCGCCGACTTTTAAAGAAGTGGCTCAAGAGATATTTGAACGTTTAAACGGTTATGTTTTTGTAGCCCATCATGTAAATTTTGATTTACCCATAGTCACCAAGCATTTAGCAGCATGTGGCATTACTTTTAAACCTAAAAAAATGTGTACCGTGCGTTTGTCTCGCCAATTAATCCCTGGTAAACAATCTTATAGTTTAGGAAAACTCTGCAAAGATTTAGGTATAAATATACACGGTAGACATAGGGCTTTGGGTGATGCCTTAGCGACAGGGAGAATTTGGGAATTATTTTATGATAATCCCAACTTCCAAGAAGTTTTTGAAAAAGCATTAAAACCCACAAAAGGTGTAAATGCACTTCCTGCCAATTTACCCTTAAAAGATTTTGAAAAGCTACCAGAGACTCCGGGTGTTTATTATTTTTTGAATAAAAAAATGGAAATTTTATATATTGGGAAAGCGATCAATTTAAAAAAAAGAGTTCTGACTCATTTTAGAAGCAAAAGCAAATCTAAAATTACGATGTGTAGAGAAACAGCGCATTTGGACTTCGTAGAATCGGGAACGGAACTTCTTGCCTTGATCATGGAGAATCTGGCGATCAAAAAACATTGGCCTCGTTATAATAGAGCATCTAAAAATTTTAGCCCGAGGCTTGGAATTACTTCTTTTAAAAATAGAAAGGGAATTACCCAATTAGGGTTTAATCAGCTGCGTTTAATCTCGCAACCCATTGCAGAATTTCACTCAGAGGGTGAGTGCATCAAGTTTTTGACAGAATTATGTATGGATTATAATTTATGTCCTAAATATTGTCAATTGGTAGGAGCTTCGGCAAGGTGTGAAGATTATTATCTGCATATACCATGTGATTATTGCCAAGAGGAAATTGATGAGGTGGAATATAATAAGAGGGTACAAACCGCCATAGAATCTACGCATTCTGATTTAAAAACAGAAATTATTGAATTGGCAGGTAGAAATGTAGAAGAATCATCATTTGTCTGGATAGAGAAAGGACTTTTTAGAGGTTATGGTTTTCTACCCAAAGAAGAAAGTGTGCAGACTCTGGAAGACTTAGAAAAATTTCTAGTCACAGAAAAGAGTAATCCAGAGATTCAGGGCATGTTAAATAGATTTTTAACAGATAAATATAATACGTTTACTTTTCCAACAATGCATCAGGCGAATTAATTTTAATAAAAGGCTCGTTTTTATGTAGCTACAGATAACATAAGGCGATAGCCTTCCTTGATTATATATAATTATACACAAGGTAAGACCCACAAGAATTAAGAGATATGTATTAAATTTGATGGAGGCAATATTAAAAGAACAATTAAATATTAAATGATGTTAACATATCAAGAAGTTTTTGCCAAATTTTGGGAACAAGTAGAGGAGAGCGTAGAGGTAGGTGATTTCGCTAAATTAACCATGGCTAAAACGATCGGAAAACCGGATTTGCACAATGTTTTTGTGAGACCAGCTAATTTAGAGGATGAACCTAAATTTCTAGTTAAATTACATTACCGTTCTAGACAAGTAGATGATGAAGAAGAAGAGTATACCTTGAATCAAACTTTAGAAGTAATCAAACAACATTTGAAGAATCCTTTTTGGACGGTTCTATTATTTACCACGGCCAAAGATGTAACTTTTAAGATCAATAAGAAAGATGTCGCTACCATCACAGAAAAGGCACCTACTTTCTCAGAGGTACGGTTGGCAGATAAAGATTAAAGTTATTTAAATAATTAATTGTGGGTTAATTTTGATTAAAATATGGCTTCTATCCTATTAATCTTTTTGTGCTTATTTATAGGATATCTTCTCAAAAGATTTGAAGTTGTGGATATCAATGGCTTCAAAATTCTGAATATATTAATTATATATGTAGCATTGCCCGCCCTCACGTTGCATTATATACCCCGTATAGAGGTAGATTCAACATTGGTATATCCTATTTTGATGCCATGGTTAAACATTCTACTATCTTGGGTGGTGTTTGGGTTAATAGGGTGCCGCTTTGGTTGGGGTAAGACCTTGACAGGAGCTGTCATATTGATGGCTGGTTTTGGAAATACTTCCTTCGTTGGGATTCCAATTATACAAGGATTATTTGGCGAAGAAGGTATAAAAACTGTGATAATGGTAGATCAACCAGGCAGCTTTGTGGCATTGACTACTTTAGGAATTTTAATTGCCAATATTTATTCTAGCAAACAAAAATCAACAATTTATACTGTCATCAGCAATATTTTGAAGTTTCCACCATTCATAGCATTCGTGATTGGAATCGCTTTGAATCTAACGTCATATACTTTTCCCTCTGTACTGGATGAAATGTTCATAACTTTAGGAGGATTAGTTGTGCCATTGGCATTAATATCTGTTGGAATGCAATTACGCTTAGACCTTAAAAGCGTGTATTGGCGATACGTTTGGCTAGGACTTGGGTTTAAATTAGTCTTGTTTCCTGCTTTTATTTTCGTTTTATATTTTTTAATCTTTAATCAAAATGGTACTATTATAGAAATTACTTGGATAGAATCTGCCATGGCTCCCATGATTACTGCGGGGATCGTAGCATCAGGGTATGGTCTGAAACCTAACTACTGCAGTTTAATGTTAAGTGTTGGTTTAATTCTTTCTTTTATAACGATTGGTATATGGTATAGTCTTCTTTCTGTTTTTCCCATATAAATTTGACTTTGTGTGATTCTTATATAGTTTGATTAATAAAGACAATATAGTGTAAAATGAAAACCTTATTTTACTTTAAATAATGTTTTATTATATAAAAAAATTATAAATTAAAATTATAGAAACAGGTATGATAATTGTAGCTAATAATAAAAAAATTTATTGTTTATGAAAAAGTTAATATTACTAGGTGCCGCATTGGGTATTCTAAACTCGTGCGATGTACAGAAAGTTGCAGATGCAACAGAATCTGCACTCGGATTAGAGCGAGCGGATATGATTGTCACCAACGCCAAGGTGGCAGTTCTTGATGACAATAGGACAATGGCAGAAGCCATCGCCATTAGAAATGGAAAAGTTTTGAAAACTGGTTCTAATGAACAAATTATGGCTTTAGCTAATGATCAGACGCAAGTTATAAACGCTAATGGTAGAACCTTAATTCCTGGTTTAAATGATTCCCATTTACATATAACGCGTGGAGGTAGATTTTATAATCAAGAATTGCGTTGGGATGGTGTTAAATCACTAAAAGAAGCACTAAGAATGCTTAAAGAACAGGCACAAAGAACACCAGAAGGACAATGGGTTCGTGTTATAGGAGGTTGGTCTCCTTATCAATTTGAAGAAAGAAGAATGCCAACACCAGAAGAAATTAACGAAGCTACAGGTGATGTGCCAACTTTTGTGATGTTATTATATAGCCGCGGATGGTTGAATGATGCTGGATTAAAGGCACTTAATATTGATGAAAATACAGAAGCGCCAGAAGGTAGCCGATATGAGAAGGATGAAAATGGTAAATTAACAGGTGTTCTTTTAGCAGAACCTAATGCCATGATTTTGTATCAAACCATTGGAGCTTTACCACAATTATCAGAGGCAGATATGATTAATTCTTCCAAGCATTTCTATCATGAGTTGAATAGATTTGGTATGACTAGCGCCATTGATGCTGGGGGAGGAGGACATACATATCCTCAAGACTATGAAGCTTCTAAAGCATTAGCAGAACAGAGTGATTTGAGCATGAGAATCTCTTATTATTTATTTCCCCAAAAAGCTGGAGAGGAAATTAATGATTTTAGAACTTGGATGAGAAACAATAAAATCTTTAAGAATGATGATCATCAGATGGAACATGGATATGTTCTAGAAGGTGGTGGTGAGTATATGACTTGGGCTGCTGGTGATTTTGAAAATTTCTTAGCACCAAAAGTTCACATTACAGATCATGATGGATGGAGAGAGTCAACTAAAACAGTTATCCAAATGCATGTGGACAATGGATGGCCATTTAGACAACACTCTACGTATGGAGAAAATACAAAGCTAATTGTTGATTTGGTAGATGAAATTAATCGTGAGAATAATGGTAAAATTGCTAATGAGATGCGTTGGGCCATTGATCATGGTGAGACCATTCAAGATGAAACATTAAGAGAAATTAAAAGATTAAATGGAGGTGTTTCTGTACAGGACCGTATGGCTTTTGCAGGTGAGTTTTTTATTGATAGATATGGTAAAAATGAAGCTATAGCAACCCCACCTTTCAAGAAAATTTATGATATGGGAATTCCTTTAGGATCTGGAACAGATGGTACACGTGTGGCTAGTTACAATCCTTGGATTTCTTTATACTGGATGAGTACAGGTAAAACTGTTGGCGGAACACAATTGTACGATCGCAGTAATATACTTTCTCGTGAGGAAGCTCTAGATGTTTACACGCATGGTGGTGCTTGGTTCTCGCAAGAAGAAGATGTAAAAGGAACATTAGAAGATGGTATGTATGCTGATTTCGCCATATTGTCAGACGATTATTTCACAGTACCAGATGAACAGATTAAATCTATTGAATCTGTCCTTACTGTTGTAGATGGTAAAGTAGTTTATGGTGCACAGGAGTTTCAATCACTGGATCCTGAATTGCCGGCTGTTAAACCTGATTGGTCACCTGTTAAATATTATGGAGGATACCAAAATAAATAATCATCATGTTTAATAGTATGTAATAAAACAATAAAAGGAGTCTTACTCAATGATGAGGAAGGCTCCTTTTTTTAATTATCTTATTTGTTCAAATATCTATATCTGTACGCATGGTTAATAGATGAATTATTGTATTTTTAATAAAAAAAACAGAAATTATGAAAAAAGTAACAATCTTTATGCTATTCCTATTTTTTACTGGAATAATGTTCTCGCAAACCGTTTTATCAACAGACCCTATGCATTCACGTATGGAGTTTAAAGTCACCCACATGCTGGTTAATGATGTCACAGGCACATTTGATGACGCCATTTTTGAGATGAATAGAAATAATTCAGATTTTACAAAATCTCAATTAACCTTCATAGCCAAAGTTTCCTCTATCAATACAAGGGTAGAGGCTAGAGATACACATTTAAAAAGCGCAGATTTTTTTGAGGCAGATAAATATCCTACCATAACTTTTAAATCTAAAGAAATAGAAGAAATTGCTAGAAATGTTTATAATGTAACTGGTGATATAAATATTCATGGTGTTACCAAGCCAATAACTGCTACATTATATTATAATGGTTCTGCCAAAAACCAAGAAGGACAAACAATAGAAGGATATAAAGTGAAGGCAGAATTGTCAAGATCAGATTTCGGGATTGGTTCTAAATATGGACCAGCGATAATTAGTGATGAAGTATATATCACTGGAGATTTTGAATTATTAAAAAAATAATTTTTAAAATTGGTAATAGATTGAGCCTTGTAAATATTTTTTTACAAGGTTTTTATTTTTTCTAAATAGATGAGTTTTTAAATTAAGAGTATAAGAAATTTAGTATTAATTTAAAATATAATATTAATTTTATAGTAACATTATAAATTAACATCATGAAAAAATTTTCAAGTTTTTTATTATTTATATTAGTAGCAGGTCTTATAAATGCCCAAACAGTTTGGGAGAATGACCCCTACCATACTCGCATGGAGTTTAGAGTCACGCATTGGCTTGTGAATACCGTTTCTGGTAATTTTAATAGAGCTGAGTTTGTAGTAGATAAAAATAGGGAAGATTTTACTAAATCTAGTTTGACCTTCTCTGCAGATGTGGCGTCTATCAATACCAATGTTGATATACGTGATGAGGATTTAAGAAGTCCTAACTTCTTTGATGCTAAAAAGTATCCAAAACTTACATTTAAATCAAGTAAAATTGTAGAAGTTGCCAAACGTGTATATGATGTATCTGGAGATTTAACCATGCATGGCGTAACTAAACCAGTGACCGTTAGACTTTATGATAGAGGACTTTCTAAGAACAATGATGATAATACCATTCAAGGTTACCATGTACGCGCCACTTTAAACCGTTTTGATTATGGTATTGGTACAGAAAACCCTATATCAGAAATTAGTGAAAAAGTTGAAATCACAGGGGATTTTGAAATGTTAAAGCGATAAACATATAACTATTAACTATATTTTATATTTAATACCTAGTATTAGATATGGGTTATTTCTAAATTTAAGGTGCCTGTCTTAAAACCCTTGAAACTGTTCATTTCCAGTTGATTTTGAGTATTGCCATCTGGTAATCAAGTAAATATGATATTCTGGAGTGAATTCAAGGTGACAAAAGAAAAGTTTTGAGACAGCTACTTTTTTATTTCTTTAACTCAAATACTATGATTAATTTCTACCAAACGCTTTTAATATAGGATTTAGTTTTTCAAAGCGTTCTTCTGTGATATAAATTTCTGGATATTTGCCAGTAGCGATTCCTCTTCTTATAATCACTTCTAAAAACACGTCTTCTCTAGTCAAAGAAGGGTCAAATCTACTTTTTAAATCGATGTCAAATGCCCCTCCAGCGGCATTCCACATAAATGCATTTACGCCACCTCTTAACTCCTTAATCATATCGTAAGCGGTCAATTTGGTCTCTCTTTCTATCAATCTTACTAAAATTTGTCCTCTAGACCTAGAAAGTTTTTTCAATTTATCCTCATAAGCATCTGCCAGGTCATTGTATCGCTTATTAATGAATTTTTTTCGCTCTCTTTTGTTTTCAATTCTTCTAGCAGAATCTTTGACATGATAATATTCTGTTACGGCCGTTTTTACAAAAGGGTACACGTCATCCACTCTTTTCTCTAACCAGCGGTAATATTTTTTTTCTAGCGCTGTATTTAATTTCAAGGAATAAGCACGGGTTTCACCTAGATCAATAGGGGTCATTTGACTCCAGTCCAAGGAGTCAATATCCGTATTGCTTATTTCTGTCTTGTAACTCTTATCTATTGTTTTCTCTTGTGCAGATAACACTATAGATATTAAAATAGATAGAATAGATAACCACATTTTCATAATCATTATTCTAGGCAAAAAGTATTCCCAATTGATTGATTAGTACTGTTAAAGTTATTTGATAAGAGTAATCATCTTGTGTGCAACGCATGGTTATCAGTATCTTCATTAAAATATTGTAAATTTGAAGTTCTATTTAATAATTAAAAGATAATTTATGGAAGATCAATTTTATACAGATCACTCATTGAGCTTTTTAAAGAAATATCTCAATACAGCTTCACCCACAGGGTATGAAAAAGCTGGACAACTGGTATGGATGGATTACATTAAACCTTATGTAGATGAGGTGAGAACAGATAATTATGGTACCGCCTATGGCGTTATAAATCCAGATGCTGAATTCAAGGTAGTTTTAGAAGCACATGCAGATGAGATTTCATGGTATGTTAATTACATAACGGATAATGGGCTTATCTATGTAGTGCGAAATGGTGGTTCTGATCACATGATTGCTCCTTCTAAGAGAGTTAATATCCATACCAAGAATGGAATTGTAGAAGGTGTTTTTGGTTGGCCAGCTATCCATACACGAAAAGGTGACTCCAAAGAACAAACACCCAAAGTGGAATCTATATGGGTGGATGTTGGCGCTAAAGACAAAGACGAAGTTTTGGCGATGGGAATCCATGTAGGGAGTGTAATTACTTATCCAGACACTTTTCATGTTTTGAATGATAAATATTTTACCTGTAGAGCATTAGATAATAGAGCGGGTGGGTTTATGATTGCAGAGGTTGCTAGACTTTTACATGAGAATAAAGATAAAATAGATTTTGGGGTATACTTCACGAACTCTGTGCAAGAAGAGGTTGGATTGAATGGAGCCAAGATGATTACAGAAACCATTAAACCAAATGTTGCCTTGGTGACAGATGTAACACACGACACCACAACGCCTATGATAGACAAGAAAAAAGAAGGGGATTTGGCTTGTGGTAAAGGTCCAGTGGTTGCCTATGCACCAGCAGTTCACAATACATTAAGAGAAATGATTATAGAGGCAGCAGAAGAGAATGAAATTTCTTTCCAACGATCTGCCCTTTCTCGCGTGACAGGAACAGATACAGATGCCTTTGCATTTAGCAATGGTGGTGTACCTTCTGCCTTATTGAGCTTGCCTTTGCGTTATATGCATACCACAGTAGAAATGGTTCACAAGGAAGATGTTGAAAGTTTAATCAAGATATTATATCATACCGTTCTAAAAATTAAAAATAATCAATCATTTAACTATTTTGAAGGTTAACTAATCTATCACAGAACTTAATTAAAACAGGCTTCTGAATTTTATTTTCAGAAGCCTATTTTATTTTTAGAATTTATTTAATTCGTTTTTTATTTAAGTTTTATTTTAACCTTTTTAGACTCACCCTTTTTTACAGGAAAAGCGACTTCCTTAAACTTAGGTTTAGATAAAACGATTGCAGGATTATTAGAGAAACCATAGTCCTCTTTGGGGATTCCAATCATATTGAAATCCATTTTGTCATTTTTATTTTCATCGTGCAATATAGCGATACCATATTCACCTGCTGGAATTTCATCAAACGCAGCGTATACTTTTCCTTGCTTGGCTTTCACCTTGGTGGCTCTATATTCTTTAATCGTGAAATCGTTCGCATTATTATACAAAGCGATACCTATATTGCCCTGGTTGTTGGTGATTCCGTCTACCTCTATATTAATTTTTGCTGTTTGGCTAAAAGATATTGTAGCAGTTATTAAAGATAATATTAATATAATTTTTTTCATGATAAGAGTTGTTCTATACAAAGGTTATTCTATTTTCATGCCACAAATCGCCATGCTAATTTCAGGAATAAAATTAGAAATGAACTATTTTCTTTACTTTTGCAACAAATTTTCAAATTTTATGCCTAAGAATCTCGTTATCGTTGAGTCACCCGCAAAAGCAAAAACCATCCAAAAATATCTTGGAAAAGACTTCCAGGTGGAATCTAGTTTTGGACACATTGTAGATTTGCCTAAGAAAAATATGGGTATTGATATAGAAAATAATTTTGAACCCGAATATGTTATTTCCCCGGATAAAGAAGAAATTGTTAATAAACTTAAAAAAGCAACCGCCAAATCAGACATGATATGGTTGGCATCTGATGAGGATCGCGAGGGAGAAGCGATTGCATGGCATTTATATAACACTTTAGGCTTAACCAGAGAGAATACAAAGAGAATTGTCTTTAATGAAATTACAAAAAATGCGATCCAAAAAGCTATTGAGAATCCTAGAGAAATAGATGAGGATTTAGTCAATGCACAACAAGCAAGAAGAATTTTGGATAGATTAGTTGGTTTTAAAATGTCTCCTGTTTTATGGAAGAAGGTTAGACCAGGCTTATCTGCTGGTAGAGTACAATCTGTTGCGGTAAGATTATTAGTAGAAAGAGAAAAAGAAATTCTTGATTTTATCCCAGAGAATAGTTTCCGATTTGTAGCGACATTCACTACAGATAAAGGTGGCTCTTTTGAGGCTTTATTAAATAAAGAATTTGATACATATCAGGAAGCTAAAGCCTTTATAGAAAGGTGTGCAGAAGCCAAGTTTAAAGTTGCAGATGTTGAGACTCATCCTGGCAAGCGCTCACCCGCAGCACCTTTTACTACGTCAACACTACAACAAGAGGCTTCTCGTAAACTGGGCTATCCCGTAGCACGTACCATGCGGGTGGCACAACAATTATATGAGCAGGGTTTAATTACTTATATGAGAACAGATAGTGTCAATCTTTCTCAGGATGCACTGACTGCCGCTGCTAGCATGATAAATTCTAAATATGGTAGTAAATATTCTAAGACCAGAACATATAAGGGTAAAACTAAAGGAGCACAAGAAGCGCACGAGGCTATTCGCCCTACAGATCTAACACAAGCAGATGCGGGTGTAGATGCATCGCAAAGAAGATTATATGATCTCATCTGGAAGAGAACAGTAGCCAGCCAAATGGCAGATGCCAATCTAGAGCGGACAACGATTACCGTAGATAATAGCAGGGATCAAGAATATATTTTTAGAGGAAAAGGGGAGGTAATCTTATTTGATGGATTTTTAAAAGTTTATCAAGAAAGTAGGGATGAGGATGATGAACCGATTCAAAAAGGAATGTCTATTCTGCCAAAAGTATCTGTTGATGATTCGCTAGATGCCAAAGAAATCAAAGGTACAGAGAAGTTCTCTAGACACGCACCACGCTACACAGAGGCTACGCTAGTAAGAAAACTAGAGGAATTGGGTATTGGTAGACCATCTACTTATGCACCTACCATTTCTACAATCCAGAAAAGAGATTATGTAGAGATTATCAATTTAGATGGTGAGCAAAGAGATTTAAGAGTTCTTAGATTAAAAAACGGAGAAATCAAGGAGGCTACAGAAACCGAAACCTATGGTGCAGATAAAAGAAAATTAAAACCAACCGATGTGGGGATTGTGGTAAATGATTTTCTTGTCAACTATTTTAAAACCATTATGGATTATCAATTTACAGCCAAAGTAGAGGAGGATTTTGATGAAATCGCTTCTGGTAAAGAAGATTGGTTCAATGTACTGAATGAATTTTATACATCATTTCACAAGGTTGTAAAAGATGTAGAAGAAAATGCAGATAGAGCTAGTGGGGAGAGGTTGTTAGGACAAGACCCAGAAACTGGTAAAAATGTATATGCTAGAATTGGCCGGTATGGACCTATGCTGCAGATTGGAGAAGTAGAAGATGAGGAAAAGCCAAAGTTTGCAAGCTTGAAACCTGATCAGAATATATTGACTATAACTTATGAGGAAGCAATGAAGCTGTTTGAATTGCCTAAAGATTTAGGTGAGTACGATGGAGAAGAAGTTTCTGTAAATGTGGGAAGGTATGGTCCTTATGTTAAATTTGGAAAGAAATATATTTCTCTTTCTAAAGGGGAAGATCCCAATGATATTACCAGAGAGAGAGCCATAGAATTAATCAAAGAGAGACAAAAAGCAGATGCTCCTATTGCTTTTTATGAAGGACTTGAAGTTACAAAGGGAAAAGGAAGGTTTGGCCCTTTTATTAAATGGAATGATATGTTCATCAATGTCAACAAAAAATATGATTGGGATAATCTTTCAGAAACAGATATTGAGGAATTAATAGAGGCTAAAAAGAAGAAAGAAAGAGAAAAAGTTTTGAAAACTTTTGAAGAATCTGGTATTCGTGTAGAGAAAGCAAGATGGGGTAGATTCAATGTAATCAAAGGCAAAACCAAAGTAGAAATGCCTAAAGAGACAGATGTAGCGGCCATGACAGAAACGGAGGCTATTGCAATTATAGAAAAGGCTTCTAAGAAGAAACCTGCCAAGAAGAGGGCACCCAAGAAAAAGACGACTAAGAAAACAAGCAAAAAATAAATGGATATACATGAATTTTTAGATCCTATTCCTCATGATATATTACCTCTAAATCATTCTAATGATCAAGTCTTAGACATCATTAATTTTGATGGATTAGATCAAATAGACCATCATAGCATTGTACTTATAGGTCTTGGTGAGTATGGGGAATATTTAGATGCAGAAGATATTCACTTTTCACAGATTAGAAATCATTTCTACCAATTATCTAAAAGTAATTGGAGTAGAAAAATATTTGATCTTGGAACTGTCCTTGCTGGCAACACCTTTGAGGATTCTAGTTTTGCTTTACACCAAGTAATCAGTGCACTCAAGAATACCGGAGCCACTATCATCGTTCTTGGTGGAACACAAGCATTATCCTATATAATCTATGAAGCACTGCAAAAAGATTTAATGAAAGTTGGGACGGTAGATATTAAATTGGATATAGAAGGTGATCATCACAATTTAACAGCCAATAATCTGGTAACGAAAATGATCCTAAACGGGGAAAATCGCATCCTTGATTATTTCAATTTAGGTAGTCAAGCACCTTATGTGGCCAAAGAAGAATTAGATATTCTAGAGCAATTAAATTTTGAAAATATCAGGTTAGGTGCTTTAACGGCTGACTTGAGTATAGCAGAACCTTATTTAAGAGAATTAGATTTATTATCTGTAGATATGAATGCTATGCAGTATGGGTCTTTCAAGTCTGCACTAAAAATAACACCCAATGGATTTGATGCAAGGGAGATTTGTGGATTGATGAGGTATGCTGGGTTAAATGAAAATTTAAAAGTAATTCATCTTTCTAATTTTCTACCAACGTTAAATTTAGAGGATGCCTTTTTATTAGCAGAAATTATTTGGTACTTTGTAGAGGCGCAGAATAACCAGAAATACGATGGTGATTTGCAGACTTATCACGTCCAATTAGAGGATGATGAAATCGTATTTATTAAATCAAATGTTTCAGAAAGATGGTGGTTACAAATGCGTATGGATGGCAAAAAAAGAAACATACCATGTAATTATAGTGATTATAGAGCAGCTATGGCAGGTGAATATCCAGATATTTGGTTAAAGTTTTATAAGAAATTTTACTAATTGTGAAATAAACGCTAAGATTTAACGTTTATACATGGCAATCATTGAATTATTTATTTGATGATGTTTGAAAAAGTTATAGTTTTACAAACTCAAAATTAGAGTGATAATGAGAAAAATATTGGCAGCAGTTTTAGTTGGTTCGGTTCTTTTCTCCTGTGGGGGAGGCGGAAGCAAAAAAAACGACCGCGGTATGATTATACCAGAGAAGAGCGGTAAAAATATTTCGCCAACCAGACCAGTGGGTATGGTGGCCGTCCCAGGTGGGTCTTTTGTAATGGGTAATACAGATTATGATTTTGCCCAACAACAGAATGCCACACCAAAAACAGTTTCTGTTGGTGGATTTTATATAGACGATTCAGAGATTACAAATGCCGAATACAAAGTATTTGTTAATTACGTGAGAGACTCCATTGTGCGTCAGAGATTAGCGGAAAGAGCCTATGAACTTGGATTTGATGGTACGCAAGGAGGCGATCCTGGGATTGGTGAATTCGCTTTCAAAAATATGAGTGATAATAATGGAGACCCATCTGCTTACCAAGAATATATAAATGAAATGGCAGATGGTAGAAGTGGTTATGAATCAGAAAGACAACTCAATTGGGATAGAGATATTATTTGGGATAAAAATGATTACCCAGATAGAGATTACGTAGAGGTAATGGAATCCATGTATTACCCGCCAGAAGAGAGGTTTAATGGAGAGCGTCTTTTGGATGTGCGTAAATTGAATTATGTATTTTCAGAGATTGATAAGAGTAAGGCTGCTAGAGCACATTTAGATGAAAACACCAATAGAAGCGATTTTGTTATAACAGATACAGTGAATGTTTACCCAGACACTACGGTATGGGTACGTGATTTTAATTATGCTTATAACGATCCATTACATGAGGATTACTTCTGGAATGAAGCTTATAATGAATATCCAGTTGTGGGTGTAACTTGGGATCAAGCCAGAGCATTTTGTGCTTATAGAACCAACAAACATAGAGCTTATAATCAAGGTAGGAAATCAAAGAATAGAGAAGATGTTATTGTATATCGTCTTCCTACAGAAGTTGAATGGGAATATGCTGCTAGAGGTGGTATTCAAGATGCGCCATATCCTTGGGGTGGTCCCTATCTAGCAGATGACAGAGGATGTTATTTAGCTAATTTTAAGCCTAAAAGAGGTGATTATGTAGAGGATTGTTGTGCTAAATCAAAAGAAAAAGGATTTATGTATGCGGCACCTGTTAAAACTTTTTATCCAAACGATTATGGATTGTATGACATGGCAGGGAACGTAGCAGAATGGACGCAGTCGCCATATCATACTTCTGCCAATGAGTTCACCTCTACATTAAATCCAACTTTAGGAGCTGGGAGAGAAATTCCAAATAAAGTAGTAAAAGGAGGTTCTTGGAAAGATGTTGGCTTTATGCTCATGGTGGGTGTAAGGGATTGGGCACATCAAGATTCAGCACGCAGCTACATTGGGTTCCGTACAGTTCAAACAATTCCAGAAGGAGCTGATGTGAAATACAAAAGAACGAGACAATAAAATTTAAACATAATTAGAACTTAAATTATTTAAAACATTATGGCAGCAAAAGCTACAAAAAAAGATGTTATTTTAAATATGGTGTACTCCCTAGGGGCAGCCGTTGTTATTATAGGAGCACTATTCAAAATTAATCACTATTCTATCTTAGGGTTAGATGGTTCTACAATTTTGGCGATAGGATTAGGAGTAGAGGCACTGATATTTGTCATTTTCGCTTTTGATACTCCTTCTGGACAATATGATTGGGAGAAGGCATATCCAGAATTAGCCGATGGGAATGAACCTGTAAAAGCTAGAAAGTCAAAAGCTATTATAGAAACTGGTGATGCAGAGGTTTCTCTTTCTAATAAATTAGACAAAATGTTGGCAGATGCTAAATTAGATACTTCTTTAATGACACGGCTAAGAGATGGAATAGAGAACTTTAATCATTCTGTAACAGATATTAATAAAACGGTAGATGCTTCCAGAGCTACACAAGCTTATGGAGATCAATTAGCTTTGGCTGCCAATCATATGGAATCTTTAAATGCCCTATATCAGGTTCAACTGGATAGCGGTAAAAAACAGGTAGAATTAAATCAAAAATTTGTTAACGAAATGCAAAAATCCGCTGCAGGATCAGAGCAGTTCTTAAAGGAAATGAACAAGTTAACTTCTAATGTGAACAGCCTGAATCAGGTTTATGGTGGTATGTTATCTGCCATGAGAAGTCCTAATATTAAATAGGACTATTTTGCAAAAGAACATTTACATGATTATTAATTCTACAAACAATTAAATAATGGCCCAGGGAAAATTACCACCACGGCAGAAAATGATCAATCTGATGTATCTTGTATTTATTGCTATGTTAGCATTACAAGTGGATAGAGAGGTTTTGAGATCATTTGAAGACGTAAACTCATCTTTTGAGCAATCTATACAATTAACAGAGGATAACAATGCTACGTTCTATAATAGTATGGAGCTTAAAGCAGAGGATGATCCAGATTATCAACCTACAGTTGCAACAGCACAGGATTTAAAAAGCCATGTTGATGATTTTGTGTCTTATGTCCAAGGGTTAAAAGACCAATTAACCGCAGATCTAGATGAATCTGGAGAAGAAGTAAATTACAATGCTTTACAAAATACAGAGGCTATAACCAATTTATTCTTTAAGGATAATGGCGTTAAAGAAGAGGGCAACGCAGAAGCACAAAACTTTGTAAATCGAATAGAAGAGCTCAAGAATAAATTTGCATCTGTAGGGGTGAGCCAAGAAAGATTAGATCAAATTTTTAATACAACCCGCATTACCAAAAAACAAAGCAAGAATTGGGTTAGTGATAAATTTTATGAACAACCGATGGTTGCTGCGCTAACGAATCTAACCAAAATTCAGGCAGATGCTAGAACGGAAGAGGGTAATGCAGTGCGTTCTATGATGGCTAGTAAATTAGAAGAGAAAATTGAATTTACAACCACTAAATTATTGGTAGATGTACCAGATATCATTAAAGAAGGGACTCAAAAAGAAGCTTTTGTAGCCATTGGTGCATACAATGATGAGGCCTCTGGTTCTATTAGTATGAATGGTAGAGAGTATCCTTTAAACGGTGGTGTTGCAACGATTCCATTGAACACGACGCCTGGTAATCATACTTTTGCTGGAACAGTTTCTTATAGATTACCCAATGGAGATGTTAAAGAAGAACCATTTAGTGAAAACTATGCTGTGGTGACAGAAACATTAGAAAGAGCACCAACAGGCGGATCTATTTCAGCAGATAGAATGAATGTGGTATATCGTGGAGTATCCAATCCACTCACAGCTACAATCAATGGAGCAGATGGTCCTATTTCTATGCGCCCTTCTACTGGAAACCTAAGCGGATCCAATGGTAAATATACTTATCGTGTATCTGGTGGTTCTAAGGTTACCTTTACAGCAAGTGCTAAGACGTCTACTGGTAAAACAGTTACGGTGAATCAAGACTTTAGAATTAAACCAGTACCTGCGCCACAAGGACAGATTCGTGGTAAAAATGCTTTGACAGTTTCACAGAGTTCTTTACCTAGATTACAAGTACAGGCTGCCATTCCAGATTTTGAATTTGATGTTAACTTCACAGTGACTAGTTTTAAAGTTAAAGTACCTGGACAGAGAACCGTTCAAGTAAATGGAAATAGTTTGAGTGGAGCAGGTAGAGTTTTAGAGCAGGTACGAGCAGGAGATGCCGTGAATATATTTGATATAGAAGCTTCTGCATCTGGTATAGAAGGTAGAATACCAAATATATCGCCTGTGGTGATAGATGTGCAATAAATTTAGCATTGTCTTTGTACAATGAAAGGAAATAATAAGCGTTATTTCAATAAGAATGAAATTTTAAAATAAAATGAAATTAAATTTTTTAAGTATATTTTTGGTTATGTTAGGGCTTGGTGCAATGAATGCACAATCTGTTCTTAACGCTAAATCACCAGAAGAACTAAGGAAAATGCGTGAGCAGAATCTCACGCTGAATATAGAAGGGGATACTATTCAAAATGAGTCAGAACCCCTTGAGTATGGATATGTGGATGAGAAGGATATTCTATGGTCTAAAGTGGTATGGGAGGTGATTGATTTAAATGAAAAAATTAATCAACCCTACTATAACTCAACAGATGGAATAGCGTATAAAACATTATCTCTATTTGATGCTTTGAGAAAAGGAATTCAAGATGGGGAGATCACAGAGGTGTATGATGATGAATTCTTTGAGTATAAAATTTCTAAAGAAGAAGCTATTGGAGCTCTTTCTAGAACAGATACTACTGATTGGTACTATGAGCAACAAGAACAGGGTGTAGATATAGAGAACGCTGTAGATCAAGGAATTGATATGTACGATATTGATTCAGAACAAATCAAAATGGTGAAAGTAAAAGGAATGTGGTACATGGATCGCAGAATGAGCGAGATGCGTTACCGATTGCTTGGACTTTCCATGATGGGACCAGATGCACAGACCATAGGTAGGGGGTTTGAAGGTGCAGATGAATACATAGATTTATTCTGGATATGGTATCCAGATGCAAGAAAAACATTGCATAAATACCGTGTCTTTAATCCACAAAATGCAGCTTCGTCCATCACTTATGATGATATGTTAAATGCTAGAAGATTCAACTCTGTTATCTATAAATCTAGTGATGCTCTTGGGAATAAAAGTATAGAAGAATACTTGCCAGAAGATGCTCGTGCGCAATTAGAGGAATCTCAAAGAATTAGAAATTCTATCTTAGAGAAAGAAAATGATATGTGGAATTATTAATTAAAATATCATATTAAATTAAATAAATCCTGGCTTATTTTGGTCAGGATTTTTTTATGAATTAAATTCGGTATTATGCAACAAGAGGTAGATTATTTAATAGTAGGAGCTGGTATTGCTGGAGTGTGTTTCGCCAAACAATGTTTAAATCATGGGAAAACCTTCCATATTTTTACTGATAATGAACCCGCTGCATCCCATGTCGCAGCTGGGTTATTCAACCCTATTGTAATCAAAAGATTTAATCCTGTTTGGAGGACACAGCATCAAATGAAGTTATTACAAGATACGTTTTCTTCATTTGAGAAACTTCTTGGAGGTCAATATGTTCACTATTCTAATGTATACAGAGTCTTTAGTAATAATCAAGAGGTTAGGACTTGGAAAGATAAAGTTGAAAAAGTAGCTTTATTGAAGAATTATTTGAATCCAGAGCCAATATTGCATAAGATTGATCATATTGAGTCCCCGTATGGGTTTGGAGAAGTAAAAGGTACTGGGTGGATTGATCTTTCTAAACTGTTAAAAGATTTTTTTACACAATATCAATCGAATTTAAGTATAGAAACTTTTGATTATGAAGAACTGAGAGTGAAGCCGTTAATTAAGTATAGAAATGTTATCGCTAAAAAAGTCATTTTTGCAGAAGGTATTAAAGTAATGAACAATCCATATTTTAATTTTATTCCTATTAGGCCCAACAAAGGTGAAATTTTGATCATAGAATCGGACTTGGATTTCCCTAATGTCACTATCAATTCTAAGAACTTTCTAATGCCTTTAGGAGATCATAAATTTTATGTAGGATCCACTTATGATAGGGAATGGGAGTTAGACGGTCCAACAGCAGAGAATAGAGTAAAACTGATCAAAAATTTAAAACATTATTTTAAAGCAGATTTTAATATTCTTGATCACAAGGCCGCTTTTCGTCCTACAACCCCTAATATGAGACCTATTGTGGGCAGACATCCAGAATTTAGTAATTTGTATGTACTGAACGGTATGGGAACTAGAGGTACCTTCAACGCACCAGATATGTCCAGAGAATTAATGGATCATTTAATCTCTGGTACTGCATTGAGTGATGAAATCAAAGTTGATCGTTATTACCATTTGATTAAGAGATAATCCTTCTATTTATCATTTCAAAGAATGTTATATATTTAAACAAATTAAGATGTAGACAATCCGCCTATATTATTATATCAGAAATATGTATATGGAAATAAGCAAAGAATTAAAAAAACAACAGTTCGCTTGGGCCTTCTACGATTGGGCTAATTCCGTATATTCCTTGGTGATTACAACGGCTATATTTCCTATTTATTTTGGTGCGGTATTAGAGGGTAGTAATGCTATAAAAGTATATGGAATAGACTTTTCTGACAAGGATATTTTATATTCTTATTCCATTACTGCATCCTTCATCATTGTGGTTTTAATTTCTCCTATTCTTTCTGCCATCGCAGATAAGATTGGAAACAAGAAATTATTCCTCAAGATTTTCTCTATTCTGGGTTCGCTAGGCTGTGCCTCTTTATTCTTTTTTACTGGTGAACAGACATTATGGATTGGTGTGGGAGGCAGTGTATTGGCTAGTGTAGGGTACTGGGGTAGTTTGGTTTTCTACAATGCGTATTTACCAGAAATAGCAAGCAAAGAAAGGCAGGACAGTTTAAGTGCCCAAGGATTTATCTACGGATATTTAGGTTCTGCGATTTTACTTATTCTATGCCTTATCTTAATCATGGTAATAGACGAAAGCCTTACTAGGTATTCCTTTATTCTAGTGGCATTATGGTGGATTGGATTTGCACAAGTTACCTTTAAACATTTACCCAATAGTTATACGAAACCAGATCTCAAAAAAACAAAATCCATTTGGAAAAGTGCGCATCGGGAACTATTTCTAGTTGGTAAATATCTCTTTACTTATAAAGATTTAAAACTTTATTTAATCGCTTTTTTTTCTTTGAGTGTTGGAATTCAAACCATCAATTACATGGCTACACGCTTTGGTGATAAAGAACTAGAATTAGACTCTTCTAAATTAATAATCACCATTCTTGTGATTCAATTTGTCGCCATATTAGGATCTTATTTATTTTCTAGATTATCTACCAAGTTTGGAAATTTAATATCTTTAAAAATTGGGTTATTAATTTGGGCTGGGATCTGCTTTTCTGCTTTTTTAATGGATAAAGATAATCTCTATGTTGAATATCAATTTTATGGATTAGGTGCCGCCGTAGGTCTAGTTTTAGGTGGTGTACAAGCCTTAACAAGATCCACTTATTCTAAACTGTTACCGCAGTCAAATGACAACACCATCTTTTTTAGCTTTTATGATATCATAGAAAAGATAGCCTTGATTCTGGGTAGTTTTATCTTTGCGCAAGTATTATATTTCACTGGGAGTATGCAATATGCTGCTTTAACTTTAAGTATTTTCTTTATTGTTGCTATACACTTATTATCATTCATTAAGCAAAAAGATTTATAAATATTCAAAGAGCAGGAATAAATTAATCTCCTGCTCTTTGAATGGTTTATAATTCATCTTAATATTTTAGTTACTCTCTGCCCAGTTTAATCTATCCGCAATATTGAATTGCCATGGCGCACCATTGTTCTCAACGTTTTGCATCATTAGATTCAATTCCATTGGAGCTGCTGATTCTTCCATCACCAAATATCTTCTAATATCTATAATGATAGATAAAGGATCTATGTTTATAGGACATGCCTGCGTACAAGCGTTACAAGAGGTACATGCCCAGATTTCTTCTGGTTGAATATAATCACCGATTAGTTTTTTACCATCATCCACAAACTTACCATCATTCTTGTCTATGTTTTTACCAACATCTTCTAGACGATCACGTGTATCCATCATAATTTTTCGTGGAGATAACTTTTTACCCGTGATATTCGCAGGACATTCAGAAGTGCATCTACCACATTCTGTGCAGGAATATGCATTTAATAATTGAACTTTGGTTAAATCAAAGACATCTTTTGCTCCAAAAGTTTCTGGCACGGCAGTAGTGTCTCCAGAAGGTGCAGCAAAGGGGTCTGCATTGGGATCCATCATTAATTTCACTTCATTTTTAACGCTTTCCAAGTTGTTTAACTGCCCTTTAGGCTCTAGTTTGGAAAACCATACATTGGGAAAAGCAGATAGAATATGGAAGTGCTTTGAGTAATATAAATAGTTTAGAAAAAATAAAATTCCTAGAATATGAAACCACCACATGACCCTCTCTATGATGTGTAGCGTTTCTGTGCCAAAGGAATTAAAAAAGAAGAATAAATTCTTTGAAATCGGAAACGATCCCGCTAAATCTTCTCCTGCATTGGCATGCGCATAATAATCTGCCGCATTCATGGAAAGGAAAGCTAACATCAAAACACATTCTATATATAAAATATAATTTGCGTCATCTTTAGGCCATCCCTTCATTTCTCTTTTCCAGAACCGTGGAATTTTTTGAATATTTCTTCTTATCCAAAATATAATTACGGCTACTATAACTAGCAATGCTAATACCTCAAAACTACCAATCAATGCATCATATACAGGACCCAGAAAAGAAAATACTCTATGCGTGCCAAAAAGACCATCTATAATTATTTCTAGAACTTCTAGATTAATAATGATAAAACCAGCATAAACTAATATATGCAGAATTCCAGCTACTGGCCTTACAACCATTTTGCTTTGACCTAAAGCAACCTTAGTCATTAGTGTCCAACGTTCGTTAGGATTATCTGTGCGGTTTGTAGGTCTACCTAAATTAATGTTCCTAAAAACTTTCCTTACGTTAAAAATAAAGAACCCAATACCGCAGACAAGTGCAATCAAGAAAAACATTTGAGATAGATAACTAAGGCTGTCCATGATTTTATTTTTCTTCTACTAAGATAACATTTTCTTTTTGAACATGCTTCTTCCCGAAGATAGAAAATTGAACATACCTGTCTGGATTATGTTTTAAATCTTCTATTAAAATATTTAGATTATGAGACATTTCATTCAGGTTGTTATATAATGTCTTATCGTTAATCAGCCCATTTAAAGAACCATCTGCCGTTTCAATTCTATTTAAAGTTGTCTTGAGGGAATGAGAAGCTTCGTTAATCTGGGCTAAAGTTTCATCTAATTTAGATTCATTCAATTTTTGTGCAACATCCCCATACTTATCAATAGCCTTAGTTGTCGTTTTAACCATGGTATTGGTATTGGCTGTGACCTCATCTAATTTATTATCTGCATTCACAAACAATGTACTTGCATTTTCAGAGGTTAGCCTCAATGAGGTAGCAGTTTCTCCTAGTGCAATGATGGATGCATCTAGCGATTTCAAAACAGATTTTAAACTTTGATTGGTTTCTTCATCTGCTAATTTGCTAAATTGCCCCAATGCACCGTTTAAAGTGACCAGCACGCTATCTAATCTATTTTGAGTGGGTTTTAATTTATCGGAAACCATGCGCATTAGAGAAGCGCTGGATGCTGCCTGCAATGTATCCCCGTCTTTTGCTATTTCTCCAGAATAATCTAAGTTTAATTGAATCATTTTACCTGCAAGAATCCCTGGTTCATAGATTTCTGCAACGGTGTTTTTAGAGAACTGTAAATCTTCTTCTATGGTCATCTTTACCAAGAAGTATAGACTATCGGGTGTTTCTTTAATAATGATATCATCTACTTTCCCAATTCGCAAGCCATTAACATTTACTGGCTTTGTAGGTTGTAAACCGTCTACATTACTATATTTAACATAGAAAGTTCTACCACTAGAGAAAATATTTTCTCCTTGCAAGAATTTGAATAGCCAGAAAAACGCAGCCATAGTAACAATAGCGATGATTCCTACCTTAACCTCTTTAGATATTTTCAATGTATTTACTTTAGTTATTTATTATTGCAAATATAAAGCTTTAGTTAGAATATATATTTAATACTTTTTACCCTTAACAAATTTAACTGTAAATGCGTCTGGAAAACCTTTGGACTTGATATTTTCCAATGCTTTTTTTGCTTCATTTTCATTCTTAAACCAGCCATAATAGTATCTATATAATCCATTAGTTTCTATCTTATCTATGGGCTTTACTCCTTTCATTTGAGGTGCATTATTATTATAATTGCGTTGAGATGTTAGAATTTGTATTCTATATCCAGTACCTGTCACAGATGGGGAGTCATTATTATTGGCTTTAGGAGAAGAAGAGATAGGTTTAGTATTAAATTCAGCTACAAAGGCATCTGGAAAGCCTGCTTTTTTAGCCCTATTTAGATATTCATCTCTTTTAGATGCTAGGCTAGTTTTGCCATAATAATATTTATAAACATCACCAGATTTTACAATTTCTATGGGTCTTAAACCTTTTAATTGTGGTGCTGTTAATCGATATCTTCTTTTGCTGGTTAGGAACTGAATTTTGAATATTTTGCCATCTACTGGTTTTTCTGGCTCTGGGTTTTTTACTTCTGCTTGTTTGGGAGGTTTGTTAGAAACAGAACTTCCCCTTTTAATATCCCATTCGTTTTTATAATATTTAAAAGCCTCAAAAATAGATTCTGCAGTAGCTTTTTGGCCTTCTGCTGTTGCCAAATATCTACCTTCCTCTGGATTAGAAATAAAACCTGTCTCTATTAATACAGAGGGTGTAGCAGTTCTAACTAATACTAAAAAACCGTGTTGTTTAACTCCTCTACTAAACCTCTTATCTCTTTTTATAAAGTTCTCCTCAACTTTGCGGGCAAAGAGCAGACTGTTTTCTAAATGCACACTCTGCATCAAGGTTAATCCAATCACAGACTCTGGTGATTTAGGATCAAAACCCTCATAATGTTCTTGATGATCCTCTTCTAAAAGGATCACAGAATTCTCTCTTTTCACGACATCAAAATTAGCATTAGATCTGTGAGATTCTGTACCTAGGACAAAAGTTTCCGTTCCTTTTGCCCCAGGATGTGCCGCATTACAATGGATAGATACAAACAAATCTGCGTGATTTCTATTTGCTATATTGGCACGTTCATGGAGCTCTATGAACCGATCATCTCTCCTTGTATATATAACTTTGATATCATCTTTAAAGTAGTCTTCTATGAGTTTCCCTAATCGCAATGTGATATCTAAGGCTATATATTTCTCATTTTGGACGACCCCTCGGGTCCCTGGATCTTTGCCACCGTGACCAGCATCTAGGACTAACACGAACTTCTCATTACTTTTTTGAGCCTTCATGGCACCCAAGGAAAAGAGAAATATGATAGAAAATATCAAGTATTTGATGTTAATCTGCGTTAATGTGTTCATAAAGGATTTAAATTTTTATAATTTTATCGCTTAATTATCTACAAAAGTAAAAAATCAGACTTGGTTTATAACGGTTTTACAATTTGCATTCGTATATTTTTTATCCTCTTTTTTGGTTTGCTTATGGCGCAAGTTGAAGAACAGCGCGTTACCATACCCCAAAATGATTCAATTACAAGGATTTCAGAAACTCCGTCCATTGTTGATTCTATTGATTCCCCAAATGCCGGGCAAGAAAAAATTGAAGATATTATAGATTACACCTCAGAAGAACAATACTTTGATCCCAAAAATCAGAGAACTTATTTGGTGACTAATGCGGTGGTTAAATATTTGGACATGGAAATCATGGCAGATTATATAGAAGTAGATTTAAAAACGGGTAATTTATATGCCGTTGGAAAACAAGACTCTACTGGTAAAGTCATAGAACCAAGTATTTTTAAACAAGGAGGGAGAGAATTAGAATATGGTAGTTTCACTTATAATATTAATACCACCAAAGGAAAAGCCTTCAATGTGCGTACAGAGGAAAGTATGGGTACAGATCGTGGCGTGGTTGTGGCTGGAGTTGTAAAACAATATAATGATTCTATATCTGGAATGCGCAAAATAGCCTACACTACAGATGAGTATTTCATAGATAGAAAAGATACAATTGCAGATTATCATTTAGAAGCACAAGTGGGCAAGTTAATTAAGGGTGATCAAAACAAAGTTGTAACTGGACCTATTGTCATGAAAATCTATGATATCACAACACCTTTGACTTTGCCATTTGCTTTTTTACCCACAGGTTCCAAGCGTAGTGCAGGAATACTGCTTCCAAGTTTTGGGGAAAGAGAGAATCTAGGTTTTTATATTCAAGGACTTGGGCTTTATTTGCCGTTGGGGGAATATGTAGATTTAGCTTTTACGGGAGATGTATATACCAAAGGAAGCTTAGGTCTACATGCATTATCAAATTATAAAGTGAGGTACAAATTCTCTGGAACTTTTAATTTTGATTGGGAGAAGAACATTAGAGGAATTAAGGGTCTGCCTTCATACAATAAGTCCACTAATTACAATTTGCGTTGGACGCATAGGCAGGATCCTAAATCTAATCCTAATTTAACATTTAATGCAAGTGTAAATCTACAAAGCTCTAAATATTACCAACAAGGCATTAACAATTATGGGATCGCCAGCGGTGATTATTTGAATAATAATGTTAACTCATCTGTTAACCTTACCAAAAATTGGCCCAACAGCCCATTTAGTGCTTCTTTAAATTTAATGCATAATCAAAGAGTTAATACAGGTAGTGATGAGCCTGCTGCTGTATTTTTGCAATTGCCTTCATTTGCATTGAATATGAGTAGGATTTATCCCTTTGCTCCAAAAAATGGACCCAAAAAAGGAATGCTGCAATCTCTGGGCATGACGTATAACTTTACATTGCTCAATGAAATTAATACCAATGAAGATGAAGTTTTTAAAAAAGAAATGTTTGATGATACAAACACGGGAGCTAAAAATACTTTGTTATTAAATACAGGGACAACGCTTTTTAATTATTTCCCTCTAAATTTTGGTGCTAATTATGATGAGGTTTGGACTTTGAATACCGTAGAGAGATATTATGATGCCTCAGCAGATCAAATTATAACAGAAGATAGGAATGGTTTTAAATCATATAGGACCTTTGGCGTATCCATGGGACTTCAAACTACTTTGTATGGAACCAAGATATTTGGAACGGCAGATGATGACAAAATGATCAAAGCCATAAGACATATGATGTCACCTAATCTTAGTTTTAATTATAGACCAGATTTTGGAACAGAAGGTTGGGGATATTATAGATCTTTTATAGATGGAGATGGTTTTGAACAAATCTACAGTATCTTTGAGGGGGGAGTATATGGGGCGCCTACAAGAGGTCTACAAGAAAATCTTTCTTTTGGAATCGCTAACAACATAGAAATGAAGGTTAGGGATAGAAAATCAACAGACGGGGTTAAGAAAATTAAGATATTAGAGACTTTGAATATAAATTCTAATTATAATTTTGCTGCAGATAGTATGCGATTGGGTTTAATTAGGATCAATGGAAGAACCAGTTTATTTCAAAATAAGGTAGGATTAACTTTTAATGCACAACTTGATCCTTATGAAGTTATTTATACAGATGAATTTCCTAATGGGAGGCGAATCGATAAATTAGGAAGTCTACGTTTGAATAATTATGGAATCAATTTAAGTTATAATTTCAATCAAGACATCTTTGGAGAACGGGTGATGAACTATGATACAAGAGGTGTGATTAGATATGAGGATTTTTACTTTGATAATATGAATTATGCCCAGTTTTTAACGCCATGGTCTTTAGCTATGAATTTGTCTCATAGAGTGACTACTGCACTAGATGGCTCAACAACCAATGCGACAACGGTGGGTATGCGGGCTAGTATATCACCTACGCCTCATTGGGCGATTAGTGGGCGCACATCTTTGGACATTCAAGAAATGGATTTTGCAGGTACTTATTTAACATTTTCCCGGGATTTGCGTAGTTTTGTATTGGATTTTAGTATGAATCCATTTGGACAGTATAAAACTTGGAACTTTTTTATAGGAATCAAGGCTAATTTCTTGCGTGATGCTGTTAAATATGAAGAGAGAAACTTCAGATCTAGAAATAATAATTTTTAAAACATGGAATTTATAAAAACAGATAAAGCCCCTAAGGCTATTGGACCATATAGTCAAGCGGTAATTCATAATCACATAATTTATACCTCTGGGCAGATTGCGATAGACCCATCAACCAATGAACTTAAAAGAGGTACACCTAGAGAAGAAGCAAAATTGGTGATGAAAAATTTAAAAGCTATATTAGAGAAAGCAGGTACAGATTTTTCTAAAGTCATAAAATCTACTATTTTCTTAAAAAATATGGATGATTTTGCTGTAATAAATGAGGTATATGGCTCATATTTGGATCCAGAGAAATTACCTGCAAGGGAAACTGTACAAGTAGCGCAACTACCAAAAAATGTACATGTAGAAATTTCAATGATTGCCGTAATTTAAAAGAATATGTGGGTAAGAAATACTTTGAGTGTTTTAGCAGGATTAGCTGTTGCATTAACCATTATTTTGTTAGCTATAACTGCTAATAAGGCATGGTTTGACGAATTGGGGCATATAGAACTTGCCCGGAAAGCAGATGTCTTTATATACTGGCAATCTGTTTTAAAACAAGCACCAGATAATTTCTTCATCGCCCTGCTTATATCTTGTGGTATTGGGGCTATGATTGGGGGAGTAACAACAGCCTTTCTAGTCAAAAAAGCAAGACAGGCCTATGCAATTCTAGTAGGGGCTTTATTATTCTCTGGAGCTGTTATAGATATTTTTATATTCAAACATCCCACTTGGTACCAAATTAGTTTGATATTAATTTTCTTTCCTTGTGCATGGTTAGGGGGGAAGATTGTAGATGTGCTTATTCAGAACAAAATTATGCATAGTTAATTGTTTTATTCAAGATTACCTGGTGTATATTAGCGTATTATCTGTAGATAAATTATCATCATATTGATAATCCATTCTATTAAATTTTTTTAAATCATCTATTGTATTAGCATTATTTTGGATGCACCAATTAGCCATTTCACCCCGTGCTTTCTTCATATAAACCGTGATTTGTTTTAAATCTCCATTTTTATAATCCTTGAATTTAAAATCAATCACTTTGCCATGGAGTTTTTTAGTATCCAAAGCACCCATATATTCTTTGCTCGCTAAATTCAAAAGAATTTCATCCTCCTCTGTATTATCATTTACATATTGAGTTAGTGTATCCTTCCAATAATCATGGAGATTTTCTTTTTCTTTCACCTTTAGTTTAGTTCCCATTTCTAATCTATATGGCATTACCATATCTGTAGGTGAAAGAATCCCATAGAGTCCAGACAGGATATATACATTCTTGTTTAAATAATTTAGTTGGTCTTCACTAAAGGCATTTTCTCTAAACCCACGATAGACTTCACCGTCAAACATTAGTCCAGCAGAGTAGCTATCTGATTTCTTAGGATTGTTTTGCCATTTTTGATTTCTCTCATAATTTAAATCTGCTAAATCCTCAGAAATTTTCATTAGTTTCATTAAATCTTGTGGAGATTTTTCTTTTAAAGTATTCATTAACTCTTTAGAATTCTTCAAAAATTGAGGCTTAGTTTTTAAGCTCCATTCCTTTTCTGGATTCTCATCTAATCGCTTGGCTGGGGATAAAAATATCTTCATAATTTTAAATATTTATATATTAAAAAAAACACACATATAGTGTGGCTTTATATCAAGTAAAACGTATATTATACGCTCTTATTATCTTCTACGTCACCATCTGTTTCAATGTCAACCTCTGTCTCACGTACAGTATCTTTGATAGTTTCTTTTCTAGAATCAACGTCTTTACCAACCTCAATTTCTTCTACCACTCTGGCATCTTTAGATACCACTGGGCGCTCTTGATATTCTTTCATAGAAATTAGACCCTGGAAGGAAATCTGCATCTGTAGCTTCTCTATCTACCTTATTTCTCTTCACGTAAACACGCTCATCACGTAATCTCACAGATTCTTCTACAGGTTTTTCTACAATTCTAGAACGGATATTTACACCACCAGTTTCAACCTCTTCTTTACCAACGCGCATCTCTTCGCGAATCACACCAATTCTATTATTGAATTCTGCATCGTCATGATTGTCTCTGAAACGCTCGTTATACTCTGCGAGTGTTCTATCATACTCATCTGCATCTAATGCATTGGCATTATCCATAATGGTACGTGCTCTTTCTGCAGCCTCCATATCATCTGCATGAGCAGTTAATACAAAAGATCTAGAACCTAAACGGCTATAACGTTCTCTCTCATAGCGTGAAGTTTCATCATCATCGCCAAATAACCAATCCCAAAAACCTTGAGATTTTTTCTTTATATTCGTATTCATTTTCAGAATATTCACCTTCTGATCTAAATGGTGAATAATCTACTTTATCAGCATCAAAACCTGCAGACTCTAACTCTGCTTTTGCTGCATCTACTTTGTCTCTAAATAATCCTACAATTGAGTAACTCATAATAAAAAAAAATTAAAATTTCTTTTTATCAATATTCACGACATCTTTCCTAAGGGTTTCTGTAATTCTTTCTACTTCTTCTTTAGTAGATTTAGTTACTTGAATTTGCTCTTCTAATATTAACCTTTTGGTAACAACTAATTCTTCTCTAACGATGAGAATAATCGTTTTACCATCAATCTCGCGAACCGTTGGATATTGTTCAACAACTTTGCCAACTTTTACTCGATTAATATTAATTTCATCTTTTTTTAGGGGAATATCTAAAGACTCTTCAAATTCTTGAATGCTTTTAGAGATGATAACTTCTGCCGTTTCCTCTCTAACTTTATCAAAAGAAAGGGACTCTTCTACAATCGGAATAGTTTTATTCTGATTTGGAGAATTGTCCCTAGCTTTATCTATTTTAGAATCTTTTGCTTTCTTTTCCACATAGATTGATTTTGATGTCAACCAATATGGTGCAAGAACCTTGCGAAGATTTTTAAAATTTAAATGTTAATTATTTGTAAAGTTTTTCATAATAATCATGAGCCATTCTGTCTGAATCAAAGAATGGAACCACTTGAGACATACTGCTAATTACTTTCTTATACCAATCTTTTGGGTTGTCATAATATAGAGGCACAATCTCATCAAAGAATGCTTTGAATAGATTGTCCAAATCTTTTTGATCTTGTTCAAATCTTGGTAATCTATGGTCTACAATCGGTAATACAAAAGAACAATCAGGGCAAATTTCTACAAACTCTCTAATCCATCCATCATTGGTAGATAAATTAATAGCACCATTCATTGCTGCAGACATACCACTTGTTCCAGAAGCCTCTCTGGTAACGCGTGGGTTGTTTAACCAAATATCTGCTCCATTTTTTAATTTCTTAGATAGCGCCAATTCATAGCCAGCAAGTACAGCCATATTTTTATGTTTTAAGCTTAAATCTACCAATTGATCATAAACCCTGATAGCGTTATAATCCATGGGGTATGGTTTACCAGCAAAAATAAACTGCACAGGTTTATCCACGTCATTAGCTAGTTTTTGGAATCTTTCAATATCTCTAGTAATCAAGTCTGGGCGTTTATATTCTGCGAATCGTCTCGCCCATACTACTGTCAATACATCCTCATTAAACCATTTGCCAGTTTGGTCTGCCACTTCCTCAAACAATTCACGCTTTAATTCCTTCTTTCTTTCTTTTAACTTTTTAGAATCATTATCCTTTCTGGCTTTTTCTAGCGCTTTGTCTGCCCAATACTTTTTGTTTTGAGCGTTCGTGATACTAGTTATTGGTGCCACTCCATCATATTTATTCCACATCTCATTAGATACGATACCGTGTAGCTTGGACACCCCATTGGCTTTTCTAGCCAAACGCAAACCAACCAAGGTATGATTAAATATATCATCATGAATATCTGTAATCTCCCGTACCTCCTCTAGAGATAACCCATTGAAAAAACCTAATTGAAATAAATCATGAATATTATGTTTTTCATTTCCTGCTTCTTCTGGCGTATGAGTAGTGAAAACTAATTTTTCTTTGAGTTTTTTTCTTCCCATTTTTGGAATCCATTCAAATACAGCAGATAGCGCATGCGCCTCATTAAAGTGATAAACCTCTGGCTGATAATTGAGTGCTTCTAAAAGTTTTGCTCCACCAAGCCCAAGAACCATGCTTTGCGCAATCTTAGCTTTAGGATCAGAATCATATAATTTAAAAGTGGTGGATCTTGCCAAATAATCATTTTCTGGTAAATCTGTACTCAATAGGAATAAAGGAGCAGTACCAAATAGTTCTGGATTTAAATAAAAAGCTTTTACCCAAACATCATGGTTATTAATTTTAATCGTAAATTTAATGTCCGTTTCCTCCAAAAATTGATAGTATTTCTCTTGGAAAAGTACCCCCATCTTACGATCCTCTTTTTTGTATTGATCATAATATCCATACTTCCACAGAATACCAATTCCAATATAATTTTGTTTGAGGTCATAGGCCGATCTGATGTGCGATCCTGCTAAAAATCCTAATCCGCCAGAATAAATCTTTAAGCTTTGATCTATTGCAAATTCCATACAGAAATAAGCTGCAGATTTCTTGTATTTCGCATCGAATTTATAAGGATGCTGAAATTGTTTTGGTAAAGTAGTAGCCATAATTATTTAAATTCAAAGTTTCGGCAAAAGTAACAATTTTGATTACCTTACACAATATAAGTGTGAAAATAACACTTATGGTAGGTTTATTTAACTTTAATATAAGAATCAGGTTCTGATTGTAACAATTATATTTATTAACTTTGTGAAATATGGAAACTACATTAACAGCAAAGGATTTTGTCTCTGATCAAGATGTCAAATGGTGTCCAGGATGTGGAGATTATTCCATTTTGAAACAAATGCAGAGTATTCTGCCAGAATTAGAAATAGCCAAAGAGGATATTGTGTTTATATCTGGAATAGGGTGTTCTTCTAGGTTTCCCTATTATATGAATACCTATGGGATGCATAGTATTCATGGGCGTGCTCCAGCGGTGGCATCGGGAACTAAAATCGCCAACCCCGATCTGCATGTTTGGGTAATCACAGGAGATGGAGATAGCCTTTCTATTGGAGGTAATCACTTTGTTCATGCTTTTAGACGTAATATGGATTTTAATATTTTATTATTTAATAATGAAATATATGGTCTCACCAAAGGGCAGTATTCTCCAACTTCTCAGCAGGGTTTAAAAACTAAATCATCTCCTTATGGTTCTATAGATTATCCATTTAATCCTTTGGCGGTAGCCTTGGGGGCGGATGCTACCTTTGTCGCTAGGGCTATGGATAGAGATCCTAAGCATTTAAGAGAAATGATGTTGAGGACCGCTGCACATAAGGGAACCTCATTATTAGAGGTTTATCAAAATTGTCCTATTTTTAATGATGGGATTTTTGAGCAATTTACAGATAGAAAGCTGCGCCCAGAAACGGCTATCTATGTGGAGCATGGGCAACCAATGATATTTGGTCAGAATCATGAAAAAGGTATTATCCTAGATGGTGTTCATCCAAGAGTTGTAGACTTAAATACATATAGCAAAGATGATTTATGGATTCATGATGAACAGGATATTACCAAAGCTAAGATTTTATCTCAATTCTTTGACTTGCCTGGAGAAACAGAGTTTCCTAGACCCTTTGGAGTTATTTATAGCATAGAAAGACCTACTTATGAGGATTTATTAATTAATCAGATTAATAACGCCAAGAACGATATGCTGGAAGTCTCTCTTGATGCAATCCTAGAAGGAAACAACTCATGGCATATTCAATGAAAAATAATTTAAATAATCAATGAAAAAAATATTCTTATTACTTGCAGTAATTACAGCTTTCACCTCTTGTAAAAAAGAAGTAGAACCTGCTGAACCAGAAGATGTGCAATTACCTAATGCTATCAATCTTAGTTATATGGATACATTGGTGCGCCCACAAGATGATTTCTATAACTTTGTCAATGGTAATTGGATGAAGGAAACGGAGATTCCATCTGATAGAGGTAGATGGGGGAGTTTTGATGAATTACGTGAATTCACAGATTCTGTTTCTTTAAAGCTATTAGATGAGACGGTTAATAAAACAGCACTTAACGCAGATGAGGAATTAGTAGCCAATTTATACCAATCCATTACAGATACAATTGCTAGAAATAATGAGGGTATTAATCCAATCAAAACACATTTAGATGCAATTGAGAAAATTAATAATTTAGATGAACTTAACAATTATCTAACGCAAGAAACTGCTTTTTATGGTAATCCATTGTATGGTTTATATGTAAGACCACACATGAAAAATAGTAATCTAAATGTTGTGTATCTAAGTGGTCCAAGTTTAGGTATGAGTCGGGATTATTATCAAAAAGAGGATGAAGATTCTAAGAGTAAATTAAATGCATATCAAGGGTATTTAAAGAATATTTTTAGTTATATCAATGATGAGAATCCAGAAACAACTGCTGCAGACGTTGTGAATTTTGAAAAAGAGATGGCTTCTCATGTTTTATCATTTGAAAATTTACGAAATTCTGA
This sequence comes from Flavobacteriaceae bacterium Ap0902, assembly GCA_009835005.1. Lineage (GTDB taxonomy): Bacteria > Bacteroidota > Bacteroidia > Flavobacteriales > Weeksellaceae > Profundicola. The sequence continues at coordinate 216,711 of WTFG01000003.1, read as the reverse complement.
TTTAAAATATAATCCAGTTGCTACAGAAGATTTAAAGTCTCTGGTATCTGGTGTAGACTTATCACAGTATTTACAGGATTTATCTATTGAAACAGATACTTTAATCATTCCAGAAATTAAATATTATAGAAACCTTTCTAATATCCTTACAGAGGATAATTTACCTGTAATTAAAAAATATTTAACTGCCCATGTGGTAAATGATGCTGCCGATCAACTAAATGCAGATTTAGAAAAAATACAATTTGAGTTTTATAGCAAAGAGTTAAAAGGAATAGAGGAAATGCGTCCTCTAGACAAAAGAGCATTATCTGTAGTTAATAATAGTATTGGACAAGCATTTGGTAAATCTTATGTAGCAGCATATTTCCCAGAAGAAGCCAAAGAGCAAGCAGAAGAAATGGTGCGTTATATCCGCAAGTCGTTTGAAAACCATTTAAATGAACTTACATGGATGACAGATTCCACAAAAACCAAAGCATTAAATAAATTACAGAAATTTAATGTTAAAATTGGTTATCCAGATAATTGGAAAGATTATGATGGCTTATCACTTAGAAATACTAAAAATGGAGGTTCTTTCTATGATAATATGAGACGTATTGCAAGTTTCAACTTCAAAGAAGATCTAGATAAAATAGGAGAGGAAGTAGATAAATCAGAATGGTTTATGCCACCCCAAATGGTGAATGCATATTACAGTCCTCAATTTAATGAGATTGTATTTCCTGCAGCGATTTTACAGCCTCCTTTTTACAATTTCAAAGCAGACGCTGCAGTTAATTTTGGTGGCATGGGTGCGGTCATAGGTCATGAAATTTCACATGGATTTGATGATAGTGGAGCTAAATATGATGGAGATGGAAATTTAAATAATTGGTGGACATCATCAGATGAGGAGGAGTTTTCCATTTTGGGTGAAAATCTAGCTGCGCAGTATAGTGCTTATGAACCACTAGAAGGGATTTTTGTTAATGGTAAGGCTACTCTAGGAGAAAATATCGCAGATTTAGGAGGGCTTAATGTTGCTTTTGATGGATTACAAATGTATCTAAAAGACAAAGGAAATCCTGGTAAAATTGATGGCTTTACACCAGAACAACGTTTCTTTATCTCATGGGCAACGATCTGGAGAACCAAATCAAAAGATGAGGCTTTAAAGAATCAAGTGAAGAGTGATTTTCACTCCCCAGGTTACTATAGAGCCATTGGACCTTTAGAAAATATTGATGCATTCTATGATGCTTTTAATGTTACGAGTGGTGACAAGATGTTTAAGCCAGTAGAAGAAAGAACCATTATTTGGTAAATAGATGATTATTCCTAGGCTTTTTAGATGGTTATTCTTTAGAAATGCCATGGAGGATAATGTTTTTGACGCTGTTCGTAAAGAGGAGGCCAGATATATTGACACCAGCATTAATTTAGGAACCCCTATAGAGTCTATAGAAAATGCTTCCAGGTTAAATGAACATAACTTGGAGGCATTTGCTCAATCCACGCCCAAAGACACTCTTTTAATATTATATGGTAATCATAAGAAAACCAGAATGGAAATATTTCAAAAACTAAAAGAAACTGGTTTTAATAATTTATTTGAGGTAGGAACCATACAAGATTTGAAAAATGTACAAGATTCTATATGAAATTCTGGATAAAGACTTGTTAAACAAATTATTTGCTGTATATTTGCAATCCTAAAAATTTATAAAAGTTTAATCATGTACGCAATTGTAGAGATAGCAGGGCATCAGTACAAAGTGAAGAAAGATCAACAATTGTTTGTTAATCGTTTAGAGGGAAAAGAAGGAGATTCAATCTCTTTTGATAAAGTTCTTTTGACGGATAACGGAACAATTACAGTTGGCGCCCCAGTTATAGAAGGTGCAGTAGTCAAGGCAGAGATCCTGGAACACCTGAAAGGAGATAAAGTAATTGTCTTCAAAAAGAAAAGAAGAAAAGGATATATGAAGAAAAATGGATTCCGTCCATTTCTAACTAAAATTCAAATAACTTCTTTAGGGGATGATGACGATTCTGAAAAAGACTCTTCTAAAAAAGAAACCAAATCAAAAGCTAAAAAATCTGATAACCAAGATAAATTAACTATCATAGAAGGGATTGGTCCAAAAGTTCAAGAATTATTGAACGAAAATGGAATCAATACATTTAAAGACTTGTCTGAACAGTCACCAGAAGACATTAAAGCAATCCTTGGACCAAAAGGAGGTATCTATAGTTCTATGGATCCAAGTACTTGGCCAAAGCAAGCAGAAATGGCTGCTGAGGGTAAAATGGATGAGCTTAAAGCGTGGCAGGATGAATTAGACGGAGGCAAAAAATAATTAATTTAAAGTAAAAATTTTAAACCATGGCACATAAGAAAGGAGTCGGTAGTTCCAAAAACGGTCGTGATTCTATATCAAAACGTTTAGGAGTAAAAATATTTGGAGGACAAAGCTGCAAAGCGGGTAATATCATCGTTAGACAAAGGGGTACAAAACACCACCCTGGTGATAACGTAGGGATTGGTAAAGATCACACTTTATTTGCATTAGTAGATGGAAAGGTTGTATTTCGTAAGAAAGCGGAAAACAGATCCTTTGTGTCTGTAGAGCCAAGCGCAGAATAATTTAAGTTTTTAATAGATATAAGAAAACCATTCAAAAAAATGAATGGTTTTTTTTTGGACAACCCTAAATGAATTGACTAAATTGTTTCATTTAAATCAGAAATTAAGTAAATTAGATTAATAAATTAATTATGTATGTATGAGTGAGATTAATTGGAAAGATGTAGAGGGGTTTGACTTTACGGATATTACATATAGAAAATATAACGGTGTTGCTAGAATTGCATTTAATAGACCAGATGTTAGAAATGCTTTTCGTCCTAAAACAACGTCAGAACTTATTAAAGCTTTTTATGATGCCCATGAGGATACATCTATAGGGGTTGTCCTGTTAAGCTCAGAAGGACCATCTTCTAAAGATGGTGTATATTCTTTTTGTAGTGGAGGAGATCAAACGGCTAGGGGCAAAGAAGGATATGTAGGGGATGATGGATACCACAGATTAAATATACTAGAGGTGCAGCGTATGATTCGGTTTATGCCCAAAGCTGTTATTGCTGTAGTGAATGGTTGGGCTGTAGGTGGAGGACATAGTTTGCATGTGGTATGTGATATGACGCTAGCAAGTAAGGAGCATGCTATATTTAAACAAACCGATGCTGATGTTACCAGTTTTGATGGTGGATATGGATCTGCCTATTTAGCTAAAATGGTAGGGCAAAAAAGAGCAAGAGAAATATTTTTTCTAGGTAGAAATTATTCTGCCCAAGAGGCTTATGATATGGGAATGGTGAATGCGGTAGTTCCTCATAATGATTTAGAAAAAACAGCTTATGAGTGGGCACAGGAGATTTTAGCCAAATCCCCAATATCTATTAAAATGTTGAAGTTCGCGATGAATTTAACAGATGATGGAATGGTTGGACAGCAGGTCTTTGCTGGAGAGGCTACGCGTTTGGCTTATATGACAGATGAAGCTAAAGAAGGTAGAGATGCTTTCCTAGAAAAACGTAAACCTAATTTTGACAAAAAATGGATTCCATAATTTATCTACCGTTTATAAATCTAGTTTAGGAGTATCCTCTTTCAATAAAGGAACTTTTAATTCTGTTCCTAATACGTCATTTAATTTTTCTATAAAGAATTTGGCTATAGCTACACTTTCTTCTTCTTTATGTTGATGCACAAAGAAAAATACTTTTTGAATACCTAAATCACTCCATTGTTTGATACGTTGTGTCCATTTTTCTGCACGCTTATAATCTAAGATTTTATCGTTTGAGCCAACGTACCTAATGAAAGCTGCGCGTGTGGTCAATCTCATGTGCAACATATCCCTTCTGCCTGCTGTATCTGTGATAATGTTGGTAATTTGATTCTTCTCAAATAAATTAAATACCTCATCTGTTAGTGGTGGATTATTAAACCAATCCTCATGGCGTAATTCAAAAGCGAGGGGGAATTTCGCGGGCCATACATTTTGAATGAAGTTTTCTAGCGTTTCTACATTTTCTGGTTTCGGACTAAAATTTTGATGCATTTGGATAAAGGGCATTCCCAAATGCGCTTCTAGCCTCAAGATTGCATTTATATTTTCTTCTACATAGTTTTCTGCATTTTGTAATCGTTTCCAATGGCTAATTCCTTGGTAAATTTTAGGAAAAAACTTAAATCCAGGCGTAACTTTATATGCCCATTTCTCAAATTGTTCTTTGGGGAATATTCTATAGAAACCAGCATTCATTTCTATCGCATTAAATTGTGTTGCATAATAGGCCAATTCATCTTTGGTTCCTCTGGGATAGAAATTTTTTAAATCTTGTTTATTCCATTTCGCACATCCCACGTAAACATCTGGTAACGAATCACCAGACGCATTTTGTTTTAAAATGTTTGCAGTTTCTGGATGATCTGGTGGTAATGAAAAATCTATTCCGTTTAAAACATCAATCTTCCCAAATTTCATAGCGCAGTATCATAGATTATTAAAAAGGAATTAGCTTATTAATCTTGAAAAAGTGTAGTCATGTTACTCTTCTAATCTATAAATTTCCATAATTTCTTCTAAAATTGCATTAAAATCAATTTTTAAATCAATTAAATTTCCATTTTTCATATCAAATACCCAACCATGAACCTGCATCCCTCTACCGCGCATGGCTTTCTGCACAGCAGCCATTTTCACCACATTAATGGCTTGCTCTTTCACGTTTAACTCTACTAACCTATCATAGCGTTTCTGTTCATCCTCAATGCTATTGAGTTCATCATTATAATGGCGATACACATCGCGTATATTTCTTAGCCATGGGTTTAGGATGCCCAAATCTTTTGCTACCATGGCAGCTTTTACTCCACCACAAGCGTAATGCCCACATACAATGATATGTTTAACTTTTAATTTAGAAACAGCATAGTTGATTACACTTTGGGCATTCATGTCTATAGCGTTAACAATATTAGCTATATTTCTATGCACAAATAACTCACCTGGTTTTAATCCCATAATATCCTCTGCGGTAACTCTGGAATCCGAACAACCAATGTAGAGAATTTCTGGGGTCTGCCCTTTATTTAATTCCTCAAAATAGTCTGGATTCTCTTCCAGCTTAGTTGCGATCCATTTTTTATTGTTATCAAAAATATCTTTTAGTTCCATGGGTGAAATATTTCAATTAATAAAGATATAAAATTTCCAGCTCATTTTTCATTTCGCAAACTTGCTCCTGCATTCAAGCTAACGATCTTGTATATGGCAGGTATCGTATAAATTAGATATTATCTTAGGATTAAGCACAAGTTAGATTTTTAAATTTTACTATTTATCTTTTTTATTGAAAATCGTCAAATATGAAAATTTGAGGACTTTTTAAATATGCCTTAATTTTAAGGAAATCAACTAACTAGCTATGAGCTATATACTTCGTACCCGTTGCACAACTATTCTGTAACTCAAACCAAAAGTAAAGAAATAAAATCAAAGTCATTGCATAAAATATTGAAATTCAGTAATTTTAAGTGAGCAAGGAAATAAAGAATTCACGCCGAAATTATTTTACAGTTTAAGCCTAGATAGCTTAGTTCTAAAGGATAATTTTTATTTAACTCGGTTAATAGGCGCAAAATCAAACATTTTAAGTCATGCCATTTACTTCAAAACTTCCCTACTTTATGGAAAGCGCAAAGAATAAAATCGCTTAGAAAGCTTTAAAAAAGGTTAGTTTTATAGAAAAATGCAATTTGCTTATGAAAAAGGGAGTTGTGCATCAGCTACCCTTGTTGTATGACGTTTTTATTTTTTAATAACTATTTTATTTCTAATGGTAATATTTTCACTCAAGAAGAGTTGAAATTTAGTTGGTTTTTTCAAGCCGATTAGTAAGTTTTTATTTATTAACAATCCAACATTTCCACCTGTATTATAGGCTTTTATATTTTTACTTGGGTTGTATCTAAATCCCCAACCTCCAAATTCTCTAATAGGATTATATTCAATCAATGCAATAGTATTAATTTTATCCCAACTTAAATGTTTTTCTTTAATTATTGGAAAAAAAGAATATGCTATCCCATCTTCAGATATTACTACTCTCAATTTGAGAATAATAAAAAAAAGTATGATTAAGAAAGTGATACATAATCCTATAATTGCTGATGTTGATGGATAATTTGTAAAATGTTGAGTTCCATCATAAAGTATGCCTGAAAAAATTATAATTAGTATAAGCCAAAGCCAGTATTGACTAAATCTTTGATTTTCTATATATATATTCATTTTTAAAAATTTTTAATGTTGTTGGTAATAAATAGAGAGCTAAACCAGCGGTCATAACTAAAAAGAAACTAAACAATCCTAAAAAAAAGAATATTAAAAAATGGAAAAGAACACCTAAAATGAAAAGGTACATTTTCTTTTTTTGTTCCATAAATATTGCTCCAAAAAGTAGTATTTCTAAAAAAATACTACTCCAAGTGATTATTAAAATATATTTATTCATATTTCTCACTTGATGATGATATAAATATACAAAGCTTTAATTATTTTAATAGCCCCGATTGTAATGGATATCCTTTTTTCTATAGGGCGCTGATAAAATGCGGCAGGGAATAGCGACCAGCGGAAGCTCATTCTTCGCAAAATTTTATAAGCCATATAGGGAAAAGATAGGAATGTAAAGCGGGAAGTGGCTCCAAATAAATGAATTAAATCGGCCATGTTTTAGTCAAATTGTGCTATATTGAGCTTCAAATTATGGGATATGAAATATTTAGTTTTATTATTATTTGTGGTTGCTGGTTGGTTAAATGCGCAAGAGAAATATGTGTTGGTTATTCACGGGGGTGCTGGAACTATCAACCAAGAAAATGTAAGTGCGGAGGAAGAAGTAGCCTATAAAGCGAAATTAGAAGAGGCGCTAAAAGCGGGATATGCAGAGATACAGGCTGGTGAAAATAGTTTGGAGGCGGTGCAATCTGCGATTATGGTTTTAGAGAATTCCCCGTTATTTAACGCTGGGAAAGGTGCTGTGTTTACCCATGATGGGCGCAATGAACTAGATGCTTCTATTATGTATGGGAAAACAGAAAATGCGGGTGCTGTGGCAGGGGTTACGAATGTGAAAAATCCCATATTAGCGGCGAGAGCGGTGATGGATAACTCCCCACATGTGTTATTGAGTAGGGAAGGGGCAGAATTATTTGCCAAAGAACAGGGATTAGAGATGGTGAGTCCTGTATATTTCTGGACAGAAAGGAGATTTAAACAACTGCAATCGATTGTAGAGAAAGAAGAGAAAAAGGTAGGTTCGATTGATTTAGATTATCCAGATTGGAAATTCGGAACTGTGGGTGCTGTGGCTTTAGACCAGGAAGGAAATTTATCGGCTGGTACTTCTACGGGGGGTATGAGCAACAAGAGATGGGCTAGAATCGGGGATTCACCTATTATTGGCGCAGGAACTTATGTCAACGGGGAAGTTGGTGTTTCTAGTACAGGTTGGGGAGAATATTATATAAGAAGTGTGGCGGCCTATGATGTGGCGGCTCGCATGATGTATGGCAAACAATCCGTTAGCAGAAGTGTAAAAGAAGTGCTTAATCATATAGAGAAACTAGGTGGAAATGGAGGTATGATTGCATTGGATAAAAACGGCAATGTATCGATGGATTTCAATACGCAAGGGATGTTCCGTGGGGCGATTACAGAAGATGGGAAAATCACAGTAGAATTATATAAAAAGTAAAATTTTGTTTCTATTTTATTGAGATACTAAACGCCAGATGTTATCTTGAAACTTCTGGCTTTTTAATACCTCATTTTTAAATAATTTTTAACGAACTTTGTAGCATGTCTGTAAAAGCAAAAAAGCACCTAGGTCAACATTTTTTAACCGATTTAAACATAGCACAAAAGATCACGGAATCTCTTACGTGGGAGGGTTATGAGGAAGTCTTAGAAATAGGTCCTGGAATGGGAGTTTTGACAGATTTTCTAATCCATGATGGCAAGAAAGTGACTGCTGTAGAAATTGATACGGAGTCTGTTGATTTTTTGAATGAAAAATACAATGGGATTAAACAAAATCTGCCAATCTATTCAGAAAACTTTTTGAATATGAGTTTTCTAGATAAGTTTGATAGACCTATTGCCATTATTGGAAATTTCCCTTATAATATTTCTTCTCAAATTCTCTTTAAAGTTTTGGATGAGAAGGAAATGGTGCCAGAGGTTGTAGGCATGTTCCAAAGGGAGGTGGCAGAACGTATTGCTTCTGCTTCTGGAAATAAGACGTATGGGATTTTATCGGTTTTGGTCCAAGCCTATTATGATGTAGAATATTTATTCACGGTGAATGAAAAGGTGTTTAATCCACCACCTAGGGTTAAATCTGGAGTGATTAGATTGATTAGAAAACGCACAACATTAGACGGCGTAGAGGATAAGAAATTCAAACAAGTGGTGAAAGCTGGATTTAGCCAAAGAAGAAAAACGCTGCGCAATGCTTTGAAGAGTCTTGGTATTCCAGAGGTCCATAAAGAGGATGCTGTGTTTAATCTACGGGCAGAGCAATTAACAGTAAAAGATTTTATAGCACTAACTAAAATCATGGCGGGATGAGTGATTGGAGTATAGATAAGGTATTAAGAGAGTTAGAAGTTCCGTTAGAGGAACGTAACCCAAAGATGACATTAGAAATTCTGGAACATTTGCATAATGCAGATATTGCAGAACTTTTTGATGAAATATATTTAGAAGACCAACTTTTTATTTTATCTGTGCTAGATAATGAGGATTCTGCTGCAGTACTTTTGGAATTAGAAGAGGAAGACCGTAGGAAGTTGCTTCAAAACTTATCATCTAAACAGATTGCAGAGGAAGTCATAGATGAGTTGGAATCTGATGATGCAGCAGATGTACTTTCAGAATTAGAAGAGGACAAGAAGCAAGAGGTAATTAGCGAAATCCTGGATGAGGAACATGCCAAGGATATTGTAGATCTTTTGCGTTATGATGAGGACACCGCTGGTGGGCTAATGGGTAAAGAGTTGGTGAAAGTCAATGCCAATTGGTCTGTGATACGTGCAGTGAAGGAAATGCGTAAACAGGCAGAGGATATGGAAGAAGTGTATTCTATTTATGTGGTAGATGATCATGATAAATTGCTTGGGACTTTAAGTCTTAAAAGCCTTTTGACTACGTCCTCTAGAACGCAAATTGCAGATGTGTTTAATCCCAAGTTTCATTATGTAGCTATTAATGATACTGCAGAGGATGTGGCGAATGATATCCAGAAATATGATAGGTTTGAAATGCCTGTTCTAGATGAAAGAGGAACTTTAGTAGGGCATATCACGATGGATGATGTCTTGGATTTCATTAGGGATGAGGCAGAGAAAGATTATCAATTAGCCTCTGGTATCTCAGAGGATGTAGACATGCATGATAGCATTTGGGATTTAACCAAAGCACGCTTGCCATGGCTACTGATTGGTGTAGTAGGGAGTTTGATTAGTTCTAGAATCCTAGATGGGAATTTGACGGCGATGAACAAAATCCCTATGCTTATTCTCTTTATTCCCTTGATAGCTGCTACGGCTGGGAACATGGGGGTTCAATCTTCTGCCATCGTAGTACAGGCGCTTGCCATGGGGAATATGAGGGGTAGTATGTGGAGTAATTTGTTAAGAGAAATCTCTATGGGAATCATAAGTGGGGTAGCGCTTTCTGTTATTCTTTTTGGGTTTAGTTATATTCTATACGGTGATTTATGGGCAGGACTCACGATTTCTATTTCGCTATTTTCTGTGGTGTTGGTTGCGGCTATCATTGGTACTTTAATTCCTTTGATTTTAGAAAAAAGAGGAATTAATCCTGCGATTGCCACGGGACCATTTATCACTACCAGTAATGATGTATTGGGAATTTCTATTTATTTCTTAGTTGCCAGAATGATCTTAGATATCTGAATCTTTGGACTTCTTATTATCAAAAAATAATTTATGTAAAACCCTAGAAATTTTGCTGGATTTTTTACTTTTATCCTCATCATCTGCCTTGTATTCTTCTGGTATCTCTATCTGATCCTGATCTGCGGGCAGATGGATATCTTTTTCATATAATTCCTCTCCCATTAATAGTGATAATGGTTGTAAACCAGAAACATGACGGAATACTTTCTTTAACATGGCTACAAATGGAATAGATAGAATCATCCCAGAAATCCCCCAAACATAACCTCCTACAATTAACGCAATAAATGCAGTTAGTGGATTTACGCTGGTGTTACTCCCAACGATTTTTGGCGTTAATATATTACCTTCTAAGGCCTGAATTACTACAAATGCTATTAAAACGAATAATGCATGTGTGGCATCAATGGTAACTAACGCATACAGAATGGGCATTGCAGCACCAAGATAGGTACCAATATAAGGAATGATAATGAGCAACGCAGCTAAACATCCAAACATGATGGCATAATCTACGCCAATTATTAATAAAGCGATGCTATTAATTACTGCCAAAATTAACATAACGGTAAATAATCCTATGATATAACTTTTCCCAACACTTTGTACCTCATTCAATATTTGCTCTACACTCTCACGTTTCTCTGGTCTAAAGAAAAAAGTAATTCCTTTTTTGATTCCTTTTCTATATAATAATAATAAAAATACATAGACTGGTACCAAAAACGCACTGGCGAAGAATGATGAGGTTTGGCTGAAGGTTGTACTCAATATGCTGCTACCAGAATTTTCGAAATAATTTGTAACTCTTGACGTAACCAATTCTTTGTCTATGGGGGGCAAGAAATCAAAAGTCTGGTTATATTGGTTGATTCCGGAATCTAACAGGGATGCAAATTCATCTCTAAAATTATTAAAGTCTGTAATTAATGTGGCAATTTGTGAGGAGAAGAAATACGTAATCCCAAATATAATCCCAATAACAGCTAAAAATATCCCAATTATGGCTACTGGAGTAGGTATTTTCTTTTTCTCTAACCAACGCAGAGGTTGCATGAGGATAAAAGATAGCAAGATAGAAAATGAAAAAGGCACCAAAAACCCACTCCCATAATATAAACCTACAATACTCAAAATAATAGAACCAAGGATAAAGAAATACTGTTTCGGATGGAATTGCAGTCTAGAATTCATTATTTACGCTTTTTTAGGCTCCACAAATTTAATATTAATTTTAACAAATAATAAATTAAATGTATATTATAAAACATTAAATAATTGTTAAACATTTTATAATCAACTAATTAATAATTTCCAAATGTTGTTATTAATATCTCATAGTTTATAATATAGGCTAATAAATATTTTACATTCAAAAAATTGAGCTAAATCACTTAGGGAATAATATCTTTGTGGCAAAGAATTTATTTTGGAAAATTATATCATGCAAGCTAAAACCTTTTATGGGTTTGAGGAGATTCTTGCCAAAGAAATACAGCAATTAGGTGGTGCTAATGTTAAAATTAAAAATCGTTTGGTAGAATTTGAAGGGGATGATGGTTTTTTGTATAAAGCAAATTATAGCCTACGTACGGCTATTAGAATTATGAAACCTATTGCTAGATTTAAAGCAAAGAATGAACAAGAACTTTATGATATTTGTAAAGCCTATGAATGGGAAAAGCATATCAAACAAACTTCTACTTTTAAAATATCAGCTACAGTAAATTCTCCATCTTTTAAACACTCTCATTTTACTGCCTTGCGCGTAAAAGATGCAATTGCAGATAGATTTATGGAGAAAACAGGTAAACGACCTGATGTTGAAAAGTATAATCCAGATATCGTAGTCAACCTACATATTACGCATAATACTGTGACGCTATCGCTAGATAGTAGTGGGGAACCATTGTTTAAAAGGGGCTATAGACAAGCCACAGGAGAAGCACCTATGAATGAGGTGATGGCTGCAGGTTTATTGAAGATTGCTGGATGGGATGGCAAGGGGAATTTATTGGATCCCATGTGTGGTTCTGGTACACTGTTAATAGAAGCTGCGATGATGGCCTTGAATATTCCAGCACAATTACATAGAAAATCTTTTAGTTTTATGAACTGGCCAGACTTTGATGTAGATCTATGGAATAAAATTAGACAAACTAGGTTGGATCGCGTTCGGGATTTTCATGGCAAAATTACGGGATACGACATTAATCAGCATATTATAGATATCGCTTGGGATAATATAGAAGCAGCAGATTTAGAAGAATTTATAGAAGTAAAACAAGTGAATTTTTTTCAGACAAAAAAAGAAGAATCCCCATTGCTTGTCATCTTCAACCCACCGTATGATGAACGTATGGAGATCACAAGTGATGCGTTTTACAAGAAAATTGGAGATACGCTAAAACAAAATTATCCACATACCATAGCGTGGTTTATCACCTCTGATAGAAATGCCATTCATGACGTGGGTTTACGTCCAGACAAAGTGATAGATTTATATAATGGGCAATTAGAAACAGAATTCCTTAAATATGAGATTTATAATGCTGGGGACGGAAAACGTTCTTAATTAAATTTTGGTATATTTAAATTAAATCTATCCCCCTTGAATGCATCCATTATCATTGCGGTTTATCAGCGAGAAGAAGAACTTAAAGACTTGCTGACATCTTTGACGCAACAATCTAACCGCAATTTTGAAGTTGTCATAGTAGATGATGGTTCTACAGTAGACCTGAAACCAGTGGTGGATTTGTTTAGCGATAAATTAGCTATTTTTTATTATAAAAAGCTAAATTCTGGCCCTGGGCTGTCCCGAAACTATGGAATGCAAAAAGCGAGCGGAGATTATTTCATCTTTTTAGATTCTGATACGATTGTTCCACCGCATTATATAGCGGAGGTTCTAAAAGAATTAGAAAATAATTATGTAGATTTTTTTGGAGGATCAGATGCATCTCATCAAGATTTTTCTGCTTTGCAAAAAGCAATTAACTTCTCTATGACTTCTTTTCTCACAACTGGTGGGATTAGAGGAGGAAAACAAAAGGTAGATAAATTTCAACCCAGAAGTTTTAATATGGGCATGTCGCGTGAGGCCTTTGAAGCCACTGGCGGTTTTAGTGATTTAAGAGTGGGAGAGGATCCAGATTTAACATTGACACTTTGGGAAAAAGGTTTTAAGAGTAGATGGTTTCCGAAAGCGTATGTATATCATAAACGCAGGGCTACACTCAAGCAATTCGGTAGACAAGTGAAAGCTTTTGGTATCGCAAGACCTATTTTAAATCAAAGACATCCAGCATACAATTCTATTACTTTTTGGTTCCCTACAATTTTTATTTTGGGATTGGCCGTTGCTATAGTTTTATCCTTTTTCGGGTTATGGCAATTTGTAGCACTATTCGGGGTTTATTTTGCATTTATTTTTGTGGTAGCAGCCATACAGAATAAATCTTTAAAGGTTGGAATTTTATCATGTATCACCACTTTTATTCAATTTGAAATGTATGGTATGGGGTTTATACGTTCTCAAATCATGCTGAATGTATTTAATCAAGATCCAAAAGAGGCTTTTCCCAATCATTTTTATAAATCATAACCTTATGGAATTATATTCAGACCAATATTTCATGAACTTGGCTTTTCAAGAAGCAGAGGCAGCCTTTGAGCGAGATGAGATTCCTGTGGGAGCCGTTATAGTTACTAACAATAAAGTCATTGCAAGATCTCATAATTTGACACAAACCCTTACCGATGTAACGGCACATGCAGAAATGCAAGCCATAACTTCTGCCTCCTCTTTTCTGGGAGGTAAATATTTAAGGGATTGTACACTCTATGTGACCTTAGAACCCTGTAACATGTGTGCAGGAGCCTTGTATTGGTCTCAAATTAGCAGAGTCATATTTGCGGCAGAGGATACCCACCGTGGATATCGAAAGTTTAATACACCCCTCCATCCTAAAACCAAAGTAGCGTTTGGGCTTATGGCGGAAAGGTCTACTGCATTAATACAAAGTTTTTTTGAATCTAAAAGATAAATTTAGTTGCTGCCCTCTTCTTTCTGTGCAAATAGTGCTTTTAATTCTGTGGCATCTTGTGGATCCATTCTCTTAGCAATGACTAGGCTTAATTGCTTTCTTCTAAGAGCCGCATCATATCTATCTTTTTCTTCCTGTGATTGAGGGACAATTTTAGGAATTGGTATAGGCTTGTTATTCGCATCTACCGCGACAAAAGTATAAATTCCTTGATTGGTCTTAATGATTTGTCCTGTAGAAGGATCCTCTAACCAAACGTCAGAAATTATCTCCATAGAAGAATTGAAAGCTCTGGTCACTTTAGCTTCTATCTTCACGATACTACCTACGGGAATAGGAACTTCAAAACTCACTTGATTCACAGACGCTGTAACCACTCTATGGGTGTGTGCATGCCTTCTAGCAGAAATAGAACATGCTTTGTCCATCCTAGAGAGTAATTCACCGCCAAATAAATTATTCAAATAATTGGTTTCATTAGGCAACACAATATTCGTCATAATTGTGAGTGAATCATTGGGTGTTTTAACTTTATCCATAAAAAAAGACCTTTGTGATTTAGGTTCACAAAGGTCTAAAATTTTATCTAATATAAAAGTTTATGGTCGCATAAAAACGTCAAATCCTTTTTTCTCTAATTCTCTTTTGTATTCAGCAGCATCTTCTAGATTATTAAAAGTATCAAACGCTACCATATAGAAGTTTCCCACTTTGCCAACAATGACTGCACGCTCATATCCTTTTTTCTTTAAATATGCCTGATGCTCCATCGCTTTAGAATAAACCTTGAAAGAACCCCCAATTACTTGGTATGTTTTAACAGATAAATCCAATGATGCTTCTTCGGTATTGATGCTAGGTTTCTCTAGCGGAGCATTGTTTATGGTAGAAGACTCCAAGGTGTTAGTTTCTTTATCGTCATCCATCTGTAAATTAATTACAGGAGCTACGGGCTTTTCTATCGTTCTATTAATCGTTATTTGATTATCCAATAGGGGTAGTACACTGCTCAATTGGGGTTGAATCAAATTGTCGTTCGCAAAGAATGCAGCAGTACCAGCCATAACCGCAAATCCTATGGCAGCGGCGTAGGATAGCCAACCACCTGTTTGTCTGGTTTCTGTAGTTTCTGCTTTGGTTTCACGCAAGATATATTGACCTTGAACTGGATACATTCCAAAACTATCAAAAGAAAAATTTAGGTCCTTGTTAGGTGAGAATTCTAATTTAGAATCTATGATTTTAAAAGAACCTAAAGAATCTATTTCTAAAGTTTTACCAGCATCCATAGTTTCCTTCCAGGATTTAACCATTTCATGGATGGTTTCTAGAGCTTCCGTATAAGAAAGGTTATTCTTTTTGGCAATTTCATGCGCTAATAATCCGTCCGAATGAATTAAATCGCTATTAAAACCTATTACTTTTCTAGGAGGATCAAAAGTATAATCCATCGGGTGAAAAACAGCACTTTTTCTATGAGCCAAAAATCCACCAAACTCTGGGATGATTACACAGTCGTACTTATATAGTAAATCTATAATATTTTTCTCCACATTCATAAAGACAAATTTAACCAATTATCTTGATTATTATATCATAAAAAATGTTTTAAGATATTAACAAAGATACTGTTTTGTTAATAACTCTCATGTTTAAATCTATGATTAGATGATTTATACTGAAAATATCTAATTTTTTACAGATTTAAAGGATATCTTTAGGCACTTATTAGAAATTCTATTGTATGACTGCAGAAAGTAAATATATCATGGCCTTATCTTATGTGAAAGGTTTGGGAAGTAAATCTGTGAAAAAATTATTGCAAAACTTTGATTCTGCAGAGGAAATTTGGAAACTATCAAATAAAGGCAAGAACAGTATAGTTGGCCTAAATTTAGGAATTGCAGAACAAATTGGATCAGCAGAAATTTGGAATCTGGTAGAGAGAGAACTAGAGATCAGTAATAAATATGCTATTAAAATTTCTACTTGGGGAGATGTGACATATCCTAAAATGTTACAGGAGTGTGTGGATGCTCCACCTGTGGTTTTCCAAAAAGGGAACATAAATTTAGAGCATGGGAAATTTGTCGCGGTGGTGGGTACACGCAAGATGACTGCTAGGGGAAAGGAGTTTGTTCATGAATTAATCAAAGATTTGCGTAATCAGCCTATCACTATCGTGAGCGGATTAGCATTGGGTGTGGATGCAGAAGCGCATAAAGCCGCTATAGAGAATGATTTACAAACCATTGGTGTTTTAGCTCATGGTTTGAATCAAATATACCCAAAATCCAATGAAAAAATTGGCATTGAAATGCAGGAAAAAGGTGGTTTGTTCACAGAATTTTCTAGTTTTCACATGCCAGAGGCTGTGAATTTTTTAAGAAGAAATAGAATTATAGCAGGTCTTTGTCATGCTACGATTGTGGTGGAATCTGCTATTGCAGGTGGGGCAATGAGCACGGCTACCCATGCCAATAATTACAACAGAGATGTATTCGCTGTGCCTGGAAGAGTGACGGATGTAACTTCTATGGGTTGTCATTATTTGATTAAAAATCACAAAGCATTTCTATTGACAGAGGCCAATGATCTATTAAAATATCTGAATATTGCACCCAAAAAAGAAAGGAAAAGTTTGCAAAAAGAATTATTTGTAGACCTTACAGCCATAGAACAAAAAGTCTATAATTTATTGAGAAGTCACGGGAAAAAGCACATAGATTTTTTGGCGATAGAATCTGGTATGGCTTCTTATCAATTAATGCCAATTTTATTAGACTTGGAACTCAAGAATTTGGTAGAGCCGTTGCCCGGAAAGTTCTATGATATTGTTTAAACTTTAATAAAAATTTAAATGTTTTGATTTGAAAAATTCATGTATTTTCGCAGTATGAAAAAACAGACTACAGATACTATTCTAATGATTGAGCCTGTGGCATTTTATTTTAATGCAGAAACAGCCGAAAATAATTTTTTCCAACATGAGCCTACATCTGGAGAAGGTGAGATTCAAAAAAAAGCATTAAAGGAATTTAATGCTATGGTGGATCAATTGCGTGATAAAGGTGTCAAGGTGATTACCGTGAAGGACACACTAAAGCCAAGAACACCTGATTCTATTTTTCCAAATAATTGGATTTCTATGCACCAAGATGGTAGAATAGGTTTATACCCCATGTATGCAGAAAATAGACGTGCAGAAAGAAGGGAAGACGTATTGGATATATTAGAAGAAAATGGTTTTAAAATTATAGAAACCATAGATTATTCTGGGGCAGAGGAAGAGGAATTATTTCTGGAAGGTACAGGAAGCATTATTTTGGATAGAGAAAATAGATTGGCTTATGCAGCTCTTTCCGATAGGACGGATGAGAATCTATTAATAGAATTTGCAGATGATTTTGGTTACACCCCTATTGTCTTTACAGCTAATCAATCTGTAGAGGGGCAGCGTCTTCCTATATATCATACCAATGTGATGATGTGTGTTGCAGATCAATATGTGGTGATCTGTCTAGATACAATAGATGATGTAGACGAAAGAAAATTCGTGACGGAAACCATTGTAAATTCTGGGAAAGAAATCATCGAGATTACAGAAGAACAAATGAATCATTTCGCTGGCAATATGCTGCAAGTAAGTAATGGTGAGAAGAACTTTTTGGTTATGTCTCAAAGCGCCTATGATTCTCTAACAGCAGAGCAGATCAAAAGGATAGAAAGTTATAACGAAATCATAGCGGTTTCTATTCCAACCATAGAAACATTAGGAGGGGGTAGTGCAAGATGTATGATGGCAGAGGTTTTTTTGCCGAAAGCAGAAGCTTAAAAGATTTCACATAATAAATCCCTCATTGCTTTTGTGGTTAATGAGGGATTAATTTTTATGCTTTGTAATACGCTGCTCGGTGCGGTTTTAAGGCATCTCTAAATCTAAGCATATCTTTTTCATCTACCACCATATATGCTATCGCATGATGTTCATGGATTAGCTCTATCCCTGTATGTACAAATTCATAGTTTTCTTTTTCCAGAAATTCTTTGAGGTGCTTTGCATGGTGTTCCGCAAAATGTTCTACATCTCTATTTCTAAAATCCCAGATTAGTTTGATTTTCTTTTCCATCTATTTCTCTATTTTGTGATAAGATGTTTTAATTCCTTTGATCAATGCAGCACTAAATCCACGGTGTTCCATTTCATTAAGCCCTGCGATAGTACAACCCATTGGGGTGGTAACTTTGTCTATCTCTTGTTCTGGATGTAGTCCATTTTCTATGAGCATGGTGGCAGATCCTTTGACCATTTGAGACACAATATTAGATGCAGTCTCGGCGTCAAATCCTATTTCTATAGCACCCTGCATCATGGCACGCATAAACCTCAACGCATAAGCCACTCCACATGCCCCAATTACCGTAGCAGCATCCATCAATTTTTCTTCAATCAAAATGGTTTCACCCAATTGCTGAAATATTTCTTGTACTTTTCCCAATATCTCTGGGTTACTTCTTTCGCCTGCAATACATGTAATACCTTCTTGTATGCTGGTAGCGGTATTGGGCATAGCACGGTATATGGAGGCATTTATACCAATAATATCACGAATAGATGCAATAGAAAAACCTGTTACAATAGAGATAATAACATGATTGCTAGTTATATCTGATTTAATTTCTTCCAACAAGGTACTTGCAATATGCGGTTTTACTGCTATAATAATCCATTTGGAATCACTTACCACTTTCCTATTATCTGTACTTGTGTGGATACCTAAGGATTTTAAATCTTGGATTTGATTTAAATTCCTGCGCGTGGCGTAGATTTCACTTGGTGGGTAGACCTTGTTCTGCAGTAGCCCTTTTATAATTGCTTTGCCCATGTTGCCTGTACCTAAAACGGCAATTTTATTCATCATTTTATTTTTTAGACGGGATTAAACTAAATAGTAATAATAGGATGATGGTAATACTGGCACCCGTGAATATCGTTAGAAAACCAATATTAAAACCATAATTATTTAGCAAAAATTCATTCAAGAAATATGCTATCACAGGGGTTGCTAGTGCGGCGATAGGAACCGTCTTGTCATTTAATTTTATTTTAGTGAAAATACCGATTAAGAATAATCCTAAAAGGGGTGCATAAGTATAGCCAGCAAGTCCAAAGATTAAATCAAAAACATTGTTTCCAGATCTAGAAAATATCAGAATGATAATGAGCATTAATACACTAAACCCAATATGGGTAATTGTCTTTAAAGTTTTAGGGTTTTTACGTTTTTCTATTCCTAGAAAATCATAAGCGAAAGAAGTCGTGAGTGCAGTCAAAGCAGAATCAACACTAGAAAAGGCTGCGGCTGCCGTTCCTAAAACAAACATCACAGAGGCAAAAATCCCGAAATAATTTAAAGTTAAAAAGGGCAAAACCTTATCTGTAGCAATGGCTGTTACCACTTCTCCATCTTGTGTAAATGTTTTGGTAGGTAGATCTATGCTGTGGACATCTGCAAAAAGGAAAAGCATCATCCCCAAGAAAAGAAACAATATTTGTGCAATGGCTACAGAAAAACTAAATACAAAAGTATTTTTTTGTGCCTCTCTAACGTTTTTGCAAGTTAGACTTTTCTGCATCATATTTTGATCCAATCCCATCATCGCCATAGCTATTAGCATACCAGCTATGAACTGCTTCCAGAAATAGGTACCAGATTTTACGTCAAAATCAAACCATTTCCAATACCCTTTTTGTTTTCCTAAATCTATAATTTCTAGCACACCTAGTTCCATCTTTCCAAAAATGACCCAAACAATAGCCAATGCAGCTAATAAGAGAAAAGTGGTTTGTAGCATGTCTGTCCATACAATTGTTTTGATTCCAGCCTTAAAGGTGTACAAGAATATGAGAATCAGAAATATAACAGCCAACCACCACATATGGGAATCGTCTAATCCAAAAAGTACTTGCAAAATTTTTATGGCTAAGAGCATTCTTAGTCCAGCACCAAAAGATTGTGATACAATGAAGAAGAAGGAACCAGTTTTATAACTAAACCAACCAAAGCGATTTTCTAAATAGCTATATATAGAAACAAGGTTCAATTTATAATAGAGGGGGATAAGGACAAAGGTTATAAAAAGATATCCAACCATATTCCCCATAAAGAATTGTGCCGCATAAAATCCTTTGACCGCCACGCTCCCAGGTATAGAAACAAAAGTAACTGCCGATAGCGCAGCACCAATCATTCCATAAGAGACGACCATCCAAGGAGATTTCCGATTTCCTGTGAAAAAGGTATTCTTATCTGTGGATTTGCTCGTGAAGTAGGAGATTATCAATAAGAGTGCAAAGTAACCACCAATTAACAATGCAATAGTAAGGGGTGTTAACATAATTTGAGTAAAATTCAAATATAACCAAATGTTATTAAAAAATTAGGTTAACAAACTGGATATATCTAGCAAGTTATAATTGCTGGATGGTCTATTGCTATATAACTCCTCCTAAAAAACTGGCAATTTGGAGAGAGACTAAAAACAAAATTAATGTTGAATGTTAATTGTAACTTCTACTTGGTCTTTTAAATAGATTAAACCACCCAAAACTTTAGGGAGCTCTAGATCAAAATCACTTAAATTAAATGATCTTCTAGCAATCCAGTATTGATTATCTTTAATCAAATTGATATTGTAGTTGTTTTGATTTCCTTTAATTTCAACTTTAGAAACTGCACCGAAGTTATTAGGTTTAACTTGACTAATCTGGTGGTTGGAAATGGTGATTAAAGGATGGTTTTCCATATCCACCATCTTTCTAAAATCTTTGGTCATTCTCTTATTATTACACTTAAAATCTTTTACATTTAACTGTATTAATATGGGTGCTTCCTTATAGGACGTACTGCTCTTGGCGCTTGTAACAATTGGATTGAGGTTCACACAGCTAAAACTACTCACGTTGGTATTACCTTTTACCTCTATTTTATTTTGTGCTAAACCAAAAAATGGAATCAATAGTAAAAATAAATATTTCATAATTCTAAATTTACAAAAATTATTCCTTTTATATAAAAAGGATGATCCACGGATCATCCTTTTTATATTCAATTATATCAAATGATATTCTTAGAAGGCAATAACAGCTTCTGCTACAACACCATCGAATTCACCATCGGCAAAAATACTATCTGGGTTGTATCCATCATGTTTTTGATTCACGTATTCTGCTTTGATCATCATATTCGGTGTCATATACCATCCACCACCTACATTAAATCTCTTAACATCAATATCCTCATTCAATGCGGTTTCTCCATCTACAGCATTGTATCTACCTCCTACATAGAATTTCTCATTGGTTCCAAATCTGTAGATTACCTCTGCAGCATATTGGTTGTAATCTCTACGCTCTTCTACACCACGATTTCCACCAGAAGTATTCTCATATAAGCCGAAAATCTCTAAGCCTTGATATTTCACAAATGGGTTTATCATAAAGGCAGTTAATTTAGAATCATAACCAGGATCTACACGTCCAGATCTAAAGTTACCTTTAGAAGTCGCATCAGCACCTTCTAGTACATAGTAATATCTACCACCTGCACGGTCACCTGCATATAAATAAACTCTTTCTGTATGAGCGGTGTTATAAACAGAACCTGTTAATCTTACTCTTAAATCTGGGTTAATTTGTTTATCATATCCTAATTTAGCAACCACAGACGGGCTTGTTCCAGTATTCGCATTTTGGTTTAAACGTCCATTGGTCACACCAACCATACCTAGGAATCCATCTTTTTGAAAGTATGCTTCTGCACCCACCTCTGTTGTAAAAGAATCCATTAAATAATTACCCACAAATGGATTATATAATGCCATAGCGTTATCACTTCTTCTAAAGTGAGCATCACCATAGTTAATTTCCATGTGTCCTATTTTCAAAGTAGTATAATCCATGATGTTTTTCAAGAAGCCTTCTTGGATAAAATCTAATTTATCTACTGTGATGTATCCACCTTTTACGTATGGCTCTGGGTGGTGACGAGAAGATAAGTAAGTTCTTAGGTGCAAATTAATACCATCATACAATCTCACATCTAAATCGAAGTTTGCTGTCGCTAGGTTAAAATTATTTCCGATATCATATAATGGAACATTGCCATTATTTTCATGATCTACCGCCTGAAATTGTAATGCGAAAGCACCACCAATTTTCACTTTTAAATCATTAGGTGTAGAAGTTGTGTCTTTGACAGGTTCAAAGACATTCAAGCCTTCCATGCTCTCTGCTCTGTAATTTCTGAAGTCGTCATCACTAAACCCTACTGTACGTTCTTGCGCAACTCCTGTATAAGATAGCATGGCAGCTGACATTAAAATAATAATCTTTCTCATGTTTTATTCTTTTTTAAATACCTAATTATTTAAATTTAACGGTGAAAGAAATTTTCACATCGTTACCTGTTTTAATGCTTCCAAACATCGCTGTTGGCGGCTTAACACCATACTCTGATAATTTAAAAGGATAACTACCTTTTAGGGTAACAACACCAGAACTAGTTGTTTCAGATACTTTTAAGCTCACAGATTTTTTCTTGCCAGCCAAAGTGAAGTAACCGTTTAATAACCACCCGTTACCAGATTTTTTTGCAGATGTCAACTCAAAAGTTGCATTGCTGAACTTATCTGCTTTCATTGCATCATAAGCTTTACTATCCATCCCACTTTTCCCACTTTTAAGTGTTTTGATGGGCATTTTAACATTAATATCAGAAATAGAACTCACACTCGTAGAGCTAACATTTCCTTTTAACGATCCAGAAGCTTTACTTGATTTCATCTCCCAATCATGCAGGGTAGAAGTACCAGATACTCTTAAGTCTGCACTTTGAAGAGAAATCGTGTTCTGTCCAAAAGCAAGTGTTCCTACACTCACCAATAACATAACAATTAATAATTTAACTGATTTCATAATATATATTTTATTTATTATTTCTAATGCAAATTAACTTCGGATTTTATAATTATAAAATGATTAATATTAGTTTTTTCGCCTTATTTAATGTAATTTATTTATAATAAGTGTCTTAAACCTTAATATTTTAACAATATTATATTTTATAGCACAAAATCTTCTCATTTAATTATACGATATATGCAAATAGTAGACCATTATTTTATAATATAAATTAATGACATTTAAAGTCTAAATATCAAATGTATTTATTGGAAACAACAAGTTGAAAAGAAAAGGCTATATGAGGTAAAAATAGAGCGGGAGACGAGACTCGAACTCGCAACAATCAGCTTGGAAGGCTGAAGCTCTACCAATTGAGCTACTCCCGCATTAGAAGTGAATACAAAATTATATAAAATTTATAGATTAGCAAACAATTTTGATGTAATTCTTAATTGTAAAAAATATCAATGGATTTTAAGCATTGATTTATAAAACACTAGCTGCAGTATTTTCTTATAATCAAAAAAGACTTACAGAAACAATCTGTAAGCCTTTAAAGCAAGTTTATTTGAAAGATTAAATTAATTTTTGATAACCTTTCTAGACATTACTTTGCCATCTACAGTTGCATTTAAAATATATACACCTGCTTTCAAAGGTTATATATCCAATCTTAATTTTAAAAGAAACTATTCTTCGCCGAATTGTAGTTGATTGCCATGTCAAATACCATTTTTCTGCGCCATACCATATGCACTTAGAGCTACAATATTAGGATTACGAAAATTATAATTCCAGGATGTAATAGACCAACCATGTTTTGAACCAACTCCGAATCTATAGGTAAATTCAGGTGAAGAAAATCCCCAATCGATAACCACCTCTCTTTTGTCACAATTTTGGCAAATATTGCTAAAGTCATATATTTGAACGGCAGTAGCATTTTCGCCTTTAAATATTACAACCCCTTTATTTTTATTGTTTAAATTATTTAGCCCACCTAATACGCTGTCTACTTGGTTATATAAAGTATTGTAAAAGAAATTTGTTAAATCTTCTTCTGTATAGTCCATTTTTACATTAAACCTCCCAACCTCAATAACAAAAGCAATATCATCAAAGAAATTGTTTGCAAATGGAAGGTCTGGCATTGGGGTTATTCCAATATGAGAAGCATTGTAATATCCTTGTGTAGTTTCATACAAATTATTGTTATAAAGGTAAAATCGAGCATTAGCTACATTTCCCATATTATCTACAGCTTGTGCAGAACTATTTAAATTAAACTTATATGTTAGTGAATTTAACCCTAATGCGACATATGAAGTTGTTTGTTTTCTCCATAATCCAGTCCACCCTTTTTTCTGATGCTTAACTTTGACTCCCATAGCATAAGCAAGTAACAAGTCTATATCATAATATTTTGTTTTGACTCTATGCTTACTATCGTATTTATCAATACAAACTCGTACAACTCCTAATAAATTTCCAAACCAGGGTTTTCTTCCTTCACATAATGTAAGGTTGCTAGCAATATCACCTAAATCGAAATTGTTATTTTTAACTATATTATTTGGTGTAGTATTGTTGATTTTTAAGTTGCAATTTTTAATTTCCCTAATAAAATATTCAAAACTTATATTATAGTCCTTATCCCAAATTTCAGTCATTCCTCCGCATGGATTATTATTTAATATGAAGCGCTTTATATTTTCCTCTGAAGATTTTTCAAATAGATTCGTGGATAAATTGTTTGAAATTAAAAAATTATTTAATTTCTGACTATTCTCATATTCTATTTTGAAAATACCCACGTCTGTATATTTATATAAGATATTATTAACTATTAATTCACCATTCTGATCTAGAAAACTAATGAAGACATCATCTCCTAGTAGGTCTTCAATGTCGTCATAATCATCATTTATATTAATATTATTTTTTAAATAACTCTTGTTTTCTCTTTTGTGGTTAAACTTAAAGTTTTTGTGATGAATCTGGTGGCTTTCTAAAACACTAATAGTTTTATCATTCACAATTGGAATCGCAGAGAAAAAGCCATTTCTATAAAACTTTTCATACATTTCATCTGCCACCTTTTCGTTTTTCATGCTTTTTAGATTATTATAATATACATTAAAGGCATCTTCGGATGGGAAAGAAAGTTTATTATCTTTAATTGATATTCCTTCTATTAAAATATCGTCATTTGAATTTTTTTCATTTAATATATCGTCGCTTTCACACGAAAATAGTAAAAATGTTGTGAATACTAATAAATACATTTTTTTTCATAATATTGTTTTTTAAGGTTTCGTTATGATAATATAGTATAATTATTTAATATGCAACGTTTATTTCATATAAATTTTATTAATTTAAATTAAATTTAAAATAAATACACATTATATATGTTCTTGGGTTTAAGAATATAATATTAATAATTGTGTTGAGTTTTTATTTTTGATTTATCTGCAATAAAAAAGAGAATGAAGTAAATCATTCTCTTTGTCCCCATGTATATTTATTTTTAACCTTACATATTCCTTCTGTATCTACCACCAATTTCATATAAACTTGTGGTGATTTCTCCTAAAGAACAATATTTTGTTGCTGTCATCAGAGATTCAAAAATATTCCCATTATTCAGTGCGGTATTTTTTAAATCTTTTATGGATTGTTTTGCTTTTTCTTTGTTAGCATCTTGATAATTACGTAGTGATTTAATTTGATATTCTTTCTCTTCTTCTGTAGAACGGATGACCTCTCCTGGAGTCACCGTAGGAGAACCATCTTTGCTGAGGAAAGTATTCACCCCTATGATAGGATATTCTCCTGTATGCTTTAAGGTTTCATAATACAAACTCTCTTCTTGTATTTTACCCCGTTGATACATGGTTTCCATGGCTCCGAGCACACCTCCACGTTCTGTCAAGCGATCAAACTCCGCATACACTGCCTCTTCCACCAAATCTGTTAATTCCTCTATGATGAAGCTACCTTGGATAGGGTTTTCATTTTTCGCAAGACCTAACTCCTTATTTATGATTAATTGAATAGCCATGGCACGTCTCACACTTGCTTCTGTAGGCGTAGTGATTGCCTCATCATAGGCATTGGTATGTAATGAGTTGCAATTGTCATAAATTGCATATAACGCTTGTAGTGTTGTTCTAATGTCATTAAAATCAATTTCTTGGGCATGCAGGGATCGTCCACTGGTTTGGATGTGATACTTCAGCATTTGAGAACGTTCATTCGCCTCATACTTATTCTTCATTGCTTTAGCCCAAATTCTTCTAGCCACACGTCCAATAACTGCATATTCAGCATCAATCCCATTGGAGAAGAAAAAAGATAAATTCGGTGCGAATTTATTAATATCCATTCCTCTGCTCAAATAATATTCTACATACGTAAAGCCATTGGCAAGCGTAAATGCCAGTTGTGTGATAGGGTTGGCACCAGCCTCTGCGATATGATAGCCAGAAATAGAAACTGAATAGAAATTACGTACCCCTTCTTCTATAAAATAATATTGGACATCTCCCATCAATTTCAAGGCAAATTCTGTAGAGAAGATACAAGTATTTTGTGCTTGGTCTTCTTTTAAGATATCGGCTTGCACCGTACCACGTACTTGTTTAAGTGTTTCTTCTTTGATTCTATTATAATCAGAAGGTTCTAAAATTTCATCTCCAGTGAGCCCCAAAAGCATTAGCCCAAGCCCATTATTACCTTTAGGTAAATCACCTTGGTATTGTGGTCTTGCTAAACCTCGATCATCAAATTTTTCTTTTAGTCTTGTTTCAACTTTATTTTCTAAACGATTCTCTTTGATAAATTTTTCACAGTTTTGGTCTATCGCTGCATTCATAAAGAAACCTAAGAGCATCGCTGCTGGCCCGTTAATGGTCATAGAGACAGAAGTCTTTGGATTACTTAAATCAAACCCAGCATATAACTTTTTCGCATCATCTAGGGTTGCAATAGATACACCTGCATTTCCAGTTTTACCATAAATATCAGGTCTCTCATCTGGATCTTGTCCGTATAAAGTTACGGAATCAAATGCAGTAGAAAGCCTTTTCGCAGGCATCCCAAAACTTACATAATGAAACCTTTTGTTGGTTCTCTCTGGGCCACCTTCACCCGCAAACATCCTAGTAGGATCTTCTCCTTCTCTTTTAAAAGGATAGATACCAGCTGTGTAAGGGAACTTCCCAGGAACATTTTCACGTAAAGTCCAGTTCAGGATATCGCCCCAGCCTTTATACCTTGGCAAACTTACTTTTGGTACTTGGGTGTGAGAAAGTGTTTCTGTATGGGTCTTAATTTTAATTTCCCTGTCACGTACTTTAAAGATATATTCATCTGCCGCATATCTAGCCTTTTCATCTTCCCAATTCTCTAGGGTTTCTAGGTTGGTTCTATGTAGGTCAGCCTTTAATTCCTCGTATTTATTTTCTAATGCTTCATTATTGATTTCAAGTTCTTTGGTAATCTTTAGCGCATATAATTGATCTGCAATTTTAGTCTGTTTCGCTACCCAATCTTCATAACGCTGGGACTCCTCTGCAATTTCCGAAAGATATCGAACACGTTTGGGTGGAATAATAAATAAATCTTTATCCGCCTCCCTGGTGTGATGCCATACAGCTTCAAAATTGGTGTCTGCTATCTTATTTACCTCTGCGATTAAGGCTACATAAAATTCATTGGTACCAGGATCGTTAAATTGTGCTGCTCTGGTTGCATACACAGGCATTTCATTCGGGTTTTGATCAAATAATTCGTGGTTTCTTTGGTATTGCTTTTTTACGTCACGCAAGGCGTCTAAAGCCCCTTTCTTGTCTGTTTTGTTTAATACCACCAATTGTGCAAAATCAAGCATGTCGATTTTTTCTAGTTGGGTAGCAGCCCCGTATTCTGGCGTCATCACATAAATAGGTAAATCTGCATACTCTAGTACTTCTGCACCGCTTTGTCCAATACCAGAGGTCTCTAAAATTAATAAATCATATCCAGCCACCTTCAATACATCTAGGGCAGGAGCCACGTGTTTAGAGATAGAAGAGTTGGCAGAGCGAGTTGCCATGGAACGCATATAAACATTCGGGTGATTGATGGAATTCATACGGATTCTATCTCCAAGTAATGCGCCTCCTGTTTTGCGTTTGGTAGGATCCACAGAAATAATTCCTAATTTCTTATCTGGAAAATTCATCAAGAAACGGCGAACAATTTCATCTACCAAAGACGATTTACCAGCACCCCCTGTACCAGTGATTCCTATCACAGGAGTTTTTAATGAATCAGATTGATTGGCAATTTGTTGGATTAAGTCAGAAAATTCTTCTGGATGATTTTCAATAGCAGATATAGTTTGGGCTACTGTTAGATTGTTGATTGTATTGAGTTCTAGGATCATATCAGAGGTAAGAATTTCACCTGTACCAAAATCTGCCCGTGATACCATATCGTTTATCATTCCCTGCAAGCCCATTGATCTACCGTCATCAGGAGAATAAATGCGTGTGATCCCATAAGCCATTAAATCTTTGATTTCCTCTGGCAAAATCACACCACCACCGCCACCTACTATCTTGATGTGGCCAGCGCCTTTCTCTTGTAATAAATCATACATGTATTTAAAGTACTCATTATGCCCGCCTTGATAAGAAGTAATAGCAATAGCTTGCGCATCCTCTTGAATGGCACAGTTTACCACTTCTTCTACAGATCTATCATGCCCTAAGTGTATTACCTCTACACCCGTGCGTTGGATGATTCTTCGCATAATGTTGATAGAAGCATCATGTCCGTCAAACAGGGCGGCAGCTGTTACAATTCTTATATGATGTTGGGGTTGATAAATTTGATTTACTAAACGATTGCTCTCTATACTTTCAGTCTTCATATTTTAAAATTAAGCAAATTTTTACAGCTATACTAGAAAATGCAAATCTTTGAGTGAACTTCTCATCTTTTTTATAATTTTTATGCAAACTTAGTACTAGATTCATGTTATTTTGATTATTTTAGTTTTTAATTACAGATTAAATCATCAACTATGACACTTAAAAAACAATTGATAGGATTGGGATTGCTTGCCCTCTTACTTTTTGCCTGTAAACCTACGGATGAAGTAAAGAATGTTGCCGTCTTTGACGATTATGCTTTTTTAGAAAATAACATTAAAACATTAGCTTCTGATGATTTTATGGGGCGGGAACCTTTTACAGAAGGTGAGGAACTTACGGTGGATTTTTTAGCCAAAGTTTATCAGGAAATTGGTTTGAAACCTGTTTTTGGAGATAGTTATTTTCAAGAAGTTCCCTGTGTAAGTGTTGTTTATGATACAGATGATGAGATAAATTTAGAGACTCAAGGAGGTACAATAGCGTTAAAAAAAGATGTGGACTACATCGCTCAAACCCCGCATTTACAAGAAAAAGTTTCATTAGATGACTCTGAATTAGTATTCGCAGGTTATGGAATTGTAGCCCCAGAATATGGTTGGAATGATTATGAGGGATTAGACGTGAAAGGTAAAACAGTTTTGGTTTTAGTCAATGATCCTGGATTTGCTACGGGCGATGAAGATTTATTCCGAGGCAAAGCGATGACCTATTATGGCCGATGGACATATAAATATGAAGAAGCGGCAAGACAAGGTGCTGCAGGTGTGATGGTAATTCATAATACAGATGCGGCTGGATATGAGTTTAAAGTCCTTACCAATACCGCTGGTAGTAATATCTATTTAGAAAAAGACAATAAGAATAAAGATTTGTGCACATTGACGGGTTGGATTACAGAAGATGCTACCAGTAGATTGTTTGAAGCAAATGGTTTGGATTTTAATAAATTTAAAAATGATGCCTTAAAGTCAAATTTCAAGCCTATGAATCTGGCAACTACAATAAGTCTAGATTTTGAAAATGATTTAACTTATCAAAACACCCGTAATGTGGTTGGGATGATAGAGGGTTCTCAAAGACCAGAAGAAAATATTGTATATACAGCACATTGGGATCACTTTGGTTATGGCCCTGTGGCTGATAATGACTCTATCTATAATGGTGCGGCGGATAATGCGACTGCACTTGCTGCGATGTTGCAAACCGCTAAGGCATTTGTGGGGAGTGAGCAACCAGAGAGAAGTGTGGTCTTTGCGGCTGTGACTGCGGAGGAAAGTGGGCTCATGGGTTCTGCCTATTATGCGCAACATAATCCATTTCCTACAGAGAAGACGGTAGCAAATTTAAATTTTGAATTATTACTGCCGATGGGTAGAATGAAAGATGTGATGGTGACTGGGTTTGGAATGTCTGAGCTAGAAAAATATGTAGAAGAAGAGGCAGCGAAACAAGACAGGTATGTGGTGGCAGAAGCCACCCCAGAAAATGGGATGTATTATAGGTCTGATCATTTTAGCTTTGCAAGAGTAGGGATTCCTAGTTTATTTATCAAAGGCTGGCAGGATAGCCGTGAGTACGGAAAGGAATGGGCAGAAGAAAAGGTGAAAGAATATTGGGCGACAAAATATCATAAACCAGCAGATGAATATGATCCAGATACGGCTGATCTTACTGGAATCATGGAAGATGCGCAATTATTCTATCAAATAGGAGAAAGGTTAGCAAACGAAAATACTTTTCCAAAGTGGTATGATGGTTCTGAGTTTAAAAACATAAGAGAAGAATCTATGAATTAGTATTTTTGTAAATTAATTTGAAACAGGATTATGAAGTTTTGGACAGAATTTAAGGAGTTTGCTCTCAAAGGGAACATGGTAGATATGGCCGTAGGGGTCATCATTGGGACAGCCTTTAATAAGCTACTCACAGCCTTTGTAGATAAAATTTTGATGCCACCCCTAAATTTGTTGACCAATGGAGTGCATATTGAAAACAAGGAAATATTGTTGAAAGATGTTGTTTTGGATGCGAATGGGGAAGTAGTTTCTGAGAAATTGGCTATTCAATATGGGGATTTTATCAATACATTGGTAGACTTTTTTATCATTGCTATCGTCATCTTTATGGTGGTAAAAGTGATGAATAAATTAAGAAGAAGTTCTGAGGATACAGAGGATAAGACGGTAGAAACACCCAAAGATATACAGTTATTGGATAATTTAAATAAACTTATAGAAGAGCAAAATCAAATCCTTAAAAATAAATAAGAAAATTTAATGATTTATTAATATTAAACGGTTTAAATTATCTTATAGGCGTTATTTTCTTTAAATATGAATTGAATGTATATTTATGCTTTTTATAAAAAATCAGTCTAAATATGGGCTTAGAACACTAATTTAACAAAAAAATACAAAATTATTAGTGAATTGTCAAATTCTAGTTTTACTTTTGCTATCATGAATAATAAAAACTAATAAATATGAAAAAGTTATTTTTACTTTGTGTTATTGCCTTAGTAGGTTTTGTTAATGCTCAAGAAAAAGAAGCACCTGCTGCTGGTTTTAAGGGAGCTTGGTGGGCAATGGGAACAGTGAACTTTTCTAATACAGAAGAGCACGATTTAGATGAGAAAGTTTCTCACTTTAAAATTATGCCTATTGTAGGTACTTTTGTTAGCCCAACAGTTACAGTTGGTTTAGGTGCAGGTTATGAGAGTGTTAAAGTTGGTGATGCCGACGCGGTAGATGGTTTTATTGTTATGCCATTAGCAAGAAAGTATTGGGGTGTTGCAAACAATTTATACATTTTTGGACAAGCTGCAGTGCCAATGTCATTTAGTGATGATGTTAATACTTTTGGTTTCCAATTAAGCCCAGGTATAGATTATTTCTTGAGTGGCCACTTTACTATAGAGGCTAGTTTAGGTCTTTTAGGTTATTCTAATACTAACCCAGATGTTGGGGATTCTTATGGGAAATTTGACATAGGAGTTAATACAGGAGACTTGAGTGTAGGATTAAAATATGTTTTCTAAAGATTAACATAATTTAAAAAAATGTAACCGCCTCAATAAGACATTGAGGCGGTTTTTTTATAGACATTATTTAAACTTTCTAATCAATAAGTTTTTACAGAATCTTTTAATAAAGCATTTAATTCATTTAATTCTTGTGATGTTAAATCTCTATATTGGCCAACAGGCAGATCAAGATGGATATTCATAATTCTCACTCTTTTTAACTTGATTACGTTATAGCCTAAATATTCACTCATACGTCTAATCTGTCGGTTTAGGCCTTGGGTAAGTACAATGCGAAAGGTGTTTTTATTCAGTTGTTCCACTTCACATTTTTTAGTAACTGTATCCAAAATCGGCACGCCATTTCCCATTTTTTGAATGAATTCTTTGGTAATCGGTCTATCCACCGTTACAATATATTCTTTGCTGTGCCCGTTTCTAGCACGCAGAATTTTATTTACAATATCTCCATCATTGGTCAACAGAATCAAACCTTCACTCGGTTTGTCCAATCTACCAATCGGAAAGATTCTTTGTGGATAATTGATGTAATCAATGATATTATTTTTCTCTCTTCTAGTATCTGTAGTGCAGACAATTCCTACTGGTTTGTTGAAAGCGATATAAATAAAATCATCTTCATCTTTGCCTTCAATACGTTTACCATCTACGGTAATTGTATCTTTTGACGTAACTTTTGTTCCTAGTTCTGGCACCTTACCATTCACTTTTACACGTCCAGCGTCAATTAGTTTATCGGCTGCCCTGCGAGAACAGTAACCAACTTCGCTCAAATATTTATTAATTCTCTTTAATTCTTCTGCCATTGTACTTTTTAAGTTATAGATTTCTCTATTGGAGGGTAAAGATACCAAACAATTATTTAATTCATTCTAGTGCTGGGGTGTTGTTTAAATTATGATGAATGTCAGTATTTTCATCCAAAGTCAAGGGAAATTTTAAATAGAAAACTACTATATTCGCTTTTTATTTAAACTAATTAAAAATAGTATATATGAGGTGTAGTTCCATGCTTAAGGTAACTGCACTTATTGCAGTCTTGGGAATATCAAATGCGCAAGAAGTTATGGAAAATGATTCCATCCATGTGCAACTATTAGATGATATGGTGATTACAGCTACCAGAAAACCACAACAAATTTCCAATATTCCGGGAACGGTATGGGTAGTGCCAAAAGCAGAGATTATAGAGCAAGCTAAAAGTGGAGTTCCATTAAAGGAAATGTTAGGTAATTTGGTTCCAGGTTTAGATGTAGGTTCGCAAGGGCGTAGTAATTTTGGTCAAAATATGCGTGGTAGAGCCACATTGGTAATGATAGATGGTGTTTCTTTGAATAGTTTGAGAGGTGTGAGTCGGCAATTCGATGCCATAGATCCATTTAACATAGATCGCATAGAAGTAGTATCGGGTTCTAGTTCAATCTATGGTGGAAACGCTACAGGTGGTATCATCAATATTATCACTGCTAAGGCTAAGAAAGAAGGCTTTAGTGGTCAAACGGAATTAGGTGCTAGAACTGGTTTTATGGGAGAAGATGATTTGGATTATAAGTTAGCACAATCGCTGGGATGGAAGGATGATAAATTAAGTGTGAATGTAGGTGTGGCGTACCAAAAGAATGGTGCTGCATATGATGCAAATAATAATAGAATAACGCCTGATATCACACAAACAGATTTGCAATATAACGAGTCTGTGGATGTGATGGGCTCTATGGTGTATCAAATTAATAGGAATCACAACATTTCTGTAACTGGACAATACTATAACTCTGCTTTTGATGGAGATGCCAGTTTGTCTTTAGGAGAAAATTTTGGAGCTGTATTAACTGCGAATCCAGATTTACTTTCTGTGGAAGAAGGGTTTAAGTCACCAGATAGGATTGGTACCAATCGTTATTTGGGAACTTTGTCCTATAAAGGATCTCATATCCTAGGGGACCAAGATTTGTTTATACAAGTTGCAACCAGAGGAGAATTCTTAGGCTTTTATCCTTTTCCTAAATTGATAGGTTTAGCGGGGCGCCCTATACCAGTAATGTCGGCTTCTGAACAAAATACGAGGTACACGACGGCCAAGGCAGTTCTGGTAAAAGACTTCGGAGCATTGAACTTTACTTATGGAGCGGATGCAGATTTTGAGAATTTTGATGCCACACAGAATGTTTATGACGTTACAACTTCCTTAGCATCAGGAGGTTTGGTAAATGAGAAGGTGTTTGAGACACAGCGATACCCAGATATTGACTCCAAAAGTTATGCGGGATTTGTGCAAGCAGAATATCAAATCTTACCACAACTAAAACTGAATGCAGGCTTGCGTTATCAGAACATGGATGTTGAGGTATCTGATTTCAAAGGTTCTACAGAGCAAATACAGGCTGGGTTTGGCTATGGGAGAACTATAGACGACATTCCAGGTGGCAATAGTTCTTATGATGCTTTTTTAGGCAATGTTGGATTTTTATATAATAATTTAAATAACAGTCAGGTTTGGGCAACCTTCACTCAGGGAATTAATTTAGCCGATCCAGCAAAATTCTACGGTGTAGGTAGCTATGCATTTAATCCAGCAACAGAAAACTGGGACTTGCAAAACAGCATCAATGTAGATGATCAGCCTTTAGAAGGTATTGTAACAGATCAATATGAAGTAGGTTTTCGTACCAAACATGAAATATTTGATATGCAAATTGCAGGTTTTTACAGTATATCTGATAAAAATATAGGAATCAATAATGATGGTACACGATTATCCATTTTTGTAGAGGAATTAAACCTTAGAAATTTGGGTCTAGAAGCCAAAGTCTCTATTGATTTACCAGAGGGATTCTATACGGGTTTTAATGCGCTTTTGATAAAATCACAGTTAGAAAGAGATAATCAATGGCAAAATCAAAGTATTTTTACAGCTTCTCCCTCTAAATTTGCTTCTCACATAGGGTATAGAACTGGTTCTTGGAATTTAAGGTTACAAAACCTACAAAGTTTCAAACTAGAGGATGAAGATACCAATGTAATTGATGCCTATAATACAACCGATTTGATGATAGCTTATACCTTACCATTTGGTCAAATCAATTTAAGCACACAGAATTTATTTAATACAGATTATCAAACGGTTTGGAGTCATCGTGCAGAAGCTTTATACGGACCAGCCTTACCTGTAGACGGATTGTTCCG
This sequence comes from Flavobacteriaceae bacterium Ap0902, assembly GCA_009835005.1. Lineage (GTDB taxonomy): Bacteria > Bacteroidota > Bacteroidia > Flavobacteriales > Weeksellaceae > Profundicola. The sequence continues at coordinate 181,505 of WTFG01000003.1, read as the reverse complement.
ATTCAATGGTAGAGGTAGAACCTTCAACTTATCTTTTACCTATGATTTTTAAGTCAAAATAAATTTACAACTGTTTATTGAAACGTCACTTCTTTGGAGGTGACTTTTTTTGTGCCATTCATCTTAGAAAATCAACAGTCCAGTTAGAGTAAATTTATAAATGGCAGAATAAAGTTAACATTTGTGGTAGATAAAACGTTAAATCAACTAATTTTAAATTTATTACCATGAAAACATTAACTAAGAATTTATTAATCGGCATCTTACTTACGCTACTTCTTGTGGCATTCCATACGTTTCTGAATGCTTTTAATGATAGCATAACAGATTGGCCAAGATTTTTAAAAAATTCTATATTATATAATGGTCTCTATGCGATACCATTTTATCTTGTCAATGCTTCGGCGCATGCCTGGGCTAGAAAGAAAGAAGTTCAAATTAATTTATCAGCACCAATGTTTTGGCTTGTATATCTAATTTTTATTGTATTAGTGAATGTTCTGTTAGCTTATGTGATTACGGTTATTGCTAATATAATAGATAATGGATGGGCTGGCTGGAGCGATATTGATTCTTACTTTTTTATCTCTGCTTTTACCATCTCTATGATTATTGGAGCTTTCTTTTATATTCTATTTTATATTAAAGCTAAATTTGAGAAAGAAAGTGCCAAACAAGAAACCAAAATTAATCAAGTAACGCAGACACACGAGGCTTTAAAATCTCAAATTGGACCCCATTTTCTTTTTAATTCCCTGAATGTACTGAGTGGGTTGGTGGATGAGAATCCTGATAGAGCACAAACTTTTATTGCAGATTTGGCACAGGTCTATCGTTATGTTTTGGATCAGAAAGATAAAGAATGGGTGCCAGTGGCAGAAGAAATTGATTTTGCAGAAAACTATCTGGCGTTGATTAAAACCAGGTTTGAAGATGGACTGCATGTTGAAATTGAAGAGGGTTTAATGATTTCTGAGCTTCAAATGGCACCGCTCACCTTGCAATTGCTTCTGGAGAATTGTATTAAACACAATGCGATTAGCAAAGAGAAACCACTAGAAATAAAGATTTTTAAGATGAATAAAACTTTAATTGTAGAGAATAACTTGAATCCAAAAAAGGTATTTCAAGAGCGAGAAGGTACGGGATTGAATCAGATTAAACAACGGTATGCTTTTATAGACCAAGAAGTGAAAGTTACGCAAAGTCAAGACAGATTTAGCGTGGAGGTTCCTTTGTTACAAATAGAAGATTTAAATGCATAAAATCTAATGCTTATGAAATGTGTTATCATAGAAGACGAGGCGATTGCCGCTAGAAGATTAAAGAAATTAGTAGAGACGAATGGTGTGAAGGTTGTAGCTTTACTACATTCTGTGCAAGAGTCAATCAGATGGTTTCAGGAACACGAAGCGCCCGATTTAATTTTCTTGGATATTCAATTGGGAGATGGGTTGAGTTTTGAAATTTTTGAAGAGGTACAGCCCGAAAGTGCTATTATTTTCACTACTGCTTATGATGAATATGCTTTGCGTGCTTTTAAATTGAATAGCATTGATTATTTATTGAAGCCGATACAAGCCAAAGAATTAAAAAGAGCTTTGGATAAATATAAAACCTTGCAACCAGAAAAAATTGTGTTTTCAGCGGATGAACTAAAAGCCATCTTACAAACCAATTTTGAAATGCAATATAGAGAGAGATTTGTAGTGAACATAGGACAGAAGATTAAAACCATTAAGACAAAAGATATCCCGATCATTTACAGTGAAAATAAAGGGACGTATATTCAATATGATGCTAGAAATTATTTGATTGATTATTCCTTGGATGAAGTTGAAGGATTATTAAATCCCAAATATTTTTATAGAATTAGTAGGAAAGCGATTGTACAACTGGGTTTTATAGAAGATATCACGGCACATTCTGGCAGCCGATTGTTATTAAAAGTTAAAGGGAATAAAGAATCTTGGACAGTAAGCCGGGAAAGGGTTAGTGATTTTAAGGCTTGGCTTGCCCATTAAATCACCCTTATTAAATAGAGCTTGTTATCCGAAGTTCTGCATTTCTATCAGCTTGGCATAAATACCTTTTTGATTTATGAGCTCATTGTGCTTTCCGATTTCTTTAATCTCACCATTTTCCATCACTACAATTTTATCGGCATTTTGGATGGTGGATAATCTATGGGCAATAACCAGAGAGGTGCTGTGTTCCATCATGTGATTGAGTGCTTCTTGTACCAAACGTTCTGATTTAGAATCCAGGGCAGAGGTTGCTTCATCCAAAATCATAATGGGCGCATTCTTTAATACGGCTCTGGCAATGGAAATTCTTTGCTTTTGGCCTCCAGATAATTTACTTCCAGATTCCCCAATATTTTCATCATATTTATGGGGAAGCTGCATGATGAATTCATGGGCATGGGCAATTTTGGAAGCGCTTTCTATTTCTTGTAAAGCTGCATTTTGTTTACCCAATGCGATGTTGTTGAATATGGTGTCATTAAATAATACAGATTCTTGGGTGACCATGCCCATTAATTTTCTATAGGCGTTTAAAGAGAGATCTTTGATGTTGATTCCATCTATTAAAATCTCGCCTTCTGTTACGTCATAAAACCTTGCAAGCAGATTGGCGACAGTGGTTTTACCGCTTCCCGATTGCCCTACCAGAGCGACGGCTTCACCTTTTTTGATGGTGAGGTTGAAGTGCTTTAAAATAGTTTGTTCTGATGCATAGGCGAAAGAAACATTCCGGAATTCAATCTGATGCTCAAAGGAATTGATTTCTTGGGGGTATTGTTGTTCATTCACTACGATATCCGCATCCAGAATTTCTAATACTCTCTCTGCAGAGGCGTTTCCACGGGAGGTATCGGCAAAGGCTTTAGATAAACTTTTGGCAGGATCTAATAATTGAAAAAATAGACCCAAGAACAATAGAAATGTTTCTCCTTGTAAATCTCCACCTTCTATAATTAATTTACCTCCAAACCAAACAAGCATAATCAAGGTGAGGGAACCTAATAATTCACTAGATGGCGAGGCGAGTTCATGTTTGCGCTCTACACGGTTGGTTAATGTTCTCCAAGCATCATTGTTCTCATGAAATTTTCTGCTCAAGGTTTTTTCTGCATTAAATATCTTGATTACTTTGGCTGCGCTCAAGGTTTCTTCTACGCTGGAAATTAACCTGCTAAGCATGCCTTGAGATAGTTTAGAATCTTTTTTTAAACTTTTGCTTATGGTAGAGATGACAAGCCCCATCACAGGTAGAATCAAAAAGGCTGCGAGTGTCAATTGCCAGTTGATGTAGATTAACATGCCCAAGGTAATAATAATCATAAAAGGGGCGCGAAAGAATTCTATAAGGGGTAATAAGGTATAGCGTTGCAAATTATCTACATCACTGGAAATTCTTGTCACAATATCACCTTTTCTCTGTTCTGTGAAATAGGAAACAGGGAGGTTCAACACTTTATCATATAGCGCCGTGCGTAGATCTCTTGTGGTTCCAGACCTAAATCCCACCATATAATATTGGGCTAAATACCGGAATAAGTTTCTGAGGAAAAACATGATGACAGTGACGCCACATAACCAGGCGAGCACGGTGAGCTGCCCATGGTCTACCATCATGTCAGCGATCCATTCTGTTAATTTGTCTTGTAAGCTTTGGAAGGAAAAAATAGAATCGTCTACTTTTTCTGATGTGGTATTGATTTCATCTGGCTTTATATTTTCAAAAAGTATTTTGAGTATGGGCAAAATAGAAAACAAAGAAATATTGGCCATGAGCGAATACAGAATATTAAATAAAATATTTAAAGCGAAATACTTTTTATATGGATTGGCGAACTGTAAAATTCTCCTAAATGGGCTCATAGAAATTTTTAGTGATTGCAAAGATAAACATTTTGTAAAACCTTGAATAGTTGTTAAAGATTTTATAGATTTGGGTTCGTTTAATGCATTATGGATTTACAACAAGAAATAGAGAATCACATTAGAATTGTAGAAGATTTCCCCAAAGAAGGTGTTTCCTTTAAAGACTTCACACCCATATTCCAGAACCCACAATTATCTAAAAAAATTATAAAAACCATGGCAGACCCTTTTAGAGATAGGGTAGATGTTGTTTGTGGTATAGAAAGTCGTGGTTTTATTCTAGGATTTGCATTGGCTCTAGAGTTAAATGTACCCTTTGTTTTGGTGAGAAAAGAAGGGAAATTGCCACCCCCTGTAGAGGCGGAAAGCTATTCGCTAGAATATGGTGACGCTACCCTGGAAATGGTACAGGGACAGGTGAAGGATGGGGCAAACGTGTTGATCCATGATGATGTGTTGGCCACAGGGGGTACTGCAAAAGCTTGTGCTCTATTGGCAGAGAAATTAGGCGGAAAGGTGGCCGGTTTTTCTTTTTTAATTGAGCTTAGTTTTCTAAATGGCAAAGAAAAATTAAAGGGGTATGATCATATACATTCCCTTCTAACGTATGATTAAATTTGTATTTCTAAAATGATATAATGCTGGACGCTGGACATGCAAGATGCCTTAATAATGGAGGTTTTGGGTAAAAATGTCGCAAATTTTGAGTTGATTATAAAAGAAAATGATGCATTTTAACAAAACTATTTTTATCTTGCTAGATTTAAATAAATATAAATCATGATATTAGATGTAACTAATGAAACTGATAGGCTAAGGGCTGTGGTTTTGGGACAGCCAGAAGGAATGGGAGATGAGCCCAGCCTTTCTGAAACTTATGATTCCAAATCTAGAGAAAGTGTAAAGAGAGATATTTATCCTACAGAGGAAGATGTGACCAAGGAGATGAATGCTTTTGAAAGTATATTGAAAAAGTATGATGTCCAGGTGTTTAGACCGTGGGTTTTACCTCATACAAATCAAGTTTTTGCCAGAGATGTAGGTTTTGTGGTAGACAATACTTTGGTGATTTCTAATATGATAGAAGATAGAGAGGCAGAACAAAAATCTTATGAAAGAATTATTGAGTCTATTCCCCGAGAATTTGTTCTAAAAACACCAGAAGATGTTCATGTAGAAGGAGGGGATGTCATATTGTGGAATGAATTTATGTTTGTGGGTTGTTATAAACAACCAGATTATTCCTCATATAAAACAGCAAGAACCAATTCCAAAGCCGTTCAATTCTTAAAAGATCATTTCCCTAATAAATGGGTTATAGATATGGAACTGGTGAAAGATGATAATGATCCGTATAGGGGGATTCTTCATTTGGATTGTACTTTTCAACCCGTGGGGAAAGACAAGGCTATTATATATAGAAATGGATTTTTGAATGAAAGACACTTTGAGGTGTTAATAGATATTTTTGGGAGAAAAAATGTCTTTGAAGTTACAAGAGAAGAAATGTATTGGATGAACCCCAATGTTTTCTCTATTGCTCCAGATGTGGTGGTATCAGAACAAAACTTCACTAGATTGAACAATCACATGAGGGATGCATGGGGAATGACCGTGGAGGAAGTACCGTACAAAGAAGTTTCTAAAATGGGGGGGCTTTTGAGATGTTCTACCATGCCATTGATTAGAGAATCTTGATTTAATCTTGAATGATTTCCTTCCAACTTAATATAGTATCAAAGCCTTTCTTTTGAAAATAAGAAAGGCTTTTCCTTTGCTCTGCTGTAACCAGAATAAAGTCACCACCCCAGGCACCAAGACTTTTGATAACTCCCTCTTGATAGTCTGGAAAAAAACTTTGCTGTATCGTTGGGATTCCTAAATGATCAGAGATTAAAGCTTCATGCACAAATAGATGGTCTTCAAATTCATATAGATCTGGTGATTTAACTATTTCCTCACTAATGGCTGTAATAGATTTAATCAACGATTTGCTAAGAGGAATATTTTTATACTGCGCTATACCTTCTCTGCTATTTTGTTTTTGGTTTAGATAAACAAAATAGGTATTCTCTTTCACGAAACTCGGCAATTGAACGAAGTTAACTTTGCGCTGATTTTTGTATAATTGGTAAAATTGTGTTTTTGGCATCATCGCGCAACTAATATCATAACCGCTGCCTCCAAAGGTTTTCTCTGATAATTCAAAGGCGTTGATATGGGCAAATTTACTTAACAAGACTAGCAATGTAGAGCTTGAACCCAAGCCCCAATCATGAGGGAAGTCTAAAGAGGTCTCAAAAGAATAACCTTTTTCATTTGAAAATGCACCAGGGTTTAATTCCTTAATTACTCTTAAAATAGAGGCAATGACGCTCGCCTTTTCTATATTATTAGTTTCAATAGTAGAAAAATCAATCACGGAAATTTCTGCTTGAAACCATACGCTACCATCAACTAATTTTGCAGACCAGAAAATAGAACCAGGTTTATCATCTAAAGTTGAGACCGTTAAATGTTGACCAAGTTTAGAGGGTAAGCCAATAGCTTTTGCCCCATCTAATACAACGTATTCTCCCGTTAAAAGAAGTTTACCATGGGCGAAATAAGTTTCTTCTTTATTTTTTGTCATTATGATATTCCTCCGATTTCTGCCTTTCTTTCTATCTTTCTAATTAAACCTTGCAATGTCTTTCCTGGACCAATTTCTAAATAAGAAGTGATTCCATCATTCCACATATTTTGGATGGATTGAGTCCATTTAACTGGGGAGGTGAGTTGAGCAATTAAGTTAGATTTAATTTCTTCTGGTTCTATGACTGCAGTTGTGGTCACATTTTGATAAATAGGACAAATAGGTATATTAAAACTTACTTCTTCTATAGCATTTTTTAATCTATCTCTTGCCGGTGCCATCAAAGGAGAATGGAATGCCCCGCCAACGGGTAAGATCAAGGCTCTTTTAGCACCAGCTTCTTTGGCTTTCTCACATGCTTTTTCTACCGCTTCTATTTCACCAGAAATCACCAATTGACCTGGGCAATTATAATTGGCTGGAACCACAATGCCTTCTGTATTTTGGCATATATCCTCTACAACTTTATCTTCTAACCCTAAGATTGCAGCCATGGTAGAAGGTTGTATTAAAATAGCTTCTTGCATGGCTTCTGCTCTTTCAGAAACCAAACGCATACCATCTGCAAAAGATAGGACATTGGCAGCTACCAAGGCAGAAAATTCCCCAAGGGAATGCCCAGCAACTGCAGAGGCTTCAAAACTTTCTATACTTTGTACAGCAGCAACGGAATGCAAAAATATAGCAGGTTGCGTAACATTGGTTTGTTTTAATTCCTCTTTAGTACCCTCAAACATGATTTTACGGATATCAAACCCAAGGATTTGGTTGGCTTGTTCAAAAAGCCCTTTAATTACATTGCTTTTATCATATAAATCTTTGCCCATTCCCGTGAATTGAGCACCCTGCCCAGGAAAAACATATGCTTTCATAACCTTTATTTTATCCAAATATAAAGTTTTTATAACTAAATTTAAAGAATATTATATGGACAAAAACCCTTCAAATCAATCATAATTAAATGTTACTTAAAATAGCAACGTAAATTTAACATAGAAAAGTTAAAATTCTATTACTTTTGACGCAAAATTAGCTTAAAACATATTTATGGAAAGTTTGTATTTATTTATTGTTGGGTTACTATTCATTTTGGCAGTTTTTGATCTCGTTGTAGGTGTGAGTAACGATGCTGTGAATTTCTTGAATTCTGCCATTGGATCTAATGCTGCCAAATGGAGAACTATTATGATTATTGCCTCTGTAGGTATTATGTTAGGTGCTATGACTTCTGGCGGCATGATGGAAGTAGCAAGGAAAGGAATCTTTAATCCGCAACACTTTTATTTTACAGAGATTATGATTCTGTTTCTGGCGGTGATGATTACAGACATTATTTTGCTGGATTTGTTTAACACCTTTGGGATGCCTACCTCTACCACAGTCTCCATTGTATTTGAGATTTTAGGGGCGTCACTTGCTTTGTCTACCATCAAAGTATTGCAGGGTGGGTTACCAATGAATTTCTTATTCAATCATAACAATCCAGACACAGGTGTTATTGGGTTTATGAACTGGGAAAAAGCTTCTGAGATTATAGTCAGTATCTTGCTCTCTGTAGCGATAGCATTTACTGTAGGAGCGATCGTTCAATTTATCTCAAGATTTTTCTTTTCCTTTAGATATTATAATAGACTCAAAATAATAGGAACTATATTCAGTGGGATCGCATTTGCTGCTATTAGCTATTTTTTAATATTTAAAGGGATGGGTTCTGTTGCGAAAGGCGTGGATCCTGCGAACATGAATGAATTTCAACGATCATTCTCTATTTTTTATAATTGGGTGGCTACCCATATTGTATTATTCTTAATAATAGCCTTTTTAATTTCTTCTATCATCATGTTCTTTTTACAGTACAAAAAAATCAATCCATTGAAGTTGGTTGTGCTTTTCGGTACTTTCTCATTAGCGATGGCTTTTGCAGGGAATGACTTGGTGAATTTCATAGGGGTGCCTATTGCAGGTTGGCAATCTTATAATATATGGGTGAGCGAAGGGCATCCAGATACATTATTAATGACGGCCTTGGCTGGAAAAGTAGCAACACCATACTTTATGCTGATGCTCGCAGGAGTGATTATGACGCTTACCTTATGGTTTTCCAAAAAAGCCAGAAGTGTTACAGAGACAGAAATAAAATTGGGAGCCCAATCAGAGATAGATGAGCGTTTCTCATCCAACCTTGTAGCTAGAGGAATTGTGAATGGAACATCGACCATGAATAATTGGCTCTCTAGAATTTTACCTAATTCATTCAATAATAGTCTCAAAAATAGATTTGCACCTGTGGATGTAACAGAAAATGAAGAGACATCTGCACATTTTGATTTAGTCAGAGCCTCTGTGAATTTAGTTACAGCTTCTATTTTGATAGCCATTGCAACCGATTTAAAATTACCATTATCTACTACTTATGTTTCATTTATGGTAGCCATGGGTACATCCTTAGCAGATCGGGCTTGGGGACGTGAAAGTGCTGTGTATAGAATTTCTGGAGTGATGAGTGTAATTGGAGGCTGGTTCTTAACAGCGCTTATAGCGACAACTGTGGCGGCGATATTTGCAACCATAATGTATTTCGGTGGTATTTATGGAATCATAGGATTAGTTCTATTAGTAGCCTTCAGTATTTATAAAACTTCTAAACATCATAGCGCCAAGGTTGAAAAAGATAAATTAGCAGAAGAAAAGACTTCTATCAACTACAAGGATGTCAATGAAACATTGAGCAATTTATCAGAAAGTGTTTCTGATTCTTTTGTAGATATTAAGCGGACTTTAGAACTCACCTATATAGGTATCGCAAAAGAAAATAAAAAAGCATTAGAACGGGCCAATAAAAAATTAGCTCACCTGAATGATGAATACGCCATGGTGAAGAATGGTTTATTCAAAATCATCAAAAAGAATAATTCTGATGAGACGACGTCCTCCCATCTCTATGTTTTGACTTATGATTTGATGCAAGATATCTTGCAGAGTTTGGGTCTAATTGTAGAGTCTTCTACTGTTCACGTGAAAAATAATCACAAACCATTGACAGATGAACAATGTGATCATTTAGATGTTTTAAGAGATTTATTATCGGATTATTTGGATTATATTAGAGAAATTGTGGTCACAGGTAATTTTACAGATGCCGCTGTAGAAGAATTGCTTGTAAGAAAAAATAAATTTTTGAGAGAAGTTGAAGAAGCTACCAGTGAGCAAATTCACGGAATCATGAGTAAGACTTATGGATTTAAAAATACCTCGTTATATTTTACCTTATTATTAGAAATGAAGGATTTAGTAGCTGTAGCGGCAAGATTTGTGAAACTATATTTTAGAATACACAAAGAGGGTAGATTAACTAAATAAAATTTCATTCTTTACATTAAGATGATATAAATTATGGTAAGCCAATTGGGACTATTCTCAATTGGCTTTTTTAATCTCGTTATGAGTAAATTAAAAAGAACAAGCATGGCACGTGCTTTGAATTTATAATCTGCTCGAAGAGGGAGAGGATTGATTTTAAATTTAAGTTGTTAATTATCAATTATTTACGAATTACCTCCTCTCATGGGTTTGCTGACAATTAGTCAGCGCCACCTTTCGATTAAATTATTAAATTATGATTCTAGACAATTTGTCATTAACAGAAAATATTACAGAAGATTCTGAGTTTATCCCTTTGTTGTCTAAAGATGAAGAGGATAGCCTATTAAATACAGATACGCCCGCGGAGCTTGCAATTTTGCCTTTAAGAAATACAGTCCTGTTCCCAGGTGTGGTAATTCCAATTTCTGCTGGTAGAGATAAGTCCTTAAAACTATTAAGAGACGCTTACAAAGATAAACAGATTATTGGGGTAACTACGCAGAAAGATGCCTCTAATGATGATCCAGATATACAGGATATTAATATAATCGGGACTGCGGCAAAGATTCATAAAATGATTAAATTGCCAGATGGTAATACCACCGTCATTTTACAAGGTCTTAGAAGATTTAGAATAGAAGAATTCACAACAACAGAACCTTATTTTAAGGCTAAAATAGATTTAATCCAGGAGATTAAGCCTACAGAAATAGATGAAGAATATAAAGCTATTATAGATTCTATTAAGGAAGTGGCTGTAGAGATTATCAAAAATAACCCTAATATACCTTCTGAGGCGACTTTTGCAGTTCAATCCATAGAAAGTCCATCTTTTTTAGTCAATTATGTGGCTTCTAATATGGATTTAAGAATGGATCAGAAACAAAAATTACTTAGTGAATCCAATCAAAAGTTTCGGGCTACAGAAACTTTGCGTCACCTCAATGTAGAGTTACAGAAAGTGAAGTTGAAAAATGATATTCACTCTAAAACGCGATCAGAGATGGATCAGCAACAGCGTGAATATTTCTTGAATCAACAGATGAGGACTATTCAAGAGGAGCTTGGTGGTAATACGCAAGAGGAAGAGGTGAATGAATTACGAGAACGTGCCACCCAAAAGCAATGGAGTGAAGATGTTGCAGAGCATTTTGATAAGGAACTTAAACGGATGCAACGTTTGAACCCACAGATGCCAGAATTTTCTATCCAAAGAAACTATTTAGAGTTTATGCTTGATTTGCCTTGGGACATGACTTCTAAAGATAAACTAGATTTAAAAAGAGCAGAAAAAGTCTTGGATGAGGATCATTATGGTCTAGAGAAAGTTAAGGAGCGCGTATTGGAATACCTCGCCGTATTGAAACTTAAACAAGATATGAAATCTCCTATTATCTGTTTATATGGACCTCCTGGTGTAGGTAAAACTTCTTTGGGTAAATCCATTGCAAGAGCATTGAACAGAGCATATCAACGAATGTCTTTAGGGGGGCTTCATGATGAATCAGAAATCAGAGGGCATAGGAAAACCTATATTGGAGCCATGCCGGGTAGAATTTTGCAGAATATTAAAAAAGCAGGGACTTCCAATCCAGTTTTTGTTCTGGATGAGATAGATAAATTGAGCAGAAGTGCACATGGAGATCCAACTTCTGCTATGCTAGAGGTCTTGGATCCAGAACAGAATACAGCATTTTATGATAATTACCTAGAGATGGGTTATGATTTGTCTAAGGTCTTATTTATTGCCACAGCCAATGATGTATCTCAAATTCCAGCACCGTTAAGAGATCGTATGGAAATGGTTCAAATTCATGGTTATACGGTAGAAGAAAAAACACAAATTGCTAAAAAATACTTGTTACCAAAACAATTAGAGGCTCATGGTCTCCAAAAAGGTGATGTGGTTCTGGGTAAAAGAGAATTAGAATTTATAGTGGATGGCTATACGCGCGAATCGGGGGTTAGAACCCTAGAAAAGCATATTGCCAAAGTCGTTAGAAATGCGGCTAAAGATACTGCTATGGATAAGGAAATAGAACCTAAATTTACCAAAGCCAAATTAGAAGAAATTTTAGGTCCACCTAGAGAGGCTAATAAATATGAAAACAATCTAGTTCCAGGAGTTGTAACCGGTCTTGCATGGACTAGTGTTGGCGGTGATATTCTCTTTATAGAATCCATTATATCTAAAGGAAATGGTGATTTGAGTATGACGGGTAATTTGGGTAAAGTGATGAAAGAGTCTGCACAAATTGCTTTAGAATATATCAAGGCACACCATGAGAAATTAGGAATTCCACTAGATTTAATAGAGAAAAGCAATGTGCATGTTCATGTACCAGAAGGTGCTGTACCAAAGGATGGACCATCTGCTGGTGTTACTATGCTCACTTCTATTGTGTCTACTTTTACTAGAAGAAAAGTAAAAGCGAATATTGCTATGACAGGGGAAATTACACTCCGTGGTAAGGTGTTACCTGTGGGTGGAATCAAAGAGAAAATACTGGCTGCCAAACGGGCTGGTATTAAGCAAATTGTATTGTCAGAAGACAATAGAAAAGACGTTTTAGAGATAGAGAAAACCTATGTTAAAGGATTGATTTTTAATTATGTAAAAACCATGGAAGAGGTTTTGGATATAGCTTTATTAAAAACGAAGGGATAATTATAACATTCGTCTTAAAAATATGCTAATCAATCAAAGGGAGCCATGCTAATGCGCGACTCTTTTTGATTAATAATTAAAACACCTGCATATGCACCTACACCAAATCTAAAACCGTTATGGTCACGGTACAATCTTTCTCCATCTTCAACCACAAGTTATCTCATCTTCATTGTCTATCGGTATGGTTTTTACTGCTATTAGCTGTGTTCTATTTATATAGACGATGATTTATAAGAAATGGATGGAATTTGACAAAAATAATTTTAAATATTCATATCAATTTTTTGGTGTTCATATAGATAGCTTTTTATAAAATTTATATTAAAAGCAGTTTATAATCAATTTTAATGCTTATAGAATTAAACTTGCATTCCTTAGATATTTAAGAATTCTCATGTGTTAAAATATAAAAATTAGTTAAAACTAAAGCCAGTTGGCATACACTTTGTTTTAGATAGCAAATAAAAGTAAATATTAGAATTATGAAAAAAGTAATATTAACAATGATGACAGCAGGTTTAGTGTTGACATCATGTGAGAAGAAATCGGACGAAGTTGTTACAGATATGAATGATGACGCTGTTGTAGTAGAGGATGATGTAGACAGAACAGATACTATGCTAACAGATAATTCGCAAACCTCCTTGGATTGGGCAGGGACTTATCAAGGTATTGTACCATGTGCTTCATGCGAAGGGATTGATACAGAGATTACGCTAAATGAGGATGGAACGTACACGAAAGAGGAGGAATATTTAGGAGAAGAAGAGGAAACTAAATTTTCTGAAAATGGTTCTTTTGTTTGGAATGAGGAAGGAACTGTAGTTACATTGACTCCAAATGATGACGCTGCCAACAATAGAATGTATAAAGTAGAAGAAGGAAGAATTTTAGCTTTAGATGCAGATGGTAATGTGGTAGAAGGAGAATTAGCAGAGAATTATGTGTTAATTAAACAATAAGAAAATTATAGTTTTCTAACGCAGCATATAATAAATTAATGAAATGGACCTTGACTTTAAGTTGAGGTCTTTTTTTTTAATTTACATATGAATAATTTTATTTAACAATAAGAACATAGACACTATCCCGTAAAGTGTATTTTTATAAAAAGTTTGACATTATTCATGTTTATTCATGAAAATTGATTTCTAAAATAGATATACCTTTATTTCACTAAAATCATTATTCATGAAGAGAATATTATACTTGCGTTTAGCTTTCTTGTGCTCTATATTATTAGGAACAGTTCAGGGACAGGAAACTTCAAAAATTAGCACAGAAGTGGTAGGTCAGGAAGAAATTAAAATTATTTCTAGAAATCAAGAAAATGAGGAAGTTACTTCAAATTCACTTTTGAATTCGATTCAGACCTATAAACCCCATGGGAAATTCGGTTTTTTCTTAATTGGAGGTTATAGTTTTGGTTTAAATGATCATACCAGTGCCACAGGAAAATACATAGAAAATGATGAGGAAGCATCTAATAATTTTTATTTAAAATATGCCCGCGTGAATGGGGCTTTTCAAATTACACCTAAGATTAAAGCCAATCTTCTATTGAATTTGGCAGATTTTCAAAGAGAAGATTTAAGCAGAAGGGTGTTGGAAATAGCATCTGTTACTTATGCACATGACAAGGCTTTTAATGTAAAGGTAGGTCAATTTAGACCTTATTTTGGAATAGAAGACACCTACGGTATCGCAAACCATAAATCCTATACTTGGAGTAATGCATACTCTGTTATGGGAAATAGTCAATGGCAGAGTTTTCAAATGGGTGTGTCTATTTATGGTGATTTGAATGAAAATAATATCCCTATTAAATATTATTTAAATGCTTATAATGGTAATGGTAAAAATAGAATCACGGATAATGATTCTAATAAGAACTTATCTTCACGTTTGGTATTAACAGCCATTCCTGGCGTGGAAATTGGCGCTAACTATGCTTTTGCAAAACATTTAGAAGAAGATGTTAATGCAGCTGCATTTGATTTTAAAACCAGTCATGGTCTATCATCACAATTAGCTTTGAATACAGAATTCAGTTATGCTTTTGGACATAACATAGGAGATGCTATTAGACAAGGGATTACCAATGAGTTTATAGATGATTATAAATTTAGAGGATGGTATTTTATACCAGAATTGGTTTTAGCTATGAATTCACCTCATATCCAATCTTTGGAACTTAGTTGCAGATATGAATCTCTATACACCAATCTAGAAGAAGATAAAAACAAAAGAACTACCATTACACCAATGATAGGAATGAATATAGGAAATAACTTTAAAACTAGTCTAGTAGTCATTATAGATCAGTATGATAAAGAACAACCTACCAATGGACTAATGGACACTACTTGGATGCAATTACAGTTACAATTTAATTATTAAAATTGAAATCAGATGAAAAATCTATTAAAATCCCTACTTCCTATTTTTATAGGTTTTATATTCGCCGTTTATCCATCTTATTAGGCTCAAGGGCAAGCAAATTATAGTTATTTGCCTGTCCATCAGGATATAGGAGGACATATATCTAATATCATTAATATAGCGGTTGTAAATCCTGCACAAGAAAATTTACCAGAGGTTAGACACGCCAAGGATGTGCAGGAAGAAAAGTATAAATGTTAATTGTTAAACTATATCAAATAGTGGTGCCACAGTTGATTATTAACTTAATGATTTATAAAATTGATAAAATCCATTGATGTTAACTATTGTGAAATATGTTAAAATCTATAATATATTATTCTTGAATAGGATTTTATATTAGTTTTGTGGAAATTATAATATTATTAAACAAAGAGTAAGGCTGAAAATCTTTTAAAAGAGTAAGCAAATTAGTACATTAAAAATGAATAAAAATTTTATTTTATTAGCATTTCTAGGTTTATCAACTTTAGCAAATGCACAAGTAGGGGTGAATACAGATGCACCAGAGGCAACGTTGGACGTAACAGCTATCAAAAATGGAACAACACCAGACGGGGTTTTAATTCCGCGTTTAGACAGAGCAAGTATTGCAGATATGTCAAATGTGAAAGAATCTACATTGGTATATGTGGATGACGCAACAACAGGGGCGGCTACGGGAACAACGGTAAAGGTAACGGAACAAGGGTTTTACTATTTTAAAGAAGATTTAAACCAATGGGTAAGATTGGTAGATAAAGATACCAATGCCGCTTATTTGGCTGGAGAAGGCATGAAACTAGATGGGTTTACTTTCTCTAGAACTGGTCTGGAAGAGATTACCGAAGGTGATAACACTGGGTGGAGATTAATAGGACGGAAATTTCCTGCAAATGCAAATATTGGTAACTATGCAGTTGATTTAAGTATAATGTCATCTGCTTCTGGTAATAATTCATTTGCTGCTATTTCTGGATATGCTACTGGTGATACTTCAGTAGCCTTCGGAGATTTTCCTGTAGCTTCTGGTGATGTTTCAACAGCCATGGGACAGCAAACAGAAGCTTCTGGTGTTGCTTCAACAACCATGGGGCAAAGAACAAAAGCTTCTGGAGATTTTTCAACAGCCATGGGACAAGGAACCATAGCTTCTGGTGCGTTTTCAACAGCCATGGGGCGAAGCGTAGAAGCCTCAGGTGAAAATTCTATAGCCATGGGACTAAACGTAGAGGCCTCAGGTGAAAATTCTATAGCAATAGGAAGAGAGTCAAAAGCAACAGGATCAGAAGCAATTGCTTTAGGAAGAAAAGTAAATTCTACTGGAGGGGCTTCAATAGCCATGGGACTAGGAACAGTAGCTTCTGGTGTTATTTCAACAGCTATGGGAACTAATACTACAGCTTCTGATAATTCGTCAACGGCAATGGGATATGAAACTGTGGCTTCTAATAATGCGTCAACAGCCATGGGGTTGGAAACCACAGCTTCTGGTTATGCGTCAACAGCCATGGGGTGGGGAACCACAGCATCAAGTAGTAATTCGGTAGCGTTGGGAACATTTAATACAGATGAAAATAATCCAATGGTAAATACATATAGAGTTAATAATAATCGGCTACTGGTTTTAGGTAATGGTTTAGCATCAACTAAATCAGATGCTTTTACAATTTTAAGAAATGGGAAAGTAGGTGTAGATATAGATAACTTTGAAGATACAAAATCAGATGCTAAAGTGCAGGTAAATGGTTCTATAAAAGTAGGTTCTAATACTACTACTTGTAATGCAAACAACGTGGGAACTATCCGTTTTGTGAATGATACATTTGAGGGATGTACTTCTACTGGCTGGAAAGCACTACATCAATAAAATTTTGTAAAAATCAAGAATCATATTCTTGTAAAATTTATAGAAACCGTCTTGTAATGAGGCGGTTTTTTTGTGATTGTCTGACAGGGGTTGTATGAAATTATACTTAATGTTGCCTTGGATTTAGTCTGATGCTATCCCCAAAAGTGTGTAAACTGAAAAAAATAACTTGGATTTATAATTTATCTGAATCTTGGCTCAAATGTAAATAGGCTTAAATATTTCCTAATTGTTAATAGGTCTTGTTTTGTATCTTTGCAGGATGCGAATAGATAAATTCTTATGGTGTGTCCGCTATTATAAGACACGTTCATTAGCTACAGAAGAAGTAAAGAAAAACAGGGTTTTAATTAATGATGAACCTGCTAAACCTTCTAAAGATGTATTGGTGGGGGATTATGTGAAGGTGCGCAAGAATCAAATCTTGTATGAATTTGAGGTGCTTCAGATTCCTAAAAGTAGAATGGGAGCAAAGCTCGTTTCTCTTTATATCAAGGATAAAACAGACCAAGAACAAATCGCAGAACTTAAAGTTAGAAGATCCTCTCAAGAATACTACAGATCACAAGGTCTTGGTAGACCAACCAAGAAAGATCGCAGAGAATTAGACGATTTTATGACGGATTTTGATGCGTTTTAATTTTTTCTATAATCTCATTTCCAATGATTTCAATAGACTTGTTATGCGTATTGAGTGTGTAGGTTGCTTTTTGATAAAAGGCATTTCTTTCAAATAAATGTTTGGCGACAAATTCTGTTAAATCCTCATCTTGGATATGCGCAATCAGCGGTCTTGTTGCTTTCTCATATTTTAATCTTTCTGCAAGTGCAGTAGGCGAATTTTGAAGATAAATCGTCGCTGAATGTGCATTCATATCATCCATACTATTGTAGAATATAGGTGTTCCGCCGCCAGTGGCTAACACAAATTCTTCTTTCCCAAGAAGTTCTTTTAAATACAGATTTTCAATTTTTCTAAAATAAATCTCACCTTTATTCTTAAAAATTGCTGGAATCGTTTGATTTTCTTTTTCTACGATATAGGAATCTAAATCAAAAAATGGGATAGACAATTGTCTGGATAAATATTCCCCCACACTAGATTTACCAGAACCCATATAACCTACAAGAGAAATCTTCATATATAATTTAATATTAAAAATTTGTTAATCAATCAACTAAAATTGACGGCTAATATAATTATTAAAAAAATGCCTGAAAACATTTGGAGGTAAAAAAAAACGTTTTATATTTGCAATCCCGTTACGAAAATAAAGACGAGGAAATGACTCGGTAGCTCAGCTGGTAGAGCACAACACTTTTAATGTTGGGGTCCTGGGTTCGAACCCCAGCCGGGTCACTAAAAGAGTCTTTGGAAACTTATTTCTAAAGACTCTTTTATTTTACTTGCCAAGCATGTTGGTTCGCATTTAATATTGAATTTTTTAAAATCATTCATTGTAATTCGTATTAATTACAAGGAGATAGACTCGGTAGCTCAGCTGGTAGAGCACAACACTTTTAATGTTGGGGTCCTGGGTTCGAACCCCAGCCGGGTCACAAATCAAAAGCCTTTAGAAATTAGCAATCTAAAGGCTTTTTGCATGTAATTGATCTTTTTTGATTCCCTCTATGTGATGAAATTCTTGGGCTTCATAATTACGATATAGAATAATTGGGTTTAACGATTTAAACGGATACAAAAACCAAAATGAATGTTAATATAAAATCATTTGATTTTTGTATTTTTGTAGCCTAGCAAAAATTTTAACAAATATGTTTCAAAGTCTACAGGACAAACTAGATAAAGCATTACATAATTTAAAAGGCCACGGGCACATTTCAGAGATCAATGTTGCAGAGACCATCAAGGAGGTTAGACGCGCTTTGGTGGATGCAGATGTGAGTTATAAGGTTGCCAAAGATTTCACCAATGATGTCAAAGAAAAAGCATTGGGTCAAGATGTATTGACTACCTTACAACCGGGGCAATTATTGACCAAGATTGTGCATGATGAGATGGCAGAATTGATGGGAGGTGATGCTGTGGAGCTCAATATTTCTGATAATCCTACGATTATTCTAATCGCTGGTCTACAGGGCTCTGGTAAAACGACTTTTTCTGGAAAATTAGCGAATTATTTAAAAAAGAAAAAAGGTAAAAATCCCTTGTTGGTGGCTGGGGACGTATACCGTCCTGCAGCGATAGACCAATTGAAGGTTCTAGGTGAACAGGTGGGTGTTCCTGTATATACGGAGGATGGCAGCCAACACCCAGTAGAAATTGCTAAGGGAGCTTTGAAGTTTGCAAAAGAAAATAATCATAATGTGATTATTATAGATACCGCAGGACGTTTGGCTGTCGATTCTTTTATGATGAAAGAAATTCGCCAAGTGCATGAGGCTGTGAATCCTACGGAAACACTTTTTGTAGTGGATTCCATGACAGGACAAGATGCTGTAAATACGGCAAAAACCTTTAATGAGGTGTTGGATTATAATGGAGTAGTGCTTACTAAATTAGATGGTGATACCAGAGGTGGTGCAGCATTGACAATTAGGACAGTAGTAGACAAGCCAATTAAATTTATCTCTACAGGAGAGAAAATGGAGGCCTTGGATGTTTTCTATCCAAGCAGAATGGCGGATCGTATTTTGGGAATGGGTGATGTTGTGTCTCTAGTGGAACGGGCTCAAGAGCAGTTTGATGAGGAGGAAGCACAGCGTTTACAAAAGAAAATTGCCAAGAATAAGTTTGACTTCAATGATTTCTTGAAGCAAATAGATCAAATCAAGCGTATGGGTAACATGAAAGACTTGTTGGCTATGATTCCTGGTGCTGGTAAGGCTTTGCGTGATGTAGAAATTGATGATGATGCATTCAAGCATGTGGAGGCTATTATTCATTCTATGACACCGTATGAGAGAGAAAACCCGAATGTGATAGATGCGAGTAGAAAGCGTAGAATTGCCAAAGGTTGTGGACGTTCTGTACAAGATGTAAATCAATTATTAAAACAATTTGGTCAAATGGGTAAAATGATGAAATTCATGCAGACGAGTCAAGGCAAAAACATGATGAAGATGATGGGGAATAAACTTCCTGGAATGAATTAATCATACCTTTAAATTATAATCACTTATAATTAAAAGATGATTAACTTAGGGGTGAATTATTTATTTGGTCTCTTTTTTTTTATTTTAAAATATGAAACAAATTACTTTAATTTTCGCAGCAGCATACGGGATGTTATCCATCATTTTAGGTGCTTTTGGAGCCCATGCATTCAAAAAATTAATATCTGTAGAGAAATTAGCCAGTTTTGAGATAGGGGTGCGGTATATGATGTATCATGCCATTGTACTTTTGGCATTAGGCTTATTCCTCAACTTTGAAACCAGTTTGGAGAAGAATGTTACCAGATTAATGATCATCGGAACCTTTTTCTTTTCTGTGAGTATTTATTTTTTAGCCTTTTCTGAGAGAATGGCAATACCTACCAAGATTTTAGGACCTATTACACCCATCGGAGGTCTTTTAATGATTTTAGGTTGGGCGTTTTTGTTATTTTACTTTATCAAGTATTTTAAGGTTTAATTTTCTCTATTTAATGATGATGCCCTACCGTGAGATAGGCGATAGCAAACCCAAGGATAAGGGCAATGAATTTCTTTAATTTAAGATTGTGATGGTCTGAACTTTCAAAGATGATTACTGTAGAGATATGCAGAAAAATACCAGATACGATTGCTAAAACATAAAGGGTAATATCACTTGTTAACAAATGTCCAAACCAATATCCTACGGGGCTAGCAAAAGCAAATATTAAGATAAATAAGCCTTGGTATAATCTATTCTGGGTGAGTTTCATAATAAAACCCATAAGCACAATGGCTACAGGAATTTTATGAATAGCTACCGTATATAAAAGATGGTTATTCGCATCTTCATGCAAGGGGGTTCCTTCTATAAAGGCATGAATAATAAGTCCGATGAAAATGGAAATGGGAAAACTATCATCTTTATGATAATGGAAATGCCCATGTTCTGCTCCTTTGGTGATAGCCTCTAAGATGATTTGCAATAAAACACCTAACAAAATAAATAACCCTATAGTGGGATCATGCGTGTCATAAATAATCGGGAAAATTTCTAATACGGTGGCTGTTAATAAAAAAGCACCACTAAATGTTAATAGAAGTCTGGCTAAATGCTTGATATGACTAAAGTAATAGGCCATAGCAGATCCCAATAAAACACTCAATACCAATACTAGAACAATCATAAAATTAAATGAAAAGCCTACAAAGATAATTTCTATTTTTTTAATTATCCTTGTAGACTGTTAAAACTTATGGTGAAGGTTTAAATTTTATTTCAAATTAAACGCTTTTACTTTTTCTTGAATTTTATCTATTCCTAAATTATGAATACTACCAATATGGCTGGTTTTAAATTCTTTATGGGGTACATAAGAGCCATCTTCCACAGATAAACCAACTTGCTTGTAAGCATCTCTAAATGGAGTGCCATTCTGAATAAGATGATTGATGTTTTCTACTGTATAAATGCTATCATATTTCTCTTGCTCCATATATCCGGACTTAATTTCTAGTTGTGGTAAGGCAAAAATCAAAATATCTAGAATATCATCAAACTGCATCATAGGTTCAAATAAAATTTCTTTTAATATTTGGAAATCTCTATGGTATCCACTTGGTAGATTATTGATGGTAAGAGTTATATCATTCGGTAAACCTTGCAGTCTATTACAATGCGCTCTGGTTAATTCAAATACATCTGGGTTTTTCTTGTGTGGCATGATACTAGAACCCGTTGTCATTTCATTGGGTAACTTCACAAAAGCCATATCTTGGCTATTATACATCACCAAATCATAAGAAAGTTTGGATAAAGTCCCTGCAATCATCGCCATAGCCATGGCTACTGCTTTCTCTGTTTTGCCGCGTAGCATTTGTGCTCCTACAGAAGAAACTGCCATATTTCCAAAATCTAAAGCCTTGGTAGTCTGTTCGCGATCAATGGGGAAACTTGTTCCAAAACCAGCGCCAGAACCCAGAGGGTTTTGATCTGCTACATGGTAGGCAGCCTTGAGAAAAGCAAGATCAGATAATAAATTCTCTGCATAGGCTGTGAACCACATGCCAAAACTATTAGGCATGGCTGCTTGGAAATGCGTATAACCTGGTAATAAATCATTTTTATGCTCCTCTGCCTTTTTTAGCATGATATCTATAAGGTTCAATACCTTGTTTGATATGTTTTCTATATACTCTTTTTGGAATAATTGCATCGCCACCAAAACTTGGTCATTTCTAGAACGTGCTGTATGGATTTTCTTCCCAGCGTCACCTGTTTTGGTAATAAGTTCTGCCTCTATTTTAGAGTGAACATCCTCAAAATTATCATCTATTTGGAAGTTGCCATCCTCATAATCTTTGAGTAGTTGATCCAAAGCTTCTTGTAATTGCTTATTTTCATCATCTGATAATAGCCCTACAGAGGCTAACATATCCGCTTGTGCCTTAGAGGCAAGCATATCATGTTTCGCAATATAAATATCCAAAACGCGATCTTTACCCACGGTGAAGTTTTCAATTTTCTTATCCACAGAAAAGCCCTTATCCCAAAGTTTCATAGTTTAATATTTTTGAAGTTTTCCAAATATACAAAATGTTTTAAACGGGTCTTCTTTTTAGAATTTAAATCTTAGAAATTTAGTGAATGAAAACTTTACCATTTAATTCCTAATCGATTGTATATAAAATGCATCAGCCAAGCAGGTCCAATAAGTAGAAATTGCAAATCTTTTAGGAATGACGGTTTTTTACCTTCTACTTTGTGACCATAAAATTGGAATATCCATGAGATTATAAAAATAATGATGGCAGAAATCACCAAAGTTTGTGTAGAGAAATTAGATTCAATCCAATGATTCACACCCAAGCATGCCAAGGCAAATAATAAAAGACCCAGTGATAGGCTAGGAGATAGTTTAATATAATATAACCATACCAATAATAGAATGACCATACATAAATTCACTTCTATATCTTGGAAAGTGAATAACTTCACAGCCCAAAGCAATGCCGTTATACTCCAAAATATCAAAGGAACACATATCCAATGGATGACTTTGTTTAATTCATTTTGGTGACTTTCACCATATTCAGCTAATAAATTATGAATTGTACTCATATTAGATAAGGGTTGTTTAAGATTCCCTATAAATATAAGCAAATAATTTAATTTAATTAAAAAGGAACTTCCTCGTCATCATTTGGTCCAAAGAAAGAACTCCCATCTTCTGTACCAAAAGCATCCTCTGGAGATGAGATAAAGTCCATTGGGGAAACATCATCATTATTCATGCTACTTTGGATTTCCATAGGACCAGTGCTAAATGGATTGCCATCCATGTTTAAATCTGTGAATTTGGCTTGGTCACTGATAAATCTCAACCTTACATTTTCCAAAGCACCATTCCTGTGTTTTGCGATAATGAACTCTGCTTGCCCCGCAGAAGGTGTTGCGTCATCATCATCCCAATGGTCTAATTTGTAATATTCTGGTCTGTAGATAAATGATACAATATCAGCATCTTGCTCAATAGCGCCAGATTCCCGTAAATCTGATAAGAGTGGTCGTTTGGTTCCACCGCGAGTTTCCACTGCACGAGATAACTGGGATAAGGCAATTACAGGAACATTTAATTCTTTGGCTATGGCTTTCAAATTTCTAGAAATGGTAGAGATTTCTTGTTCACGGTTTCCGTTTCCACCATCACGCGTGGTCATTAATTGTAAATAATCAATGATGATTAATTTCACACCATGTTGTGATACCAATCTCCTGCATTTAGCACGTAAATCAAAAACGTTCAATGCGGGTGTATCATCAATATACAACGGCGCATTCTCTAATCCTTTTACTTTGGTATAAAGTTGCTTCCATTCTGCATCGGTAAGGTTTCCTTTTTTAATCTTATCAGAACTGATTCCTGTTTCGCCTACAATTAATCGGGTGATTAATTGCACACTAGACATCTCCAAAGAGAATACAGCAACAGGCATTTGGTGATCTACTGTGATATTTTTAGCCATGGAAAGCACAAAAGCCGTTTTTCCCATACCTGGGCGTGCAGCTAAAATCACAAGATCGGCAGGGTGCCAACCAGAAGTAACTTTGTCAATCGCATTAAAACCAGATGGTACTCCACTCAATCCTTCTTTTTCTGACATGGCTTTTATCTGCTCTATAGCCTCAAAAACCAATGTTTTAGAATCACTATAACTAGACTTTAAACTCCCGTCTGTGATTTTGAACATTTCACTTTCTGATTCATCCAATAGATCAAAAATATCGGTAGTTTCGTCATAAGCTTTGTCTATGATGTTAGAAGAAATCTCTATCAACTTACGCATCACATATTTCTCTTGAATGACACGTGCATGGAATTCTATATGTGCAGAGGATGACACTTTCTGGGTGAGGCCAATCAAATAATAATCACCTCCAACAGCTTGTAGTTTTCCATCTTTTTTTAATTGATTAGAAACCGTCCATAAGTCTATGGGTTGTGATTCATTGAAAAGCGTCGCAATGGCTTTGAAAATATATTGATGCTCTGGACGGTAAAAGAAATTCTCTTGTAAAATCTCTATCGTTTCATTCAGACCTTTTTTATCAATCATCATGGCACCAAGGACTGCCTCCTCTAAATCTACTGCCTGTGGTGGGATTTTTCCTCGCTCTATGGCATTGATTTTTCGGGGGTTATTAGCAGAATACTGTTGTTTTTTTGCACTTTCCATAAGACTGTAAAATTACAAAATAATCCTTCTAATCTATATTCAAAACCTAAATGTTATTCACAATAGAGCAGATGAGAATGGAATTATCTAAGTCTAAATACTTTGCCAATATGTTAAAGTTTTTGGGGTGAAGACTGAACAAAAAAATCTGTAAGATTCATTTCTTACAGATTTTAATATAATATTGTGGGAATAAATATTATCCTTTGTAAACGCCCATATTTAAGAATTTATCTTGACGTTGTTTTTGTAACTTATCAATTTTTAATTTTCTGAGTTCTGTGACACTATCTTGAATTTGTTTTTTTACATTTTCAAAGGTAGCATCATAGTCATAGTGTGCTCCGCCCAATGGTTCTGGAATAATACCATCGATGAGTTTCTGGTTTAACATGTCTTCTGGGGTCAATTTTAAGGCATCGGCTGCTTGTTCTTTGTAATCCCAACTGCGCCAAAGGATGGACGAGCATGATTCTGGTGAAATCACAGAATACCATGTGTTTTCTAACATAAATACCTTATTCCCTGCGCCTAGCCCTAAAGCGCCACCACTGGCACCTTCTCCAATCACGATACAGATGATGGGAACTTTTAATTGAAGCATCTCTGATATGTTGTTGGCAATCGCTTGTCCTTGTCCTCTTTCTTCTGCTTCTAAACCTGGATATGCACCAGGAGTATCGATAAGCGTAACAATAGGCTTATCAAATTTCTCTGCCAATTTCATCAATCTAAGGGCTTTTCTATACCCATCTGGGTTAGACATGCCGAAACGGCGGTATTGTCTTTCTTTGGTGTTTTTCCCTTTTTGTTGACCGATGAACATGACGGTTTCTCCATCCATTTTCCCAAAACCACCTACCATGGCTTTATCATCTGCAAAGGTCCTATCCCCATGCAATTCTATGAAATCCCCTTTGGTGAGTCCTAAAATATAGTCTAAGGTGTAGGGTCTATTGGGATGTCTGGAAAGTTGAACCTTTTGCCAAGGGGTCAAGTTTCCGTAAATTTCTTGTTTCGTTTTTTCTATTTTATTTCTTATATCTATGCAACTTTGCCTAACATTGACACCGCTTTTTTCTCCAATTAATGTACATTTGGTATATTGTTCTTCTAGTTCCTTAATGGGTGTTTCAAATTCTAAATAATCCATGCGGTTGTGTTTAATCTTAACAAATATATATAATTTCTTTCTTTTACGGTGAATCTGTTGGTTGATCCGCTATAATTTTTAAATACGCAGGAATAGCTTCATTGGGTACGGCTACAGATAAATGATAATGAGCGATCTTCCATTGGTTATCTTCTTGTTTCAATATACCAGAACCTCTGCAGGGCCCCATCCAAGTGTCTAGCAATTCATCAAACCAAATGATGCTACCATCTTGTGATATATAGATATGCCTGTCATGTGGTGTGAATGCCCAAGCAGAGGTTTTCTCAAAAGCAGATTGAGACCATTGTTTTAACTCAAGAGCTGTCCAGTGTTCGGTGGGGTCTGTGCCGATGTAGATGCCGTCTTTTGTGAAAGCGGTGAAAAATGTTTCTTCGTCTGCTATGGCTGCTGCATGGTGCCATTGATCTAAGAAGGCATGAATCTCTTTGAAGTCTGGCTTTTGTGTTATGTCTATGCTTTTACACCCAGAAATCATCGTCATAATGATTGAAAAGAAGATGAGTTTTAAATTTTTCATTTGGTCTAATTTTATTGAAAACGGGTATTTGCGGCCGGGATTGTAGTGGAAATCCTTTGATGGCTATCCGCTAACAAATAACGACGAAAAAGAGCGACCGGCGGAAGCTCCTTTGGCTAGATTATTTGTAAGGATGGCTCTCAAAGATTGAAACGAAAAGCGCGAATGGTCGCCCTAATCTTTGTATTAATTTAGTTTTGGTCTATCTTCTCTGTTGGCTAATGTCCAAGCTGTGGCAAAAATGAGTTTGGTTCTTTGGGTTAAAAGTCTGTAATCTATTTTTTCTGGCGTGTCTGTATCTTGGTGATAGTCTGCGTGAGTTCCATTAAAATAAAAGATGACTGGGATGTTGTTTTTGGCAAAATTATAATGGTCTGATCTGTAATAGAATCTGTTGGGGTCGTCTGGGGCATCGTATCTATAATCAAATTCCATCTGATAATATTGGTTATTGACTTCTTCTGATATTTGTTTTAATTCATCGCTTAACATATCAGAACCAATTAAATACAGGTAGTTGGGTATGCCTTTTACTTGGTGCTCATCATCTACACGGCCAATCATATCTATGTTTAAATTCACGATGGTTTTATCTAAATCAAAGAGGGGGTTGTCTGTGTAATATTTGGATCCATAGAGTCCTTTTTCTTCTCCTGTGACGTGCAAAAATACGAGAGTTCTTCTTGGTTGATAGCCTTTGTCTATGGCTTGTTTAAAGGCTTTGGCAATATTCATAATGGCAATGGTTCCGCTGCCGTCATCATCTGCTCCGTTGTAGATTTTACCCTCTTTTATGCCTAAATGGTCTAAATGCGCAGAGAGTACCACAACCTCGTCTGCTTTGTCTGTTCCAGGAATATAAGCGACTACGTTATTGGCTTTTCCTGTGAGCCTAGGGTAGGTGCCTACGGGAATGGTTTGGTAATAGTCTTGGGTGTGTGGTGCGGCATCTATGTTTAATTTTTTATAGAAATCACGAATGTACTCTGTCGCGATATGTTCGTGTTCGCTACCAGCTTCTCTTCCCATGAATTCATCTGATGCATAGGTGTATAGCATTTCTTTGATTTCTTCTTGTTGAATAGTGTTAGCAAATGCTTCTGTCTTTTGTAAATAATCTGTTTTTTGAATATTTTGCGTGTTACAGCTTATCATGCCGAATAACAAAATGATAAGTAAATTTTTCATTGGGTTTGTATTTTAGTCTAAGATAGGAATTATAAGATATCGGAATCAAAAATACCCCGAAAATTCAGGGTATTTACATTTATAAATTGTTTTGAAATTATTTCTGCTTTTTGCCGTCTACTAATTTCATTTCTTTGATGAGTCTTTGGGCATCTGCATACTTATCTATGATAAATAGGATGTAACGCGCATCTACCATGATGTTTCTGCTGATCTCTGGATCATAGTGGTAATCACTCATGGTGCCTTCCCATACACGATCAAAGTTTAAGCCAATTAGATTTCCATCTGCATCCAAGGCTGGCGAACCTGA
This sequence comes from Flavobacteriaceae bacterium Ap0902, assembly GCA_009835005.1. GTDB lineage: Bacteria > Bacteroidota > Bacteroidia > Flavobacteriales > Weeksellaceae > Profundicola. The sequence continues at coordinate 153,624 of WTFG01000003.1, read as the reverse complement.
GTTGCCTCCTGTGGTGTGATTCGTGGCGATGAAGTTCACTGGTAATTCACCGTCTTGTGCATAAGTGCCATAATCTTGGTCTTGATATAAATCTAAAAGTTTTTGTGGAACGTCAAATTCATAATCACCTGGTTTATACTTCTCTTGGACGCCTTTTAAAGTGGTTTTGTAATCATAGTAAACCCCATCTTTTGGTTCATATCCTTTTACTTTACCGTAGGTTACACGCAAGGTGGAATTAGCATCTGGGAAGAATTTTTTGTCCTTCATCATCTCTAATTGGGCTTGCATATAGGTTCTTAATTGATTGTCTATCTGGTCTTGGATGCTAGATTTCTTATTGCTTACTTGGGTTTGATAGGTGTCTTTAACTTTTCCGATTTTTTGTGCCAAAGCATCTTGTTGGGCAAGTGCCAAGAATTGTTTTGGGTTTTGCATCGTCTGATTTACGTCTGTAAATAATTGATTTAAAATGATAGAATTATTTAGATCTGCTTCTGTGATATGGACATCATTTGGGCGGAATTCCGCTGGCATATCTTCTTGGTACATTTCCCAAAGTCTTAATGCTACTTCTTTGTCTACGCTTGGATTAAAGTTTTTGTATAATCCTTCTAAATATCCTTGAACTCTTTTGTAATATCCGGGGAAATCTGCATCATTTTGTTTGTCTATTAAATTGTTGATGGTTAATGCAATACGGAATGATTCTGCATTTCTATAAATCGCTTCATTAAAATAATCTGACGCATAGTTGTATGGTTCTATTTCTTTGTATAAATTATTTAAAGTAGGGATGAGTTGTGGGTAAATAGCACATTCTTTGCTTCTCTCTACCATGCATCTTTCTTTGACACGTTTCATGAATTCTTCTTCATAAGCCTTGCGCTGTTCTATGGCGCCAGAACGTTCTAACCCTTGGCTTTCCCCAATCCATTTCTTCCAATAATTGGCAACACTTGCATACTTAGAAGCATATTGAATTTTAATTTTCTCATCATCCTTCATGTATTTATCTATAATGCCCAAAGCGTTTTCTCTAATTTTAATCTTCGCTGGATTTAACTTTTGCGTTAATTGCTCTAGTGCAGCAGCGGGAAGATATTCATCTGTCATTCCTGGAAATCCAAATACAAAGGTGAAATCACCTTCTTCTATGCCTCCAACATTAACGGGCAAATAATGTTTGGGTGTGTATGGAACGTTGTCTTTTGAGTATGCTGCTGGTCGATTATTCTTGTCTGCATATATTCTAAAAACAGAGAAGTCTCCTGTATGGCGTGGCCACATCCAATTGTCTGTATCACTACCAAATTTACCTATGCTGCTAGGTGGCGCACCTACTAAACGAACATCTTTAAATGTTTCTGTGATAAACAAATAATATTTATTTCCTTTATAAAAAGGTCTCACCATCACATCTTGATAAGATTCCTTCACAGTATTGGCAGAAATGATATCTATGTTATCTTTGATTCTATCATTTCTTTGTTGTTCTGTATGGTCTGGGCTTACACCATTTAAAATTTTAGCTGTCACATCCTTGATATCTACAATAAAAGTGGCAGTAAGACCTGGGTTGGGAAGTTCATTTTCAAAATCTTGAGCCCAATATCCTTCTTCTAAATAGTTGTGCTCTACCGTAGAGTGGGATTGGATTTGTCTATAACCACAGTGATGGTTGGTCAATAACAAGCCTTGCGGGGAAATGACCTCACTGGTACAACCACCACCAAAATGGGCTATGGCATCTTTGATACTTGCCGATTTTGGATTAAATATTTCTTTGGCAGAAATATGCATACCCATATCCTTCATTTCAGATTCATTGAGCTCTGTTGGAATCCACATTCCACCTCCCTGTTGTGCAAAAAGTGCAAAACTCCAGAAAATGGAAAGTAATACGCTGTATTTTTTCATAATATTGAACGATTTGCCCAAAGATAATAAGAATATATTTTAATTTAGCTCCCTCTATGGCTAAATACCGTTGAACCTATTAAATCGATGTATTATGAAGAGATTATGGATTATATTCCTTTTATGCGCAGCGTGGTTGCAAGCGCAAACAGTACAGAAAGGTGTTTTAATTAAAAAGGATGGCAGTGAAATCAAAGTGGAGAACTTAATCATTGATTCTTATGCTAATCAAGTTACCTATGTTCCTGCGGGAAAACAAGTTAAAACTGTGTCTTTTGAGGATATTGATGTTTTAAAGCAGAAAAAAGGTAGTTATTGGCTTACGGGAATGTTAGGTGGTTTAGGGGGGTCCCTGCTTGTGAGTGCTGTTACAGCACCAGAGGATGGGGAATGGTGGCATGGCGCAGGTCCGGTGATATTAGCAGGTACTGGAATTGGAGCGCTGGTTGGAACTTTAATACCAAAATATAAAGAGGTGTCTTTTCGTGAGAATACGACGCTTTCTTTTTCTGGAACAGGATTTAAATTAAGTTTCTAATATCTATAATAGAACTTAATAATTAAAGTTTTCTATTGGATAATGAATGCTTTTATGTCTATTATGACCTTTAAACCGTATATAAAATCATCGGTATAGTTTATGCTTTTAATATTTCAATTAAAGCATTTTAAATTAATAAGATGAAGATTAAAAATACACCATTATCCATTTTAGATTTATCCTTGGTTAGAGAGGGGCATGATTTTGCACAAGCATTTAGGGATAGTGTAGATTATATAAGGTTTGCAGAGGAATTAGGATTCAAACGATTTTGGGTGGCAGAGCATCATAATGCCAAAGGAATTGCAAGTTCTGCCACGGCAGTTTTGATAGGATACTTGGCAGAGAAAACGTCTACCATCAGGGTTGGTTCTGGTGGTATTATGCTGCCTAATCATTCGACGTTGCAAGTGGCAGAGGCCTTTGGGACATTAGAGACGATGTATCCAGATAGAATAGATTTAGGACTAGGGAGAGCACCAGGAACAGATGGGCAGACGGCCGCTGCACTGCGCAGAAATAATCCGTCTGCAGTGGATGATTATCCACAAGAGGTGGCGGAATTAATTCAATATTTAGAGGATAAAAGACCAGAAAGTAAAGTCAATGCTTATCCAGGCGTAGGAACCAAAGTTCCTATTTGGATTCTAGGGTCTAGTCCTTACAGTGCACACTTAGCAGCCTATTATGGGTTGCCTTATGCATTTGCCTCCCACTTTGCACCTGCTTATCTGGAAACCGCTAGCAAAATTTATAGAGAGGAGTTTCAGCCGTCTGCTTATCTAGATAATCCCTATTTTATGCCAGCGGCCAATGTGATTGTAGCAGAAAAAGAAGAGCAAGCACAATATTTATCTACTTCTTATTTACAAATGGCCCAAAACATTGTATTAAGAAAAAGTGGTAAATTACAGCCACCTGTTGAGAATATGGATGCTGTTTGGCAGCCCGGTGTGAAAGAGGCTGTTCAGCAAATGCGCAAATATTCTTTTGTGGGAACAGCAAAAACTGTGAGAAAAGGATTAGAGAATTTAATTGATTTAACAGACGCAGATGAGGTGATGTTAACTTCTTATTTCTATGATCCAAAGGACAGGGAAAATTCTTTTAGATTATTGAAAGGGGAGAGGTCTTAGGAATATAAATAATAAATAAAAATAACTCCTAAGATTTGAATTTCATAGGAGTTATTTAATTTATTTAAACATCAAGTTTATTATTTCACATTTCCTGTGCAGATATATTTGATATGGACAAAGTCTTCTAAACCATAAACAGAACCCTCTCTACCAAATCCAGAATGTTTAATTCCTCCAAATGGAACGGATTCATTAGAGATTAATCCTGTATTAAGCCCTACAATCCCGTATTCCAATTGTTCACTCATACGGATAGAACGGTTTAAATCGTTGGTATAGTAATAAGATGCTAAACCATAAACGGTGTCATTGGCCATTTGGATGGCTTCTTCTTCTGTTTTAAATTTAAAGATGGGCGCCACAGGGCCAAAGATTTCTTCTTTAGCAAATTTCATCTCTGGAGTTGCATTGGTGATCACGGTAGGAGGATAGAAGTGATCATCTATTTTTTTACCCCCATGCAAGACTTTTCCTCCTTTTTCTTTAGCATCATCCACAAAACCCTGCATTTTTTCTACAGCCTTGGTATTGATTAAGGCGCCAAAATTCACACCTTCTTCTAGACCAGGACCAATTTTAAGATTTTGTGCGGCTTTCACAAATTTTTCTACAAATTCATTATGGACATTTTCATGAACCAAGATCCTATTCACACATACGCAAGTTTGGCCAGAAAAACGGAATTTACCAGCCATCGCTCCCTCCACGGCGTCGTCTATATTAGCATCTTCAAAAACTATAAGCGGTGCGTTTCCACCTAATTCAAGGCTCAATCTTTTGAGATCTTGGCTACATTGTTCCATTAAAATCTTACCCACGCGCGTTGAGCCCGTAAATGAAATTTTTGCCACTTTAGGGTTCTCACATAATTCCTTACCCATGGCAGAAGAATCATCTCCTATCACCATATTGAACACACCTTTTGGGAAACCTGCTTTTTCTGCTAGATGAACCAAAGTCAAGGCTGTTAATGGGGTGGAAATACTAGGTCTAGATACAATCGTACAACCTATAGAAAGTGCAGGGGCAATTTTACGTGTAATCATGGCTAAGGGGAAATTCCATGGGGTAATTGCACCCACCACACCTACGGGTTGTTTAATCACTTTGACTCTGCGGTCTTCTGTATAGCCAGGGATTGTGCTTCCATTGTTTCTTTTGGCCTGTTCTGCGTACCATTCTACAAAACCAGCTCCATAGTCAATCTCTCCTTTGCACTCTGCCAAGGGTTTAGCAGATTCTAGCGCCATGATATGGGCGATTTCATCTTTATTTTTCATGATAAGATCAAACCATTTTTTCATAATGCCAGATCTCTCTTTGGCAGTTTTACCACTCCACGTAGGAAAAGCATCATGGGCTGCATCAATGGCTTTTTTTACATGGGATATATCGTGATTATAAACTTTGGCCACCTCGGTACCATCCGCAGGGTTCGTGATTTCTAATTTTTTTCCTGTTCCGTCGGTCCATTCACCGTTAATGAAGGATTTATCAAATATTAAATCTTTATAATTGCTCATATATTTAGTTTTAATCAAAAATTATTACTTGTCTAATGGCTTCCCCAGCGGCTAATCTTTCAAAGCCCTCATTGATATCTTCTAATTTCATGCGATGCGTAATTAATTTCTCCACTGGTAAACGTCCTGCTTGATACATATCCATAAAGTTAGGGATATCTACTTTAGGAGAACTACTACCAAGATAACAACCTTTTAAAGTTTTTTCTTGACCAACCAAAGTCAATGGATTAAGGGAAAGCCTAGAATCTGGATGGGGCAAAGCAGCTGTAACTGTTCTTCCCCCTCTGTTGGTAGCATTAAATGCAAAATCTAATGCGGGCATGGCTCCTGCAAATTCCAAGGAAATATCAGGTCCTTTATCTGTCATGTTTTTTACCTTTTCCATGGCATCCTTATCACTGGAGTTTACGACATCATCCGCGCCAAAATCTTTGGCTACATCCAATTTATATGGGTTAATATCCGCAGCAATGATTTTAGAAGCGCCAGCTGCTTGTGCTCCCAGAATTGCAGACAATCCAACACCACCTAATCCAACGACCATCACAGATTCGCCAGCATGCATTTCTGCCGTGTGTACTACAGCACCCACTCCTGTTAATATAGCACAACCAAAAATGGCTGCAATATCAAAAGGAATATTTTTATCAATTTTAACCAAGGAATGGATAGAGGCTACTGAATAATCTGCAAAACCAGAAACGCCCAAATGGTGATAATATGTTTCACCATTTTTGGTGATTTTTTTATCCCCATTTAACAAAGTTCCTGCGGTATTAGCTGCTGCACCTGGCTCACAAAGAGCGGTTCTGCCAGATTGACAATATTTACATTGCCCACAAGATGGTAAGAAGGCAAATACCACATGATCTCCTACCTCAAACCCTTTGACATGTTCACCTACTTTTTCAATAATTCCAGATGCCTCATGACCTAAAACCATAGGGACAGGACGTGGCCTATTGCCATCCACGACAGATAAATCTGAGTGGCAAATTCCTGCTGCTTTAATTTTTACCAAAACTTCTTCATAGCCTGGTTCTCCTAATTCAACCTCTTCTATGGTAAGAGGTTTGGTCTCCGTATAAGGTCTTTCATGACCTATTTTATGTAAAACTACTGCTCTGGTTTTCATAATCTTCATTTTTTTTATTTATAATATGCTTTAGGTCCTTTTTTAAATTGTCCCCAAGCATCGGGGTCATGCCCAGTTACAACCATGGCATTATTCACGGAGGATATTTCTCTTAATTTGGCTACGGACCGCACAGAATCTACAGCAGAAGCTAGGAATCCAGGAAGTGCTTTGTCTTCATAATGGTCTGTGGTGTAGGCTGCATCTACTGTTAATAAAATAGAACCATCTTCTGGTAGCGTAATCAAGAAACTACAATGTCCTGGAGAATGTCCTGGGGTAGGTATAATTTTCACTACACCATCGCCATAGATGTCATATATTTCATTGTTTTCTATTTCTAGGAAATGCCATTTGATGTCTGGCTTGTCAAAATCCTTTCTAATATAACCTCCAGCAGCAAACCAATCTGCAGTATAAGCATATTCATATTCTTTTCTCTGGACTATATGGGTAGCATTAGGGAATCTTCCTGTTGCACCTGTATGGTCTAAATGCAAGTGGGATTGCAATACATATTTAATATCATGGGGGTCTATACCTAACGCTTTAATTACATTGACACAACCTTCCTCTTCTTTCATTACTGGCCAATAAACCTCTGTAATTGCACCCCAATGTTCTTTTGGATTGGTGGCACACTCTACTGCATTTCCACCGTCTATTATGATATGCCCTTTGGGATGGGTGATCAGATACCACGGCACAGGAATTTCATAAGGTTCTAAGGAAGCATTCATCTTAATGTTGTTTTCTCTACATTTCAAAACACCCGTTTGAAACATGTATAATCTAATTTCATTATTCATGATATTTAAAGTTTTTGGTTGATTGATATTAAAGTTCTATGATAAACGATTCTTTTTGAGATAGTAATTGAAGATACTATTAATTCTTTCTGTTAAATTATAAAATTCATTTAATTAAAACAAAAGCTTTGTCTAAAAGTTATTATATGTTATAAAATATTTAACAAGTTATAATTATTTATGTTATCATTTGTGAATTTATGATTACAAGTTCTCAAGAGATGATTTTCTAACTTGTGGCGTACATAAATATGCTACGATATATTTTAATCTCCATATAGAGAAGACAGGGGTTAAATTTGTATCTTATAAAATTTATAATTAGATGGTTAATTCATAAATAAGGATTAATCAATGGCTTATTTTACTTTAAATTAATCATTTTTAAAATTATAAATCTTAATTTTACCTAGAATGGAACCAAAAAACTAGTATTTATGAAAAATCAATTTTAATTTTCGCTGTCATAGCATTATTATCTTTTATTTCTTGTAATGATAAAAAAACAGAAGAGACAACAGAGATAGAAGATGTGAATGAATATGATGACATGACCAGAATAGATGAGGTAAATAGAATAGATGTGGTTATAGAGGAAGAGGATAATAGCACAGATACGGTGCATCAAAAGATGGGGTTCTAGCATCAGAGGCGCCCAATTTTGATAATCCTGCTTTGCAAGACTATATTAATTCTTATGAAGAATTCATGAAGGAATATAAAGAAGCTATGGAGTCTCAGGATATGGACAAAGTTCAAGCATTGACCATGAAAGGAGAAGAATTATCTGCCAAGGCAGGGGTATTTTCTAACATGACAGAAGGGGATTCAAAGAAATTAACTGATTATTTGCAAGCCAAAGCAAAAGAAATGCAAGAGATTGCCATGAAGGTTGCTAGAGAGTAATTCAAAAATTCTAATAAAAATTAAATAGCCGTCTCAAAACCTTAATAACTGGTCATTCTAAAGCTGATTCATAATTTTGTTGGGTTATAAGCCAGTTTGTTATGAGATTATGAAATGTGTTTTGGGGTGACAAAAGCGGTATTTTGAGACAGTTACTTTTTTACATTATCTTCATCTATACTTTAATTCCCTAATAACAAATAGACCACGGGAGTTCCATTTTCCTCATACCCTTGAATTTCTAAACCTTGAAAATGGATATAATCTCCTAGTTCTTTGTTGGCAAGCGTATTTTGAACTTGCAATAATAAGTTGAGCGAGCTAAATATATGGTCCTGTCCGGAGTTTAGTTCCGCTAAAATTTTGGCATAGTAATAACCGTCCTGTGGCTGTTGTGCAAAAACTTCTTCTTCCATTAATAAGGTTTCAGTTTCTAACAAATCATCTTTAGATTGGATGAATGCCTCATACATCAACTTCACTTTATCACTTGTAAAAATAGTAGCAAAAGGATTGAAATCCGCTAAATCATTATCAATTTCCTGATTATAGGTTTTAACATCTACGACAAAATTCATCAAAGAATTATACATATTTGGTGTGAAAATCCAATGGATCTGATTTAATAGATATTCATTAGGTTTTACCTCATAGCCTATACAAGTATTGGGTCTATCTATCTGGACAATAGGAGGGTAAGGAAGCCCCGCATCATCAAATTTTTCTAATAAAGCCTCTGCGTCATGATCAAGTTTATACATCGTTTCCTCTGGATATAAAGGGAAGATGGTATAAAATGTAATCGTTTCACCATTTTCTAATTCTAGATATGCGTCTTCACCAGCCTTGTTTTGAGTACCCAGGAGTATAAAGCAGTCAAAGTGGGTACCTTCTAAAGGTGCTCCTGTTGGGACAGTATGCCCCCATCCCAAAAATGTATTTTGATTGATAGGTAATCTGGCCAAAACCTTGAGCCATTGAATAGGCCAGCTCAATGATTCATCCTCGCTATTGATATCCCAATCAGGTGGCAGATTGATCATTAATTCTGCTCTTTTATAACTTTCAAAACCTTCTGGGACATTCATCTCATAGGCACCCATACCGCCAGTAATCAGCGTATAATAATTTCTTTCTGGGGTTGGTTTAATGATATAAATATCACAATGGATATCGGGAGAAACGATTTCATGAAAAACCCCATCTATTTTGCCATAATTGGTATCTATAAAGTTTTCTAAATGTTCCATTTCGTCTGCTGTATAATACGCCATAGGTCCATCAAAGACCCCATCCATTTCCCAGACCTCGTCCAATGCATCTGCCAAAGAAATTCCCTTTTCTTTAGATAAATCTATTGCATCTAAATACATGCTGTGTTTGTCAGTCCCTAATCTTTCTGATTCCTTGAAATGAAATTCTGCACTGTCCGCATCTTCTAGATAAAAATAGGTATATGCTATCCTATAATGCCATTTGTAATCATCTATTAAATCATCTCTAAGATTTTCTAGAACTTCCTTTGCTTTAAGTAACGGTAGGTTTCCGTTTTTCTCTGGGTTTTGCCAGTATAAATTGTTATAAGCTCTCCCAACCTCACTCAAGAGTATGGGTGTTTGATCCTTTTCTGGCAGGGATAATATTAAATCAACTATCTTTTGATGTTCGTCCTGTTCATACCAAATTTCTATTTTTTCTAAAATTTCTTGTTGATCCATGGATGGTTTAGTTTAAAATTTTATACTGGTAAAAGGTACATCTAAGGTAAATTTAAGCATGAAATTATCTCCAAAATTATCTTTTTGATAGGCGCCAAAGTTATAATATGCACCTAGCCCAAAGGTATTGAACAAGATTCTTCTTACTTCTATTCCTCCCTCAAAATAACCTTTGTCCAACGTATCAAAATTATATAATCGGTGCAGGTTCTTGTTTTTAAAATCTCCATAAATTCCGCGAATTACAGTATACACAGGAGTCCCTTTTGTGATATGAAACCATTCTTGTCTATACTGAGCCATGATATAGTGTTCTGAGAAGAATTGCCCATAAGGCATAGTTTCAAAAGTATTGGTGCTCCCAAGACTCCAAGGTTTAAACCAAGAACCGTCTCCACGTTTACCTTGATTAAAAGTTTCCCAGAGAGGAGCCTCGCCTATGACAGTTCCTCCTCTCAAAATGAAATGCGCTCTTTTGTTCAACCAAGAAAATTCATGTTCTGCAGAAGCTTGTAACCGTATACTTTCATATCCTTCATCCTTTGCTGGTGTGTTTAAGTTGGCTAGTAGATAAAAGTTGGTAGCTCCAGATTGTGTGGTAATATTTCCATAGGGCATAGAAATATAATGACGGTTGGGTGAATACCTTAAATAAATATCTGCACCTAATTGTTCATAGTTTTTATCTACATCAAAACTTTTAAAAGCATAAGGAACAAGGGATTGCTTATCCCTCCACGTTAAAGAGGTTTCAAAATCTAAATTTTCAAAGAAAGTAGTTTCTCCATATAATTCATATTCTTTTAACTTAAAATAATTGGTATTACTACCATTGATCCATTTTTCTCTAAAGTAATTAAAACCCGAACGTACAGCATTCACTGGCTTTCCAAAGGCTGTTACATCACTTTTATACCTAGCACCAATAATGGCATGCTTTTCTTTATTGACTACATAATTGGTTCCTAACATATATTTAAACTTCTTGTCTTTGAAACCATAATTAATGCTACCCTCAAAGCCAATCCTATCGTGGAAATTATTGTTGGTAGAAAGTTTAGCTCCTAGGACAGTACCCTCATGACCATTGCTCCCATAAATAGAAGGCAGGTAGAAATCTAGAGAACCCATGGGGATATTCAAACCATTGAGAAAAAACCTTCCATATTTTATGATTTTGTTTACATTCTCTTTTTCTCCCACACTATCTAATACGACATAAGTCTCTTTCTCTAACCTAGTTAAAGAATCTGTTCTATAATCAGGTATGATTTCATCAAATTTATAAAAAGCTTCTTTGGTGATTTCATGATTAAATCCTTTAAAAGCTTTATCATCTAACGTGACATTATTTTGATGATTGAAGTAAGTAACCTCTGCGCTCATCGTATTGGTATAGTAGTAATCTTTTGGTTTTAATTGTAAGGAATCTGTGTGGTATTTGACTTTAGACACGCGATAGTAATTTTGCCTATCTGGAAACCAAGCACCATTTATTTTTTTATACTTGCTAGTCAAAAAATAGTTTTTAGGATTTTTACTTCCTACAATGATTGTAATTCCACCATTGGAATAATCTTCTGGATTTCCCTCATATTCTGCGTAGAACTCGGCCAAGGCTTTATCCGCCTCATCTATTAAAAGGGTTCCGTAAAGTGGTTTGTCTTTTGGGCGGATATTCTTAAAACTTACCTCTATGGTACTTCTATCATTCAATATAATAGTATCTTGTATTTGATAATTATAATGTTGTAAGCCCTTATTAGAAATAGGGTTAATAAAACTTCTAAAATAAAAGAATTTGAACTCATCTGTATCAAAAGCATAAGGTAATGGGTCTATGGTTGCAATTTCTAATAACGGTGTTTTGATACCAGAGATTCTGGCTGCATCTGTGATAATTTTCTCTCCTTTCGTTTTGGTATAAGCGTATGTCATACCTTTCTCTAATAACCCCTCATGAAACTGTAGACTTTCTTGGTAATTTTTAATCTTGATGCTATCCTTAGCCGTTTTAGGCTTAAAATCTGGAATATCATTATAATCTATTTTAGATAGAAATTTAGTATAACTCTGGAATTGATACGCATCTAAATGCTTTGGGCTATTTTGCTTCTGTTTTTTGATTACTTCTTTTATTAATTGCCGCGCAGTTTCATCTCTAGTTCCATCAATTACCATATCTCTTAGATTGATTTTATTATCAATATCTTCTACTTGAGAGAAAGCAAAAGAACTACTAAGGACAATGAATATAAAACACCAATTTTTCATACGTAGAGTTGTGTGTGGTTGTAACCTATTTGATTTAAAAAAAACGTCTGCAAAGATATTAATTATTGTGTTAGCATGATTTTTTCTTTTAATTTAACTATGGCAGAAATTCTAGGTTCTTTATTAAAGTGACTCCAGGACTTTTTTAAAAAGAATTTAGACTATATAAATTTATTTTGATTGATGTGGGATAAATTCAAGAATTAAAAACTAATGCTTAATTTTAGGATTTTACCATTAAGCCCACCATTCAAAAATTGAAAGGTCAAACTAAATTAAAATAAACTTTTCGCTATGAAATATGCTAAGGCTAAAAAATTATGGATAATTACTATAATCATTGTTCTGCTATTGGGGCTAGCATTATATCCTGTTGGGTCACAAACGCCTATTCAATATGTGGATAGAGAAACAGGAGAGATGAAGATTGAAAATGTTGCTGGAGAAGATTGGCTAACATGGTTATACCATAATCCAGTAGGTGAGGCCACACTTTGGGCTTTGGCCAAAAGAAAGATACTGTCCTCCATGTATGGTGATATGATGGATAAACCTTCTTCTGCAGGTAAAATTGAACCGTTTATAACGGATTATGATATAGATATGCAAATTGCGGAACAACAGGATTTTGAAAACTTTAATGATTTCTTCACTAGAAAATTAAAGCAAAATGCAAGACCTATAGATACAATTTCTACTGTGGTGGTTTCTCCCGCAGATGGTAAAGTTTTGGCTTATTCTCATTTAGATAATCAAGATTTTATAGTGAAAGGATATAAGTTCAACGTTTCATCTTTTCTGGATAATCCAACACTTGCATCACAATATGAAGATGGATCGTTATTAATCATTAGGTTAGCACCGCCCGATTATCACAGGTATCATTTCCCTGTAAGTGGTGAAATCATTATGAATCATCAAATAGATGGAGATTACTATTCCGTAAATCCAATTGCACTTAGAGAAAGGGTAGAAATTTTTTGGTTGAATAAAAGAGAATATACTGTGATTAATAATCCTATTTTTGGAAATGTAGTGATGGCAGAAGTCGGGGCGACTATGGTGGGGAGTATGGTTCAGACTTTTGAAGATTCTATAATTAAAAAAGGAGAAGAAAAAGGCTATTTTAAGTTTGGAGGCTCTACAGTGGTTTTATTATTTGAAAAAAACAAAATTAAAATCGATCAAGATTTACTAAACAATACTTCTAAAGGTCTAGAAACTACGATTAGAATGGGAGAGAAAATAGCAGAAAAACAGTAAGTTTTTTTCACTTAGGCGTTAGATCAATCGATTGTTAAACAGGCGTCATAAACAGATTGTATCCTTAACTTTTTATTTATAAATTTGTATTAAATTATTGATTTATCTTATAAAATTTATTTACCATTAATCTTTGTAATCTAAAAAAAACATGGGCAATACAATATTAAAATCAATCGCAGTAGGAGTAATTGGAGGCGTAATAGCCTCTTGGATAAAAGCCAAAGTTGAACCATCTTTACAGCGTTTTGGTGAAGAAGTTTATCCTCCTTCTAAGAAACAACTAGCGTTGAAAGGTGCAGATGTGACCAATCAACCAGAGAATATGCCACCCTCCGTTTTAGCAGAGAAGGTTTATCATCAATTTACAGGAAAAGAATTAACAAAAGAGCAAAAAATAGAGAGTTTGCCGTACATTCACTACGGAATGGGTATGTTCATTGGAGTAGCCTATGTATTAATGGTGAATAATAATAATAAAAAATTAGCTTTTGATGGTGGGGTAACAGCTGGGGCTGCTATTTGGAGTTCCACCCATGGTTCTGTACTTCCATTGCTAGACCTACAGGGAGATGTTAAGGACATGCCAGTTTCTTGGTGGTTTTGGGAATTTGGTTCTCACTTGGTCTTTGGTGTGGCTATGGAACAAAGCAGAAAAGTATTGAACAAGGTTTTATAAATTTAATCTTATTAATTGTAGAAAGATTTTGAAACCGTTTTTGTTCATTGCAAAAACGGTTTTTCTACCTGCAAAAGCACTTTTTGATAGTAATAAAATTGATATAAAGAATCAAATGAATAATGTACCTTATGTTTCGTTCCATTAGTCTTATCAATTGATTTACAAATGTTTAATTTTTAAGTAGTTATAAATAAGTATATTTGATGTATTTTAGCAAGGTTATGAATTTCAAGCTTTCTATTTTTATCTTTATATCCATTGCTTTGCATGCATGTACAAGCAAAGTCTCCATCAATGGGTCTAAACAAGTGCCAGATTCCATTACTATTGAATCTAGCAACGTTTTATATGACTTCACGGATGCAGCGATGTTTCCATTAGAATCCGCGTTAGAAGAAGTTTCTGGATTAGCCTATGATGATAATGAGAAAGTGCTTTTAACGCATAATGATGAGAAAGGAATAATTTTTAAAATTAATCCAGAGAATGGGCAGACCTTAGAGACCATCCAATTTGGTAAAAAAGGGGACTATGAAGGAATCGCTAAGATGAATGATCAATTTGTTATTGTGAATAGTTCTGGTCATCTATTTTTTTATAATCCCCAAACTGATAAGACTAGAAAGGTTAAAACAGGTTTAACTACTAAAAATGATATAGAAGGATTAGCCTTTGATGCGCCATCCAATAGATTATTATTGGCTGCCAAGGAAAGAACCATTGATTATGATAAGCATAGGAAGGTTAAGGCTATATATGCATTGGATATTGAGACAGAAAAGTTAGAGCCAAAACCTTTTTTAGAAATTACAAAAGATGTTTTGATAAATCAGTTAAACAATCAATTGGATGACATAACAATCTCTGATAAGGAGAAAAAAGAATTACGCAAGAGAATCAAAGCATTTGCTCCTTCTGGTATAGAAATTCAACCAACAAATGGAGATATCTATATTGTTTCTGCCAAGGGAAGTTTAGTGGTTATTTTTAATTCCCAAAAAGAAATTAAAAATATTTTATTCTTAGATAAGAAATTGTTCCCCCAAGCAGAGGGTATAACCTTTGATGCGCATCATTTATATATTAGTACAGAAATGAAGGGTAAGGGTGGTAGGCTATTTAAATTTAAACTAAAATCTTGATAATTAAATAACTATAATATGATCAGATATATACCTATTTTAATACTATCTATCCTTTTTAGCGGTTGTGCCACGTACACTACGCAGTATGCAGAAAATGAAGAGAATTATAAAATTCCATCTTCTTCTATAGGAGTAGAACATTCCTTTTATTTAATTGGGGATGCTGGTGTAAAAGAAACACAAGGGATTGTTCTCAATGATGTTTTAGAAGCTTCTAAAGACGCTGATGAGCATCATAGTACGCTTATCTTTTTAGGTGATAATATTTATTGGCATGGGATGCCTCCTAAAGATCATCCAGATAGAAAAGCGAAGGAGGAAATTTTGGATGCACAAATCGCCTTGGGGAAATCATTTCCTGGAAATACCATCTTTGTGCCTGGCAACCATGATTGGTATTCTGGTTTAAAGGGGGTGCAACGGCAACAAGAAAGAGTACAAGACGCACTAGGTGAGAAAAGTTTTTACCCAGAAGATGGCTGCCCATTCAAGCGCATCAATATGGGAGATGAATTGGTGTTGATCGTTATAGATTCCCAATGGTATATCACGAATTGGGATAAACATCCTACCATGAATGATGAATGTGATATTAAGACCAAAGAACAATTTTGGGAAGAAGTAGAGAGTGAAATTAAAAAAGCTGATGGAAAGACGACACTTATAGCTATCCACAACCCAGTGATGACTAATGGTACCCATGGGGGGCAATATGCATTTAAGTCCCACCTAAAGCCTGTTCCAGTTTTGGGAACACTCAAAAATTTATTTCGTAAAACGGGTGGGGTAAGCAATACAGACAATCAGAACAATCTTTATAGAGAATTAAGTGATCGTTTGATGGCCTATTCTCAATTCGGTAATAAGGTAATTTTTGTCTCTGGACATGATCATAATTTACAGTTTATCCAGAAAGACAACATTACACAAATCATTAGTGGTTCTGGAGCTAAAAAGAATCCGACACGTTTGACACCAGGTGGTAAATTTAGTTCTTCTGATCATGGCTATGCTAGACTAGATGTGATGAAAGATGGATCTACCCAAGTTCATTTTTATTCTAGTGAACAGGGCAGAGAATTATATGCTGCAGAAATATTCCCAGAAAATAAGCGCTATACACCACCCAACTTTCAGCCAATTCAAAAGTTAGAGACTGCTAAAATTTATCCAGATGAATATTTAAATAAATCTAAATTTCATACTTTTTTATGGGGAGATAGATATAGAAAATATTTTGGAACAGAGGTAACCGTTCCTTCCGTAGATTTAACTTCTTATAAAGGTGGTCTAAAACCTGTGAGGAAAGGGGGTGGCCATCAATCTATGACGTTACACATGGTAAATCCTGCTGGCAAAGAATATGTTATGCGTGCTTTGAAGAAAAGTGCTACTCAATTTATACAGGCAGTTGGTTTCAAAGATCAATATGTTGCAGATTCTTTTGATCAAACGGCAACAGAAGCCTTAATCCTGGATGTTTTTACTGGAACGCACCCATACGCTCCATTTACTGTTGCAAGTTTATCCGATGCGATTGGGGTGCTTCATCCAAATCCAACGTTGGTGTATATTCCAAAACAGCAAGTCTTGGGCAAATACAATGAGATGTTTGGTGATGAATTATATATGATAGAAGAAAAGGTGACAGATGGACATGGCAATTTAGAGAGTTTTGCTAATGCAGATGAGGTGATTAGCACTTACAAAGTTTTTGAAAAAATTAGAAAAGATGAAGAGAATCAAGTAGACCAAAGGGCTTTTTTGCGGGCAAGATTGTTTGATATGGTTCTAGGAGATTGGGATAGACATTATGATCAATGGAAATGGGCTGTAAAAGAAGACGGAGACAAGGAAACATATATAGCTATTCCGCGCGATAGAGATCAAGTATTTTCTAATATGGCAGATGGTGCCATTATGGGCTATTTAACCCATGCTATTCCTTCATTAGGTCTTATGCAGCATTATTCCGCAGAGCCAAGAAATATCAAACGATTTAATTTAGAACCCTATCCATTAGACGTCGCATTGCTATCGGATATGACAGAACAAGATTGGCAAGAAGAGATTAAATTTATTCAAGAAAACTTGACAGATGCGGTGATAGAAAAAAGTCTGCAAGAAATGCCAAGTGAGGTACAGGATGAAACCTTCCAAGAGATTATAACCACATTGAAGAAAAGAAGAGATAATCTCTCTAATTATGGCATAGATTATTTTAAAGTAGTGAACAAAACGGCTACAGTCAATGGGACAGACAAGGATGATTTCTTTGAGGTCGTTCGATTAGCCAATGGTTCTACAGAGGTCAAGGTTTATAGAATTAAAGGGGGAGAGAAAAAGGATTTATTTCATCATAAGGTCTTTGATCCTAAATTTACCCAAGAGATTTGGCTGTATGGATTAGATGATGATGATGTTTTTCATGTCTATGGAAGCGGAAATGCCAAAATAAAAGTTAGAATTATTGGAGGGCAAAACCACGATATTTATAGAATAGATAATGGAAAAAAAGTGGTGATGTATGATTATAAATCTAAGAAATCTACTTTTGAAACTTCCAAAGGGACTAAACACTTGACAGATAATTACAAAGTGAATGTATACGATTACCATAAATTAAAATATAACGATTGGGTTTGGGCTTTTCCTGCCTTAGGCTATAATCCAGATAATGGATTTATGATAGGCCCAAGTCTTACGTACACCATCCATAATTTTGAGCAAAATCCATTTACCCAAAAACACCAAGCACAACTCAAATTTTTTACCGCAACAGAAGGCGTAGAGCTTACCTATATGGGTGAATTTGCTAGAGTTTTAGGAGATGCTAATTTAGTTTTGGATGGCTTGTATAGAAGTCCATATTATAGCAAGAATTTCTTTGGATATGGTATGAATTCTAATTATAATGATGATGTGGATTTTGACTACTATAGAACGTTGGTAGAAGAGTTTCATATCAAACCATCTTTAAAGTTAAGAAAACAAAACGGGCAATTTTATCAATTAGGACTAAGTTACCAAGCCATGGAATTAGAAAAAACAGAGGGCAGGTATGTGTACCAATCCAATCAATTACGTGCATCTGATTTTAGCAATCAAAATTTCCTAGGTGTTTTTGGACGATTCAATTATGAGAATAGGGATAATCCTGTTTTCCCGAGTCTTGCTATGGTTTTAAATGTAGAGGCGGGTTATACAGCCAATCTTGATCATGGATCTTTTACTTATTTAAATCCTTCTTTAGGTTTTAGTCATAAACTTGTGCCAAGTGGCAAATTGGTTCTTTCTACTTTGTTTGATGCCCAAATTAATTCTACAGAAGAGGTGGCATTTTATCAAGCTGCAAGCATTGGTGGAAATAACGGATTACGGGGGTTTCATAACCAAAGATTTACAGGAAAATCTAGTTATACGCAGTCCACAGATTTAAGATTAAAAATGGGTGATTTAAAAACAGCTTTTATCCCCATGTCTTATGGTATCTATGGTGGTTTTGATTATGGTCGTGTGTGGAGTGATTATGATATGTCTGATATTTGGAAAACCTCTTATGGGGGAGGAGTCTTTATGAATGGTGCAGATAAAATAGGTCTAAATGTTTCATTCTTTGGATCGGAGGATGGAGGTAGATTTGTGATTGGTGCTGGGTTTGATTTCTAAAAAATTTAATTAAATGACAAAATGAGTTTAGTCCAAAAAGTAGAAAATTTTGTTATAGAATATTTAGCAAAAAATCTTTCTTCTGATATTTTATATCATAACATTACGCATACAGAACGGGTTGCTCACAAGGCAGAGGAATTAGCTGTATGGGAGGGATGTTCAGAAGAAGACAAGGAATTATTGCTTATAGCATCATGGTTTCACGATTTGGGTTATACCCAGCAATTCAAAGATAATGAACCTATTGGAGCAGAAATGGCAGCAGAATTTCTCAAATCTCAAGGGGTAGATTCGGTTAAAATTGATAAAATAAAAGCGCTAATTTTAGCTACCAACCCAAATGTGGAACCTCATGGTGCATTAGAGAAGATAATGAAAGATGCAGATTGTAGCCATGTGGGGGCTGATTATTTCTTTGAAGTTTCTCAAGCTTTAAGAAAAGAATTAGAGCTGCATTCTCATCAAAAGATTAAGAGTGCAGATTGGGATAGAGGAAACTTACAATTTTTGAAAGACCATCAATTTTTCACAGATTCTGCACAAAAGAAATGGCAACCACAAAAAGAGCAAAATAAAAAAGATTTAGAAAATAAAATAAATCAAAGAGAAAAAAAAATGGCAGAAAAAAAGAAATCAAAAAAATTTGGTAGAGGCGTAGAAACCATGTTTCGAGTGACCTTGAAGAATCACATGGATTTGAGCGCCATTGCAGATACCAAAGCGAATATTTTATTATCTATCAATGCAATTATCATCTCTGTAACCATTGCCAATTTATTACCAAAATTGGATTCTATATCTAACAATTTCTTGGTTTACCCAACCATGGTTTTATTGTTTTTTAGTGTGGTATCAATTATTTTATCTGTATTGAGCACAAGACCTAATATTTCTAAAGTGGAAGTCACCAGAGATATGATACGTAACAATCAAAGTAATATATTATTCTTTGGTAACTTCAACAAAATGACTTTAGATGAATTTGAATGGGGAATAGAATATCTGATAGAAAATCAAGAAACCTTATATAATTCACTTACCAGGGACTTATATTATTTAGGGTTGGTTTTAGAGCGTAAATATAGATTATTACGCATTACTTATAATGTATTTATGTTTGGAATTGTACTCAGTGCACTGGCTTTTGTGGTTAGTTATTTCATGATAGCAGAAATTTCATAGGATATAATAATTTTAAACTGTAGCTATGAAAAGTAAATTTAACAACGGTTCTTTCCAAATCAGAACTTCATTTAAATTATTGAAGGAATTATTTGAAAAGCAAAAAGAAAGTGAGAATAGCATCCAACGCTTACAAGCTGAATGGGCATTAAATATATTCAAAGAACATCCAGATTTAATCACAGGATTTGATAACATGGCTGATCTGGAAGCAAACCAAGAGCCAATAAATGATCTAATGAGCTTTTTGTTTCCAGAAACTCTTACTACCAATGAATTGAAATCCGCATTAAATCCACTTTCCAGCCAAAGCTTTTATGACTCAGAAAGAATGAAGAAACTTAAACAAAACTCTGTAGATGGGGTGCATTTAGATTTCTTACATATTTATGAGGAAAATAGTCATATTTTTAATCTTATTCCCTATAGTATTATTTTAGATAAATATTACCAGTATGATATAGATTTTAATAGACCCATTACCACCCCTGTTGAATTAAAAAACGGGGATAAAAAGATGTTTAAAATTACATATAACGGTGACTTTATTTCTATAAAGCCTGATAAAAATGCTGTTGAAATTACAGAGGATGTTCTAGATGAATTATTGAATAATACCCATGATATTCATCTATGGAATAAATATTTCCCCAAAGATAGCTGGCGTGTAGATGGTTTTGGTTTATTGACCATGGTTGATATTACATTAGATGATCAAATAGATGGCTTCAAAGAACATTTAATTGGCTCATCAGCTGATTTTACATTCAAGACCATGCGGCAATATATTAGAAAAATATTTAATATTCCAGATTTATATATTGGCACCACATTGGTAGAAAATAATGTGCTCTTTAGAGGGTATGATAAAAATATCCCTACTATTCTACTGAAAAATAAAGCCTGTTGTGATTTTGATATATTGGGATGTGAATCTGTGCAAAACCAAATATTAGAAAATCAAGAGATGGTAATTATACCCAACGTAACCCTATTTGATAAGGATAATCCTCATAATAAATTACGATTAAATATGTTAAATAACGGGATCAAAAGCTTGGCGCTTATCCCACTGGTAGTTGGAGGAAAAGTTCACAGTATTATTGAAATCGCTGGGTATAAAAAAAATCAGATTAATGAAATAAATATCGTCAAGATAAATGATATAATGCCATTTATTAGAAGTTATGCTAAACGTTCTGCGGACCAAATAAATGATACTGTAAATGCCATTATCCAAGAGGAATGTACCTCTATTCATCCAGCGGTAAAATGGAAGTTTGAGGAAGAAGCCTTTCGATTTTTATCAGAGAAATTAAATGGGGGTAATCCTGTTTTTAAAGAAATTGTTTTTGAAAAAGTATATCCCTTGTATGGACAAATAGATATAGTAGGTTCCTCATCTGCCAGAAACGTGGCCATACAAAGTGATTTACATTATTTATTACAAGAGAGTATTCTAATCTTAGAAGAAGTTACCGGCTCTAAGAAGATGCCTTTTTATGAGCAATTATTACTTGAAGCTAAAAAGAACTTAAAACTGGTAGAAAATAAAATTTATAGTAATACAGAAAGAGAAGTGTCAAACTTTTTTGAAATGCGATTGCTTCCTGTATTAAAGTATTTTGCAGAATATACCCATGAATCCGTAAAAGCAGAGCAGTTATTAAATGCGCTAGATGACAACAAAACTATATATCATGCTAGAAAGCAATATGATTCTACTATAGATTCAATCAATCAAGAATTAGCGCAGTTTCTAGATGAAAAGCAAGAAGAAGCACAACAGATTTTCCCTCATTATTTTCAAAAATATAAAACAGATGGAGTAGAACATGATTTATATGTAGGACAGTCAATAGCCAAGGGACAAATGTTCCACGAGAGTGCATTATATAATTTAAGAATGTGGCAAATGCAGATAATGTGTGAAATGGAGGCTAGGTATTATGCAATCCAAGAAAAATACCCCATTAATTTAAAGGTTGCATCTTTAATATTTGCCTATGATTCCCCTATGAGTATCCGATACCGAATAGATGAGAAGAAATTTGATGTAGATGGGGCTTATAATGTACGGTATGAAATGATAAAAAAACGAATTGACAAAGCACGTATTAAAAATACAAAGGAGCGCTTGACCCAGCCGCATAAATTGGTAGTGGTTTATGCTAATCCTGATATGGAACGAGAATATTTAGGATATTTTAGATTTCTACAAGACAAGGGTTATATTAAATCTAATTTAGAAATTGTAGAATTAGAAGATCTCCAAGGAGCTGTGGGAATGAAGGCTATCCGTGGAAATATAAATCAAAATTTAGAAGTGGCAGAGCAATTATATCCTTTAGAAGATATAAAAAGATATAAATGGAGATAATTGATTTATCTTAGTTTATTTAAACTAATAACATAAAACTATATGAAGTATTTTCTATTTATTTTAATGATGATCTCAATTTCAGTGATGGCACAAGAGCAATCCAGATTAGATACTATATCCCAAGATAGCATCCCAAAAAACCAACCTAGAATTACCAAAGGCAAGAAATTTCTATATGATATGGGGAATGTTTTTGGTGGAATGGGGCATGCCTATACACGTCCATTGCATTGGGAAAATAAACAATGGAAACAAGCTGCTGGAGTGTTAGCAGGAACAGCCTTATTGGTTTTAGTGGATAAGCCCGTAAACGATTTCATGTCTGATATTAAAGAAGATGTGCCAGATGTAGTTAGAGACTATGGGTGGTATTATGGAAGTCCACAAAATAATTATATGCTAACAGGAGCAGTATACCTTACAGGTCTATTTACCAACAATGAGAAGCTACGCCGTACAGGTGTTTTGTTGATCTCATCAGCCTCTGCCGCAGGATTGTTGCAGCAAACCAGTAAATACGCTTTCGGGCGTGCTCGCCCTAGAAGTGGGGATAGCCCTACAACCTTTAAACCGTTTGAGGCAAACAAGAATTACCATTCCTTCCCATCAGGCCACATGATACTTGCCTTCACCAACTCCTATGCGATTTCCAAACAGTTCAAGAATCCATGGGTGAAAGGTGGAATTCTACTTTTGGGTTCCGTTCCAGGTATTTCCAGGTTATGGGAGGGGGCTCATTGGTTGAGTGATGTTGCGCTCAGTGCCGCCATCAGTATAGCTACCGTAGAAGCTATAGATAAATATCTAGACAGCAAATATGAAGAAAAATACAATGATGACCGCAAGAAAGTTAGTTGGAATCTTATGGTAAAATCCAATCAAATTGGCGTATTGATTACTTTTTAGCAAAGGCGATTTAGAATTTATTGATTTAAAAATTGAGTCCTATAATGTGTTAAAGCATTATAGGATTTTTTTGATTTAAAGTTTAGGCACGTCATGTTTCGACGCAGGTGGGTCGTAAGTTTGTGATATTATATGTAAATGGAAAATAATTTAATATTAAAATTTTCTGAAACACTTATATTTAAGAATTGTTAAACATTAATTAAATAAGTATTATGATTTCCAGTATTATAGATAAACCCAAAGAAGGTGTGGACAAAGATGAGTTAGGAATTGAACCATATAAAAATGGATTAAAGGCATTTATTTCAACAGCTCAGACGCCACTCACCATAGCTATACAAGGAGAATGGGGTAGTGGTAAAACTTCTTTGATGAAATCTATTCAACATGAGCTATGTAGTGAAGATGATGATTTTTATAGTATTTGGGTAAATACATGGGAACATTCTTTATTGAATGATGAGTATTCTACCATGGTGAATATTATCTCCGGTATTATAAAATCTGTTGTAGAAATTTTAGAGACAGATGAAAATCAAAATGTAGATAGACTTAAGAAAAAGCATTTGGTTTCTTGAAAACAACTGCTAAAACAGCATTAAAAACCGGCTCTAATATGGTTGCTGGTGGCATCGCAAATGAAGCCATTGATGAATTGTTTACAGATACGGAGCAAGAAATATCTTTAAATAGTTTGCATCAGGAACTACAAACTCAAATTTCTATAAGTATAGAAAAAGGTTCTAAAAAAGGATTTTTGTTTTTTATTGATGATTTAGACCGTATCAATCCACCGGTTGCCGTTCAAATTTTAGAATTACTCAAAAACATTTTTGATTTAGAACATTGCATCTTTATTCTAGCGATTGATTATGATGTCGTAGTAAAAGGATTGGAACCAAAATTCGGTAAAAAGACACAAGAGAATGAACGTGAGTTTAGGTCATTCTTTGAGAAAATAATTCAACTTCCTTTTACGATGCCTGTAGGGCAATATCAGGTAAATAACTTGATATTAAACGGACTGAATAGTCTGAGTTATTTTGATAATTCTGAAATTCCAGAAAAAGAAAAGGAAGAAATTGTTGAAATTAGTAATCTAACGGTTGGCTCTAATCCACGAGCAATCAAAAGGCTTCTCAATAGTCTATCCTTGGTTAAAAATATCTCACGATCCGTTGCCAATGAACATAAATTAACATTGGTAGAGGAAATTATTAATATCGGTGTTTTTAGTATTCAAATTTCTTATCCATATGTACATAAAGTTCTAGAGCGCTATCCTGATTTTACGCAATGGAATAGTGAAGTGATAGAAGAATTCAAATTAGATATAATCGATAAGGAGAAAAAAGAGCAGTTAGAAAAAAGTGAATTTTTTAATGATGAGTGGGAGCAAGTACTTTATCAGATCTGCCAAAAAGATAAGTTTTTGAGTAATCGAGCGATGTCAATTTCTAGGCTTTTAAATTTAATCAATAATATCATTGAAAGATATACAAAGGAAGTTGAAAAATCAAATGGTGAAACCGATGTTATTTCATTAGAAGAGGCTATGCGTAGTGCTATTGAAGTTTCTTCTGTAACTAGTTATTCTGACAATGAAGAAGAAGCAGCGCAAATTAAAGAAATACATAGATCTAGTTATTTAAAATCATTACGTGGTAAAATTTATAATAATTTGATTAATACAGCAAAAGAAAATGATATTGAAATTGATTATATTCAAAAAGGGGTAAGATCTGTTCTTAGATTTAGGGTGAAGAAAGGGGATGGCTGGGATGGATTACATTTTGAACTTGTAATAGGTTCAAAGTATTACTTAATAAAAGCAGGTTTCCAAGTTTGGCATTATATCAAGAGTGTAACAAACGACTTTCAAAAGAATTTAGACACCGAACTTGCTCAAAAAGTTAATGCTAGAGAGCGATACGAATCTGCAATGCAAAATGTAGAAATTCTGAAAACAAAATTACCGGAGAAGACAGAAATTAGACATTGGATACAAACTAATTATGGCGATAATAGTGTTTGTTTTAGAATAGAAAAACAAATAAATGATGCTTGGGCATTTTTAGAAGATGATGAAGCCCTTGATACGTTTGTAAAGAATGTTGTGGATTTGCTTGTAGCTACAAAAGAAATAAAGGTAATCGATGTAAAAGATTAATCTCTAATTAAAATTCTTACTAAATAAAACAATAAGTTATGATTGCAAGAGTAGAAGTTGACGGAAACTATTATAAAACAATAGATGCAAATGGAAGGACTATCAAAACAAAATTCATTAAAAATGAATTTTTAGTTAATTCTTCTGAAATTGTGGTGAGTAGAAATGGAAACTATATAGAAGTCTTTGATGAAGACCTAAAGAAAGTTAAGAGTATTTTCAAAAAATTTGATCGCTTTCTAGGTGCTTCTGGCGATACGTTTTCAATTCAAAATGGTAATTACGCAGAAACTTATGATAAAAAAGGTAAAAAACTAAGTCAAAAATTTTCTAAATAAATTATCAATATGAAAACGAACTTCACTGCTTTAGACTTTGAAACCGCACAAGGCTATCGTCACAGTATTTGCCAAGTAGGACTGGTAAGGGTAGAAAACGGAAGTGTTGTAGATGAAGTCAATCTATTGGTACAGCCACCAGATAATTATTATTGGAATCAGTTTACGGATATTCACGGAATTTCTTCTGAAGACACATTATTGTCACCAACTTTTGATAAAGTTTGGAATACCATAGAGCCTTTTATCACAGGTCAAACAGTTGTAGCACATAATGGACTAGCCTTTGATTTCCCCGTTTTGGAAAAAACATTGGCCTATTACGGTATGCAGGCGCCAGCATATAATAAAGTTTGTACTTATAAGATATTCCGTAAAAAATTAAATTTACTGTGTCAAGATTATGCCATAGCATTAAATCATCACGATGCTTTGAGTGATGCCAAGGCTTGCGCAGCGTTGTATCAGATTTATTTAAAGAATAATATAAATTAAGTTATGGAAACCAAAAAAGTAGAAAGAATAGTATGAACTTTTGGCATATACAAATGAATCAACCTTTTGGAAGAGGGGGAGGAAAAATAGATTCTAAATTAATGTTGCTTCACAAGCCCCCGATTATAGGAACAGGAGATTGGGAAGATTTACAATGTAAAGATTTTAAAGGAGAGTATGAACGAGGAATTAAAATAGGTGATATTGTTTTAGTAAGAGAAGGAAAAACTCCTATTGCAATATGTGAAGTTAAAAGTGGTTATTTTTTAGATAATGATTTAAGCAAAAAATTTATACATATATTCTTTAGAGAAATAAAGGTTTTAGATTTCTTTGAAAATAATAGCAAAACAGATTTACTACTAAAAAATAATCTTGATAAATTTAAAAAAACTAGCATTCAAGCTTCAGGCACACTAACTAAATGTACTGGAGATAATGCAACAAATAATTTCATAAAAGAATGGTATCAACTATATTTAAAACATAGTGAAATGAGAAACTATATAAGCCTCTTAGAAGAATCTAAAAATCTAATTTTCACAGGTGCTCCTGGAACTGGAAAAACTTTTTTGGCGAAAGAAATTGCTAAAAACATGATAGGTGTTCAAACAGATAAAGAACTTGAAAATAGTGAGCAATTTGAATTTGTTCAATTTCATCCTTCTTATGATTATACCGATTTTGTAGAAGGATTACGCCCTACAAAACCAGACGAAAATGGCAATATTGGATTTGAGTTAAAAGATGGTGTTTTTAAAAGGTTCTGTGATAAGGCAAGAAATGCCAAGAACTTAGTTTCAAATGATAATTTTGAAGAGGTATGGGATAAACTAATAAGCCAAGTTAGAGAAAACCTAGCTAATGGTGAACTAACAACAATAGGATCATGGAATTATGGTTTATCAAGAAATGATTCTCTAAAATATTCTTCTGTTGATACGCCTTCTCAGTATTCTTTTACTATTAATAAACAAAATATTTACGATACTTATCAAGGGAAGTTAGCGAGACCTTCTGGAGCATTCCAAAGAGACATGGAGATTATTGTTCAGTATTTAAAAGATAATTATGGGTTGAATGATATTCAAATAAATGAGGTCGAATCTGAGAATCAAAAAAAATATATCATCATTATTGATGAAATTAACCGTGGAGAAATTTCAAAAATATTTGGTGAGTTATTTTTCTCTATAGATCCAAGTTACCGCGGCATTAAAGGTTCAGTAAAAACGCAATACGCTAATTTGCATAATGAGGAGGAAGAAGAGTTTTATGTTCCGGAAAATGTATACATACTAGGAACAATGAACGATATTGATAGAAGTGTTGAAAGTTTTGACTTTGCGATGCGTAGAAGATTTGTTTGGCAAGAAATCACTGCAGAAGAAAGTGCGGATAATATGAATTTGTCAGAAGAAACCAAGGCAAGAATGTTTTCTTTGAATAATGCTATTTCTGAGATTGACAGTCTCAATTCCTCTTATCATATAGGTGGTGCTTATTTTCTAGATAAAGATGGAAACGAAAGAACAGATTATGAAAATCTTTGGCAACTACGTTTAGAGCCACTTTTGAAGGAATATTTACGAGGAATTCCACAGAGTGATATGTATTTACAAACGTTGAAATCGGCTTTTAACAAACAAAATCAAAGTGAGGACAACGGATAATAATACTGGGGGATTTACAGTTCCAGAAGAACATTTAGAAAATTTATCTTTAATTGGAAATAAAAGTTTAGAGAATTTACAGCAAACAAATCCTAATTTGTTAGTTTTTCCTCAATCCTTGGGTCAGCACAAAGATGATGTAGAAAAACCCAAAATATTTTCTTTAAGAGAAAGTAAATTAACTACAAATAATCTGATGGGGTTTGTGGGGAGAAACTCGAGTCAATTAACGATAGCCTCACGTTTTGCCAATGATGACCACAATGATTACTTTATGCATTATATGCTACAAAAGGTTTTCGCGATCAATTTGTTAGATTTTGAACAAACCAGAGATAAAGAGAATATTTGGGACTTTTATATTTATTTATTCCCTTATTTTCTGAAAAAAGCTTATGCACAAGGCCTTTACAAAGCCTATAAAAGAGAAGAATATAATGATGCGAATGTGAAAGGTGCTATTGATGTGAATCGCCAAATTCAAAAAAATATTCCTTTTACAGGTAGAATAGCATATTCTACAAGGGAACATAGTTATAACAATGCATTAAATCAACTTATTAGGCATACCATAGAGTTTATAAAGACGCATCCTTTTGGTAACGGAGTGCTGTTGAATGATTATGAAGTTCGGGGTATTGTGAGTAAGTTTAATTTTATCACGCAAAGATCTTATAATAAAAATGCTAGGAATAAGATTATTTCTCAAAATCTAAAACCTGTTTCTCATGCCTATTTTTCAGAATATAAATTGCTTCAAAAACTTTGCTTGCAGATACTCAGATACGAGAAACTTACTTATGGTAAAAAGAATGACGATAGCATCTACGGATTGTTATTTGATGGAGCTTGGCTTTGGGAGGAATACCTGAACACATTTCTAGTTGATTTAAATTTTAAGCACCCTGAAAATAAAAAGGGCAAAGGGAGAATTTATCTATTTAGTAATAATAAAATTTCCAGATATCCAGATTTCTGGAAAGAAAATATTATCCTAGACGCAAAGTATAAAAAGCTATCAAATAGCGTAGTCAATAGATATGATATCAATCAAATCATATCCTATATGCACGTGACGCAGTCAAATATAGGAGGGTTTATCATTCCTTCTGAGAGAACAATGATTGAAGAAATAGGAACTTTAAATGGTTATGGAGGAAAAGTAATTATTATTAGGATACAAATTCCGAAGGAAGTAAAAAGTTTTAGAGAATTTAATGATATAATGAATCAGAACGAAAAGGAATTGAAAGATAAAATTGTAGAACTAACAGCAGTTGAATAAACAATTATTATAGAGATATCTTCATTGTTTTACAAGTAAGAAATAAATATGGCTTTTCCAGACAATATTTAGACTAAAAACCATAGAAAAATTTCTTTTAAGTAAAGGGAAAATAGGTGCTACATTAAAAGAAATTGCGGAACACTTAGAAGAACAAACACATTTAAATTCCTTTAAACTTTCTTTTAGTGACAAGACCTTTGAAAGAGATAGAAAGTTATTGCTTCATAGTTTTAATGTGGAAATTTTAGTTACTAAGGATTACCATTATTATATCAATCAAGATTATGAATTAGTAAATGAAAAGAGTGATTTCTATAATTATATTCTATTGACTGAAGCCTATAAACAAGCGAAATTTAATCAAGACATTATGTATTTTGAATCTCGCACAGCAAGAGGTTTAAATAATTTAAATGGTTTAATCCACGCGATTCAGAATCAACAGTTGGTTAAGATAGAGTATATGAGTTTCTATAACAATGAATCAGAATATAGGGAAATTGTTGTAGAACCTTATGCTTTAAAGGAATTTAAATATAGATGGTATTTACTTGCAAATGATAGAAATAATCAAGAATTTCATATCCATGCTTATGGATTAGATAGAATGAAGAATTTAGATATCAAAAACTCAACTTTTAAAAAACAAGAATATTCCGTATCAGGTGCCTACCAACATGCTTTTGGAATTGAGTCTCCTGAAAATAGAAAGCCAGAAAAAATCAGATTAAAATTTGATCCACAGCAAGGTAAATACATCAAATCCCTGCCTATTCACCAATCTCAAAAAGTTATAGAAGAGGCTGCAGATTTTTTAATCATTGAATTAAACCTGATTCCATCCTATGCGTTTTATCAAGAGATTTTTTCTATGATGGATAGGGTAGAAGTGCTTTCTCCAGCATCAGTCAAAGTGGAGGTAAAAAGGATTTATGAGAGGTGTTTGGGAGTATATTCGGCAGAAGCGTAAATTAATATTAGGACATGCGAGATGTTATTATCTATTATTTTCTTAACTATTATAGGTAAAAATTATTCCCAAGAAATATCATAACTTAATTTTTTATAATTTTATGACAATTAAACTTTTTGTATAACAGATTTTGTAAACCCAAAACTATAAGAAATCTTAGGATGGTTATATTGAATACGCTTATTTCATAGGCATTTTACTGAAAAATAATAGAGAATCAAAATAAAACACTAAATAAATGGCAATACCTACAAATATTACCCGTGAACATGTATTAAGAGCAATTCAACGAGTTGATAGAGAGGGAATTCCCCCAAGAAGAAATAGTAGAAAATGGTTCTTGGAATATGATAAAGAATTATATCCAGTGAAATTATTAATTTCTTGGGCAAATGAATTTGCCAATGGTGAAGAATTAGATAGTGACCCCAATGTTTTTATATTAGATATGGCTAGAAAGTATCTCGAGAGTTTGGATTTTACTATTGTAAATATAGCGTTAACAAAGCATTAATTTTACATGAATATTGTTGAAGCAATAGCAAGAAGACGGAAGTTTCTATTTTTGTTAGATAGTTAAGACATTATAGAATTTTTTAATTTTACCGTTAAGAAAACCAAATTCATTATTGGTGTCATTCTATTGCTGGCGTGGTTTATAATCTATTGGAATTACCCACTCTATACTATCCTTTGTACCTTGCCGTTTGCAGTTATAGGTGGTATTTATCTAGTCATTTCTTGGATTTTAGTGCATACCATGATGTTTAAAAACGGTTATTTTAAACTATAAATTTCTGTATTCCAATGGGGTTCAAAATATTGTTTGAATTGAGGGTTGCCCAAAGGGTTTTACCCATTGCAATAACCACAGATGTTATAAGTATAACAATTATAAACTATTTCTAAACGGTCTTTTGTTAAAACAATGGCTATGCAATAGAACTGCTAATTTAAACAAATTGGTCAAAAGAGACATTTAAATATGGAGTGGTATAGGGTTGCAGTCCTCTGGCAATAGAAGTTGGAATTGTTAAATTATAAATACAAAAAACCCCCTGAAAATCAGGAGGTTAGTTTCCAAATTGTAGACCCACAGGGATTCGAACCCCGACAGGCGGCACCAAAAACCGATGTGCTACCGTTACACCATGGGTCTGTATGTTTCAATTGGACTGCAAATATAATATATAATTTTGAACCCCAAAACTTTTTTTTAAATATTTCAAATTTAATATTATGGCAAAGTTTTAGATGTGTTAAAGATTATATAATTAGTTTAACAATTATTGCAATATATTTACAAACTAAAATTAGAATAAAACTATGAACTTATTAGATTCGGTTAAAAGTGAAATCAATTCTATTGTAATTGATAAGATTAGTAATTATTTGAATGTAGCCAGAGGTAATACTTCCAATGCTATTACTGCAACAGTTCCCTCTATTTTGGGGTATTTGACAGAGAAATCTAAAACGGATGCAGGAGCAGATAGTATTTTAAAGGTGGCTACAGATTCAGAACTTCTAGGAATGTTCAAAGATAAAACTTACCAGGAGAATTTTGAGCGAAATCGTGATTCTCTAATGGCAAAAGGAAACTCTGCTCTAATTGAGGTATTTGGAGACAAAGAGGCAAAGTTTAGTGAGGAAATTTCTAAATATGCCAATATTAATAAAGAAGCTGCAGATGGAATTTTAGCGTCTATTTTCCCACTAATTTTGAGTGTTATAGGAAATAAATTATCTAAAAACACTGCGGATAAAGAAGGCTTGAGGTCTCTTTTAGAAAGTGAGAAGGAATCAACTTTTGCTGCTATCCCTGCAGGTTTAGCATCGTTAGGTGGTTTATTAGGGCTAACTGGTCTTTCTGCCGATACGCCAAAATCTTCTACAACTACCTCTACGGTTAAAACAGATACGGTGAAACCAGTAGAAACTGCGACTCCAAAACCAACTGCGGCTAAAGTGCCTCAAGAGGATAGAAAAACTTATATCAAAGAAGATGAGAATAAAGGTGGTGGTATGATGAAATGGTTATTGCCATTGCTAGGAATCATAATAGCGGCTGTTTTAATTTATTTCTTAATGAAGCAATGCAATCCAAATAATGCAGAAACCACCACCACAGAGGAGGTTGTGATCAATGGTGTAGCGGAGTATACATTAAATGCAGATGATGTGGTTGTCAATGCTGCAGGTGAACCTTTGTTAGGAGCAGATGGTGCAGAAATGCTTGTGGATGGAATCACCTATAAATTGAATGATGATAATTATGTAGTAGATATAGATGGTAATAAAGTCTTTGATATGGATGGCAAAGAAATTTTAATTGTTGATGAACTTGCTAATGCTCCAGTAGAGGTAATGGGGGAATATGATAGCGAAAATAATAGATTTATCTATGACATTGGAGACGATATGGTGATTACTTTACCAAATGGTGAAACCCTAACGGTAGGTGATAATTCTACAGAGGCTAAATTATTTAATTTCTTATCAGATGATGCTAGAATGATTTCAGATGATAAAACACAAGATTGGATTGTATTAGACCGTGTTTATTTTGAAACTGGATCAGATAATTTGGATGTATCCTCTTTAGAGCAATTAAACAGAATCACTAAGATTATGAATGCGTATCCCAACACGAAATTAAAGTTAGGTGGATATACAGATAATCAAGGTGGACAAGCGGTAAACCAACCGTTGTCACAGAGAAGAGCAGAATCTGTAATGCAGAATTTAGTTAATTCTGGCGTAGATGGTAGCAGATTGGAGGCAGAAGGTTATGGTCAAGATCACTTTGTGTGTCCAGCGAATGACACGCCAGAATGTATGGCACAAAATAGAAGAGTGGATATTAGAGTTACTGCTAAGTAATCTATTGCATTCATCAATTATATAAAGCTCCGCATGACGGGGCTTTTTTTATGTGTAAAAGTCACACTTTTAAATTCAAAAAATAATTATCTTTGAGAGTCCAATGCTTTAGCAAAATTTTAAGAATATGGAATCCTCTGTTAAAATGAATCAAAAAAGTAAGAATCAAAAGCCAGATCTTTCTCTAGCATCCATCATCAATATGAGCATGGGGTTCCTAGGAATCCAAATGGCTTTTGGATTGCAAAATGGAAATGCCAGTAGGATTTTAAGTAATTTTGGTGCAGATGTCCATGAACTTTCTTGGTTTTGGTTGGTTGCACCTATTACAGGTTTGTTAGTACAACCTTTGATCGGCCACTTTGGAGACCAGACTTGGACATTTATGGGTAGGAGGAAACCATACTTTTTGGCTGGATCTATCCTTGCTGCTTTGGGTTTAATTTTTCTTCCCAACTCATCTATCATCGCAGGCGAAAGTTTGAGTAGTACGGAATTTATAGGGATTTCTGCCATTTTATGGATTGGAGTGGCATTTTTAGCCTTAATGGATGCTAGTATAAATATTGCCATGGAACCTTTTAGAGCCTTAGTAGGGGACATGCTGCCTAAACGTCAAGGAACCTTAGGTTTCTCTGTTCAAACTATTTTAATCGGTATTGGTGCTGTATTTGGGTCCTTCTTGCCCTATATATTAGCCAATTGGTTTGGCGTTTCTAATATAGCAGCAGTGGGAATGGTGCCCCATAATGTAGTGTGGTCATTCTATATTGGTGCTGCCGTGTTGATGACTACCATTATATATACCATTGTGACTACCAAGGAATATTCTCCAGAAGCATTTGATAAATACAATGAAGTACCTCTTGCAAGTGAAACAGGGGACAAATCTATCATGGCTATTTTTAAGGATATCTCTAATATGTCCCTAAGAATGAAGCGTCTAGGGTGGGTTCAGTTTTTTTCTTGGTTTGGGCTTTTTACCATGTGGGTTTATACAACTTCTGCCTTGGCTACACATCACTATGGGCTTCCAACTACAGATACCCATTCAGAAACCTATAATCTTGCAGGTGATTGGGTTGGGGTTTTATTTGCAGTTTATAATTTTGTAGCATTGGTTTATGCGTTTTTAATTCCTGCTTTTGCTAAAGCAACGAGTAGGAAGTTTGTTCATATGTTCTCCTTATTAATGGGAGGTATTGGATTGCTTTCTATGTATTTTATTACCGACCCAGACTTATTATGGATTAGTATGGTGGGGATTGGTATGGCTTGGGCAAGTATTTTGTCTATGCCCTATGCTCTTTTGATTGATTCTATACCTTTACATAAAATGGGCGTGTACATGGGGATTTTCAACTTCTTCATTGTAATTCCACAGATCATCAATGGTATTTTCGGGGGTATTATCGTGAACCAGTTTTTTAATGACCATGCTATCTATTATCTATGCTTTGGAGGCGTACTATTTATATTAGCAGCCTTGTTAACACTAAGAATAGATGAGCCATTGTTCAATGAACATGAATATTTAACTAAGCAGGAAAATCAGATAGACTAGGGAGTTCTTGATGAAAAATTAACCCCTCCTGCTCGGTTTGATTGACTTCTGCAATAATATGTTGAAAACCATTGCTAAGATAAATGTATTTTGCTTTGATGATTAGATTATAGCGCATGGCTTGGTCTAAAGTTTTTTGGGTAATTGGGACAGAAGGCTTCTTACATTCAATCAATATAAGTGGCGTGCTTTTAGAATAAACCAGCAAGTCTATGCGTTGATTTAAGCCGTTGATATGCACAGGGTGTTCTGCTTTCATAGATGTAAGCGAATAATTTTTATTCTGAATTAAATATTGAATGATGTGTTGTCTTACCCATTCCTCTGGAGTCAATACCAACCACTTTTTTCTAAGAGGACAAAATATAGAGGGATGATTTTCCCGTTTTCTCAATCGAAATTGGTATTTTACAGGAAAATTTAATTCCGGCAATTGAATGAAAAACTTTGAATCCATACGCAAAGATATACAAAACAAAAAGTTTGTCCCTATTTACTTCTTTTATGGGGATGAACCATATTTTATGGATGCATTGGCTGATGCATTCCAAGCAAATGTGTTAACAGAAGAGGAAAAAGCCTTTAATGAACATGTGTTCTATGGTAGCGATACAGACATGAATACCATTGTCATGCAGGCCAGACAATACCCCATGATGGCAGAAAAGCAATTGATCATTGTGAAAGAAGCACAACATCTAAAATCTCAATTAAATGATTTAGAAAGTTATGTAGCAGAGCCTTTGGATTCTACGGTGCTGGTTTTTATTTATAAACATGGCAAACCAGATGGTAGAAGTGCGGTGATTAAAAGCATTAAAAAGAATTTTATCTATGAGGAATCTAAAAGGTTGTATGAGAATCAAATTCCAGATTATATAGAGACTTTAGCTAAAAAGCAAGGCTTAACTTTAGTAGAAAATACCAAGTTTCTATTGGCAGAATCCATTGGAGATGATTTATCCAGAATTCATAATGAACTTGTTAAATTAAAGGTTACTTTAAATGGAAATAACAAGGTAACTCCAGAACTGGTAGAGAAGCATATTGGTATTAGCAAGGATTATAATAATTTTGAATTGACGACAGCTTTAGCCAATGGAAATATGAAAAGAGCATTTGAAATTGTTCATTATTTCGGTGAAAATCCTAAAGACAATTCTATTTTTGGAACAATCGCTGTTTTATTTAATTTCTTCTCTAAAGTTTTATTATATCAATCCTTGTCAGATAAATCTAGAGGGAATGTAGCCTCTAAATTAAAAATTAATCCATTTTTTGTACAGGAATATGCTACAGCTGCTAAGATTTATCCTATAAAAAAAGTGACTAAAATCATTAGTTATTTAAGAGAAACAGACATGAAGGCCAAAGGCGTAGGTGCCACGGGAAATGTGAGTGAAGAAGAATTGATGAGGGAATTACTGTATAAAATATTTAGGATGTGATTCCTAGAAAGGTTTTACATTCATGGGTTAAATCTGGAAAAAAATTCATAAAGTTAGCTTCAAACTCAGACTCTTTTATATACAGATCTTTCACGGCCATATACATATTGTTTTGAAAGGTGGTGCGTACACTTAGTCCTCTCAACGTTTTTTCTATACCATCATAATTGCTATAGGCAGCAAACCAATCATTTTTAATCAATGCTTTAGTCATCATTTTTAATTTGGGAGGGTATAAATCCATATATTGCATGAATAGTTTATAACAATTAGCTTTGAATATATCAAATGGAACTTCATTGAACTTATCCCAATTTTTGATTAAAATAAAATCATAGAAGATGTCCACAATCACGGGAGAATATTTGCCATAATCCTTGTGTAGTAAAGTAGAACTTTTCTTTACTACTTCATGCGCATCTGTATAGGAATCAATTAATCTATGTAATAAAATACCTTTTTGTATTGGCTCTGGAAAGTGCAAATATTTTTTGGCTTTTATCACTTCTCCTAAATGGTTTCCAATTTGCCATTCTGGATTGTTAAAAGATAATAGTTGATGTGCGACGAGATTCATATATCTAATTTACGAATAAAAGTTATATATAGAAAGAAGCCATGATTCGTAAAAATTAAACCCACACCTTGAAGCGCGTTAATTCATCTTATTTACAAATATCCTTAGGGTTCACGTCTAAACTTATGAACTCCTTAATTTTACCGTTATTTTTGATTTTGGCACCTGTTAATTTTAATCCATCGCCTGCACCAGTGTCTAGATACCAGGCATGGGCATTTTTGTCATAAGTAGGCTCATCCACTACGATATGACCTAGAAATTGACATTTTTTTATATTCTTTAGTTTGTTTTTATTGAATAATATATCCAGATTATCAGAATTTAATTTGGATTGAGACTTTACATCCACACCAGCATGGCTGAAGAATAAATTTTTAGTCTTATAAAAATGGGGCAAATCATTCATCCAATTTAGAACTTCTATGTAATCTAAATCATAAAACTCGAATTTCTGTTTAGCAGCTAAAGTGATATTTTCTCTATAATTTTTCTCAAATAAATAGTCATGATTGCCTTTTAAGATCACCACTTGGTCTGGATGTCGCTTCTGTATATCCATTACATAATCTAATACAGCAAAAGTATGCTTGCCCTTATTCACTAAATCACCGAGAAGGATTAATCTCTCTTGCTCCCTATTCCAATGTTTTGTTATTAATTCCCTCAAAGTATAATAGCAACCATGTACGTCTCCAATGACAAAATATCTCATAGGCACAAATATGAGACTATTTATAGGTTTAGCTATAAAGTTATGATTAAATATATGTTAACGGAATGTTTTCTAT
Source organism: Flavobacteriaceae bacterium Ap0902 (assembly GCA_009835005.1). Lineage (GTDB taxonomy): Bacteria > Bacteroidota > Bacteroidia > Flavobacteriales > Weeksellaceae > Profundicola. The sequence continues at coordinate 116,220 of WTFG01000003.1, read as the reverse complement.
TCTTTTATAGATACAGTCTATAGGTTTTTCAAAATAATATCGCAACCTTTCTTAATTTCATCATTTGTCAACGTAAGAGGTGGTGTAATTCTCATAAATTGTGTTTCATATAATAGCCAGAAAACAATCAAACCATCCTCCATACATTTTTTAGCCACCTCTATGGTATATTCTGGGCTCTCTAATTCTAAGGCGAGCATTAAACCTTTGCCCCGGATTGATTTAATTTTTGGATGAACCAATAATTCTCTAAATAGCTTTTCTTTTTCTAAAGTTTGTGAGATTAAATCACTAGAATTCAATTCCTCCAGTACTGCCAATGCAGAAGCTGCAATCACTGGATTGCCTCCAAAAGTAGTAATGTGTCCTAATTTAGGATTGGCTTGCAAATGTTTCATGTGCTCATGACTAGCCATAAATGCACCGATGGGTAAGCCACCAGCCATTCCTTTGCCCATGACCAAAATATCTGGAACGATATCAAAGTGTTCAAAAGCAAATAACTTTCCTGTCCTGCCGAACCCCGGTTGTATTTCATCTAGAATTAGCAACGCACCTACCGCTTCACAACGATTCTTAATCGCTTTTAGCCAACCATTCTCTGGTATTATGAAGCCTGCTGCTCCTTGAATGGTTTCTAAAATAACGCCTGCTGTTTTATTGGTGATTTTATTGATGTCATCAAAATTATTGAACCGAATAAATCTAACATCTGGCAATAAGGGTCTAAAAGCACGTTTAAAATCCTCATTCCCAGAAACAGAAAGTGCTCCATGGGTATTGCCATGATAAGCATTTCTAGCACTAATAATTTCACCTCTTCCTGTAACTCTTTTGGCTAATTTAATAGAACCATCTATCGCTTCTGCTCCAGAGTTCACCAAATAAGTCGTCTCCAACGGGGCGGGCGTAAGTTGAGCCAATAATTTTGCTAGGGCTACTGGTTTTTCTTGGATGTATTCCCCATAGACCATCACATGTAAATGTTTATCCACTTGTTCATGGATTGCCTTTAAAATTTTTGGATGGGAGTGTCCTAATGTATTAGCAGAAACCCCAGAAGCAAAGTCTAAATAGGCTTTTCCATCTTTCCCATAAATATAATTACCTTGTGCATAATCCACTTCAAAAGCCATAGAAAAGCCCGTTGTTTGTGCTTGATAGCGTAGAAAGTCTTGTTTCATTATTTAGAAAGTAAAATGATGATCGCCGCAATTCCTCCGTAAATTCCAAATGTCAGCGCATCCGATCTACCTCTTGCAAAAGTACGCTGTTGTACTTCTGTGATATCATTTTTATGAAATTTACGAACTTTATCTTCTTTAAAGTTTATATAAGTCACCAGAGAATCACCTTCCCATGCTGCGGCTTGTACTTTATAAATCTCATTATTCACCTTTAATTTATAAAGTTGATCCTTTTTGATTTGCTTTTCAATAGGTGGTATGGTCTCTGCTTTTTCAAAGTTATTTACTTGATATACATAACAATTAGTGAAGATAAAGCATAATAATACGAGGTAAATGGGTTTCATTCGATGGAATTTATTTTAAAATTAACTAAATATTCTGAATCATTCTAGTAAATTTATAAGCGGCTTCCTTTCTAGAATATGGACTACATTGCTGGGAGCGCACTTGATTCAATAAACCAGACTTGAATTTTTGATGCCAAATTAATAACGTTTCTTTGATTTTTTCTTCATCTTCTCTTTCTGCGAAGATGCCAGCGTTTGTTTTTTCTATTAATTTCTGGATATCTATACCCTCACTTCCCAAGCATAGAATCTTTCTTTCCGCAGCCAAATATTCAAAGAATTTTCCAGGGATGATGCCTTTCTCATTCTCTGTTTTATTGATTAATAATAAGAGAATATGAGATTTTTGGAGTTGATGAATAGCCTGTTGATGTGGTATGTAATTAATGAAAGCTACCTGATCTTTTAAATTATCAAACTGATTAATTTCTGATTTTACATGCCTGGAAATGTTCCCAATTAAATTCAATTTAAAATTTAATCGGAAAGTTTCATTTTCACATAAATCATTTAATACATTCCATAGATTCCTAGGATTTCTATCGTCATTTAGCGACCCCACATAAGTCATGGTAAACTTATCATCTGGTGGAATATGAGATTTAAAATTTTCTCTATCAAAACCATTATAGACAACTTCTACGTCTTTGCCCCCCAAAACTTCTAACTCCTCTGCCCAAGAGGGAGATACTGTTACCACTTTATCTGCATGGCTAAGGACTTCTTTTTCTAATTTTTGATGCTTTTTGAGTGCAGAATCTCGCAAAGGTAGTTTAGAGAAATAATCTATCTGAGTCCACGGATCTCTAAAATCCGCTATCCATTTTAAATCTGGATTTTCTAATTTTAATCGTAGTCCAATTACATGTACAGAATGTGGGGGACCAGTAGTAATGATAATATCTTGCGGATTCTCTTTTAAATATTGATTCAAATAATTAAAAGAGGGCATAATCCACCATGCTCTAGCATCTGGAATGAATAAATTGGCTCTCAACCAAAGCGATGCTTTAGAAAGAATAGACTGTTCTTTCTCATCTTCTATATGTCCTTTTTTATAAGTTTTATTGGCTGGATTTAGCATTTCTGCAATCGCATAAGGTTCCCGAATGCTATGAGAAATTATCCTCGCATTTTCTGGCACTTCTGCCTCTAAAGACTCATCTTTAATAGGATAGTGGGCGTTTTCTGGCCTATAAATAGTCAAATCACAATGCTTTGCAATATGTTTGCTCATTTTTAACCACCGTTGTACACCAGCACCTCCTGCAGGGGGCCAGTAATAGGTCAAAAGCAATACTTTTTTGGGTGTTGGCACCTTTTTTTAAATTTTAATTTATTCTTATGAATATAACATGCAAATTTACAGCTTAATTATAACCCTTTAAAGTTTGTTCTATGATTTCAACTTGGCTTTTAAGGCTAGAGGATGCATTTTCCTGATATGCCTTCTTTTTAATTTCTAATGCCTTCAAAGTCATTTGTTTCACATAAGGCAATGCCATAGGCTGTTGCGTTTTCATTTGGTTATAAATTTGTTCTTGTAAACTCATCACTTTTTTGGTGGCATGGGGTGAGTCGGTTGCCATAATCCATTGGAAAGCCTCCTCTGCAGGAGCTGCTAAGGTAGGATCTTGAAGAGCCACAAATGCGTAGAACGCGGCCATTTCTGTTAAAGCCTCAAAGTGGGAGGTGTCATTTTTAGATTTCCAAAGAGGAATCATTTCTGCCAATAATTCTGGCGATTGAGCAATCACTTCATCATCTACGTTATGAGCATAACTTATGGCTTTTTCTCTATTCAAATCTAGAAGCCCTTCTAAGCCTGCTGCTCGTACCGCAAAGGACTCAGAAGTAGTTGCTTTTTCAAAAGTTGTTAAATAAGCAGCGTCTTGCAAATCAGATAATTTATTTAATGCAGCCGCCCTAACCAAAGTTTTTGGATCATCTTCTGCCAACTGAACCAGTTTAGTAATGGCTTTACTTTTCACTTTCGGGCTAGTGATGTCCAATGCATTAATCGCTTGAATCCTAACCCCATGATAAGAATCGTCTAATGCCTTAATCAATGTATTCAGAGCCTCTTCATTCATTAACTGCTCACCAGATAAATTTTCTAAAGCCAGTTTTCTACTGGTATATTCATCTTCCGCTGCATTATATAAAAGAACATTTTGTACTGTGGTTAAATCTTGACTTATTTCTGCGATGAGGTCATGGTCTGCATTGGGAAATACCAAGTTTACTGTTCCAGAAGTTTTAAAATCAAAAGTATTTACCCTTTGTTTTTTCACCCAAACCGTGTGTCTTGCAGGTATTCCATTTTCATAAATATCTACTGTTAACGGAAACTCGAAAAGTGGTTCTTGCATTTGTTTGATATTTAATTTCGCTACATCATTACTGTTCTCTACAATCACCGTTAATTTGGGATGTCCATGGCTGTAATACCATTGATTGAAGAACCAGTTGAGATCTCTACCGCTCACTTCTTCCAGAGCCAATCTCAATTGATGCGCTTCTGCTTTGTCATATTCATGCTCTTTTAGGTATTTATTCAATCCAGCAAAGAAAGCATCATCTCCCAAGTAACCTCTAAGCATGTGCAAGACATAACCTCCTTTATTATATGAAACGCCATCAAACATATCCTCTCTAGCAGCATAATGAAACCTCACCAAATCTTTGTCAAAATTCCCACCCATTATATAACCTTCTAAATCACTTGCTCTATGAGCATCTGCACTTGCCTTCCCATAGCGGTGTTCTCTCCATAGATATTCAGAATAATTAGCAAATGATTCATTCATGGTTAGGTTAGACCAGCTTTCTGCAGTCACTAAATCACCAAACCAATGGTGTGCTAATTCATGTGCAATCACATCTTCCCAAGCATTTTCATCTATTAATTGACCGTGTTTTTGCTGTGCAGTTTCCATATGAATAACGGCCGTTGTATTTTCCATAGCGCCACTCACGTAATCTCTGGCTACCATTTGCGAATATTTATCCCATGGATATTCATAACCAAATCTTTCAGAAAAGAATGTTAGCATGTCTGGTGTCATCCCAAATATCTCTTTAGCAAAAGGTTCATATTCATGTTCTACATAATAATCCACAGGTTTCCCTTGCCATGAATCTTTCACCACCGCAAAATCACCTATACCCATGTAGAATAAATATGGCGCATGTTTTTGATCTTGTTTCCAATAATCTGTTCTGGTACCATCTGCATTTTTGGTTTGCTTGATCAAAGTACCATTAGAAAGGGTGACAAATTTATCTGGAACAGTGATATAAATCTCCTCTGTTGTTTTTTGATTGGGTTTGTCTATCGTTGGAAACCAGGCAGAAGAAGACTCGGTTTCTCCCTGTGTCCAGATTTGCGTCGGTTTCTCTGGATCCTCATCTCTTGGGTCTATGAAATATAATCCTTTGGCATCAGAGATAGCCGCACTTCCCTCTTGTTTCACCTCATTGGGGCGAGCGGTGTATTGAATATAAAGTTCGTAGGATTCATCTTTTTGATAAGTTTTGCCTAAGTTAATCAGCAGTTGCTTGCTGTCATAATCATATTTCAATGGAGACTTTTTCCCATTATTTAATAGGGAGACCTCATGAATCAACATGCCTTTGGCATCCAAAGTCACAGATTTAGTAGGGTAGAAGTGTGGTTTTAAAGTAACCCAAGCTTCTGCTGGCATTTCTTCTTTTTCAAAATCAAATTGTACATTAAGTTTGGTATGTACTAAATCGTTAATTCGCTCTGCTTCTGCTCTGTAAATATCTGTTTGAGCCCAAGTTAGATTCAATAATATGACAGCGAATAATAGAGTTAATATAGACTTCATGGATTAAAAAATTTTTTCAAAAGTATAAATAAAAAAGATAGGATTTATAAAAATAAAAATCCGGAATTAGAGAACCAATTCCGGACAAAAATTAAAAATCAAAAAAAGTATGTTATGAAAAAATATTGAGTGCATCCTCGTAATTAGGTTCCTCTGTAATTTCTGGTACTTGTTCTGTATACACAACTTGATGGTTCTCATCTAAAATCACAACACATCTGCTTAAAAGGCCTTCTAGAGGACCATCTACGATAGTTACGCCATAATCTTCACCAAATTTCCCATCGGCAAAATCAGATAGCATCTCTACATTATCAATACCCTCTGCTGCGCAAAAACGTTTTTGTGCAAATGGCAAATCTTTAGAAATACATAAGACTACTGTGTTTTCTAATTTAGAAGCCTCCACATTAAATTTCCTAACAGATGCAGCACATACGCCAGTATCCACACTTGGAAATATATTGAGTACAAGACGTTTTCCCTTATAGTCCTCTAGTGATTTAGTACTTAAATCCACCGCACGTAATGAAAAATCCTTGGCAGCATCTCCCTTTTTTGGCAGGCTACCCACTGTATGTATTTTATTGCCTTTTAAAGTAATTTGTGACATATCTGTTTATTTTATCCCAATATTACTAAATATTTTATCCAAATATCGTTAAGAGTTTTATAAAGTTTAGAGAAAGAGAAAGTTTATAAAATTAATCCCTTATTTATATAGTAGGTTATCTATTTTAAATTGTTTTAATATAGAGAAGAATTTAACTAAATTTGTAGGATACAATTCATAAAAATTAGAAACCAATGTCTGATAAATCAAAAATTTACTACACTTTAACAGATGAGGCACCCATGTTGGCAACCTATTCATTTTTGCCTATGGTAAAGGCTTTTACATCTCCTGCAAACATAGAAATTGTACCATCTGACATCTCTTTAGCTGGTAGAGTCCTAGCAAACTTTCCAGAGAAATTAGAAGAAGATCAAAAAGTGCCAGATGTGCTTTCCCAACTTGGGGAACTGGCTAAACTACCAGAGGCTAATATCATTAAACTACCCAATATATCTGCCTCTATTCCTCAGTTACAAGAAACAATAGCAGAACTTCAGGCAAAAGGTTATGATATTCCAGATTACCCGATAGAGGCTAAAAATGAAGAGGAAAAAGAAATAAAAAGACGCTATGCCGTAACGTTAGGCTCCGCGGTAAACCCAGTTCTTAGAGAAGGAAATTCTGATAGACGTTCTCCAATTCCAGTCAAAAATTATGCTAAAAAGCATCCCCATAGAATGGGTGAATGGTCCTCTGATTCCAAGACCAATGTTGCGCATATGGAAGATGGAGATTTTTATGCAACAGAGAAGTCAATCACCTTAGAAAACCCTACAGAATATAAAATTGTTTTTGAAGATACCTCAAGCAAAGAAACTATATTAAAGGATGCAGCACCTTTATTAAAAGGAGAAGTGATAGACACATCTGTCATGAAATTGAAAGAACTTAAATCTTTTGTGACTAAAGCCATAGAAGAAGCTAAAGAAGAAGATGTATTGCTATCTGCCCATCTCAAAGCAACGATGATGAAGGTTTCAGACCCAATCATTTTTGGAGCGATCGTAGAGACTTACTTTAAAGATGTATTCACCAAATACGCAGATGTTTTTGAAGAATTAGAGATTGATGCAGCCAATGGTTTAGAAGTATTGTATGACAAATTAGAAGGCCATGCAAAAGAAGATGAAATCAAAAAAGCGATACAAGAAACCATAGACAATGGACCACGTATTGCCATGGTAAATTCAGACAAAGGCATTACCAATTTCCATGTACCGTCAGATATTATTATAGATGCTTCTATGGCTGCTATGATTAGAAACGGAGGTAAAATGTGGAACAAAGACGGGAAAGAAGAAGATACATTGGCAATTATCCCAGACCGTTCTTATGCAGGTTTCTACCAAGCAGCCATTGATGACAACAGAGAAAACGGAACCTTAGATGTCACCACCATGGGTACTGTTCCAAATGTTGGGCTTATGGCTAAAAAAGCAGAAGAATACGGCTCACATGACAAGACTTTCCAAGCACCAGAAAAAGGCGTGATTAAAGTTGTATCTAGAGAAGGAGAAGACCTCATGACACAAGAAGTAGAAGCAGGAGACATCTTTCGTATGTCCCAAACCAAAGATGAGCCAATCAAAGACTGGGTGAAGTTAGCCGTGAATAGAGCAAGACTTTCTGATACACCTGCTATTTTCTGGTTAGACAGTGGCAGAGCCCATGACCGTGAAATCATCAAAAAAGTAGAAAAATACCTACCAGAACATGACACAGAAGGTTTAGATATACGCATTATGGATGTAAAAGATGCTATGCGTGAGACATTAAAACGTGCCCGTGAAGGAAAAGACACTATTTCTGTATCTGGAAACGTATTGCGTGATTATATTACAGATTTATTCCCCATATTAGAACTTGGTACATCTGCAAAAATGTTATCCATCGTTCCATTGATGAATGGAGGAGGGTTGTTTGAAACCGGAGCAGGAGGTTCAGCACCTAAACATATAGAACAATTTATAGAAGAAGGGTATTTGCGATGGGATTCATTAGGAGAGTTCATGGCATTGGCAGCATCTTTAGAGCATTTAAGTCAAACCCAAGGCAATCCCAAGGCGCAAATATTAGCAGACACCTTGAACGATGCTGTAGAAGAATATTTACAAAATGACAAATCACCAGCACGTAAATTAGGACAGATTGATAACCGTGGATCTCACTTCTATCTAGCCATGTATTGGGCAAAAGCCTTGGCAGAACAAGAAAAAGATGAGGAATTGTCTAACATGTTCAAAACCGTTTGGAGAAGATTTAGCGAAAGCGAAGCAGAAATAGACAAACAATTGATAGATGCGCAAGGAAAACCGCAAGACATTGGTGGGTATTACAAACCAGTAGAAGAAAAGGTGAGCCACGCTATGAGACCATCGGAAATGTTAAATGAAATCATTGCAGAGATGAAAGCATAACACGCTTCACATTTTCTCAAGATCAAAATATATACAATATATTAATGTATAACGCTCTAGATAATTTCTAGGGCGTTATTTAATTTTAGGGCGGCAGATCAGGCTATCCTAAGTAGTCCTCTGCAGTCTGCTGACAAAATATCGGCATAAAAGGAGTTCCTCTACCGTTCCACTCTTTTATGCCGCATTTTGTCAGCACATCCTCCCTGCGGGCTACTTAATCCTATCCTGGCCGCAATCCTGCTTACAATCCCAGCTGCAACCATATACAATAACATAAAAAGTTAATCTAAAAGAAAAACTAAGAAACAAATTCAGATTAAAATTGAAGCAAGGATAAAAGAAATGAAATCAAGTAAGAACTTTCATAATTAGGTACTTAACAGGAATAAAATATGAAAACCATTTTCTCATTTAAAATAATTGTTATATTTTTGCAATCCAAATTAAAATTTATATAAATGAATCATTACGAAACTGTTTTCATTTTAACTCCCGTTCTATCTGATAGCCAGGTGGAGGAAGCAGTTAAAAAGTTCGAGGACTTCTTAAAGTCAAAAGATGCAGAAATTGTTCACCAAGAGAATTGGGGGCTAAGAAAACTTGCATATCAAATCCAATTAAAGAGAAATGGATTTTACCATTTAGTAGAATTTAAAGCAGATGGTAGCATCGTTGGAGAACTTGAATTATTATTCAAGAGAGATGAGCGTGTATTGCGTTTCCTTACCGTTAAATTAGATAAGCACGGTATAGAATGGGCAGAGAAGAGAAGAGAGAAATTAAAAGCATCGTCTAACAAATAAAAAATAAGAAATTATGGCAATTGATGACATGGCGAAAAAAGTCGCTGAAGGCGGTGAATCAGAAATAAGATATTTAACACCGATTGATATCGAAACACAAACATCAGAAATGTTTGATCGTTTCAAAAAATATGGTATCAAATACATAGATTATAAAGACCCAGAGTTTTTATTACAGTTTGTAAACGAACAAGGTAAAATTTTACCACGCAGATATACAGGAACCTCTTTGAAGAATCAAAGAAAAGTGGCTAAAGCCATCAAAAGAGCGCGTCACTTGGCACTCATGCCTTACGTAACCGATTTATTGAAATAATTAACCCAAAACACAAAAGATTATGAAAGTCATATTACAAGAAGATATAGAAAATCTTGGTTTTGAATACGAAGTGGTAAACGTGAAGCCGGGTTATGCAAGAAACTTTTTAATTCCACAAAAGAAAGCGAAATTAGCCATTCCAGCTAACATGGAGGAATTAAATCAGATTCTTGATGAAAGAAAAGAAATAGAAGAGGCTGCTATCGCCAAAGCAAACGCTATTGTAGAATCTATGCAAGGTTTAGAAATCACTATTCTAGCAAAAGTGGGAGAAGGTGATAAACTTTTTGGATCTATTAACAATATAGACCTTACTAAATATTTAAACAAAAATGGTGTAGAAGTTGAACGCAAACATGTTCAGATTCTAGGTAAAAACATCAAACGTTTAGGTCACTACCACGGTTTGGTAAAGCCACATAGAGATGTAGAGTATGAATTTACCTTTGACGTTGTTCCAGAGTAAGCATAGGATATTCATAAAATAATATTTTTAAGAAACCGCTTCAATCAATGAGGCGGTTTTTTTATGGATATAATTTAATATGACCCGTTAATAAAATGTAAATTTAAAGAAATATTTTATGCTAAAATAAATTTATGCATAGTAATTTGACAATGTTTGTTAGGTTTAGGTATATATTTCGTATTATTGATGAAATTTTAAAATATAATATATGAAAAAGACTTTTACTTTATTAGCATCTACCATGATGCTTTTTGTAACAGCACAAGAAGAAACTATTTATCAAGTTGACTTTGAGGGAGATCTAAGTGAATGGGTTGTAGAAGATTTAGATGGTGACGGTGAAAACTGGTCTATCGTAAGCAGTAGTGCACAAGCAGAGGAGCAAGGTTGGGGTCCTGATGGTACCTTGATGGCGGGTTCTTTCAGTTATAGTTTTGATCCAGAAGGGCCGCTATATCCCGATAACATATTGGTATCACCAGCAATTGAACTCCCAGCAGATAAGCAATTAAATTTAGAATTTTTGATTGGCACCAATGTAGACTTTATGAATGATCATAATTTTGCTCTATATATTGTCAATGAATTTAATGGTTTTGACCAATCTTGGAATCCAGTATATGAGCAAAACTTTTTGGGGATAGACACAGCGCAACAAGCAGCATTAGATATCTCTGACTTCGCAGGACAGACAGTTCAATTAGTATTTAGGCATTATAATTCTGATGAGCAATTTGTTTTATTATTAGACGACATCATGATCAAAGCAGGTTCTCTTGGGGTAAATGATTTTGCATCTAATGTTAAATTATCCATATATCCAAATCCTGTTGAAGATTTTATAAATATTAAAGTGGACGGTGAAATAGAAAATATTGATATTTATTCTATTAATGGACAATTAATTAAAAATGCTAATGCCCACAAAATTAATGTGAGTGATTTACCTAAAGGTGTTTATATTCTTAAGATTAAAACAACAAATGAATTCTTCACTAAAAAAATTATAAAAAAATAATTCATGAAGAATATTCAATTTAAAAACATAATAATCCCTGCGTTATTGGTAGGGTTTAGTGTAGGAATAAATGCTCAGGTATTTAGTTCTGGGTTCGAGAATAACAATGGTCCCATTAGTGACTGGACCACAATCAACGCAGATCAAAACCCTATAGAAGACTGGATGCCAGTACCGGAATTTAATGAGGAGGCTTGGATACAATTTTATGATTTTTATGACAATAAGATTGCTTTTAGTACCTCTTTTTATATGAATGGAGAACCGGCTAATGATTGGTTAATTTCTCCACCCATAGAAATCCCTACAGACGGTAGCCCTACGCTGTATTGGAAAGCCAAAAGTTATGATAGTACCGCCCAAGATACGTACGCTGTAAAAATATCTACCACCACTGCAGAGATGGAGAGTTTTACCAATTTACTAGTAGTAGAAGGGGAGCAAGCATATGAATTTAACAGCCGAACCTTAGATTTATCTGCTTACTCTGGGCAAAGCGTATATTTGGCTTTTGTTAATGAGACAAATGGAGGTTATTTCTTAGCATTGGATGATGTGTATATTTCTACATCTGAAGACTGCTATGCGCCTAGTGTAGAAACATTTTCTTCTGTAATTAACGCCAATAGTTATTTATCTAACCCTAATGCAGACAACATTTCCTTTACCGTTTCATGGGACGCTATGGATAATGTTCAATTGTATAATATTGGGGTAACCACTTTTAATGTACCTGTAACTTCTAATGGGACCATAGCAGAAAACACCAAGTTATTTACAGATATGGAATTAGGTACCCGATATCAAATGTTTGTGAAAAATGCTGATTGTGGCTCTGGATGGACGGGACCTAAATCTATTTTCACACCTTCTGCGCTGCCCTATAAGCATAGTTTTGAACCTACAGTAGAGAACTATGGTGAGTATGACTCTGACGGATGGACTTCTGATACTTGGATTATGGGGGTTAACAGTGATTTAGCTTTTGAAGGGGAAGGGTATATATTTAGTAATACATCCTCCTCTTCAGAGACAAACAAATGGTTGTATAGTTATCCTATTGTAATAGGTGAAAATGAACCTATTGAGCTCATGTTCGATGCAGCCTTTACCAATGGTGCTGCGGATTCCGGACTTTTAAAAATAGGACTCACTACATCTAATGAGGTGGGAACTTATCCGTCAGAAACACAGTCATTTGATATTGTACCAGGTTATAATACAATTACTGCTACATTTGAAAACCACCCAGGCGGGATAGTTTATGTAGCATTTGGGAATGTGTCTCCTATGACTACAGAAAGTTATGCTTTGAGAGTAGATAATGTTCAAATTAATAAGGGAAGCCTTTCTGTGGAGGATATGGAGGTAAGAGAAAATATTAGTATATACCCAAATCCTGTTCGTGATCATTTAAATTTAGTCACAACTAAGCGCATCCAAGAGGTTAATATTTTTAGTCTAGATGGAAAACTTGTTAATAACATAACGGATCCCAAATCTAATCTAGAAGTCATTCAAGTAAATCATTTGGCTAATGGCGTTTATGTGCTTCAAATCAATACGGGAGATGTTGTAATCACGCGGAAGTTTATCAAAAAATAGCTTATAAATTAACATTAAATCTATTACAGTTGAAAAGAGGAGTTAGATAAATGGTCTAATTTCTCTTTTTTTAATTTAATTGATGGTAGCTTTCTCAAAACACCACTTTTGTAACACTGATTTCATTACTCGGTCTCATAAATTTCATTATCAAATTATTTAAATTCTGAATTAAGTTTAGGATGATCAGTATTTTAAGATTTTGAGACGGCTACTTTTTTAAGTTACCATTTGTTTATTAAACTTAAACAGACGTGTATTTAATTTAAGCATTGAAATGCATATTTTGATACTGACAATAAGTTTATCGGATAAACTAAATGAGCATATAAGCGGTTAGAATAGAAATAGATAAATGTTATCTCTAATTATTTTTAATTAAATAAAGCATCAATCATAATACATTAAATTCTATCTTTGAGAAATAATATAAAATACTATGAAAAAGATTTACACATTCGTACTTATTATTTTTTGTCTATCTGTAAATTATGCTCAATATACTTTAGAGGTAGAGCAAACTCCTTATATAGAAATAGAAAATGGAACCTCTATTACCAATGGATTAGTATGGGAGGAACTGGAGGGTGAATTACCTTTGGGGTTTAATTTCACGTTAGAGGGTGAAACTTTTAACAGATTATACCTAACTCAAGAAACTACAGAAGGTCTTTTATTGCCATCGATTGATTTCCCACAAGTGATGCCAATTATTTGCACCGTAGTGGCAGAATATGCGGATAGAAATGCTGTTGATCCAGAAATGATTGGGCAAACAGGTGGTGTATCCGATGTTTCTTATGCTACCATTGGTGAACCTGGTGAAAGAGTTTTTATTCTTCAATATAAGAATTTAGGTTTTGAGAATGAGATTTGGGAGAATAATAGCTCTAATGATTATATGAACTTTCAATTGAGATTATATGAGAGCAGCAACCAAATTGCTTTTCACTTTGGTCAATCAGAAATAAATTATCCTGAAGCTAGTTTTGAAGATGTTTCTGGACCAGCCATGGGAATATTTAGTGCGGTGAATGTTTATAATTCTAATGGATTTTTAGATTTTCTTCCTGTGGGTTATACGCATTTAATTATGGGAGATAATACAGACCCGTATTTGTCTACCATGACAGCTAGTGAATTCATCAATGGGGATGGTGATATATTCTATACTGGTGTTCCAAATCAAAACACCATGTTGATTTTAAACCAGAATCTATCTACTATAGAAATGGAAGATTTAGCGGATATTAAAATATTGAATAATCCTGTGTTGAATAATATGTTGGAATTAAATAACATAGAAACGATCCGCTCTATAGATATTTATGATGTATCTGGTCAAAAAGTGATTACATCTGGTCCCAAGAGTAAAATTGATATCAATGCTTTAGCAAGTGGGATTTATCTATTAAATATAAAGACCACAAAAGGTGTTGTTTCTAAAAAGTTTATCAAAAAATAGTGTTCGTTATTTTATAAATTAAATTTTAAAAGAATCAAATCTTATAGCTTGATTCCTTATTGATTCTAAGTAAATTAAGGATGAACTTTCATGTTAAAATCGCAGATTATCCATTTTATTAAAATTTGTGCATATTTTGGAACGGATTTGGTGGTAGACGTAAAAATTTAAAAAATATTATTTATATGATTCAAGAGGAAAATACACAGAAGACTATAGAAGAAGGTATATCGTCAGATGTTTTTAATTTAAGAAACTGGGATTTAAGTACTCTTGCAGATACAGCTATTGAATATGGTTTAAAGGCAATTGGTGCCATTTTAATTATAATTGTTGGATTTTGGTTAGCAGGAAAAATTTCTAAATTGATTCAAAAGTCCATGAGCACCTCTAATATGACTATTTCTATGAGAAAATTCATAGAGAGTCTCTTTAAAATGATTTTCAAAATCCTTGTGATTCTCGTGGCTATGAGTACAGTGGGATTCCAAGTAACAGCATTTGTTGCATTATTAGGTGGTCTTGCAGTAGGTGTTGGTATGGCATTACAAGGGAGTTTGGCCAATTTAGCTGGAGGTATTTTAATTTTAATTTTTAAACCTTTTAAAGTTGGAGATTACATACAATCTTTAGATAAAATGGGTACAGTAGAAGAGATATCTGTATTGCAAACCATTTTGCTTACCCCAGACATGAGAACCGTTATTTTACCTAATGGTAGTGTTTTTAATAATCCTATAGAGAACTATTCTAAATTTGGAGTTAGAAGGGTAGAGATAGGCATCGGAATTGGATACGAAGACGATTTTGATAAAGCTAAAGAAGTATTAATGGAGGTATTTAAAAATGAACCTCTAATGCTAGATGACAGAGATTATGTTCTAGAAATTAATGAATTTGGAGATAATTCTGTAAATCTGGCAATGTATGGGTATACCAGAACAGAAAACTATTTACAAGCCAAATGGAATTTAAACCGTGCAACTAAAAAAGCACTAGATTCAAATGGTTTCAATATTCCGTTTCCACAAAGAGATTTACATTTAGTTTCTGGTTTTGATAAAATTAATAACAATAGTTAGAATCAAATCTTATAGCAGTCAGAAGCTAAATTTATTTTAAATCTTCACTTAGAAAAAGTGGAGATTTTTTAATTAATATGTTAAAATTATAAGCAAGATTTTGTAATTTGCAAAGAAATTATCTAAAACATGGACTTTAAATTAACAGAAGAACAACGAATGATAAAGCAAGCTGCTAAAGATTTTGCAGTATCTGAGTGCTTGCCTGGTGTAATAGAAAGAGATAATGAACAGCGATTTCCTACAGAACAGATTCAAAAAATGGGTGAATTAGGATTTATGGGAATGATGGTAGACCCAAAGTATAATGGAAGTGGGCTAGATACGCTTTCTTATGTTTTAGCCATGGAAGAAATATCTAAAATAGACGCTTCTTGTTCTGTTGCTATGTCTGTAAATAATTCCTTAGTTTGTTGGGGATTAGAAACTTATGGTACAGAAGAACAGAAAGAAAAATATTTAAAACCGCTGGCTTCTGGTGAGAAGTTGGGTGCCTTTTGTTTGTCCGAGCCAGAAGCTGGCTCGGATGCAACATCACAGCGAACTACGGCAGAAGATAAAGGAGATTATTATTTGTTAAATGGTACCAAAAATTGGATTACAAATGGTAACTCTGCTTCGATTTATCTAGTTATAGCCCAAACAAATCCAGAAAAAGGACACCATGGGATCAATGCTCTAATTGTAGAAAAAGGTATGGAAGGTTTTGAGGTTGGTCCAAAAGAAGATAAATTAGGGATCAGAGGATCTGATACGCATTCCCTAATGTTTACCGATGTCAAAGTTCCTAAAGAAAATAGAATAGGTGAGGATGGATTTGGTTTTAAATTTGCCATGAAAACACTTTCTGGTGGTAGAATAGGAATCGCTGCTCAAGCTTTAGGAATTGCTGCTGGAGCATACGAATTAGCATTGAAATATGCACAAGAGAGAAAAGCATTTGGCAAGGAAATCATGAGGCATCAGGCCATTGCTTTCAAATTAGCAGATATGCATACGAACATAGAGGCTGCCAGAATGCTGGTATACAAGGCTGCATTAGACAAAGATAACCATGAAAGTTATGATTTATCTGGGGCTATGGCAAAATTAAAAGCTTCTCAAGTGGCTATGGAAACAACGATAGAAGCTGTCCAGATTCATGGGGGTTATGGTTATGTAAAAGAATATCACGTAGAACGATTGATGAGAGATGCTAAAATCACTCAGATTTATGAAGGAACTTCAGAAATTCAAAAAATAGTCATATCTAGAGCTATAGCAGATTCTTAATCAATGACTATGATTTTAACTAGCCATTCACTTTCTTATCACCTAGAAATGAATGGCTATTTTATTTTTAATTCAAAATTTAAATCACCTTCTAAGTTACCTTTCAGAATATCCCCTTTTTTAACAGCTCCCACACCTTCTGGCGTACCTGTATAAATTAAATCCCCTTGTTCTAAAGTAAAATACTTAGAAGATGCAGATACCAATTCATCAAATTTAAACAACATATCTCTAGAGCTTCCTGATTGAACTATAGCATCATTTTTTTGAAGCTTAAACTTGATTTCCTGATTATTTCTTAGATCATCAATAAGCTTAAAAGGTGTTAAGAAAGCAGAATTATCAAAAGCTTTGGCTTTCTCCCAGGGCAAACCTTTCTTTTTTAATTGGGATTGTAAATCTCTTGCTGTAAAGTCAATTCCCAAAGCAATTTCCTTAAAATAATTAGGAGCTTCTTCTACTGGGATTTTCTTTCCACTTTGACTAATCCTAATTACCAATTCCAATTCATAGTGAATATCTTGGCTAAATTGAGGCAGGTAGAATTCATCTTCTAAATTTAAAGCTGTAGAAGGTTTTATGAAAATGACAGGCTCTTTGGGTATTTCATTACCTAATTCCTTGGCATGTTTTTCATAATTTCTACCAATGCAGATAATTTTCATAGATATATTATTTAAGAATTGGACATAAAAAAATCCGTAATCAATTAGATTCGGACAACAAATTAGTAACATTATATTAATAAAAAAAGTTTAGTGTATTATACTATTGGAGGCCTTAATAAAGCCGTCAGACATTCAAACTTGTAAAGTTTAGCGTAGTCTGAGAAACGCTCATTGTTAATCGAATTACTATAAATTGGTAAAATATAGTCAGAATTAAGTTGAACTCCTTTTATCTGTAAGGTTTCCAGAATTATTATAGTAGAAGAAAAATCCTCAAAACCTATGGTGAACTCTGCTTGATTTTGGTCTTTTTCATCATCTATAATTTTAAAAGTTTTGCCCTCAAAATTAATATAGTTCACGGGTAAAACTTCTTTGTTTTTATGTTCCTCTTTTGCGGCTATAATCTCATTAGAAAAAGAAGGTAAAAAATGCAGTGCAAAATATTGTTTGCTTTCACCAATGATATTAATAGATTGGGAAGTTATATTTAAAGAAACATCGGTTTCTAAGTTTTTTGCAATATTTAAATTTTGTTTGTTATCGTGATGTATATTTAATTTACCCTTCCCTTTAATTTCTTGGGTATTGATAATTACCTCTTGATTTTGAATATGCATTGTTGTGCCATCGGTGATAGTTAAACCATCACCAATGACAACCTGAGCCTTTGTAGTAGTGAAAACAAAGACTAAAAGTACCAAAGACAATATGTAATTAAAATGCTTCAAATTAGTTAAAACCAAAATTAAGAAAATAATTGAATTAAACCATGAGAAATTCTTTTAAATTAGCATTTTTAAACATAGATATGAGAACATACGCTGGAGTAGAAGAAGAATATGGTGAATATAATTCATCTAAAGTTGTTTTAATCCCCGTTCCCTATGATGGCACAAGTACTTGGGGTAAAGGAGCGGATATGGGGCCAGAGGCTTTTTTAGAGGCTTCAGAAAATATGGAAATTTATGATATAGAGACAAACTCAGAGCCTTATAAATTAGGGGTGTATTTAGATGAGCCTGTATCAGAAGATTCTTCCCCAGAAGCCATGACGCATGCTGTATATGCTAGAGTCAAAAAATATTTGAATGAGGATAAGTTTGTGACACTTTTCGGTGGAGAACATTCTATTTCTATTGGTAGTATTCGCGCTTTTGGAGAGAAATATGGTGATATCACCGTATTACAACTAGATGCGCATACAGATTTAAGACCTAGTTATCACGGAACACCATATAATCATGCTTGTGCCGTATTTGAGGCTAACCAAAAACATCATCTCATACAGGTTGGAATTAGGAGTATGGATACAGAAGAATTGCAATATATGAAGAAAGAAAATGTATTCTTTGCTCAACAAATTCATAACAATCCTGGTTGGATAGAAGAGGTTTATAATAAATTAGGAGATAAGCCTATTTATATCACCATAGATTTGGATGGATTTGATCCTTCTATATGCCCATCCACGGGAACGCCAGAACCAGGCGGTTTAGAATGGTATCCAACGTTGAGATTGCTCCAAAAAGTAATACAAACTAAAAATGTAGTTGGGTTTGATATTGTAGAATTAGCCCCTAATCCCTTGGAACGTTCATCTGATTTTCTTGCCGCTAAATTATATTATAAAATGTTGGCTTATTTATACACCAAATAGGTTCTAGTATACGAAAACCTATTTTTATTTGTTATTAATGTATGCATTATTTTAGAGTTCTCTTATTTTTCTTCATGGGTTCTATGCTTATGGCACAAGATGGGACACGGGTCTTCGAATTTTTGAATATCACTACCTCCCCTCGGCAAGCGGCACTGGGTGGGAATGCTCAATCTATGTGGGATTCAGACCCAAATATGACTTTGTGGAACCCAGCCTTGATGAATCCTAAATCGCATAATCAATTAGCTATGAATTATGTGGGTTATTTGGCAGATATACAATTTGGTACTATGTCTTATGTTTACCAATGGGATAGAGAAAATTTCTTTTCTATTCATGGGCAATATGTGGATTATGGAAATTTTTTACAAACA
Organism: Flavobacteriaceae bacterium Ap0902; assembly: GCA_009835005.1. Classification (GTDB taxonomy): domain Bacteria; phylum Bacteroidota; class Bacteroidia; order Flavobacteriales; family Weeksellaceae; genus Profundicola. Next base: position 97,055 of record WTFG01000003.1, on the reverse strand, counting down.
GATCAAATTGGAAATATTACAGGGGATTTTACTGCCAAAGATGCAGCAATTGTATTAGGTTATGCAAGAAATTTAAATGATTTCTTTACCGTTGGAATCAACGCTAAATATATTCATTCTCAAATAGAATCTTATACCAGTCAAGGGGCTGCTATGGATATTGGAATCGTATTGCATGATATAGATTATGACACCAACGTATCTCTCATAGCTAGAAACATTGGCTATCAATTTCAATCGTATGATAATATTAGAGAATCTTTACCACTTCAAATCAATTTAGGGGTTTCTCATAAACTAGAACATGTGCCCATAGAGTTAAGTGGAACGCTACACGATTTACAGAAGTTTGATATATCAGAGCAGGAATTAGATAATGGACAATCATCCTCTAATATTAGAAAAGTCATAGATCATGTTTCTCTAGGAGCGGAATTATTCCCGGAAAGAGGGTTTAATTTACGTGTTGGTTATAACTTTAAGAGAGGGAATGAATTAGGGTCTGATTTAACCAAAAATTTCTCTGGTCTCACAGCTGGGTTTGGACTCAGAGTGAGTGCCTTTAAATTTGAATTTGCACATGCCAGATATAATTCCTCTGCCAATGTGAATCACATGGGCATATCTGTAGATATAGAAAGATTAATAGACAGACGCTTTTATTAAATTTATAGCTGTATGCGATAATAATTTGAATCCAATATAGATTAAACGCTATAGCGGGATTATTAATCAAAATTCACTAATTTTGATTAAAGTATCACTTCCTATGGCAGATATTCAGGTAAAAACAATGGCGCAGTTCATGGCAGAGGGAAAACAACCAGAAGTCCTCTTTTGGGTTGGTTGTGCTGGTAGCTTTGATGATAGAGCTAAGAAAATCACACGTGCTTTTGTCAAAATATTAAACAAAGTAGGCGTAGATTTCGCGGTACTTGGAACAGAAGAAAGTTGCACGGGAGATCCCGCTAAACGTGCTGGAAATGAATTCGCATTCCAGATGGCTGCCATGATGAATATAGAGGTTTTGAATGGTTATAAAATAGAAAATATTGTCACCACTTGTCCACATTGTTTCAATACACTTAAGAATGAATATCCAGGATTAGGAGGGTTTTATAATGTTCAGCACCATTCTCAATATCTTCAAAAATTGATAGATGATGAGCGTCTAACGATAGAGGGCAAAACTTATAAAGGAAAGAGAATCACCTTTCATGACCCTTGTTATCTAGGCAGAGGAAATGATGTATATGAAGCGCCACGTGAATTAATTAAGAAATTAGATGCAGAGCTCGTGGAAATGCGCCGTTGCAAATCTAAAGGATTATGCTGTGGGGCTGGAGGTGCTCAAATGTTTAAGGAAGCAGAGCCTGGGAATAAAGAGATTAATGTAGAAAGAACAGAAGAAGCCTTAGAAACTCAACCAGAAGTTATAGCAACAGGATGTCCATTCTGTAATACCATGATGACAGATGGTGTTAAAGGAAAAGACAGAGGGGGAGACGTGATGGTCATGGATTTTGCGGAACTTATCGCCAATGCAGAGGATTTGTAGATTTGTATCAAGGTTTAAGTAGCTAATATTTACTATTAAGATTTAAGTAGCTAGTTTCAAGATATTATTTTTTAGACAAAAAACTTTTGGATTATAATTGAATTCGTCTCTGGATGACAGTTTTTCTATTATTTATTATGATTTTTATATGGGTGTTTGAGACATGCTAACAAACGCTGTCATAAATTCCATAATTTTTGTCATAAAATGTTAAATTCTTCTGTATTTAGGCTCCTTTTATTTTTTATTATTCGTAAATTTATTAGGTAATAAAGTTTATTTATTGATTATCCTTACAAAAATTTACAATTATGGCAATTAATACCAATCAAGTACGTAATGCTGTCCTATTAGGGCATGCAGGGAGTGGTAAGACTACTCTAGCAGAAACCATGCTCTATGAATCAGGCGCAATTAATCGCCCTGGGAAGATAGAGGAGGGTAATACCGTTTCCGATTTTCATGAAACAGAAAGAGCTAAGAAACACAGTATTTTTGGCTCATTAATGCATGTATTTTGGGATGATATTAAAATCAATCTCATAGACACACCAGGTATAGATGATTTTATTGGAGAAGCGCTGTCTGCTTTAAAGGTTGCCGATACTGCTGTAATGGTGATTAATGCCAAGGAAGGTGTTCAAGTAGAGAATGAAATCCATAGAGATTATATAGAAGAATTAAAAACACCCACGATTTTTGTGATCAATCAAATGGATCATGAAAAAGCAGATTATTCCAGAACTTTACAAGAAATTAAAGATAGATTTGGAGATAAAGTTTTAGAGTTTCAGTTTCCATATAAGCCAGAAGAAGGTTTTTATCGCATTGTAGATGCATTGCGTATGACGATGTATGTATTTGGGAAAGGGGGTGGAAAACCAGAAAAGCAAGAAATTCCTGCGGATGCAATAGATAAAGCCAAAGAATTGCATACAGCAATTGTAGAGGCAGCGGCAGAGGAGTCAGAGGGTCTTATGGAAAAGTATTTTGAAGATGGTTCTTTGACAGAAGAAGAGCTAACAGAAGGGCTTCAATTGGCATTGGGTAAACAAAATATATTCCCAGTATTCTGTGTGTCTGGGCTTCATAATATGGGTAGTGGTCGTGTCATGGGTTTCATTAGAGATATTTGCCCTTCTCCATTACAAAGACCTTCTAGAATATTAGAATCTGGTGCTACCTTAAAACCAGAAAAAGATGGTCCTACTTCCTTGTTCATTTATAAAACATTAACAGCACCTCAAGTAGGAGAGATGTCTTATTTTAAGGTGTATAGTGGTACCCTGAGAAGTGGAGATGCTTTAATTAATCAAATGAATGAAGAGCAAGAAAGAATAGGGAAAATCTATGTGGTAAATGGAAAAGATAGAGAGGAAGTAGAGGAATTGGTGGCTGGGGATTTAGGCGTAACCGTTAAATTGAAGAATACGCACACCAATAATACTTTGAATGAAGAAGGAGTGGATTATCAAATTAGACAAATGAAATTCCCACAGGCTAAAACCAGAATGGGTGTTACACCACCCAATAAATCTGATTTTGAGAAGTTAACCAATGCGCTGCATACTATTCAAGAAGAGGATCCTACCTTTATCCTTGAATATAATAGTGAGTTGAAGCAATCCATCATTCATGGACAAGGTTTAATGCATTTTGAGGTCATTCAAGAGAGAATTAAAAACTTATATGATATAGATATGGAATTAGAGAGACCTCGCATTCCATACAGGGAAACCATTAGTGCAAAGGCAGAGGCTCAATATCGTCATAAAAAACAATCAGGTGGGGCAGGGCAGTTTGCAGAAATTCATCTGCGTGTAGAGCCTTGGACAGAGGATCTACCACTACCTACGGATTTAAATGTTAGAAAAGAAGAGTTAATAGATTTAGAATGGAGTGGTAAATTACATTTCCTATGGTGTATCGTAGGGGGTAGCATAGACAATAGATTTATAGGCGCTATCAAAAAAGGTATTTTACAGCGTATGGAAGATGGTCCGCTTACGGGTTCTGCTTGTCAAAACGTGAGGGTTTCTATTTTTGATGGTAAAATGCACCCTGTAGATTCTAATGATATGGCTTTCCAACTAGCAGCGAATGCTGCATTTACGCAGGCTTTTAAGAATGCTAAGCCAAAACTAATGGAACCTCTATATGATTTAGAAGTTTCTTGTGATCCAGAAATTTTGGGAGAAGTAATGACTGATTTACAAACACGCCGGGCTATGATCTCTGGTATGGATACAGAGACGCGTTATACCAAAATTAGAGCAGAAGTCCCTGTAGCAGAAATGTATGGTTTTGCACAGAATTTAAGATCTATTACACAAGGAAAGGCTAAATTTAAAAGACATTTTTCTAAATACCAGTTGATGCCTCATGATGCACAACAGAAGTTATTGGAAAGATTGAAAACTGAGGAGTAGTCTAGGATTTAATTTTTTAGAATGATAAAATCCTGTTCTTTATTTTAAGAGCAGGATTTTTTATGACATCTTTTTCATATCTATTTAAATGAGAAAAGGGTTACATTCAAAAATGTAACCCTTAAAACTATTTGGTAGAATCAACTAACTTATTGTATTAGCAAGCCTTTTACTGCTTTTCTACCATCTTTTGAAATTCGTACAAAATATTTACCAGCACTAATGCCTTCAACATTTATTTGTACACCACCTCTAGAGAATGAACCAGATTTGAGTAATTTACCACTCATATCTATAATCTCATAAGTACCTTCTGTAATTTCATCAGATACAATATTTACCAATCCATTTTTGACAGGATTAGGATAAACTGTCATTCCTTTATGCTCATGGGCGATAGCTTCTTCCATTGGCGTAGAGGCAACAGCTTCAGAATTAACGCTATATGTAGCACTATTAGAAATGTTGACGGTATAATCCTCAACTTCTCCATAAGCAAAAGTTCCACAAGCGTTGCTGCTAGTATTGTATTTCATAGCAACTCTCATGCGTGTTTCTCCTGTCAAGGCACTGTTAGGAATTGTGATCATACCATCTGTAACATTGGTAGTTCTGGTAGTACCATTGAGGAGTAATTCTGTGCTAGAAAATACACCATCATGATTTAAGTCTATCCATACATACCAATTCTCTGTATAAGTTGTTCCGCTATATCCTGCGCTTACAAAGATCACATTGTTTCCATATCCAATATTAGCTACTTTGTTTGTATAATCACCATAACCGTTATCAGAACTTGTATAATTATTCATGCCACCAATAGATACATAATTAATCCATTCATAATTAGAGTTATTACCAGATAGGTTACAATAATCTACTGGAGACACCACATCATCTTCTGTTGTAATGGTTACAGCATTGCTCTTCACAGATTCGTTATCAGAAGCATCTACGGCGCTCACACGGAAAGAATAAGTAGTACCAGCGCTTAATCCTGTAATTACTGTTTCTGAAACAGTAGCGGTTTTCACCAAAGAACCATCTTGGTAAACATTATAATAATCTACCCCCACATTATCTGTAGAAGAACTCCAATCTAAATTCACACTAGAACTGCTAATATTTGTAGCAATTAAATTAGATGGTTGGCTTGGTGAAATCACATCGCCTCCGCTTCCAACAATATTTATAGTATAATCCTCTACTTCGCCATAATCAAAAGTAGTTTCACAGGCTGTTGGTGTTGCGTTATATTTCATTACTACACGCATTCTTGTAGATCCAATTACTGCATTGGAAGGAACCACAAATGTTTCTGAAACTGATGCCGCTTGTGTCGGAGATTTTGATAAAACTCTTTCAGAAGATTCAAAACTACCATTGTTGTTAAAGTCAATCCAAATGCCATAACCTTCATTATATTTAGTTCCAGTCCAGTTTGGGGTAACGGTCACAGTATAGGATGAATTTTTACCTAAATCTGTAGAGATATTGGTAAAGTCAGAATATCCATTTCCAGCTCCAGAAGGATTGTTAATGGTTCCTACAGCTACGCGCTGTATATATTCATCATTGGTGCTGTTTGCAGTAGATGGACAATAATCGTCACCATTTCCGCCAGAGGCAGTAGTTATTGTAATGGTATTACTAAAATTAGATTTATTACCTGCTGCATCAAAAGCTCTTACTTTGAAATTATAGGTTGTGTCTGCTGTTAATCCATCAACCAAAGCACTATTGGTAGAGATCGTTTCATATAAGACATTGTTCCTGAAAATTTCATATCCTGCCACACCTACATTATCTGTGGATTGATTCCAAGATAATTGTACACTGGATTGTGTTGCATTTGATCCACTAAGTGATGTCGGCGTAGAGGGAGCTTGCGTATCGCTGCTAGAGCCTTCGGAACCACCGCTCACAATGAGAGAGAAGTTCTGCGCACCATTAGATAAAGAACCTTCATGAGAAACAGTAATGGTATAAGCCCCATTAGCATTGCTAATATCAACTCTTTCAAAAGGATCCACATCGTTATCCCCTTTACCATTGGTGGTAACCCCAGTCAATCTCCAAGGTCTATAAGTAGTATTTGATTTCTGTACCACTAAATCTAAATCATTTACCAATACAGGTGTATTAGAATTGGTAGCATTGGTACTGGTTCCCGCTGGGTCTGTCCAACTAATAGATACCATTAATTTTTCACCTGCAGTGGCTTGCACAGTGGTAGTATAAGATTGTCCTTGGTTTAGTGTTAACTCTTTTATCAATGATTGACTACCATCTTGCGATATTACTTGTGCTGCCGCTTTTGCATTGAGTAAACCCCAACCAGTTTCTGCGTCTGGTCCGTTAGGCGCCACATCATCTGCTGTGTGTAACGCAAGACCTTTCAAAGATGCAGCCCTCATTACATTACCATTTAGATTAGAATAGTGTTGTTGTAATAATAATAAGGTGCCTGTTACGTTAGGTGCAGCCATAGATGTTCCAGTCATAGTAGAATATGCATAATTAGATGCTGTAGTAGAAGAATAAACATCGGTTCCGTTTCCAGAAATATCAGGCTTAATTCTATAATCATCGGTTGGTCCTTCGCTACTAGAATAATTTCTAGTTACAGAGATTAAATTTCCTTGTCCATCTATTTGCGCATCTTGTAAATTAGCAACTACTAAATTGTTTTTAGAAACCGAATGTCCTGTTAATTTATCAAAAGCAGAATATCCATCTAATGGTTGAGCGTTGTAATTGTCGTTTCCGCCATCGTTACCAGCAGCAACCACCATTAGGTAGTATGGTGCATTATACATGATGTTGTCCCAAGTTCTAGATTCATTAATATATGCTCCAAAATATTGATCTGGTACTTGTGCACTACCATATCCATAAGAGTGGTTAGATAGAATCATTCCGTTAGATGCAGCATTAGACGCTTCAGAACTATCAGAAGTCCAATCAAAAGTATATCCTTGTGCACTTGGTGCCATTCCTTTGGCTTGTGCCTGATATCCAGAAGCCAAAATAGTACCCATCACATGCCCAGAATGCGCATTGAGCCCATTGCTACCATCTCCAATATATACTCTGTTGCCACCACTTCCGTCATATTCTTGATGCGTTGCTCTAGCATGGCCGCCGTCCCAAACGTGAACATACATTCCTTCTCCATTTAGATTGAGACCTAATACACCACCAGCATTTAATGTATTGGCTCTTGTAGATCTTGCTGCATCTTTATTATATGTTATAAAATAAATAGGGGAGCCATCTACTGCAACACGCATTAATTCAAAATAAGTTCCGTCTTTATTTTGTCCACTAATTTCCCAGCCTTTTTGTTTGGCTATTTGTTCTGCCCTTAATTTCTCCTGTTTATTATACATAGAAAGTTTAGACTCTAACTTGTTTAATTGGTTAATCTTAGTTTCTTGTTTAATTTCTGCTACTTGCTTCTGATTTTGTGCTAGCAAAACGGTAGAACCCATAGAGAATAAAAATAAAGCTCTTTTTAACTTTAGATAGAGATTCCTCATAAAATATTTATAAATGTTAATAAAATTGAAAAGCGAATATATTTATTAAAGTTTAATTATCATTAAGAAATAATAAAATAATTATATAAAATATGTTAAATTATATTTTTAATTATTAAATATTTATATATATTAGTATATTATTTAATATTATTAAAATATAATTGTTTTGGTAGGCTTGTTTTTAATGAGACTGCAATGATTATATGCCTAAATTCTTATTTTATCCATAATAAAAAACTGCCTTATTATCATCCTTTTAATTAAAGGTACCATATTTCTTTAATCACAAGCGTAGTGTTAGATTTGCTTATTTTCCATATTTATCTATGGCTTTAATGCGACTGAGTTCTCCTGACTCTAATTCTTGAAGTATTTAAAGTTTAAAAGACATTGTATAATCTTTTTGGGTTCTCTTCACATACCCTTTGTTAATAGGTGTTTCCATAATACACTTTATTTAGTGTATCGCTATTTTAGGAAGGGATAACTTGCAGTACAAAAAACCCTTCCGCTCTAGAGAAGAAGGGTTTTATAATGTTGATATTTTTTCTGTTTAAAGCGTTCCTCTTTTGGCTTGTTCTCTTTCTATAGATTCGAATAAAGCTTTAAAGTTTCCAGCACCAAAACCTTTCGCTCCCATTCTCTGTATTACCTCAAAGAATAAAGTTGGTCTATCTTGTACAGGTTTGGTGAAAATTTGTAATAAATAACCGTCCTCATCTGCATCAATCATAATTCCCAGTTTCTGAAGTTGGTTAAGATCCTCCTTCATTTCATGCTGAAATTCTTTCAACCTATCTGGTATAGATTCATAATAGGCGGTTGGAGGAGTAGATAGGAATTCTACACCACGCTTTCTCATTTCTGTTACGGTAGATAGGATGTCATTGGTAGCCACTGCAATGTGTTGAACCCCAGGACCACCATTGAAGTCTAAATATTCTTCTATCTGAGATTTCTTTTTACCTTCTGCAGGTTCGTTAATTGGAAACTTAACGCGGCCATTCCCATTAGCCATAACCTTAGACATTAACGCAGAATATTCTGTATGAATTTGTTTATCATCAAAAGATAAGAAATTCATGAATCCCATTACATCTTCATACCATTTAACCCACGTATTCATTTCATTCCAACCCACGTTACCTACCATGTGGTCAATGAATTTTAAACCTACTGGTTCTGGATTATAATCTGATTCCCATGCTTGGTAGCCTGGTAAAAAGATTCCATTATAATTCTTGCGTTCTACAAATAAATGAACCGTTTCACCATAAGTATAGATACCAGCTTTTACCACTTCACCATGTTCATCTTTCTCTACGGTTGGTTCCATATAGGGTTTTGCCCCACGCTTTGTAGTTTCTTCAAAAGCAGATCTAGCATCATCTACCCAAAGCGCCACGATCTTAACGCCGTCCCCGTGTTTTACGATATGATCATTGATTTTATTTTCTGGTGTAAGCGGTGTTGTGAGTACCAGGCGAATTTTATCTTGTTGTAAAACATAAGAAGCCTTATCACGCACCCCAGTTTCCAAACCAGAATATGCCAAGGATTGAAATCCAAAAGCAGTTTTATAAAAATGGGCTGCCTGCTTGGCATTTCCTACATATAATTCTACATAATCAGTTCCAAGAAGAGGTAAGAAATCTTCTGCCCCCTCAAATATTTTTTCTAAACCGTATTCTGTATTTTTTAATTGTTCGCTCATGTTTTAATTTATTTTAAATTTTAACTTTACTGTAATGTTTGCTGTTTTATCTTTAGAGGTGGTATTATAAACACCACCGTAAGTGAAGTCTTCATCGCTATACTGTCCTGTAATTTGGAAAACACCCATTCTGGCTTGGATTAAATCTCCCAAATCGGCATTAGATTTTTCTGCTATATTTTCTGCTCTTTTTCTAGCGTTTTCTGTAGCTTCTGCTATTAACTCTAACTTTAAGTCCTCTAAGCCAGAGTAGTAATAGTTAGGCATACTAGAGTTAAGTTCAATTCCTTGAGAGATTAAATCAGATATTTCTCTAGAAACATTCTCTATACGATCCAGATCTTTTGACTTAACTTCTACAGATTGATTCAATAAATAGCCAGAAAATATTCTTTGAGAATTCCCATTACTATCATATCTGTATTCAAAATCCTTGTCTATGCTCACCGCACTAAAAACGATTTCGTTAGATTTAATTCCTTGGTTAGTTAAATAAGTTTGAACTCTTTGTTTATCTGCACTCAATTTTTGAGAGGCTACAGATAAGTCAAAGTCTTTAATCTGAAAATTTGCATTCCAAATAATTAAATCTGCAGAAAAGTCCTTTTGTCCTGAACCTGTAACCTCAATAGTCTCGTTTGTTTTAAACTTATATTTATAGGCATTTCCTAAAATATAAGTTCCAAAAATAAGCCCAATAGTTAGGATAATTACTGTGATAATATTAAATGTCTTCATATCAATTTTATTATTAGATTATCACTCAATTTGGGGCGGAATTCCTTTTAAATCATCTCCTTCTAGCCAAGAATATACATAAGAACTATCTTGCAAATCCAAGGCTTCTTGTGTTATCTTTAAAGGTCTAAAAGGATCTATCATCACCGCTAATTCTTCTGTTTTTTCTTTTCCAATACTACGTTCCATCGCGCCAGGGTGTGGGCCATGTGGGATACCACCAGGGTGTAGGGTAAAGAATCCTTTTTCTATATGATTTCTACTCATAAAGTCACCATCTACATAATACAAGACTTCCTCAGAATCTATATTGCTATGATTGTAAGGTGCTGGGACAGATTTCGGATGGTAATCATATAGTCTTGGTACAAAAGAACAAACCACAAAGTTATGTCCCTCAAAGGTTTGATGAATAGGGGGAGGTAAGTGGATTCTACCTGTAATAGGCTCAAAATCATGAATACTGAAACCATAAGGATAAAAGTATCCATCCCAACCTACCACGTCAAAGGGGTGGGTAGCATAAGTGATATCATGCAACATATTGTCCTTTTTTACTTTGATTAGAAAGTCACCTTTTTCATCTATAGGATCTGCTAAAACAGGGAGTTTTATATCCCTTTCGCAAAAAGGTGAGTGCTCTAATAATTGCCCTACATTATTTCTATAGCGTTCTGGTGTCTTGATGGGAGAAAAACTTTCAACGACAAGTAATCTATTATTTTCATCATTAAAATGTAATTGATAAATGGTTCCTCTTGGGATGATTAAATAATCTCCATATTCAAAATCGATATCTCCTACAAAGGTTTTTAATGTACCACTTCCCTCATGAATAAAAAGCATTTCATCTGCATTCCCATTTTTATAAAAATAGTCTGTCATTGATTTTTTTGGAGCAGAAACACCAATTGTCAAATCATCATTAAAGAAAAAAACCGTTCTACCTTCTATAAAATCATCTTGTGGTGGAACATGAAACCCCTTCACCAATCTAGGCGTAATGTTTTTCTCTATGGCCGCCTTGGGAGATAAGTCAATCGCTTTACCCACAGATTTGATTTGGGTGGGTCTACTTATATGGTATAATAAAGATGAAACTCCATGGAATCCTTCTGTACCAAATAGTTGTTCGTAATAATATTGGTCATTATCAGACATAAAAACCGTATGTCTTTTCGCTGGAATTTTACCTAATTTATGGTATATCATGCTTAAATTATTAAAAATATTGCTTTAAAAGTAAGAAATTTTGAGAGAATATGAAATAATGTGATGGACTTTTGTGATATAATTATTATTTTTCTACACTTAAAATTTAAATCTATTAAAAGCCTAAAGACGATGCGCATTGAACTTTTTTATCTTTTTTCTATTTTAAATTAATTAAATTGCGACTATGCAAAATTTCACTCAACTCAGAAAAGAATTTCATCAAATCGCAGAATTATCTGGAAAAGAATTTCAAACTTCTCAAAAAGTAAGGGAGGTATTAGAAGATTATAATTGTGAGATTGTCTCACCCATTGGGAGTACTGGGGTGCTTGCCATTTTTGATAGCTGTAAAGAAGGTGAGACCGTGACTTTCCGTGCAGAATTGGATGCTTTGCCTATTCAAGAGATCAATACGTTTGAGCACAAATCTGCTACAGATGGTGTTTCCCATAAATGTGGTCATGATGGGCATTTAACCAGTTTATTGAATTTGGCAGAAAAATTAAATCAAAATCCTCCTACAAATGGACGCGTGATTTTGCTCTTCCAATCTGCAGAGGAAAATGGAGAAGGAGCATTAGCCATGTTGCGGGATGAGCAATTTAAGAACTATCACCCAGATTATATTTTTGCCTATCATAATCTGCCAGGTTATCCTATAAAAGAAGTGGTTTATAAGTATGATTCATTTACCGCAGCGGTGGTGAGTATTATCATTAAATTAAATGGTAGAACGGCACATGCGGCAGAACCAGAACATGGTGAAAATCCAGCCAAGGCAATGGCACACATCATGCTCAGGAGTTTAGAACAAGCACATAACGACATCAATCATCCAGAATTTTCTGTTGTAACCCCTGTGTATGAAACTTTAGGAGCACAAGATTATGGAATTTCTGCCGGTTATGGGGAAGTTCATTTAACATTAAGGTGTTGGACTCAAAAAGCATTGGATGTTTTAATTCAGGAAATTGAGAATATTGCAAAAGAAGAAGCAAATAAAGAGAAATTAGAAGTTTCCTTTGAATATACGCAAGCGTTTCAGTCCAATGAGAATAACGAGCAAGCCGTTTCAATTTTAGAAGAAGTTTTAAAAGAAAAGCATTACGAAAATCAAAAAAGAGCTTATCCCTTTAAATGGGGAGAGGATTTTGGGTTATTTACTCAAAACTTTAAAGGTGCTATGTTTGGAATTGGTTCTGGCGAAAACTGTCCAGCGCTTCACAATCCTGATTATGATTTTCCAGATGAATTATTAGACTATGCTTCTGATTTATTTTTTGATATCCAGAAATCTATTTTAGGTTAAATCATTCCTTATTTTATACTATCGCAGTGACAATCTTATATCATATACTATTCTATACTTAATTAAATTCTTGCATGAAACCATCCACTTATATAGAAATTAGCAAATCTGCTCTCAAACAAAACCATGATTTCATCCAATCTATCATGTTACCCGATGTTAAGTTTTCTTCTGTAATCAAAGGAAATGCTTATGGCCACGGGATAGAGGTCATGGTGCCGTTATTAGAAGAAATAGGCGTAGATCATTTTTCTGTTTTTAGTGGGGATGAAGCGTTGCGGGTTAAGGAAATATGTAGTGACTTATCTACCGTTATGGTCATGGGAATGTTAACGCCAGAACAATTAATTTGGGCTATAGAGGATGGGGTTGAATTTTACGTATTTGATTTATACAGGCTGGAGAGAACGTTAGAGATTGCTAAAAAACTGAAAACCAAAGCTAAAATTCATTTAGAATTAGAGACAGGGATGAACAGGACTGGACTGTCTATAGAAGAGTTAGAAAAAGCTAGCCAATTAATTCAAGAGAATCAGTCCCATTTAATTTTAAAAGGCGTTTGTACCCACTTTGCGGGCGCAGAGAGTATTGCCAATTATTACCGAATCAAAAGTCAATTTATACGTTATAAAAAACTGATCAAAAAATTAAAAGCAGAAGGTATTGAGCCTACGCTTAAACACGTTTCTTGTTCTGCTGGTACTATTAGATATCCCAAAACTCAAATGGATATGGTGAGGATTGGAATCATGCAATATGGTTTCTTCCCTACCAAAGAAGTCATGGTGAATTATTTTGCAGAAAATCAAATGGTAGATGATCCCTTGCGCCGTGTGTTATCTTGGAAAAGCCAGGTGATGAGTATCAAAGAAGTAAAGACAGGTGAGTTTATTGGTTATGGTACTGCTTATTTCGCCAGCAAGGATATGAAAATAGCCACCATTCCTATTGGGTATAGTTATGGTTTTCCTAGATCGCTTACTAATTTAGGGAATGTATTGATTAAGCAAACTTATGCGCCGGTAGTAGGTATCGTGAATATGAATTCTATTAGTGTGGATATTACAGACATTCCAGAGGTGGGGATTGGTGAAATGGTGACAATTATTGGTCGAGATGGTGAGTTAGAGATTAGTGTGTCTTCTTTTAGTGACATTAGTAATCAAGTCAATTATGAGTTATTGGTGCGCTTGCCAGATGATATTCCAAGGATAGTGGTAGATTAAAGATTGGCGATTAGTTATCAATTGAATTTTCAAATTTTTATGTATAATAGTAAATGGTACCAAAATGAGTACTTGCGCCTATAAGAATGCATAAATGAAAGATTGCATGATTATAGGGGATTTTGTCTATCATATATAGAATAGCACCGATGGTATAGGCTAAGCCTCCCGCAATGAGAAGATTAATTCCATTTTGGTCCATATTAGCAGAAATCTCACTCCAATAAAATACGATTACCCAGCCCATAGCCAAATATATGATGGTAGATAATAAATTATATCTGCCCGTATAGCGTATTTTTAAAATCATACCAATTAAAGCACATGCCCAAACAAAATAAAAGAGGAGTTGTCCACCATCATTTTGTAGTGTAATGAGACAGATGGGGGAGTAAGTCCCTGCAATGGATCCATAAATCATTGCATGGTCTATAATATTCCAGAAGGCCCTACGTTTAGGTGTTTTTTGCGCATGATATAGGGTAGAGGCAGAGAAGATACAGATTTGGGATAGTGAAAAGATGATTAAGCCTGCACTTGGCGCAAAATTATAATCCATAGCCTTAATCACCAATAGAATTGCAGCAATAAAGCTCAAAATCATTCCTAGACCATGGGTATAAATGTTTAGCTTTTCTTCTTTATCTGGATACCAAGATAAATTCTTTTCTAATACATTGTCTTTTTTCAATACTTTATCTTTCTTCATCATGCCTATTTACATAGTAAAATTATCTAATCTTTTTTGAAATAGACCTCAAAACTTTATTAAATCATTTAAGCAAATATTTTTATGAATTAAAAAAATATTTATCCAAGGTATTAAACAAGGTGTTAAAATTGATTATCAGTGGTTTAGGTTTATGCTTGGGACTTTACGCCTGAAAAATGTAGCACTCATTTTTAAATAAAATTAAAATGATTAGGTAGTTATCATTATTAAACATACATTTGCAAAGCAATAAAGACACCTACATAGTTTTTAAGTTAGTATAGTACAATTAGTAGTTTTGAGTTTTTCTCTTCTTTCCAATTATATTTTTACAGTCGCTTTACAAATGATGGGTTGTTCGATAAAGAATGCAAAGTGTATTTAAACAACACTTGTTTGTCTTATTAGGATGTTTTTATGCAAAATATAATTAAAAACAAATATTATGCAAGAAGGTACAGTTAAATTTTTTGACGAAACAAAAGGATTCGGATTCATTACACCATCAGATTCATCTGAGGAAATTTTCGTTCACAGTTCAGGTTTAAGAGACGAAATCAGAGAAGGGGATAGAGTAAGTTACGAAACTCAACAAGGAAGAAAAGGTTTAAATGCTGTGAATGTTGAGGTAATCGACTAAGTATTTAAAGACAGTCTTTAAGAAAGACAGAATTTAATAAATTCCAAAGACCATCTATATAAATAGATGGTCTTTTTTTTGTACTTAAATTTCTAAATATAAATATTACATATTTCTCTATAGCCATTCTTTATAATGAGTTTAAATTAGCACTACTCCTACTATGACTGACTAACATCATATGAAGAATATTAAATTTATAGAGCTATTAAGTATTTTTATATAATACAAAACCAGCGCTATGCGATTCAACATTTTACCCAAGGAAAACAAATGGAAAGTTGTGGCTATTGTTCTTTTAGCTTCTGCGGTGTGACTTGGTTTTTTATAGCTAGAGAGGCTAAAGTCTTTTCATATTTGTCAGATGATCCACAGACCTGTGCGAATTGCCATGTCATGACATCTGTGTATATAATAGCTGGATGCATAGTTCTCATAGAGAATGGGCTAGTTGTAATGATTTTCATGTGCCACATGATAATGTAGTCAACCAATATTATTTTAAAGCTAAAGATGGCTTATTCCATGCTACCATATTTACTTTAAGAGCAGAACCAGATGTCATGTTTATGCGTGAGGCATCAGAAGAGGTAGTTCAAAATAATTGTTTGCGCTGTCATGTACAACAGGTTACGCAAGTTAAATATGATGGAGACCTTTGAATAATTCATTTTGATTATTTTTTCCTTGAATAAACTCTAATTTTATTTTTGATTTTCAAAAAAGTGCTGTTTTTTCTTAGAATTGTTATGATTTATGAGATATATTTTGCTTTATTTCCTGTTTTTTCTCTAATTTTTCGCAACTAAAGCCACTAATCCTGGGGAACGCTTTAAATTATAGCTAATGGCTTCCATCACGTGAACTCCGTGCACTTTTTCTATTACTTTTAATCTTGTGACACCACTGCCAAACCAACGCTTCATGCTCCCAAATGTACGCTCTACTACCCAACGTGTCTTGCTGATAAGTTTGTTATACTTTTTCTGCCAATTTGTTAACGGCTTATTCCTATACCCTTTATGCATAATCCTGCTTTTGCTACCGCTTTTTTCCACCAGTTCATCATTAGCTTTGCTTTTATAGCCTTTATCTGCCATCACTTGTTTACGCTGAGTTTTGGGAACTTTCTTTAGTAAATCCTCCAAGCCTTTGCTATCGTGTTTATTAGCTGAAGTAGTGTGTACGCCCAGCACAATACCATTCTTGTCTGTGCCAATATATTTCTTGTAACCAAAAGTATTTTTACCTCTTTTTTTACCCAGCGTGCTTGTTCATCACTACCTGGTCGCACCACTTTTTTCAGTTTATGAAAACTTTCCTCTTTTTCAATTTCTGTCTGGTCTCTCTGATCTTCCTCACGGTCTATAGCAACTTCATAGGTGATTTTTCCTTTTGGTTTAAAAGGGCTTTCTGTAAGCGAGGCATCTACTTTCATCCCATCTTTTATGATGAGCTTATGTTGATCTAACTGTTGATTGATTTTTTTAAGCAACCTATCATAGGCTTTTTTCTGACTGAGTTCTGTGCGAAAACGACTTAATGTACTATGATCAGGAACGCTATCCTCCAAAGCTAAACCACAAAATTTCATCACACTCAACGAGTCATTGCAAGTCTCTTCTGTCTGCACATCAGAGAGATTATACCAAATAGACACGAGTTGCATTTTAAATAAAATAAGTGGATTATAGGCTTTTTGACCACGCTCTTTCTTACCACCACGATACACTTTTTTAAGCTCTTTTTCAATAGGAGCCCAATCAATTAGAGTATCTATTTGTTTGAAGAATTTATTTTTTGCCGTGCGACGTTCCACGTCATAGAATGCCATGCTCATTTGTGTAGTATTTTTATTTTTATAGCCCATTTACAATATTAAAATACGAATTAACCATTTGATTGACAAATTTTTAACGCCAAAAAAAATGACTTTTTTAAATGTTTTTATGTGCAAAGGTCTCTATTATATAATCTATTAATCGGGAATTATTTAAAGATTTTTCCAAGGATGAATGACCATTCTAATACTTGGTATAGTTTTACCCAGGAAAATGCGGAATTTGCCAAAACAATTATTCCTAGTTATTTTAACGATGTCGTTAAACGTGATTATAATGAGGCTTATAAGAAATTAGATTATATTAAAACCTACCAAGAAGTATTAGGAGAAGAAGTAATACCACCGCATGAGCGTATAGAAGCAGAACTGTGGTATAATAAATTAAATATCAACTTTTGGCTATTTCAAGTATTGTTTACTTTAGGGTTTTTGATGCTTGTGATGGCTGTGGTTAGAATGTTCTGTAAAAAACCATGGACCCATATCATTTGGAATTTGTTGGTCATCTTAACATTAGTCTCATTTTTAGTTTTTGCAGGAAATATAGCGTTGAGATGGTATGTAGCACAACATGCACCATGGAGTAATGGATATGAAATGCTGATTTTTGTAGCTTTTATTCTTCTGCTTTCTGGTTTAGTCACTTTTAGAAAATCTGATTTCTCTCTGCCATTGGCCACGCTGTTTACTGGTGCGTTGTTACTGGTGAGTTGGCTGGATTGGTTAAATCCAGAAATTACTAATCTAATGCCTGTATTGAAGTCCTATTGGCTGAAGATTCATGTGGCTATCATTGTGAGTAGTTATGCTCCTTTAGCGCTGTCTGCAGTTTTGGGATTAATGGCTCTCATGCTGTATATCTTTAAAACGAAAAAGACCAAAGCCATCTTTGATGTGAAGATTAGAGAACTCACCTACATCAATGAGATGTCCATGACAATTGGGCTTTTTGCTTTGAGTGTCGGAACTTTTCTTGGAGGTGTTTGGGCCAATGAATCTTGGGGTAGATATTGGGCTTGGAATTCAAAAGAAACCTGGGCGTTGATTAGTATCATTGTCTATGCATTTGTGTTACACTTGAGATTTATTCCAAAATTCAATAACAACTTCACTTTGAGCGTTGCCAGCATGTTTGCTTTCTGGTCCATTATTATGACTTCCTTTGGAGTGAATTATTATTTATCTGGTTTGCATAGTTATGCAGCAGGGGATCCAATGCCCATACCCACATTTGTTTATTTTTTGGCTGCATTGATGGTGGTTATAGCCATTGTAGCCTATATAAGATATAAACAATTTGCTAGGAAAAAGGTTGTGGTTAAATGATGTAACCTAAAATAACTTAAAATAAACAAACCACTTCTAATCAAAAATGAAGTGGCTTGTTATATTGAGTAAACATTATTTGGCAGGATTTAATCTTTCACTTTAAAACTCCATAGGAACCAAAACTCAGACACCATATCTCCCTTTTCATCAAATCCTTGAGAAAATAATTTGATGGTTTGTCCTTTTCCTGTTTGAATAGCTTGTTTTAGAATATTGTCTATCTTTTCTCCTTCTTCGCAGATAAAGGTAATTTCACCTACCGCTTTCTTTGTGAATTTTGCGTTTTGTTCTATGACAAGCATAGAAAAGTTTTTCCCAGAATTCCTAACTTTATCCATGCACAGGAAGCCTGTAGTAAACTCAGCAGCCATTCCTTGAACCGCCCAAAACATACTTTTGAAAGGATTTTGAGACATTCTGGATAGCCTTACACGTGTGGCACACTTTTCACTGGAAAAAGATTTTAATCGAACCCCAGCAATCCAAGCAATTGGAATTTTAAAGAAAATAATTGTATTAAATTTGTAAGCGTTCATAATGTGAAAGTTTTCCCAAATATAGCATAAAACGTTGATTGGATTCTTATTATTAGCGCAGATTAGGTTATATTTGATTTTTAATAAAGTAATCTTTTTTATGTTAGTAATAATTTCATTTTTTATTGCCCATTGGTATTTATCCCTTTTTACCCAAACTTTTTTTCACCACAGATATGCAGCGCATGGTACCTTTACGATGAGCCGATTCTGGGAGAAATTTTTTCATGTAGTATCCTTTGTTTTCCAAGGTTCTAGTTATTTAAGCCCTTATGCCTATGGCGTAATGCATAGATTACACCATGCCTACGCAGATACAGAGAAAGACCCACACTCTCCTAAATATGATAAGAACATATTCACAATGATGTGGAGGACAAGAGGAATTTATAAAGCCATTGATGAAGGGACAGCAGCCATCGATCCCAAATTTACCAAAGGCGTTCCAAAATGGAGAGCTTTTGATAGATTTGCAGAGAACGGATTAGTTCGTTCCTTGTGGGTAGTTTTGTATATAGTTTTATATTACTTCTATGCAGACCAATGGTGGTTATACGTATTAATACCAATACACGCTGTAATGGGTCCATTTCACGGCGTTATTATCAACTGGTTTGCTCATAAATATGGGTATAGAAACTTTGAAGTTAAAGATACTTCTATGAATTTAATGCCAGTAGATGTTTTAATGTTGGGAGAAGGATTGCATAACAATCATCATAAGTATGGTGGTAGAGCCAAATTCTCTGTAAAGTGGTTTGAGTTTGACCCTGTGTATCCAATTATATGGTTCTTTGATAAAATTGGTATCATTAAGATTAAGAAAAAAGATCCATTAGATTATATGGGATAATATTATCACGAATTAATCAGGTGATTTAAGGCAATGCCTGTGGCGACAACAACATTCAAACTAGAAGTTGTTCCGTACACGGGTATTTTTATGGTATCCTGTATGGTATTTAATACGTCTTCACTAATCCCCTTATTCTCATTGCCACAGACCAGTATAAGTTTATCTGAATCTGTTTTAAATTGATGAACAGGAATACTTTTATTGGTAAATTCCAAAGCAATTTTTTGATATGAATTAAATTTTTGATTATTCAGTATTGCCAGGATATCATCACTAAAAGTTATCTTAATATTTTTTTCTGCAGAACGGCTTACGCGCTTCATTTTTGTAGAAAGTTCTGTGATTTCTTTAGAGATAAAAATGATTTGTTTTACACCCAAGGATTCCGCAGTTCTAATGAGACCTCCATAATTAGAAGGCCGTTGCAAATCTTCTGCAATCAATATGATTTCTTTCTTAGGAACCTCTCTTTTGATTTCTGAATGATTAAGTTGGTTATTCATCTTATTGGTATTTGGAAATCATTTATCTTTGGTAAAACACAATTCTAATGAAATTTAAACTAAACATACTAGTAATTTTTATATTTTCTTTTATGAATGCACAAAATTGGCCTCACATTTCTGCTCCAAATGCAGAACAAAAATCGCATATCAGAGATATCCATGGTGATCAGGTAGAAGATCCATATTTTTGGATGAATGCGTACTTCAAAAAAACAGCAGATAGCACCCAAATCCTAAATTATTTAGAAGAGGAAAATGTCTATACGCAAAAGATGATGGCAGACACAGAGTCCTTTCAAGAAAAATTATTCATAGAAATGAAGTCTAGAATTAAAGAAAAGGATGAGAGTGTTCCAGTTTTTAAAGATGGCTATTACTATTACACAAGAACAGAAGATGGACAGCAGTATTTTAAATATTGTCGCAAAAAAGGAAGTTTAGACGCCAAAGAAGAGATTTTATTAGATGTGGATCAAATGGCAGAGGGCAAAGCCTATTATGCCGTTGCAGGGTTTAATATTAGCCCAGATAATAATTTGCTACTTTTTGCTGTGGATGATGTGTCTCGCAGACAATATAAAATTTATTTAAAGGATTTAAGAACGGGTGCTGTTACTTATGAGGGAATTAAGAACACATCTGGTGGTACGGCTTGGGCAAATGATAACAAAACTTTTTTCTATACGGCTAAAAACCCAGTCACACTTTTGTCTGAAAAGATTATGCGTCATACGCTGGGTACAGATGCTGCGAAGGATGTAATGGTCTATGAGGAGAAAGATAAAAGCAACTATATAGGCGTTTATAAATCCAAAAATGAACAGTTTATTTTAATTCATTCTTCTGCTACTACAAGTTCAGAAGAGCGATACTTGGATGCGAATAATCCAGAAGGTGAATTCCAAGTAATCCAACCAAGAATGAAGGATGTGCTTTATAATGTATATCCGTTAGAGGATAAATTTTTGATTTTAACTAATCTGAATGCACTCAATTTCCGATTGATGGAAACACCATTAAATTCTACCTCTGTAGAGCAATGGAGAGATGTAATTCCACATAGAGCAGATGTTTTACTAGAAGATGTAGATGAGTTTAATCGTTATTTGGTAATTACAGAAAGATTTAATGGTTTAACGCGTTTAGTCATTAAAAATAGAGAAACAGGGCAAGAAAAAATATTGCAATTTGATGAACCTGCTTATGTGGTGTATCCTACTGGAAATGTAGAATATTTCACAGATGAGTTGCGGTTTGGTTATAATTCTATGGTAACGCCTTCTTCTATTTATCAAGAAAATATGCAAACTGCAGAAAGAACTTTATTAAAGCAACAAGAAGTTTTAGGTGATTTTGATAAATCTAATTATATCACAGAACGTGCATTTGCTACTGCTAAAGACGGTACGCAAATTCCAATTTCTTTGGTTTATAGAAAGGGATTAGAGAAAAATAAGAAAAATCCATTGCTATTGTATGGTTATGGATCTTATGGAGCATCTATGGATCCAACATTTTCTACCACAAGACTATCCCTTTTGGATAGAGGTTTTGTTTTTGCCATTGCACATATCCGTGGTGGAGAAGAAATGGGTAGAAACTGGTATGAGACAGGAAAGATGATGCAAAAGATGAACACTTTTACGGATTTTATAGATGTTGCAGAATTTTTGATAGAGACTGGTTATACAACCCAAGAACACTTATATGCACAGGGTGGTTCTGCGGGCGGTTTACTCATGGGCGTTATCACGAATTTAAGACCAGATTTATGGAATGGTGTCATATCGCAAGTTCCATTTGTGGATGTAGTCAATACCATGTTAGATGATACGATTCCTCTAACCACCAATGAATATGATGAATGGGGAAATCCCAATGAAAAAGAGGCTTATTTCTATATGAAATCTTATTCTCCTTATGAAAATATAGAAGATGCCGTATATCCTAATATGCTTATCACAACAGGATTGCACGATTCTCAAGTTCAATATTTTGAGCCAGCAAAATGGGTTGCAAAACTACGGGATCATCAACAAGGAGAAAACGTCATATTGTTAAAAACCGATATGGATTATGGACATGGAGGAGCCTCGGGTAGATTTGATTATTTAAAAGAAATTGCGTTAGAATATGCCTTTCTATTCAAATTAGAGGGTATTATAGAATAATATTTAGTTACTTTTTAGATTGAATAGTAAATTATATAAGCCAATACTGATGAAAGGTATTGGCTTATTTTTTTAATAAAGTTTAGAACCCCTCCAATATTATAAAAGTTCATTGGCCAGGTTTGCTAATTCAGACCTTTCACCTTTCACCAATTTAATATGGGCAAACAGTTCTTGACCTTGTACACGGTCTACCATATAAGAAAGTCCATTAGAAAGTTCATCTAAATAAGGCGTATCTATTTGTTTAATATCGCCTGTAAAAATAAATTTAGAGTTTTCTCCTGCTCTAGTAATAATGGTTTTAACCTCATGAGGGGTTAGGTTTTGCGCCTCGTCTACAATAAAAATAACATCGGACAAACTTCTACCTCTAATATAGGCTAGAGGCGTAATCAATAGTTTTTCTTCGTCTAACATCATCTTAATATGCTTGGCTTCTTTATCTTTATCTGCAAATTGATATTGAATAAACTTGAGATTGTCCCATAGCGGTTGCATATAGGGGTCTATTTTAGACTTTATATCTCCGGGTAAATACCCAATGTCTTTATTGCTTAATGGTACAATGGGTCTTGCCAAAAATATTTGTTTATATTCTCGTCTTTGCTCTAGTGCGGCAGCCAAAGCAATTAATGTTTTTCCCGTACCTGCAACCCCATGCAACGCAACCAGTTTAATATTAGGGTTTAAAATGGCATGCATGGCAAAAGTTTGTTCTGCATTTCTGGGCGTAATACCAAAACAACTTTGTTTGTTTACACGCTCTAATTGCTTATCAAAAGGGTTATAATAGGCTAAAGCAGAAGATTTCTCTCCTTGTAGAATAAAATAGGCATTGGGTGTAAGGTGCATTTTACCATTTATATCTTCTAAAGGCACATGATGCTCACTGTATAATCTATCTATAATTTCTTGGTCAAAGTCTTGCATTTGGGTAATACCCATGCTTAGATTATCTATGCTTTCTACCTTACCGGTTTCATAATCTTCTGCACGCAGCCCTAATGCCTTGGCTTTTAATCTAAGGTTTACATCTTTGGTTACCAAAACAACCACTCTGTCTTTTTCTTCTTCTTTTACTTTTAGGGCTGCATTAAGAATTTTATTGTCATTAGAAAGGCTTTGATAAATGTCTGTTGCTTTAACATTGAGATGATGAGTATGTAAAACAATTTTAAAGTTTCCTTTTCCTTTACCAGGTAAGGGCATCCAAGAAGTAATGTTTTCATCTTTAGAATTTTTATCTAAAAACCTAATAAATTCTCGGGCCTCAAAATTCTTGGTGTCATTGCCTTTTTTAAAATTATCTAATTCTTCTAATACAGTAATAGGTATTACAATATCATGCTCATGGAAGGATAAAATAGAATTATGATCAAAAATAATAACGGAAGTGTCTAATACAAAGACTTTTTTGCTTTTCATAAAATATAAGATAACTTAGAAATTACCTTAAATATAATTATAAATAAGTGTAAATTATATTAACTCAATGCAAAGAATAAAAAATAAAAACAAAAAAGCCGTTTAGTTTTATATCTAAACGGCTACATTATATTATTTAATAAGGTATTATCTTCTACCCATAATTTGCTTGTATAAGAAAAGTAATAATACAGCACCACCAATTGCAACCAAGAAACTAGAAAAGTTGAATCCTGTTACATCTACGCCTAGAATCATAGATCCTAACCATCCACCAACAAAAGCACCTAATATACCAACAATGATAGAGCCAATCCATCCTCCTGGGTCATTACCAGGTGAAATCCATTTGGCAACAGCTCCTGCAATTAGTCCGAAAATAATCCATGTTAAAAATCCCATAATTAATTATTTTTATTGTTATATGACTAATATCACAAAAAGAGTTCCAAGATTTGTATTTTGCCAAAAAAAATTAATAAAATCTTAACGGAAGGTTAAAGAATGAAACTTGTTATATTTGCATGAATTTAAATCATACAAATGTCTTTAATTAAATCTATATCAGGAATACGAGGAACCATAGGGGGTTCTGTAGGAGAAAATTTAACCCCCATAGATACGGTGAAATTTGCTGCGGCTTATGGAACTTGGCTTAAAAAAGCAGCCAATAAAGAGCAGTTAAAAGTAGCTATTGGTAGAGATGCAAGAATCTCTGGCGATATGGTGAATAAATTAGTGACTGCTACGCTACAAGCTATAGGAATAGATGTGATTGATTTTGGTCTTTCTACAACCCCTACCATAGAATTAATGGTGACGGAATACCAAGCAGACGGTGGAATTATTTTAACCGCTAGTCATAATCCAAAGGAATGGAATGCGCTAAAATTATTAAATGAAAAGGGTGAATTCGTATCTGGACCAGATGGTGAGGCAATATTAGAGATTGTAGAGAGTGGACAATTTGATTTTGTAGATGTAGATGAGTTAGGTGCTTATTCACAAGATGATACGGCTATTGAAAAACACATAGAAATGATACTTGCTAATGACTTAGTAGATGTAGAGGCTATAAAAAATGCAGGGTTTAAGGTGGTGATTGATGCTGTAAATTCTACAGGAGGAATTGCCATCCCCCCATTATTAGATAAGTTGGGCGTTGATTACGTGAAGTTATATTGTGAACCTAATGGGCAGTTTCCGCATAATCCAGAACCTTTAAAAGAGCATTTAACAGACATTTCTGCAAAAGTGGTAGGCGAAAAAGCAGATTTAGGATTAGTGGTAGATCCAGATGTAGATAGGCTTGCATTTATTGATGAAACAGGTGAAATGTTCGGGGAGGAATATACTTTGGTGGCTGTTGCAGATTATGTTTTGAGCCAAGTTCAAAGCAATACAGTTTCTAACCTCTCTTCTTCTAGGGCTTTGAGAGATGTGACAGAAAAACATGGACAAACCTATCAACCTGCAGCTGTAGGAGAGGTGAATGTAGTAGAGAAAATGAAAGAAACTGGAGCCAAAATAGGAGGTGAGGGGAATGGCGGAATTATTTTCCCAGCATTACATTATGGTAGAGATGCGCTTATTGGTATTGCCTTATTTTTAACACATTTAGCGCATAAAAAGGTTAAGGTGAGCGAACTTAGAGCAGAATATCCTTCTTATTTTATGAGTAAAAATAAAATCCAGCTCACCCCAGAAATTGATGTAGATGATTTACTACAAAAGGTAGAGAAATATTATGATGGTGAGGAGGTGAATACCATAGATGGGGTTAAAGTAGAATTTGATAAAGAATGGGTGCATTTAAGGAAATCGAATACGGAACCCATCATTAGAGTTTACACAGAGAGTACAACACAGGAAAATGCAGATCAATTGGCAGAAAAAATGATTACTACCGTTAGAAGTTTAATCGTCTAAGCATACTTGATAATACTTTGCAAGGACCATTTTATGGTTTATTTAAGATAAATTTGGGATGTTTACTAATTGTTCATAAAGTTTCATAGAATACGTGCAAAATTGGTTGAGTTAACCTAATTTTGAATATATGGAGGAAGATTGGCTTAACAACGAACTCATAGATAAGTTTGAGGAAATGTTAGATGAAAATGAATATTATTATTTTGATACAGATGAGTTAAATGAAATTATTTCCTATTATTTAGATGTAGGTGATTTACCTTTTGCCCATACTGCCATTAAATATGCTATGGAACTGCATCCAGAAAGTGTGGATGTAAAAGTGAAGGTACTAGAATATTATTTAGAGATTAACTTACTACATGAGGCAAGTGAAATCATAGATGAATTAAAGGACGTGGCAAATGAAATGATGGATTTCATTGTGGCGCAAGCAAGATACTGGTCCTTAAAGACGCAGCATAAAAGAGCCATTCAGTTTTATGAAAAAGCATTAAATTTTGGCGTAGAAGAGGATTATATTCATCATTGTTTAGGTGGAGAGTATTTGGCGATTGGATATATAGGGAAAGCTTTATATCATTTTAAATCTGCTCTAGAATTAGATTTAGATGATGACCTAGCATTTTATTCCTGCTTACAGTGTTTTGACGATATTCATCAACACAAGGAAGCTGTGAATTTTCTTAATCAATATATAGATAAAAGACCATACTCAGAAATTGCTTGGTTTCAATTAGGATTACAATATCTTCATATTAATAATTTTTCTAAGGCCTTAGAATCCTTTGATTACGCTGTATGTATTAATCCTAAAAGTATAAGCAGTTTATATCAAGTAGCGGCGTGTTATGAGAAGTTAGAACAGTTTGATAAAGCTATAGAGACTTACCAGGAAGTTATAAGGTTTGATGATACTTCTGCATATTCTCATTTAAAAATAGCAAGATGCTATATAAAAATGGGAGAGCCCAAAAAGGCATTAAATTCTTTGCATATAGCCATACATGAAGACCCACAATTAGATATCGCATGGTCTGAAACTTCAGAAGTTTATGAGAAATTAGAAAGCTTAGAAGAGGCTATTCACTATCTAAAAAGAGCGATCGATTTAGATGTAAATAATGTGGGATATTTAAAACGATTGGCTTTTCTATCTATTAAATTAGGGTATTATGAAGAAGCTGAGCTTACTTATGAGAAAATTGTAGACAGAGAACCCAATCACTTTTTAAATTGGTTTGGTTATACAGAGTTACTCATTATATTAGGCGAATATCAAAAAGCTATTACCGTGGCGCAACGTGGCTTAAAGCGTTTTGAAAGAGCAGAACTTTACTACCAAATTAGTTGTTGTGAATATTTACTTAATAGAAACAAAAAAGGTTCAACAACTTTGCACAGAGCAAGATTATTGAACCCGAAACTTTGGGATGAAATGCTTCTTAAATACCCGATTTTAAAGATTAAAAACCAAATACATTAAATAGAATATCCTAATTTTTCTCTAACTCTTTTCAAGGTATCATTAGCAATCACCCTAGCCTTGTCTGCCCCTATAGATAAGGCTTGGTCTATTTCTTCTTTATTTTCTATTAAATAATTAAATTTTTCTCTTGCCTCTCCAAAATTCTCCATGATTAAATCTAAGAGGGCTTTTTTTGCGTGACCATATCCATAGCCGCCTCTTTCATAATTGCTTTTCATTTCTTCTATAGCGTCTTTGTCTGCCATCGTTTGGTATAGCGCAAACACATTACAAGTAGCCCAATCTTTAGGTTCTTCTAAAGGTGTAGAATCCGTTTCTATAGACATTACTTGTTTTCTCAATTGTTTTTTAGGCAAGAAAATATTAATAAAGTTATCTCCAGATTTAGACATTTTCTTACCATCCGTTCCTGGAATATACATGGTGCTCTCTTGCGTCTTGCCCTCTGGCAGGATAAAAGTTTCTCCCATCAAGTGATTAAATCTAGACGCCACATCTCTGGTGATTTCTATATGCTGCATTTGGTCTTTACCCACAGGTACTATCTCTGCATCATATATTAGAATATCAGCAGCCATTAAAATAGGATAGGTGAATAACCCGCCATTTACGTCATCTAAACGGTCTGCTTTATCCTTAAAAGAATGTGCAAGCGTTAATCTTTGATAAGGAAAATAATTTAATAAATACCAAGTCAACTCTGTAACTTGTGGAATATCAGACTGTCTATAGAAAATTGTTTTTTCTAGATTTAAGCCTAGAGAAAGCCATGCAGCAGCCGTTTGATAAGTATTGTTTTTCAAGGTTTCTGCATCTTTAATTTGAGTTAGAGAATGTAAATCTGCAATGAATAAAAAACTTTCATTACCCGCTTCATTGCTCATGTCAATCGCTGGTTTTATAGCTCCTAAAATATTACCCAAATGAGGTGTGCCTGTACTTTGTACTCCAGTTAAAACTCTCATATATTTATAGTGATTTGTATAAAGTATAGTTATAAAAAATATTAAATTCTATGATTGGCAAGGCCTGTAGAAAATTATACCTATGGATATTCTCTGAAAACCTTGTCTTTGAAAATTAAAAGAATAAACCCACCAACAGTAATAGCGCTATCTGCAATATTAAATACAGGAGCGAAAAAGGTTCCTGATTCCCCACCTACCATTGGCACCCAGTCTGGCCAAGTATAATCAAAAAAGGGCAGATGCAACATATCCACAACACAACCCTGAAAAAGAGGTGCATAGCCCTCAAAATTCGCTTTTGAAACACCATCATAATATCTGTTCCAAGACTGTAAATCCTCATTCCAAGTGGTGCCAGAATCAAATATTAATCCATAGAACGTGCTATCTATGACGTTTCCCAGCGCTCCTGCCAATATCAATCCCATAGAGATATAGAAATAATTAGATTGATATTTAAATTGATTTTTAAAGATGAACCAAACACCAAACCCTATCAAAACCCATCGCAAGACGGCCAATGCAATCTTTCCAAAAATGCCACCCCAATGCATACCATAGGCCATGCCTGGATTTTCCACAAATACAATTTGAAACCAGTCCTCAAAAACAGTCATGCTTTCACCAAGACCAAAGTTTGTTTTGATATAGAATTTAGAGACCTGATCTATCAATACAATCAGGATTGTGATAATGGCTACTTTTTTCAAATTATAAAGGTTTTAAATAATCTTATTTCAAAAATAACAAGAGTTATAATGAATAAAGATTTAAAAATAAGTCAACATTTATGCAGATTTCTAATAGAAACGCATGGTACTATTGTTTGTTTTTTGCTTCAATACTCAAAGTCGCATGAGGCACCAGCCTTAACCTTTCTTTACTAATCAATTTGCCCGTTACTCTGCAAATCCCATAGTTTTTATTTTCTATTCTCTGTAAAGCAAATTTCAAATCACGCAAAAATTTTTCTTGACGAGCCGCTAATTGTGCATTCTGCTCTTTACTCATGGTTTCAGAACCTTCCTCAAAAGCCTTAAAAGTGGGAGAAGTGTCTTCTGTACCATTGGTCTGGTTATTCAAGAAGTTTTCTCTAATACTTTTTAAATCATGTTCTGCTTGTTTGATTTTAGCTTCTATAATCTCACGAAACTCCTGCAATTCCTCTTCTGAATATTTATTCTTATCTGTCATAATCTTAATCTTTTTCAATTAATACGCGTACTATAATATCGTCAATTTCTATGATATTTTCACTATCAATAGATGGTAAAAACGCAATATGATTGGTTAAAGTTTCTGTGGTAATATAATCTTTATTTTTTTCTAATGCTTTTTGCAATTTATCGTTTTGCTCTATGCTAATATTGATTTTATCTGTTACCTCCAGACCAGAATTCTTTCTGATGTTTTGAATTCTATTGACCAATTCCCTTGCGATACCTTCATTAATCAAATCTTCATTTAATTCTGTATCCAACGCTACCGTTAAATTCCCATCCACAGCAACCACCCAACCTTGAATATCTTTGGTGATAATTTCAAAATCCTCCAGACCCAGTTGATGTTTGCTACCATTTACTTCAATTTCAAAACTACCTTCTTGTTCTAGTTTATTAATGTCTGCATTGCTCATTTTTGCAATCACCGCTGCAGCATTCTTCATATCTTTTCCAAACTTGGGACCTAGGCTCTTAAAGTTAGGTTTCACTTGTTTCACCAAGATATCAGAAGCTTCTTCATTAGAAACAATCATTACTTCTTTTACATTTACTTCATTCTTCAATAAATCGCTAATGCGTTCTAATCTTGCACGCATTTGTTCATTCAATGCAGGAATTAAAATTTTCTGTAGCGGTTGTCTCACTTTTAAATCTGCTTGTTTACGCAAAGAGAATAGCATACTCGTAGCACGTTGTGCTAGATGCGTTGTCTCTTGTAGTTCTGTATCTATTAAATCCTGATTGTATTTTGGGAAATCTGCAATATGCACAGAAACCGTATTTCCCTCAACAGAAGTCACATCACGGTATAGTCTATCCATATAGAAAGGTGCAATCGGGGCTGCCAAAATAGCAACATTCTTCAATACCTCATACAAAGTCTGATATGCAGCAATCTTATCTGTTGAATACTCACCTTTCCAGAATCTTCTTCTATTCAATCGGATATACCAATTACTCAAATTATCCCCAACAAACTCTTGGATTGCTCTTGCAGCCTTGGTAGGCTCATAAGTAGCATAGAGTTCATCCACGGTTTTGATTAGAGAATGCAGTTCAGATAAAATCCATCGATCTAATTCTGGCCTATCTGCCACAGGGATTATATCCTCTTGATTGGTGAAATTATCTACATTGGCATATAAAGAGAAAAAAGAATATGTATTGTAAAGCGTTCCAAAGAACTTTCTTCTAATCTCTTCTATTCCGTTTAAATCAAACTTTAAATTTTCCCACGGTTGCGCATTGGATATCATATACCAACGGGTAGCATCTGGACCATACGTCTCTATGGTAGTAAATGGGTCTACAGCATTCCCTAGCCGTTTAGACATCTTATGCCCATTTTTATCTAAAACAAGTCCATTAGAAACCACATTTTTATACGCAACATGGTCAAACACCAATGTACTTATCGCATGCAAAGTATAGAACCAACCTCTTGTTTGGTCCACCCCTTCTGCAATGAAATCAGCAGGCACTAAATTTTCTATATTATCAGCGTTTTCAAACGGATAATGCCATTGTGCATAAGGCATTGCTCCAGAGTCAAACCAAACATCGATCAAATCAGATTCACGTTTCATTGGTTTTCCACTTTCGGAAACCAAAGTAATTTTATCTACAATGTTTTTATGGAGATCAATCTTGTCATAATTTTCTTCAGAAAAATCATTTGGAACAAAACCTTCAAAAGGGTTTTTATCCATAAAACCGTGGTCTATGGATTTTTGAATCTCATTCATCAATTCTTCTACAGAACCTATAATGATTTCTTCTCTGCCATCTTCTGTTCGCCAGATAGGTAGTGGTATTCCCCAATACCTAGAACGTGAAAGATTCCAGTCTTTGGCATCTGCCAGCCAGTTTCCAAATCTACCTGTTCCTGTGGATGCTGGTTTCCAATTAATTGTTTTATTTAATTCAACCAGGCGTTCTCTCTTATCAGAAATCTTGATAAACCAAGAATCTAATGGATAGTATAAAATAGGTTTGTCCGTTCTCCAACAATTGGGATAACTGTGCATATATTTCTCTACTTTAAAAGCCCTATTTTCTTCTTTTAATTGAATAGCGATTTCCACATCCACAGATTTCTCTGGAGCAGGCTCATCCATATAATATTCATTTTTCACATATTTACCAGCAAAACTTTCTGGTAAGCCCTGTATAAATCTTCCTTGTAAATCAACTAAGGGAACTGGATCACCATTATCATTTAAAACAAGCATAGGTGGAACGCCATTTTCTTCTGCCACCTTGGCGTCATCTGCACCAAAAGTAGGAGCTGTATGTACGATTCCCGTACCATCCTCTGTGGTAACGAAGTCACCCGCTATTACACGAAAAGCCTGATCTGCATTTTGGTAAGGCGTCGCCCAAGGCAATAATTGCTCATAAGTAATACCAACTAAATCAGAACCCTTAAATTCTTTGATAATTTGATATGGAATCTTTTTTCTATTAACATCATAGTTATCAAATGCCTCCTGATTATCGGCAGGCGTAAACTTTCCAGCCAATTGATAACTCACGAGCGATTTTGCTAAAACTACATATATCGGCTCAAAAGTATATTGATTAAATGTTTTGATTAAAACATAATCAATTTTATTCCCCACGGTTAAAGCTGTGTTAGAAGGCAATGTCCATGGCGTAGTTGTCCAAGCAAGTAAAAATACATCCGCATCTACTTCATCAAAAAGAGAAGTACTATTTTTATTTGCTTTAAACTGCGCTACCACGGTGGTATCAGAAACATCTTGATAAGTTCCCGGCATATTTAACTCATGAGAACTAAGTCCTGTACCTGCTTTGGGAGAATAAGGCTGTATGGTGTAGCCTTTATACATCAAATCTTTATTATAAATCTGCTTGAGTAACCACCAAACAGATTCCATATATTTTGGTTTATAGGTGATATAAGGGTCATCCAGGTCTACCCAATAACCGATTTTTTGGGTCAAATCATTCCAAACGTCTGTGTAGCGCATAACCGCTTCTCTACACGCTTGATTATATTCTTCTATAGAAATTTTGGTTCCTATATCTTCTTTGGTAATCCCTAATTCTTTTTCTACACCTAGTTCCACAGGCAATCCATGGGTATCCCATCCTGCTTTTCTTTTAACTTGTTTTCCCTTCAAGGTTTGGTATCTACAGAAAATATCTTTGATTGATCTAGCTAATACATGATGAATGCCTGGCATTCCGTTAGCAGAAGGAGGACCTTCATAGAAAATAAAAGCATCCTTATCCTCTCTGGTGGTAATACTTTTTTTGAAAGTATCATCCTTCTTCCAGAATTTTAATTCTTCTTCTGCAATCTTCACTAAATCAAGTGCTTGATACTCTGGAAATTTATTCTGCTTCATTTTCTGATTAATTTAAAAGGTATAGTTTTGCGAATTTAATAAAATTATTTATTATATGGAGGTCTTTATATACCTTAAACATTAATTAAATATCTTTGATAAAAATAGGATGGATTTAAAATTTTTATATATTTGTTGCTTATAAAATAAAATTAAAAAGATGAAAAAAGTATTATTTTCTTTAACAGTAGTTAGTTTAGTCGCTTTTACATCATGTAAAGACGAAAACAAAGAAGAAGCAGTTGCAACAGACGTAGAAACTGTACAAGGCGAAGAAGTTGCAGAAGCACAAGAAGATTTGAACGAAGACGTAATCGAAGCTCAAAATGCTTTAAATGAGGCTAAAGAGGCTTTAGAAGCAGCAAAAGCATCTGGAGACCAAGTGTTAATAGAAGAAGCCCAAGCGAAATTTGACGCTTTACAATCAAAAATTGAGAACGTTCAAGAAAAAGTAGGTGAGGCCATTCAAGAAGTTAACGGCGCTGTAGATGGTGCAGAAGAGAAGTTAGACAATATTAATGAGGCTGCAGAAGCAACATTAGACAACGTAAAAGAAGAGGCAGAAAATACAAAAGAGAATGTAGAAGATGCTGCAAAAGAGATTAAAGATGCTAAAGATAAATTAAACAACATCAATAAGTAATCTTTAATCAACTTATTTTAAAGCACCATTTCTTTTAGAAGTGGTGCTTTTTTTTGATAAATGGGACAGATTTTGTGGTATTATAAATAAAAATAGATTGCATGAATATTTTAAGTAACAAGAAGTTTATCATTTTTGATTTGGACGGGACTTTAATTAACAGTTTACCAGATATCGCCAATGCCATTAACCATACATTTAGCCAAATAGGTTATAAAGAACTTTCTGTAGAAGATGTGAGCACCATGATAGGGAATGGAGTTAAACTCCTAATAGAAAGAGCATTAAATAAAACTACAGGAGAAAAACCCACCTTAGAAGAAGTGCAAAAAACCATGGATACGTATTATAATTTTTATAAAAACCATGTTTGTGTAGATACTTATTTATATCCTCATGTAAAAGAAACTTTAGAATATCTAGACCAAGCGGGCTACGACATGGTTATTTGCACCAACAAACCGATTGATTTTGTAGAGCCTATTATAGAGGGATTAAAAATAAAATCTTTCTTTGAAGACTGGATTGGCGAGGGCTCTTTAGAAGTTAAAAAACCAGACCCAGGCCCATTGTTCTATTTAATGGAAAAATTTAGTTTTGAAACGCAAGAAACCGTCATGGTAGGAGATTCTAAAAACGATATCATGGCGGCACAAAATGCTGGTGTAGATAGCATTGGTTTATCCTATGGTTATAATTACAATGAATCCATTGCAGATTATAATCCGACAGTGGTAGTCAATGATTTTGCAGAAATTCAAGACTTATTATAATATTTGGATTATCAAGACACTTTAGAAAATAAAACTCCAGTGCATAGGAAGATTATTCATATAGATATGGATGCTTTCTACGCCTCTGTAGAACAAAGGGATAATCCTGCTTTGCGAGGTAAACCTGTGGCTGTTGGGGGTAGCAAAGAACGTGGTGTGGTGGCTGCCGCAAGTTATGAGGCTAGGAAATTTGGTGTTAAATCTGCCATGCCTAGTGTTTTGGCTAGAAAACGTTGTCCTCATTTAATCTTTGTAAAACCCAGGTTTGAGGAGTATAAGAAAGTATCCCAACAAATTAGAGATATCTTTTTAGAATATACGCCGCTTGTAGAACCACTTTCTCTAGACGAGGCATATCTTGACGTTACAGAGAATTTAAAAGGCATTGAATCTGCCAATCAAATTGCAAAAGAGATTAGACAGCGCATTTATGATCAAACACAATTAACTGCCTCGGCTGGAATCTCTATAAATAAATTTTTAGCCAAAGTAGCCTCTAACATCAATAAACCTAATGGGCAGAAAACCATTCATCCCAATCAAATAGATCAATTTCTAAATGAATTGCCTATTGCTAAACTTCATGGAATTGGTAAAGTAACGGCTCAACGATTTAAAGATATGGGTGTTTTTTATGGGAAAGATCTTAAAGAACTTAGCCCTTCATTCTTAAGCCAAAATTTTGGTAAATCTGGCATCCATTATTATAATGTCGTGCGTGGAATTCATAATAGCCCCGTCAACCCCAATAGAATCAGAAAAAGCATCGGGGTAGAACGTACTTTTTCAGAAAATATAATAGACCAAGAAGATATATTAGACAAATTGGTTTATTTAAGCAATGAACTAGAAAACAGGCTTTCTGCTAAGGACAAGGAGGGTAGGACACTTACCCTTAAAATTAAATATGCAGATTTCACACAATACACCAGAAGTATTACTTTAATAGATCAGTATTTTAAGGATAAAGAATTGATATTAGAAAACGCCCAAGCCTTATGGCATGAAAGACCTAAAAAAGAGTCGGTGAGATTATTGGGATTGTCCGTAACTAATTTTAAAGGTTTAGAAGATGATACCCAATCCGTTATTCAATTAGAAATTCCTTTTAAGAAAGAAGGTTTTAAATATTAAAGGTTGGTAGGTTCAGGTTTTTTCTTACGGAAAATCTTCTGATCAAAACAATCACGGTCAAGGTGATTAATAAATTATAAACTGGGTCTATTTCAATATAGATTAGAAGCGCATAATGCAAAAGCCCCCCGATAATGCTTGCCGTGATATAAATCTCTTTGCGTAAAACAACAGGTATATGGTTCACCAAGATATCCCGAATCACACCACCAAAACAACCTGTCAAAACTCCCAGTGTAACACAAAATATAGCGGGATGATCATACACCAATCCTTTTTCTACCCCCGTAATCGTAAATAAACCAAGTCCCAAAGAATCAAAAAAGAAAAGCGGCTTATCATATTTTTTATCCTTTTGCCGAATGATAATGGCAATAATCGTAGATATAATTACCGTGAAATAAATTCTATAATCATCTACCCAAAAAACGTCTACTCCCAGAAGCAAGTCACGCAAAGTACCACCACCAATGGCCGTAACCAAAGCACAGGTGAAAATCCCCACCACATCCAACTTATACCGCATCGCCATCAAAGCACCAGATACGGCAAAAGCAGCCGTACCCAGAAACTCAATTATGGTATAGAGCCTGTGAAACTCAAACAAAATTGCTAAATCCAACTTATAATTTCTTTAGAAGCGCCGTCATGCTCACTTCTTTTTCCATAATTCCTTTAATTTCAGAAATCTTCACTCTGCGTTGCTCCATTGTGTCACGCTCACGGATGGTTATAGAATCATCATCCAGGGAATCATGATCCACAGTGATACAGAAAGGCGTACCAATCGCATCATGTCTTCTGTAACGCTTACCAATAGAATCTTTTTCATCATATTCCACGTCAAAATCAAACTTCAAGTCATCTATAATTTTCTGTGCTAACGCTGGCAATCCATCTTTTTTCACCAATGGTAAAATCGCCGCCTTGTTCGGAGCCAGTGCAGGTGGTAACTTCAATACCGTACGCTCACTACCATCCTCTAACTGTTCCTCTTTCAAGGCATTAGAAAATACGGCAAGGAACATTCTATCCAATCCAATAGAAGTCTCAACCACATAAGGCACATATCGTTCTTGTCTTTCAGCATCAAAATATTGTAGTTTTTTACCAGAATGCTCTTGGTGCTGGCTCAAGTCAAAATCAGTTCTAGAATGAATTCCTTCTAATTCCTTGAATCCAAATGGGAATTTAAACTCAATATCCGCTGCTGCATTTGCATAATGCGCTAACTTCTCATGATCGTGGAAACGGTAATTGTCCTCACCCAAGCCAAGGTTCAAATGCCACTTCATTCTCTGTTCCTTCCATTGCTCATAAAATTCCATTTCGGTTCCAGGAGCCACAAAATATTGCATCTCCATTTGCTCAAACTCACGCATTCTAAAAATAAATTGTCTAGCCACAATCTCATTACGGAAGGCTTTTCCAATCTGTGCAATCCCAAAGGGAATCTTCATTCGTCCACTTCTTTGAACATTCAAGAAGTTAACAAAAATCCCTTGAGCCGTTTCTGGGCGCAAATACAAATCCGTTGCATTATCCGCTGTAGAACCTAGTTTAGTCCCAAACATCAAATTAAATTGTCTAACCTCTGTCCAATTTTTAGAACCAGAAACAGGATCCGCAATCCCCAAATCCTCTATCAATTGCTTCACATCAGCCAAATCATTATTCGTCAAAGACGTATTTAATCGTGTAAGCGCTGCATCAATTTCCTCTTGATAGCGAACCACTCTTGGGTTGGTTTTCAAATACATTTCCTTGTCAAAATCAGCCCCAAAACGCTTCTCCGCCTTTGCAACCTCCTTCTCAATTTTACCCTCGATTTTCGCCGCATAATCCTCTACCAAAACATCCGCACGGTAGCGTTTCTTACTATCTTTATTATCAATCATCGGGTCATTAAAAGCATCCATATGCCCAGAAGCCTTCCAAGTAGTTGGGTGCATAAAAATTGCCGCATCAATCCCCACAATATTCTCATTCAATTGCACCATCGCCTTCCACCAATAATCCTTGATATTACGCTTCAGTGCCGCTCCATTTTGCCCATAATCATACGTGGCAGAAAGGCCATCATAGATTTCACTAGACGGGAAAATAAAACCATACTCCTTAGCGTGGGAAATTACCTTTTTCAATTGATCCTCTTGTTGCGACATATTTCTATATTTTTAATAACAAACAAAGTTAATCAAAGCAAGATAAAAGAAAAACTTTAGGGCGATTTAAAGGGCTATCCATTCCAATTCCTCGTTTTGTGGCGGACAAAAATCTAGTCTGGTGTATTCTGCTCCGCGCCATACCCCAGCCGTCGTTTTTGTCTAGCCCCACAAAGCCTGTGGGATTTCCATTGCTATCCCGATCGCAAAAGGGTATGTGGTTGAGGTTTTTAAAAGTGTTACTTAATAAAATAGCACTTTGATGATTGTATATCAATAAATATTAATTAATTTTGTCAAAATATGACAAGTCTTATGGAGGCAACATTTGGAGAATATATTAAGAATTTGAGAACTGAAAATAAGTTAACGTTGACACAGTTAGCCGCTAAGTTAAATTTAGACGCTGCTAATCTATGTAAAATAGAAAATGGGAAACGTGATTTTGATGAAAAGCGATTACCCAAATTGGCCAAAGTATTCAAATTGAATCTTGTTGATTTAAAAAATGAATATATTACAGACCAGATTGCCAAACAGATTTACGAAACCAATTGTTCAAAACAATTACTCAGGGTGGCAGAAGAAAAGGCGGAATATAGAAGAAGTATTAATAAAACATTAAAAACACTGTAATATGAATATTGTATCATTCTTTGCTGGACCGGGGGTCTAGATTTAGGCTTTGAAAAGGCAGGTTTTAATGTAGTTTGGGCGAATGAATATGATAAAGATATTTGGGAGACCTACGAAAAAATCATAAAAACACTATATTAGATAGAAGAAGCATTACAGAAATAGAGGCTGACGATGTCCCTGAATGCGATGGTATCATTGGTGGACCACCCTGCCAGAGTTGGAGTGAGGCAGGTTCTCTAAGGGGAATAAATGATAAAAGAGGTCAATTATTTTATGATTTCATAAGAATTTTGGAAGCGAAAAAACCAAAGTTTTTCCTAGCAGAAAACGTAAGTGGAATGTTACTAAGTAGACATAGGGATGCTTTAGAAAATATTAAAGAATTATTTAAGAAAGCAGGATATAATTTGTCTTTTAAATTATTGAACTCATCGGATTTCAATGTTCCACAAGATAGAAAAAGAGTGTTTTTTGTGGGAATTAGAGAAGATATTGGCATTGAATTCAAGTTTCCTGAACCTCTGCAACAAAAGGTATCACTAAAGGAAGCCATTTTAGATTTAAAGGATTCTGTTGTCTCCGCAAAAGAAGGTAATAAGACAAACATAGACAGTTGGAAAATTCCTAACCATGAATATATGATCGGAGATTTTTCCTCTATGTATATGTCTAGAAATAGAGTAAGGAGTTGGGACGAACAATCTTTTACGATTCAAGCGGGAGGTAGACATGCCCCGATTCATCCACAGGCGCCCAAAATGGCATTTGTTGAACAAAATAAAAGAATATTTGTCCCAGGGAAAGAGCATTTATATCGTAGATTAAGTGTTAGGGAATGTGAAAGGATACAAACATTTCCAGATGATTTTATATTTTATTATAATCGTGTAGCCGTTATGTATAAGATGATTGGCAATGCTGTTCCTGTTAATCTTGCCATGTACATTGCCAAAAGTATTAAGCGACAAATAGAAAGTAAATCTAATGAGGAAAAAGAGATTGTCGTAAATACTGTGACCATGGAGAGTACAATAATATAATATAAGGCTAGTCAGACAGTAAATGGGAAGGCTTTTGAATTTGCGTTGTTAATTGAGGCTTATGAGCGTTTAAAGGATATTGGCAATGCATCAATCAATGTGAATGAATCCTATAAAGTCGCAAAAGGGTTTTTCGATAGTTTTACTGAGATTGAGCAAAACACTTTTAAAATAACGGCTAGTGCCTCAATCAATTTTCTGATTGACGTTGAACCAAGGCTTTCTAATAATAAAAACGATTTAGATATATTAACGCTTGAGTTGGTTAGTGATAAAGTAGGTCAAACAGGTGATGTGCGTGATGTGTTGATGATACGCTCATTACAAGATTGGGAAATTGGAATTTCTGCAAAAAATAATCATAGAGCCGTTAAGCACTCACGGCTGTCAAATGGAATCGATTTTGGAGATAAATGGCTTGGAGTACCTTGCTCAAAAGATTATTTTGAAGAGATCAACCCTATATTCAATATGCTTTCAGATATTAAAGCAAAAGATAAGCAGACCAAATGGTCCTCCATAGAAAATATGCACGATGTCGTATATATTCCTATCCTTAATGCCTTTAGAAAAGAATTGTTACGCTTGGATAAAGAAAACCCCAATATTGTAGCAGAAAATTTAGTGCAATATCTGGTAGGTAATCAAGATTTCTATAAAGTTATTAAAGGCAAGAATAAGGTGGAGGTTCAAGCCTATAATTTGCACGGAACTTTGAATCAATCTTTTAATGGAATTAAGCCAAAATTTAAAATACCTCCATTAAAACTTCCCACTAGATTAATTGAAATCGTCTATCAACAAAATTCCAAAACAACTTTACTGGTTTCGCTGAATGAGGGTTGGCAAATATCTTTTAGAATACATAATGCGAGTTCCAGAGTAGAACCATCCCTTAAATTTGATATTAATTTAATTAGTGCTCCATATACTTTATTCACCAATCATATTTTTGTAGCAAATACATAATAAAATAAATGCTATAGAATATTTATTCTATTTTGTCTAGCCCCACAAAGCCTGCGGGATTTCCATTGCTATCCTGATCGCAAAGGGTATGTGGTTGAGGGTTTATAGTTGAGAGTAATATACATCTAAATACATCTAACTCAAAGTATGGGTTCCGAGAACTATTAGGATTCAGAAGTTTAAGATATTAATAGTAATTACTAACCAATGTTATAGGTATTATTTATTTAGTTTTTCTTTAAAGTCAAGAGTTAAGTTGAAATTCTCTTCAATTGGAACTAACTTTTTATCAATGTTTTCAATATTTTCACCTTCTTTTGTCCATAAATAAGGAACGAAAGAATATACTTGATTCCCATTTGCTTTCTGAATATCTCTTTCCCAATTATTCCATCGAAATGGTTCATAAAACTTAACCAAATCACCGTTTAATGCCCAATATAAAAAGTCAGAATATCCAATATTTAAACACTCCCATTCTAGCGTATCTTGTGCCAAATAATAAACTTTCCCAATTTCGTTTCCTATTCCCCCTGCATTGATTGCAAAGTAACCTCCAATAATATCGTCTGCAATCAAAAAATATAAAGGTTGTTCTCCATAGTTTTCAAAAGTTTTTCCTTTATTCCATTCACTCAAACCTCGATCAAGCCTTTCACTTCCCGAACCCAAAATTCTTAACCAACCTTTATCTATTAAAATTCCGCCAGTTTCGTAAATTACAGCCCCCATGACCGAACGAGTTGTTACTTGCGTATTTAAAAGTTCTTTTTCTGCTTGCTTAGAATTTCTTGGCAATATTTCATATTCGTTAGTTGCCTCATTCAGCCATCCTTTTATTAAATCCCAAGCAGGTTCCTCTAAATTTATAAGTTCATTTAGATCTTTCATTTGCAATTGATTCATGGTTTTATTCAAATGCTTTATATGATTCAGTTCATGTAATGACAGCAAATGCTATTGATTTTTTCTTAATGCTCTACGTTTTTGTCGTTCTAGTTTTCTTTGTTCTTTTTCTTTCTGTCTTTGTAATTTAGTTTCTTCAATTTGTTTTAAAATGGTTTCAATATCTTTTTTCAACTTCAACCCTTCAGGTTTAGATATTTCTTCCAAAACAACTCTTGTCCCCATATTGGTATGCGTTGTAATAGTTATAAAATATTCATGACCATGCTTTATGTCAATTTCTACCTCACCCCTTCTCGTGTATGAACTACCGCTAATCTCGGTTAATCCTTCTTTAAGGACTTTTTTGGTAATTACACTATATTCAGAAATTTTAAACTTTTCATTATTATAGGATACCTTATACGTTCCACCAACTAGACCTGCTTTCATGTAGGTGAGACCACTAGGCTTTTCCTCTTTGCATAAAAAATGAACAATGGCATAATCTGCATTTTCATCAAATACATTATTGCTCTTAGCCCATAATTCATTCATGTTTTCCGAATTATTATAAAAGATACGACCTTCTAATCTATAACATGAACTGTGAAAATTTGGCTCTTTAAGTTCATCAATAAATATAATATTTGAATTGTTTGTTTTTGCTGTATTTATTGCATCATTCAAAACTTCTTCTTTTGAACATTTAGTAGAAAATCCAGAATCACCAATTTTGATACTTCCTATTTCTTTCGATTCTTTAGGAAGTTCGGTTTCATCATAAATAATGAAAACTTCATCATTGGTAAGCTTTTCACGTTCATAATTATTGGTGAGAT
The DNA here is from genome assembly GCA_009835005.1 of Flavobacteriaceae bacterium Ap0902. Classification (GTDB taxonomy): domain Bacteria; phylum Bacteroidota; class Bacteroidia; order Flavobacteriales; family Weeksellaceae; genus Profundicola. Next base: position 55,224 of record WTFG01000003.1, on the reverse strand, counting down.
TGGTTTTTAAAGAAGTTCCACAGGAAACGAGAGATAAACTCAAGATTAAAACTCCAATTAATTGATTCTTATTCATAATTATTCTTTTTAATATTTACACACTTTATTGAATGTAGCAACTTTTAAAATAGCACTATCCGCTAATTAGTCTGTATATATTATTATCACCTATGGCTTTATTCATTATGCTTTTTAGGTGTTACTAATAATCCAATATCGCGTGTTCCAATGTTAATTTTAATCAATATTGTCATGTTACCAAAGTCCCAGTATTTACCTTTTTTTACTCGTCTTTAATTTCCTGAATCTCTGTTTGCCTAGCAAATTTAATTTTATCGTTATAATCAACGCCAAATAAATTTACAGCTTTATTTATTAATCCCTCATACGCTCTTAAAAAAATCTAAAAAAATTGAAATAGGAGTAGTTTTTAGACTTACGGTACAAGTAAATATAATTCTGATTATCTTGTTACATGCTGTCCATCAAGTTGAAATAGCCTAAATATTTATCGTGAGAATTAATTGTCGTTGTATGTCTGTTGAATTTTATTGATAGTTTTCGTTTCTATTTCGATTATTTTGAAATTTTCTATTTGTTCCATTTCTCAAACATACAAAAGTAAATCCTTATCCTTAATAGTCTAAAGAGATTTTTCAACAGTTTACGCTGTCTTTTTACAAATTATTTTAATTTCCTCAGCCCCAAACTTTCTTTATAAAATTCAAAGCATTTTTATGACTAATATTTTCAGATATTTCTAAGTCATAGTGATCGATTATATTCCCTTCTAATAAATACGGCACAGAAAATCCCAAATCATCCTTTAATCCATTATTTGGATATAATTAATAGGTTAATAAAACACAGCGTAAATCGATGTTTGGGGTGTTCATGTGGTGTGAGAGAGTTGTCGTACTTATATTTAGTTGTAGAGGAAATTAGTAGACGTTTAAATGATCTGATAGAGTAGTGGCAGAAATGTGTATTTTCGACACTAAAATTATATTCTTAAATATCTATTAATATTCTGTTTAAGATATTTCTTCAATTTGTTTTTGAAGCGCTTTTTCGGTACTTATAATATCTAATATCATTAATTTCAATAGTTCCTTTTTGTCTATTCCAGTATCTTTAGTGTTTGGGAAGATGAAATTCATTAAATTTTGATTTTTTGTTTTTAATAACTCTTTTTGCTCTTCAATATTTGCCAAAGTAGATACTTTATTATATTCCATTAATTCAATTTTTGAATTAGAAATCGCTTTCCAAGAATTTATCCTTATTGTGGGCATTTTAATCCCGTTGACTTTCTTCACAATATCTAATATTGAAATTTTGTCGTCGTTTTTGTAAAATTCAATAGTATCAACAAGAGATTTTTGATTCTTAATATTATAAGTAATGTCTTCGGCAGTTTCAATTAGTTCTTTATCAAGTGAAGAGGAAATTTGACTAATGTACTTTTTATCTTTCTGGTCCTCATTCCAATTGTTAATCCACAGCGCTATGAGAATACCAACTATTATTGGAATTATTTCTTTGATAAGGATTTTTATAATTTTTTTCATTAATTATTATTAAGTATTTTTTTAATTGTTTTCCACGTTTCTCGTGTATTAATTTCTGATTTTTTATGGACACACCAAGTTAGGGCATCATTATGTAGGGTTTTCAGAAATAGACGATAATAAGAAATTAATTATTACAATTATTAATAATCATTTATTTTTAAAACAGTAAATAATCTAATTTGTCTAACTCTTCTTTGGTCATTATCTTTTTTGACAATATGTAATTTTCCCAAAATATTTAGCTTTTTTAGTTAATATGTAATATATTCTTCGGTTTTTATCATCGTCAATTCGGTTTATTAATCCTTTATAGATTAGATTTTCTGTAACTATATTATTCGATATTGAATTAAATTGACTTATTTCATTGCAAAATCCCCTACCGTAACTCAAGTCACTTCACGCCATTTAGAATTAGTTTAAATTAGCATGTTTTTTGCACTTAACATATCACTATGACAGATAAATATTTTATAAAAGGGATGACGTGTGGGGGTTGTCAAGCAACCGTACAGAAGGAACTTGCCAAAGTAGAGGGCGTGGATGAGGTGAAAGTAGACCTTACAAGCCAATCTGCGGAGGTAACTTCAGAATCAGAAGTTCCGTTTAGTCGGTTAAAGGATGCCTTAGCAAACACGCATTACGATATATTTGAAGATCAGGATAGCGCACAACGGGAGACTTTTTATGTAAAAGGAATGTCGTGTGCCAGTTGTGAAGCCACAGTGCGTGACAGATTGTCGGAGGTAAAGGGCGTAGAAAATATAGCCATTGATTTAAAGGATAATGCGGTCCAGATGAATTTAACAGAGCCTGTTTCCTTTGCTAAACTAGCTCGGTCTTTAGAAGACACGCACTATAGTCTGCATAAAACGAAAGAGGAATTAGAAGAAAAAAACTCTTCTAGTCATAGTGATTTAAATCCAAATACCGCACAAGAATATTATTGTCCTATGATGTGCGAGGGCGATAAGACGTATGATAAACCAGGAGATTGTCCTGTCTGTGGAATGGATTTGGTGCCAATCCAAACTGATGAAAGTAGCAATCATGAAGAAGAGCATTATCAAAAATTAAGAAAGAAATTTTGGTATTCTGCAGCCTTCACGCTGCCTATATTTCTTATTGCGATGAGCGAGATGCTCAATGATAATCCTTTGTACGATATCATGCCTCAGAAATATTGGAATTGGATTCAATTGGTGCTTTCTATTCCTGTGGTTTTCGTTTTCTGTTGGATGTTCTTTGAACGTGCTTGGCGTAGTATCAAAACATTCAATTATAATATGTTTACGCTGATTGGGATAGGTGCGGGGATTGCTTGGATATTCAGTCTCTTTGGGATGTTATTTCCACAATTCTTTCCGCCACAATTCTTGAATGAGCATGGCAATGTCCATATTTATATAGAATCTGCTACCGTGATTTTGACGCTTGTGATGATGGGGCAGATGCTAGAAGCCAAAGCGCATAGCAAAACCAGTTCTGCCGTCAAAGAACTATTGAATCTTGCACCTAAAAATGCTACGCTCATAGAAAATGGGGTAGAGAAAGAGGTGAAGATAGAAGAAATTCAAAAAGGTAATAAGTTACGGGTAAAACCAGGAGAGAAAATCCCAGTAGATGGGATGATTATAGAAGGTGGATCGGATATAGATGAATCCATGATTAGTGGCGAACCATTACCAGTGCATAAAACGGTGGAGGATCAAGTGATTGCAGGAACCATCAATAGTGATGCAAGTTTTGTGATGCAGGCAGAGAAAATTGGCAAGGATACCATGCTTTCTCAGATTGTAGAAATGGTAAATCATGCGAGTAGAAGTAGAGCGCCGATACAGAATTTAGCCGATAAAATTTCATCCTATTTCGTGCCTACCGTAGTGATTATTGCGGTGATTACTTTTATTATTTGGGCCATTTGGGGTCCAGCGCCTTCTTATGTTTATGCTTTGGTGAATGCGATTGCGGTACTAATCATCGCTTGCCCATGTGCGCTTGGATTGGCTACACCGATGTCTGTAATGGTTGGGATTGGAAAAGGGGCACAAAATGGAATTTTAATCAAACAGGCCGAATCCCTAGAAAGATTAAATGATATTGATACTTTAATCGTGGATAAGACTGGTACGATTACAGAAGGAAACCCAAGTGTAGAGGGTGTTTACTCTTTTTCTAATCAATGGACTGTAGAGCAGGTTACCCAATTAGTGGGTAGCATCAATAGCCAAAGTGAGCATCCATTGGCAAGAGCAACGGTGCAATATGCCAAAGAGCATAAGGTTGATTTAATCCCAATTAAAAACTTTAAATCCAGTACAGGTCTTGGCGTGCAGGCTGATTTAGGGGATGAAACCTACTATTTAGGAAATAAAAAATTGATTCATAAACATCAACTTACTTTAACACCAGCAATGTTGCGTGAGGCAGAGGAATATCAAGCCAAAGCCAAAACGGTTTCTTTTATCGCTAATGGTAAAGAAGTTTTAGGGTTTATTGTGATAGGAGATAAGATTAAAGATACTTCTGTACAAGCGATTAAAGAATTAAGAGCAGAGGGTATTGAGATTTATATGCTCACAGGAGACAACGAGCATACAGCCAAGAGTGTGGCAAGAGAAGTTGGAATAGACCACTTTGAATCTGGTGTTTTACCACAAGATAAATTAGACTTTGTGAAGAAATTACAAGCCCAAGGTAAAAAGGTTGCAATGGCAGGGGATGGAATTAATGATGCACCAGCCTTGGCACAAGCAGATATAGGAATTGCGATGGGGACTGGAACAGATGTGGCGATTGAATCTGCTGATGTAACTTTAATTAAAGGGGATTTACAAGGCATTAAAAAAGCATTGCATCTGAGCCAAGCGGTGATGAAGAATATCAAACAAAACTTATTCTTTGCTTTGATTTATAATACGTTAGGGATTCCAATTGCGGCAGGTATTTTATATCCTTTTTTTGGTATTTTATTATCGCCGATGATTGCAGCTGTGGCTATGAGTTTTAGTTCTGTAAGTGTTATAGGAAACGCTTTAAGACTAAGAACAAAAAAATTATAATTTGCTTTAAATTTTTTTTAATGCTTTGTGTGCATTTTAAAATTAAATATTATATTAGCAGTATGAATACAAGATTAAACAACAATTGGTGGTGGAGCAGAGTCGATTTATCGGTGTCTGTTACTTAACTATGTTGTTAATTTAATTCAGAAGAGACCTCGATAAATCTTACCATTTATCGAGGTTTTTTTATGTCTAAAAATCAAAATATGTGTGCTCATAATTTAAAAAATAATCCTTTGAAAATTTTAATTTTAGATAATTACGATTCATTTACTTACAACCTTGTGCAACTTGTAGAGGAGATCACGGGCGATGAGGTTGTGGTGATTAAAAATGATGAAATCGATTTAGAATCAATCCCAAATTACGATGGTGTAATTTTATCTCCAGGTCCAGGAATACCAGAAGAAGCAGGTAAATTATTAGAAGTAATCAAGCAATATTCTTCATCTGTTCCCATGCTTGGGGTTTGTTTAGGGCATCAAGCCATGGTAGAGGCTTATGGAGGTAAATTAAAACAATTAGAAAAAGTACAACATGGGATTGGCGTAAATTTAAAACTGCAAAACGCCCATTCGTTATATGAAGATGCTACACAGCCAATACAAGTTGGGCGTTACCATAGCTGGGTGGTGGATGAGGAACATTTACCAGAGGGTTTTGAAGTTACTTCAACCGATGAGAATGGAATTATTATGTCTTTTTATCATCAAAAATATCCGATGGTGGGCGTTCAATATCATCCCGAAAGCATCTTGACTCCTGATGGTAAAGTGTTATTACAAAATTGGATTAACTCAATCAAGCAATCAAAAAATAGAAATAATAAAATATAAACTTAAAAAAGCCAGAAATATGATTAATAAAAACCCAGACCAAGAAGGATTTTACGGTGACTTCGGAGGTGCATTTGTGCCAGAAGTATTAGCCGCTAACTTAAAGGAATTACAAGAGAAATACATTCCATTCATAGAATCAGAAGAATTTCAAACGGAGTTTCAAGACTTGCTTCAAAATTATTTAGGTAGAGCCACGCCCTTGTATCACGCCAAAAAGTTAAGTGCGAAATACGGAACCCATGTTTATTTAAAAAGAGAAGACCTCAACCATACAGGCTCTCATAAAATGAACAATGCTTTAGGTCAAATTCTATTAGCAGAGAAACTTGGTAAAAAACGTATAATTGCAGAAACAGGAGCGGGTCAACATGGTGTAGCAACCGCAACGGCTTGTGCTTTACGCGGATTGGAATGTGTAATATATATGGGAGAGGTTGATATGGTGAGGCAAGCAACCAATGTCTCTCGCATGAAAATGTTAGGAGCAGAAGTGCGTGCGGCTAGAAGTGGAACAAAAACGCTGAAAGATGCCGTGAATGAGGCTTTAGAAGACTGGATTCAAAACCCAGACACGTATTATTTAATAGGTAGTGCAGTGGGACCTCATCCTTATCCAGATATGGTTACTAGATTTCAAAGTGTGATAAGCAAGGAGATTAAAACACAATTTGAAGAAAAAGTAGGAGGTCTGCCTACCCATATTTTGGCTGCCATAGGCGGTGGGAGTAATGCAGCTGGTGCATTTTATCATTTTATTGGTGAGCCAAATGTTCAATTGGTTGCGGCTGAAGCATCTGGGCATGGGTTAGAAACCGATAAAACGGCTGCTACTTTGCATCTTGGGACTACAGGTGTTTTACACGGTAGTAAAAGCAAAGTGATGCAAACAGCAGATGGGCAATTAATAGACCCACATAGTATTTCTGCAGGATTGGATTATCCAGGCATTGGGCCGTTGCATGCTTATTTGCATGATATCAATCAATTAGAAATACATGATGCCACGGATCAGGAAGCACTAGAGGCTGGTAGAGAATTGACACAATTAGAAGGAATTTTACCTGCCTTGGAATCTGCCCATGCTTTGGTGCTTTTAAAGAAAGTAAAATTTAAACCAGAAGATCAGGTGGTCGTGAACTTGAGTGGTAGAGGAGATAAGGATTTACCGACATACTTAAAGGCTTTTGGACTTTAATCAATTCGATGAATTATCTTGTAAAAAATTATGCGTGAATAGTATATTGTGAAACAAAAATGCTTCATAACTAGAAATAATTAAATCTGAAGATTAAATAAACAGATTCCCTTGATATATTGTTAAAATTATCAAGGGAATATTGAAATGCCGAATTTAACAATTATCTTGCATATTATTAAATTTATGTGAAAGTAGAGGCTTGCTTGTTTAATTAAATAATAGAGGTATTGAAGAAAAAGAAGGCATTGAAGATTTTAAAGGTTGCAGGATACGTGGTAGGTGCTATTTTGGTTTTGTTAATCATTCTAGTATTCAGTTTACGCATTCCTGCGGTTCAAAATCAGATTAAAAATTATGTCGTTAATTATCTGGAAGATAAGATAGAGACAGAGGTTTCCTTGGAACGTGTTTATGTAGATTTCCCGAGTAGCATTGTGCTAGAGAATTTGCATTTACATGGGCAAAAAAAGGATACCTTGTTATATGCGCATAAACTAGATGTGGGACTCGATATTCCTAAATTATTGAATAACACCGTAGATCTCACCTCTATAGATATTGAGTCCGTTCGTGCCAACGTAGTAAGAGATGAAGATGGTAGATTTAACTTTGATTATATCATCGATGCTTTTGTGACTGAAGATGAGGAAGTGACAGAATCAGAGCCTTGGGTAATTTCTTTAGATGAAATTCATTTGCAAGACATTGGGGTTACCTTTTTAGATTTACAACAGCAAAATGATTTACAGGTTTATTTCAATAATTTTGAAACCACAGTAGAGGAGTTTGATTTAGACCAAAACAATTACGCCATAGACAAGATTATCCTCGATGGATTGAACCTGAAAATGCAACAAGATTTAGTGAAAGAAGTTGCGACGGAAGTAGAGCAAAATGTGGATTCCTTGAGTGCGCAAAGCCCTATCCAATTGGCATTGAATGAAGTGGTTTTCACGAACTTTAAGGTGGATTATGCAGATGATAATACCCAAACGTATGGTAAGATTCAATTTGAAGAACTAAGTTCAAATATTAATGAGCTTGATCTTCAAAATCAATTATATGATGTAGAGGATTTGGTATTTAAAAATGCTGATTTAAAGATTGATTTGCACTTACCAGAAACCGATGCAGAAGAAGAGGTAGCCGATGTAGAAGTTGATCCACAGGAACAATCTGACTTAACGGCTTATTTAAATCAATTGAAACTTGATAATGTAAAATTGGTTTATAATAATACCGCTATGCCAAGGTCTGGGGGAGGAATGGATTTTAATCATTTGGATTTCCAAACTTTGAATATTGAATTAGAGGATTTCAAAATGGAAGATGGGACTTTCGCTGGAATTGTTGAATCTGCGAGAGTTCAAGAACAAGAAAATTTGAATATTCATGCGTTAGAAACCAGTTTCAGATACGATAAACAACAAGCGTACTTAAAGGATTTATTGTTAAAAACAGATAAAACCATTTTAAGGGATGAGGTGGTGTTGTCGTATGATCATGTAGATCAACTATCTGATAATCTGGGTGCAGTACAACTTTCAGCTAATATAGAGGATTCCAAAATTGGCTTTAGAGATATTCTGAATTTTATGCCATCGCTTCGCCAAGATCCACCATTCAATCAATATCCTGATGCTGTTTTAAATTTAAACGCGAATGTAAATGGTACGGTAGATAATTTAATCATAGAAAATCTAGAAGCCAATGGTTTAGGTGATATTCAATTGGCGACTAATGGAACGATTAAAAATGCGACCCATCCTGATGCTTTAACTTATGATTTAAATATTCAAAACCTATCTGGTTCTGCAAGAACGATCAACAAATTAGTTCCACCCAATACCATTCCAGATAATATATCGCTTCCCTCTACGATGCGACTCTCTGGTACCGCCAAAGGAACGACAGAAATCGTTGATGCCAATTTAAACCTACAATCCTCTGACGGAAATGCTAAAGTAATTGCGCATCTAAACTTGACGCAAGAAAACAACGAGCAGTATGATGTGGATGCGAATTTAGATGATTTGAATATCGGGAAAATCATTCAAAACCAAGATTTAGAGAAAATCAGCGGAAGCATCAATGCCAAAGGCAGAAGTTTTGATTTTGAACAAGGTGATGCAGATTTAGCAGGGAATATTCAATATGTAGATTATAATGGCTATCGCTACAATAATATGGTTTTGGATGGAAGTTTAAAACAAGGACGTTATGATATCGATTTAGATTCTAAAGACCAAAATGCGAATTTAACTTTAAGAGTCAACGGTTTATACAATGAAGAGAACCCAACCATTGTGGTGGCTGGGAACATTAGAAAATTAGACCTACACGCCCTTAATTTCTATAGCGATCAGATGATTTTGGCAGGGAATATCAATGGTGAGTTTACGAATGTGGACCCAGATAATTTGAATGGAGAATTTACCTTAACCAATTTTGCGATTTCTGATACGGAAGATGTATATCCTTTGCAAGAGGTTTATTTTAAATCTGTTACAAGTGAGGAAAGTAATAGCCTTATCCTAAATTCTCAAGTAGTGGATGCTGAGATTACAGGTGATTATAAGTTGACAGAGATTTTAGGATCTTTGATGCAAACCATCAACGGCTACTATCAATTCCAAGAATCGATTGAGCAGGAGCCAATTACACCGAATCAATATGCCAATTTTGAGGTTAAAGTAAAGGATGATAAGGTTTTAAGAAAATTTGTACCAGATTTAGAGTCCTTTGAAACCGTAACCTTACAAGGGAGTTATGTAGCAGATACAAAAAAATTACAGGTGGATGGTCAAATTCCACAATTGACGTATAGTGGATATCACGTAGATAATGGCGTACTTGCCATCAATACCGAAAATGAGGCATTAAATTATCAATTATCTGTAGCGAATGTGAGTAGTGAGGACTTCCAATTAAATCAATTAGATGCGCATGGAAATGTAGCCAATAATAAGATTGTTTATCATATTTCTACCCAAGATACAGCAGGTGATGAGAATTATCTGATTGCGGGTAACTTGGAATCTATAGATGATATACATCAAATCTCATTAGATCCAAATGGATTAAAATTAAATGGAGAAAATTGGGAGGTAGGAGAAAATAATCTTTTACAAATCAATAATGAGGGTGGGATTTATGCAGAGAATTTTGTACTTAGTAACGCTGGAAGTATCATTAAAATTCAATCGCAAAGGGAATCGATGAATAACCCGTTACAAGTGGATATAGAGAACTTTGATATCGCTACTATCACAGAAATAATTAAAAAAGAAGAATTGCCTGCAAGTGGTACCATTAATGGAACGGTAACGGTGGAGAATTTACAAAGTAATATGCGCTTTGAGGCAGATTTAAACATTCAAGAACTAAATGTTTATGAGCAATTGGTAGGTAGAATTGATGCCAAGGTAAATAGTGAAAATGTAGATTTATTGAATATTGATATTCAATTAAGTGAGAATGGCAACGATGCTACCATCACGGGTACTTATGGAATGAACAATGATGTGCTTAATTTAGTTTTAGACCTGAATCAACTTCAAATGCAAAGTTTAGAAGGGTTAACGATGAATGAAATTGAGGATACAGAAGGTTACCTTTCTGGCGATTTGAATATTACAGGGACTACGGAAGCCCCTCGAATTTTGGGTACGGTATCCTTGAATGATGTAGGATTACATATCGCCCAAACGGGAAGTGATTTTAGGCAAATTAATGATGAAATTTATTTCCGTGAACAAGGAATTGTTTTCGATCAATTCAATGTGAATGATAACAGTGGTAATTCACTTATTGTTGATGGACAAATTTCAACCCAAACGTATCAAGATTTTGCCTTTAATTTGGATGTGAATTCAGAAGACTTTAAAGTTGTAGACTCTGAGGAGGATTTAAACCAATTGATGTATGGTGTATTAACTATCAATGCAGATTTACATATTGGGGGTGATTTAGATTTACCACTAGTAGATGGATTAATCGCCGTGGGAGATGAGACAGATTTTACTTTTGTAGTACCTCAAGAATCTCCAACTTTAGAAGAGCGGGAAGGCATTGTGCGATTTGTAGATAAAGATATTGCGTTGCAAGAAACGGTTGCCAATGATAGCATCAATACAGAGGCAAGCATCAAGGGAATGAACATGAATGTAGATATTTCTATTACAGAGGAGGCCAAGGTTTCTTTAATTATAGATAAAGCCACGGGTGATTTTGTGAAGTTACAAGGAAATGCAGAATTAACGGGTGGTGTGGATCCGTCTGGTAAAACCACTCTCACAGGCGTGTATGAAGTAAGTGAAGGTGCTTATGAGTTGAATGTGAGCATGATGAATAAGCGTTTTGATATTCAAAAAGGTAGCACCATCGTTTGGAACGGGGATCCGTTGGAAGCAACGTTGGATATTACAGCCAACTATAAAATAGAGGCCGCGCCGATTGATTTACTACAACAACAATTGAGTGGTATGGCACCGTCGGAATATAATATGTATAAACAACGCATTCCATTCAATACCCTTTTGATGATGAAAGGTGAATTGATGAAGCCTGAAATTACTTTTGATATTACTCTAGAAGATGATAATCCATCCATCGCGACTTCTGTTATAGATAACACAAAGACCAAGTTAGATCAGATTCGCCAAGATGAATCAGAGATGAATAAACAAGTTTTTGCCCTATTATTATTGAATCGATTTATAGGAGAAGATCCATTCTCATCAGAATCTGGTATGTCGGCCGGGACTATGGCCAGACAGAGTGTGAGCCAAATATTATCGCAACAATTAAATAACCTTGCCAGTGGTTTAATTGCGGGGGTTGAAATGGATTTCGACTTTGATTCTTATGATGATTATTCTCAAGGACAAAAGAATACAAGAACAGATTTAAATGTCGGTTTAAGCAAAAGATTGTTAAATGATCGATTAAAGATTACCGTGGGTAGTAAATTTGGTTTAGAGGGTTCTGCGAGAGAAAATGAAGAGTTAAACAACATTGCTGGTGATTTGAGTATAGATTATATGTTGTCTAAAAACGGTAGGTACATGCTACGTGCCTTTAGAATGAATGAATATGAAGTGGCACTGCAAGGACAGATTATAGAAACAGGGGTGAGTTTTATTATCAATTTAGATTTTGATGAATTTAAAGATGTATTCAAGAAAGCCAAGAAGGGTAGAAAAGAAAATGATTAATTTATGAAGAAGCCACTATCTTATTTTATAGGCATTTGTGCATTGTGTGTTGGGTTAAATTCCTGTGGAACTTCTCATTTAAAAGAAGGGGAGCGTCTGTATACGGGTGCTGCTATCATTATAGATTCAGATACTATATCCAAAAAAGATAAATCACAATTGATTGATGGTCTAGAAGATAAAATAACCCCTAAGCCGAATACTTCTATCTTGGGATTGCGTCCCAAATTGTTCATCAATAATCTGATGGGCGAGGTTGATAAAGAAAAAGGTATTCGCCACTGGATTAAACAAAAATTGGGAGAAGAACCAGTGCTACTCAAGGAGGTGGATGAGGATTTCAATCAAGATATCATTGTAAATTATTCAGAGAATAAGGGATATTTTAATGCGCAAGCCTCCTATGAAACCAAACTAAAGGACAAAACGGCCCAGGTGGAATATACCGTGAAGCCAAAGAATCGCTATTATATTAGCAATGTAGATTTCAAATTAGATTCTAGCATTTTGGGGCAAGAGATCGCTAAATTAGCGGATAAAACCATTTTAAAACCTGGGGACCCTTTTGATTTAGATGTAATCAAAAGAGAAAGACAACGCATTGATACAAGGTTGAAGGAAAGGGGTTTTTATTACTTTCACCCAGATAATATCATTGTAGAAGCAGATAGTACGGTAGCCAATGATAGCAAAGTTGATTTAACACCGCAATTAAAAAAGAGTATACCAGAATTGGCTAGAAAACAATTCAGAATCGATAAGGTAGTGATTTTTACGGATTATAATATCAATGACCTTAAATCCAGTGGCTATGAGATTCCATATAATACAGATTCGTTAGAAGTTTATAACGATATGTATATTATTGATCCTGAAGATAAATTTAAACCTAAAATATTTGATAGGGCGCTTCAATTTGAAAGAGATGAACTCTATAACAGGACAGATCATAATTTAACATTAAATAGATTGGTGAGTTTAGGGGTTTATAAATTCGTGAAAAATGAATTTATCATTTCAGACTCTACTCAGAATAAATTTGATGCCTACTATTTGTTGACTCCTAGAGAGATGCAATCTTTACGTTTAGAAACTACCGCGCGTAGTAACTCTGCCGATTATGTAGGGAGTGAGGTTAACTTAAACTGGACGCATAGAAATATATTCAAAGGCGCAGAGCAATTAAGGGTAACTGCTTATGGTAGCACCGATGTACAGATGGGTGGGAAGCGTGATGCCAACAATATATATAGAATAGGAGCCAAAGCAGAATTATCTATTCCGAGATTAATTGTACCATTCAAGATAAATACTAGAGGCGCATTCGTACCAAGAACCAATGCAAGTATCGGGTATGAGTTTTTAAATAGAACGCAACTATATTCTTTGCATAACTTCAATACTTCTTTTGGATATTTATGGAAAGAAAATATTAGAAAGGAGCACCATTTAAAAGTCTTAGACGCTACATTGGTGTATCCACAAAATGTTACAGCCACATATGATAGCATCATGCAAGATAACCCAGTTTTGCAAAGGGTGGTAGAGGATCAACTAATTTTTGGCCCCACCTATACCTATACTTATACCAATACCATGCTGCCCATCAAAAACACCATGTATTATAGAGGTATGCTGGATTTATCAGGGAACCTTACAGGCTTGTTTTTGGGAGCCGATGTAGAAGGAGGAGATCAAAAAGAAATCTTTGATATTCCCTTTAGTCAATATGCTAAAATGGAACATGATTTTAGATTTTATCATGACTTTTCTCAGAAACATAGCATAGCAACGCGTTTGATTGCTGGCCTGGCCTATCCTTATGGTAATTCCAGGTATATACCTTTTTCTAGACAATTTTTTGCAGGTGGTACCAACAGTATCCGTGCTTTTAGAGCCAGAACTTTAGGTCCTGGTAGTTATGATCCAGAGACTCAAAATGCTTCATTCTATTTTGATCAAGGCGGAGACATAAGATTAGAATTGAATGCAGAATATAGAGCCAATATTTGGAATTTCATTAACGGTGCCGTTTTCGTAGATGCTGGTAATATTTGGCTTGTAAACGAAGACCCAGATAGACCAGGAGGTAAATTTACCAAAGATTGGTTTAAAGAAATTGCTGTAGGTGCTGGTGTGGGTTTACGCTTAGACTTTAGCATTCTGGTCTTGAGGCTGGATTTGGCTATTCCCTTAAGAATTCCCTATTATGAAGAAGATGACCGATGGACATTTGACAAAATTGATTTTGGAGACAGTGATTGGAGAAGTGATAATCTAATATTTAATCTCGCCATAGGTTATCCATTTTAATTAAAAAAAATTATGAAAGATACATTTAAGTTTTACCTAGAAGTATTTAAGAAAACTTTCAAGTCCTACACAGATTCTAATGTTTTTATAGAATCAGCGGGACTAGCATATTCTGCCTTGTTCTCTATACCCGGATTATTAATTATCATTATATGGTCTGCGGGTGCTTTTTTTGGAGAAAAAGTGGTACGTGGAGAAATTAGCAATCAAATAGAAATGGCACTCGATAGGGATGCGGCCAGGAGCATTCAAAAAATTATAGAAAAGGCTATGATCGATCAAGATGGTATATTGATGAAAACGGTAGGGGTGATGACGCTCATTTTTGGTGCTACCACCTTATTCTTTATGCTTCAAAAATCATTAAACAATCTTTGGGGCATTGAAACGCAGCCTAATCAGGCTATTAAAAAATATGTGATGGATAGAATCAATTCCTTGGTGGTGATTCTGATTATAGGTTTGTTGATGGTCGTATCTATGATATTATCTACCGTTTTAAGTTCACTAAATGAATTCATTACCACAGAATTCGGCGCAGAAACTTATCAAATGGCTCAAATCATCAATTTGGGGGTTGGTTTTTTATTAGTGGCAGCTATTTTTGCCATTATTTTCAAGATTTTACCAGATGTAGAAATTCCATGGAAAGCAGTTTATACGGGGGCGTTGGTCACAGCCGTTTTATTTACGTTAGGTAAATTTTTACTAGGATATTATTTTGAAAATTTTGAACCTGCTTCGGCTTACGGGGCTGCAGGTACGGTGGTACTAATCATGATATGGATTAATTATTCCTTTTTAATCATATTTTTTGGCGCGGAATTCACAAAAATTCACGCAATGGAAAAAGGTTATAAATTCAAGCCTTCTGATCACGCCGTATGGAAGAGTCAAGAATATGCCAATTTAGGCAAAGGAGCCACATCCGAATAAGAGCATTAATAATAAAAATTGAAAAAGTCTCAAAATAGTTTGTCTTGAGACTTTTTTGGTCAATACTATACTTTGTTATAAGCATCTGTGTGTACTTGTGCCACGGAACGGCCACTAGGGTCATTCAGGGCTTCAAATGCTTTGTGCCATTTGAGAGCCGTAGGTGTGCTGCAAGCAACGGATGGAGCAGAAGGCACTGTGAGTGCGGCACTTTTGGACGGGAAAAGATCTTGAAAAATACTTCTGTAATAGTATTCCTCTTTGGTTTGAGGTGGTTGTTCTGGAAACCTATGATAAGCGGTTTCTAAATCTTTGTCACTTATTTTTTGACTCACTAATTCTTTGAGGGAATCTATCCAAGTATAACCCACACCATCAGAGAATTGTTCTTTCTGTCTCCATACAATCTCTGGGGGTAATAAATCTTCAAAAGCTTTGCGTAGAACCCATTTCTCAATTTTGCCATCCTTGATCATTTTATCCTCTGGATTTATCTGCATGGCAACATCTATAAATTCTTTATCCAAAAAAGGAACCCGTCCCTCTATGCCCCATGCCATGAGTGATTTATTGGCTCTTAGGCAATCATATTGGTATAGGTAATCTAATTTACGCACGGTTTCTTCATGAAATTCCTGTGCATTGGGTGCTTTATGAAAGTATAAATATCCTCCAAAAATTTCATCTGCGCCTTCGCCAGAAAGCACCATTTTAATCCCCATAGATTTAATCACTCTCGCCATCAGATACATAGGCGTACTCGCTCGTACAGTGGTTATATCATAAGTCTCTAAATAATAAATCACATCTCGTATGGCATCTAAGCCTTCTTGGACAGTGAAGGTTATAGGATGATGAATAGTACCAATGTGATCTGCCACCTTTTGAGCCGCTGTTAAATCTGGAGAACCCTTTAATCCAATAGAAAACGAATGTAATTGTGGGTACCAAGCATTTAATTGGTCATCACTTTCAATGCGTTTATCTGCATATTTTTTAGCAATGGCAGAGATTATAGAAGAATCTAAACCACCAGAAAGTAATACCCCATAAGGAACATCAGACATCAATTGTCTATGAACCGCATCCTCTAAAGCTTTTCTGATTTTAATTAAATCAGTATGCTTATCTTTTACAACATCATAAGTACGCCAATTAGTATGATACCAAGGTTTAATCTCACCTTCCTGGCTGTCTAGATAATGCCCAGGAGGGAATATTTCTATCTTGTTGCAGTAACCTTCTAGTGCTTTAAGTTCTGAGGCAACATAGAAACATCCCTTTCTATCCCAGCCAATATAGAGTGGGATGATGCCCATGTGATCTCTTGCAATTAGATAACTTTTTTGTCTTTTATCATATAACGTAAAACCAAAAATTCCATTCAAGTCATTTAAGAATTTTGCGCCTTTCTTCTGATATAGTGGGATGATTACCTCACAATCAGAGGCGGTCTTGAATTTATAATCTGACAATTCTTTTTTAAGTTCTCTATGGTTATAGATTTCCCCGTTCACGGCCAAGATTACATTTTCATCTGTACTCACCAAGGGTTGTTTTCCAGATATTGGATCTACAATGGCTAATCGTTCGTGAGAGATTATCGTATTATCATCTGAATAGATTCCACTCCAATCAGGACCGCGGTGTCTTAATCTTTTAGACATTTCTAGGATTTGTTCTCTTAAATTTTGGCTTGATTCTTTTAAATCAAAAGCAGCTACAATACCACACATAATATTTAGTTTTTAAAGTTTATTCCAAAAAAAAAAACCTCCTGCCATAAGGACAAGAGGTTCATAATATTTTTTTAATTTTCAATTTAAATCATAGCCATCTTGTCCTCTGATATAGAAGATTATTATTAGCATTGTTAAGATTAAAATTGATAAACATTTCGTTTGTTATTCGTTTATTATTTGATAAAAGTAATTAAAACTTTTGAAATACCCAATAAAAATTTTGGATTAATTCAGTAAAATTTCTTTTACGCTTTCTCTATCTAGCAAACCACCATACTGAAAAACGATTTCATATTTTTCATTTAATATAACGAGTGTGGGGTAGGATAATTTACCATCTATTGTACCCAAAGCAGTAGCCAATTCGTGAATTCCAGTGTTCATGCCGTTTGGGATAAATTTGAATGTTTTACCAGCAAAATCTATATTTTTTTCGCCTTCGGCATCAAGAGGAACATAATAATATTTTTCATTTAGTATATCAGCGATTTTCTCGTCGCCAAAAACAGATTTATTCATCATGCTACAATAAGTACACCAGCTTGTATGAATAAAAACCACTGTCTTTCTTGGTTCTACTTGTTGTAATGAATCAATCTCAGGAAATGAATATTCTTTTAATTGAGAAAAACAATGGCTGGAAAGCACAAGGCTTCCCAGAATCATTGTATATCTAAATATGGCATTTAGAATTTTCATTTTATTTCTTGTCTTTAATATTTTATCTAATAATATATCTTAAACCTAAGAAACCTCTAATTCCTTGGTTGGATGCATATACATAGGCTGGGTCAAAGACTAATGCATAAGGATTTTCAGGAGTTGCAATAGCATTTCCTTCTTGATCAAAATCAACTTCTTGATCAAATGGATCATTTGTTCTAGCAATAATGAATGGATTCCCTTCATTAGGCGTCCAGTTCAATAAGTTCTTTACGCCTCCATAGATTTCAAAATTATCTAAACCATCATAAGTCAATTGTATGTTTTGAATACTCCACCATGGCGATTCTGGTTTTCTTGGGTCTAAATCTGACACAAGGGGAAGATTCATTGGACTATAAACATTTCCTGTATAATCAATAGCTAAATTCCAGGCATTGATTTTATAAGATGCAGCCCATGTTCCCATAAAATTTTCTGCAAATTCTGGCTCTTCTGTCACACCATTTTCTGTGATGGTATTTTCCATTAAGGTAGCCCCTAAAATGATATCTAATCCATTGCGGAATTTAATTTCTGAATTTAGGCTAATCCCTTTGCTCTCTGCATGACCATCTAAATTATCATATATGATTTGTTGGGGATTGGTATCATAATCAGGTACAATGCGATTATTAAAATAAGTATAGAATGCAGAAGCATCTAAATTAATAAGAGCTCCACTGTTGGTATGAATTTTTTTGATGAAATTCAGATTCGCATTGTATGATTTTTCTGGCTCTAAATCATTCTCAATCACTACATCTCTAGCACCCGTAAGCGCTGCATGATCCTCTGTAAATAAATTCACTACTCGGAAACCCGTACCAGCATTTAGTCTAAGTATATTATTGCTATTTACTTGCCATTTATAGGCTACACGAGGGGTGAAGATATTCCCATGTACTTGATTGTGGTCATAACGCATTCCTAGAAGTAGATTGTGCCCTGGTGCAACGTTCATTTCATCTTGGATAAATATTCCAGGCAGCCAATCTTTTTCTGGAATATTAAGATTTCCATCGCCTAGTGTGGCTGGTGTATTATCATCATAATAGGTGTAACGTAAAGCAACTCCTGTGAGCAAATCATGCATTCCTGCTTTTTTATCCCAAGTTAATTGTCCAAAACCAATCTTTTGATCTGCGATATAGGAAGTGCTCCCATATCGGCTATCTTGATCGTGACTAATAAAAGAGAAAGAGAAAAACATCTTTTCGTTTAGTGGTAATTGGTAGTTACCGATTAATTCTGCACGGCTAGTGTAGATACTCTCACCATAAACCTCTTCTCCACCACGGTAAGATTTATTCCAGTTCATATCACCACCCCAACGATCTTCATATAAATATCTTCCCGCAATACTGAACAGTCTATTTTCTGGTCTTTTAAAATTCCATTTTTGGAAAACAGAAATTCTGTCTTGTAAAGTCACATCTGTAAAGTTATCATCGTTGTTATCTATTGGATTAGAATAATTATAATAATTTACACCTGTCAAGACATCTACATTCTCTCCGATATTGAATTTATAACCCAAATCCGCATTGTATTCTTGCCAAGAAGTAGCCATCACGTCTGCAGAAAATTTATCTGCATTTTTAGTTTTTTTGGTGATAATATTAATCAAGCCTCCAACAGCCTCACTTCCATATAGAGAAGAGGCAGGTCCTTTCACTACCTCTATTCTTTCTATCAATGCATTAGGGATTCCAGAAAGCCCGTATACTGTACCCAATGAACTTACAATTGGCATTCCGTCAATAAGAACCATAGTGTAAGGTCCTTCTAATCCATTGATATGAATATCTCCTGTGTTACAAACATTACAATTTACCTGTGGACGTACACCATTCACATTTTGCAAGGCTTCAAACATATTGGGTGTGGGATTTTTCTTAAAATAGGTTTGGCTATATACTTCTACAGGTACAGGGCTCTTATCTCTTTGCACCGCTTTCATGGTACCAGAAATGACAATATCGTTCAAATCCATTTCTTCCTTCCGCTCTTCTAAATAAATATCCATATCCAGCGATTCATTCTCTATTATTTGAATTTTTTCTTGGTATGGTTTATACAATAAATCAGAAATTTGGAGGGTATAACTTCCTACTGGAATATTCTCTAAAATAAAAAAACCGCTGTTGTTGGTAGTAGTTTGAAAATCGCTCTCTAACAATTTAATTTGAATATTCCCTATTGTACCATCTGTTGAAGATACTGTACCAGATATACTGCCCTCTTGCGCATGTCCAATGATAAGCCCAAAAAGAGGGAGCAATATGAGCCATTGTTTAATTATTAGTTTCATTAATCTACTTATTTAGAATTGTTTTACAAAAGTATATAAGTTAGGTTAGCCTAACAAATTAATTTGATATGATTTTTGCTATCTTTGACTAAATTCAAAAAAAATGACTACGTTATCTTTTACAGAAGAAAATTATCTTAAGGCTATATTTAAGATTGGTGTAGAAAATGGAGAGCAAGAAGCAGGTACCAATGATTTAGCTACTGCATTGAATTTGAAACCAGCCTCTGTAAATGAAATGCTTAAACGTTTGTCAGAGAAAGATTTAGTGGTTTATAAGAAATATGAAAAAACTAAGTTAACTCCTGAAGGGACTACCATTGCCAAAGATGTCATTAGAAAACACAGGCTATGGGAGACTTTTCTCTATGAGAAATTAGATTTTAGTTGGGATGAGGTGCATGAAGTTGCAGAAGAATTAGAGCATATTCATTCCAAAAAGTTGATTAACGGCTTAGATAAATTCTTAGGGCACCCTAAGTTTGATCCGCATGGTGATCCTATTCCTGATAAAGATGGTAAAATCGAGAGAAGAACTAAACAATTATTATCTGCGATTGAAGTTGGGGAAACCTGTAAAATGGTTTCCGTAAAAGATAATTCTAGTGTTTTTTTACAATATGTGGCATCTTTAGGTTTAAGATTAAATAATCAAATTAAAATCATTGATAGACAAGGTTTTGATGGTCTCACGACTATCGAGGTAAATGGAGAAAAGAAAACCGTGAGCCAAAAATTCACCAATAACATTTATGTGATATAGTTTTTTTTAATCTATTTCTTATCATTTCCAGGTGAAGAAGTAATTTTATTCTCATGCTTTCTCATAATAATAGGCGCAGAGACGTCATAGGTTAATACAGAAATCAAAATTATAAATGCTACCAATTGGTAATACCGCCAATGCAAGGAAAGCAAAACCCAAAAATCCCAAAAAATTATGGTAGTTTTTCATCATAATATTAAAAAAAAGCTGGTAAAATGAGAAAAGATACGTCGTGGTGTTTATACAAGAATTGTGCAATAGCAGACCATCAATATTCTATTAAAAATAATGCTGTGAAATATATTCAATCCGTTATACTTATTCTGCTGAAATCATGGGAACTTAAATCTGCTATATGGATTTATTTAGGCTTATCAGTTTTGACCTGTTGACTTGGCGCAAATCTAAGTACAAAATAGCCTAATATAGCCGAAGCCAAAGAACCTATGAGAATGCCAATCTTAGCAGAATCTATATACACAGGATCCATTTGAAAGGCTAAACCAGCTATAAAAATGGCCATTGTAAAGCCAATACCTGCTAAAAATGAGACTCCAATAATATGTTGAACATTAATATCAGATGGGATATCAATAATATTCAATTTTTTGGCAAGCAAAATGATTGATGTTATACCCATGCTTTTTCCTAATACCAGGCATATAATTATATTGATGATGAGCATTGTATCTAAATTAGAAGAGTCTCCAAAAGCTACTCCAGCATTGGCAAGTGCGAAAATTGGAATGATGAAATAGGCTACCCAACCATGTAAATTATGTTCTAGTTTCTGCAAAGGGGATTGATATTTTTCTGTTAAGTCTTCTAAATTATCAATTTCTATGATTTGTTCATTAGATAGGATTTCATCATTCAATACTTTCGCTTGTTTAATATTTTGGGTAATAGTTTCTAATTCAGCAATAAATTCACGTGTCAATATCTTCTGTCTAATAGGCACAGAAAAAGCCATTAAGATCCCAGCTAGCGTAGGATGGATACCAGATTTTAAAAATAATATCCATACAATGACACCAAATGCAGTACTCAGGTATTTAAAATAAACCTCCTTATAAGATAGATAATATAAAATGGCGAGTAGAATAGAGGCGTATCCTAGGAGCTCGAGATGTAATTCACCACTATAGAACAGCGCAATCACCATGACAGCACCCAAATCATCTACGATGGCAAAAGCGGTTAAAAAGATTATCAGACTTAACGGTATTCTTTTGCCCAGAACTTTCAAAACAGCCAAAGAAAAAGCAATATCTGTAGCCATGGGAATACCCCATCCTTTTGTAGTCTCTGGGTTTTGATTAATTAATAAGAAAAACATAACAGGAATAAGCATACCCCCGAGTGCACCAAATAGAGGAAATGCTATTTTTTTGATAGAATTTAACTCTCCAATTAATAACTCTCTTTTAATTTCTAAACCTATCAAAAAGAAGAAAACAGCCATGAGACCATCATTTACCCATAGAATCAATGGTTTCTCTATTTCTAGAATAGGCGTACTAAAACCTAATTCATGTTGCCAAAGGGCGGTATAGCTAGATCCAAAAGGAGAGTTAGCCCAAAACAAGGCGATGATAGTGGCTGCAAGAAGAAGGATTCCTGCAAAACTTTCTATATTAACGAATTTCTGCAATGGGGTGATAATAGAATTCTTGATCATAAATTAGGTTTAATCTATTTATTGAATTTTGTAAAAATATAAAATATCAAAGACTAATTACAATAATCCTGAAGAAGTTGAAATACGAAATTCTAAACTTTTTTAGCGGTATCCTTTATCTTTATGGATGACACATCCTATTCAGAAAATCAAGTTTATAAATAAGATTCCTGCTTTCTTAAAATGAGGAAGGGAAAGTTTTAAAATCCACCTCTTCTATAGATAACGTGAATAGGGTTTTTAGTTTATCCTTTCTTAAAAAAACTATCTACAAATTCTGCCTTGTTAAATACTTGTAAATCATCCATTCCTTCGCCCACTCCTATATAGCGAACAGGAATTTGAAATTGGTCTGATATACCAATCACCACGCCACCCTTGGCTGTTCCATCCAATTTAGTAACAGCAAGAGAAGTAACTTCTGTAGATTCTGTAAATTGTTTGGCTTGTTCAAACGCATTTTGCCCTGTAGAGCCATCTAATACCAGCATAACATCATGCGGAGCATCTGGTATCACTTTCTGCATGACACGTTTAATTTTAGAAAGTTCCTTCATTAGATTCACCTTGTTATGTAGTCTTCCTGCAGTGTCTAATAGGACTACATCTGCACCTTGTGCTTTAGCCGATTGAACAGTATCATACGCTACAGATGCTGGATCAGATCCCATGGCTTGCTTTACAATTGGCACACCAGTTTTATCACTCCAAATCTGCAATTGGTCTACAGCAGCAGCACGGAAAGTATCACCTGCACCCAGTATGACTTTCTTGCCTTTAGACTTTAACTGATAGGCTAACTTACCAATGGTTGTAGTTTTTCCAACACCATTCACACCCACCACCATAATCACGTATGGGTCGCCAGAAGGTAGTTTAGGAATTACAAGCCCCTCATAATCCTCTGTATTATTTTCTGAGAGAAGACCCATGATTTCTTCTCTCAAGATTGTATCTAGTTCAGAACTGTTGACATATTTATCTCTAGCAACACGTTCCTCTATCCTTTCTATAACTTTAATCGTGGTATTAACACCCACGTCAGATGAGATTAAAACTTCTTCTAAATCGTCTAAAACTTCATCGTCTACTGTAGATTTACCTACAACAGCACGGCTCATTTTATCAAAAAAAGAACGATTAGATTGCTCTAAACCTTTGTCTAGTGTTTCTTTCTTATCACTGCTAAATACTTTCTTAAACCAACTCATAATTTAGTGGGATTTAAATGACGATTTATGAAGTTGAATGAATCATAAATGTTTCAATTTCTAAAAATACAAAAAAGTCGTTACATTCGATGCAACGACTTATAATTTATTATATAAAGTAAAGCGATTATTTTTTGTTAAAGAAATCGTTTACTGCATCAGCACTCACCATTCTTTCTTCAAAAACATAAGCACCTGACTTTGGAGATCTTACCATTTTAATTACTTTAGATAATTTCTTAGAACCTGATTGTAATGTTGCAACTGTCTTCTTAGCCATATCTTAATTATTTAATTTCTTTGTGAAGTGTATATTTCTTCAAGATAGGATTAAATTTTTTAAGTTCTAATCTATCTGGAGTATTTTTCTTATTCTTAGTTGTAATATATCTAGAAGTACCTGGCAGACCACTTTCTTTATGCTCTGTACATTCTAGAATAACCTGTACTCTGTTCCCTTTTTTAGCCATGATACTAAATTTATTTAATTAATCCATTTTTACGCCCGCGTTTTACAGCTTCTTCTATACCAATCTTATTGATTGTTTTTAGACCATGTGCAGAAACTTTAAGTGATATCCACTTATCTTCTGTTGGCATAAAGAATCGCTTTTTAAGCAAGTTCACCTCGAACTTTCTTTTAGATTTATTGTTGGCGTGAGAAACATTGTTTCCTACTTGTGCTTTCTTACCTGTGATTTGACAAACTCGTGACATAATTGCTGCGTTTTTAAAACGGAATGCAAAGTAACAAAATATTTTTTAGACAGACAAATAATTATAAACATTTTTCACTAAATGCTTATCAATAATTAAAGTTCACTTTCTAAATATAATAATTAAGTACGCTTTGCTTAGTTTAATTTAGGTTCCAAATTTAACCTTTTATTAATGATTCTTGCAAATCGAATGAAGATTTAGGTTTCTTTTTTATTCCCTATAAATTTTTCTGCGATATAATAGGCTAATAAGATGCCGCTTATTAGCAAGGCAATCCGTGCAATTAAATCACCAGCATAGGTGTAATCTGTCTGTTCTGTATTTAATTTTAATGGATGTTTGGCGCTCCCTTGCGTATCATAAGGCAGGCTATTCATTAAATCTCCTCGTTGATTGATGAATCCAGAAATACCACTATTAGCGGCTCTTGCAATGCTTCGTCTGTTTTCTATGGCACGCAATCTGGCATATGCTAGTAGTTGCCTATGCCCCTCTGTATTGCCCCACCAAGAATCATTTGTAGATATGGTGATTAAATTGCCTCCTTTTTTAATAAAATTTGCTGTGTATTCACCATAAATGGATTCATAGCAAATCAATGGAACCACTGCTGCACTGTTTTGGTGGTTGGTGAGTACGGTGCTTTCTTTTGCTTTGGTTAAGGAATTGGTGTTTCCACCAAAGTCTAACATAAAACTTCCTAATATTGGTTTCAAAGTAGCAGGGTATGGGAAGTATTCTACCCCCACAACTAGTTTAGATTTGTCGTGTCTTGGAATAGAATCTATGTTGTTTTCTAATTGAATAGCAGCATTATACCTATTTGCCCAGACATTTTGATCTAAAGGTATAGCGGTGATATTAGGCGCTTCTACCGCTCTTGTGATTTTGGCTACATCTGTTCCAGCGATTAATACAAGCTTTGGATATTTTTGCAACCAGTTTCTAAATTGATTGATGTATGGATCATGTTGAATATCATTCCAATAGATTTGACCTAACCCTGGAAATGAGGTTTCTGGAGTGATGATTAAATCTGTATTAGAAAGATTAACGTCATCTCCAAGTTTAATGATTTCCGCTACTATTTCTTGTCCAGACTTATTGTACTTCTCTCTATAAGGTTCTAGTTCTGGCTGTATTACCGCAACTTCTATTTCTTCTCCCTTTTCTTCATAATTATAATAAATCATATAAGAAGCGCCAATAGGAATTAATACGGCCAAGGCAAAACCAGCAAAATATTTTTGCATCGTACGTTGGTTTCCATGTTCTAGATAGAGTAGAATCGCTTTGAAGATAAGTAAATTACAAATCCAAACCCATAAAGTTCCTCCAAAGGTTCCCGTTATATCATACCATTGAACCCATTGATAATAAGATGCAAAACCGTTTCCTAAATTGAGCCAGGGCCAAGAGAAATCCCAGTTTAAATGTAATTTTTCAAATGTCATCCAAAAAGCAGGGAGGAATATAAAACCAAAGAAATTTCCTTGCTTTCTACGAATGAAATGATAAGTTATAAATACAATAGCCATAAATAGTGCATTCATAATCACCGCAAATGCATAAGCAAACCAGGCTTGTTGTATTTCAGAGGCGCTAGGGTCTATCTGTGGTCTTGCTTGGGCAAGCCAAGTGTATGTCAAAGCATTCCAAATTAAGAAAGTGATAAATGATAATAAAAATATTCTGAGGCTTTTGTATTTAAAAGGTGCATCAGAGAACTGCTTTTCTATGATGAGCAAAGGAACAAAGGCTATAAACAATAAACCAGCGAAGCCATAAGTAGGCCAACTCAGTACCAGCAAAAGCCCAGATATTATAGATAATAAAATTGATTTCCACATGCTGCAAATGTATGATAAAAATATATTTCAATTTTTAGTTTAATCTTAAATAATGATTTGTGGAATTTAGCCTAAATAAAAAATATCCACATCTGGATGAGACGCGACCATTGGAGAATTAAAATATCAAATTTATTGAATGATTATCTTTTGATTTAAAACAGATTGATGGGTTTTTAAATTTAAAACATACAATCCACTTTTTAATCTTGTGTAGAGTGTGCGCGAATTCGCATTGGCTTTGATTGCATAGGTCTCTAATTTTCTACCTTGTAGGTTATAAATTTCTAAAATTCCATCCGTGTCTATATCATAGGCTATTTGGACAAGTCCATTTTTAGCAGGGTTTTGGACTACTTTAAACATTTCATTGTGATTTAATTCAAGGTCATTAGTAGCAAGATTCGCATCCTGATTATTTCCTAAAATCCTGAATTCACCTGGTTGTAATGTAATGCTTTGATTGCTGGAGTTAACGTTAACCACGGTGTCATCCATTAAATTATACCAGTTTCCAGTATTTGGGAAATTAGGTGTGATTGCTTTGCTTACCACGTCAAAATTGGCGATTACAACCACATGATTTAATTCGTCCTGAGGCAAATCGTTATTCCAAATGTGAATAATCGGTAACAAGTTCCCAGAGGTAATGGAATAAGTATCTGTATGGAAAACTTCATTATTTAATCTTAATTGAATAATATCTGCCCAAACATTATATAAATTCATTCTGTCTGTATCATTCTCATAATTCATCTCAAAAGCGATAGGCTTAGGAGATAATCTACAGTCATTGCTTATGCTTCCGTCTTCACATGTATTGATGCTAAATTCATAACCTAACTCACCAAATTGCCAAATCATTTTGGGACCAGGAACGGTTAATAGAATGGCACCATAGGCTTTTTGTCTTTCTAAAGCGGTAGATAAATCTTTGATATCATATGTGCCATTGGAATTTCCATAAGCTAAGTTTTTGAACATTAATCTCTCCTCATCATGACTTTCTCCGTAACTCAAAGCAAATGGTTTATCAAAGGTTTTGATCTCATGATGTATATAATTAAAATTACTATTATCTGCATAGCCCATCGTGTTCTGATTGAAAACAACATTCAGATTATTCCAAGGTAAAATTCCCTTTCCCTCATTGTTTCTATAATTAGCCCATTCTCTTTCCTCTGCAGAAGTTCCTAATTGTTCAAAAATGACATAAGAAGTTGCATCGACCTCCCATTGATAGTCTGCATAAGTTTTTAGAACATCTACGCGATCTTGTTGATAAGCGTTGGTGCAGTTCCCATCATTAGCACTACAATTTTGAGTAAAACCTTTAGTCAAATCCCATCTAAATCCATCTATATTATATTCTTGGATCCAATGTTGAATCACTCTTTTTACATAATATTGCGTGTAAGTGGACTGGTGATTAAAATCCTCAAAAACATTATAGGAATGCCTTGGAGTTGTGTTGAAGTATGGGTTGTCTGCGCGTACTGGTCCATAACCATCTCCAGAGGTATCTTCATTCCATAAGCGTACGTATGGGTTTCTACCCGTGGCATGATTTAATGCGATATCTAATATCACGGCAATGCCATTGGCGTGTGCAGAATCCACAAATTCCTTAAACTTTTCTTGCGTTCCATATGCTTTATCCAAAGCATAATGAAAAGATGGATTATAACCCCAAGAATTATTGCCATCAAATTCCATAATAGGCATTAACTGAATGGCGTTTACATTTAGATTTTTGATATAAGGTATTTTATCTATTAAAGACTGAAAGTTCTTTTCTGTTGTGAAATCTCTAATCAAAACTTCATAGATGATTAAATTTTCTTTTTCTGGTCTTTGGAAATTAGTTACTTGCCAATTATAATCTTCTTGTCCCGTTTGCAGAACGGAAACCTCAAAATCTTGTCCATCTGGATATGCTGGTAAATTAGGGTAATCAGAACTTTCTATATAAGGGTCATCATACGGGGATAGAACAATAGGAGAGTAGGGGTCTGCTACCTTAATATTATCATGGGTATAATACTGGAAGGTGTAAATCTGTTGTGGAGTTAAATTATTTAATTCAATCCAAAATAAATCTGGATTATTTGTATCACGATACATCCTATAAGTATCTGATATTTGCCAATTATTAAAACTACCAATCACATGCATACTTTCTTTGCCTGGGGCAATAATCGCAAGTCCTGCACGGGTTGGGTCATTATCTAAATAATTAATGCCTGGAATCATCCAATCGGGAATAGCCGCATTAAAGTCTCCAGAATCTATAGTGATTGAGAATTCATAAGAGACCTGTTCGTTATTTTCTGGATTCCTAACTATAAGAATAGCAGTTCCACTTTGTGTTGGAGAGAAACTATAATTATATACCGTACTAGGTGTAGTAATATTATGAATTAAATCATTATTATACCTTAATTCATATATGGCAGGTTGTGATGCATTAGCCTCTATATTTAATGACTCACCAATATTTAAAAGCGTATTAGAATTTTCTTGTGGAGAAACTAAATTTACTTGAAAGCGCCCGACATCCACTAGAATATCTTGAGATTTCTTATCCCCATCGCCGTTTTTGGCTTTAATCAGAAATCCAATTTGCCCAATACCCGTTCTGTTATAGAACGTAGATGGATTCATAGAAAAAGTATAAACATCTGTATCATTATGATAAGTCAACTTATTCTGCTCACTAAAATTAGTCCAACTCCCATTGCTAGGCGCATTTTGTGCATTCTGTCCATTTAAACCTAAAGACCAAGCCCATAGGTATAATGCATGATTGTTGACATCCCATAGAGACTCATCTATGGAATTACCATTAATTGTAATGATAATAGCCTCATCTTCATTAAAAGTAGAAGGAGAAATTTGATAAGCGATGTCCTGTTGTTGTGCCGAAAGACAAACCAAACCCAGGAGGAATAAACAGAGAATATAGAACTTCTTCATGAAACATAATTTAGTACCTGTAAAGGTACTAAATTACAAGGTGTAATTTGTACACCAATTTTATGATATAAATAAGCTATTCATCTAACTTAAAGGTAAATAATTGTGCAGGTTTATGCCTCACTCCTTTTTGTTTCTCATTAAGTGGAACCAAACAATTATTCTTTTTCATGTTTTTTCTGAAATTTCTTTTATCTATTTCCTTCTCCAAAATAGTTTCATACAGTTCCTGCAATTGGGACAAAGTGAATTTTTTAGGCAAAAGTTCTATGCTAATATGATTGGTTTCGGTGTCTTTTTTTAGTTCGTTTAACCCAGCCTCAAATATCTCATTATGATCGAATGCCAGTGGTGGAATATTATGTATATTGACCCAATAAGCAGATTTAGCAAAAGAAGAAGGCATGGTAGAAATTTCATTCATCTTCACTAAGGAATAGTACCCAATAGTAATTACATGAGCCTCTGGATTTTTGCGCACATGGCTAAGCCAAATTTTATCCTTGGGGTCTTTGATTCTATCAGGGTTTCCAAAAGCTTTAAATTGCTTTAAATAAACACCCTCTACACCTGTGAGTTCTTTTAAAACACGAGCTGCCGCTTCATCTAAACCCTCTCCTTCTATGACATGATCCCCAGGTAGTGCATGCATAGGGATATGGCTTTTTGTAATTTTTTCTTGTTCTATAAGTAGAACTTGAAGTTGATTGTCATCAAATCCAAAAATAACACAATCTATAGAAACGTGGAGAAGTTTGCGGTTAACTGTCATAAATTAAATTTTGCTCATGTCAAACTTAACGTAAAATTTTTTGGTTTATGTTAAACTTAACGTAAACTTATAGTAATTATTGCAAACAGCATACAGTCTATAATTCTAAAGATTATTATATTTGCAGAAAATATTTTTATGGCAGATAAGCAAATCCATACGATTGGAGTAATGACGTCAGGAGGAGATGCTCCGGGTATGAATGCTGCGATTCGTTCTGTAGTTAGGGCGTGTAATTTTCATGGAATTAATTGCAAAGGTATTAGACTAGGATATCAGGGGTTAATAGATAATAATGTAGTGGAATTAGGCCCACGGAGCGTGAGTAATATTATTAATCGTGGTGGAACTATTTTAAAGACTGCCCGATCCCCAGAATTCATAACAGAAGAAGGTAGAAAAAAAGCTTTTCAAAATGTCATAGATAATGATATAGATGCATTGGTTGTGATTGGCGGAGATGGTTCCTTCACAGGAGCTATGATTTTTGAAAAAGAATTTGGAACTCCCACCATTGGTGTTCCAGGAACCATAGATAATGATATTTTTGGCACGGATTTTACTATTGGTTATGATACCGCATTGAATACTGCAGTAGAAGCTATAGATAAAATTAGGGATACTGCGACATCACATAATAGAATGTTCTTTGTAGAAGTAATGGGACGTGATGCTGGCTTTATTGCTTTGAATAGTGGGATTGCCACAGGAGCTCAGGATATTTTGATTCCAGAAAGAAAGGATGAAATAGATGATTTGTTTGGAACATTAAGCCGTGGAGAGCGTTCTGGGAAGTTATCTAACATTATAGTAGTAGCGGAAGGTGAGGAATTAGGTGGTGTCTATGATTTAGCTAAATTTACCAAGATGAAATATCCTCAATATGATATTAGAGTAACTGTTCTAGGACATATTCAAAGAGGGGGTGACCCCACATGTTCCGACAGGGTATTAGCCAGTCGCCTAGGTATAGGAGCGGTTGAAGGGTTATTAGAAGGTAAGAGGAATGTAATGGCTGGTATTAGAAGTAATAACTTGATGTTTACACCATTTAATGAGGCAATACAAAAGCATAACGAAATAGATCAAGAATTGATCAGGGTTGCAGATATTTTGGCCCGATAATTAACATTTTAAATTATATACATTATGTCAAAAGTAAAAGTAGCAATTAACGGCTTTGGAAGAATCGGCCGATTAGCTTTCAGATTAATGGAAGATAGTCCGGAGTTTGATATCGTTGCAATTAATGATTTAACCGATGCTAAAACTTTAGGTCATTTATTAAAATATGATACAACACAGGGACAATTTAAAACAGACTCTTTAGAGGTTAAGGAAAATTCACTTGTTGTAGATGGTAGGGAAATTACAATATATTCAGAAAGAAATCCAGAGGATTTACCTTGGGGCGATTTAGATGTAGATGTAGTTTTAGAATGTACAGGAGTATTCCGTTCAAAAGAAGGAGCAGAGAAGCACATCAAGGCTGGAGCTAAAAAAGTAATTATTTCTGCACCAGGAAAGGGTGATATGAAAATGATTGTTTATAACGTGAATCATGACGTGTTAGATGGTTCAGAGACTGTGTTATCTGGAGCTTCATGTACTACAAACTGTTTAGCACCTGTAGCAAAAGTATTGAATGATAAATTTGGTTTAGTCAATGGTTTAATGACTACTGTGCACGCCTATACCAATGATCAAAGTACTTTGGACAGCCCGCACAAAGATTTAAGAAGAGCACGTGCGGCAGCAGCTAACATTGTACCTACTACCACAGGTGCAGCTACTGCAGTTGGTGTTGTGATGCCAGAATTAAAAGGTAGATTAGATGGGATGGCAATGCGTGTACCTGTAGCGACAGGTTCTATTATAGATTTGGTTGCAGAACTAGATACCAAAGTGACAGTAGAAGATATTAACAATGCTATCAAAGAGGCAGCAGATGGAGAGTTAAAGGATACTTTAGGGTACACTTATGATCCTATCGTTTCTTCTGATATCATCGGCATCAAATATGGTTCTTACTTTGATATGTTATCCACTACAGTTCAGGAAGTAGATGGTAAACAATTGGTGAAAGTTGTGTCATGGTATGATAACGAAATGTCTTATACGGCACAATTAGTTAGATTAGCAAAATATTTTGCAGGTTTAATTTCATAATAAGATTAAATAAGTTAAAGGGCGATAAAATTATATTTTGTCGCCCTTTTTTATGTATTAAACTTTCAACTATTTTTAATCAATTTTAATATCTTTACAGGAAACTTAATAGATATGTCTGTAGTAGAAAAGCACAATGAATACGCAGTTGGGATAGATATTGGGGGTACTAATACCAAGTTTGGTTTAGTTAATCAACGAGGAGAAGTCATCAACAGTGGTAGAATGAAAACTAAGGACTACCCAAAGCCAAAGGACTTTGTAGAGGCTCTCTACGCACAGATTCAACCGATGATAGATGAGGTTAAAGCCCTTGGAAATATTGCAGGTATTGGCGTGGGAGCTCCTAATGCAAATTTTTATTCTGGGAATATAGAAAATCCACCCAATTTGGTCTGGGATGGCATAATACCTATGACAGATTTAATATCCAAGAAATTTGGGTATGCTTGTAAAATTACCAATGATGCCAATGCAGCAGCACTTGGCGAGATGATGTATGGTGCCGCAAGAGGGATGAAAGATTTTATTATGATTACACTAGGTACGGGTGTTGGAAGTGGTATTGTCGCTGGTGGACAATTGATATATGGACATGACGGATTTGCAGGAGAATTAGGTCACACCATTGTTAAACCAGGAGGTAGGAAACATTGGAGCACTGGATCCGAAGGGAGTCTAGAGGCTTATGCTTCTGCTACAGGAATCACGATTACAGCTAAAAAAATGCGTGCAGAATTTCCTAATTCCATGCTCAATCAATATGAGGAATCAGAAATTAATGCTAAAACCGTTTTTGAATGTGTAGAAAAAGGTGATGCTATAGCCAAGGAGGTTTTTAGATATACTGGTCAAAGATTAGGAGAAGCTTTAGCTAACTTTGTCATGTTCTCTTCACCAGAAGCCATATTATTATTTGGAGGGGTTATCCAAGCAGGGGATTATATTCTAAAACCTGCAAAAATGCACATGGAAAGAAATCTATTCCCTATTTTTAGAAATAAAGTTAAACTATATGTCAGCAAATTAAATGAGGCAGATGCAGCAATTTTGGGTGCCAGTGCTCTTGTCTGGTCTTAACTTTAAAATTTATTGATGGATTTAATAGGAATTATAGACGGAGGATCTACCAAAACAGATTTTATATTTAGTAATTTAAAAGGAGAAGAATTATATAGAACCCAAACAATTGGATTTAATCCTCTATTAATTAGTGTTGAGGATATTTTGATTAATCTGAAAGGAAATGAAGATTTAGTTAAAATAGGAAAGCATGTGAAAGCGGTATACTACTATGGTGCTGGAGCGCAAACAGAAAGGCTGCAAAATTTGATTAAATCTGTTCTGGGCAAGTTGTTCACCAAAGCTACCATTCAAGTTGAGGGGGATATGCTAGCTGCAGCTTATGCAGCGTATAAGGGAAGACCTACCTTGGTTGGTATTCTTGGTACGGGTTGCAACACTTGTTATTTTGATGGAAAAGCCATTCAAAAACCTAATCCATCGCTGGGATATGTTATAGGTGATGAAGGATCTGGAAACCATATAGGTAAAAATTTATTACGGAGTTATTTTGCTGGTAAGTTCCCAGAAGAGATTAAAACGGAATTTGAAAATAAGTACAACCTTATGGTAGATGATTTGTTAGAAACCATTTACCAGAAACCTTCTGCCAATGCTTATTTAGCTTCATTTGCATCCTTTGCTGTAGAAAATAAACGCCATCCTTTTATAGAAAATTTAGTGGCAGATTGCTTTCAAGAGTTTTTTGAATATCAAGTATATCCATATCATAGATTTGATTATGAAGAGATCAACTTCATTGGTTCTATAGCACATCATTTTAGAGAAATATTATCTGCAGTATCCAAGAACAATAATTTAATGATTGGACAAGTGGTTCAAAAGCCTATAGATAAATTAGTTGCCTATCACTTCAAATATTTAATCTAAATATGGCATAATTAAATCTTTTATATTTCCATAAGTATTAGAAATTGGTTCATTTAAATCTTTTTTATCAAACCATTTCACACGCGTGATTCCTTCTTCTGTCTGGGGTACTAATTTCTCATCCTTATGATACTCCATTTCAAACCAATGGGTGATTTTAAGAATATATTCTTTGTGATAATATATGTGAAAAGTATCTGCAACTTTATGATTAATTTTTAAACCCGTAATTCCACATTCTTCTTCTACCTCTCTGAGCGCTGTTGTTTCTTGGTCTTCTCCCTTTTCCATTTTACCTTTAGGCAGATCCCACATGCCCAGTCTATAAATCCATAACAATTGATTATCCGTATTTAAAACGATTCCTCCTGCTGCGTGAATTTTTTTAAACTTATCTTGAAACTTTGCCCAAACTTTCTCTATATGGTTGGAATAAATGTGTACGTTTTCTGCAGAATGATTCAATAGATCAATGGCGACGTCTAAATCTGCCCCATTCATGTATGGAATATTTTTAGCTGCATTTCCCTTGGTAGAACCAAAAGTTAGGGCTTTATTATTAATGAAAACTTTGTACATTTGATATTAGTTTAATCGTTGAAATATAATTATATATAAATAATAGCTATGAATTTTGAAAGTAAAATCGTAAAATTAAATAAATCACAACAAGAAACTTACCAATATCTGTCTGATGTTAAAAATTACGAAGAATTAATGCCAGAAGGAGCAGATTTCTCTGTGCATGAAAGTGGTGAGGGCTTTCAAGTTCAATTAAAAGGTTTGCCAAAAGTTGGTTTAAAACTAAAAGAGAAGAAAGAACCAGAATATATCTTGTTTGAATCTCCGTCAGAAAATTTTAACTATGAAATGAAGGTAAATATTTCTGGTAACCAGAAAACCTCTGAAGTCAAAATCGACTTTGAAGGTAAATTTAACCCGATGATTTCTATGATGGCTAAAAAGCCTTTAACCAAGTTTATAGAAAATATTGCAGATAATCTTGAGAAAAAGGCTTAATTCTATATTGATTTTATGGTAGGAGGGAGGCTGCCCAGCTTTCTATAATGGGTTGTTTCCAATGATCCCAGAAATCAGATAGATTAGAAACGCTATTGTTATAAACAGTGGCGTTTTTGGATATTTCACCATTTTTAACTCTCTGTTTAAATTCTGAAAGTTTCACGGTGTTTAATTGCCCATCCTCTACATAAGAAATTAACATTCTATCTGTAAATCTAATGCCTAATTTGTTCTCTATTTCCTTAATGATTCTTGTCATAGAATCAATAGAGCAGCCAGATGCTGCTGCAGGAGTTTCGTCTACTGTGATTACAATGAATTGATTGTCTATGAGTTCGAATCCAGCTTTCAGGGCATCACCATGAGCCTGCCATTGCGGGATGAAATTGTTTAGATATACTTTTACTACATCTAATTCTGCAGCCATTAAAGGGCGTTCTGCCATAAATACCCATAGTTTTGATTCTGATGGGTAATCCAAAAAATAACTTTGAACTTTGCTAATCATCTTATTGCTTTTATTGGTAAATTTACAAATTATTGTCCTGAATTTATATTTTTAATAAGTAGATTTATGAAAAAGTCACTTCTAACCATCATATTAATATTCTTTTGCGTGATATCTAATGCTCAAAATACGGATAGGGTTTACCAAGACCATACGATAGAAAATCAAATTTTACATATAAAAGTATCTGACGGAGACTATTATATTCTGTTTTATAATCAAAATATTCTAGAAACTAATTTTGTCCCTCTGGGAGAAGAATTTAATACTGAATCTCATGCAGTTGTAATCAAGGACAAATTAAATAAAACTTTTATCAAAGAGGGAGTTGATTTTCTGGATTTTGGGACGGATAATCTAAAAGTTAGAATTTATTATGCGCCATTCAAAATTCAATATTTAAAAAACAACAAGGAATTAATTGCTGAGAAGAGAGGCTATTTTAAGTCAGCTCATGAACCATTAGACATGGTAAAAGAAAATATAATCGCAGAGAAAACCCATAAAATAGAATTTAATATTAGTGAAGATGAAATTCTGATGGGTGCAGGGGCAAGAGCTTTAGGTATGAATCGTAGAGGACACCGTTTGCCATTATTTAATAGAGCGCATTATGGCTATGAGGAGTATTCTGAATTGATGAATTATACCATGCCGATTGTGATTTCTAACCATCAATATTTAATTCATTTTGATAATCCTACCAATGGATATTTAGATTTAGATAGCCAATCCAATAATACTTTGATCTTTGAGTCTGTTAGTGGCAGACAAACATATCAAATTGTCGTAGGAAATGATTGGCAAGGTTTGATTAAAAATTACACCAAACTCACAGGTAAACAACCTATGCTTCCACGTTGGGCATTAGGAAACTTTGCGAGTAGATTTGGGTATCATTCACAAGAAGAGGTGATGAATACCATCCAATTGTTTAGAGAAGAAGATGTTCCTGTGGATGCGGTGATTTTAGATTTATATTGGTTTGGCAAAGAGGTTCTTGGCCATATGGGAAATTTAAAGTTTGATTTAGATTCATTTCCAAAGCCACAGAAAATGATTCAAGATTTAGATCAATTAAATACAGAGACAGTTTTAATCACAGAACCTTTTATACTCACCACTTCTAATAGATGGGATGAAGCTGTTCGGGAAGATGTTTTAGCCAAAAACAAGGAGGGAAAACCTTATACCTATGATTTTTTCTTTGGAAATACGGGCATCGTAGATATTTATTCTGATAAAGGATATAATTGGTTTAAACATATTTATAAAGGTTTAATCAACATGGGCGTGCATGGCATGTGGGGCGATTTAGGTGAGCCAGAGGTTCATCCACATGATATTATTCATGCCCAAGGGAATGGACAAGAAGTGCATAATATTTATGGGCATGATTGGGCTAGATTAGTTCAAGATGCTTATAATGAAAGTGATGATAATTTGCGGCCTTTTATATTAATGCGCGCAGGGTATTCCGGGTCTCAACGTTATGGTATTGTCCCGTGGAGTGGTGATGTGAATAGAACCTGGGGTGGATTGCAGAAACAACCAGAAATTGCCCTGCAGATGGGGTTACAAGGTATCGGGTGGATGCATAGTGATTTGGGTGGTTTCGCTGGAGATTATTTGGATGAGGAATTGTATGAGAGATGGTTGCAATACGGTGTTTTCCAACCCATATTTAGACCTCATGCACAAGAGGAAGTTCCCAGTGAGCCAATCTATAGGAGTGATGAAACCAAGGAAATAGCCAAAAATGCTATTGAATTAAGATATAAATTATTACCGTATAATTATAACTTAATGTTTGAGAATCATAAAAATGGACAGCCGCTCATGCGTCCTTTATTCTTTGAAGAACCTGAAAATCTTTTCTTATACAATGATGATACTGCCTATTTATGGGGAGATGATTTTTTAGTTGCACCCATTAAGCAAGCAGAACAAAAAAAGCTAGAAGTATATTTTCCAAGTACAAGCAATTGGATTGATTTTTACACTGGAGTTCGATTTAAAGGCGGAAAAACCTATTCCATCGATTTAAAAGAAGATTATATACCAACTTTTGTGCGTTCGGGTGCTATTATTCCTATGACAAAACCAATGCAATCAACTAGAGAATACGATGGGACTGAACTAATTTTAAATTGTTATGTAGATGAGCATGGACGTTTAAACCCTACAAATATATATAATGATGACGGTGTCACCAGATTGGCCTTTGAAAAAGAAGCTTATGAATTATTAAATATAGAAAGTAATGCCACAGATAGAAATAATTTAATCGTCCAGTTATCTGCAAAAACTGGCTCAAACTATGCTACGCAAGTGAAACATATAGCATTGGTTTTACATAATCTAAAAAAAGAGCCGAAGTCAGTTAAAATTGATGATAGAAAATATAATATTGATTGGACTGGAAATTCTAAAATGCTTAAAGTAATTTTTGATTGGGACACTGCAAATCATAAAACTATTGAGGTGGATTTTTAAATTAAAATTTAAAAGATATTGTCTTTCGTGATATTCTTTACTTTTAAGCATATACCCTATAATATAACTTGTAATATACCTTGTATTCATACGTGATTTATCGTATTGTTTCTTATGTTTAATAAACAGCCATAGTATTCTCGGGGTCATGGTAAGTTTTAATTAATAGACAGAACATAAACTATACTAAACACGTTCATAGACAAGGTAGATTCCAAATCAAAACTCAAAAAAGCCACCTCATTGGAGGTGGCTTTACCATTGTTAATAATAAACACTTATGTTATAAAAACTTATTTCTTCAAGAAATTAATGGATTTAGTAAAATCATCTGTTTTAATTACGGCAACGTAATTACCAGATGCCAACTTTTTAAATGGAATAGATACAATCCCACTAATTGGTGTAACATCCAGTTGAGAAGTGATGATTCTACCTGTCATATCATATATCTCTACATCCACTTTCTCTGTGGTCTTATTAGATAGGTATATATTCACATGATCCACGACTGGATTTGGAACTATCTTAGCCGTAGGTGAACTTGCTTCTAGAGAAACATCTGTAACAGATAATTTATCCTCATTCACAAGTGATTTAATCAACCACCCATAAGCAGTTTCATAAACATCCGTAGTCAGCCTTAATCTAATAACAACTTCTTGATTTGGTGCAAAATCTCCAGAGAAATCTAAATCATGTTTTTTGAATAAACTTTCATTGACTTGAGAACTGTTTACATTCATCCAATCAGAATCAGATGCAGCAGAGAATTCTCCAATACTCACCCATTCTTGTAAATCTGTAGATGCCTCTATAATAGCAAAATCATAATCTGCCTCTGTTAGCGCCATATGGGTAATCGTCAATATACCTTCTGTTGTATTAACAAACGGTGTTCTAAGATAAGCGATGTAATCAACAGAATTCTCATAAGGATGCCCATCATTATGTAAAACATTATAGTTGAAATTTCCATTTACATTATCAACTACAAAACCATAGTCATCTACAGAAGCAACATCTGTATCATTAAACGTTTCTATGTTAAAATTAGAAATACCATCATTAAAATTAATAAAGGCTCCAGATTCATTAGATGGAATTGTTTTAAGATTATTATCATAAATTCCAATTAGGGCAACCTCATGGGTTCCTTCTGCATATTCCTCATTGGTGGTATAGGTGATTTCTGTATTGGGAGCGATGTCATCTATAATCGTTGTAACGAATTGATCATCTATAAATACAGAGACACCATTTATGTCAGGTGAATCATAACTAAAGTTAATTACTGCTCTCATATCATGAATCCCTGCTTGCGAAACATTCAAAATAGAAGGGGGGTTAACATAATTTGGTAATTCGAAATCCAATAATTCTGGAATCGTGG
Source organism: Flavobacteriaceae bacterium Ap0902 (assembly GCA_009835005.1). Taxonomy (GTDB): domain Bacteria; phylum Bacteroidota; class Bacteroidia; order Flavobacteriales; family Weeksellaceae; genus Profundicola. The sequence goes on along the minus strand of WTFG01000003.1, from coordinate 15,807 downwards.
CGGTCCATATACCTCTACCATGCGTGGAAATTACTACCTCATCATTCACATATTTCATATCAAATACAGCTACAGGAATAAAATCCTCTATTATATGCCAAGAAGCACCGCCGTCTAAGGTTTCAAAAATTCCAATATCGGTTCCCACCCATATAATATTTTCATCAAAAGGCATTTCTAGTAATGCGTGTACAGAAACATCAGGGAAACCTCTATCCTCATTCATAGAATATCCCGAAAGGTCTTCCCAGGTTTGACCCAAATCATTAGTTCTTAGAACCTTTGCACTTCTAGATCCAGAAAATAAAGTATATGCTCTATTCTCATCTATAGAAGAGGTTGCCAAACCAGAGAGATAATAATTATGTGAAAAATTAGATCTAGGGTCTACGAATCCTTGTATTGGATTAAAAGATTTTCCATTATCTTGAGAAATATGTACAGCAAAGGCATTGTTTTCTGTCATAGCGGCTCCAGCCCATACCATATTGGGATTAGCTACAGATGATTGGACTTCAAAAGAACTAACTGCTCTACCATTAGGAGCCCAGGCATCACTAATTGGTGTTAATTCCCATTCAGCTCCAAAATTATCTGTTCTCCAGATACCATTGTTAGAAATGCTAAACACTACATTAGGGTTATTATTCACATTACTAATTTTAGAATAAAAAGGAGAATTAGCAGAGCCTTGGTCATTATGATTAGCATAGAACCCTTGTCCTGTTTGGTAATTAACATTTACAAAATTATTATATTGTGAGCTTAATAAAACTCTATTGGTGTCTTCATAGTTCCATAATGCCTTGAACCCATCTCCACCAAAGCGAAATATATAAGGAGTGCTCTCATTGGCATTGTTGGTGTTTGATACCCAACTACCATTATCCTGCGCACCTGCTGTATAATTATTAGCACCATTTTGCTTATCTGCACCATAAAATTGGGTACTATTCATTCCCATGGCAGCATCGCTCCAAGCACCTTCGTAATTACCAGGATCAGTATCATAATCAGTGAAATATACACCACCATCACAAACCAGAATTAATCTAAATTCATTTGGATTGTCTGGGTTAATCACATAATCAATATTCTGCATATCCACGTGTACATATCTGTTAATTTGCCCAGAAATGTTCCCATATCCACCAGCAATAGGCTTGGTGGTGTAATTATTTGTAGCTGGATTTATAGTAATTTTAGCCATATAAATACCTCCAGAATAAAAGACATTTTCATCCATTGGATGCCAAACCAAGGCATTATCATACCACCCTTGTGCGTTTAAAATAGTACCATCAGAACCAGGATTTACAGTTAATTGCGTAAAAGTAGAGCCAGCATCATTAGATAAGAAATAGCCGGTACTTCCTGTCATATAAGCAGCAATTATAATCTTATCTGTGTTTACAGGAGAAATATCAATTTCCATTCTTGCGATATTAGGATTAACCGCAGGTGCATCAAAAATCATTTCCCAAGTATCTCCAGCATCTGTAGATTTTAGAATTCCTTCTCCATTAGAAGATGCATAAATAACATTGAAATTACCTGGCTCATACACCATATCTTGGAAATAGCCCTCTGGCATAGTTTTACTCCATGTTGCTCCTCCGTTTATAGTTTTATAGATACCCGTGATGGATGCAACCACAACCATATTAGCGTCATTTGGATTAACGACAAGTCTACCCACATCACCCATCATGACAGATGATTCTAATAATTCCCAACTATCACCGCCATTTGTGGATTTCACCACACCAAAGCCACCTATAGCATCTAGATGCCCATAAGGCTCTCCTGTACCAGCATATATGATATCTGGATTGCTAGCTGGCGAATCCATACTAGGCGTTGCTAGATTAGGGATAGCGTAATCTGTATTATTAAACCAGGAAGTCCCCCCATCATTGGTTTCCCAAATACCACCTCCAGCAGTACCAATAAACCAATTATTTAAATTATTTGGATTAACCTCTATCGCTCTTGCTCTACCAGGAACATTGGCAGGACCTCTTTCTCTAAATTCTACCGTATAATTAGCCTTTAAATTACCTTTAATAGAAGAAAGTCTTTGTGCAGCTTTATGATATTCAGATACCAAATATCCTTTTTTATATTTAGGAGATTTTTCTCCCATACCTTTAGCGATTTGTTCTCTGTATAAGGCAATTTCCTCTATACCTTTTATCTTTCTATCTTCCTGTTTTTTATACTTTTGATTGTTAATAAAAGTTTTGTTAGAGCCTTTGGGAGATTGCTCAATAGAAACATTTCTTTTAGGGTTAATAGAATTTTCTATTTCATGATTTTCTTTTTTTGTGTCAGTAAGACCTGTATGTATTGCCTCGCTATCAACAGAAAAATTATTGATGTTTAATTCTGTATCCTTACTGCCATCCGTTGATGGTATTCTTTCTGATTCAACATTCTTATTACAAGAAGTTAAACCCAATGCCATTACTACCGCAAGCGATAGATTTTTAAAGTAAAACTTTTTCAAATTAATTAATTTTTATTATTTGTTTGTTATTATTTTTAGTGGTTTCTTTTTTCACGTCTCCATTGCCGTTTAAGAGAGAATCATCTGGTTTTTGAATGATTCCAACGTAGGGTGTTAGTACTAATGATTGATTATCATACCACGCTATATTCTCACCTCTAAACGTATCCTCGTATATTTTGAGACCATCACTAACACGTTCCACAAAATACGTGAAGTGTTTGGCAGGGTCACTTCTGGTTTGTTCTATTTTATAATATAGAATCAAAGTTTTATTGCCATTATATACAGAAGTATAATCATTTTGCATGAAAGATTTATCGTTTTTAGGAGTTAATGAGCCCCCTTGATTATTTATTTGCGTTTTACAGCTAAAAGAAAATAAGAGCAAGATAGCAAGCAAGTATATTTTCATTATTTTCATTGATAATAATTCAGATTGTGGTAAATGTAAGAATTATTAAATACAAATACCACTTATAGAAACTAAATTTATTAATTAATATCTATTTATTTAATGCAAATGTCACTAAAATGATAGCTTTAAAGAGGGTTTTTTTTTAGGTTAAAAATAATTAATTCAAGAAGCGTTAGCTTTGTTTCAAACAATAAAGGAATTTATAATGAAGCGATTATTTAGCAGCTTTGGATACGCTTTGAACGGATTACGATTGGTTTTCTCTAGCGAACCAAATATGAGAATTCATAGTGGATTTGCCGTATTAATAATTTTATTCGGATTTATTTTTGACATTAGAAGTTGGGAGTGGTGTGTCATTTTGCTTTGCATTATGATAGTGAGTGCATTGGAGGTTTTGAATACAGTGGTAGAAAAATATTTAGATTTCTATCATCCCGAGCATAGTGAAAATGTTAAAGTCTTGAAGGATATGAGTGCAGCTGCGGTTTTATGGAGCGCCTTGATTTCCGTAATTATTGGACTTTTGATTTTCTTACCAAAGATTATACAGTTATGGGTAACGAAACTGTAAGAAATGAAATGATGGTTAATGATTCTAGAATACTATTTACGCATAAATAAAAGCAGTAATTTTAAGATTTCCCTATGAATTTCTTTGAATGTTAAATAATAATTAAATATTTCAAATTGGACTAAAACACTCGAAAATTCCTGTTTTTTTTGTAATTTTAAGCAAACTATAAACTATGCTAATAGTACATCTTTCTGCAGAATGTTTTCCAGTAGCCAAGGTTGGTGGTTTAGCCGATGTAGTTGGCGCATTACCCAAATATTTGAATAAAATAGAGGGTACAGAATCTATGGTGATTATGCCATTTGTAGAGAATAAATTTACTAGAACACATAGCCTAAGTGTAGATTACTCTTTTGACATGCCTTTTGGTGGAGGGCACACGCGTGTGAATATTTTAAAAAATGATGATTTAGAATTTCCTTTGTTTCTTGTACAAATAGAAGGTTTTGGTATTAGAGAAGAAGTTTATGGCTATGACAATGATCCTTTGTATTTCTTGGCTTTTCAAATCGCAGTATTAATTTGGATTCATCAATGGGATTTGCAACCAGATATTATTCATTGTCATGATCAACATACAGGATTTGTCCCATTTATGATGAAGCATGCACACATGTTTCCGAAATTTAGAAACACCCCAAGTATATTCACTATACATAATGGGGAATACCAAGGTAAATATTCTAAAGATTTGACCCAATATTTCCCATGGTTTGATACTTGGCAGTTTCCATTATTGGAATGGGATAATGAACTAAATGCAATGGCTTCTGCCATTAAATGTGCATGGATGGTGACCACAGTTTCCCCCCAATACATGAGTGAGTTAGCGTCCGAGCCCAATTCTATCGCCATGCTATTAAGGCAAGAATATCAAAAAACAACTGGGATTTTAAATGGAATAGATGTAGAGGAATGGAATCCTATGAAAGATCATTTTCTTAAATATAATTACAATATAGAGTCTGTTACTAAAGGAAAAGAAAGTAATAAATTAGATATTTGCAATCACTTTGGGTTTGATCCAGCGTTGCCATTGGTATCATTTATTGGGAGATTTGTTCCTCAAAAAGGGGCAGATGTACTAAGTGACGCCATTTGGAGATATCTTAAAGAATTTAACGGAGAAATGAACTTCTTAATGGTGGGTAGTGGAGACCCGCTTTTCGCCCATGGTTTAGATGAGATGAAGCAATTTACTCAATCTAAATTCAATACATATATTGGGTATAATGAGGGAATGGCCAGGAATGTATATGCGGCTACAGACTTTTTGATAATGCCTTCACGGTTTGAACCTTCTGGGCTCAATCAATTCTATGCCTTGCGATACGGGGCTGTTCCTATTGTGAGAACTGTTGGCGGTTTGTTAGATTCTATTATAGATATTGATGATGAAAATGGAAATGGTATCCGTTTCATTCATTTAAATACAGATGATATAATTCATGCCTTGAGAAGAGCAAAAGATTTGTATAATAATAAGAAAAAGTTAAATAAACTACGTAAATTTATAATGCAACAAGATTTTTCATGGGAAAAATCAGCAATTAAATATCATGCTCTATATGAAAAACTACTTTGAACCCCATAAAAAAACATTAGCAGTTATATTAGGAGGTGGTAGAGGTACCAGACTCCATCCTTTGACAGAACAACGTTCTAAACCAGCAGTTCCATTAGCTGGTAAATATAGGCTTGTGGATATTCCTATCTCTAACTGTCTAAATTCTAGAATTAACAAAATTTATGTACTTACGCAATTTAATTCTGCTTCTCTCAATAGGCATGTTAAAAATAGTTACCACTTTGATTTATTCAGTAAAGGGTTTGTGGATATTCTCGCGGCAGAGCAAACTTTTGATAGCGTAGAGTGGTATCAAGGAACAGCCGACGCAGTGAGACAAAGTTTTGGACATTTTGATAGTGTAGCAAATCATGATTTTATTTTAATACTATCTGGCGATCAGCTATATCAAATGGATTATAAGAAATTGTTGGACAATCATATTGAGAAAGGAGCCGATTTAACGATTGCTACGATTCCCGTAAACGCAGAAGATGCGACTGGATTCGGCATTATGAAGACCAATGAGGAGGGTACGATAACTTCTTTTGTGGAAAAGCCAAGCCATGATGAATTGGGTGAATGGTCTTCTAACACAGGAGAAAAAATGCAGGGTCAGGGTAGAAATTACCTAGCCTCTATGGGGATTTATTTATTTAATAAAAAAGTATTAAAAGAATTACTTTTTGAACATGAAGGCGCAGATTTTGGACAAAATATTATCCCAGAATCCATTAAAACGCATAAGGTCAATAGTTATCAATTTGAGGGCTATTGGACAGACATAGGAACTATCAAATCCTTTCATGATGCCAATTTAGATTTGGCTAAGATTATGCCAGAATTTAATTTATATGATAATAGCAATCCTATTTATACACACGCTAGAATGTTACCTCCCGCAAAAGTAGTAGGTACGACGCTAGAAAACGTAGTTTTGTCTGATGGTGCCATTGTCCATGCTAGTAGAATAGAGAATTCTGTTATAGGAATTAGAACTAGAATTGGGATTTCATCTACTATATCAAATTCTTATATCATGGGTAGCGATTATTATGAGACGATAGACGTGATAGAGAGAAATGTCCAAGTGGGTATTCCACCCATAGGAGTGGGAGAGCGTTGTCATATTAATAATTCTATATTAGACAAAAATATTAGAATTGGTAATGATGTGAGTATTCATGGTGGACCTCATCTACAAGATACAGAGACGGATGCATACAAAATTGTAGATGGAATTGTCGTTGTTAAAAAAGGAGCTATCATTCCAAATGGTACGATTATAGGAGGAAGTTAATACGAGCTAAATATTTGATGCTAAAATGCCCGAGTGTTTAAACGCGGGCATTTTTTTGCTATCATTTCAAATATACTTGGAATAATATGAAACTTATTTTTTAATAAATTTTTTAGATTTAATTCCATTAGAAGTTTTAAGTTGTAATACGTATACACCGTCTGCTAAAGCAGAAACATCTATGGTGTTGTTTAAAATATTCAAATTTAATACTATTTTTCCAGTTAAATCGTAGACCTTCATTTCTTCCACATCTTCTTTTAGATTACCTAAAAATAATTGATCTACTACAGGGTTAGGATATATATTGAACTCTGTTGAATTCATCTCATCCACATTCAATTTAGAGTAATCATATGAGATATCATCAAAATAAGCCGTTCCAGAATAATTATCATGAACAAATCTTAATTCATCTATATTATATAACAGCGTACCAGAATACATTAATTCCCCATTGAGGTAATAATTTACTCCATTCTCACCTCCAGAGACTGCAATATCATACCACGTTCCAGTTTGCCATGTTCCTATTTCATTAACTGTAAATTCTGTGTCCGCATTTTCTAGTATTAAAATCTTCCCATTATAATTAAAGTATATTTCTAATACCAATTTTTCATCTACGACACTACCACATTCTAAGGCAAAAGTAGAAGAGTTATTGCTAGGTGGATTTTCTAAATAAATACTATAGGATAGAGCGAAATCATCTTTCTCTAGAGGAGCGTCTAAACTTCTAAATGCTCCCATGATAGGCAAAGGTTGAAACCCAGCACTAGGGTCATAAGTAACTCTTAAAGATCTTTCTCCTGTTTTGGCGATGTCGTCTGTGATTACTTGAAGTTCTGTAAATTGGTTATTTCCCAGCCCTGTTGTAGTCCAATTTTGCTGTTGATTAATATTACCAAGTGTATAACCTTCTTCAGCTTCAAAAGAAATTTGCTCCTGAGCGTTTAGAAATGACGCAATAAAAAATAAATAGTAAAATTTTCTCATAATTCAGTTTTTAGAAATTATTTTTTAGATATATTTTATGTTAAATATAAATCAATATAATCGAATTATTCATAATTAAATACAAAATCCTAATTATTCGTGTCAAGAATTAATTGAATCATTAAATGTATAAAAGGATTATATTAATAACTTCAGTTATTAGAGCAGGTTTACCCAATTGAAAAGTTCTAACAGTATCTTTAAAACCCTTTACCAATATTTACACCTAGATGAGGGTAACCGATTTCATAATCTCCAAAGGTTTTTCCTGCTCCTAAATATAGAGAGCCAACCCAATTAGAGGTGTTTACATATTTATAACCAATGGCAGCACCTAGGCCAAAGCCTACTTCACTTTCTTTTTCGTCATAATTATTTGGATTATAAACGTATTTATCATAACTCAAAATTCCCGCATTCGCCTCAATGAAGAATTTTCTCCCATACACGGTTTCATTACCAGAGTTTAGAAAATACCATCTGATAAAAGGTGTAAATTAAAAAATAATATCATCTCCTAAATCCTCTTCATTATCCAAAGAAAATCCCAGAGAAGCGCCAAATCCAAGATCAGGACTAGCCAATCGTTCATAAGAAACCATTGGGAACTCTGCAAAAATGGACATAGGTAGGTTTAAGGATATTTCATTTTGAGCAATGTTTGGAGAATCCCCGTTAAGCGTTTCCTGTGCCATTACAAAAGAGCCAATTATGGTGACAATGAGTAAAACTTTTTTCATCCTGTTATTTTTAAATTTTTATTAATAGATGTGTTAATTAATTAGTAAATGTATATATATTAAAGAAATTCTATTCAAATTTTTTAAAATTTAATGTGAGGTTAACTTTAACTATACTTTATATACCCTCAAAAATAAACCCTCAAAGGATTATCTTCAAGGGTTTATGAAAATTAATTTTATTTAAAAGATTTAATTAAATAAACTTTTATCATTAAATACAAAATCTATGGGAGTATAGCCAACCTCATTGTAAGTTTCAAGTAAATTGCCTTCTGGACTCAATTTTATTACCATCCCTTTAGAAGTTGTAAAATCTGATAGTCCACCAATGTAAATTTCTTGGGTAAATGGATTTTCCTTAATCACCGTAGTAAACATAAGCCCATAAGTATAGCCAGAGCCTAAATCGGTAATGTTTTGATTGGTAGTATCAAATTTAATCAAATTACCAGTAGAGGTTTCTTGCCAATAAAAATTATCACCAGAGGAATTGATGTTCCCATTTCTAGGCAACGAATAATTAATGGGTAATTCAATTACCTCTTTTTGAGTTAAAGATGAATCAAAATGGATCAATTTAGCCGGCGCAGATCCAGTTTGTTGTGTAGCAATATAGAAATTTTTTCTTCCGTCTTCTAATAGCCCACTTATAAATCCATCACTTGTATATAATGGAATTTCTTGTAGAACATCATCCTTATAAACATACACATTATTGCCATCTGCAATAAGCAAGTTGTCTCCTACTTGCAAAGTGGCAGACTGGATTAATGGCACATCATTTAAGTTGGATAGGTTAGAAGAATAAATATTATTAGCATCTACATCCCAGAAATAAATGGTTCTATTTTCTGTAGAATTGTTCACCAATACACCTTTATCTCCATAAAAATTTAAATATGTGGGTGAATCGGCTTCAGAGGATGTTACATTTTTATTAAGTAGTAGCGTTTCTCTGTTGATGCTAGAAATATAATTGGGTCCGTCATAGGAAACCACATACATATCTTGAGTTCTTGTATTAGCGCTAATCAAGCCACTAGATAGGTTAGCGTTGTTAACTGTTTCAAAAGCATTTGGTATAATCTCATTATTCTTATTAATGAATGTTAATGTCCCATTATCCATCTCTTCTGATGTGCCATTTACGATAATCACACCTTGGGCAAATTCTCCAAAAACTTTAATTTGATATACGAGGCTATCTATAACTTGAGATTGTTCTGTTACAGCAGAAATAGTAAAATCTCCAACTTTATCTCCTACAAATTGGTAGCTTGTAGATGCAGTCATAAGAGAATCACCAAAATACCAACGTCTCAAAGCATTGTTGGGAGAAGAGAGTTCTCTGGATTCACCAAAATCTAGCTCTACTTCCTGAAAGGTTACTACATGATCTTTGGGTAGAGCTATGGTGTCATCATCATCTGAACATGCCCAAAAAGTTAACATAAAAAGAACCAATAATCCGAATTTTTGTTTCATTGTGAATGGTTTAAATAATATTTAATCAATTAAATATAATAACTTCATCTTATAATCTTACAACGATTATTTTCGTATTTTATGCGAAAATTGACTTAATGAATTGTAGATAAAAATAAAATAATTGCAGAAATAATTTTAACCTTTGACTAAATAAATGTAGTCATGGTAAAATAATACTTTTATCACTGTGAATTCATTTTATACCCTCATAATAAACTGGTTAATAATGGATTAAGATTATAAATTAAATGCGGAATGACCAGTTTTTAAGGTTTTGTGACAGTTGCAAATAAACCCTTAAAGTATTTAGCTTTAAGGGTTTCATATTCAAATTAGAACTTATAAAATTATCTAAATTTTAAGTATGAATTGGTCTGCCTTCTGTAGCGTCCAATGCAGCTTCTTTCACAGCTTCCATATACGTTGGATGCGCATGAGAAATTCTACCAATGTCTTCTGCAGATGCACGGAATTCCATGGCCGTTACAGCTTCTGCAATCATATCTGCTGCTCTGGCACTCACGATATGTACTCCCAAAACTTCATCTGTTTTCTTGTCAGAAAGAATTTTCACCATTCCATCAATATCTCCACTAGCTCTGGCTCTACCCAAAGCACGTATCGGGAATTGCCCAGCTTTGTATTCAACGCCTTCTTCTTTTAATTGTTCTTCTGTTTTTCCTACACCTGCTGCTTCTGGCCATGTATATACAACACTTGGGATTAAATTATAATTGATATGTGGTTTTTGGTTAGCTAACTGTTCTGCTACAAGAATTCCTTCTTCTTCTGCCTTGTGTGCAAGCATAGCTCCTTTAATCACATCGCCAATAGCATAGATATTATCAATGTTTGTTTTCAGATGCTCATCTACTTTTACCCGACCTCTTTCATCTACTTCTACGCCAACGTTTTCTAGACCTAGAGATTCTGTATATGGTTTTCTACCTATAGACACCAAACAGTAATCTCCTTTAATAGTTTCTTCTTCACCTTTCTTATTTTCAAAAGTAACTTCTACCTCATCACCCTTTCTCTCTACCTTAGTTACCTTGCTAGAAAGATTAAACTTCATTCCTTGTTTTCTAAGAACCTTGTTTAATTCTTTAGAAATGGCACCATCCATTCCAGGTACAATCCTTGGCATAAACTCTATGACCGTTACATCAGCGCCTAATCTTTTATAGACAGAACCTAATTCAAGACCAATCACACCGCCTCCAATCACGATAAAGTGTTTTGGAACTTCTTGTAATTCCAAAGCTTCTGTAGAAGTAATAATTCTTTCTTTATCAATTTCTATAAAAGGTAAATTAGCTGGTTTAGACCCTGTAGCAATAATGATATTTTTAGACTCAATTTCCTCTTCTTTACCATCCTTATCTTTAACTACGATATGGGTTTTATCTTTGATTGTTCCCATACCATGCAGAACAGTCACTTTATTCTTATCCATAAGGAAATCAATTCCTTTGGTTGTCATATCCACCACACTTCTCTTACGTTCAATCATTTTGGGTACATCAATGCTCAAGCTATCCAGACCTATGCCATGGTCTTCAAAACTTTCTTTAGCATCATGATAATGATGAGAAGAATCTAAAAGTGCTTTAGAGGGAATGCAACCTACATTGAGGCAGGTTCCACCCAATGTATCATATTTCTCTATCAAAGCTGTTTTAAAACCTAATTGTGCGCAACGTATAGCACAAACATATCCTCCAGGACCAGAACCTATAATGGTAATGTCAAAATTTTGCATCATTGTATTTATTTTACATTCAAAATTAAGGAATTCCATTAAAGCAGACAATTTGTATAGAATTTTATTTAAAAGAATTTCTTTTTTTCTCATAAATGTTCTTAATTTACTTTTTATCAAAATTTAATATGGAATTAAAAGCGGTACTCTTTGATATGGATGGTGTAATAGTAGATACAGAACCATTGCATTACTCTGCCTATTATGGTATGTTTGAGAAGGTAGGAATAGAAGTCTCACCAGATTTTTACAGAAGTTTTACAGGTCAATCCACCAAAAATGTATGCAACGAATTAAAGGAATCATTCCATTTGGATATAGAAGTGGAGGAAATGATTAAAATTAAGAGGAAACTATTCAAGGATTCATTTGATAATGACCCTAACTTTGATTTACTCTCTGGTGTTAAAGATCTGATTCAATTTTATTATGAGAATGGTGTAAAGTTAGTACTTGCGTCTTCTGCAAGTATGAATACCATTAACTGGGTGTTTGAGAGGTTTGATCTTAATCCATATTTTATAGACAAAATTTCTGGAGCAGATTTACAGGAGTCCAAACCTAATCCAGAAATATTCATCAAAGCCGCACAAATGGCAGGAGAGGAGAGAGAAAACTGTTTGGTAATAGAGGATTCTACCAATGGAATCCAAGCTGCACATGCTGCCAGAATTTACTGTATTGCCTATAAAAGTCCACATAGTATCAATCAAGATTATAGTTTGGCAGACAAAATCATCACAGATTTTAAAGAGGCACAAATTTTATCTTTTTAATGTTCAATGAATTAGAAATTAATATTAAAAAATGTTTGATTAATGTTTGTTTTTTAAGAAAGGTTTTCTTTATATTTGCATCCGCTCTTTGAGATATATAGTTCCTTATCGGGGGGAGTACAAAATATAAGGAGAGGTGCCGGAGTGGTAACGGAGCAGATTGCTAATCTGTCGACGGGTAACCGTCGCCAGGGTTCGAGTCCCTGTCTCTCCGCAAGTAAAAAAGGAATTAGAAATAATTTCGGGATGTAGCGTAGCCCGGTCATCGCGCCTGGTTTGGGACCAGGAGGTCGCAGGTTCGAATCCTGCCATCCCGACTAACTCCCTTTGTTTTATGTAAATAAAACCAAGGGAATTTTAGTTTAAAATAATAATGGTCGCGTAGCTCAGCTGGATAGAGCATCTGCCTTCTAAGCAGACGGTCGAAGGTTCGAATCCTTCCGCGATCACTTATTAAGTTAATTAAAGCATCTACATTGATTATGTAGGTGCTTTTTTATTATGAATAGTACAATATTTTTATGCAAGACTACAATAAGTTAAATAAGCTCGTATCGTCTTTGGATTTAGAAGAATTCAATTATGATGGTAACTCAGAATCTGTTTATTACAAATCGCCAACACATTCGCTGTATATCTTTGAATTTAACCCAAAGAAGAAAAATGATATTGCTATTCATAAATTAAATGGAGGTGTGGTCAAAGAGAATGGGAATGTTAGCACTTACCGCAAATATTTGCAAACTAGGATTAATCAAATTTTAGAAGAAGATAAACTGCAAGAAGCGTTCAGAAAATTAGATAATTTAATCAGGCAAGAAATTAATTTAAATTATTTGGATGAGAAATCTTATTATTTCAAGATTCATAAATATAATATGCGTATTGACTTAGGGGATGGAAAGAGCATTTATGCAGATAAATCAGATATTAAGTCTATGAGTCTAGAGGAATTCAAAGTGTATTTAAAGGGAGAAGCTGCAAAATGACAAGATGCCATTTTGTCAAGAGTTTTAAAGGTTGTCAAGCATATTTTCAAGAATAAGTACACTCAAAATTATCTAATATTTCTATATAATATTCACATAGAAACTTTGATCCTATAAAGTTTGACATTATTTATAATCTACTGCGAGCTTAATGATTTATAAATAGATATTTGGGAGTTTATATATCTCTATAAGGTGCCTGACCACGGGGTATAAAATGATTGCTATCAAATGATTTTGTTACATTTGATAAAACTTAATCTATGGAGCAAGCACCTATATACTTTTCTGATGTTTCTAAACTTAATAAATTCATAGAGCATCATAAGAAGCAGAAGTTTTTCTTAATAGTAGACGGCAATACCCATGAATATTGTTTACCCGTTTTATTAGCAGATTTAGAAGCCGTAGATGATATTGAAATTATTGAAATCCCAGTTGGGGAATCTGCCAAAGAATTAGAAGTAGCCCATCAAGTTTGGCAAAGTTTATTAGAATTAGGGGCAGATAGGAACAGTATTGTGATAAATTGTGGGGGTGGTGTCGTGACAGATTTTGGGGGATTCATTGCGTCCACTTTTAAAAGAGGTATTAAATTTATTAATGTTCCTACCTCTTTGTTGGCGATGGTAGATGCCTCTGTTGGGGGTAAAACGGGGATTAATTTGGCTCATTCCAAGAATCAAATAGGGACTTTCACTCAACCAGAGATGGTGGTTATTTTACCAGAATTCTTAGAGACATTACCTAGAAATCAACTGCTATCAGGATTGGCAGAAATGTTAAAACATGGATTAATTAAGTCCTTTAACCATTGGTTTGATTTAGTTAATATAAATAATTTAGAATCACATAAATGGGTAGATTTAATTAAACAATCAGTTTGCATTAAGAAAGAAATTGTAGAACAAGATCCCACAGAGCAAGGATTAAGAAAAATATTGAATGCAGGACACACTTTAGGACATGCATTAGAGAGTTGGTATTTAGATAATGATATAGCAATTACGCATGGAGAGGCTGTGGCTTTAGGTCTATTATTAGAATCTTTTATATCCAAAGAAATGCAAATTTTGCCAGAGAAAGATTTTACAAAAATCTGGAAAGGGATTCATCAATTTTATGATAAACGTGATTTACCAGAATCGGAACAAATTTTGAATTACTTACAATATGATAAAAAGAATGAGAATGGTGTGGTGCAATTCATCCTATTAGATAAAATAGGAAATGCCTCTTTTGAAACCTATGTTGTGAATGATAAATTGATTTCTGCAGCGTTTGAATTCTATCGATCAAATTATAATGAATAAAATACTTTTAATAATAGGGATGCTATGCATACTTACTTTTTGTAAAAGCCAAGTAAGTTCTGATAATAACAATACCAAAGAGTCTAAAGAAATGAAAAAAGAAGAAAATTTTAATTTGAATAAATCGGAAGAAGAATGGAAACAAATTCTATCTGATGAAGAATATTTCGTTCTGCGCCAAAAAGGAACAGAACACCCTGGTACGGGTAAATATAATATGCATTTTGAGGATGGAATCTATAAGTGCAATGCCTGTGGAGAACCACTTTTTGAATCAGAAACTAAATTTGATGCCCATTGTGGCTGGCCAAGTTTTGACAAAGCTATTCCAGGCAAAGTAGTAGAGAAATTAGACAGATCGCATGGGATGATTAGAATGGAGATTTTGTGTGCTAATTGTGGCTCTCACTTAGGTCATGTATTCAATGATGGTCCCACAGAAACAGGCTTACGCTATTGCGTGAATTCAGTTTCGTTAGATTTTGACAAGGATTCAGCCGATTCTAATAATGAGGAATAATCTAATAATTATTTTCACTTTATTAGTGATTGGCTCATCTTGCAAACCAGCATTAAATGCTGGATTAACCATGGAAGAGGTCATGGCATTGCGCTCTCAGGAGGCAAAGGCGTTGGAATCAAACGCAGATATTGTGAATTGTGAGAAGAACACCCAGCATGAGCATAACGCTTATGTTGTGCTTAATAATATGTGGGGAGAAGCAAATTTGAAGAAGGATTCGGCAGCCTTATGCACTTTTTCTAAAGGAGAGCGTTTTGGTTGGAAATGGAGTGTCCCAAATCATGCCAAAGGTGTTATCGGCTATCCATCTATAAGGGTTGGTCCTGGGCCGTGGAGAAATGATTTAGCCCGAATGAATGGTTTGCCAAAACAAATTAACACTATTAATCATCTTTCTGTTGATTTTGATACGGAAATTTATGTTAAGCATAAAACTTATAATTTAGCTGTTGATATTTGGTTAAATGAGACACTACCTGCTAATAAAGATAATATTACCACAGAAATTATGGTATGGGAAGATCATTATGATTTTAATTCCTATGGCAAGAAAGTGGGTGAGTTAGTCACTGATTTTGGAGCGTATGATGTGATGAGTGGATATCTAAAAAAAGAAGAATGGCAACAAGATTGGCAATATTATGCTTTTGTTCGGCAAGATCCCAGAAAATCTGGACATTTAGATTTGATGGTGTTTATAGATTATTTAATTAAAAACCATGGCTTAAACCCAAATGATTATGTAACTTCTGTAGAATTTGGAAATGAAATCGGAGATTCTAGTGGGTTTACGTTATTTAAGGATTTTAAATTCGATTTAGAATAATTAGTTTATAAAACGTT
>WTFG01000029.1 GCA_009835005.1 Flavobacteriaceae bacterium Ap0902 | reverse complement strand
GATGTATTCTAAATAATTCCACATATTAATTATTTATTCTATCATTAATTAGAGGAGCAATAATGGCTTCATAAACAGCCTGAGCCTCTTTTCCAATATAATGCTTAATTGCAGTAGAACCACCAAAGTTCATTGCATTTGATAATACTTGATTATTAAAATCCTTAAACTGTCCAGTATCCATTCCTATTATACCCTCTCCAATAATATTATATGCTTTGGTTGAATAGGAAAGACCCCCTAGTACAGGATGCCCTGTAGAAGCCGCAAAAACATCCACCGGATAACTTATAGCATTTAATGTTTTCCCTAATTTATTATCTTTTATGGCGTTAACTTTATCTAAATTAAAAGCACCTATATTTTTATCG
>WTFG01000028.1 GCA_009835005.1 Flavobacteriaceae bacterium Ap0902 | reverse complement strand
ATACTTCAATTAATAGTAATATATTTATTTTGGTTTATTTATTTTAAAAGTATAAAGATAAGCCAGGCCGATAAGATTCGAATGATACTTTTTTTTATTATCGTAGAAGTTTTTATTCTGAGAAATTTAATGGTTAATAAATCAATTATTGATTGGATAGTAGAATATATTAACCCACCAAATAATAAACTTTATTTTTTAGAATTTGTAGTTTTTCAAATAATCATAGTTTACCTATTTAATTTTTTTTATTTTAAACATTCTAAAAGATTAAGTATGGGAAGTAAAATAAGACTTATTTTACCATTCCAATTATTAGAAATCTTCATTTTATACAATTTGATAAAAGAAAAATCTATCATTGATAAGATAATAGAGTTTTTGAATCAAACTTAAATATGTGAAATCCAGTACAACCATCTCAATCTCCCCACAGAAATAAAATTCCA
>WTFG01000027.1 GCA_009835005.1 Flavobacteriaceae bacterium Ap0902 | reverse complement strand
GATCTGTGATTCCCGTAATCTTTACGAATTCCTTTTCACTATTCTTGAATTGCGCAATGTTTCCTATTCTTAAATATTGTGCCTTAATGATACTTTTCTAGTGTTTTCATTAATCCTATCCATGTGAGAATAAATAAGTTCGTTAAAATCATCTGAATATAACATATACCCATGCATCAAGTCCTTATTTTGCTTGTTTTGTTTCTCAAATTGCTGTGAGACTTTACCCGTCAATCTTTTTAAAGCTTTAAAGTCTTGTTTTAACTTGAATTTTAAATTACTCTCATCTATGCCATACATTAACTCGTTTAATGATCTCGCTAAGGCTGTGACCATTATTAATGTTGAGAAAAAGCCTGTTTCATTTAGCTCGTTGACCTTAATGGCTACATCCATTCTTTTTTCTTGCGATGCTAATTGTCTTAACTGCTCTATTTCTTTATCTGTAATGTTTATTCCTTTTAATTTTAATTCTGTTTTGAAACTCATGTATTATTGGTTTTTATACTGCTACTTTTCCTTTAATTCGTGGGTGTGGGTTATATCCGA
>WTFG01000026.1 GCA_009835005.1 Flavobacteriaceae bacterium Ap0902 | reverse complement strand
GCCTTGGTATTTATACACCAGCCAGAAGGCTATATAGATGCCAAAAAGCAGCGAAATCACAATATCTATAACTATGTCTATCATTACAAAGACCATTTGGGCAATATTAGACTCAGTTACACAGACGCCAACAAAGATGGCGTTATAGCCAATTATAACGACCCCAAATCTGGGCAAATGATAAAAGAGATTTTAGAAGAAAACAATTATTACCCCTTTGGCTTAAAACACCAAGATTATAACACTGGCATCCGCAAATACAAGCGCATTAGTTCCACCCCAAGGCCTATGGGTGTAAAGAAAGAGGAAGTTGATTATAAGTTTATGTATCAAGGACAAGAACGCCAAGACGAGTTGGGATTAAACTGGGATAGTTTTAAATGGCGAAATTATGATTATGCTTTAGGTAGGTTTATGTCTGTGGATCCATTGGCAGAGGATTACAGTTACCAAAGTCCATATAATTTTAGTGAGAATAGGGTGGTTGATGGAGTAGAACTAGAGGGATTAGAGTGGGAAGATTTCAAAAGTGCTAACACAGGTGCAACGATTAACCGCTCTGAAAAAATTAAAGGTAGAACTGTTACTTGGCAAGAAACAAAAGTGTCAGTAAACAATTATACTTATTCGTATTCTGAAAAATATGGAGGGTATGGATATGCTCAATCTGGAACAAATTATGTTTCGAGAGTAAGAAAC
>WTFG01000025.1 GCA_009835005.1 Flavobacteriaceae bacterium Ap0902 | reverse complement strand
TTAATTTAAAATCATCAAATTTAAAGTTTAATATATCCTTAATTTCTGGATTGATTTCCATGGTAGGCAAATCTCTAGGCTCTCTGGTTAATTGTAACTTCATTTGCTCAAAATGGTTCTTATAAATATGAGCATCCCCTAAGGTATGGACAAACTCACCTGCTTGTAAACCTGTAACTTGCGCCACCATCTGTAATAATAGAGCATAAGAAGCAATATTGAAGGGAACTCCTAAAAAGATATCTGCACTTCTCTGGTATAATTGTAAAGATATCCTCCCATTATTCACATAAAATTGAAACAGCGCATGACAAGGCATGAGTGCCATATCCTCTAATTCTCCTACATTCCAAGCAGAAACCATCATCCGTCTAGAATCGGGATTATTCTTTATTTGATCTATAACTTGTTTAATTTGATCCAGTGTTTCACCATTAGGTTTGCTCCAACTACGCCATTGCTTACCATAGACAGGTCCTAATTCACCATTTTCATCTGCCCATTCATTCCAAATCCTGACACCATTATCTTGTAGATATTTAACGTTGGTGTCACCGTTTAAAAACCATAAAAGTTCATGAATAATGGATTTAACATGAAGTTTTTTGGTTGTAACCAAAGGAAAACCTTCCTTTAAATCAAATCTCATTTGATATCCAAAAACACTTCTGGTTCCCGTGCCTGTTCTATCATCTTTATCTATTCCGTTCTCTAAAACGTGTTTTACTAAATC
>WTFG01000024.1 GCA_009835005.1 Flavobacteriaceae bacterium Ap0902 | reverse complement strand
TGATAAAAATATTGGAGCATTTAGTTTAGATAAAGTTAACGCTATAAAAGATAACAAGTTAGGAAATGCTTTAGAAACCATGGGTTATCCGGTGGATGTTGTAGCTGCCTATACGGGACACCCTGCAACGGCAGCATTGTCTGGAGTTATCAATGGAAACACTTTAATTGGTGAAGCTATAATTGCACAAGAAACTGGACAGTATAGTGATTTAAAGAAAAAAGGGACGTCAACTTTAGTGAATGAAGTTGTGGGAAGAGTTATTGAATCCAAGCAAGGAAAACAAGCTAGGGCAGCTTATGAAGCTATGATTGCACCAGTCATAAAAGAATATTTAACTAAATAATAATGTGGTATATTATAGAATTTATAATTTTTCAATTAATTTTTTTGTATTGGTTCTGGTTTGAATATTTTAGCGGTAAATCTAAATTGAGTATAGGAGGTAAAATAAGACTTTTTATTCCATTTGTACTTTTAGAAGTTTTCATTTTATATAATTTGAGAAACGGAAAATCTATCATTGATTGGATAATAGAACATTTTAATTAGATATGCTTTATTTTTTAGAATTTGTAGTGGTATCTTCCTTATTTGATTATTCAATTTATAAACAGAATAATGATTTGAAAAAAGAGGGAACTTCTGCTATAGTCAATCAAACTTTAGGGGATATAATCAAGATAACCCAAGGTAAGGAAGCACAAGCAGTTTACGAAGCCGTTATAGCACCAGTAATAAAAGAATATTTAACTAAATAAAATATGTGTAGTTATTTAGAATACATAATACTTCAAGTTATTGTAATATATTTATTTTGGTTAGTTTATTTTAGTGGAAAAATTGATATAGGAACAGGAAATAAAATTAGAAGTTTTTTACCATTTGTACTTTTAGAAATTTTCATTTTATATAATTTGAGAAACGGAAAATCTATCATTGATTGGATAATAGAACATTTTAATTAGATATGTTTTATTTTTTAGAATTTGTAGTAGTATTCTCGTTATTTGGTTATTCAATTTATAAACAGAATAATGATTTGAAAAAAGAGGAAACTTCTGCTATAGTGAATCAAACTTTAGAGGATATAATCAAGATAGCACAAGGTAAAAAGGCACAAGTAGTTTACAAAGCCGTTATAACACCAGTCATAAAAGAATATATAACAAAATAAAATATGTGGAATTATTTAGAATACATA
>WTFG01000023.1 GCA_009835005.1 Flavobacteriaceae bacterium Ap0902 | reverse complement strand
AAACAAAGAAGAATTATTAAACGACAAGGAGTTTTACAAATCCTTTAAGAACGGAGAAGATCTAACAAGTTTCTTTAAACAAATGCACAAACGGGCTGTTGAGCACATGCTTAATGCGGAGCTGGATGCACATTTAGACCATGAGAAACATGATAAAACCAAGGATGGTAATTACCGGAATGGTCATGGAAAGAAGAAGATAAAGTCCTCTTTTGGTGAAGCTGAAATTAAGGTTCCCAGAGACCGAGATGGAAGTTTTGAGCCAGCCTTGGTTCCAAAAAGACATAATATTATAGAAGGACTTGAAAATATTATTATATCCTTTTATGCAAAAGGCATGAGTGTGAGTGATATAGAGGAACAAATCAGAGAACTATATGACTTTGATGTCTCTACCTCTACGATCTCTCGTATTACCAACGCAGTTACTACTGAGATGGTAGCTTGGCAGAATCGACCTTTAGATGATCTATACTTAATCGTTTGGATGGATGGTATTGTATTCAAAGTCAGAGAGAACTCCAAAGTAGTTAATAAGACTATTTATTTAGCGGTAGGATTAAATCGTAGGGGAAAGAAAGAAGTCCTTGGAATGTGGCTTGGTAAGAATGAAAGTTCTAGTTTTTGGATGAGTGTTTTAACTGATTTAAAGGCCCGTGGTGTAGAAGATATACTCATTACAGCAACCGATAATTTGAATGGCTTTACACAAACCATACGAACTGTTTTTCCACAATCTCAAACACAAATTTGTGTCGTTCATCAAATTAGAAACGCTTGCAGATATGTGGTATGGAAGGATAAAAAAGCCTTTACAGCTGACATGAAGTTAATCTATACTGCACCTACCAAACAGGCTGCAGAAGCTGCATTAGAGGATTTTGCCCAAAAGTGGGAGTCTAAATACGGATACGCTATCAAGTCTTGGAGAGAGAATTGGGAGGAATTAACCGTATTCTTTGACTTTCCTATTGAAATCAGAAAAATCATTTACACCACCAATTTAATTGAAAACCTCAATGGTAAAATAAGAAAGTACACCAAAAATAAAATGTCTTTCCCTACGGATGAGGCAGTAAACAAATCAGTATATTTAGCACTGAGAGAAGCAACTAAAAAATGGTCTATGCCCGTTAGAAATTGGGGCGTGATTTTAAACCAATTTATGCTTATATTTGAAGATAGACTTAGATTATAAATCCAAGCCTATGACTTTTTAACTTACACACTTTATGGGATAGTGTC
>WTFG01000022.1 GCA_009835005.1 Flavobacteriaceae bacterium Ap0902 | reverse complement strand
ATCTTCCTCTCTGTTTTACTCTATGTGTAAATTCTGGCAGATGTTCTCCCTCGTGTGTAAAAAATTGTATGTCTGCATCGTGAGATATCTCTTTATATCTTTCAGAGATGTTGGCACCAAAATAATCTATTACTCTAATTAATCCAGACTTTGGATGATCACTAATTTGATGATGAAATACACCATTAAAAAGGTCTTGTTTTTCTTCTAAGTTTATATTTGTTTTCATATTATTTTAATTGTGAATTAATTCTGGAAAAAACATCCAATTTCATTTGCTCTATTTCTGTTGAGCTTAAATGAGCTGTGGTGTATGTCATTGCCTCATATAGTAGAATAGAGGTATTTGCTTGATTTATTATTCTAAAAGTTTCTATTTCACGTGAAATTTCTTTTTCAAAAGCCAAAACACCATCTAAATAGATGTGGATTTTGTTTGTTGTCATGATGATAGTTATAAACTTGTCGTCTGCGTTAAATTCACTCAATTTTACTGCTAAGTCAAAATCACTAGGGCTTGACATGCTTGCCTCATAATAGCCTTGATTAGTTATCCAAAACTTTTGTTTAAAAAAAAGCATCTTTCTTTCCTTGTCAACAGCATCATTTTCTTTATAAAATTTGAATGTGAAAGTAAGTAGTGCGTGATTTGGTTTTGTGTTTAAAAACTGCGGCGCATTGGTTGCGTGGTAATTCCTATCGACATAGGATTCAGAGCTATTCATCCGACAATCTAAAATTTTAAAATTTCTATTCCAGCTATCATTTTTATAGGCATGCTCAATGTAAATGCATTTATTTCCTGCATTGTCTATGTGTTTGTAAGGCTTTGCGTATGTCAGAGTTATTTTAAAATTGTTATAGCCTAACCTATTTTTAAGGGTGTAAATTTCATAATTGTCATTTTCAATTCTTGTAAAAATTTTAGAATAATCTAATTCAGGTATTAAAGCCGAATAGAAAGCGTAAATTCTATCAAAATGTTTGAAATCAAAAGGATGCCCTTTTGGTGGGTAAACTCTTTCACCATTAGCATATAAATGCCTATTTCTCCATCCGTATAAACAAGCATTATGTAGTTCTAAACTCATAATGTTACCCTTTTTATGTAAATGTTGTTATCGTTTGGCGGTGTGGTTTCTTCGTTCCAAATAATAATATTGGCAATGTCTTTCTTTCCAATAGTGCCATCCCCATTAACAACCAATGTTTCGGCATAAGAACCGTCATTTGTTTTGTTCTCCAAGCCTTTAATGTCTAATCTAGCCCCCGTAGTGTCAATTTCTCTCACTTCACCACTTGGGATTGCTTGGTTAGCATTGGCTAGGCTTTTGCCTCCAATCTTACTATCTACTTGCTCCTTGGTGTACACATTGCCTTCTTCGCCGCCA
>WTFG01000021.1 GCA_009835005.1 Flavobacteriaceae bacterium Ap0902 | reverse complement strand
CCTAAATCCACCTAAATCTAAGTCTTAATCTATAACTCGACTTCTTTTAAGGCTTTTTAAGAGGTTTGCGTTTTTGGATTTATCTTAATTTAAGATCGTTTTTGAAAAGTTATAGGGACTTACATCGCTTATTATTTTGCGTATAAACGCATTTGTTTTTGACACAAGGTCTTCTCTGCTTTTTTGTGTGATTTTATTGGCTTTTGCCACACTTTTTAGCGGTTTCCTTCCATATTTGAGTAGCTTTTTAAGGTTGAACACGGCTCCTGCCATCAGCATGCATTTATTGGCTTGCTGGATGCCCCGGGTATTTACTTTGTACATTCCTAAAAAGTTCGTGAGCGTTCCAAAAACAGGCTCAATGGTCTTCATCCTTTCTGTTTTATGTCTTGGTCTTTTCCTTAGTCTTTCCTTATTGCGCTCATAGTGTTCTCTGTAGGCTGTTATCATGATCTTCTTCTCATGTTGCTTGCCTATACATGCGGTTTTCAATGGGCAGCCTTTGCAGTCACTTCGTTTGGTTAAGTATAGGTCTTTTAGAGTTCCTTTCTCAATTCTTTGTTTTCTAAAGGTAACGTGTTTTCCTTCTGGACATTCCCAGTAATTGCCTTCTTTGTGATAGGTGAAGTTCTCTGGCCCTCCTTTGTAGGTGCCATGGGGTGGTATATAGGATTTAATCCCTTTATCTTCTAACCATGCATAGTTTTCTCCACTACTATAACCTGCATCTGCTAATAGGTTTTCTATCTCTATTGCTTTAGATGATAGGTTCTTTATGATTGGTTCTGTTAGACTTTGAAGGCATTGATTGTCTTTTTGATCTGCATAGTCGGCTTTAATGGCTGTAATTATCTGGTAATCGCTATCTACGCCCATTTGTGCATAGTAATTTAGTTTCCTTGCTTTGCCTGGCTTTACACTGATTCTTGCATCGGGATCTACGGGACTATAATGGGTCTTGTTACTGGTGTATTTACTGCCTTTGTTCTTTGCGCCTGGTCGTTGATCTTGTTCTCTGCTCCATTTCTTCTGGCGAGTCGCTATGGATTTTAGTGTATGTTTATCTGCTTTTATAATTCTTTGTTCCTTTCTTGCTTTGTTGTGTTTAACTTTGCGTTTAGGGTTTTGGTCTTTGTCTATGGAACTGAAGTGTCGTACCTCTTTTAAATAATCATCCAGCTCTTGCTCGGGTACTTTGAACTCTAGGCTATCCATGGAGGCATTCGCTTTTACAAAGCAAGAGTCTATGGATTGGGTGCTTCCTTGCACCAACCCAGCATCTATACATTTGTTTAATACATACTGAAAAACTTCTTCAAAAATATCTTCTTCATACAATTGTCGAGTTCTACTGATGGTGCTGTGCCAAGGAAGTGTTTCATCTATATCATAGCCTAAAAACAAACGGATGGATAAACTGTCGGAGCAATATTCTATAAGCTTTCTATCGCTAATGATATTATTTAAATAACCTACTAAACAGATTTTAAAAAATACGATGGGGTCAATACTGTGCTG
>WTFG01000020.1 GCA_009835005.1 Flavobacteriaceae bacterium Ap0902 | reverse complement strand
GGGAGCGACTATTTTAGTTTTGCACCATTAGAAATATTTCAAATTTGATCATCAAAAAAAGCGCCACCATTAGGCAGCGCTTTCAATAATTTATGAATTAAACTTATTTGAGTTGCTTAAATTAATTTCTCAATGTCCACACTTCACCATTGAAAATGGCTAAGGCTTTTCTTTTGACATCATAAACCATCATTCCAGCTTTTGGTGACTCCAACGTTTCCACACCATTTATTTTAGGTAATGCCAAAGCTCTATCTGCCGTCTCTAAAACAAGTACTCCTGTTGCTGTAGCATCAATTCCTGTGTTGTTAATAACAGCACCCTCCGCACTATTTTCTCCAAATTGTGCTACGTCATGACTCGCTATGTTATTTACATCACTTGGAACACCGGTGATGGCTACCCAACTATTGGCATTGTCTTGCACATATACTGCTCCATCTGTTGCATTATATATCAATGTTCCTGATTCTGAACCTGCAGTCGCTGGATCTGCTACATAAGGTAACAAAATCCCTCCATCTGCATAGGTACTTACTCCATCTCCTGGAAAGTCTAAAATAGCTTTTGCTGATACGTCTTCTGTCTCGATACCCACTTGGGCATTCGCACTGATTGCGAATGCCAACAGGGCTGTAATTGTATATATAAACTTTTTCATTGTTCTATTTTTGTTTATTGGATTAAAATTAAGGTTGGGTATTAGTGCATGTATCATTAGAAATGCAGTTCCAGGTCATAGTTCCATCTCCTGTGTTGTCATAGAACATCTTCAAACAATTAGCCTCATTATCCCATACGATCATTCCTTCTTCTACGCCTGCATTGGTATCTGCACCAATAGTTGTTTCAATATCAGCAGTCGCTTGGTAACGAGGTATTACAAACCCTTTTTCACTTGATTCTAATACAATGTACGCTCCTAACTGATTGTTAGCTGTTAACCATTCTTCATTATTTCTATTCAATGTAGAGATTCCTACTTGTGTCGATTTAATGTTGGTAGTTCCCATATTGGGTGATATCTCACAGATTACTATGGCATCTCCAAATTCATTTGGTCTTCCATCTACACTGTCCATGATACCATCTCCATCTGTATCGGTCATATCATCTACAATTCCGTCGCCATCTGCATCAGCTGATGGATCTTGACTTTGTGGTACGTCTCCGTTTCCGTATGGGTCTGTATCAATTGAGTCTGGTGTTCCATCTCCATCAGAGTCTGTATCTAGATAATCTGGGGTACCATCATTGTCTGTATCCACTGGTGGTGTTACAGTTGCACCAAAGGTGTCATCTCCATTTTCTAATGAGTCTGCTAATCCATTGTCACCGTATGGCCCATCTACCATTCCATCTCCGTCTGCATCTACTGCATCTGGGTTCCCTTCGTCTACATCATTGATCCCGTCATTGTCTGAGTCTAAGTCTAAGTAGTCTGGCACACTATCTCCATCGGTATCTACTGGATTCTCTGGATCTACTCCCGCTTCTACTGAGTCTAGAATTCCATCGTTATCTGAGTCTATGTCCAAGAAGTCTGGTTGTCCGTCTCCATCTGTATCAAAATTATCATTGATTCCATCTCCGTTCTCATCTACAAATCCTGGGTATGTTGGATCTTGATAGTTTGGAACGCCATCGCCATCATCATCGGCTAATGGATCTACTCCATCAATCATTTCTTTGTAATTTGGTATACCATCACC